>JBAOIR010000015.1:0-12701 GCA_037045585.1 Microthrixaceae bacterium
CCATGTCGGCGGTGACGAGGTGCGGGGCCCGCGACCCCTTCACGAGGACCGCTCCGATCACGAGGTCGGCGTTCACCACGAGGTCGTCGAGTGCCGTCCGGGTCGAGTACTGGGTGCGGAGCGTCGAACCGAACCGCCGTGACAGGCGGTCGAGCACGGTCACGTCGCGGTCGAGCACGGTCACGTCGGCGTCGAGGCCGACGGCCATCTGGATCGCGTTCTCGCCGACGACCCCGCCGCCGATGACCACGACCTTGCCGGGAGCGACCCCGGGGACGCCGCCGAGCAACACACCAGCGCCGCCCTGCGCACTCTCGAGGCAGTGGGCCCCGGCCTGGATGGACATTCGGCCGGCGACCTGCGACATCGGGGCGAGCAGGGGCAGCCCGCCCTGGGAATCGGTCACCGTCTCGTAGGCGATGCACACCGCACCGCTCGCGACGAGGTCGGCGGTCTGGTCGGGGTCGGGGGCGAGATGCAGGTACGTGAACAGGACCTGACCGGGGCGGAGCATGGCCCGCTCCGACGCCTGGGGTTCCTTCACCTTGACGATCATGTCGGCGACTGCGAACACCTCGGCCGCAGTGTCGTGCAGGGCCGCGCCCGCGGCGGCGTAGTCGGCGTCGGACGCGCCGATGCCGACGCCGGCGTGCCGCTCGACCACCACCTCGTGGCCGTGGGCCACCAGCTCACGGACGCTCGCGGGCGTGAGCCCGACGTGTCGCTCGGCGTTCTTGATCTCGCGGGGCACTCCGACACGCATGGGCCCACCCTACGCCCGCATGGTCACGACGGGGCCGTCCGATGGTGAGAGAATGTCGGCGATCAGAAGGGGCCGAGACATGGCGAAGAGCGCAGGAAAGGTCGAGCAGAACCGGCAGCACCGCATGCGGCGCTTCGCCGACGCGTCGCTCCACATCGTCGCCACCGAGGGGCTCGCCGCGCTGACGATGGCCCGGCTGGCCGAAGAGCTCGACACCGTGCCGAGCGCGGTCTACCGGTACTTTGCGTCCAAGGGCGCGCTCATCACCGCAGTGCAGTGCGACGCGATCGAACGCCTGACCGCGAGCTACGGCCTCATCCGCACCCTGAGCGACGACCACTTCGTCGAGCTCGGCCTCGACGAAGCCGACACCGTGGTGGCGCGTCTCGTCCTGTTCGGGCGTTGGTTCTGCGCCACCGCCGACACCCACCTGGAGGAACTTCGACTCCTCCAGATGATCATGTCCGAGCGCACCCACGACCTCGATCCGCAGGGCGGATTCGAGGTGCTCCCGATCGCCATGGTCCTGCTGGGCCAGGCGGCCGAGTGTCTCGACGCCGCCGAGGGGATCGGCCTGGCGACCGCCGGCGAGTCGCTCGAGCGCGTCATCGTGTGGGCCGCCGCGCTCGGCGGCGTGCTCGAGACCGACAGCCTCGCCCGATACGTGCCGGAGCTGTTGGGCGACGGTCGGCTCGCCCGTCGCACCAACCTCGACCTGCTCCGCGGGTGGGGTGTTCCCGACGATCGGCTCATCGCCGCGACCCGCGTGGTCGACGATCTGGCGACGCGTGGGAGCCTCGCACCCGCCGTCGAGCGGGCATCGTGACGCTCGCCCGGCTGGTCGGCGACGAGCTCACCGTCCCCTGCATCGACGGTACCGACCGCGTCTACCTGGGGCTCGACGCCGGCGCGTCGACCGCGGCGTTCGAGTCGGTCGCGGCCCGTGTCCAGGAGTTCCTGCCGTGGTACTCGAGCGTGCACCGGGGTGCTGGCCGCAAGTCGCAGGTGGCCACCCAGGCCTACGAGGATGCCCGCGAGGCGATGCTCGAGTTCGCGGGCCGGGGTGACTCCGACGACGTCGCCATCTTCTGCCGCAACACGACCGAGGCGATCAACATCCTGGCCTACCGACTCGATGTCGAGCCGGGCGACACGATCGTGACCACTGTGGCCGAGCATCACGCCAACCTGCTGCCGTGGCAGCGGCTGGCTCACGAGCGCGGCGTGACCATCCGCTACGTCGAGTGCGACGAGCGGGGGGAGTTCGCCGCCGAGGACGTCGCCGAGGCGATCGAGACCGCCGATCGCCCCCGCCTGTTGGCCATCACGGGCGCCACCAACGTCACCGGCTGGATGCCCCCGCTCGCCGGCATCATCGACCACGCGCACCGGCACGGCGCCGAGGTGCTCGTCGACGCGGCGCAGCTCGCGCCCCACCGTCCCCTCGCCACGTCGGGCGCTGCGGCCGCCGACTATCTCGCGTGGAGTGGCCACAAGATGTACGCGCCCTTCGGCACCGGCGTGCTCATCGGACCGCGCCGCACGTTCGAGACGGGGACACCGCTGCTCGTGGGCGGCGGTGCTGTGAACCTCGTCGACCTCGACGAGGTGCTGTGGACCGATCCCCCCGAACGCGACGAGGCCGGCTCGCCGAACGTGCTGGGTGCGGTGGCGCTGCACGCGGCGGTCGACGAGTTCGCCCGCATCGGCTGGGACGCCATCGTCGCCCACGAGGAGGCGCTCGCCACGCGGCTGCGGGTCGGCCTCCGCGACCTCGCCGGAGTCCGGGTGCTGGGTGAGGTCCCCGACCGCGACGACCGTGACTACCTGGCCGTCGGCTCGTTCGTGATCGGCACCGTGGGGTCGGGCTCCGCCGGGCCGCTCCCCCACCCGCTCGTGGCGGCCCGGCTCAGCGCCGAGCACGCCATCGGGGTGCGCCACGGGTGCTTCTGCGCCCACCCCTACCTGGTGCGACTGCTCGGCCTCTCCAACGAGGAGACGGCGCGTTATCGCCACGACATCGTCGTCGGCGACCGCCGCAACATCCCCGGCGCCGTTCGGGCCAGCGTGTCGATCTCGACGACCGAGGCCGACGTCGATCGGTTCCTCGACGCGCTCGATCGTGTCATCAGCGGCCCCGAGGCGCCGGTGCGCTACCGACAGGACCCGACCACCGGCGACTACTGGCCCGTCCCCTGACGCACCGAACAGGGCCGAACAGGCCGAACAGGTCCGCCGGGTCCGCTCACTTGGCGCTCAGGTCCGTGATGTAGGCGACGACCTGGGCGAGCTCCTCGTCACTGAGACGGTCCTCGTCGAAGGTCGGCATCTGGCCGGTCGCATCGTCGCGGCGCTGGGCGTTGGGCTCGCGGACGGCGCGGACGAGGTAGTCGGCGTCGACGGTCGTGACCGAGCCGTCCTTCAAGGTGACCTTCGAACCGAGGAGACCCTTCCAGGTGGGGCCGGTCAGCTCGTCCCCGTCGACCGAATGGCAGTTCTGGCACTGGAACCGGGCAGCGACCGTCTTGCCCTTCGTGCCCTCCGCGGAGAGCTTGACCGGCGGGCCCGAATCGTCGGTGCACGCGGACAGGGCGCCGGGGACGGCGACGGTCAGCAACGCCGCGACTGCGACGCGCACACGACGATGGACGGAGACGGGTGAGCGCATCGGTCCAGTATCACCCGTCGGTCGCGGGGGTCGCGCCCACCAGGGTGCCCCGGAATTTCGGCCCTGCGGCGGACCCGCCGCCGCCACCCGCCATCCGCACGAACCGCACAGCGATCTGCGCCCAGATGACCAGGCCACCGGCCACCTGGAAGATCGCCGCGGCCAACTCCTGGTCGGACTGGGCGTCGAACGTGTCCCACACCCGCGGCGCCAGCTCGTACACCGAGTAGATGGGCGTCGGCGACCAGGTCATGAAGAACGCCACCGGCAGCGGCGCGACCGACACGCCGATGAGATAGACGATCGCCACCGGGCCCCGCAGTCGCGGCACCATCGGCGACGGCGGTTGTACCGGCATCCAGATGAGGAACCCGGCGCTGATCCACGCCAGGTCGAGCGCAAACGAGCCGAGCTGCGACGTCACCAGCGGGTCGACGAGGATCGGCGCGCTCACGGCGAACAACAGGCTGACCGACACCACGAGCGCCAGGAGCGGCTGGGTGGCGATCCGCAGCACGGCACGGCGGCGGGGTGTCGCCTCGAGCCAGCGGCCGAGCGATTCGGGTGCACCGTAGAGCACGAGCGGGCACGCGATCATCACGATCAACACCTGCCGGACCATCTGCGCCGACACGACGTACCCTGCGCCGAGCGTCGACAGCGGCCAGTCGGTGCCACCGAGGATCAGCACGAGGCCGAGGGCCAGCGAGATCTTGCGCCGCGCCGGGACCTCCGAGCGGAACGCGCCCGACCGCCAGAGCCACACCGCCACAGCGGCCACGATGGCCCACGCCCCGATGTACGGCTTCCACGTCCACGACCAGTTGCTGCCGTCGTTCGAGCACCACCATCTCATGACGGATCTCCGACCCGGCTCATGACGGATCTCCGAGAGGGCTCAGGACGGATCTCCGAACCCGGCTCATCGCGTCGTCACCGGCCACTCGTAGTCGATGAGCCGCGGGAGATCCTTCAGCCACGCCGCCTTGCGGATGCCGAACGGATACACGATGTGGCACTCGTTGTCGGGGGTGAACGCCAGGATCTGGCTCGGATGTTCGACCACGTAGGAGCCGTCCTCGCGGGGCTCGCCGATGATGATCGACGGCAGCTGCATCGAGGCGAGGGCCTCGTCGAGCTGTGCCGGATCGGCGCTCAGGCCGACGAAATCGGGATTGCGCTTGTCGAGATAGGTGCGCATCACCTCGGGGGTGTCGCGTTGGGTGTCGACGCCGACGAAGATGACGTTGGTCTTCGACGCCGGACCGGTGAGATCCGCCAGTGTGTCGGCGAGGATGCTCAGGTGGACCGGGCAGACATCGGGGCAGGACGTGTACCCGAACAGCATCAGCGTGAGCTTTCCCACGGTCTCCGCCGCCACGTCGTAGGGGGCGCCGGACGTGTCGGTGAACGCGATCGTCGGCTTCGCCACCGGGTACCCGAGCACGGTGCCGGCAAAGCCGAGGTTGTCGTCGTCGAGCGCGGCGCTGTCGTCGTCGGAGCAGGCCGTGACGAGGCCGGCACCGGCGGCGACGCCGAGCGCTGCCAGGCCGGAGGCGCGGAGGAACGAGCGGCGATCGTGCTCAGCCACGGCCGACCACGTCATCGATGTCGTCGGTCACCGTCGCCGGAACCGTCACCGTGCCGGCCTGCTCGAACGTGAGCGTGAGGTCCACGGTGTCGCCGGCGGCGAGCCGGTCGGGTTGCAGCATCATCAAGTGGAGCCCTCCGGGGCTGAGGGAGACGGTCTCGCCCGCCGGGATCTTGACCGATCCGACGCCCGCCATGGTGGCGCGGCCGTCGGGATCGACGGTGGTCTCGTGCAACGTCGTCAGCTCGGCCCGGGACGTCGAGACCTTCAGGAGCCGGTCATCGGCGTCGCCGTCGTTGGTGATCCTCAGGTAGATCGCCGCCGTGTCGGCCGTGGCAGGGACGGGGACGACGGCATCGGCGACCTCGATCCTCGACGTGCCGGGCCCGCACCCGACCAGCGCGGCCACGCCGAGGCTGCCGACGAGCGGCACCACGAACCGGAGGGCGGAGGATCGACGGGGCACGTCGTCCAGTTCAGCGCGCCGGGACCGTGCCGCCCAAGTCGGCGGTCGGGCGTCACATCACGGCGGGGCCGGCGCACGCCCCGCCGCGCCACGATCACGGAATGGCGTACGTGACCGAGGCCTGGGCGACGACCGCTGTGCCCGGCCCACCGTCGGCGTCGGAGTAGAGCCGGACGTCGGTGACCGACTGGCGCCGGCCGAGCTTCAGCAGGTCGGCGCGGGCCCACAGGTCGGCCATCGCCGGCTTGCGGAGGAAGTTGATCGTGAGGCTGCTCGTGACCGACAGCGCGACCGGCCCGATCCGCGACACCGTGGCCAGCCACGCCGATGCGTCGGCCAGCGTCATCATCGAGGGACCCGACATCGTCCCGCCGGGACGCTCGTCCTCGTCGGTCACCGGGAGGTGCATCAGCACGCCGGCCTCGGTGACCTCGGCGACGCGGTAGCGCCGCGGGGCGAGTGGGAATGCGCCGGCGAGGAACTCCTCGAGCTCGTCGGCGGTCATGACGGCGGCGGGAACGGTCACCCCGCCAGTCTGGCAGCCCGGCCCCGCCCGTTCTGTCCCGCGAACGCGCGCCAGGGCGCACGCATCTACCGGACAGAACCGGTGATGTCGGCGTGCAGCTCCGGGAGGAACGCGGCGAGGTGTGCCATCTCCTGCGCGCAGTGGATCATCAACTCGGCAGCGCTCTGCGCGGATGCGCCCAGCAGTCGCGCAATGGCCGGGCGCGCCGCCCGAGCCGCGAGCGCCGTGCCGGGGCGATCGCCGCGCAGCGCGATGTGGGAGCCACCCATCCAGAAACGCGACCGCATCTCGGCACCGTCGGCGGTCGGGCGGACGTGGTGCACGAACCAGCCACCGTCGACGGGACGGGTGGCGTCTCCGAGCCGGGCGCACACGGTGAGCTCACCGTCGGGCACGTGGTCGATGCCGAACTCCGCCGGTGGAACGAACTGGATCGCGGCGTGGAAGAACGTCGAACCCAGGTACTCCCGGACGAGCGAGGTCCTCCCCACGTAGTGCCCGTCGCCGCCACCGTCGGCCCACTCGGCGGACACGTGGGCCCTCGGGTGCCACAGCTTGTACCGGCGGCTGTCGGAGCCGTGCCATCCGAACCACCACTCCCACATCGCCGGCGTCACGCCGGGCATCGGGGTGCGAACCGCCACGCGGATCGACCCGTCACGACACACCGCGTACCCGTCCTCGGTGGGTTCGGACGCGGTGCGGACGAACTCGGCGACGCCGGCGCGGTCGGTGAGCAGGGGCTCGGGCTGGGGCCCCCGGGCGAGCGCGTCGACGACGTGGGGATGGAGCGGCTGCATCTCCGGTTCGAAGAACCGGCCCCACGCAGTGTCGGCGTCGCCGTCGCGATAGCCCAGGTAGGTCGTCACGACGCGGGCCCCGATCCGTTCGCCCCGACGCGACCCATCCACGCGTGGAATCGGCCGTCGGGGTCGTACGCCGCGGGCGGCGTCGAGGCGCTCCATGTTCTGCGGGAGAGCGAACGGCGCCGGTCGCCGCCCCAGGTTCTCGTCGGCCAGCTGGATGCCCGTCGCCAGGTCTTCCATGGACGCCATGTTGGACCGCGCCCAGTCGGCGTACAGGTCATCGTCGGCGGCGTCGGTCCACACGCCGTAGAGCGCGATGTAGACCTCGTCCTCCATCGAGTAGGCCATGTCCTGGCGTTCGGGCGACGACCCCCAGTTGAGCCACAGACAGTGCGACGGTGCGGGCGGGAGCGACTCGACGATGCGGTGCAGTCCCGGCAACAGGTCTGCGGCTGCAGCGGAGGTCCACATGTTGTCGGTGGCGTAGCGGTGGCCGTCGGGGTAGTTGTGCATGACCGCGTCGTACCACTCCATGAGGCCGGCGGGTGCGTACGGGATGGCGATCAGGGCTCGGTCGATCGCCGGACAGGTGCCCAGCAGCGCCAGGGCGGCCTCGGCCTCCTCCTCCGAGTCGGCGAACACGGGGGACGCAATGATGATCGCCGGATCGTGGATGTCCAACTCGGCGAACTCCCGGCTCATGAGGATCTGCATCTCGACGCGCCGATCGACGTCGTCGGCGATCTCCCGGGCCCACGTGAACACCTCGTCGAGACACTCGATGGGATAGGCGTAGAGGCTCATCCCGATCGCGTCCGGCTTGGGATACAGCCGGACGTGGAATCTGGTGACCACGCCGAAGAACCCCGGGCCGGCACCACGTGCGGACCAGTACAGGTCGGCGTGGTGGTCGGCATCGGCGAACACCTGCTCACCGTCGGCGGTGACGACATCGAGGCCGATGACCGACTGGCATGCCGGCCCGAGCACCCGCCCGTTCCACCCGTACCCGCCCTGCAACAGGTAGCCGCCGACGGCGACGCCCTTGCAGTGGCCGGCAGGGAAGAACAGCCCCTGGTCCGCGAGCGCGGCGCACATCTCGTGGCCCTTGCGGCCCGGTCCCACCGTGGCGGTCATGGTGGCGGGGTCGACGGCGAGCGCGTCGAGGCGTGACACGTCGAGGAGGACGCCACCGTCGCGGACGTGGTTGGCGGCCCAGCTGTGACCGCCGGACCGCACACCGACCCGGTGGCTGTGCTCGGCGGCGAAGCGGACCGCGGTGACGACGTCGGCCTCGGTGCGCGCCTGGACGATGACGTCGGGGAAGCGGTCGGGCAGGCGCGCGTTCCACACGGTCGCCCGGCGGGCAGCCTCGTAGCCGTCGTCGCCCCGTTCGTACGCCACCCCGTCGGGGAGTGCCAGGTTCATTCGTTCGCCTTTCGCAGTGGATCCACATTATGGATCCCGTGATCCGTTGTGTGGACTATACTGATGCCATGACTCCCTCGTCGTCAACCACTCCCACGCCCACCGAGCCGTCATCGACCGGCTCGATCCAGGTGCTGCAGCGCGCCGCCCTCCTGATCCGCACCATCGGCGAGCACCGCGGCGGACTCCGCCTGGCCGAGCTGGGCGAGCTCGTCGATCTCCCCAAGACCACGATCCACCGCATCGTCGGCGCCCTCACCGAGGAGCGGCTGCTCCGCATCGACCCGTCGGGTCGCATCTGGTTGGGCTCGTCGGTGCTTGCGCTTGCACGCCTCGCAGCGACCGAGCTGGCCGAACAACTCCGACCGGTCCTCGTCGAACTGCACCGCGTCGTCGACGAGACGGTCGACCTGTCCGTGCTCGACGGATCGAGTGTCCACTTCATCGACCAGATCCAGAGCACCCAGCGCCTCCGTGCGGTGTCGTCGGTCGGCTCGACGTTCCCGCTGCACTGCTCGGCCAACGGCAAGGCGTTCCTCGCATCGCTCCCCCTCGACCAACTCGACGAGATGCTCACGCGCCCCCTCGAGCGCTTCACCGAGAACACGATCACCGACCCCGACGAATTGCGCGCCGAGCTCGACGTCATACGGGCCGAAGGGGTCGCCTACGACTACGAGGAGCACACCCTCGGCATCGCAGCGGTCGCGATCGCGTTGACCGATCCGACGGGACCCATCGCCGCGATCTCGATCCCGACGCCGGCCGACCGGTTCGAGATCAACGAGCCCCGGCTCCGGGCGGAGCTGCTGGCGGCGGCTGCCCAGGCGTGGACCATGTTGTCGGCGTAGCATGTGTGACAGACGACACACCGGACCTCATCGGTGGGCCGCCACGAGGAGGTAACCGCCATGCAGGTCTCCGACATCCTCCGCCACAAGGGCACGGACGTCACGACGGTCCGCCCCGAGACGACGATCGAGAATGCCGTGGGGGTGCTCGGCACCCGACGCATCGGCGCGCTGGTGGTGTCCGACGACGGTCGGACCGTCGACGGCATCGTGTCCGAACGTGACGTCGTGGCACACCTCGCCGCCGTAGGTCGCACCGGCCTCGACAGCACGGTCGCCACCGTCATGACCCGTGACGTGCGCACATGCACCCCCACCGACGCCCTCGAGGACGTCATGGCAATCATGACGGCGGGCCGCTTCCGCCACCTGCCCGTCGTCGCCGACGGCGAGCTCGCTGGGATCGTGAGCATCGGCGACGCCGTGGAGCGGCGGGTCAGCGAGCTCGAGACCGAGAGCGCTCGCATGCACGACTACATCCAGACCGGCCGCACCTGAACTCCTGGCCTCGGGCCTCCTCCGCTTCGCTCCGGAACCGCTTCGCTCCGGAACCGCTCAGCTCGCCCCCATCAGTGCGCTGCACATGTCCACGAGATTGGCCACGAACTGGTCGTGGGAGAGTTCGGGATCGAGGCCCTCGTCGATCGAGCGTGCCCGTTCGGCGATGGTGCCGGTCATCACCATGATGAGCGCCACCACACGTTCGCGGCGCAGCGCCGCCGATGCGTCGGGTCGGAGCTCGATCTCGTCGAGGATCCGGGCCAGCCCCTTGGTCGTGGTGACGTCTGACTCGACGCGCCAGACGGCGAAGCGGCCCCGCAGCTGGGCGACGATGCGCAGGTACGAGCGGCCTCCGGGGTCGGCGAGGGCTGCGGCGTAGGGCACCACGAGGCAGGCGACGAGGTCGTGCAGCGATGGCTGCTCGCCCAACTCGTCGCGCATCGCGCCGCGCTGGTGGTCGATGGGCCCACCCCGGCGAACCAGGATCGCCCGGAGGAGGCCTTCCCGTGAGCCGAAGTGGTAGCTGACCGCCGAGGTGTTGCGCTGCTCCGCCGCCTCGACGATCTCGCGGGTCGTGACCGCGGCGACGCCGGTTCGAGCGAACAGCGCTTCGGCTTCGTCCAGCAGGCGATCACGCGTCGTGGTCATGGCGAGTCCCCGCCCACTCGGTTGGCGACGGGGTTGATCAGCCGCCCAGCGGGAGGAGGGCGTTGGTCGGGATGATGCTGACGTCGAGCCCCTCGGGGAGCGGGTGGGCGAAGTCGGGGTACTTGCGCTTGGCGTTGCGGCGGTAGCGGGTGGTGGAGTGCTCGGGATCGCCGTCGTAGTTGGGGATGACCTTGGTGCCGAACAGCTCGATCATCTCGATCACCTCGTCGTGCTCGAAGCCCTCGTTCGGGATGCCGAAGACGAGCTGGTCGCAACCGACCTCCTGGTACTTGGCGATCTGCTCGTTGACCTCGTCGGGGGTGCCGCACAGCAGGTAGCCCGCCTCGATCAGCGTGTCGAGGGTCGCCTCGTCGGGGATCGCGAACGGCGGGTTCGGCCACACGACGGCGTGCTTCTGGGGCGGCATCGTGTCGTGGTACATGTTGACCATCGTGTTGAGGTAGCCACGGCCGGCCGACATGGCGACCTCGCGGGCCCGCTTGCGGTCCGAGAGGCAGACCACGGCGTTGGTCATCATGACGTTGTCGTTCATGAACTGGCCGAGCGGCTCGGTGCAGTTGGCGATGCCCTCCTTGTACGCGTCGATGCGCCCCTTGAGGTTGTAGATGGGCTCGAAGTTGAACGCGATCGCGCCGATGCCCTGCTGGCCGGCGGTCGCAAACGTGCCGGGGTTGCCGCAGCCGACCCACAGCGGCGGGTGGCCGGGACCGTACGGCTTGGGCAGGACGTTGTGGGGCTTCTCGACCTTGAAGAACTTCCCGTCGAACGTGTAGTCCTTCTGCTCCCACATGCGCAGGATCTCGGGAGCGGCCTCGTTCCACATCTCCTTGGTCTCCGACGTGAGGAGGTCGAAGGTGGCCATCTCGTTGGCTTCCGGCACCCGCGGCCCGTGCCCCACTCGTAGCGGTTGCCGGTGATGTGGTCGAGCATCGCGACCCGCTCGGCGTTGCGCACCGGATGGTTGACCGGCCGGGACAGGTTCATGATCCCGGAGCCGACGTGGATCTGCTCGGTCTGGGCGGTGATGTACGCGAAGACGGTCTCGGGGGCCGACATGTGGGAGTACTCGGTGAGGGCGTGGTGCTCGCCGAGCCAACGCGTACCTCCAGTTGAACTTGTCGGCGTGGATGGCGTAGCTCGTCACGCATGATCATCTCGTGCTCCGACGCCGGGTCGTGAGCGGCGGGTCCGGGAAGGTACCCGTTGAGGAAGAGACCGAACTCCATGAGATGCACCCCTGTTGTGGAGGGCCCGAACGCCGGGCCACATTTCGAGAACGCTTTCTAATGTAGGCCATTAGACGGTGCCCGGCAACCGTTCGTGACGAGGCGCGAGACTGGCCGCATGTGCCGCAACATCACCACCTTGCGGGGGCTCGAACCCGCCGCCACACCGACCGAGATCGAGGCCGCCGCCCGTCAGTACGTCCGCAAGGTGACCGGGGTGCAGAAGACCGCCCCGGCGACCGAGGAGGCCTTCGAACGTGCCGTCGCCCTCATCGCCGAGGCCACGGCGGACGTCATCGCCGTGCTCCTGCTGCTCAATGTCTTTCCCGACATTGCCGCCGCTCCGCCGTATCAAGTCCGCTGGCGTGTCGCCCGGCAGCGCACCCCACCCCCGTGCCCGCGGCGGCGCCCGCTCCGGCACCATCTGACCCGCCCCTCGGGTTTTGGTGCTGCGAGGAGCGACGTCAGCGTCGCTTCTCGCAGCACAAAACCCCTGACGTGGCTGACCGATCAGGCCTTGGCGTCGGCCCAGCGATCGACGACGCACACGTCGGCGACGAAGCGCACGGGCCGCGCGCCGGCGAGCGGTGCGCGGCGCCCATCGGAGCGCCGCCTCGAGCAGGAGCATCGCGCACCAACCGTCGTCGGCCTCCGCTCGTCGCGGAGTGTGCACGAGCAGCTCGTCGTGGAGGCACAGGACGATGCGCGCGCTCAGCGGATCGCCCTGGCGTGCACGGTGAGCGGCCCACATCTTGAACAGCTCCGCCGCGGCGCCCTGCACCATCGCGTTGCGGCCGTAGCGGCCGCGGGCCGCGGCGATGCGGCGCAGGTCGCGTTCGCCGTGCTCGTTCGCGTCGAGCGCGCCGAACGCGATCCGCCGGCCGCCGTGGGTGCGCAGCTCGCGGCCCGCCCTGCCGCGGCTTCGATCGGCGTCGTCGCAGGTACGTCATCGCCACGGGGTACGCGCCTCGAGCCGTGGCAGCACCTGCGCGCCGTTGCCGGTGGTCTGGCCGTACATCGCGCCGAGCACCGCCACCTTCGGCGATCGCCCGCTCGACGCCGAGCTGGCGGGCCACCGGCAGGTAGAGGTCGTCCTCCTCGGCCGCGCCGGCGAGCGCGCCGATCGCCCGACACCGCGGCCGAGCACCCGCGGTTCGATCTGCCCGAGGTCGGCGTGCACGAACACCCAGCCGTCGTCGGCGACGA
>JBAOIR010000064.1:0-12395 GCA_037045585.1 Microthrixaceae bacterium
TGGCCAGATGGGGCTCGAGGTCGGCCCGGAGGTCATCGAAGGTCTCCCGGACCGTGATCAGCTCGACGTGGTTGGCGCCGTGGACCGAGGCCACCTTCGCCGCCAGCAGGATCAGGCGCGGCAGCTCGGCATGCAGGTAGGCGTGGTGGGTCTGTTCCAGGTGATCGACCAGCGCAGCGGCGCCGAACGATGCCCACTCCTCGGCCGGACCGGCGTCGACCGACGCCAGCTCCGATATGACCTCGTCCACCTCGAGGCCCACGTCCCCGCAGGCGTCCCCCAGGGTTCGGGCGCCGCCGCAGCAATAGTCGAGGCCACGTCGCTCCAGCTCCGCAGCGAGATCCGGGTGGTCCGTGACGATCTGGCCGAGCGTGCTGTCAGGTGAGAAGTCCGGCATCGGGAAGCCCTTTCTTCTAGTAACAAGGTTGAGAATAACGCAGGGACCCCGCCGGCGCCAGGTTCCATGCGTCACACCCTGCCGGTACCATGGCTTTCCCACACGGGTTGCACGCCCGGCGAGCCGTTCGCAGCACCGTCCGTTTGTATTTCCGCATTGTGCTAGATAAATTAGGCCACGGAGGTGATCGAGGTGAAGGTGTGGATCGACCAGGACTTGTGCACGGGAGATGGCCTCTGCGAGGAGATCGCTCCGGACATCTTCTTCGGCCAAGACGACGGCCTGTTCTACGTGAAGGAGTCGGCCGCCCACTTCGGTGAGGAGACGCGCTTCGATGGCGTCGCCAACCCGGCCGGCTCCGACGGCCAGGCCCGCATCCCCGAGCCCCTCATCGAAGCCGCGATCGAAGCAGCCGAGGAGTGCCCCGGCGAGTGCATCTTCATCGAGGTAGACGGGTGATGCGCCCGACGCCTTCCGACACCGATCCGAGGCTGCGATGAGCGACGCCATCCGCGAGGTCATCGACCGGGAGTACGAGTTCGGGTTCGAGGGGACCTTCGAGAGCGAGGTCGCCCCCAAGGGGCTCAGCGAGGAGATCGTTCGCTTCATCTCCGCCCGCAAGCAGGAGCCGGACTGGCTGTTGGAGTGGCGTCTGGCTGCCTATCGCCACTTCCTGACGCTCGAGGAACCGACCTGGCCCAACCTGGAGATCCCGCCCATCGACTACCAGGACATGCACTACTGGGCGGCGCCCAAGCCGAAGGGCCCGGCACCGAAGAGCCTGGACGAGGTCGATCCCGAGGTCCGGGCCATGTTCGACAAGCTGGGCATCCCGCTGAGCGAGCAGGAGAGGCTCTCGGGGGTCGCCGTCGATGCGATCGTGGATTCGGTCTCGGTGGCCACCACGTTCAAGGCCCGGCTGGCCGAAGCCGGGGTGATCTTCTGCTCCTTCTCCGAAGCCGTGCGCGAGCACCCCGACCTGGTGCGACCCCACCTCGGGTCGGTGGTGGGCCCACGGGACAACTTCTTCGCTGCGCTGAACGCTGCGGTGTTCTCCGACGGCTCCTTCTGCTATGTCCCCGCCGGGGTCACCTGCCCAATGGAGCTGTCCACCTACTTCCGCATGAACGCCGCTGGAGTTGCCAGGGTCTCGTGGACACCTGATTCTGGGGGAGACCCCGGAGGAAGGAGGCCCGGATGGGTCGTCCAGCGAAGTACCCCGCCGAGTTCCGTCGTGAAGCCATTGCCCTGGTGAAGTCATCGGGTCGACCGGTCGCCGAGGTGGCCAGGTCGCTCGAGATCGCCGAGGGCACGTTGTGGAACTGGGTGAAGCTCGATCGCGAAGCGACCGAGCGTGCCGCCGATCCCGATGCGCTCAGCGAGTCCGAGCGCGACGAACTGAAGCGGCTGCGACGCAAGACCGCGCAGCAGGAGATCGACCTGGAGATCCTGCGGAAGGCAGCCGCCTATTTCGCAAGGGAGACGAACCGGTGATCGGCTTCCGGTTCGTTGACGACCACCAAGCCGAGCACCGGATCACCGATCTGTGCCGGGTGGCCGGCGTGTCGCGGTCGAGCTACTACGCGTGGCGCACCCGGCCGCTGTCGGCCCGAGCCGTGGCTGATGCCGAGCTGCTCGAGGTGATCCGCGAGATCCACCACAACTCCCGCGGCACCTACGGGGCGCCGCGGATCCGCGGCCAGCTCCGCCGGGCCGGCCACCGAGCGAGCCGCCACCGCGTCGCCCGGCTGATGCGCACGGACGGCCTGGTCGGGGCTCACGGGCGTCGCAAGTGGCGGCGGGGCCGACACCCCGCCATGGTCCCGGCGCCGGACCTGCTGCAACGCGACTTCACCGCCGAGCGGTCCGATCTGCGCTGGGTCGCGGACATCTCCGAGTTCGGCTGCTGCGACGGCAAGCTCTACCTCGCCGGCATCCGCGACCTGCACGATCACACCCTCGTCGGCTGGTCGATGGGCGAACGACAGACCACCGACCTGGTCGTCGCCGCGTTGGTGATGGCGCTCGGCCGCCGGAACCCGACCGGCGAGCTCGTCCACCACGCGGACCACGGCACGCAATACACATCGGTGGAGTTCACCAACCGGTTCGCCGACTGGGACCTCGCCGGCTCCTACGGCAGCGTCGGCGATTGCTACGACAACGCCGCGATGGAGGCGTTCTGGGCCACGTTGAAGAAGGAGATCCGCCACATCTGGGGCCCGATCGACGCCTTCACCCGCTCGGAGATGCGCACGATCCTGTTCGACTACATCGAGGTCTTCTACAACCGCTCACGCCACCAGGTCGGCCTCGACGACCGCACCCCCGCCGAGACCTACGCTGCCGGCCGAGCAGCCTGATCTGCCATAACCCCGTGTCCACGGAACCCTGGCAACTCCACTCGCCCAAGAGGAGGTGGAAGGACTTGAGCACACGCAATCCGCTCGACAGACGGGGGCTGACCTGGGGTTTGATCGCAGTTGCGATGGTGGTGGCGATCACGTTCATCGGGAGCGACCAGCTGGTCTGGTTCGATGCCGCACTCGTCGGCTACCTGTTCGGGCTGGTCTTCGCCGTGTTCGGTGTGGTGTACCGATACGCGGTGTACCTCCGACGTCCGTCGACTGCGATGTTGAACCGTCGGGGTTGGGATGCGTTCCGGGCCCGCAAGGCCCGCAACGCAGCCGCGCTGCCAGCGCTCGTCGGGACCCAGCTGCTCGCGCAGACGTTCATCCTCCGCCGTTCCCGGATGCGGTGGCTTGCCCACCAGCTCGTCTTCTGGGGTTGCATTCTCGCTGCGCTCATCACGTTCCCGCTCACGCTCGGCTTGTTGCACTTCGAGAGCGTCGGCCAGCAAGCGGACCGCTACCAGGTGTTCGTGTCACGGGTCGGGACCGCCGAGTTCGACGCCGGGACCGTGGTCGGTTGGACCATCTTCCACGGCCTCGACATCGCCGCGGTGCTGGTGCTGGCCGGCGTGTTCATCTTCCTGCGCCGACGCCTCCACGACCCGGGCGCGCTCGCGGTGGAGCGCGGCGGCGACTTCTTGGTGCTCGCCGGCCTGTTCGCCGTGTCGGTCACCGGTCTGTTCCTCACGGTGTCGAGCACGTGGCTGGACGGTCAGTTCTACTCAGCGCTCAACACCATCCACGCCCTCACCGTCATCTTGGGCCTGATGTACCTGCCGTTCGGGAAGCTCTTCCACATCTTCCAGCGTCCCGGCAACCTCGGCGTCGCGTACTACAAGACCGCCAACGCCGAAGGGCCTGGCGCCGTGTGTCGGCGATGCGGCGAGGACTTCGCCAGCGCCCAGCAGGTCGCCGACCTCAAGGAAGTGCTGCCGCAGGTCGGGCTCGACTACGGCCTCGACGGCGGCGGCAACTACCAGGACACCTGCCCGCAGTGTCGAAGGGCGAGCGTCACCCTGGCGCAGTCCGCACGAGTTGGAGGCTTCGGCTGATGGCGAAGATCCCGATCACCGAAGCCGGCCTCATCGAGGCGTACGGGCCACATCTGAACGAAGCACCCCCTGGTGGGTGGGACGCAGGCCTCGAGATCGACAAGGTCGTCGAGACCCACTGCTGCTTCTGCGGCCAGCAGTGCGGCATCAAGCTCAAGGTCCATGACAACGCGGTCGTTGGGTTCGAGCCCTGGTACGACTTCCCGTTCAACGAGGGCAAGCTCTGCCCCAAGGGCGTCAAGCGCTACCTCCAGGGCAGCCACCCCGACCGGCTGCTGCACCCGATGGTGCGCGACGAGTCCGAGCCGGGCGGGTTCCGCAACGTCAGCTGGGACGAGGCGCTGTCCCGGGTGGTCAGCGAGATCCAGCGCATCCAGGCCACCTACGGCGACGACGCGTTCGCCATGCTCTCCGGGGTTTCGCTCACCAACGAGAAGAGCTACCTGGTCGGGAAGTTCGCCCGTCTGGCGCTGCACACGGCCAACCTCGACTACAACGGCCGCTTCTGCATGGTGTCGGCCGGCGTCGGTAACAAGAAGGCGCTCGGCATCGACCGGGCCCCCAACCCGTGGAGCGACATCCCGCTCGCCGATGTGGTGTGGGTCGCCGGGCTCCAACATCGCCGAGACCTTCCCCATCACCACCAGCTACATCTGGCGGGCCCGCGACCGTGGGGCGAAGCTGATCGTCCAGGACCCCCGCGTCGTGCCCCTCGCCCGCACCGCCGACCTATTCCTGCCGGTGAGGCCCGGCAGCGACTCGGCGCTGTTCGGCGCCGTGCTCCACGAGCTGATCCGCAACGACTGGCTCGACCACGAGTTCATCGACGCCCACACGGTCGATTTCGACAAAGCCGCCGAAGCTGCTGCGGACATGACCCCGGCATGGGCCGCGGAGATCACCGGCGTTCCCGCAGCGCGCATCGAGGAAGCAGCGGAGCTGTGGGGAACCGCTGCGACCGGGATGATGTTGCACGCCCGCGGCATCGAGCAGCAATCCAAGGGCGTCGAGAACGTGCTGGCCGCGATCAACCTCGGGCTGGCCACCGGCAAGTTCGGCAAGCCCGGCTGCGGCGTGTCGACCATCACCGGCCAGGGCAACGGCCAGGGCGGCCGGGAACACGGCCACAAGTGCGACCAGCTCCCCGGCAACCGCGACATCACCAACCCCGAGCACCGCGAGGCGGTCGCCAAGGTCTGGGAGGTCGACGAAGCCGAGATCCCCGGCAAGGGCATCCCCGCCCAGGAGATCATCGAGGCCATCCACGAAGGCTCCATCAAGGGCCTGCTGTCGATCTGCTTCAATCCTGTCGTCTCGGCCCCCGACAGCAACTTCACCGCCGAGGCCCTCGACAAGCTCGAGTTCTACTCCGTCATCGACTTCTTCCTCTCCGAGTCCGCCCAGCACGCCGACGTCGTGCTCGCCGGGTCGCTGCACGAGGAGGACGAAGGCACCTCGACCAGCGGCGAGGGGCGCATCATCAAGATCAACGCCGCGGTCACCCCACCCGGGCGAGGCCCGCCTGGACTGGGAGATCCTGCTGGAGATCGCCGAGCGGCTCGGCAAGGGCGAGCACTTCCAGTACGAGAACACCCACGAGATCTTCGACGAGCTCTGCCGGGCGTCCTCGGGTGGCACCGCCGACTACACGGGCGCCACCTGGGAGCGCATCGAAGCCGAGCACGGCCTGTTCTGGCCCATCCCCGAGGTCGGCCACCCGGGCACGCCCCGGCTGCACGAGGGCGGGAAGTTCTCCCACCCCGACGGCAAGGCCCGTTTCCACGGCGTGCCCTACCGGCCACCCGCGGAGGTCGTCGACGACGAGTACCCGGTGTGGCTCACCACCGGCCGCGTCGTCAGCCAGTACCTCTCGGGCACCCAGACCCGCCGCATCGCCAGCCTGGTCGACCAGTACCCCGAGCCGCTGTGCGAGATCCACCCCAAGCTCGCCGGCACCCTCGGCATCGCGAACGGCGACCACGTCACCGTCCGATCCCGCCGCGGAGAGATCACCGTCCCAGCCGCCGTGGTCAACACGATCCGGCCCGACACCGTGTTCATCCCGTACCACTGGCCCGGGAACAAGGCGGCCAACCAGCTCACGATCCGTGCCGTGGACCCACTGTCGAAGATGCCCGAGTTCAAGGTCGCCGCCGTGCGCGTGGAGAAGGCGGCGGTGCAGCCCGCATGAAGGCCACCCGCTACGGCATCGACGACCGCCCGATCTTCGCCATCGACCCCAGCCGGTGCATCGGCTGCGAGGCCTGCGTCCAAGCGTGCGCCGAGTGCGGCACCCACCGGGGCCAGTCGCTCATCCACCTCGAGCGCATCGACCGCACCACCAGCACCCAGACCGCCCCGATGGTCTGCATGCACTGCGAAGACCCCACCTGCGCCCAGGTCTGCCCCGCCGATGCCATCAAGCAGAACGAGGAGGGCATCGTGCAGTCCGCCCTCAAGCCCCGCTGCATCGGCTGCTCCAACTGCGTGATCGCCTGCCCGTTCGGGGTGCCCAAGTACGTCGCCGACTTCGACCAGATGATGAAGTGCGACATGTGCACCGACCGCACCTCCGAGGGCTACGCCCCCATGTGCGCATCGGTGTGCCCCAGCGAGGCGCTCTGGTACGGGACCCCAGAGGAGTTCCACGCCACCCGGCGCGGTGAGCTCCTCGACGACTGGCTGTTCGGCCGCCAAGCGGTGCACACCAAGGTCTTCACCGTCGTCGACGACGTGGCCGGCGGACCGCTCGACGCGCTCGGCACCACGACCGGGACCTGGCTCGACGACCCGTTTGGACTGGAGGCCTGATGGACGACGACAACGCGATGAACCCCATGTGGAAGCGCGACTTCCCGTACGAGTCCGCCGGCGAGGACGAGGTGACGAGGCGGGAGTTCGCACGGTTCCTCGTCGCCGGCGCAGGCGCCATGGCGGCCGGCAACGTCGGCATCGCCGCCTGGACCCAGCTCCGCACCATCAACACCGGAGAACCGCGTGAGCTCATCGCATTGGAGGACGTCGCCGTTGGCGACACCTTCCTGTTCCGCTACCCCACTGACGCCGATCCGGCCATCCTCCTGCGCATCGCCGACCGCGAGGTCGTGGCGTTCAGCCAGAAGTGCACCCACCTCGGCTGCGTCGTCTACTTCGAAGCCGAAGAAGACCGTTGGCACTGCCCGTGCCACGAAGGCAACTTCGAACCACGGACCGGCGAGGTGATCAGCGGGCCACCGCCCCGGGCTCTGGGCCGCATCGACGTGGAGATCCGCGACGACACCATCTGGGCCCTCGGGTACCAGCCATGAGGACCTCCTCCCGGCAGACCACCAGCGCCACCTCCGCCGTGGTGATCTACGTCGTCATCCTCGTCGCGTTCCAGGTCTTCCTGCTCACCGTCGCCGTCGAAGCGTTCGCCACCGACGACGAGCCACTCGCCTGGGCAACCGCCGGCGTCTCGGTCGTCCTGGCCGGCGGTTCGGTCCTGCTGCTGCGGTATCTCCGCCCGTGACCGCCACCAAGCACCAGGCGATCAGCTCGAACGTCCGCACGCTCTTCCCCGGCTACTTCGCCATGGTCATGGCCACCGGCATCATCGCCATCGGGGCGGCCCAACAAGACCTCCGCTGGCTCGCCCAGCCGCTCTACGCCCTCGCCGCGGTCGCCTACCTGGTGCTCGCTGTGCTGCTGGTGTGGCGGCTGGCCGCCGCCCCGAAGCTGCTCGCCGCCGACATCACCAGCCACGCCAAGGGCTTCGCGTACCTCACCACCGTCGCAGCGACCAACGTCTTGGGCAGCGCCTCCGCCATCATCCACGGCTGGTGGACCCTCGCTTGGGGCCTCTGGTGGTTCAGCCTGGCCCTCTGGGCCCTCTTCGTCTATGCCACCCTCATCGCCGTCGTGCTCAAGAGCCCCAAACCCGGCCTCGGCAAGGGCATCAACGGCACCTGGTTCCTGCTCACCGTCTCCACCGAGTCCGTCGTCGTGCTCGGCGCCCTGCTGCTCGGCCGGCAACCCAGCGACCTCCTCGCCTTCGCCCTCATCGCTGCCTTCACCCTCGGACTCGTCCTCTACTTGATCGTCATGACGATGGTCTTCCTGCGATGGACGTTCACCGACCTCGAACCCACCGAAGCCGACCCGCCCGCCTGGATCGCCGCAGGCGCCGTCGCCATCACCGTGCTCGCCGGCTCCAACCTGCTCGCGGCCAGCAGCGCCTCCCCGCGGATCGAACGCCTCGCCCCCTTCATCGAAGGCATCGTCATGCTGGCGTGGGCAACCGCGACCTTCTGGTTCCCGCTGATGATCGCCATCGGCATCTGGCGCCACATCCTCAACCACATACCACTGCGCTACCACCCGTCCTATTGGGCGCTCGTGTTCCCCTTGGGCATGTACGGGGCCGCCACCTTCCGCATGCGCGCCGCCATCGGGCTCGAAGCCCTCGAGTGGCTACCGAAGGTGACGCTCGCCGTCGCGCTCGCCGCCTGGACCGCTGCGTTCGTCGGCTTGCTCGCCGAGGGGGCGAAGGCCATCTCCCGCTCGCCCCGCTCCACGCCCTGATCGCAGGCAGGCAAGGCGAGGCCCCTCACCGCTACCCAGTCTCGAACGCGGTGCTCTCGGTTCCGGACGCTGGTTGCACGGTGGTGGGCATCCGGTAGAACTCGATCGCGAAGGTCGCCGGCCGCTCGAGTTCGAGGTGGTGCTGCCGGCTCGGCGGGATCGGGACGGGGTTGGCGGTGGTGGCGGTGATGGGATGGTCGGGGTCGTCGTCGAGGACGAAGGTGACGGTGCCCGTGTAGACGACGAGGTTCCCCCAGACCCCCTCAGCGACGTGGTGGGCGCGCAGCAGCCCAGCGGGCACAGTGGTGGCATCGAACACGTTGGTGGTGCGGACGTGTTCGACGCCCTTGGGCAGTGGTGGCTGGTTCATCGGGATGCTCCTTCGGCGAGGGGGAGTTCGAGCGGTTGCTGGTCGGGATCGCGATTCCATGTCGAGGTGGGGCAGGATCCGGTCGAGCCAGCGCGGGAGCCACCAGTTGGCGTCGCCGACGAGGGCCATGGTGGACGGGACGAGGACCATGCGGACGATGGTGGCGTCGACCGCGACGGCGGTGGCGAGGCCCACGCCCATCATCTTGACGACCGGGTCGTCGCTGGCGACGAAACCGACGAAGACGCTGATCATGATCAGTGCGGCGGCGGTGATGACGCCTGCGGTGGCGCCGAGGCCCTCGACGATGCTGTCGATGTTGGAGTGCCCGCGGTGGTACTCCTCCCGGATGCGGGAGAGGATGAACACCTCGTAGTCCATCGACAGGCCGAACAGGATCGCGAACATCATCATGGGCACGAACGAGGCGATCGGAACGGCCTCGTCCAAGCCGATGAGCGATCGCCCCCATCCCCACTGGAAGACGGCGACGACGACGCCGTAGGCCGCACCGATCGATAGCAGGTTCAACAGTGCCGCCTTGAGCGGGACGAGGATCGACCGGAACACGACCATCAACAGCAGGAACGACATCGACACGACGGCGGCGATGAACCACGGCAGTCGGTCGGCGATCTTGTCGGACTGATCGATGAACCGGGCAGTGGGTCCGCCGACGATGGCCGTGGCATCGGAGCCATCGGTCGCCGCAGGGAGGAGTTCGTCGCGGAGCCGGTGGACGAGGTCGCTGGTGGCCTGGTCCTGCGGCTTCGTGGTGGGGATCGCTGTGAGCAGCGCGGTGTCGCCGTCGGTGTTCACCTCCGGCGGAGACACCGCCCGCACTCCAGGGTCGGCGGACACCGTTGCGGTGATCTGCTCGAGCGCCGTGGGTCGCCAGGGTTGGCCCCGAGGTCGACCACGATGAGCAGCGGCCCGTTGAACCCGTCGCCGAACCCTGCGGCGAGCAGGTCGTAGGCGCGGCGGTGCGTGGTGGATGTCGGGTCGGTGCCGGCATCAGCTTGGCCGAGGCGCATGTCGAGCATCGGGATCGCCAAGGCGATGAGCACGGCGGTCGCAGTGATGGCGCTACGCCACGGGTGATGTGCGACCCACCGCCGCCCATCGCACCCACCCCCGGTGGCTCGGCGCCTCAGTCGCAACGATCTCGCCGTTGCGGTGGGACCTGGGCAGGACACGGCTTCCGGCGATGCCGAGCAACGCTGGGAGGAGGGTGATCGCTACGAGCACGGCGATGGCGACGACGATCGAGGCGGAGTAGCCCAGGGCAGCGACGAAGGGGATGCCCGCCATCTGCAAGCCGAGGATCGCCACGACGACGGTGCCCCCAGCGACCACGACCGCTTGACCGGCGGTGCCGTTGGTCCGGCCGATCGACGTCACGACGTCCATGCCACCCGCCAACTGATCACGGTGGCGGCTGAGCACGAACAGCGCGTAGTCGATGCCGACACCGAGGCCGATCATCGTCCCGAGCCGCGGGCGCGATCGAGGGGATGTCGATCAACCCCGCTCAGCAGACCGACGATGGACAGGCCGGTGGCGAGACCGACGACAGCAACGCCCAACGGCATCACCGTCGCAACGAGCGACCGGAACGTGAACCACAAGACGATCAGCGCAGCGACCATGCCGATCATCTCGCCCGGCCCCTCGGAGCGCTCCTTCAGCACGGTCGGCAACTCGCCACCGAACTCGACCTGCACCCCCGCCGCTTCTGCGGGTCCAGCGGTATCGACCAACGCCTCGAGCGCACCTCGCCCCAACTCGGAGGTGGAGCCGCCGAACTGCACAGCGGAGAACGCCGTCATGCCGTCCGGGGAGATCGACCGCTGCCCCGACGAGCGGGTCGGTGACCCCCAGCACGTCTTCGAGCCCGCGCACCTCAGCGACCGTCGCGGCGATCGCGTCAGCAGACGCTGGGTCGGTGATCGCGCCCTCCTCGACGTGGAACACGACCATCGCCGTCGCACCAGCTCGCTGGGGGAACCGCTCCTCCAGCAGATCCACTGCTGCCTGCGACTCGACACCGGGCACGCGGAAAGTCGTCGATCGCGTCCCCACCGCCAACACGGTTGATGCCGACCAGCGAAAGCACACCGACCAACCACACCACCACGACCAAACGGCGATGTACCGCCACCCAGCGACCCAAACGTTCCAGCCCGTTCGACACGGTGCACCTCCTGGGGTCAGGATATGTGCAGGGACTGCATTTTTGCAACGGCTGCTCGGATTCCTACGATCTGCCAGGTGACCGAACCGACCGGGCTAAGAGAACGCAACAAGCGCGAACGGCGGCGACGCCTCGAAGATGTCGCCCTCGAGCTGTTCGAACGAGACGGATACGACAAGACCACCATCGAACAGATCGCCGCTGGGGCCGGGCTCGCACCACGCACGTTCTTCTCGTACTTCGCAACCAAAGACGACCTCGTCCTGGCCGACTACACCGATCGGCTCCATCGGATCCTCGATGAGCTCGATCGCCGACCGACCGACGAATCTGCGTGGGATGCGCTGAGGGCGGCGTTCGCTGCCGTGGCCGCCGACTACGAGGCCGAGGCCGATCGACTCCGACGACGGTTCACGATCATGGCCCACAACCCGTCCGTGTTTGCCCGCAACCTGCAACTCCAGGCCACCTGGGAGCAGGCCCTCTCCGAGCACCTGATGAACCGTCTCGGCAGCGACCCTGGCGACCCGACCCCGCGACTGCTCGCCGCTACGGCTCTCGCCGTGATTGCGCGCTTCACTCCAGCACTGGCTCACGAGCCAACAGGCGACACCGCTCCCCACGCTGGTCCAACGAGCGTTCGACCAGCTCGGCGTTGGGCTGAACCGAATCGCTGACCCAGCGGGACGTGGGAGCAGTTCAAGGTAGAGCCAGACGCCATAGGGCAGGCGGTCCAGGGTTGTAGCCGCCGCCAGGGATCGTCGTTGCGGAGCAATGGACCAGAAGGCATTAGTGGACCGGGCCCCGACACGTGTCGTTCCCGCGGGTTAGCCAGCCATGACCGCTGACCGGAGCCGTCCATCACCGATTCCACGCTGTCGAGCCCTCGGCATGGCCCTTGACCTCATGCCCCAACAGCTCCCCGCGTGACCCGGCAACAGAATGCAAGGGTTCGGATCGGGATGCCCTCAACGTGCCGGTCGAGGTCGATCGCGAACCGCATCGGAGCCAGCGCTGTGAGGCAATCAGCGGACCGACGCACCAGGTCCTGAGCGATGGATATGGTTGGGTCTGCGTGGGACGCAAACCGGAGCGATTAGCCCGACGCCTGGGCCTGGCAGACGCCGTGGTCATCGGCCTTGGAGCGATGCTCGGGGCAGGGATCTACGCCGCCCCCGCCCGGCGGCAGGAGCCGCGGGCTCGTGGCTGCTTGCCGGTCTCGTGCTGGCGAGTGTGGTGGCCTACCCGCGACCTCGTCGGCCCAGCTCGCTGCGCTTTACCCCGAGGCGGGGGGCACCTACGTCTACGCAAGACACCGGCTCGGCGACTATTGGGGCTTCCTTGCTGGGTGGAGCTTCGTGGTCGGCAAGACGGCCAGCCTTGCGGCCATGGCACTGACCTTCGGTGG
>JBAOIR010000032.1:0-31742 GCA_037045585.1 Microthrixaceae bacterium
GCGGCCGGGCTCGAGTTCGGCGACCGGCCCCAGCAGCGCGTCCCCGAGGGCGGTGAGGTCGATGCCGGGGCGGGCGCGAAAGGCGAACTCCTCGGCGTCACCGCCGGCGAGCAGCTCGTCGGGTGTGCTGTCGGCCACGACGCGCCCGTTGTCGATGATCACGATCCGGTCCGCGAGCGCCTCGACCTCGGCCAGGTCGTGGGTGGTCAGCATGACGGTGACCCCCTCGGTGGCGAGGGAGCGGATGAGGTCACGGATGAGCTGGCGGCCCGACACGTCCACCCCCGCCGTCGGCTCGTCGAGGAAGACCACCTCGGGGCGGCCGATGATCGCGAGCGCCAGGCTCAGCCGCTGTTGCTCACCTCCCGACAACGAACGGAACGGGGTGCTCGCCCGGTGCCCGAGCCCCACGAAGTCGAGGAGGCGCTCGGGGTCGCGTGGCGTGTCGTAGTAGCTGGCGAACAGCCGCACGGCCTCGATGGGACGGATGGCGGTGTACGTGCCGCCGCTCTGCAGCATGACGCCGACCCGCCGGTTCAGTTCCGTTCGGTCGGTGCGAGGGTCGAGTCCACACACCCGCACCGACCCCGACGTGGGTCGGCGGTAGCCCTCGAGGCACTCGATGGTCGACGTCTTGCCGGCGCCGTTGGGGCCGAGCACCACCGTGATGTCGCCCTCGTGGGCGCCGAAGCTGATGTCGTCGACGGCGACGATGTCGCCGTACCGGACCTGCAGGCGATCGACCTCGACGATGGGCACCGTGTGACGTTACTTCGTGTGCCCCAGCAGCAATCCAGCCAGGTCGTCGATGGTGGTGACGACGTGGTCGGCCCCCGCCTCGGCCAGCTCGTCGTCGGGTGCGTAGCCCCACGACACACCGATCGTGAGCAGGCCGAAGTGCCGACCGCCCTCCACATCGAAGTTGCGGTCGCCGACCATCACCGCGGTCGTGGCCGGCGCGCCGGCCGCCTCGAGGCCGGCGAGCGCCTCGCCGATCACGTCGATCTTGCTGTGCCCTGCCTGGGTCATCGACGCCGCTGCCACCACGTCGAAGCGACGACGCAGGTCGAAATGCTCGAGCATCCGCTCCGCGACCTCCACCCCCTTGGAGGTTCCGGTCGCCAGAGCGTGGCCCGATGCCCTCAGGCGATCGAGCAGGTCGGGCACGCCCGGGTAGACCTCGCACTCGAACTCGCCGTGGTCGCGGTAGTGGCGGCGGTAGATCACCCGGGCGGCGTCGAGGCGATCCTCCGGCACGCCGATCCCGGCGAGCATGGCCATGATCGGCGGACCCAGCAGTCCCTGGAGCGCAGCACGACCCGGGTCCGGCAGGCCGAGCTCGTGGAGGGTCGCCTCCATACAACTGACGATGCCGGGCGCGGAGTCCCAGACCGTGCCGTCGAGATCGAAGATGATCGGGCGTGGGACGTCGGGCATCTCGGCGAGGCTAGCGAGCGGCCCGACCCCTACGATGTGGGGCGTGGGACCGACGGGGGGCTGGACGACGTGGCGGAGACGCGTCGCGTTCGCTGTTGGGGTGAGCGCCATGCTGCTCGGTAGCGCGAGCTGTACCCAGCGAACGATGGACGAGAGCATTCGCGACATCACGCCCACCACGACCATCGCGCCGGCGCCGACCCAACCGGGAGAGACCGTGCCGGCCGTGACGGTGGCAGGGAGCGAGTTCGTGGCCCGCGTCGCAGCCGTCGACACCTCCGAGCTGGTGCTGGGTGCTGCGTTCAACCGGCAGTTCCTCACGTTGCAGTTCCTGGCCGTCGGGCTCGACGCGACCGAGTCGAAGTGCGCCGCCGACTCCATCACGGCCGCATCGGGCGACGAGTTCGCCTCCCGCCCGGTCAGCCAGGTCATGTCCGGCGCCGGGATCACTCCCGACGTGCTCCTGCCCTGTGTGTCGACCGATCGGATGGTCGCGCTCTCGAAGGCCGGCGCCGGCGCCGACCTCAAACGCATCCCGTCCGACGTGTTGCGGTCGACCCTCACCGAGTTGGCGTCGGCCGGCTACGAGACGGTGGGCCTCACCCCCGTCGAGTCGACGTGCCTCGCCGAGCGGGTCGTCGGCACCTACACCGACGCCGATCTGGCCGAGGTGATGACGACGCTCAGCCTGCCCGCTGATCGAGCGGTCACCGCCCTGCCGACGTGTGTGACCGGCGAACGGGCGAACGAACTCGGAGCTTGAGGGTCACGGCCACTACCGTTGCTGGCCATGTTGGACATCCGTCTCTTCCGCAACGAGCTCGACCAGGTCAGGGCAGGTCTCGCCCGTCGCGGCGAGAGCATGGACTCGATCGACGACGTCATCCGTCTCGACACCGAGGTACGCGAGGTCAACACCTCGCGTGACGATCTGAGGTCACGAATCCGGGCCATCTCCGGCGAGGTCGGCCAACTCATGCGGGACGGGCTCAAGGAGGAGGCCGGCGAGCTGCAGGCCGAGAGCCGGTCGCTCGGCGAGCGGGAGAAGGAGCTCGACGCCCACTCGGCCACGGTGGCGGCCGAGCTCCGCGATCTGCTGCTGCGCCTGCCGAACCTCCCCGCCGACGATGCTCCCGACGGCCTCGGCGAGACGGACAACGTGGTCACCCGCATCGAGCACTTCGACCCCGACTCCTACCAGGACCACCAGCGGGTGGCGCACTGGGACACGGGCGAGGCACTGGGCATCCTCGACGTCGAGCGCGGCGTGAAGATGTCGGGCTCGATGTTCGTCATGTATCGCGGCGCGGGGGCGACGCTCGTTCGGGCCCTCTGTCAGCTGGCGCTCGACCGCAACGCCGACCTCTACGAAGAGGTCCGTCCGCCGACGCTCGTGCGGACCGACACCATGGTGTCCACCGGCCACCTGCCGAAGTTCGCCGAGGACGCGTACCACCTCGAACGCGACGACCTGTACGCCATCCCGACGGCCGAGGTGCCGCTGACGTCGCTGGCCCGCGACGAGATCCTCGACGAGGCCGTGCTTCCGATGCGCCTCATGGCCCACACCTCGTGCTACCGGCGCGAGGCGGGCTCTGCGGGCAAGGACACCCGCGGCCTGCTGCGCGTGCACGAGTTCGACAAGGTCGAGCTCCTGGCGTACTCGACCGCCGACCAGGCGGCCGGCATCCACGCCGAGATCCTCGCCCGGGCCGAGGCGCTGCTCACCGACCTCGGCCTCGCCTACCGGGTGCTCGACCTGTGCGCCGGCGACCTCGGCAACTCCTCGCGCCGCACGTTCGACCTCGAGGTCTACGCCCCCGGTGTCGACCGCTGGCTGGAGGTGTCGTCGGTGTCGTGGTTCGGCGACTACCAGGCTCGGCGGGCCAACATCCGGTACCGCTCCGCCGGTGGCAAGGGCACCGAGGTGTGCCACACGCTCAACGGATCGGCGCTCGCCGTTCCCCGGGTGTGGGCAGGCATCGTCGAGACACACCGACAGCCTGACGGGCGCGTGCTGATCCCCGAGGTGCTCCGTCCGTACATGCGTGGCCTCACGCACCTCGGCTGACATGTCCGGCGTCGACCCGGAGTTCACCCAGCCCTCCTTCGAGGGCGAGCGCAACAACTACGACGTCGGTGGTCTCGACGAGGCCGCTGCCGCCGCCGACCCGTTCGTCCAACTGCGGCGCTGGCTCGACGAGGCCGCCGAAGCGCAGGTTCGCGAACCCACGGCGATGACGGTGTCGTCCCTGGGCATCGACGAGCGCGTCCACTCGCGTACCGTCCTCCTCCGGCAGCTGACGTCGTCGGGGCTCGTGTTCTTCACCAATCGCGACAGTCACAAGGGCGAGCAGCTGGCCGCACACGCCCTGTGTGCGGCGCAACTGCTCTGGCTCGACCTGCACCGGCAAGTGCGCGTCGAGGGGGTCGCCCGGCTGCTCGATGACCGGGCGGCCGACGACTACTTCGCCGGCCGACCCCGTGGCAGCCAGATCGGGGCCTGGGCATCGCCGCAGTCACAGGTGCTGCGCAGCCGGGAGGAACTCGAGGCGAGAGTCGAAGCGGCCGAGCGGCAGTTCGCCGACGTCGACGTCGTCCCGCGGCCACCCAACTGGGGCGGCTACTGCATCGAACCCGACTACTTCGAGTTCTGGCAGGGCCGACCGAGTCGGTTGCACGACCGGCTGCGCTACGTGGTCGGGCCGGACGGCCACTGGAAACGCGACCGGCTCGCCCCGTAGATCAGCCCGGTCGGCGCACCGCAGCGGGGCCCGGGCCGGTCAGAGCACGGGGCGACGTTCGCCGTCGCTGCCGCACACCCACGCGTCTCGGGGCCAGATCCAGTCGGCGCCGCCGTGACCGTGGATCTGGACGCCGCAGAACACGGCGACATCGTGATGCTCCCAGATCCGCGCTTCGTCGAGGGCCTTCCACAAGTCGACCTCGACGGCTTCCAGCGTGGCGATCGTCAGGTCGACGAGCGACACCGGCGGATCGGCCGGGTCGACGAGCCGCAGTGCCAGCCGGGTCGCCTCGTAGTCGTCGAGGTCGATCTCGGTCGGCAACGTCCCTTCGGCGCTGCGCTGGTGGATCGCCGCCAACGCGCCGCATGTGTTCGTCGCAATCGACTGGCCGGGCCGGAGCGTGACGCCGACGGAGCCGTCGTCCTCGATGCCGATGTGGGGAAAACCCAGCACGAGCACCAGGCCCCGGCCCGCGTCATCGGGGATGTGGCTGAACGCCGCACCCCAGCCCGTCCGGCCGAGGGCAGGGACCCCTCCCAGACCGGCGAGTGTGAATGCCGGGCCCCAGATCGCCTGGATGCGGGCGAAGAAGTCCGTCGTGAGCTCGTCGCGGCAGATGCTGATGAGGGGGAGCGTGTTGCCCACCTTGAAGCCCAGCTCCTCGGTCGAGGTCCAGACCTGGTTGAGGAACACCCCGCTCGGGACGGCGCCCGGGAAGTGTCGTTCGAGGGTGTCGTCGAAGCCGCTCATGGGCGCCAAGTCTCGCTAGTCGCCCCGTCCGGTGCCAACCCTGGAGCGACGAAGGACCACGGTGATGGTGATCGCCGCGACCAGGATGATCGCCACTGCGATACCGACGCGTTCCTCGCCGACGTCGGTGATCCAGCGCACCAGACCGTCACGCCATCCCGCGATCGTCTCGGCAAAACGCGTTGTCGGCCGACCCGCCCGTCAGGATCCGCGCCTCGTACCAGCCGTAGTAGGTCGCGACCAGTCCGCTGACGATCAGGAGCACACCGCTGATCCGACCCATGTGGGGGAGCAGCCGCCGGAGCCGCGTGACCACACCGTGGTGGGCGAAGCTCACCGCCAGCGTGAGCACGGTGATGATCGCTCCCATGCCGAGGCCGTAGATGACGAGCGTGCCGAGACCGGTGACGAAGTCGTGCCGCCGGAACGTGGTGGTCACGGTGCCGATGAACGGGCCGATCGTGCAGCTGAGCGATGCCACGCCGTAGGACACCCCGAACACGAACGCGGACCATGCCGACTGCGACCCCGACGTCGTCGCCAGCTTCGGAACCCGGATCATCGGCACGTAGCCCGCCACCATGGCGATGCCGAGGAACACCAGCGCGATGCCCAGGACGACGATCACCCAGGGCAGGCGCTGGCCGACCACTTCCGACACGCCGCTCCAGACGGCACCGATGAGGCCGAACACCAAGACGACGCCTGCGGTCATCGCGCCGCTCACGGCGAGCGAGCGGCCGAGTTCCCCGCCTCGGGGCGGCGCATCGTCGGCGTCTCCGCTGCTCTCGAGACCGAGGTAGTAGGCGAGGTACGCCGGCAACAGCGCGAAGCCGCAGGGATTGACGGCTGCCACCATCCCGGCGGAGAAGGCCAACAGCAGGGTCGCCGTGCTCACCGTCGCACCGATCCGTCGTTCACGACGCGGCGTCGATGAGGTCGCGAAGTACCTCGTCGTCGGTGATCGCCTCGTTGTGCAACGCGGACACCGTGCCGTCGGCCGTCAACACGACGGTGTGCGGCAGCTGCACCCCACCGAAGGTCGTGAGCACCTCGTTGGTGGGGTCGACGGTCTGGGGGTACGTCACCCCGGTCCGCGTGATCATGTCGCGGCCGAGGTCGGGTGATTCGAACACGTCGACGCCGACGAAGTTCACGTCGCCGCCCAGCTCGGCGTACGCCCGCTCGATCAGGGGCATCTCCTTGATGCACGGCACGCAGCTCGACGCCCAGAAGTTGATGACCGTCGGCTTGCCACGCAGCGACGACAGGGCGACGTCGACGCCGTCGAACCCCTTCAGGGTGACGTCCGGAGCGATCTTGCCCACCTCGGCCGTCGGCCCACCGTCGGAGGGTGCGCGGGCATCGCTGTTCACGAGGTCGTCGACGCCGATCGCGCTGTTGTCGTCCAACGCCGGGCGGAGCACAACGAGCCAGGCGACGAAGAGTGCCAACGCCGCCGCGAGGAGGATCGCCCCGATGAACTTGTGCGGAGATCGGGCTCTCGGCGGCGCGTTCTCCATCTCGGTGCTCACGCGCCAACGGTAGCTGTCGGGCCCTACCGGAGGCGATCGCGGACCCGGCTCCCGACGCGGCACGGACCCCGGCCCGTTGGCCGAGGTCCGTGCCGCTGTGTCCCGGATCGGGAGCTCGCTGTTGATCACGCTCGAGGGTTCGTCACGTGATCTCGCATCGCCGTGCCAGACCGATCCACCCGTCGGTCAGGCGGGCTGGAGATGGCGGAGGTGCTCCGGGAAGGGGATCACCGGGAGCTGGTCCTCCGGGCGGGGGTGCTTGGGCGGACGCCCCCGACGACGCTTGGTCATGACGATCTTGCCCGAGACGAACAGCTGACCGCCCCAGACACCCCACTGCTCGCCACGGGCGAGGGCGGTGTCGAGGCACTCCACGATGACGGGGCAGGTGGAGCAGATGCGCTTGGCATCGGCGATCTCGGTGATCTCGTCGGAGAAGAAGAGGCGAGCGGTCTCAGCGCCACCGTCGGCGCACGCGGCGTCGCGTTCCCAGGCGGTGTCGGGCTCGAGTTGGATGGTCTGGGCAGCAGTCATGTCGGTCGTTCTTTCGTGATCCGGGCGTGGCCCGGGTGGTGATCAGGTTCTGTGTCGGTCGCGGCGGTGGGGCGTGCGGTGCGCTCGGGTCGTGAGCGATTGACGGGTTCGGTGATTGATGTTCATCGGTACCTTCTCGTTGGAGGCCGCCCCGGGATGGGGCGGTGGTTGGTTGGGGGACGTGTGGCGTTCCCGATCGTCGGCCGGGAACGACGAAGGGCCGCCGGTTTCCCGGCGGCCCTTCGGAGATCTGCTTCGTTCGGTGAGTCGAAACTCTACGAAGATCCTCCTGGGCCGCTGAGCGGGGTCGGGTTGATCGCGGCGTGCTCGTACTTGGTCGCCGCATCGAACCACTTGCCGGTCGAGATGGACGCGAGGCACCGCTGCATGGACGCGCGCAGCGAGGTGGCGGTGAGCACTACCTCGTTGGAGATCAAGATCTCGTTGCGCATCGGACGATTGCCTTCGGTCGGGACTCGTTGAACCGGGAGGTCAAGAGGAGTTCGTGGTTGGTTCAGGTCAGTATGCCGCCGGCGGACCGGCGTGCGGTGTCAATGACACAACCATTTCGTGAGCCCGTCAAATGATTAAACGGAAGATCGACTCAGTGCTCGATGGCGTAGTGGAGTTGGCCGTCGACGGTGCGTGACGTCGCCCGGCCGGCGAGACGGAGATGTTCGAGGTGGGCGAACGTCTCGGACTCGGCCATCGCGCCCCACGACCGCTCCTTGAACAGGTGGTGGGAGAACTCGATGACGCTGGCGTCGCCGATGTCGGCCCCGATCCGGGCGAGGTCGTCGAGACGCTCGACGTGGTGCCGTTCGATGGCGTCGACCCGACCCATGAGGTCGGTGAAGGGGTGCCCGTGGGCGGGCAGGACGAGCTGAACCCCGTCGAGCGTCGCGACCTTGCGGAGCGCGGCGAAGAAGTCCGCCAGCGAATCGTGCGAGCGGGTCATCCCGGAGATGTGCGGGGTGATGGTGGGCAGCACGTGGTCACCGGAGAGCAGGATGCCATCCGCCGGATCGAACAGGCACACGTGGTCGCCGGTGTGGCCCGGGGTGTGCACGGCCTGCCACTCGCGACCCCCGAGCACGATCATCTCGTGGTCGGCGACCCGGACGTTGGGCTCGTTGTCGACGAACCCGCGCTTGCCGTCGTCGTCCCAGGCGCGCATCCACGTGATCTCGTCGCTCGTCGGGAACGGGACCGTGCCGCCCCAGGGAGAGCGGCGAGTGGGGAGCTCGGGGATCGGACCGTCACCCAGCAACGCGTCGGCGAACCGGGCCGGGTCGAACCCGTCGTCGCTGCGGCGCCCCTCGAGCTCGACGTCGTGGTCGTGGTCATCGTCGCGGTTGAACAGGGTGGTGAAGTGTTCGTGGGCCACGATGTCGGCCTGATTGGTGATGCGCAGTCGGCCGGCGCCACCGAAATGGTCGGGGTGGCTGTGCGTCACGAAGACCGTGTGGATTCGGCGGACCGGTGCACCGATCTGCGCCATCCGGTCGGCGAGCGCCTGGGCGGTGCCGGGGTCGGGGAACCCGGGATCGACGACCGTGAACCCCTTGGAGTCCTCGAGGGCGAAGCAGTTGACGTGGCCCAGCCCCGGCAGGTTGATCGGCAACTGCAGGCGGTAGATGCCCGGAGCGACCTCGGTGACGTCGTCCGATGCGGGCAGCTTCTCCTGCCGTTCGATCGGCGCCGACTCGGTGGTGCTCATCGCGTCGAGCTCACGCCGACGGCGTTCCCGGAGCGTCGGTGACCCGGAACAGTGTCGACCGCCAGTACGCCAGCTCGGCGACGCTCTCACGGATGTCGTCCATGGCGCGGTGTGACGTCGCCTTGCGCGGTGCCGCCGCCAACGCCTCGGGATACCAGCGGCGGCCGAGCTCCTTCAGCGTCGACACGTCGATGGATCGGTAGTGCAGCCATTCCTCGATCTCGGGCAGGTACGCGGCGAGGAAGCGGCGATCCATCCCGATCGAGTTGCCACAGAGCGGAACGGTGCCGGCCGTTCCGACGTGCTGCTTGATGAACGCGAGCGTCTGGGCGCCGGCCTCCTCGAGCGTGATGGTCGACGCGGCGATCTGGTCGAGCAGGCCCGAGCTGGTGTGCATGTCGACGACGACCTTGTCCATGTTGGCCAGGGCTTCCGGTGGTTGATGAACGACCAGGTCCGGACCTTCCGCGACGATGTTGAGTTCGTCGTCGGTGACCAGGGTCGCGATCTCGACGATGACGTCGGTCCGCGAGTCGAGGCCGGTCATCTCGAGATCCATCCACACCAACATCCGGTTGAGCGTACCGGCGTCGGGCCACGGTAGGTTTCGCTCCCGTGGAGATACCGATCCGACGCACCGATCCGACCGACCAGACCCTCGAGCTCCCACGGGTGGCGAAGCCTGGTGATGCCGGCGTCGACCTCCGCTCCTCGATCGACGTCACCATCCCGCCCGGCGGCCACCGCGCGCTCGTGCCCACCGGCATCGCGGTCGCGATTCCCGAGGGCTACGCCGGCTTTGTGCAGCCCCGCAGCGGCCTGGCGCTCAAGCACGGTGTCACCTGTCTCAACACGCCCGGCCTCATCGACAGCGGCTACCGGGGTGAGCTGAAGGTGCTCCTGATCAACACCGACCCCACCGACGCGTTCGAGATCACCCGCGGTGAGCGCATCGCGCAGCTCGTCATCCAGGCGGTCGTCGAGCCGGTGTTCGTCGAGGTCGATGAACTCGACGCCTCCGAGCGCGGTGAGGGCGGGTTCGGCCACACCGGTCGGTAGCCGGGGTCGGGCTCAGACGTCCGAACTCAGTGGCACGCGGAGTGACGGCAGCAGGCGGTCACCGTCGTGCTCGAGCACGTACCGGGCGAGACGCTGACCGCTCGGGGTGATGACGATCGCCTCCGGAGGTGTGTCCTTGCCGGCCATCGCCCAGCCGACGAGTCGGACCTGCGGATCGCCGCCGTCGGTGGTCGTGGTGCCGTCCCACTCGATTGCCGTGATGACGCCGTCGGTGACGCCGCTTCCGGAGTTCATGTACCGGTCCCAGCGTTGGCCCGTCCGGGAGACCGGCGCCGACACCGGGAAGTGGGTGTGGCCGAGGATCAACCAGAGGTCGTCGAGGCCGGCCGTGCGGACGGCCTCGCACAGCAGCTCCTCGTCGAGGGAGTCGTAGGACGAGTTGGCGCCGAACGTCGGGTTCACGGCGATGAGCCGATCGGGGATCTCCCCCGCGAGCATCTGCTCCTCGGCCCCGGCAGGGGGCAGCCCTTCTGGGGTCTCGAGGCGTGGCACGTCGATGAGCGTGTTGGCGATCCAGGCTGACAGCTTCCCGAGGTTGTCGCGCCCGGGGGCGTTCCAGCCGTCGGTGTGGTGGCCGTGGCAGATCACGGCGAGCAACTGCCCATTTGGGGTGCGCAGGGCGAAGTAGTCGGCGATCGGAAAGGTGCCCAGGTGCTCGCGCAGACGGTCGGCCACCATCGGCCGGTTGTTGGGATTGTCGTGGTTGCCGACCGTGCGGAAGTAGCGGCCACCGTGAACGAAGTGGTCACGGATGCGTCGGTAGATGCCGGGGTTGTTGCCCACGATCTGGTCGAGGTGGGTCTTGTACGTCTCGGTGAGGAGCGCGGTGTGGCTGTACCGGGCCATCGCCGCGCCCAGCATGCGGAGCAGGTCGTAGACGGCACCGTACGTCGAGCCGCCGACGATCCAGTAGTCCTCGATGTCGCCGTTCTCGCACAGACTCCAGTCGTCGTCGGCGTAGTAGTCGAGGATCAGCTCGTAGAGGTGTTTGGTGCGTTGCCGGGCGGGCCAGTCGAGGCGACCGGGGACACACCGGTGGAGGTCGGAGAAGACGATGAGCCGGACGTCGGCGGGGATGTCGAGGACGCGGTTGGAGGGTGGCGCGGGGGTGCGGCCGGCAGCGATGGCGCGCATCTGCTGGGGGAACTCCGCCGTGAGCCGCTGCGCCCTCCGGTTGTTGGTGGCGGCCCGCACCATGATCGCCGGGGCCCAGATCGGCGTCAGGATGCCGACGATGCCGAGCTTGATCGTGGCCCAGACGCTGGCGATCCAGCCCACGTGGTGGGGATCGAGCGCAGCCTCGTGACGGTCGGGGTCGCGGGCCAACGCCCAGCGCGTCGCTCCGGAGACGATCCGGCTGGCGCGGTAGCGGCTGCGGGCGGACACGGCCGCTAGTTTCTCACCTCTGGGTGCGGGGGACGACCACCGGGCGTTCGCCGGTCCGCCCGGGACAGGAGTCGACGATGACGGTCAACGAGCGAGCGCCCGAGGGCGAGCGGACCCTGGCAGCGCTGCGTGAGCGACTGTCGATGCCACTCGACGAGGCGATGATGACCCAACGGGCGGTCCGTCGCGTGCTGCCCGATCCCGTCGACGACGACCTGGTGGTGCACCTCATCGAGCTCGCGCTGCGCGCCCCGACCGGCTCCAACGGTCAGAACTGGGAGTTCGTCGTGGTGAAGGACGCTGCGACGAAGGCGAAGTTCGCCAAGCGGTACCGGCAGTCGTGGTCCATCTACGGGGGGATCGGTCGTCGCGTGAGCAAGGGCAACCCGTCGATGCTCAAGGTGCTCGACGCGGTGCAGTGGCAGGTCGATCACTTCGAGGAGATCCCGGTGCTCGTCGTGCCGTGCCTCAAGGGCAACCACGCCCCCTTCGTCCCGATGCCGCCGTTCGCTCCGTCGTCGTACTACGGCTCCATCTACCCGTCGGTGCAGAACCTGCTGCTCGCGGCCCGTTCGGTGGGGCTGGGGGCCTCGCTCATCACGCTGCCCCTGTGGTCGTCGACGTCGGCGCGGAAGATACTCGGGCTGCCGATCTCGGTGATGCCCGCGTGCGTTGTGCCGCTCGGCTGGCCGCAAGGCCGCTACGGCCCCACCACCCGACGTCCGGTCGGCGACGTCACCCACCTCGACCGGTTCGGCAACCAGCCGTGGAAGGGCGCAGGGTCCACATGACGGAGGTGACCGACTCGCTCGTGGCCACGGTGGCGGCACGCGCCGATGAGATCGAGACGGCCGGTCGCCTGCCCGCTGACCTGGCCCGGGCGTTCGCCGAGGCGGGCCTGTTCCGACAGTTGGTACCGGCTTCCCTCGGTGGCGGCGAGTCCCACCCCCGGGCGCTCGTCGAGTCGATCGAGCGCGTGTCCGCGGCCGATGGGTCGGCCGGCTGGTGCGTGATGATCGCGGCCACGACCGCGGCGATGTCGGGGTGGCTGCCGGCGGCCGAGGCCGCCGAGGTGTTCGGCGACCCGCTCGGAGTGTGGGGCGGGGCCTACGCGCCGCTCGGCCGGGCGACCCGCGAGGGCGACCACTGGCGACTGAGCGGGACCTGGCCGTGGGGGAGCGGCTTGCAGAACTGCACGTGGATGGCGGGCGGTGCCGTGTGCGACGACGGGGTGTTCCGCCTGCTGTACGTACCGGTTGCCGACGTCACGATCATCGAGAACTGGGACGTCGTCGGCCTGCGTGGCACCGGCAGTCACGACTGGTCGGTCACCGACGCGCTCGTTCCGGTCGGGCGGTCGGTCGATCTCCTGGGCGGGTCGCCCGTGGAATCCGGCCCGCTGTACCAGTTCCCGCTCTTCGGGCTGTTGGCGCTCGGCATCGCCTCGGTGTCGCTCGGCCTGGGGGCCGCAGCGCTTGATGCCCTCGCCGAGCTGGCCGGGGCGAAGACCCCGTCCCTGCAGCGACGCAAGCTCGCCGAGCGTGGCACCGTCCAGGCCGAGGTGGCCCGCTCGACGGCTCAGCTGCGATCGGCGCGGGCGTACGTGCTCGAGGCGATCGACGAGGCGTGGACCTCCGCGGTCGACGGCCACCCGCCGACCATCGATCAGCGGGCCAACCTGCGGCTGGCGGCAACGCACGCGGCGCACACCGCTGTCGAGGTGGTGCGATCGGCCTTCACGCTCGCGGGTGGCACGGCGGTTCGAAACGACTCGCCGCTCGCTCGCATCCTCCGCGACGCCAACGTCGTCACGCAGCACCTGATGGTGTCGCCGGTGACCTACGAACCGGTCGGACGCGTGCTGCTCGGGCTGCCGGTGGAGCTCCTCGACCTCTGATCCCCGTCGGGATCACCCGCCCGGTGGCTCCCGCCGCTCGCCCCACGTGTTCCAGTGGGTGACCTTCTCGACGGGTCGCCGCCGGGCCCGCCCGAACGATCCGACCGGGTGGCCGATCGGGATCAGGGCGACGACCTGGAAGCGATCCGGCACGCCCAGCACGGCGCGAACGTCATCGTGGCGAATGCGGAAGACCGTCGTGAGCGCCGTGCCGAGACCGAGCGCGCGGGCCGCGAGCATCAGGTTCTGCAGTGCCGGATACACCGACGCGTACGGGGTGCCCACGTCCATCACCCCGTCCTCGTCGACGACGTCCATCGAGATGTCGGCCATCGCCGCGCCGATGATCGCCGGCGCCTCGCCGAAGTGGTCCGCCAGGTGTCGGGACGCCGCGATGGTCCGTTGCCACGACGGTTCGTCCTCGGGACGCCGAGGCGGACTCATCGCGAGCATCGCCGCTTCGTAGCGGTAGTACGAGCTGCGGTAGATCTCGCCGAGCTTGGCCTTCGGCTCGTCGTCGGTCACGACCACGAACTGCCACGGCTGGATGTTGCCGCCCGACGGGCCCTGCTGGGCGGCGCGCAGGATCGTCCACAGGTCGTTGTCGGACACGGGTTCGTCGGTGTAGCGACGGAGGGCCCGGGTGGTCATGATCCCGTCGAGGAGGTCGATCGGCGGCGGGTCGAGGTCGGTCATCACGCTCCTTCGTCAGTGGCCCGTGAAGTGGGGAGGCCGGCGTTCGACCGCTGCGGCGACTGCCTCGGCGTGGTCGTCGCTCAGGAACGTGGACAGCTCGAGCGCCGACGCGTAGTCGAACAGCGTTTCCATACGCTCACGGATGCCCTTGTTGACGGCAGCCTTCGTGTAGCGGACGGCCAACGGCGGGTTCGCCGCGATCTGCCGGGCGAGGTCGAGCGCCGTCGCCGCGAGCTCGCCGACAGGCACGACGTGGTTCACGAGACCGAGCCGGGCCGCGTCCTCGGCGAGGAGCGGCTTGCCCGTCAGGAGGTACTCCTTCGCGAGCGCCGGGCCGAGGACGAGGGGCCAGATGACCGCCCCACCGTCGCCCGCGACCAGGCCGACCTTCACGTGGGGGTCGGCGATGCGGACCCCTTCCGCGGCGACGATCACGTCGCAGAGCAGCGCGATCGACGCGCCGAGACCGATCGCCGGTCCACCGATCGCCGCGACGATCGGCACCTCGATGTCGAGGAGGTCCCAGATCATCGTCTTGGCGTCGACTCGGAGCGCAGCGAGTCGCTCCGGCGTGCGGAGCGTGGGGAACCAGTCGAAGTCGCCGCCGGCGCTGAACGCGCCGCCGGATCCGGTCAGCACGATGGCGCGCAGTTCGCGTTCGGTGCGAAGCGCCCCGAACACGCGGGTGAGGTCGTGGTGGAGGGCCTCGTCGACCGCGTTCACCGCGGAATCGGGTCGGTCGATCGTGATGCGCAGGATCGTGTCGTCGTCCAACAGCTCGAAGTGCAGGGTCGAGTAGCCGGCGGTGTCGATCATGTGGGGGAGCCGATCATCAGCGTGCCTCGTCGCGGGGAAGGCCGAGCACGCGCTCGGCGAGGATGTTGCGCTGCACCTGCGTGGTGCCGCCTCCGACGGTCAGCGCCCGGGCGAACAGCTGCGCCCAGGGCCACTGCTCGTGCTCGCCGCCGCCGAACGGTCCGGAGCGGCCCTCGCCGGCGAGCATGCCCTGCGCGCCGCACAGGTCGGCGGCGAGGTCGGTGAGCTTCTGCCCGTGTTCGTCGGCCATGAGCTTCTTGAGCGACGCCTCCGGGCCCGGCTCGGTGCCGGCCAGGGTTTGGCTGAGGATCTTCCGGTCGTGCAGTTGGAGGAGGAACGCCTCGGTGTACATCGCGGCGGCGCGCTGGCGGAGGTGCGGGTCGTCGATGCCGCCGGTCGACGCGACGGCGTCGAAGAAGTCGTGGCTCGTCGGCCCCATGCCCCAGCAGACGCCGCCGTGGGACAGCGAGACGCGTTCGTTGCCGAGCGTGACCCGGGCGAGCCGCCATCCGTCGCCCGGAGCACCGACGAGGTTGGCGGCGGGAATGCGGGCTCCGTCGAAGAACACCTCGTTGAAGTGGTGGCCCCCCGACATCTCCCGGATCGGACGGATGTCGATACCGGGCTGGTCCATCGGGCAGATGAAATAGGAGATCCCACGGTGTTTCGGCGCGGTGGGGTCGGTGCGGGCGAGGAGGATCCCGAACTCCGATTTCTCGGCCCACGTCGACCAGACCTTCTGGCCGGTGACGATCCACTCGTCGCCGTCGAGCACGGCCCGGGTCGTGAGCGAGGAGAGGTCACTCCCGGCCTCGGGTTCGCTGAACAGCTGGCACCAGAACTCGTCGCACGTGAGCATCGGGCGGAGGTACCGCTGCTTCTGCTCCTCGGTGCCGGCGAACAACAAGGTGGGACCGGCCCAGCCGATGCCGATCTGGTTGTCGACCGGACCGATGCCGGCGCGGTCGAGTTCCTCGTTGATGATCAGCTGGTGTTCGGCGTCCGCATCGAGACCCCAGGGCCGGGGCCAGTGCGGTGCGGAGTAGCCGGCGTCGGCGAGTTCTACGGGGGTGGGATCGGGATGGGCGCTCAACCACGCTCGCACGGCCAGGCGGCGCGGGTCGTCGTCGACGGGCAGCTCGAAGTCCACGGGCGCACCCTACGGCACCCCGTTGGGAGGGAGTCGGCCGAACTGCTGCCACACTGTCAGGCGCATGGAGACGAGGGTGGTGGACCGACTGGGAGCGCACGCGTCGGCGTGGGATGCCCTCGTCGACTCGATGCCGTTGCCGTCGCCGTTCCTCCGCTCGTGGTGGTTGGCTGAGGTCGCGATCGGCGACCCTCGGATCGTTCTGGTGTTCGACGACGGCGAACTCGTCGGCGGTCTCGCCCTGCAGCGCTCGACGAAGGCGGGTGTGGAGGTGCTGCAGTTCCTCGGTACCGGCCCGCTCGAGCCCGATCACCTCGATCTCGTCGCCGCGCCGGACCGCGTGGCCGACGTCGTGGCCGCGATCCGTGCGTGGTTGACGGCGGGTGACCGGTTGGTCGACCTGGTCGGTGCTCGCCCGGCAGCGTGGGTGCTCGACGCGGTCCCGGGCCGAGGTGAGGTGACCGATCTCGAAGTGGCGCCCTACGTGGCCCTTCCCGATGATCGGGCGGAGTACCTCGCCACTCGTCAGGGGCGGATGCGCAGCACGATCACGCGGACGGCGAAGCGCCTGGCGAAGGCCGGCGTGACGTTCCGTGTCGTCGGTGGCCCCGACACCGAGCCGGCCGACGTCGACCGGTCCCTCAGCGCGCTCCACGAGCTGCACGACGGCCGGTGGGGTGACGAATCCGGCTTCCTGGCGAGCTGGGATTCGTTCGCCGCGGCGGCCCGCTCGGGGGCAGCCGCGGGCGAGGTCCGGTTCCACGAGCTGGTGTCGGCCGACGGTGAGATCGTGGCGATCGAGACCGACTTCGTCGTCGGTGGACGCATGAGCTTCTACCAGGCGGGCCGGCTGACCGAGCACGAGCTCCGGGGTTCGGGGTCGGTGCTCCGCTACGACGTGATCGGCGCGGCGATCGAGGCCGGTTGCACCGAGTTCGACCTGCTGCGCGGTGGCGAGGACTACAAGACCGACTGGGCCGATCAGCGCCGCGGGCTCATTCGCATCCGCCGTGGCACCGGGCCACGGTCCCAGGCGCTCGTCGCCGTCGCCCGCCTGAACGCCTTCGTCCAGCATCGCCGTTCTCTCAGGGTCGACACGGAGGTGCCGACAGGGGACACATGACGTCGCCGCTGTGGTTGTCGCACCACCACGAGCATCAGGCCGATCGGTGCATCCGTGTCGGTGCCGCTCACGTGTGCCGCCGTTGCGCCGTTCTCTATCCGGGCATGGTCGTCGTGGCGGCGATCCAACTCGCCGGATGGATCCCCCGTGACGTCGGTGTGGCCCTCATGTGGGTGATGCCGCTCGGAGTCGTCGGCGAGTGGATCGCGGAGCACCTCCTCGGTGCTGCCTATTCGGCATCCCGGCAGATCGTGACCACCGCGTTGGCGTCGGTCTCGTTCGGGGTCGCGCTCGGACGTCACGTCCGGCATCCCTTCGAGGCGGCATCGACAGCGCCGGCGGTGACGTTCACCCTCCTGTGCCTCGTCGTGTGGTTCATCGGCGCCCGGCGGCACGACCCGGCGTCGACCGAGTGGGAGGCCGAGTTCGAGTCGGCCGAGGAACAGCGCCTCGACGCGCTCCTGGCGCTCCTCGAGGACAACGGCCTCGAGGCCGGCCGGCCCGATCAGCCGGCGTCGCAGACGAAGTCGATGAGTTCCTCGACCGCTCCCACCAACGACGGGTTGAGGTCCTTGTAGCTGGACACCTCGCCGAGGAGCATCTTCCAGAACTGCCACGACTCGGCGATGCCGACGGCGGCGCAGATGCCGTCCTTCCACGGCAGCCCCTTGGGGATGTCGGGCCAGGCGTCGAGGCCGATGAGCTTGGGGTTCACCGCGGCCCAGATGTCGATGAAGACGTGGCCGCGGATCAGCACGTCGGGGTGGTCGATCCTCGCGGCGATGCGTGATTCCTTGGTGTCGGCGACGAGGTGGTCGAGCAGCACCCCGAGACGACGGTTGGGCCGAGGGCCGAAGGCGGCAACCACCTCGGTCAGGTCATCGGCGCCGTCGATCGACTGGACCACGATGCCCTCGGACCGGAGGTCGTCGCCCCACACCTTCTCGACGAGCTCGGCGTCGTGGATGCCTTCCACGAGAATGCGGCTCGCCTTGGCGATCTTGGCCGTGGCAGTCGGGTCGGCGACCGAGCCGGACGCGGTGATGCGCGGGCCCGACGTCGCCGCCACGTTGGGGCGGACGAGGGTGCACGGCTTGCCGTGGAGCAGGAACGAGCCCGGGATGTTGCGCATGCGACGGTCGCGACCGCTGTCGTCACGGATCGTGATCGCGGCGTCGGTCCACTCGACGATCGCCCCGATGACGCCGCTGGCCTGATGGGTGACCTCGAGGCCGGGGTTGGCCGGAACCCGGGGGTATTCCTTGCGCTTCGACGGACCGTTGTCGATGTCGTCGAGGCTGGAGAGGATGCCGCCCTGGTACTTCGGAGAACTCATCCGCCGAACGGTAGTGGCGGCGATCAGGCGCGCCGGGCCACCAGCGACACGTGGGTGACTCCGTCGGCGGTCTCGGTCGTGAGGCCGGACTCGTAGCGATAGCCCATGGGGTGATCGAACTCGACGAGGCCCTCGGGATCGTCGAGCTGGGTCGCCAGGACGTGGCGGACGAGGGCCCCCTTGAGGAGCTTGTTCCAGTGCGACACGGCGACCAACTTGCTGCCGCCCCCGTCGGGAACCTCGTCGAGGAACTTCACCGAGATCCGGCGTCGGAGACTCCCGGCGGCCGGTTGCCACGCGGCGGCGTGCTCGTTGGGCAGCAGGTCCCACACGGTGCGACCCTCGACGAAGGGTGCCAGCGCGGCGCTGATCTGTGGGCGCCAGAAGGTTCCGAGCCGACCCATCGGCGCCAGCGAGGCGCCCATCTTGAGCTTGTAGTCGGGGAGCAGGTCGGTCGGGGTCACGACGCCCCACAAGCCGGAGAAGATCACGAGCTGGGCGGCGGCGCGACGTCGCTGGGCCGCCGGCAGCGTGGCGTGGTCGAACGCGTCGTAGAGCACACCCGTGTAGCGCTCGATCGCCGGCAGCGTCGGCGAGTCGAGCACGTCGCGGTTGGCCGCCCGGGCCGCGGCGAGCGCGTCGCCCTTCACCCCGAGCAGCTTGGCGTTGACGGCGACGTTCTGCTTGGCCGTTCGCTTGAGCGCGGCCGCGACCTTGCGACGCGACGCGTCGAGTTCGGGGAACGAGATGGAGCCGGGTGTCCAGGGCGGGCCGGTTCCGCCGTCGGCCTTGCCCTCCGACGGTGGCAGCAGGACGATCGGGGCGGGCACGGGCCACGAGCGTAGAGGCAGTTCGGGCAGTCAGCCGACGTCGAGGAGGGTCGTGCCGATGCTCTGGCGACATTCGAGGGTGCCGTGGGTCGGCACAGAAAATCCTGCCCAATCCCCTCATGTCCTCGCGATCGCGGCCGACATGGTGAAACTGCTCAGGTGTTCCACCCGGCGCGCCGAACACCTGGGTGTGAGTCACCATCGTGGGAGCGGGCACACCTTCATCGTCTCGACGAGTCTGGGCACGGCGCAGTTCGACACGGCGCGCCTGGCCAAGGTCCGATTGAAGGCGGTCATGGCCGAGGTGAAACGAATCCGCCGCTCCGATCGCCGGGTGCGGGGCGCCAAGCTGCGTCCGGTGTCGAGTGTCGAGGGGGGCAAGTACCTGCTCGAACTGACGATCGCCGCCCCGTCGGGGTACGAGGCCTTCGAGATCGGCTCCGCCGTCGTGCGGGCCTCGATCCACACCGCCGGCGGCTCGACCGCCGGGTGGGAGACCAATGTGGTGCCCCAACTGGCCGTGGGCGCCATGCGGGGGCGGGTCCGTCCGACCACACCGTCGTCCTGGGCGGAGGTCACCGCGACCGCCGCCCGACACGCGGCCGCCCTTCCCGTGCTGCCGTCATTCGACCCGGCGCTCGCACCGGTCGCGCCGGCCTCGCCGAGGCTCGCGCCGGCCGGCTACATCGACTTGCGCTGATCGACTCGACAGATCACCAGCCGTTCCGCAGACTGACTACCTATGCACGCCGTGATCTTGGCCGGAGGCCGGGGAGTACGCCTCCGTCCGTACACGACCGCCTTCCCCAAGCCCCTCGTGCCGATCGGCGACGAGATGGCGATCCTCGAGGTCGTGATGCGGCAGCTGCAGGGCTACGGCTTCACCGAGGTGACGATCGCCATCGGTCATCTCGGCCAGCTCATCCGTGCCTACTGCGGTGACGGCTCGCAGTGGGGCCTGCGCATCACGTACTGGAACGAGGACGAGCCGCTCGGCACCATGGGCCCGATCGTCGCCAACCTCGACCAGTGCCCCGAGCACTTCCTCGTGATGAACGGCGACGTCCTCACCGACCTCGACTACGGCGCCCTGTTGCGCGGCCACATCGAGTCGGGTGCGCCCATCACCGTCTCCACCTACGACCGCACGGTGAAGATCGACTTCGGCGTGCTCGAGGTCGGCGGCGAACACAACGATCGCATCGTCGCGTTCACCGAGAAGCCGACCGAGTACTTCTCGGTGTCCATGGGCATCTACGGGCTCAGCCGCTCGACGCTCGAGCACTATCCCGCCGGGCAGGCGCTCGGGTTCGACGAGCTCGTGCTCGACCTCCTGAAGACCGACGATCAGCCCCGGGTCGACCGCTTCGACGGCTACTGGCTCGACATCGGGCGACCCGATGACTACGACCAGGCGAACGACGAGTGGCCCGAATGGCGGGATCGCCTGCTGCCGTGGTCGTAGAGCCGGCGCCGGCGGCGACCCGCCCGCCAGCCGACATGATTCGAGCCCCGTTCCGTCTGGCGATCTACACCGAGGCCGTTGCCCGTGGCGGCGCCGAGATGAACCTGGCCAATGTGATCGCAGCGCTGCCGGCGGCGATCGACCTGCACCTGATCGGGCCCGATCGGGAGGTGCTCGACTGGCTGGCCGGTGAACGGCCGGGCGTCGCGATCCACGTGATCCCGACCGTCGACCACCGTTCCGACCTGGCCGGTATGCGGGCACACCGGCGGCTGTTCCGATCGATCGGCGCGGACATCGTGCAGTTCCACCTGGCCATGATGCCGACCGCCCAGTGGGCGCTCCTCGTCGCCCAGACCATCCCGGGCCAGCGGACGCTGGTCGTCGAGAACTCGACGATGGGGGCATGGTCGTCGACGTCGAAGCTCCTCAAGAAGCTGACGTCGCGCCGGGCGACCGGGCACGTGTCGGTCGGCCGGCAGTCCAGCCGGATCATCGAGCAGGTGGGCGGTCTCCGTCCCGGTTCGGTCGGCACCATCTACCACGGTGTGCCGGAGGTTCGGCACGATCCGGCTCCCGACGCCGAGGAGTTCCGGATCGTCAACATCGCCCGCCACGACCCCGTCAAGGGCGTCGACGTGCTCCTCGACGCCATGGCGCTCCTGCCCGACGACGTGGTCCTCGCCCAGTTCGGCGGCGGACCGCAGACGCCGGAGCTGGAGGCGCAACGCGATCGGCTGGGCCTCGGCGAGCGCGTGACCATGGCGTCGATCCCGTGGTCGGAACGCGCCGCCGACCGCATCTGCGATCACGACCTCTTCGTGCTGTCGAGCCGCACCGAGGGCCTGCCGGTGTCGATCATGGAAGCGATGCTCGCGGGGGTGGCCGTGATTGCTGCCGATGTGGGCAGTGTCACCGAGGTGGTGAGCGACGGGGTGACCGGCCTCGTCGTGCCACCCGAGGACCCGGCGGCGATCGCCGCGGCCATCGCTGAGCTCGCGCGCCGACCCGGAGCGTCGACGGTCGATGGCGGCCACGGCGCGCCGCGTTGCCACGGAGCGCTTCACCGTCGAGGCCACGGTGCGGGACTACTGCGCGTTGTTCGAGCGGATCCTCGCCACATGACCGGCGTCGTCGTGCTGGGCGCTGGGTTCGTCGGTTCGGCGGTGGCCCGTCGGCTCGTCGGCCGTGCCGAGGTCGCGGTGCTCGACCTGCCGACGCACCCGGGCCTGTTCGCCCGCGACGACCGGGCGCGGTCCATCGTGCTGGATGCGGTCGAGTCCGTCGGCGCCGTCGCCGTGGTGAACGCCTGTGGGCTGTTGCGCGGAACGACCGACGAGCTCACCGATGCCAACGTCGCGTGGCCGACCTGGCTCGCATCGACGCTCCAGGGGGCCGGCGCTCGCCTCGTTCACATCGGGTCGGCGGCCGAGTACGGCGACCCCGGGACGGGCGATCGTGTCGCCGAGACGCACCCGCTGGCGCCGCGGGGCGACTACGCCGAGACGAAGGCCGCCGGTTCGAACGCCGTGATCGCCGCCCGCGCCGCCGGTCTCGACGCAACGGTCGCCCGGGTGTTCAACCTCGTCGGCCCGGCGCTCTCGCCGGTCTCGCCGTTGCACCAGTTCCTGACCGACGTCACCGCGCTCCCTCCGGAGGGCGGGGTGATCGAGCTGTGGTGGCCCGACACCGTTCGTGACTTCCTGCTGCTCGACGACCTCGGCGAAGCGCTCGTGCGGCTCGCACTCGCCGATCGCAGCGTCGACGTGGTCAACGTGTGCTCCGGCGTGGGTGTGTCGTTCGGCGCCATCGCGCTCGCCATGGCCGCGGCGCAGGGCAAGCCGGTCGAGATCCGGTCGCTCGACCGCGCCGCGCAGGCCCAAGGGCAGGTCCTTGGACCGGATGCGGTTGCCGCTCACGATGTTTCTGTTTGCCTGCTTGAGGTCGACGCCGAAGAGGCAGTCGTCGAAGGTGTTGTCCTCGATGCGGTGCTCGTCGCCCCGGACGTTCAGGCGCGCGTCGTCCGAGGCGTGGGGTTCACCCGAGCCCGTGAAGGTGAGGCCGCGCAGGGTGGTAGCCACCGCCCTCGACCGTGAAGACAGTGCCGTTCCCGCCCCCGTCAATCGTGATCCCGGCGCCCTAATCGTGAGTCGCTTGTTGATCAACACCGGACCGGCGTAGCGCCCCGGGGGAGGCCTGAGCACCGCTCCCTCGGGAGCCGCGTCGACCAGGGGCTGAAACCACGGCGCCCCGGCAAAGGCGGGGCCGGCCGGCGGCGTGCTGGGCTCGAGCGGGGTCCCGGCGGTGTTGCGGGGGAGCATCACAGAAGCCCCCGGCGCGGTCGCTTCGTCGGCCCGTGCCAGCCAGGCCGCACCCGCCGCGGCAACCGCACACGCCAGGAGCGGGCGCCTGCACCTCACTGCGCGCCCTGCGGCTGCTCTGGAGGGCCTTCGGGCGGAGGGGGCTTCTCGCTCGCATGATCGCCAGCGCTCGCCAGCTCGAGGCGGCGCATGGCGACCGCGGGGATGAGGAGGAGCAGCATGGCCACCAAGAGGCCAAAACCCCAGTCCGGGTACGAGTGCGTCGTGAACTGCGCCACCTTGCCGTCGCCGAAGACCGTGGGCATGAAGGGCTTCAGCGTGAAGGCGCCCCAAGGGTGCATGTGGTGCCCGAAGAACCACAGCCAGGCGGCGAAGGCCCCGACGAAGTACACGGGGAGAAACGCCGGGACCAGCCCGAGCAGGAGCTGGAAGCGCCGCAACCTCCAACTGGCGAACACGACGAAGGCCATCAGAATCACCAGCGCCACCGCGGCGATGAGGGCGGCCGACCGGAGTTGCTCGCCCCAGGCCGCAATGCGCTCGGCCTCGTTGAAGTACTTGGACGCGTCGTCCTTGTACCGCGTCACGGCGGCATCGAGCCAACCGCGCCCGAAGAGGTCGAAGAGCATCCAGCCGGCGACCCCGGCAAACCCGGCACCGAGGACCGGAATCCGCGCCGGCCTGTGACCCAAGGCGAAGCCAAGGAGCATCACGCCGAACATGGCCAGGATGTAGCGTCCGAGAAGAATCTCGACCGGCGCACCCACGCCCATGGGTCGCATCCCGACGTAGTGGTTGATGGTGTTCATCTCGTGGACGCAGTCGAGGGCCCCCATGGACTCCGCGCTCTTGGGGGCTTCATGTGCGCCCTCTTCCTCAGAGCGCCACCCGAGGTCCTCTTGCGTCGTCTCCTGGGCCGCACGGCTCGCCTTGGGCGCGGTCGTGCAGCCATTGGACACACCGTCGAATCCAAAGGCGATGCGGATGCCGTCGGGGAACAGCTCCGCGGGGTAGTTGGGTGCGGTCAGCGAGACCCACCACTGAGGCGCGAAGTAGGCCACTCCCATGACGCCCAGCGACGCAAGGGCCAGCAGCGACACCAGGGGGGACTGGGGGGTGGGCTTCATGGGGTGCTCCCCTTGAGGCGTTGAGTCTCCCCGAGCCCGGAGTCAGGCTCGGGGAGCGGGCGTGGTGGCTACTTCTTCGTGGCCTTCGGAGGCTCGACCTTCGCTGGAGCCTTGGGCGGGGCCTTTCCATGCTCCGGCATCTCGAGGCGAGACATGTAGTCGACAATCGCGTCGATCTCCTTGTCGGTGTAGGTCTTGATGACCTTCACCATGTCCGGGTTGGCGTTGCGGCGGCGGCCGTCGCGGATGTCCGTGGCCTGGCGAAGCATGTATTTGTAGTGCTGGCCCGCAAGCACCGGATAGAACTTCGCCGAGTCGCCCTCGCCGTTGGCCATGTGACAGGTCTTGCAGTCACGCTCGTAGAGTTTCCGGCCGGTCTCGAGGTCCGTGCCCGGCCCCTTGCCGTTGCCGCGTGGGATCTTCAGCGTCTCGATGTACGCGGCGACGTTGGCGAGCTCCTGAGGATCGGTCAGGGTGACGGCAAAGGGATACATGATGGGGTTGTCCCGCAGACCTCCGCGGATATCGGCAATCTGCTTGATGAGGACGGTCGCGTGCTGGCCGGCCAGCTGCGGGAACGTGCCGTCTGGGCGACCTGCCCCACTGGGCAAGTGACAGGCCGAGCAGACCTCGTAGGGATCCTCGCCGGCTTTGGGGTCGCCCTTGAGCTTGAGCGCCTCAATCTTTTCGCCTTCTTGTGCGTTCCATTGGTAGCCGGCGGCCTCGATGCCGGCCTTCTTCGGGGCGGGCGCGCCGGCCACTGCGACGCCTGCGGCCAGGGTCGCGAGCAAAGGCAGCAACTGAGAGAGCTTCATGGTGATCTCCGGGTGCGGTGAGCGCGGCGAGAGTTCCGCCAACGTCGACCGCGCGGTGGGGTAGGTTGGCTACTTGAGCTTCGAGATGTACTCGGCGAGGACCGGGATCTCCTCGTCGGCGACCAGTGGCATGATTCCCTTCATCGCGGCGGTCTGGGCATTTGAGCGAGCGCCGCTCTTGATGTCGCGCATTTGCTGCTCAGCGTAGGCAGCATTCTGTCCGGCGAGCTTCGGGTAATTGGGCAGGATGGGCGTCTTGGCGTCCTTGCCGTGGCAGGCGACGCAGGTTCGCTCGAGGTACAGCTTGGCGCCGTCGAGCTTTGGGCCCGCAGCGGTCGCAGGCGCCGGGCCGGCCGTGGCCTTGGCAGGAGGCGGCGCGGGCGTCTTGTTTGCGGCCGGCGCCGCGCTCGTCGCGGGGGGAGGAGGTGCCTTGCCCGCCGCAGTCTGGGCGAGGGCGCTGATGCTGCAAAGGACGACGGTGCTCAAGATCAATCGCATGGAGGACTCTGTCAGTGGCTGGGAAAGCTGGGTGAGACGGTCTGGGTGAGACGGGCCGGCCCAGACGTCGGACCGGCCTTCGCGATGCAACATTCAGTTGGCGGACAACGGGCCTCTCGGCATCCGCTGGACGCTCCTACTTGATCTTTTTGGCGCCGTTCTGCTCGAGGAAGGTCTTGGCGCGCAGTCCGATGTCGGCGGCCTTGACCTGGTACTGCCACCACTGATTCGCCCAGAGGGTGGCGTTCTGCCAGTCCTCTTTGGCGACCGCTTCGGTCATCTTGGCCTTCGTGGGCTCGGCGGCCTTGAGCTGGTCGGTGGCGTCCTCGACGAGCGCGACGGCCGCCGGGAAGTCCTTGTAGTTGGTGCTCGTGATGAAGCCCACCACCTGATCGATGACGGCCTGGGTGTCGGTGCAGGACTTGTGCTGCTTCTCGTAGTCGGCCTTCGTGTAGGTGGCCTTCTCGGCGGCCGCCGCCTTGGCCTTGTACCCCTTGGGCTTCACCAAGAAGTAGCCCTGCATCTCGAGGTGAAGGGCTGAACAGAACTCAGTGCAGTAGTACGGGAACACCCCCTCGCGGTCGGCCTTGAACTTGACGGACACAGTCTTCCCGGGCTCGACCGAGGCGTGGACGTTGAGACCGCTGACGGTGAAACCGTGCGTTCTCGTCCTGGGCGCGCTCGAGGTTGGTGAGGTTCACGATGACCTCGTCGCCCTTCTCGACCTCGATGATCTCGGGCGTGATGTGCGAGCGGATGAGGGTGCCGAAGACCTCGACGCGGCCTGGCGTTCGGACAATCTTCTCCTCGCCGGCGCGCACCGCGCCCGGGTGCTTCTCGTCGGTGCGGCTGTTCGTGCCCATCTTGTAGCGGACACCGGGCTTGAGGGAGCTGGCGCTGATCGCCACTGCGTAGTGGGGCTCACCGAGCGGAACCGGCATGTCGTAGATCAGCTGCATCTTGTCGCCGCTGATGTCGACGAGCTGGTGGTTCTGCGGGTGCAGTGGCCCCACGGGGTTGAAGCGGTCGATCGCGAGCTTGTTGAGGGCCACCAGGTAGCGTCCCTTGGGGTTGACGGAGTCGCCCTCCATCGTCATCAAGTGGCCGATGTTGTAGTGCACCGAGAGCTTGTCGAGCACCTTGCCCTGGCAGTAGTCCCACTTCACAACCTGCGAGTCGACGTAGACCGAGGTGTAGGCCGTGCAAGCCTTGGAATCGTACTGCGTGTGCAGAGGTCCGAGGCCGATCTCCACCATCTGGTGGAGCGCGTCCTTCATGGCGATGATGGGGATGCCGTAGGGATCCTTGCCCTCGAACTTCTTCTCGGCGATCGCCTTCTGAATCTTCTCGAAGGAATACACCATGGTGTGCGTGTCGAGCTTGCCGGAGACGGTGATGTATTTGCCGTCTGGCGTGACGTCGCAGCCGTGCGGGCTCTTGGGCTCCGGCACGAGGAACAGAATGCCCTCGCTCACGGCCACGTCGATGGGGATGACGTTGTGCCCGTTGATCTTCTTGGCCTTGCCGGCCTTTACAGCTCCGCCGCCTTCTTCCAGTTGGTGATGTGAAGGAAGTCGGTGTCCTTGGCCGAGCAGCCGGCCTCGAAGGGCGGGCGTCCGCTCTCGATGCCGCCGACGTACCGCTCTGTGCAGAAGGAGTTGGTGAAGCCCCAGCCCTCGGACGGACCCTTGCCCGAGTCCGAGAGGTCCTGGCTGTAGGGCGGGAGCGCGAAAGAGAAAGACGCTGCCGGATCGAGGCGGCCCTTGGTCCGGTCGAACTTCCAATAGGTGAGGCCACCGCGGTAGCGCTCATTGAATTGATCGAGGGGTTATCACGATTCTGTCATATCTAGCACTATTCTGTCAGAATCTATTATATATTTCTACTCTAAACCTTTATGTACTTCAATATACTTCTTTGATAAGCGCTGTAGGGGCAAGCGCTTGCCGATGCGCAAGGCAACTGCAAGGGTACGCCCCTACAGCACAATACGAAGTAAAACATCTTGTGAAAGTGGTGTGTAACACAGGCACACTGCCGGCAAGGATCTACGGATCTAAAGGAGAACTAAATTTATGAACCTCGCATGGAATCATCACCGCCGCAGTGCAAGTCAGCAGTCAAGGACAATCACCTTATTCATCGTCATCACCTTCGCAATTTTCCACCTTTGGGCCATCTCTGTCTATGGCGCTGCGCCGCAACCCGCCGTAGTCGAAAGCACGCTGCAAACCAATGCAACCTCACAACTTTTCTTCCCTGTGGTTTACGATAACTACAAGGATGGCAACCGCACCTGGCAATCAATGTTGAGTCTCCAAAACACCAGCACCAGCGCGGCAACGGCGCAACTGACCTTCTATTACTCTATCGGAGGATCGTCAGTAAGTACACTGAATTTCGCCGCAGGTCAAGTCCAAACCGTTTCACTCAACTGTTTCGGCCCTGGCACTTACAGCGTGGTTGTCAACAGCGATCAACCATTGGCAGGTGTCCACGGGTCTCGACGCTCATTCCGCCACCTTTCCAGGTTCCACACTCAGTTATGGGGCGGAGCTTGGCTGGAGTGACGCAACCGCCAAAACGCTCTATCTGCCAGCGGTTGCCAAGGATACCAATGGTTTTACCAGCAATCTTGTCATCCAAAACTTATCCAATACCACCCTCAATGGTGTCACCTTAACCTTTTACGACCAAACGGCAATCAAGTGTTACAGCAATCCGCTCCGCCACTCGCTGCCTATCGTAGCTGGTTACCGAATCTTACGCAGATGTCGCTTGCCGATGGCTACAGTGGCTCGAGTGATTGTGAGTTCACCCAACGGTCCAGTCGCCGTGATCGATAACAAAGTCGGAAGCAATGGGACCCCGCTCCTCACAAGCAACGGGATGGCAGCCGGTAGCCAAACGCTTTACGCCCCTGGCCTTTCTACAAATTTGACTTCTCGGCAGATTTGACAGTTTATAACACCAGCAATCAACCGGCAGCGGTCAACGTTACCCATAGCGATAACATCGGCAATAGCCAATTCAATCTACCAGCACACGGCAGCCAAACGCTGACCTATGCGAACGGCACCCATTCTCTTAACTTTGTGGCTACTCTCACCGCCGATCAAGGGATCCTTGCCCGGTGGCGATCCGCAGTAAAACGACTGGCTTTAATAGCACAGCTGGCATTGGCTACGCCTACAATGCCTTTACGCAAGCCTCTACCTCTTATTTCTTGCCGTTGCACGTGAAAGGCCAAGGCTATCAGAATCAAAATCAATTTAGCAGCCCCATCTTTAACAGTGGAACGGGTATCTACAATCCAGGTTCTACCCCGGCAGACGTACAGTTCCTTTATAGCAATGGCAGCACACGGCAAGCGACCATCCAGCCGGGTCAAACGCTCGGCGTGAGTCCCAACAGCGATAACACGATCCCAACTGGTTTTATGGGCGCGGCGAGCGTGACCTCCTCGCAGCCGATCCTTGCACTCACCAGTATCGTTGGCAACGGGACAGATGGCGATTACGGCGCAAATTATCCTGGTTGGGTACCATCCCTGCCGCCGGTCCACATCAGCAAAGACAGCCAGTACGGACTATCTCAAAGCGGGCGATGTTTTGACCTACACCTTGTCTTTTGCAGCAGGCAGCAATGGTGGGACAGCGCAAATCAGCGACCTGTTGCCTAACGAATTACTGACTCACACCTACAGCACCAGCGCCGGACTCGTGGTGACGCAAACGGGTGGTCTTGACTATCAGTGGGATGCGGAGGTGCCCTCTGGTGGAGCCATCCTCACCGTGACCGCAGTTGTAGACCCTGCGATTGTCACCGATACCGTGTTGATCAATACGGCCATTATCACCGTACCGATGGCACGGCCAGCAGCAGCAAGAATGTGATCGACGATGTCACGCCGCCCGATACCACCATCCTCTCCAAACCATGATCCAAGCAACAAGAACACACCAAACTTTCCTTTTCGGCCATGACGATGGCAACGGTAGCGGCTGGGCCGGCTATCCCTGTCAAGTGGATGGTGGCGGGTGGCGGGCATGTACCGGTTCTTACTTATCACAGCGCCCCTCAGCGATGGTTTACACACATTCGAAGTGCAAGCCAGCGATAAAGTCGGACTGGTCGATCCCACACCAGCCACTTATACCTGGACCGTCGATACCGCCGCCCCCGCCGTCCCGATTTGCTTGACCCGCCCAGGACCAAATCATCACCGATCGAACACATCAAACTGACTGGCAAGCAGTGACCACTACTGACCTGGCCGGTTATAAACTCGATTTTAGTGGAGCTGTGATCGATGTCGGCAATCTCACCGATAGCGGTCCGGTCTCTCGCCAATGGCTCGTACACTTGGACGGTGGCGGCCTATGACAAGCTGAACAACACCAGCCCCTTTACCGATATCGTTTCCTTCACGTCAACGCCGATGTGCCGCAACTGCTTTCCTTCTCCCCCCTTGCCAACAGCCATGCCGCCACCATCACTACAGCCATCGCGCTGACCTTGAGCCACCCAATCTATGCAGCCAGCGTTCTACTCGCGTACCTTTGCCGTCTATGGGATGCAGAGTGGTCAACACCTGCAAACCTATAACACGGACGGGGACATCCTCATCTTTACGCCGGACCAACCCTTCAAGCCGGGCGAATGGGTACAGGTGAGCGCAGCGAGTGGGTTGCAGGGCAGCAATGGTTTTGGCTTGCTCCCGCCGTCGGTTTGGCAGTTCCGCACAGAGGCGATCGGCGGCACAGGCTACTATACCCTCGCCAACAGCTTTGGTAACAATCATGCCACCGACCAAGCCCTGGGCGATGTCGATGGCGATGGCGATGTCGATATGGTCGTGGCAGGTTACGGCGGCAATAGCAACCTCTATCTCAATGATGGCGATGGCAGCTTTGACACCACTAATTACCCGTTGGGCACCCTGCCGGGTGGCAGTTGGGTCGCAAGAATGGGCGATCTCAATAGCGATGGCAAGTTGGATCTCGTATTGGGCAGTTACACCTCCTTTCCCAGGCTTTATCTGAATGATGGCGCTGGCAACCCCTTTGATAGTGCTGGCTCTACCTATAACATTACCAATGCCTCGCAAGTCTTTGCGTTTGCACTGGGCGATGTGGATGGCGATGGCGATCTGGATTTAGCCAGCAAGAAGAGTACGAGTGGATCTCTTCCTCAATGATGGCAGCGACGACCCCTTTGATACTACCTTTTACAACATTCCTTGACCGGTGACTATTTCAGCGACATTACCTTTGGCGATGTAAATGGCGATCAGCGTCTTGATCTGTTGGTGGCTGGCAACAACGGGAACAAGCTCTTCTTGAATGATGGCGTAGAGAATCCCTTTGATGGCACCAACTACAGCTTTGGCACCTTTAGCAACAGTAACACCAAATTCGAGATGACGACTGGTGATTTTAATGGCGATCAAAAGCTCGATATGGCCGTCAGCCATCGTGGTTCCCCGCGCCAAAATGTCGTCTACCTCAACGATGGTGATGGCAACCCCTTCGATACCATAACCAGCACGGTCGGGCCAGTCGGTATCTGCACCACCGCCTTGACGAGCGGTGATGTGGACGATGACGGCGATCTCGATTTGGCATTGGCAATTGGGGCAACAACTGCGCTGGCGGCGGTCAAACGATGGTCTTTTTGAATGATGGCGATGGCACTTTTGACACCACATCGTACAACGTGGGTGCCGCCACTTCCGCCAACATGGTACATGGCTTGGAGATGGCAGATTTGGATGGTGACGGCGACCTCGATCTCACCGCCGCCATTTGGGGCAACACGCCACAGCTCAGCTATCTCAATCTAAACGAACCCCCGCCGCCTACACCCACCCTAACACCGACACCTAGCCTAACGCCGACCCCGATTCTCCCAACGGCGACGCCGAGGTGGCACCAACCGACACGCCAGTCGGGCCGACCGCAACACCGCCTGCACCAACCGACACGCCAGCCGCACCGACGGCAACCCCGGTCGCACCAACCGACACGCCAGCCGCACCGACGGCAACCCCGGTCGCACCAACCGACACGCCAGCCGCATCGACGGCAACCTCGGTCACACCAACGGACACGCCAGTTGGGCCAACAGCAACCCCAGTTGCTCCAACGGACACGCCGACAGCAACCTCGACTCCGATCCCTGGCACACCCACAGCGACCCCAACGCTGCCTGTCAGTGATGCCACCACCGTGGCTCAACCAGACGCACCGGCCACTTTGACCTATAGCGATCCCAGCGGTGGCAGTGTCGCCGTGCAGATCCCCGGCGGGGCAATCGATCAGGCCACGACCTTCCTTTATGATGATCAAGGAACACCGTCGCAACCGGGAGCCTTAGATTTCCCGAAGTAGCACCTTTACGTTGACTGCCTATCGTGACAATAGCCCGCAATCGAACTTTACCTTTCAGCAACCTGTGACTTTGACGCTTGAATACAC
>JBAOIR010000022.1:0-150188 GCA_037045585.1 Microthrixaceae bacterium
GGTGTTTATGTATATTCTACAGTTAAGACATGTTATAAAACTGATGCTTTTGGTTTATCGGCAAAATATATACTTTTTAAATTGTCTTGTTTTGAATTTGTAGTTAAAGCAAAAACTTGTCTAGGTTGAATAATTTTTGTCGGACTTTCATACATTGAAGCATTATGAGTCGTGTGTTTTGATTTTTTTTTGCTAACTGCTTTTAATATATCCTCTCTTACTTGAGATAAAGTAAATGTATCAGGAAGTGTATCTTTAGGTGTTATTCTTCTACTTTTTTCACCGCTTATTTCAGCTTTTAGAGGCTTTTTATCTACATCTTATAATAAAATTTGAGCATATTTATTCATCAGCTCCAGCTTGCGCGTGAACACGGCCGCCAGATGTAGCCGTTCGCTCATCATCTTCTTGGCGTCTTCGTAGAAATCGCCCGTGTAGCCGGGCGGCAGATCGAGCACATTGAGCGAGCCGATATGCATGGGCATCTCGGGCGATTCGATATGCAGGAACATGGCGTCCATGCCGCTGAGGTGGTTCATTGACTGCTTCTTTCGGTTTCGGACAATAACCCTGAAGTATCGCCGAACATGACCCTGGCCGCTGGCAAGCGCGCGACAGTGCCCTGGGCGGGCGATGCGCGTCGTTTGCCGAACCGTCCGCTTTCGGCAACACTGGCGGTATGAAAAGCATCTTTGTTTTCTTGAAAACCCGGTCGCAAACGTTGTTGCGCCTGGGCATGCTGGCGGGCCTGATGGCAGGGCTGCCGGTGTGCTGGGCCTTTGACCTGCAGGGCCACCGCGGCGCGCGCGGCCTGGCGCCCGAGAACACGCTGGCCGCGTTCGAGCGGGCGCTGGAGATGGGCGTTACCACGCTGGAGCTTGACATCGCCATCACCGCCGACGGCGTTGCGGTGATCTCGCACGAGCCGGCCCTGTTCGAGGCCATCACGCGCGATGCGCAAGGGCAGTGGTTGAAGGAGCGCGGACCGTTGATCAGGTCGCTGACACTGGCGCAGCTGCAGGCCTTTGACGTGGGGCGCAGCAACCCGGACAGTGCCTACGGCCGGCAGTTCCCGACGCAGGCGCCGCGTGACGGCCAGCGCATCCCGACCCTGGCGTCCCTGTTCAGGCTGGTGAATGCCTACGGGGCCACGGGCGTCCAGTTCAACATCGAGACCAAGATCAACCCGCTCAGGCCCGACGACACGGTGTCGCCGGAGGTCTTCGCCAACACCCTGCTGGCGGTGATCCGCGACTCAGGCATGACGCAGCGGGTCTCGGTGCAGAGCTTCGACTGGCGGACCTTGATGCTGGTCCAGAAGCTGGAGCCGGGCCTGCGCACGGTCTATCTGACCAGCCAGAGCCGCAACTACAACACGCTGGCAGACGGAACCTGGACGGCTGGCCTGCTGCTGTCGCATTACCCGTCAGTGGCGCACATGGTCAAGGCATCGGGCGGCACCGTCTGGTCTCCCAACTTCAATGACCTCAGTGCCGAATCGGTCAAGGCCGCGCAGGCGCTGGGTCTGAAGGTCATCCCCTGGACGGTGAACAAGCCGCCCGACATGGAGCGGTTGATGGACTGGGGCGTGGACGGCCTCATCAGCGACTACCCGGACCGCCTGCGCGAGGTCATGCGCCAGCGCGGCCTGGTGTTGCCCAAGGGGCTAAAAAACTGATTTATTGAATGTTTTTGGCCTCTACCCAGCGTCAAACGGTCATAGTCAGCTATAGTTTCAGTAGTTTTTCAAGGCGTGTGCAACAGCGCCGCCAGCCCGCCTTCGGGTTCAAACCGGCGGTTGCGGTAGATCAGGCGCGTGGGGCCGGGCCAGGCCGGCTCCCGCAGGGTATGCCGCGGGTCGCCGGGGTAGCAGATGACGCGCTGGCCGTCCTGGTCAAACGGCTCGGGTTCGATCAGGGGCGGTGGGCGGCTGCGCGCTGATGCCATCACCTGTGCCACGCTGTCGAAGCGGGCCAGCTCGCTCAGGCTCATGATCTGCGGCGGCGCCAGGTCGATCTGCCCGTCCCAGTACTGCTGCAGGCCGGTGTGGGGATGCAGCCAGACGGTCTCGGTGGCCTCGTGGTCGTCGTGAACCGCGGTCTGGTCGGGCGGCGCTTCGGCAAGGAAAAAGCGGGTGTCGAAGCGGCTGCGCGTCACCGAGGGCACACGCGGCGTGATCCAGCGTAACCATGGGGCCAGGCGCGCGGTCTCCAGCGTCAGGCCCAGCGCCACCACCGTGGACACGAAATCGTGACCCGCGCGGATCTGGTCGCGTGCGACCTGCAGCCCATGGGGGTCGGCTGCATGGGCCAGCAACAGGCCGCATTCCTCGAAGGTCTCGCGCAGTGCCGCCACGTGCAGGCCTGCGGCCGTGGCCGCGTCGAGCCCGGGCTGGCCCAGCGACTGGTGCAACTGGTGCAGGGGCTGGTCAAGAACGGCCGGGTCCACCCGGCTGTCCTGCGCATCGAGCTTGCCACCGGGGAACACATGGGCGCCGCCGAGTACGCTGGAGTTGCCATGGCGGCGCATCATCAGCACCTCAGGGCCCCGGGGGCTGTCACGCAGCACCATCACGGTGGCAGAGGCGACCGGTGGCGTGTGGATTTCGTCGGAGTTGATGTCAATGGCCATGCGCTGCATTGTCCGGGCCCGTCGCCAGCGCTGCTGTCACCTCCGGCGCGGGCGGCGCCATCAGATGTAGCCCAGCAACTTCCACCAGACGCCGCCGACCAGCACCAGCACCAGCAGGTTCACCACGCTCATCGCCGCACCGGCGGCCCACCACTCGTTCAGCGTGGTGTAGCCCGAGCCAAAGATGATCGGCGCGGTGCCGGTGCCGTAGTGGGTGAGTGACATCATCAGCGAGGAGGAAAACGCCAGCAGCAGCGCCAGCAGCATTGGCGGCGCGCCCAGCGCGACGCCCGCGGCAAAGAACGCGCCAAACATGGCCGTGATGTGCGCGGTGGTGCTGGCAAAGAAATAGTGCGCGTAGAAATAGATCAGCACGAGGATCGCGGTGGCGCTCATCCAGCCCAAACCCAGCACGCTGATGCCGCTCTGGATGGATGTCGAGAACCAGGTGATCAGCCCCAGCTTGCCCAGAAACGTGGCCATCATCACCAGCGCGGCGAACCAGATCAGGGTGTCCCAGGCGCTCTTGGCCTTGAGGATGTCTTCCCACTCCAGCACCCCCGTCAGCAGCAGCAGCGACAGGCCGATCATGGCGGTGGTCGTGGCGTTCAGGTCGTACGCCGGGCCCAGCAGCATGGCCGGCACGCCGGCCCACATCAGCAGCATCAATGCCAGCACGCCCAGGGTGACGATCTCCGAGGACTGCATCGGCCCCAGCTTGTCCAGCTCAGTCCGGGCCATGACACGGGCGTTCGGCGTGTCCTTGATCTCCGGGGGGAACAAAAAGTAGAGCACCAGCGGCATCAGCAGCAGCATGCACAGCCCCGGCAACAACGCGGCCAGCGCCCACTGGCCCCAGGTGATCTTGATGGCGGAGTTGGTGGCCTTGGCAATCAGGTCCACGATCAATGGGTTGGGCGCGGTGGCCGTGATGAACATGGCCGAGGTGATCGGGTTGGTGTTGTAGTTGACCAGCGCCAAGTAGCGGCCGATTTTCTTGGACGTGCCCAGTTCCGGGCTGGAGCCGAAACCGTCGGCGATGGACCGCATGATCGGATGGATGATGGCGCCGCCGCGCGCCGTGTTGCTGGGCGTGACCGGTGCAATGACGAGTTCGGACAGCACCAGCCCATAGGCCACACCCACCGTCTTCTTGCCAAACAGCGCGATGAAGTGGTAGCCGATGCGCGTGCCCAGCCCGGTCTTGGTCAGCGCCACGGCGATCATCACGGCGATGGCGATCAGCCAGATCAGCGGGTTGGCAAAGCCGCTCAGGGCGTCGGCAATCGCCCCTTCGGGCTTGCCGGGCCGCGTGACTTCGGTGATGGCGACCAGCGCGATGGCGATGACGGACACCGCGCCGATCGGCAGCGCCTTGCCGATGATGGCGGCAATCGTGCCGGTGAACAGCGCCAGCAGGTGCCAGGCCTCCGGCGTGACCTTGTCCGGCACCGGAATGACGAACCAGATCAGCAGCGTAATGCCGATAGAAATGGCGGTGGGAAAGGGCTTTGGGAAGGGTGAGCGTGTTCATGCGAAACAATATACGCCGCATCCGGCATGCTTTCCACCGCGGAGCACGGGGGACAATCCGGCGCGACGGCCGACGCCTTGACCGCCGGATGGTGCGCCGGATTTTGAAGAAAAACAGCCGCTTCCCAGCGTCAAATGGTCACTTATTGCTATATATACAGGAATATTCTGGCGCGGGATTGACGGGGTCTGGTCTTCAGGTTTCGTGGCGCCAGAGCGGTAGCCCGCCATCCATTGTGTGATCTGCGTCAAATGAACGCGCCAAGAAGCCGCGGATCCGCCGCGCCCACGGCGCAGCCACCTGTCCGGCGGCGATGGTCCGCGCACGGAAGCCGCACCCGCAGCCGTCACTTCAGGATATCGCCCACGCAAAGATACTTGAGCTCTACATAGTCGTCCATGCCATGGTGCGAGCCTTCGCGGCCCAGGCCCGACTGCTTGACGCCGCCAAACGGCACATGCTCGGTGGCCAGAATGCCCACGTTGATGCCCACCATGCCGTACTCCAGCGCCTCGCCCACGCGGAAGATGCGCCCGATGTCGCGGCTGTAGAAATAGCTGGCCAGGCCGAACTCGGTGTTGTTGGCCGCGTCGATGGCTTCCTGCTCGGTCGTGAACTTGAACACCGGGGCGAACGGGCCAAAGGTTTCTTCCTTGGCGCACAGCATGTCGGCTGTGGCGTCGGCCACCACGGTGGGCTCGAAGAACTGGCCCGGCAGGCGCTTGCCGCCCACCAGCACCGTGCCGCCCTTGGCCACGGCGTCGTCCACATGGCGCTGACCTTTTGCAGCGCGGCCTCTTCAATCAGCGGGCCCTGGTTCACGCCGTCTTCAAAACCGTTGCCGACCTTGGCGGTGCGCACCTTGGCGGCGAACTTGTCCACAAACTCGTCGTAGACGCCCTCCTGCACATACAGGCGGTTGGCGCACACGCAGGTCTGGCCGGCGTTGCGGTACTTGCTGGCAAAGGCGCCTTCCACGGCGCTGTCGATGTCGGCATCGTCGAACACGATGAACGGCGCGTTGCCGCCCAGCTCCAGGCGACAGTTTCTTCACCGGTGGGCGCGCTCTGCGCCATCAGGATGCGGCCCACTTCGGTGGAGCCGGTGAAGCTGATGTGGCGCACCACGTCGCTGGCGCACAGCACCTTGCCCACGGCGATGGAGTTGGCGCCGTCGGCGGTGACCATGTTCAGCACGCCGGCCGGGATGCCGGCACGCATGGCCAGCTCGGCGGCGGCCAGGGCGGTCAGCGGCGTCAGTTCGGCCGGCTTGATGATGACCGTGCAGCCCGCCGCCAGGGCCGGGGCCACCTTGCGGGTGATCATGGCCAGCGGGAAGTTCCAGGGTGTGATGGCGGCGCACACGCCGATGGGTTGCTTCAGCACCATCAGGCGGCGGTTGTTGTCGAACTGCGGCAGGGTTTCGCCGTTGACGCGCTTGGCTTCCTCGGCAAACCACTCCACGAAGCTGGCGCCGTAGGCCACTTCGCCCTTGGCCTCGGCAAAGGGCTTGCCCTGCTCGGCGGTCATGATGCGGCCCAGGTCGTCCTGGTTGGCCATCAGCAAATCGAACCACTTGCGCAGGATGATGCTGCGCTCCTTGGCGGTCTTGGCGCGCCAGGCCGGCCAGGCGGCGTTGGCGGCGGCGATGGCCGCTTCGGCGTCCGCCGCGCCCAGGTTGGCCACGTCGGCCAGCTTTGCGCCGGTGGCGGGGTCGGGCACGTCAAAGCGGCTGCTGCCGGCGACCCACTGGCCGTTGATCAGGGCGTCGGTCTTGAGCAGGCTGGGGTCTTTGAGCAGGGCGAGGGGGGAGGTCTTCATGTCCATGGGGTGTCTCCAGTCAGTGGGATAGGGGAAATTGGTCATTGCCGATTTATTTAACTTGTTAAGAAATTTTGCCACGTGTTGGAGCATAGCGCCTGGCCCAAACTCTGTCTGTCGCGCGGGAAGCCCCAAACCTATAATCGAAAGTTCAAGCAAATCAAGCCTTTACGTGCTGTTGACCGGTTCTGGCCGGCGCGGCGAACTACACAAAAACATGAGCACACCCACTTTTTCCGTCGCCGACATCCGCAAGAGCTTCCTGGACTTCTTCGCCTCCAAAGGCCACACCGTGGTGGCGTCCAGCCCGCTGGTGCCCGGCAACGACCCCACGCTGATGTTCACCAACTCCGGCATGGTGCAGTTCAAGGACGTGTTCCTGGGCACCGACAAGCGTTCTTATGTGCGCGCCGCCTCGGTGCAGGCCTGCCTGCGTGCCGGCGGCAAGCACAACGATCTGGAAAACGTCGGCTACACGGCGCGCCACCACACCTTCTTCGAGATGCTGGGCAACTGGAGCTTTGGCGACTATTTCAAGCGCGAGTCGCTGAAATGGGTGGTGTGCCCCCACGGCGTCGTGCCCGCCCTGGCTGGTCTCCTGGCGGATCTCCAGGGTGACGAACGCGGTGACCGGGAAGCCCACCGCCGCCGGGTCGACCTGCGGCCCCCAGCCGGTGACCACGCCGCGCTCGGCCAGGCGGTCCAGGCGGGCCTGCACGGTGCCGCGGGCCACGCCCAGCCGGCGCGAGGCCTCGAGCACCCCCACGCGGGGCTCGGCCTCGAAGAGGGTGAGGATGCGCGCGTCGAGGACGTCGATCGCCTGGGTCATGGCGGGCCTCCCGGGGGCGGGCGTGCGCCGGGCGCTGCCGCGAGCAGGTGGTCAACCTGCTCGCTCGAAGGCAGGTGAGGCTGCGCTACTCTGGCACACTGCCCGCCGTGTCGTGGACGTGTTGCCCACGGCCCTCGGCATCCCCATCCTCCGGGCATGACGCAGACGACCGCCCCCCTCGTGCCCGCCGACGCCCGCGCCGCCGACCCGTTCCCGCTCACGGGCATGGACGCCGTCGTCTTCGCGGTCGGCAACGCCAAGCAGGCCGCGCACTACTACGCCACGGCCTTCGGCATGACGCTGGTCGCCTACCGCGGCCCGGAGCAGGGCGACCGCGACCACGCCACCTACGTGCTGCGCAGCGGCAAGGCCAGGTTCGTGCTCGTCGGCGCGGTGCACGCCGCCGCCCCGGCCGCGGCCACGTCGCCCGGCACGGCGACGGCGTCACCGACCTGGCCCTCGAGGTGCCCGACGTGCCCCGTGCACGCGTACGCCGTCGCCCACGGCGCGACCAGCCTCGAGGAGCCGCACGAGCTCACCGACGAGCACGGCACCGTGGTGCGCGCCGCGATCGCGACGTACGGCGACACCCGGCACTCGCTGGTCGACCGCTCGCGCTACGACGGCCCCTACCTGCCCGGCTTCGTCGCGGCGTCGCCGATCGTCGCGCCGCCGGCCCGCCGGCTCTTCCAGGCGATCGACCACTGCGTGGGCAACGTCGAGCTCGGGCGCATGGACGAGTGGGTCGAGTTCTACCACCGCGTCATGGGCTTCACGAACATGGCCGAGTTCGTCGGCGACGACATCGCCACCGACTACTCCGCGCTCATGAGCAAGGTCGTGGCCGACGGCACCCGCCGGGTGAAGTTCCCCCTCAACGAGCCGGCCGTCTCGCGCCGCAAGTCGCAGATCGACGAGTACCTCGAGTTCTACGGCGGCGCCGGCGTGCAGCACGTCGCCCTGGCCACCAACGACATCGTCGCCACGGTCGACACCATGCGCGCGGCCGGCGTGGAGTTCCTCGACACCCCCGACGCCTACTACGACGACCCCGAGCTGCGCGCGCGCATCGGCGCGGTGCGCGTGCCGGTGGAGGAGCTCAAGGCGCGGCGCATCCTCGTCGACCGCGACGAGGACGGCTACCTGCTGCAGATCTTCACCAAGCCGGTGCAGGACCGCCCGACGGTGTTCTTCGAGCTCATCGAGCGGCACGGCTCGCTCGGCTTCGGCAAGGGCAACTTCAAGGCGCTGTTCGAGAGCATCGAGCGCGAGCAGGAGCGTCGCGGCAACCTGTAGTCGAGAACGGGGAGGAGCCCGACCCCCACGATCTCCCTTCGGGGAGGAGCAACGCCCCGGCCGCCTCTGGCAGCCGGGGCGTTGATGCGCCGGGTGGACGCCGAGTCGCGCCCCGTCCGCGGCTCAGTCGCTCGGGGCGACCAGCTCGACGCGCGAGCCGGGTGGCAGCGCCTGCACGGCTGCGGAGCCGGGCCAGGCCCGGGTGGTCGTCGAGCAGCTTGGCCCCGTTCGCGAGCGAGCGGAGCGCGGCGGTCTCCGCGCGCGCGACCTCCAGCTGGGCCTGGCCGCGGGTGCGGGCCGAGGCCAGCGCGGCGTACGCCTCGCGCAGCTCGTGGGGCAGGATCACGTCCTTGACCACGGTGCCGTGCACGACGACGCCGAGCGGCTCGGCGGCCGCTCGGGCGGCCTCGGTGACCGCCTCGCCGACGGTACGACGCGCCCGCCGGGCGACGTCCTCGGCGGTCAGGTCGGCGAGCGCCTCGCGCAGCGCGACCTGCACCGCGAGGTAGACGAGCGCGAGCGGCTCGGCCGCCGTCGACCGAACCGGCGCGCGTCGCCGACCGCCCCAGCGGGACGGCGACGGTGACGCGCGCCGACGCCGTCGGCGGTGAGCACCTCCTGCGGCGCCGTGGTCTCGACCCGGTCGAGGACCAGCACCCGCGGTGGACCTGTGCGCGGCGGGCCAGCCGGTGGCGCCCGGGCTCGAGGACCCGGGTGCAGGTGCCGTTGACGTACTCGAGCGCGCGCTCGCCGGCCTGGACGGTGATGGTGGTGCGGAACAGGGACATGGTCATCCTCCTTCAGGCGGTGTCGGTGCTGCTGGGTGGTGCGGGGCGGACGGGCCGGTGCACTCACTCGTCCACGGGGCGTCGGCCGTCGTGCGGACCGGCCGTGGGACAGGTGGCGGGTCGCTCGCGCACCCACCCGTCCGCCCGTTGAGGTGGGGGAGTCGAACCCCCGCGCACATCGCGCGTATGCCAGAGGAACCCGTGAGGGGGCAACCGGGGGAGGGGGTACTACGCGCAGGACCGGCCCCAGGCACACCTGGCCGGCTGCTGATCCCCACCGGCCCATGACGGTACGCGCCGCCTGCACGTGGGGCGACCGGTTTACGGGCCGGCCGGCGTCAGGACCTCAGGCGAGGTCGCCGACGAGCTCGGCCTCGGCCTCTGCCTCACCGCCGTGCGCGGGAGCGGCGCCGTCGAGCGCCCGGCGGATCGTGGGGGTGCCCAGGGCGACGACCACCACGCCGACCGCGACCGCGGCCGCGCCGAACCAGAACGGGGCGTGCCGGCACTCCGACGTGCTCGGCGAGCTTGAGCGCGATGAACGGGCCGAGCGCGCCGCCGGTGAACCGGACGAACGAGTACGCCGCGGACGCGACCGGCCGCTCGACGGGAGCGGCTCCCATCACGGCCTCGGTGACCAGGGTGTTGTTGACACCGATGAAGGCGCCCGCGACCACGATGCACGCCGTCACGACGGACTCGTCCTCGGCGTAGACCGCCATCACGGCGAGGTCGAGGGCGAAGAGACCCAGCACGGCGGTGAGCGCCGGCATCGTGCCGAACCAGCGCTGCAGCACCGGCGCCACCCACACCGAGCTGACCGCCAGCAGGATGCCCCAGCCGAAGAACGTCCAGCCGATCTGCATGATGCCGTAGGACGGCAGCGCGAACGGCCCGGCGGCCAGCAGCGTGAAGAAGCCGAGGTTGTAGAAGATCGCGACCAGCGCGAGGAGGAGCAGCGCGGGGTGGCGCAGCGCGCGGAACGGGTCGGCGAGCGAGGTGCGCCGGCCCTCCGGCGGCGTCGCCGGGAGGAAGAACGCGGTCGCGACCAGGGCGATCGTCATCAGCACGGACACCCCGAAGGGACCGGTGCCGCGCCACGACCCGCTCGCCGAGCAGGCCGCCGATGAGCGGGCCGGACGCGATGCCGAGCCCCAGTGCGGCCTCGAACAGGATGATCGCCTGCCCGACCGAGCCCTTCGAGGCGCTGACGATCGTGGACAGCGCTGTCGCGACGAAGAGCGCGTTGCCCAGCCCCCAGCCCGCGCGGAAGCCGACGACGGCGCCGACGCTGTCCGACATCCCCGCCAGGCCGGCGAACACGATGATGAGGACCAGGCCGGAGAGCAGCGTGCGCTTGGGCCCGATCCGGCTCGAGACGACGCCGGTGACCAGCATCGAGACGCCCATGACCGCCATGTAGCTGGTGAACAGGAGCGAGACCTGGCTCGGGGTCGCGTCCAGCTGGACCGCGATCTCCTTGAGGATCGGGTCGACCAGGCCGATGCCCATGAACGCGATGACGCACGCGAAGGCGACGGCCCAGACGGCGCGGGGCTGCTTGAGGAACGAGCTCACGAGGTGCCTTTCCGAGAACGGGTGTCGTTGACGAGGGCGTCGAGCACGGCGACCGCCGTGGCGAGGTCCTCGCCCGTGAGGCTGGGGGTGGTCGGCGACGAGCGCGGCGACGTGCTCGCCGATCCGGCGGCGGATCCGCGCGAGCTCGGCACGACCGGTGTCGGTGAGCGTGACCAGGGAGGCCCCGGGCGTCGGCCGGGTTGGGCTCCTTGGACACCCAGCCCTGCTCCGCGAGCTGGGCGACGGCCCCCGACATCGTCGGCTGGGAGCTGCGATCGAGGGCGGCGAGCTGCGAGATCCCCAGCGGGCCGTGCTCGTCGAGCAGGGAGACGAGACGGGTACCGGTGGGCAGCTCGAGGTCCCGTCGTACGGCGCGGACCAGGCGTGCGGCGTGCACGACCAGGTCGCCGGCGAGCTCTGCTTCGGTCACGAGAGACATAATGCATCGGAAACCTGTACGTAATTCCCTGGTCCGCCGGCTCGGGCAGGATGTGGCCGTGGCCACGTACATCGGGTTCCTGCGGGCGATCAACCTCGGCGCCACCCGGAAGTTCCCCAAGGCGGCGATCGTCGCGGCCGTCGAGGGTGCCGGGTTCACCGACGTCGAGACCTACATCAACACCGGCAACGTCCGGTTCGGCACCACCATGCGGTCCCGGACCCGGATCGAGGCGGCTCTCGAGGAGGCGTTCGCGGCCGACCGCGGCTTCGACGTACCGACCATCGTCTTCAGCCAGCGTGAGCTGCGGGCGATCGCCGACGATGCGAAGCGGTTCGCCGACGGGCACGAGGGGCGGCACTACGTGTCCCTGCTGAAGAAGGCACCGACGGCGGCCCAGGTGGAGGCCGTCGAGGCGGCCGGCGCCGCAGGCGAGGTGGCCAAGGTCGGCGGCCGGGCGGTGCACCTGCTGCTCGGCGAGAACTACCACGAGGCGAAGCTGACCAACGCCGTGATCGAGAAGCACCTCGGTGTGGCGACGAACCGCAACCTGACCGTCATCGAGGCGTTGGCCGACAAGTGGGGCGGTCGACCACCAGGAGGTGGTAGAACTGCCTCCTCGTCGTCCGTTCTCGGGAGGAACCGTCGTGTCCGAATCCATGCCGTCGCGCCGTGCCGTCATCGCCGGAGGTCTCACGGGGGAGCCGCGCTCGCGGCCGCCGGCTTCGCCGCCCCGTCGTACGGCGTCGAGTACGACCCGCGCCGTCCGGGCAACCGGGTGCGGCTGACCGTGCTCGGCACCACCGACCTGCACGGCAACGTCTACAACTGGGACTACTACAAGAACCAGGAGTTCGACAACCACAACAGCACCACCAAGCCGGTCTCCGACGCGATCGGCCTCGCCCGGGCGGCCACGCTGATCAAGGCGATGCGCAAGGAGCGTCGCGGCGAGCCGATCCTGACCCTCGACGCCGGCGACACCATCCAGGGCACCCCGCTGGCGTACTACTACGCCAAGATCGACCCGATCGACGGCGACACCGTGCACCCGATGGCGCGCGCGATGAACCTGGTCGGGTACGACGCCGCGGCGCTCGGCAACCACGAGTTCAACTACGGGCTGCCGATCCTGCGCACCTTCGAGTACGCCTACTTCCCGCTGCGGGTGAACGCCGTCGACCCCGCGACCAAGCGGCCGGCGTTCAAGCCGTACCTGATCAAGACCTTCCGGGTGGGCCGCGGCCGCACGCTCAAGGTCGGGGTGCTCGGCCTGACCAACCCGGGCATCGCGATCTGGGACAAGGCCAACGTCGAGGGAGATGGAGTTCCCCGGGCTGGTCGAGCAGGCGAAGAAGTTCGTGCCGGAGATGAAGAAGAACTTGCGACCTGATCGTCGTCTCGGCCCACTCGGGTCCGAACACCTCCTCGTCGTACGGCGACGCGCTGCCCTACCCGGAGAACGCCTCGTCCCTCGTGGCCGCGCAGGTGCCCCACGTCGACGCGATCCTCGTCGGCCACGCGCACCTCGAGGTCCCCCGGCAGCAGTTCGTCCGCAACGAGCGGACCGGCCAGCAGGTGCTGCTGTGCGAGCCGGCCTACTGGGCATGCGGGTCGCGCTCATGGACCTGATCGTGCAGGCCACCTGGACCAAGCGCGGTGAGCTGAAGTGGGTGCTCGTCGGCTCCGGCTCGCAGGTGCTGAACTCCAACACCGTCGACCCCGACGCGAAGGTCGCGGCCGCGGTGCAGGACCAGCACGACACGGTCGTCGACTACGTGAACTCGCCGGTCGGCACCTCGACCGAGGAGATGTCCGCGGCGCGGGCGGTGGTCGAGGACGTGCCGATCATCGACTTCGTCAACTACGTCCAGGCCGACGCCGTTCAAGGCCGGGCTGACCGGTGCCGCCGCGTCGCTGCCGGTGCTCTCGATCGCGGCGCCGTTCAACCGGCAGGCGTCGTTCCCGTCGCGTAACCCTGCGGAGAGTAAGGGATTTGAACCCTTGGAGGCTTGCACCTCAACGGTTTTCGAGACCGTCCCGTTCGTCCGCTCCGGCAACTCTCCGGGATCGAGGTTAGCGGAGGACGGGGTGACCCCGTGACGAGTTCAGATCTCGGTCGTCCGGCGGGATGCGAAGAACGTGGTGAGGAGCGAGGCGCACTCCTCCCCGAGGACCCCGGCCCGGGTCGGGAACTCGTGATTGAGGCGAGGGTCGCTGCCGAGGTGGTAGAGCGAACCGGTGGCACCCGCCTTCATGTCGACGGCCCCGAAGACCACCCCACCGATCGCGAGGCCCACATGGCACCGGCGCACATGGGGCACGGTTCGAGTGTGATGACCACGGTGACCTCGCCGAGGCGCCACTCGCCGACGACCGCCGCGGCCTCCCGCAGAACGAGGAGTTCGGCGTCCGCGGTGGGGTCCTGGTCGATCGCCCGGCGATTACCGGCGGTTGCGATCACGTCACCGTCGCGGACGGCGACGGCACCGATGGGAAGATCGCCGGCGGCCTCGGCGGCCCGGGCCGCGTCGATGGCGAGGCGCATGAAACGTTCGGGGTCGGCGGCGACAGCGGCGTCGATCGGCATCGGCGCAGCGTACGCGACGGGTTCTGTCCCGCGAGGGGACACGATCTGTGTCCCCTCGTGGGACAGAACCTATGCGGCGTGGATCAGCGGCTCCGGCGACGGCGGACCGCCAGGACGAGCGCCCCGGCGACCATCGCCAGCCCGGCGGCGAGGAGCAGCACCGACACCGTCGTGCCGGTCGTGGCGAGGGGTGATCCGGTGCTCGGCCGCGTCTCGACCGCGCGGCGCACCGCCGGCGGCGACGTCGTCGTCGTCGTGGTCGTGGGGACCTGCACCTCGGACTCGACGACGGTGACCGGGTTCGTCACCGACGAGGTGTTGTTCGTGGCATCGCGATCCACCTGCGTGCTCCCGACGGTGCCCGTGTTGGTGATCGTCCCCCGGGCTCCGGCCGCCACGGCGACGGTCAGGGCGATGGCGGGGAGCGTGGTGCCGCTCGCCAGTGTGGCCGCGGTCGAGCAGGTGACGGTCGTCCCGTCCAGGGCGCACGTCCACCCGCTGCCCGTGGCCGTGAGCGGCTGCAGCCCGGCGGGCAAGGTGTCGGTGACCTTGATCGAACTCGCCGTCGCCGGACCCTTGTTCCGCACGGTCAAGGAGTACGTCGCCTCCTGCCCTGCCACGAGCGACGACGAGGTCAGCGCCTTGACGATGGCGAGGTCGACCGCGGGATCGGGCGTCGGGACGGTCGCAGCGTCGGAGACGTCGGGCGTCTCGTCCGAGCTCGCCACCGCCGTGTTCACGTAGGAACCGGCGTTGAAGTCGGCCTGCGTGACCACGTGCGTGGCGGCGCACGTGAGCTTCTCGCCGGACGCCAGGGTGACGCCCGGGCCCGACGGTGCGGCGGCGCAGCCGCTCGACAGCACGGCTCCGACACCGGCCTCCTCGATCCGGACCCCGTTGAGGGTCGCGACGCCGGTGTTGGTCACGGTGATGGCATAGGTGATCGTGTCGCCGAGGGCGTAGGGGCCGGTCGACGTGGCCACCTTGTCGATCGACAGGGCCGCCCGCGGGATCGACCACGTGTCGATGACCGGTGGGGTCTGATCACTGTCGGCCGTCGCCACGTTGTCCACACTGTCCTCGGTCAGGTCGGCGGCCGACACGGCGTCGGCAGCGGTGCACGTGACCGACACGCCGGCCGCCATGGCGAACGGCTGACCGTTGCCGGGACCGTCCCCGTTGCAGTCGATCGACGCGAGGGAATCCGGTCGTCGGCGACGGTCACGCCGGTCAGAGCCGCCCCGCCGACATTGGTCACGACGTAGGTGTACGTGAGCACGTCACCGGCCGAAGCGTACGAGCCGGGGTCGCCCGACTTCTCGATGCGCAGGCGGGCTACGGGGATGTCGGCGTCGTCACCGGGCGAGGTCGGGTCGTCGGGTGACGTGACGGTGGCCTCGTTGTGCACGACCATCAGTGACGGGCTGGTCCCCACGGCGTAGCTGATCGTGAACGTCACCGACGTCCCGGGCGCGATGTCGCCCAGCGAGCAGCTGGTGCCGGTCTCGCCGCACACACCACCCTGCGATGCCAGGTAGTCGACGCCGGCGGGAAGCGGGTCGTTCACGATTGCGTCGTGCGCGGTGCCCCCGCCGGCGGCGTTGGTCACCGTGATCGAGAAGGTCGCCACGCCTCCGGGCAGCACGGTCGACGAGCCCGGTGATTTGGTGATCGTCAGATCGGCCGCCTTCCGGGTGTTGGTGAAGGTGCACACGACGGCGGCGTCGGCGGATACCTCGACGTTGCCCGCTTCCACGTCGACCGTCGACCCCTCGTCGGCGGTGTCGATGCAGGCGACGGTGGCGGAGTACTCACCGCCGGGGGTCGACCCGGCGGCCGCTTCGGCGATCGCGTGGATGCCCGGCGCCACGGTCACGGCGCCGGTGGTGCCGTTGTGGGATGCCGCCGCCGTGCGGACGGTGCCGTCGACGGACAGGTCGAAGGTGCCGGGGTCGTCGGTCGGGGAGAGTTGCTTGCGCACTTCGAGGGTGCCGGTGCGGCGGGTGTTCGTGAACGTGCAGACGACCGCTCCGCTGCCGTCGGCCATGATGTCGAGGCTGGCGCCGAAGCCGTAGGCGATCGGGGTCCCCCCGGCGGTACAGGCGATCGCCGAGTCGTAGCCGTCGAGATCGGCGCCGGTCTCGGAGACCGTGACGGAACCGGTGTCGACGGTCGTCGTTCCGCTCGAACCGTCGACGGCGTCGTCCACGATCACGGTGTCGTCGACCAGGAGGTCGAAGGTGTGACCGCTCTCGAGCGGATCGACGACGACCTTCTCGACGGTGATGCCGACGGTCGCCCGGGTGTTGGTGAACGTGCACACCACCACGTCACCGCTCGCGACGGCGACCGCGCCGTTGGTGACGACCAGCGGCGCGTTGGTCACGGTCTCGCGGCAGGCGAGCGTGGGGAGGTAGTCGAGGGAGGCGTTGGTGGGGGAGCCCTTCTCCGCCACGGCGTGGACGCCGGGGATGACCACGATCGCGCCGGTCGTGCCGTTGTGCCCTGCTCCGACCGTGCGGACGGTGCCGTCGATCGAGAGGTCGAAGGTGGCCGGATCGTTGGCCGGTACCAGCTGCTTGCGCACCTCGATGGTGCCGGTGCGTCGCGTGTTGGTGAACGTGCAGACGACATTGGCTCCGACCTCGACGTCGATCTGGAGCGAGCTCGCGTCGTTGGCCCTCGCAACCGGTTCGCCGTCCTCGGTGCAGACGATCGAGGTGGCGTACTGCCCGAGGTTCGCTCCGCTCTCCGACACCGTGACGGGGCCGGTATTGACCGTCGTCGACCCCGTCGAGCCGTTGACGGCCTCGTCGACGACCACCTTCGCCCCGGCGAGGAGGTCGAAGGTGTGACTGCTCGCCAGCGGGTCGACCACAACCTTGGTGAGCGTGAGATTGCCCGTCGTCCGGGTGTTGGTGAACGTGCAGACGACCGCGTCGCCGGCGTCGACCTGCACGGACCCGGCGGTGGGGATCACCGGCGCATTGCCGTTGGCGCTGTCGACGCAGCTGAGCGATGCCGCGTAGTCGCCGAGCTTCGTGTCTGCTGCCCCGGCCTCGGCGACCGAGTGCGGGCCCTGGGCGACCGTGACGGCCCCGGTGGTGCCGTTGTGCCCTGCTCCGGCCGTGCGGACGGTGCCGTCGATCGAGAGGTCGAAGGTGCCCGGATCGTTGGTCGGTACGAGCTGCTTGCGCACCTCGAGCGTGCCCGTGCGTCGGGTGTTCGTGAACGTGCACACGACGTTCGACCCGGCAGACACCTCGACCGTGAGTGACGTTCCTCCACCCGAGGCGAGGGGTTGGCCACCCGACGTGCAGGCGATCGCCGTGGTGTACCGCCCGAGGGCGCCGCTGGTCTCCGACACCGTCACGGGTCCGCTGTTGACGGTGGTCGTGCCGGTCGAGCCGTCGACCGCCTCCTCGACGACGACGTCGGCGCCGGCGAGGAGGTCGAACGTGTGGTTGCTGCCGACCGGGTCGACGACGACCTTTCGCAGTGTGAGCCCACCGGTGGAGCGCGTGTTGGTGAAGGTGCAGACGACCGCGTCACCGGGGTCGACCTGGACCGTGCCGTCGGAGACGGCGACTGCGGTGCTGCCGTGGGCGGTGTCGATGCAGCTGACGGCGGCGGCGTAGTCGGCGAGGCTCGTGCCACTTGCCCCGGCCCCGGCCTCGGCGACGGAGTGGGTGCCGGCGGCGACCACGACCGGACCGGTCGTGCCGTTGTGTCCTGCTCCGGCCGTGCGGACGGTGCCGTCGATCGAAAGGTCGAAGGTCCCGGGATCGTTCGTGGGCGAGAGCTGCTTGCGCACCTCGAGGGTGCCCGTCGACCGGGTGTTGGTGAACGTGCAGACGATGTCCGCTCCTGCGGTGACGTTGACGGTGAGCGACGTCCCCGTCCCCGCGGCGATCGGCTGCCCGGCGGAGTTGCACACGATGGCCGACGAGTAGAGGCCGAGGTCGCCTCCGGCCTCCGACACGGTGACGGGTCCCGTGTTGACCGTGGTCGAGCCGGTCGATCCGTTGGTCGCGCCGGCGACGACGGTGGTGCCGCCGGCGCGGAGGTCGAAGGAGTGGCCGCTGTTCAGGGGATCGACGACGGTCTTGGTGAGCGTCAGGTTGCCCGTCTTACGGGTGTTGGTGAACGTGCAGACGACCTTGGCGCCCTCGTCCACGACCACGTTGTCGTCCTTGGTCACGAGGACCGGCGTGGTGCCCGCCGTGTCCACGCACGCGACTGTCGTCGTGTAGTCGGACAGGTTCGCCGCGTTTCCGGCGGCCACCGTCTCGGCGATCGAGTGTGAACCGACCGGAACGGTGCGCTCACCGGTCGTGCCGTCGTCGCCGACCCCGGCGACCTCGTGCGGCCCGCCGTCGATGTCGAGGTCGAACCGACCCGGGTCCGTCGACGGCACGAGTTCCTTGCGCAGTTCGAGCGTTCCGGTCTTGCGCGTGTTGGTGAAGGTCACGGTGTTCGTGCCGTCGGCGATGGTGACCGCTCCGCCGGCCGGAGCGACGGCGCTCGAGTAGCCGGCGTTCGCCGTCTCCGACACCGTGCACGCCGTCCCGGTCGGGATCCCCGACACGGTGTGCTGCTGGCCTGCCTTGAGTCCGATCGTGCGGGGCTGGGGACCGCAGTCCCACTGGAACGTGAACACCTGGTCGGGGTCGCCGAGGCTGTTGGGCGGGAACACCTTCCCGATGACGAGGTCACCGACCCGACGGTGATCGACGTAGCTCGCCGTCTGGGCCGCGCCGGTCGACGGGAAGCCGACCGTGCCGTTGGCAGCCGGCGTCACCTGGAAGAAGTCGCCGCTCACGCTGCCGTTCGGGTTCTCGTCCACGACGCAGTTCGATCCGGTCGGCACGTTCGACACCGTCACCGAGCCGGCGGTCGAGGGCGCGTTGATCGTGATGTCGAACGGGCTGCCCGGCACCGGGGCACCGCCGCAGGTGAGGTCGAAGCGGAAGGTGCCCGCACCCTGATCGATCGTCTTGGAGATCGTGATGGTCCCGACGTCGCGTCGGTTCGAGAAGGTCACGTTGTTGCCCTGCGAGGCCACGGTGATCTGTCGAGGAGTGACGTTGCCGGCGACCGAGCCGTCGAGGGTCCACCCGGCGGGGACCGCTTCGGTGATCGTGCACGATGTGCCCACCGGCACGCCGGCGATCGTGGCCGTGCCGTTGGCGCTGTTCGACGCCGTGATCGTCCGGCTGAAGGTACCTGCGGCCCCACAGTCGGCGACGAAGTCGAACGAACCGGACACGGGCAGCACGGAGGTGCCGGTCACGGCCTTCGTGATGACGAGGTCGGCGGTCTGACGGGTGTTCGTGAAGGACGCGGTTGCCTGCTGGCCGGCGACGATGGTGATCGGTCCGGCGGGTGCCGCCGTCTGGGTCCAGCCCGCCGGCACCGTCTCGGTGACGGTGCAGTTCAGGCCGGACGGGATCCCGGTGACCGCGGTCGACGTTCCGGTTCCACCCGAGGTCGTGACCGAGCGTGTCACGTCCCACGCCGTGCCGTCGCAGGCGACGGTGAAGTCGAACGTTCCGTCGCCGCCGACGGTCGATTTGTTCACGATCAGCGACCCGGTCTGCCGGGTGTTGGTGAACGACACGCTCTCCGCGGCCTGGTCGACCGGCTGCACGCTCTGTGAGCCACTCTGCAACCACCCCGGAGTCGTTGCCTCGGTCACCGTGCAGCTGGCGCCGAACGGGATGTCGGACGGCGTCTCGGCCGTACCGTTCCCGCTGATGTTCACGGTCTTCGGGTACCCGGCGACGCCCGGACAGGCGACGGTGAACTCGAACGTGGGTGAGCCGGCGGGATCGCCGGCGACGGCGTTCGTCGTCTTGTTCACGACGACCTTGGCGAAGCGACGGGTATTGGTGAACGCCACGTTGCGGTCCTGGTTCATCGTGGTGCTGCCACCGTTGGTGACGATGGCGCCGGTCACCGTCACCGCGAAGTTCGCGTTGGTGGCCTCGGTCACCGTGCACGACGCGCCGGGCGTCACGCCGAGGGTGACGCTTCCGCCGTTGGCCAGCGACACCGGTGAGCCGGCGATCTGGTTGCCGCCGCACGCGACGGTGAAGGTGAACGTGGTGGGGTCACCGGCGATGGCGCCGGCGATGGTCTTCGAGATGGTGAGCAGCGCGCCGACCCGATCGGTGACGGGGTTGGAGATCTCGTTGATCGCGATGCCCGACGCCGTGAACGTGGCGTTGGCCACATTGGTGATGACCGTGCCCGGGGCGACACCGGCGTTGACGGTCACATCGAACCGCACGACGCCGAAGCAGAGTTCGCCACCGGCGCACGACGCTCCCGTGAGGTTGTTGAGCGTGCCGAGGTTCGCGGTGACGGTGCCCGAACCGAACGATCCGCCCGACGCGAGTGCGGCCAGCGCTGCAGCCGACGTCTGGCCCTTGCCGACGCTGAGCGAACCGGGCACGAACGTCGTGCCCGCCGGGATCGAATCCGAGATGGTCACGTTGTTCAGATCGACGTCGCCGGCGACACGCACCGGCATCGTGTAGGTGAGGAGGTCGCCGGACTTCACGTACGGCGACGGGCTGGTCGAGTTGTCCCGGCCGACGGCAGTGCCGTTGACGGCCTGGTCCTTCTCGACGATCAACAGGCACTTGAGGGGCGACGACAGTGCGAACTGGCCGGCGTAGTAGTTGTCGCGATCGGTGGTGAAGGTGACGTCGATGGAGCTGGTGCCGCCGGGCACCTGCACGACCTGGGTCTTCGCGTCGATGCCGTGTCCGTCGCCGCGGCCACCCGAGTAGCCCTGCGCGATCGACGCGCCCGAGTCCGGATCGGCATCGAGGTCGGCGTTGTGGTCGGCGCTCACCTGCTTGCCGGAATCGAAGAAGTTGTCGGTGCCCGACGGGCCCGCCGGGTTGACCGTGGTCGAGCTTCCCGAGAGGTTCGACTTGACCTTCATCTGATCCTCGTCGAGGAACTGGTCGCCCTCCCACGCCAGAACCCCGAGGCGGAGGGCAACGGGCCCGGGCGACGCAGTGAGGAAGCCCGAGAGCGTCGTCGTGGTGTCCGCAGCGCCGTTCTGCTGCTGGATCAGGCCGTCGTATATGGCGACGTTCCGGTAGTCGTTGCGGTGGTTCGCTCCGGCACCGGCACCGGCGTCGTCGTTGGCGCCGGTCAAGCAGTTGAGCGTCGGGAAGCGGTAGACGACGGTCAGCGACCAGCCGGCGTGGCAGTTCTCGCCCTGCATCGTCTGCACGTTGGCGACCGACACCGTCGTCGCGGTCGCTGCGGCGACCGTGGAGAAGGCGGCGGTCACGTCCGTGACGCCCTCGTACACGAGTCCGTCGTCGCTCGAGCCCGATGGCAGGGCCTGTGCGAGACCGCCGCTCGGGACGGTGTAGACGGTGTTCGCCGTGACGGTCGTGTAGGCGCCGGCGCCCACCTTCATCCGGACGGTGTTGGCGCTGGACTTGTTCGCGGTCGCGTTGGAGACCTCCGCGTGGTTGTCCGAGCAGTAGTACTCGGTCCCGTTGCTGCGGGTTGTCCCGAGGTTGCCGCCCCAGTAGAGGTAGGCGGCGTCGACGACGGCGCCCGACGGGATCGTGAAGGTTGCCGAGCTCCCGTTGAACAACGCCCCGTTCCCGTCGGGGTCGTTGTTGGCCATGTTGAGGTCGTCGTTGGTGGTGCTGTTGGTCGTGCAACTGCTGCCCGAGCAGTTGAGGACCGTGTTTCCGACCATGAGGAAGTCGCCGTTGACGTTCTTGTTGTAGCGGGCGCTCTGTCCCGCCCCGAAGTCAGCCGCTGCCTCTCCGACGGTGGGCACCATCGGCAAGCCGCCGAGGCCGACGAATGCGCACAACACGATGACGCCCAGGCGTTAGCGACGCCGTCGTGATCGATCGGTTCATGTCTGGCTTCCTCCCACCGACCCTGCCCGGGTCGGTTGGTTGGAGCGTGCAGCAACCGATGGCGCCTGACAATACCTTTCATCTCATTTCAGTGAATTGAGTTGAGGCGGCTTCCTCAACAGGAGAGGTTCGAACGTCCGACGGCGAGCGATCGGCGGGAGGTCAGTGCGAGAGCGGGATCCGGAGCAGGCACCCGAACTCCCCCGCCACGTCGGCGGAGACCCAGCAGCGTGCACACGACCCTGTCGGGTCCGGAAGTCGCCGTCACCGGACTCCGGGTAGACGCCGTCGTGCCACACGCCGGGGAGGACGCAGATACCGAAGCTGCCGTCGCTCCGCACGACCACTGCCCGTTCGAGGTCGGGATCGTCCCCGACCGGCACCACCGGGACGAGGAAGGGTCGCCCGTCGACCGACCAGAAGAGCTGGCCGCCGTCGGGGTGGTGGTTGAGATGCCACAACAGGATCTGCTCGCGCGGCCCCGACGACGGCGCGCGTCGAGCGACTCGGGGGCGGCACCCCAGCCCGATCACGTAGTCGCCGCCGACGGCAGCGTTGCGGGCGCGGAGACGCTGGCCGTCCCAGACGGTGAGGAACGTGCCCTCGGTCGTGCCGCCCTCGATGCCGGTGCCGGGATCGAGGGGGCGTGGCCCCGACAACGGCCAGGGCACGATCGGCACCTCGAACTCGGCCGGGTCGCCTTCGGCGATGGCGAGCAGTTCGGCGAGTGACGGGTCGCGTCCGTCGACGACGGGCAGGTCCCGCCACGGCAGGCCGGATGCGATGTCGGGATCGAGGTACTGGGCAGGGGTCACTCCGGCGTGGGTCACGTCGCCGAGGCTAGGTCCGACCGCTTCCACTCCCACTGCTTCCACTCCGAGCGGTTCGGCGGTCAGCCGCCGGGGCGAACCCCTGCCGGCCGTGTGCCACCGGTGAACCCAGCGCCTCCGGGGAATCCTCCGTCGGGGATGCCGCCTCCGGGGAATCCGGTCGGGGTGGAGCCCGACGTGTTCGAGGCGCCGGCCGACTCGGCCGTCGCGGAGCCCGGGAGTGCGGCGTCGAGGTCGGCCAACACGACCCGCTGGCCCGACGTCAACCCGCTCGTGATCTCGGCCCACGTCGTCCCCACGACCCCTACCTCGACACGGGTGGACTTGGTGCCGGTCGCGGTCCGGACGAGGACCGTGTGTTCGGTGCCGTTGGTCGTGACAGCCGACGTCGGCACGGCGAGCGCTTCCCGCGTGGCGCCGGTCACGATCGACACCGAACCGGTGGCCCCGCTGTGGAGGTCCGTCGGCGGCTCCTCGAGCGCCAACACCACCCGGTAGGCCGTGGAGGTGGATGCCGAATCGGGCGTCACCGAGATGGAGACGACCTCGGAGGAGAGCGGTTCGTCCGAGCCGTCGAGCGTCACCGTCGCCTGCTGCCCGACCTCCACGGTCGGAATCTTGGCGACCGGGATGGTCGTCGTCACTTCGAAGCCACCGTCCCCGACGACGATGATCTGCTGGGTCGTCGACGCGGCCGTGACCGACTCTCCGGTCTCGAACCCGACCGCGACCACCGTGCCCGAGATGGGCGCGGTGAGCTCCGTCTGCGCCACGTTGTGGGTGGCGACGATCACGTCGAGCGCTGCAGCATCCACGGCCTTCTGCAGCGCGATCAGCTGTTCCGATGACGGGGTGCTGGACGTGCCGCTCGATGTGGCCGCTGCTGCCGGGAGAGGTGAGCTCGCCGGTGCGGCGGTCGTGGTGGTGACCGGCGCCCCGCTCGCTCCTGCTGTGCTTCCGCCGCCGGCCGTGACCGCAGCGGTCGATGCCGACAGGAGGCGGTCGAGTTCCTGGGTCGCCGACGACAGCGTTGTCTGGGCTGCCGCGGTGGCGGCCTGGGCCGAGCGGACCGTACTCAGCGCCGAACGGCAGGCGGCGAGCACGTCGGTGGAAGGAACGGTCGGAGGCACGGTCGTCGTCGACGGGCTGGTCGTGGTCGTGGTCGTGGTCGTCTCGGTGCTGTCACAGACCGCGGCCGCCGACTGATACGTCGCCTCGGAATCGGTGAGTGCCGCGTCGACCGTCCGCTGCGCGTCGAGGACGGCCTGCTGCGCATCGCGCAGCGCGGCGGCGTCGGTCGCGGCGGTACCCGAAGCGGAGGAGCCCGACGTCGTGGTCGATGCGGGCGAAGGGGTCGCGGTGGCCGCAGCGGCCGTGGTGACGGTGGTCGTGGCGGTGCGGGCACCGGTGACCGACGACGCGGTGGGAGCGGCGCCGGCGCCACCGGTGCTGGTGGGTTCGCCGTCGAGCGCCTTGGACAGGGTGAGCTCGGCCTGGGCGAGCGCTGCCTGCCTGGTGTGGAGTGTCCGTTCGAGGCTCGCCGTGTCGACCGTCGCCAGTGTCTGGCCCGTCACGACCTGATCGCCGACCGCCACCGCCACCGAGGCGACGGTGCCGCTGATCGGGAAGGCGACCGCGGCCTGGTTCACGGCCTCGACGGTCGCGACGCCGTTGAGGACGGCCTGGACATCGTGTGTGCCGGCGACGGCGGTTCGGTAGTTCAACGCCTCCGATCCGGACGCGTTGACCGCGACGAACCCCGATGCGACGAGGGCAACCGTGGTGAGACCGACGAGGCCCCACCGGGCTCGGCGGGTCCGCCAGAACGGGACGACCCCGTCGGGGTCGGGAAACAGCGACGACAACCGCGCGTCGGCGGTCGTGGGGCGGGTCGAAGCGGGGGCGTCGGTCATGTCCTATTCGTTCCTCAACGCGTCGATGGGGGTGAGTTTGGCGGCGCGGGTGGCGGGGAAGACGCCGAAGCCGACACCGATGGCCATGGCCATGGCGATGGCGGCGAGGCAGGCGGGGATGGAGACGAGCACTTGGGAGTCGGTGAAGTGGGGGAGTACTTCTGCGCCGATGATGCCGAGTGCCACGCCCAAGATGCCGCCGGCGAGGCCCAGGATGAGGGCTTCGACGAGGAATTGGCGGCGGATGAGTTGGGGGCGGCCGCCGAGGGCTTTGCGGAGGCCGATCTCGCGGGTTCGTTCGGTGACGGAGACGAGCATGATGTTCATGACGCCGATGCCGCCGACGAGGAGGCTGATGATGGCGATGCCGGCGAGCATGACGGTCATGGTGTCGTCGACGGTGGAGGCCGCCGTCAGGATCGACTCCTGGGTGGCGATCGAGAAGTCGGCGTCGCTGGAGTCGGAGATGCCGTGAGTGTTCAACAGCAGCCGATCGGTCTCCTGGTAGGCCGCTGACAGTGTGTCGGCGGAGGTGGCTTTGACGTAGATGCTGGAGACGGAGTTGCGGTTGGTGCCGCCGACGAGGCGTTGGGTGTAGGTGGAGAGCGGGACGATGGCGAGGTCGTTGTTGGAGGTGGACTCCGACGACGACAACTCGTCGAGGATGCCGATGACGGTGAGCTTCGTACCGTTGTAGGAGACGGTTTGGCCGACGGCGTTGCCGGTCGGGAACAGTTCGGTCGCGGTGTCCGGCCCGAGGACCACGACGGCGGCCGCGTCGGCCTCGTCGGTGTCGGCGAGGAATCGTCCGGTCGACACGTCACGCGAGCGCACCTCCGACCAGCTCTCGGTCGTGCCGGTGAGCGTGGTGGTCCAGTTGGTGGTGCCTTGGACGAGTGATACCGAGGTGGTGGAGACGCCGGCGACGGCTTGTACGTCGGGGGCGACGTTGTTGGATTCGAGGGCGGCGACGTCGGTGGTGGTGAGGGTGGACGCGGTGCCGAAGCCGCCTCGGGTGCCGGTGCTGGCGTCGGTGGTGCTGCCGGGCGATACGACCAACAGGTTGGTGCCGAGTTCGCTGATCTGGTCGTTGATCTGGGCTTGGGCGCCTTGGCCGAGGCCGACGGTGAGGACGACGGCGCTGATGCCGATGAGGATGCCGAGCATGGTGAGCGCCGAGCGGAGCCGGTGGGTACGGACCGCCTCGAACGCGCTGCGGAGCGTGTCTCGCCAGCTCATGTCGGTTCCGCCGGCATCGAGTCGCCCGGCGCCCAGATTCGGCCGTCGCGCGACTTGGATGACGCGTTCGGCTCGTTCGGCGACGTCGGGTTCGTGGGTGATGAGGACGATGGTGCGTCCGTCGGTGTGGAGCTCTTCGAGGAGTCCGAGTACGTCGTCGGTGGAGGTGGAGTCGAGGTTGCCAGTGGGTTCGTCGGCGAGGATGAGTGCGGGTTCGGTGACGAGGGCTCGGGCGACGGCGACGCGTTGTTGTTGGCCGCCGGACAGTTCGCCGGGTCTGTGGTTGGCGCGGTTGGCGAGGGAGACCTTGTCGAGTGCGGCCATGGCGCGTTGTCTGCGTTCGGCGGGTGGGGTGCCGGCGTAGATGAGGGGGAGTTCGACGTTGCGCCAGGCGGGGAGGTAGGCGAGCAGGTTGAATTGTTGGAAGACGAATCCGATGAGGAGGTTGCGAACGTCGGCGAGGTGGTTTTCGTCGAGGGTGCCGACGTCGTGGCCGGCGAGGCGGAACTGGCCGCCGGTGGGGACGTCGAGGCAGCCGAGGATGTGCATGAGGGTCGACTTGCCGGAACCGGAGGGCCCGGTGATGGCGACGAACTCGTTCTGCTCGATCCGGAGGGTACCCCGGCGAGCGCGGCGACTTCGACGTCTCCGGTGCGGTAGAGCTTGGTCACGTCGGTCAGCTCGATGACCGGGACGGTCTCGGGTGAGGTGACCGGGCGAGTCGGCCTGACGGTCGTCGCAGTCATCGGCCCGCTCCCGTCGCTCCGGCGCCGGTCGGAGCGCCGGTCGGGGCCCCCGTGGCAGCGTTGCCGACACCCCGACCCGGGAAGCTGATCACGACCTGCTCGCCGGCCTTCAGCCCCGAGGTGATCTCGGTCATGCCGCTGGCCGTCAGCCCGATCGTGACCGATCGGGTCTCGGTGGCGCCGTCGGCCGAGCCGTCGGCCGAGCCGTCGGTGCTGACCGTCACGCTCGAGCCGGTGTCGTCGGTGGAGACCGCTCCGGTCGGGACCTGCAGCACGTCGGTTCGCTCGGCCGTCACGATGTCGGCCGTCACCGACGACCCGACGTAGAACTGGTCGGTGGCACCGGTGAACGAGACGACCACCTGGTAGGCGGCGACACCAGAGCTGGCATCGGCGATCCGACTCACCTCCGTGACCGATCCGGTGGCGGTCGCCCCGCTGGCGCCCGTCGTGGTCGGGCCGTCCCCGCTCCCGTCCCCCCCGAGCTCGGTCGGGAACCCACCGGTCGGGAACCCGCCGGTGGGGAGCCCGCCCCCGGGGAACCCGCCGAACCCGCCGCGTCGGTTGGAGGAGCTCGTCGTCACTGCGACGTCGACGGTCTGGCCCACCTCGATGCTGTCGATGTCGGTGCTGTCGACGGAGACCTCGACCTCGAACCGGCCGCTGCTGACCACTTGGATCTGGGCCGTCGAGGAGGACGAGCCGGTCGACTGGTTCGCCGACGGGAGCGCAGCAGTCGAGCCGCCACCGGTCGCAGAGGAGCGACCCGAACCCGTCCCTGATCCCGTGAGGGTCGTGCCGCCCTGCCCGCCGCTCGACAACTCCTCGCCGACGGTGAGGTCGACACTCGCAACGGTGCCGTCGAAGGTCGCCACGAGCGATGCTCCGGCAAGTGCCTGGTTCGCGGTGGCGAGGGTGTCGTTGGCCGTGGCGATCTGTGCGATGTCGGCGGCGATCTGTTCGTCGGACGCATCGGCGTCCTGGTCGTCGGCGAGCTTCGCCTCGGCGTCGGCAACCGCCGACTCCGCCGACGTGACCGCAGCGGCCAGCTCCGACGAGTCGATCGTCGCCAGTACCTGCCCTGCTGTGACGGTGTCCCCGGCCGTGACGTTCACGGCGGTGACGGTGCCCGACGACGAGAAGCTCAGGTCGTCGGTCTGGGCGGCGGCGACGGTTCCCTCGGCGGACACCGTCTCGTTCATGGAGCCACTGGTGACCTCCACCAGCTGGTTCGCCGACGTCACGGCGGCCGTCGTGGGAGTGGTGGTCGTGTCCTCACGGATGCCGAACCACCAGACGGCGACGGCGATCAGCGCGATCGCTGGCATGACCACGAAGGGGTGAAGGAGGCGCCGTCTCACGATCGGCCCGCGGTGGAGGTGTGTCGTACCTGCATGGAAACGAGCATCGGGCCCGTTCCTGGGAGTTGCCTGAGAGCGATCGGGGAGTTCCTCCGGTGTTCTGCCAATTCCTCAGAGAACCCTCAGAACCGACGGACGTGCATCTCGTCGAAATCGGTGGAACAACTCAGCACTTCCCCAGGAACGTCTGAGGAACCGGGCCGATCGTTGTCGCCATGAGCTACGAATCCATGCCGAACCAGCCACCGACCGACCCGCCGCAACCTCCCGGCGCGACGCCGGTCCAGCCGGCTGCCGACGCAAAGCCCGGTGGGCCCACCGCCAAGACCTGGATCATCGGTGGTGTGGGAGCGGTCGTCATCGCCGCTGCCGCCATCATCGGCATCAATGCGGCGTCGTCGGGCACTACGACCGTGGACACGGCAGCGGCAACCAACGGCACGGCCGCCAACGGATCCAACGGCGCCGCGGCCGACGGGCAGGGCGGCTTCCCGGGTCGTGGCGGCGGCACGTTCGGCACGATCGAGTCGATCGACGGCACCACCATCACGGTGGCCGGCCAGGATGGGACGTCCACCAAGGTCGTCACGACCGACGCAACGACCGTCACCTCCACGGGCGCGGGGACCGCGGCCGACCTGAAGGTCGGCGACAACGTCCAGGTCACCGGGGCCGGCACGTCGTCCGACCTGGCCGCCGAGCACGCGTGGTCGACAGCGGCGACGTTGCCGCCGCCGGCGGGTTCGGTGGACGTGGCCAGGGCCAGGACGGTCAGGGCTTCCCAGGAGGGACGCCGCCCGAGGGCATGAGCATTCCCGAGGGAATGACCCCGCCCGATGGAATGACGCCGCCTGCCGACGGACAGATGCCCACCGACGGGCAGATGCCGACGGGAGCCGACGGCCAGCAGCGCGTGTTCGCCACCGGCACCATCGAGTCGATCGACGGCTCGACGATGGTGGTGAAGGCGAGTGACGGCACGACCTCCACGGTGACGCTGTCGGACACGACCACGATCTCCGTCGTGACCACGATCACGGTCTCCGATCTCGCCGAGGGCGACACGATCATGGTCCGTGGCGAGACCGCTGACGGCACGGTCACCGCTACCGCGATCACCGAGGGCGCCACCGGGTTCGGCGGCGGAGGATTCCCCGGAGGCGGCGCCCCGGGTCGGCCTGATCAGTCGGGCGGAGCCACTGGCTCGGGTTCCGCGTCGAACTGATCGGCAACGTCAGGCCGGCCCCGCGTTTCGACGCGGGGCCGGCCTGATTGCGTTCTCGGGGGAGACGGTGGGATTCGAACCCACCGTCGGGAGGGTGCCCCACGAGGTGGGGCACAGCAGTTCGTCGGGGTCACTTCGGCGGAGACGGTGGGATTCGAACCCACCGTCGGAGGGTGCCCCCGGGTGGGGCACTGCCGTTCGTCGGGGTCACATCGGCGGAGACGGTGGGATTCGAACCCACGGTGAGTTGCCCCACACACGCGTTCCAGGCGTGCCGATTCGTCCGCTCTCGCACGTCTCCTGGGCCGGTGACCGGCATCGAGCGTAGCGGGTCCCGCCGGTATCCCGTGCATCCACCCGCCCACGCCCCCCGTGTCCGTGCCGGCTACGCCGGCCGCGTTTCTCGCAGCTACACTGCCCCGGTCCGTGTTCTGGTGAGGCGGTCGGGTCCTGTGCAACTCAGGGCCGTGAATCGGGTCAGGGTCGGAAGGCAGCAGCCCTCAGCGGATACCAGGGTGTGCCGCAGATCGCCTGACCGTCTCACCAGGCCACGGAAGCCGGTTCCACTCGGAGCCGACGAGGCTCCGGCTCACGACAACGTGAGCCAGAGCAGCGCGAGTTGGATGCAGTTGAAGAGCGCGTGGGCCACGATGCTCGTACCCAGCCGCCCGGTCAGTCTGGCGATCGCCCCGAGGCCGAATCCCATCACTGCGAGGCTGACGATGAGGTCGGCGTTGCCCCACCCCTCGCTCGGGGTGATGTGCGCCGCCCCGAACACGGCGGCCTGCATCGCGACGGCGATCCAGGGCGTCCACCGTGACGACAGGCCCCGTTGGATGAGACCGCGGAACAGGAGCTCCTCGGTGAGCGGCGCGATCAGGCCGGCGGTGACGAAGAGCGTCGCGAATGTGACGACGTCGCGGCCGCGTTCGGACACCTCGGTGAGGTTGGAACCACTCGGCGCCCCCAGCACGTGGGCGACGATGTTGATCACCATCAACGAGATCGTGAGGGCGATGGCGCCGCCGATGCCGAGCGGGACATCGATCCATCGGAACCGGAATCCCAGATCGTCGACGAACCGGCCGGTGCCCCAACGTCGCGCCCCGTACCACGCCGCGAGCGGCATGCCGAAGGTGCTCACGGCGAACAGGCCGAGCTGCACCAGCGCCTCGGGCGTCTCGGGAAGCAGCGCCGCCACCCTCGTCCCGATCGTCAGGACGACGATCAGCACGATGCCCAGCACTGCGGCGGGAAGCTGGAGCGTCGGGGTGCGGGGGAACCATGTGCCGTCGTCCGACACTGGTGTGGGCTCCGGCGGCGTGATCCACTGCCACCCGTCCCACCAGAGCCAGCGCTCGTTGTGGTGGTCGCGGTACCAACCGGGAGGGCGCGCTCGGGGCCGTGGCCGGCGGAGGCGCGACGGGAGACGACACGCCGTGAGCATACGGAGCGCCAACATCGATCCGTCCGTCGGGGCCGCGCCGACCTGACCCCGCTCTCAGGGGTCCGCACTCCGGGGCCCACCCCGTCTGGGCGTCAGAGGGCGACAACTAGGCTGGCCCCCGATGGCCCACCAATCGCTCTACCGCCGCTACCGGCCCCGCCGTTTCGCCGACGTGCGGGGGCAGGACCACGTGGTGAAGGCGCTGCGCAATGCCGTGGCCCAGGGCACCGAGGGTCACGCCTACCTGTTCAGCGGTCCCCGTGGCACCGGCAAGACGTCCACGGCGCGGATCCTCGCGAAAGCGCTCAACTGTCCGAACCTCGTCGAGGGCGAGCCGTGTGGCGAGTGCGAGAGCTGCCTCAGCATCGAGCACGGAAACAGCTACGACCTGTTCGAGCTCGACGCCGCCTCGAACAACGGCGTCGACGCCATGCGGGAGCTGATCAGCCGTACGGTCGTCGGGTCGCCGGGCCGCAACAAGGTGTACATCCTCGACGAGGTGCACATGTTGTCGCCGGCGGCGTCCAACGCTCTGCTGAAGACGCTCGAGGAGCCGCCGGAGCACGTGTGCTTCGTGCTGGCCACCACCGATCCGCAGAAGGTGCTGCCCACGATTCGTTCGCGGACGCAGCATTTCGAGTTCTCCCTCCTCTCGGCGACCGAGCTCGCCGACTACGTCCGGTGGATCCGCGACGACGCTGGGCTCACCTTCGACGACGCCGCGGTCGACCACGTGGTGCGGCAGGGCCGGGGTTCGGCGCGCGACACCCTGTCGGCCCTCGACATGGTGGTCGCTGCCGGCGGGGTCACCGACCGTGCCGAGTCGGTCGAGGAGATCATGACGGCGCTCGTCGACCGCGACACCGCCCGCGTCATGATCGCGGTCTCCGACGCGGTCGCCCAAGGGCGCGAGCCGCGGGTCCTCGCCGAGCAGCTGCTGGTCAGCCTGCGCGACGCGTTCCTCGCGTCCGTGCACGCCCACCTCGAGCACCTGTCCGACAGCGACCAGGCGCAGATGGCCGACCTGGCGGGTCGGCTCGGTACGGCGACCATCACCCGAGCGCTCGAATCGCTCGGGCTGGCGATCGTCGACATGCGCCAGGCCGCCGACCCTCGGGTCCCACTCGAGGTCGCGCTGATCCGCCTGACGACGCCGAGCGCCGACACGTCGGTACAGGCTCTCGTCGAGCGCATCGACGATCTCGAACGGCGCCTCGCCCGTGGCATCCCGGCGGGTGGTGCTCCTGCCGCTCCCGCCGCGCCGGTACCGGCCGCGCCCACGGGTTCGGACACACCCACTCCCGCCACGCCGGCCGTCGAACCCCATCCGGAGCCGGCACCGACTCCCGGTGCTGCGTCGAGCCCTGCCGAGATCCGCGCCCAACTCGCAGCTCGCAAGGGCGACGCGCCATCGGCACCGACGCGTCCGGCGCCGCCCAAGCCGCCCACCCGTCCCGGGGCCCCGTCGCGGCCCGGGTCCGCCGACCCCTCGCCGTCCGCCCCGGCCGCGACGCCGGCACCTGCACCAGCGCCCTCGTCCGCAGCACCCCCCGCTCCCGTCGCGCCGGTGTCCGAACCGTCTGCACCAACAACTGCACCCGCACCCGCCCCCGCGCCGGCTGCCGGTGGCGGCACGGTGACGCTCGAGCAGCTGGCGGCGGCGATGACCGAGTCGGTGCTCCCGACCCTGTCGGGCATGACCAAGTCCCTGTACGGCGGTGGTCGGTTCGTCGGCGAAGCCGACGGCAAGTTCCAGTTCGCCCTCGACAACGTGCCCGACCGGGTCCTTCCCCGGGCGCAGGCCGCACTCGCCGACGTCGAGGCGGCGCTGAGCGCCCGCGTCGGGCAGCCGGTGTCGGTGCATCTCACCAACGGCGGCGAGGGTTCGTCGTCCGCGCCGTCGTCGTCCGGAACGCCTGCCCCGACCCCCGTCGTCGCAGCCGACACCGACGACCAGGACGAACGCGACCACATCGACGTGTCCGACCTCGAGGACGCGACCGACGTCTCGACCTCCGGGGTCGACAAGCTGGTGCAGGCATTTCCCGGTGCCGAACTGATCGAACAGGAGACCCCATGACCGACGGCGCACTTCCCGAGAACGTGAACGACCCGGTGGAGGTCGTCGGTGGCGACGCCGCGTCGGGCGGTCTCGGAGGTCTCGACCTGGGGTCGCTCCTCGGCGCGGCGCAGAACATGCAGGCGCAGATGCTCGAGAGCCAGCAGCGCATCGGAGCGACCGTCGTCGAGGGCCAGTCCGGCGGGGGTGCGGTCACGATCGCCGTCACCGGCGGCTTCGAGTTCCAGAGCGTGACGATCAGCCCCGAGGTCCTTCCCGACGGCACCGACCCCGATGACCGAGCCATGCTCGAGGATCTGGTGCTCGCCGCCCTCCGCGATGCCACCAGCAAGGTCGTCGCGCTGCAGTCCGAGGCCAACCCATTGGCCGGGCTCGGCGACCTGGGTGGGCTCTTCGGCGGAGCCTGATGGCCGACTACGCCCACTCGATCCAGGAGCTCATCGACGCCTTCGGTCGGCTGCCCGGCATCGGTCCGAAATCCGCGCAGCGCATCACGTTCCACCTGCTCAAGGTGGACAAGGCCGAATCCCAGCGCCTGGTGAGCGCCATCAGTTCCGCCGTCGAGAAGGTCAGCTTCTGCACCCGGTGCTACAACCTGGCCGAGGGTGACCTGTCCGCGATCTGCTCGGACGACCAGCGCGACGCTCATCAGCTCTGTGTGGTCGAGGAGCCCCGCGACGTCGTCGCCATCGAACGCACCCGTGAGTACCGCGGGCTCTACCACGTGCTCGGCGGCGCCATCGACCACCTCCAAGGGGTCGGCCCCGATCAGCTCAAGATCAAGGAACTCCTCGGTCGGGTCGGAGCGGAGGGGATCACCGAGGTGATCCTGTGCACCAACCCCAACATCGAGGGCGAGGCCACGGCGCTGTACCTGCAGCGTGTGCTCGACGTCCCCGGTCTCACCGTGTCGCGGATCGCGAGCGGGCTGCCCGTCGGCGGCGATCTCGAGTACGCCGACGAGTTGACACTCGGTCGTGCGCTCGAGGGTCGCCGGGTGGTCGGTGAGCCGGTTCGCCCCGACGTCTCGGCCCCCTGACCCCACAACGGTAGGGTGCTGCTCATGTCTGCGGAACGCCAGCTCATCTCTTCCGGCTCTCCCTGGGAGCTCACGGTCGGCTACAGCCGGGCAGTCCGGTTCGGCAGCCGGGTCTTCGTGGCAGGCACCGCCCCGAAGTTCGACGACGGGGTCTGTCCCCCCGATGCAGGCCTCCAGGCCCGCCGCTGTCTCGAGATCATCGGCCAAGCGCTCGACGACGCGGGCGCGACGTTCGGTGACGTCGTCCGGACGCGCATCTACCTGATCGATGCCGCCGACTTCGAAGCCGTCGGCAGCGTGCACGGCGAGTTCTTCCACGACGTCCGTCCGGCCAACACCACCGTGGTGGTCGCAGCGTTGCTCGACGCTGCGTGGAAGGTCGAGATCGAAGTCGAGGCGATCATCAGCAAGGACCGTTCGATCCACTGACGTCGCCTGACGTTCGGGTCAGTGCACCCGAACGGTGTCGCCGGCCCGCACGACCCCGTCGTGGAGCACCTTGGCGTAGAGACGTGACGCTCCGGGATCGCGGAGCACGTCGATGCGCCGGAAGTCGCGGTTCGTGAACACGTCGTTGAGCGTCTTGCACGGCGTCGCCCATGCCGTGGTCTCGAGCACGACCCCGTCGCGTCCGCCGACCTCGAGGCGTGCTCCGGGCCGCAGCGTCGCCCAGTCGATGCCCGAGAGCGTGAAGTTCTCGCCGGCGAACCCGGGTGCGACCGGGTGCCCTTCGGCTGCGAGCGTGTCGATGACCTCGGTCGACCACAGACAGATCGCCTGCCACACGCGGCCGTGGTGCTTGCGGGTCGCCTGGCGATCGCCGCCGACGCCGCGGTAGCCGACGATCGCCTGGGGCACGGTGAGCTTGGGGACACCGCCACCCGATGCGTGGATCAGGTCGACGCAACCGACCGCGTCGGGTGTGCCGAGCCCCAACGCGACGATGCCGCGCCCGATGTCGGCGAGGTGGTGGGTGGCGTCATGCACGGCGTGGCGGACGATACCGGCGACGTCCGCCGTCGATCCGTTGATGTCGATCGTCCGTGCCCGCTCGTCGGCCGACGCCGTGGCCCAGAGCAGATGGAGCCGCTGCGCCTCCTCGTCGAGCCGGACGAACTCGCGGTACACGTCGGCGATCGCCGGCGGATCATCCGCGGAGGCGTTGTCGGGCGGCGATCCGGCGACGGCGAGACCAGACTCGGCCAGTGCCATCTCGGCAAGGCCTGCCATCGACCACACGACCCGCTTGGTGTGGCGGAGGTACTCCGCCGGCGACCAGGTCGTGGGTGTCGGCCGACGGTTGAGGTCGGTGGGCTCGATGCCTCCCATGGCGTGACCCGCCCACTCCGCGAGGTTCCGGAGCGTGCCCGACACGTCGTCGACGGTGTACGCGGAGCCGTCGAAGCGGCACTCGTCGCATCGCTCGACCTGGCCTGCGAGGTGGTGCCACATGGGCACCGACGCTACCGGAGCGGCTATTCGCGGTGGAGCGCCTCGGCGACCGTGGTGCGGTCGTCGGGGCGCGGCCGGGGAGCGAACGCCGGGATCTCGATGGTGACGAGGGCGACCTCGCCGTCGAGCGGGAACGGTGTCGCGTAGTCGTCGCACACGGGGAACCCGTGGTCGGCGGCGAGCCGCAGCCCCGTGCCGCCGATCTGCCAACGGAACGGCAGATCGATCGGCAGTTCGAGACTCGCCACCTCGACGTCGTCGACGAGGAGCGTGACCGGACCACCGCCGGGGTGGGTCCGGCGGAAGCCGACGGTGAGTCGCACGGCGCCCCCGGGCAACGTGTCGCCGGACCGGGCCACGTGGGCCTCGCCGAACAGGTTGAACGCGACGTTGGGTCGGCCGTCGAGCAGATACACGGCCCAGCCGTTGTGCCAGTCGCCGAGCGCGCACACGATTCCCGACGCGTCCGCGGCGACGTCGACGTCGGCGTGCAGTCGGAAGCCGCCGCCCATGCCGGGGAGGGCATCCTCGGCGATCGGACCGCCGCCGGGCCGGTAGTAGGACTTCCAGCGCATGGGGTTGGGGTTGGGCTCGAGCGCGACAGCGCGTCCGATCAGGCTGTCGTCGAGCGGCAACACGTTGTGGGCCTCGGCCTCCGCCCACCACCGGCGCTCGAGGTCGGCGACCACGTCGGGATGCTCGGCTGACACGTCGGTCGACTCCGAGAAGTCGGACCGCAGGTCGAACAGCGCCCAGTGGTCGTCGTCGAAGTCGTGGCTTCCCTCGACCAGTTCGCGTTCGATGCTGAGCTGGTTGCCGATGTGGTCGGTGGTCGCCTTCCATCCGTCGTGGAAGATGGCGCGGCTGCCGAGCATCTCGAAGTACTGCGTGGATCGGGGGTCCGCCAGATCGGGGTCGTCGAAGGTCGGCAGCAGGCTGACGCCGGCCATCGGCTGTTGGGCGACACCGTCCACCTCCGACGGCGCGGTGATCCCGATCGCGTCGAGCAGCGTCGGCGTGATGTCCACCGCGTGGCAGAACTGACTCCGGATCGAGCCGGCCGAATCCGGCCCGATGCGGTCGGGCCACGAAACGATCAGCGGGGTCCGGACCCCGCCGAGCCACGTGTACCGCTTCCACAGTCGCATCGGCGTGTTGCCGGCCCACGCCCAACCCCACGCGTAGTGGTTGTAGGCGCGGAAGCCACCGAGGTCGTCGATGCGGGCCAGCGAATCGTCGAAGTCGTCGAGCCGGTCGTGGGTGAAGCGGTGCTCGTTGTGCGACCCGATGGGTCCGCCCTCCGCGCTGGTGCCGTTGTCACTGATGACCACGACGACGGTGTTGTCGAGCACGTCCAGTTCGCGGAGCGTGCCCATCAGGCGGCCGATCTGGTCGTCGGTGTGGGAGAGGAAGCCGGCGAAGCACTCCATCTGGCGGGCGTAGAGGCGGCGCTGGTCGTGGCTGAGCGAATCCCACTCGGCGACCCACGGGGGTCGTGGGGTGAGTTCGGTCGCCGCCGGCACGATCCCGGCGGCGACCTGCTTCGCGAACACGCCGTCGCGCCACCGGTCCCAGCCCTGATCGAAGTGGCCCCGGTACCGGTCGATCCACTCGGCGGGCGCCTGGTGGGGGGCGTGCATCGCGCCGGGTGCGAAATAGAGCAGGAAGGGCGCGCCGGGGCGGGCGTGCTGCTGGTCGAGGATCAGTCGGCGGGATCGATCGACGAGGTCTTCGGTGAGGTGGTAGCCGTCCTCGGGTCGCGCCGGTGGGTCGATGAAGCCGTTGTCCGACACGAGCTCGGGGGTCCACTGGTTGGCGTCGCCGCCGAGGAAGCCGTAGAAGCGTTCGAACCCCAGGCCCAGGGGCCACTGTCCGAACGGGCCGGCCGCGCTCTGCTCCCAGCGGGGAGCGAGGTGCCACTTGCCGACGGCGAACGTCGCGTACCCGTTGTCACGGAGGATCCGCGGCAGCGTCGCCGCCGACTTCGGGATGCGTCCGTCGTAGCCGGGGAACCCGATCGGCACGTCGGTGAGGAACCCCATGCCGACGGAGTGGTGGTTGCGGCCGGTCAGCAGCGCCGCCCGGGTCGGCGAGCACAACGCGGTCACGTGGAACCGGTGGTAACGGAGTCCGCGGTCGGCGAGGTCGTCGATGTGAGGGGTCGACAGGTCCGAGCCGAAGCAGCCGAGCTGCCCGAAGCCGAGATCGTCGAGCACGATCACGACGACGTTGGGTGCCCCGGCGGGCGGGGTCGGTCGCGGGGCGAACTCGGGCGTCGAGTCGGCGATGGTGGTGCCGATGCGGAGGGTTCCGGTCATCCCCGGATCATGGCTGATCGGGCGGTGGCCTGCCGGCCCGACGAGGTGCCCGACCCGCCGACGAGTCCGGCGACCCGCCAGATGGTGAGCGCCGTGACGCTGACGCTGACGCTGGCCACGGCGACGAGGGAGATGGGGTTGACCGCGTCGGTTCCGGCCGTCAGGAGATGGACGGTGGCCGTCACGAACAGGGGGAGCGACAGGGCGTGGACCCGCTTCCAGATCCGGTGGGCGAGTCGCTTCTTGAGGAGCGACGTGATCTCCACGGCCGCCAGCAGGTACATGCCGACGATGCCCCAGGCGACGGCGCCGGGATGCCAGGACGACGTGAAGGGCACCAGCACATCGGCCAGACCGAAGCTGGTGTAGGAGTCGAGCATGATCGTCCCGACGTGGACGGCGGTGAAGGTCGCCGCCAGTCCGCCGAGGAACCGGTGCAGGTCCAGGATCCAATTGGGGCGTACGTGGCCCGGCCGAACCTTGCCCGACAGCATCAGGCCCCAGATGACGGAGGCGCTGAGCAGCCCCCACGCGACGTACCCGCCGGACCGGGCGGCGTACCACCAGAGTTGACCGTTCATCGGGTCGCCTCCTCGAGTGCGAACCGCTCCCAGCGGGCGGTGGTGGCGACGAGATCCTCGGTGACGATGAGCGCCGCGGCGCTGAGCGATTCGATCAGTGCGAAGCCGGCGTCGTCGGACAGCGCAGCCTCGCCGAAGGCGTCGAGGAAGGCGACCTTGGTCAGCACCTCGGCCTGCCAGGCCTCCGCGGCGATGACGGTCGCGGCGAGGACCGGCGAGGTCGAGGGCGTTCCCGTGGCCGGGTCGATCAGGTGGTGGACGGGACGGCCCTGCTCGTCGGACCACCGCCGCTTCAGTTTGGAGCTGGTCGCGACGGCACCGTCCTCGAGCGTGACGGTGGCGAGCGCGGCGCCGTTGTCGGACCGTGGGTCCTCGATGTCGATCCGCCACGCGCCCCCGCCGGGAGCGACGCCGCGTACCCGGAGGTCGCCCCCGATCGAGACGAGCGCGCCGGCGGCGCCGTCGCTCATGAGTTCGGCGGTGATGATGTCGGCCGCCAGGCCCTTGCCGATGCCGCCCGGGTCGAACCCCACCTCGGGAGTCGACCCTGTTGTCGCGAGTGGCGACGGACCGTGGCGATCGAGGGACCGGACGTATCCGGCGGCGGTGACGGCGTCGAGCCGGGTGGCGTCGAACCGGCCGTGGGTCACCCGGAACCCCTCCGCAGCGCGTTCGAGCAGGAGCAGGGTGTCGTCCGACAGCACCGGCGGTTCCTCGCCGGAGGCAATGGCGGCGTTCAGCCGGCCCACCTCGCTTCCGGGAAGGAACCGGCTCCATCGGCCTTCGAGCTCGCGGAGGCGGGTGACGGCGCGGTCGACGAGCGTCGGGGCCGACGGCGCGTGCGGGGTGGACGATGTGTCGTCGGGGCCGACGACGACGATGTGCGCCATCGAGCCCATCGCCGGGAGCAAGCGTTCGTGGGTGCCCATCGCGGTCAGCTCCCGCCGCTCGTGGCGTTCGCCGATCCGGCGGTGGTCGGCGTGGTGGTGGTCGGGGTCGCGGTCGTGGTGGTGGTTGCCTCGGTGGCACTCCAGTCGACCGAGCTGTTGGAGGTGGCGACGGCCGTCGCCGTCGTGGCGTCGGTCGTCGTGGCGTCGGTCGTCGAGATGCTCGCCGCGGCAGTCCCGGTCTGGGAAGCGACCGCAAGACCGATCCCGAGGGTTGCGAAGACCCCGACGCTGGCGACGGCCGCACCGACCCGTGACCGGGCGGCGGGGTGAACCCGTCGCGCCGGTGGGGAAGTCGGGTTCGTGCCCATCAGCTTCCTCCGCTCCGTGCATCGGCGTTGCCGCCCTGGCTCATGCCGCGCTGGCCCATGCCGTCCTGGCCACCCGGACCGGCACCCCAGTCGTCTCCGTCGCCGGACCGACCGGTCGAAGGTTGCCGGGAATCCTGCTGGGTGTCGCCGCCCTGGAACTGGTCGTGACGCCCGCCCTGGCGACCGTCGTGGTCGTCGACGAGCTGGCTGCCAGCGATGCCCAACAGCAGACCCGCAGCGACGCTGGCGCCGGCGACGAGCGCGGTGTTCCGCGACGGACGTCGCGAGGTGGCGGCGGCGACCGGCGCCGTTGGTTCGGCGGTCGGTGCCCACTGCGGCCCGGGCGGGGGCGGAGGTGCGGACGGGTTCGTCCCAGCAGCGGCGGCCTCCTCGGTCTCTCGCGGCGGCGGCGGAACCTCGGTCGTGGCCGTGATCTCCGGCGCCGTGGGTGCCTCGCCGGAGGTGGGCGTCTCGTTGGTCGGGGGGATCTCGGGCTGCGGTTCGGTGGGCTGGTCGTTGGTCATGTCTGGCTCGTCTTTCGCGTCTCGTTGGAACGGTGGTGGTCGGGAGGTGCCGGGGTGCGGGGGCGGAGGCTCGCCCCCGCACCCTCGGGCGGGGTGGTCGGGCGTCAGCCCTCGGTGGTCGTGGTGTCGGCCGGTGCGTCGGCGGGTGCGTCGGCGGGTGCGTCGGCGGGACGCTCCGGCTTCTCGCCGTTCACCCTGGCGGTGATGCGGTCGGCGGCGCCGCTGAGGCGCTCGTCGGCCTGTGCCTGGGTGATCTTGCCGGCGGTGACCTCTTCGGCGAGGTGCTCCTTCTCGGCGGCGAGCATCGCGTCGGTGACCGTGGAGAGCTCGACGCCCTTCTCGGTCGCCAGCTCGGCGATGGTCGCTCCGCCCTGGAGCTCGGTGCGGAGCTCATCGGCCGTGATGCCGAGCGCCGTCGCCGCCGCCTCGGAACCGGGGCCGCCACCGCGACCGCCGTGACCGTCGCGGCCCGGGCCGTGCCCGCCGCCACCCACCGGTCCGGCCGCCTTCAGCGTCTCGACGACCTTGTCGGCCTGCGCCTGAGTGAGGGTGCCGTCGGTGACGAGCGGGGCGAGCGCTTCGGCGAGCCTGGTCGACGGGTCGGGACGGTCGGCGTCGGCCGTCCCGGTGGATGCGTCGCCGGGGGTGTCGGCGGCGACCGTGGTCGACGTGGTGTCCTGGGCTCCGGCGATCCCGGTGGTTCCGGTGAAGGCGAGGCCGGCGGCGCCGCCGCCGAGTAGACCGGCGCTGAGTCCGATGATGGCGAGTTTCTTGCCCATGTGGTGGGTCTCCTTGGGTGGGGTTCGGTCCCGGTCGATCCGGAACTGTCTCCACCTTCGGGCCCCAACGTGAGCCGACCGCCAGATCTACGTCAGAAGTGCGTAAGACTCTCCGACGCGACCGTTGCGGGTCACACGAAGGTCAATTCGTCACCCTCGTGCACCTCGCCGGGCGTCACCACGGTGGCGTACACGCCGAGGCTCTGGTCGGCGTCACGTACCACGGTCCGCATGATCGAACGATCGCTCGGCAACTCGGCGACCGGGCGCGTGATCATCACGCAGCGAGGGCACGGAGTGACGAACTCGAGGGTCGCGCCGCCGAGCGTCGCCTGCCGGCCGACCCAGTCGAGCTCCGGCCACGCCTGGTCGCCGTCGGCGTCCGCCCGGACCAGCAGGTTCGGCCGGAACCGTCGCACATCGATGGCCGACTCGGGCAGTCGATCCTGCAGGGACTGCATCGACCCGGTGGTGAGCACGAGCAGCGGGAACGCGTCGAGGTAGGTGCCGGGTGGCGACTCGTACTCGAGGATCTCGGGCGGGAAGACGCTGAGATCGGGGAGTGGCTCGTCCTCCAGCCGGCCGAAGATGTCTCGCATCTCCTGCAGGAAGTCGTCGGAGTCGGCCGATCCCCGCCGGTAGTGGTCGAGGTCGGTCGACGGTTGCAGTGGCCACAGGGTGACCTGGTGATCGAGGGCCGCTGAGACACGCTCGTCGACATCGGGGTCCGATGAGGCGACGCGGGCGCCGTCGGGCAGGGTGATCTCGATGTGCGGGGTCGCGTTGCGGTCGGACGGAGGCGCCAGGTACCGGGCTCCCAGCAGCATCAGCTCGGCGATCTTCTTCGCGCCCCGGATGCCACCGCGAACTTCGTCGCGCACGGCCCATCCCCGGTCGCCCAGGAGTCCTGCGGTCGTCAGCTCGGCCTCACGCAATCGCTCGCCCAGCATCGACTTCGCGGGGTAGCGCCAGATCTGCTCGACGACGGGTTCGCTCATGGACGCAACCTACGCCCAAAACGACGAACTCCCGACGGGAAACCCGCGCCCAGCGGGTTCCACGTCGGGAGAACGTGCAGAGCTCGGGTCAGGAGATGGTCTTGACCAGGAGGGCATCGCCCTGACCGCCGCCACCGCAGAGTGCGGCGGCGCCGATGCCGCCGCCGCGACGGGCGAGCTCGTGGAGGACCGTGAGCACGATGCGGGTGCCGGACATGCCGATCGGGTGGCCGAGGGCGATGGCGCCACCGTTGACGTTGACGATCTCGTCGGTGATGCCGAGGTCGCGCATCGAGGCGACACCGACGGCGGCGAAGGCTTCGTTGAGCTCGAACAGGTCGACGTCGGACACGGTCTTGCCGGCGCGCTCGAGCGCCTGGAAGATCGCACGGCTCGGCTGGGTGAGGAGCGAGGCGTCGGGACCGGCCACCTGGCCGTTGCCCAGGATCTCGCCCAGCGGGGTGATGCCGGCCTTCTCGGCGAACGCCTTCGAGGTCACGACCACGGCAGCGCCGCCGTCGGAGATCTGGCTGGCGTTGCCGGCGGTGATGTTGCCTTCCTTGTCGAAGGCGGGGCGGAGCTTGCCGAGCGAGTCGAGCGTGGTGTCGCCGCGGACGCCCTCGTCGGTCGAGAACACGACCGGGTCGCCCTTGCGCTGGGGGATCTCGACGTTGACGATCTCGTTGTCGAACAGACCGTCCTTCTGGGCGCGGGCCGCACGCTCGTTGGAGAGGTAGGCGACCTGGTCCTGCTCGTCGCGGGTGAGCCCGGCGGCTCCGGCGTACTTCTCGGTCCCGCCACCCATGGGGACCTGGTCGATGGCGCAGAAGAGGCCGTCGAACATCATCGAGTCGATCACCTTCTTGTCGCCCATGCGCATGCCGCTGCGGGCGTCGGGGAGGAGGTACGGGGCGTTGGTCATCGACTCCATACCACCGGCGACGACGACGTCGGCCTGGCCGGCCTGGATGAGGAGGTCGGCCATCATGATCGAGTTGATGCCCGACAGGCAGACCTTGTTGATGGTCGTCGACGGGACCGACATGGGGATTCCGCCCTTGACGGCCGCCTGGCGGGCCGTCATCTGGCCGGCGCCGGCGAGCAGCACCTGGCCCATGAACACGTAGTCGACCTGGTCGCCGGAGAGGCCGGCGCGCTCCAGGGCGGCCTTGATGGCGAGACCGCCGAGATCGGTACCGCTGAATCCGGCGAGCGAGCCCGCCAACTTGCCGATCGGGGTACGCGCCCCGCTGAGAATCACCGATCCGGCCATTGCACTTCCCCTTGTTTGGATGGTTGGGCCCGGTGGCCCGGAATCAGACGACGTTACCGGCCGGTAACCGCCGTCGGCCAACGGCGACGGGGGTGACACCGATCACATCGGGAGATGGCGTCCATCAACGCCGGTGATCACTGCCGCAGGTGTCGACGATGATCTCGTTGAGCAGTGGACGGTCGGCATCGGGGACGGGCAGATCGACACCGACGGGTTCCTCGTCACCAACTTGGACCTGCACCTGGAACACGTAGGTCTTCTTCGAGTCGCTCAACGCGTGGCCGTCGCAGCGTCCGGCCCCCGTGACCACGATCGGCACCTCGAGCTGACGGTCGTCCGTCGGCAGTGTGGGCGGCGGCGCCGTCCAGTTCACGAACAGCAGGACGCTGCCATCGACTCCGGTGACGCTGATCGCGTCGGACGTGTCACGGCGGGTCACGACCAACGAGCCCGCCGCCGTGGGAACTCCGTCGGGATCCGACCGTACCCAAGCCGAGTACTCGAGACCGACACGATCGAGGAGGCGCTGTCGGACGCACGCCGTGCGCCACACGTTGTCGAGGGCCGTCTGTGCGTCGGCGAGCAACGGTGCCCTGACCGTTCGGGCGGTTCCGTCGCCGGGGTCGACGGTCACCTCCACGGCGCCGAGCGAGAACGGCGGGGTGTCGGCCGTCGCGCAGTTCACGGCACCGAGCGGCGTGGGCAGATCGACCCGCTGACCCGGCGCGACCTGCACGGGGCGGACCGTGGGTGAAACCGGTTCGAAGCCGGGCCAGTCGAGCCGGACCGACGTCACTGCGACGAGCCCCTCGCCCCCGGGCCAGCGGACCATCTCGATCTGGATCACACCGGCCGCCTCGTCCTCGCGGAACTGTCGGATCGACGCAGCGAGGCCGTCGGAGGCGGTGAGGTCGGGAAGCGTCGTCGTGGGGCGGGGTCGCGGGGCCCGATCGACGACGGTCGTCGGGGACCCGGTGGAGGCGTGGCGATCGTCTCCGCACCCGGCGACGAGCCCGATCGACGCCAGGGCAACGATGACGACGGTCGCACCCGTGCCCCGTCTTCTCGCCATCGCTCCATTGAAGTCGCTACCGTCTTGACCCATGTCGATGCAGCACATCCTCGAAGCAATCCAGTCCGACGCCAGCGGCGACGAGATCGCCAACCTCCCTCTGCCGGAGTCGTTCCGCGCCGCATACGTGCTCCGTGAGGAGCAGGAGATGTGGGCCGGGTTCGCGTCGGAGGACAAGGATCCCCGCAAGTCGTTGCACGTCGGCGAGGTCGCCACGCCCGAGATCGCCCCCGACGAGGTCTACATCGCGGTGATGGCCTCCTCGATCAACTTCAACACGGTGTGGACGTCGATCTTCGAGCCGCTGTCCACCTTCAATTTCCTCGATCGTCTCGGCAAGGAGTCCGAGTGGGGCGCCCGCCACAAGCAGGACTTCCACGTTGTCGGTTCCGACGCCTCGGCCGTGGTGCTCCGGGTCGGCTCGGCCGTCCGCAACTGGAAGCCGGGCGACCACGTCACGGTCCACTGCAACTACCTCGATGACCAGGACCCGTCGGCGCACGACGACTCCATGTTGGCCAGCAACCAGCGCATCTGGGGGTTCGAGACCAACTACGGCGGCCTCGCCGACCTGTCCATCGTGAAGGCCAACCAGCTCATGCCGAAGCCGGCGCACCTGAGCTGGGAGGAGGCGGCGGTCAACGCGCTCTGCGCCTCCACGTCCTACCGCATGCTCGTCGGGAGCCACGCTGCCGCGCATGAAGCAGGGCGACAACGTCTTCGTCTGGGGCGCGACCGGCGGCATCGGCGCCTACGCCATCCAGCTGATCCTCAACGGCGGCGGCACGCCGGTCGGTGTGGTGTCGAGCGAACACCGGGTCAAGCTGCTCCAGGCGATGGGGTGTGAGAACGCGATCGACCGCCGCGCCGAGAACTACCAGTTCTGGTCCGACGAGCACACCCAGGATGAAGGCGAATGGCGCCGACTGGGCAAGAAGGTCCGCTCGCTCATCGGCGACGACCCCGACATCGTCTTCGAACACCCGGGCCGCTCCACCATGGGGGCGTCGGTGTTCATCGCCAAGCGCGGCGGCACGGTCGTCACCTGCGCCGCGACGTCGGGCTACATGCTCGAATTCGACAACCGTCACCTGTGGATGAAGCTCAAGCGCATCGTGTCGAGCCACTTCGCCAACTACCAGGAGGCGTGGAACATGAACCAGCTCATCGGCCAGGGTCGCATCCAGCCGGTGATGAGCGAGGTGTACACGCTCGACCAGGTCGGCGACGCCGCCCTCAAGGTCCACAAGAACCAGGCGGAGGGCAAGCTCGGTGTGCTCTGCCTCGCTCCGGAGGCCGGCCAGGGCATCACCAACCCGGAGCGTCGCGCCGAGATCGGTGAGGACAAGATCACGCTCTTCGCCCGCCACGCCCGCGGCGAGCTGGCCTGATCGTCAGGCCTTCGCGCAGTCGCCCTTGCCGGTGAGTCGGTACTCGGGAACGCCCGAGGCCGACTCATCGGAGAGCGTCCAACGTTCGGCGAGCTCGGGATCGTCGAGGTAGATGCCGTCGGCCATCGGCGTGATGCTGTCGGGGTAGACGCCGTTGAGCAGGCGGTACGACTCCGCCGCGACGGCGATGTCGTCGCGTGTGTCCGAACAGGACCGCACCTGGCGATCCTCGACCTGGCGGTAGATCGCGCCGAAGGCCAGGGTCGAGACGAAGGCGACGGGGAAGAGGTAGCCGAGGAACAACGCGGTCCGGGCGAGGCCGCGCCCGGCGAGCCGTTGGGCTTCCCACCTGGTCGCCCGAATGGCGACGTGTCCGAGCGCGATGGCGATCACCGAGAGCACCAGGGTGGGGATGTTGTAGAGGAAGTACCGACCGGCGCTGCCGTAGCCCGACAGCGACCGGTACTCCGACTGGAGCCGGGCGGCGCCCACCACGACCAGCGAGACGGTCGTGCCGGCCGGGACCAGCAGCCCGGCGACGAGCGCGCTGACGGCGAGCCAGCTGGGCTCGCGGTCGACGACCACGACGGTGTCGCCGACGATGTCCCACACGGTCTGTCGGCGAGGGCTGACCAGCATCCACAGGCCACCGAGGGTGACGAGGCCCACCAGCGCGGCCTGCACGATGAGCGACAGCACAATGAGGTTGTCGTCGGGTGAGTACAGGAGGAGCCACCCGGACCCGCTCGCGACGACGAGCGGGAGCAGCGCGATGAAGCTCCGACGGAACGCCTGCCCCTTCGAGATGGCCGGGTTGCGCGACGCGCTGCGGATGGAGAGCCCCATCTGGCGCATCCCGAGCGTGCCGCGCCGGGTCGCCAGCGACCGAGACCAGATGAGGTACGTCACGAGGAGCCCGTACGCCCACGACGCGGCGAGACCGGCGAGCAGGATCGAGTCGTTCGGGGTGGCCGAGTTGATGAAGAGGAACAGCAGGGTGATGAGGTACGTGCCCACGTCGAGTACCAGGAGCCAGAACAGCAACGTGATGCCTCGGGCCCAGGCCCGTCGCCAGAATCCGGCGAGTTCGGGTGCGGTCGGGCCCGACGCGGTCCCGAGCGGCTGTTGGAGGCCGGGTGGGGTGACGTAGGTCGGCGGCCGTTCGGGGGCCGGCTCGTGCAGCGGGGTGGACGATTGTTGCCAGAACCCCGGACCGGGCGGGCCCGGCGGGGGTGGCGGTAGGTCGCCCGACGGTGGGGTGACGTCACTCATTGATCGATGTCCCCCTGGGTACGCGCTGAGGGTGATCGTACCCGCGGTGTCGTGGACCGACGAGAACCAGGGGGCCGGCGTCGGGGGTGCGGGTATGTTCGACCGATGGACCGCCCGCCCCGTCGCCTCGACGCCGTCGTCTTCGATCTCGACGGAGTGATCCGCCACTACGACCGGGTGCACGAGCGCGACATCGAGGAGCGCCACGGGATTCCGGTGGGGTCGTTGGTGCCGACGGCGTTCGGGAGCAGCGCAGGCCACGAGTTCATGTGCGGTCGCCTCGACCACGACGGGTTCGCGGCGGCGCTCAGCGCGCTGATCGGATCCGAGGCGGCGGCGGTGGAGTTCGTCGCGATGCGCGCCGAGGTCGACGCCGAGGCCGTCGCGCTCGTGCGGTCGGTGCAGGCGGTCGTGCCGGTCGCGCTGCTCACCAACGGCTCGCTCCGGACCCGGACCGAGTTGGCGGAGGCCGGTCTGCACGAGGCGTTCGACCACGTGTTCAACTCGGCCGAGACGGGCATTCCCAAGCCCCTCCCGGAGTCGTACCTCAACGTGGTCGCGGCGCTCGACGTCGACCCCACCACCACGGCGTTCGTCGACGACCTCGACGTCAACGTCCACGGCGCGATCACCGCGGGCCTCGTCGGCCACGTCTACACCGGGCTTGCGGTGCTGCGGTCGTTCCTCGACGTCCACGGCATTGCGGCGTCGTAGCGACGGGGGGCCGGCCTCCCCCCGGGGAACGGCGGATGGAGCGCGCCGACCTCCTCGTGGAATGATCGTCGGATGCTGCTCACCAACATCGACCATGTCGCCATCGCCGTCCGTGATCTCGATGCCGCGATCGCCTACTACGCCGAGGCGTTCGGCGCCGAGGTCCACCACCGCGAGATCGTCGAGTCCGACGGTGTCGAGGAGGCGCTGGTGAAGGTCGCCGACTCCTACATCCAGCTGACGGCGGCCACGCGTCCCGACTCGCCGATCGCCAAGTCGATCGAGAAGCGTGGCGAAGGCCTCCACCACATCGGCTACCGCGTCGACGACTGCGCCGAGGCCCTGGCGTCCATGATCGCGGCCGGTGCGACGCCGATCGACACCGCCCCGCGCCCGGGCAGCCGCGGCACGACGGTGGCGTTCATCCACCCCAAGGGGAGCTTCGGCACCCTCATCGAACTCGTCCAGGAAGGTTGACCCGCCACGGGTTGAGCGGATCTACCCAATTCTGTTCGGTTTGGAACGACCGAGGGTACGGTCGCCCGATGGAACCAGTGAGGTGGCTCGAGGCCGACGAACAGCTCGCGTGGCGAGCCGTTGTCGAGTTCTGCGGGCGAATCATCGACGGCATGGACACAGATGTCGCGGCGTTCGGCTTGACGGGGGCCGACTACGAAGTGCTCGTTCATCTGTCCGAGGCGGAGGAGAGTGGCCTGCGCATGAGCGAGCTCGCCGCCCGGGTGCTCGTGTCCCGGAGTCGGCTCACCTACCGGGTGGACCGCCTCGAGGAGCGTGGGCTCGTCGTCCGGGAGAACTGCGAGACCGATCGCCGCGGCTTCATCGCCCGCCTCACCCCTGCCGGTCGGCAGCTGCTCGTCGAGGTCGCTCCGCACCACGTCGCGGGCGTTCGGGCCCGCCTGGTCGACCGCGTCGAACGCGAGGAGTTCCTCACCCTCGGTCGGATCGTCACGAAGGTGCTCGGTCACGATCTCGACGCCGAACCGCGTCACCCCGTCGGTTCGCCCGCCTGAGGCGGGCCGCTGCAAACGGGTCTGTGACAGGCTGGAGCGGTGACAGACCCCTCTCCCGACGCTCCGTCGTCCCCGTCGTCGCACGCGGCGTCGCCCTCGGGCACGCAGGTCCATCTGGTCGACGGCACCTACGAGCTCTTCCGCTACTTCTATTCGCCCGGCGGTGGCCATCTCAACGGGTCGGGGATGGAGGTCGGCGCCGTCCGCGGGGTACTCCGGTCGCTCGCCGGCATGCTCGACGACGGCGCGACCCACATCGGGGTCGCGACCGATCACGTCATCGAGTCCTTCCGCAACGACCTCTACGCCGGCTACAAGAACGGCGACGGGATCGACCCCGTCCTGAAGGCGCAGTTCCCCCTGCTCGAGGATGCGCTGCGGTCGGCGGGATTCACGGTGTGGGCCATGGTCGAGGTGGAGGCCGACGACGCGTTGGGCGCCGCGGCCCGGGTGGCGGCCGCCGATCCGTCGATCGAACGCGCGGTGATCTGCACCCCTGACAAGGACCTCGCGCAGTGCGTGTCGGATCCCGACATCGTGCAGTTCGACCGGCGCGCCGGCGTGTTCCGCGACGAGGCCGGCGTGCGGGAGAAGTTCGGGGTCGAGCCCGAGTCGATCCCGGACTGGCTGGGGCTCGTCGGTGATACCGCCGACGGTTTCCCCGGGCTGGCGGGGTGGGGTGCGAAGTCCGCCGCGGCGGTGCTCAGCCGGTACCGCCACATCGAGGACATCCCGCTCAATCCCGGACAGTGGGACATCACCGTCCGTGGCGGTGCGAAGTTGTGCGCGACCCTGGCGGAGCACTTCGAGGACGCGTTGCTGTTCCGGCGCATTGCCACGCTCGAGTTCGACGTCGAGGTGGGAACCCCGGCGGACTGGCGTTGGACGGGTCCCGACGCGGGGTTCGCCGAGATGTGCGCGCTACTCGACGCCGGCGACGTCGCCGCGAAGCTCGCTCGCCTCGCCGCGGCCCGCTGACCCCCACCGGCGTGCGGCCCCGCGCGCCAGTCGTGTCGCTGCGCCCGTGAGGCCGTCGGGGTAGACGAGCGCGACCCCGACGAGCAGCGCTCCGTTGACGACGAACGAGTACGGGCTCACCCGCACCGGATCCTGTCCGCTGATCACCGCGAACACGCCGAGCGGCGTGAGCACCCCGGCGAGCACGGCGCCGCTCACCGACGCGATGCCGGCCAGGTAGGTGAGTGCGAGCGTCGCCAGCGAGAGGAACACGGCGAAGCTGTCGGTGGTCAACGTCAACCGCTGGTAGGTCAGCAGCACACCGCCGAGCCCGGCGAGCAGGGACGACAACGCGAACGCGGACAGCTTGGCGCCCACCACGTCGATACCGGCGGCGGCCGCGGCCCGTTCGTTGGACCGGACGGCGAGCCAGGCGACTCCGGATCGACCCCGCCGGAGGTTCGCGATGCCGACGGCGGCCGCAGTCGCGACGACCACGGTGAAGATGCCGAACGCCGAGCGTGGGTAGTCCGAGCCGCGGGCCGAGATGCCGAGGTTGACCCCGAAGAGCGACGGCTCGGTGGCGCCGTTCACGCCGGCGTCGACGAACGGCCGCCACTTGAACAGGAGTTGCTCGATGGCGACAGCGGCCCCGAGCGTGGCGATGGCGAGGTTCATGCCCCGGACCTTCGTGGCGGGGACACCGACCGCGATCCCGATGAGGCCCGTGCCGGCGATCGCCAACAGAGGTGCCAACGGGAACGGGATCCCCCAGTCGCTCAGTCGGGCCAGGCCGAAGGCAGCGATGCCGGCGAAGGCGAAGGGTGCGAGCGAGATCTGGCCGACGTACCCGGTGAGCACGACCACCGAGAGGCTGATGGTCACGGCGATGGCGGACGTGATCACCGCGGAACGCCAGCTCGGGCCGGCCACGAGCAGGACCAGGATCGCTGCTGCCCCGATGACGAGCGCGGTCGGCGCCACCAGACGCGGCTCCGGCGACGCCGGGAGACGGGCCGCCTCGGGTTCGCCGCGGCTCGGCAGGCTCCGACCGCGCACGACGAGGGTGGCGAGGATCAGGAGGAACGGAAGGCCTTGTTGCAGGCCCAGGCCGGAGAGCGAGTGCCAGCCGACCTGGAGGTTCACGATCTCTGACTGCGCCATGCCGATCGCGAACGCCGCGGCGGAGACGGTCACGAAGGAACGGCTTCCGCCGAGCAGGCAGGCGGCGAGCGTCGGGACGATCAGGAGCGACAGGTTGAGCGGGTCCAGTTGGTTGACGGGCGCGATGAGCACGATGGCGACACCGGCCAGGACGGTGGCGAGCATCCAGTTCACGAGCGCGACGGCGCTGCTGTTGATTCCGGTGAGCTCGGCACCCTTGCGTGACTCGGACGCGGCGATGGTCGCCAGTCCGAATCGAGCGAACCGGAAGGTGGCCCAGAGGAGTGCCGTGACCACGACCGCGACGACGGCCGACCACAACCGGTCCTGGAACACGGGGTGGCCGAGGATCTGGACCGCTCGGCTGGGCAGGATCCGGCGGATGGCCGGGGGGTTCGGGAACCGCAGCCCGACCATCGCCCAGAGGTACAGGAACAGGCCGATCGACGCGACGACTCGGGCCAACGCCGGTGCCTTCGCCAGTCGACGGAAGACGAGCAGGTAGACGGCTGCGCCGAGGAACGCGGCGTACACGACCATCACGACCGCTGCGGTGGCGACGGTGGGCCGGGGGAGCAGGTGCACCCGCGCCGGAAGCCCCACGATGGGCAACACGAGGTCCCCGGTCTCACGGAACTCGTAGAACGTGTGGGCGAGGTACATGCCCATCGCCGCGTGCGCGAAGTTCACCATGCCCGAGGCGCGCTCGGTCAGGACCACCCCACAGGCGAGGAGGGAGAGCGCGGCGCCGGCGCCGAGCCCGAGGATCAGGTACGCCAGGTGTTGGGTCACATCACCGCAGGTACTCGGCGACGAGTTTCGGGACGTCGATCCAGCCGTCGGATTCCTCGCTGAACGTCTGTCCGTCGGCGGCGATCGACACGAGCACCTCCTGGGAGGCGCAGAGGGACGGGAGCTCGGGGATCTGCTTGCCATCGCAGGTGTAGGGGTAGCCGTCGAAGCTCTTCCGTTCCTTCGCGCCGCGGAACGCGGCGATGACCTCTGCCGAGGTGGGGTCGTCGCCCAGATCGGTGAGCACCGCGTACAGGTTCATGGCGCCCCGGAACGCCACGGTTGCCGCGCCCTTGGCGTTGACGCCCTTGCCGTACTGGTCGATGACCGACGTGTAGATCTCGATGTCGGCGTCGTAGGGGCCGGTGCGTTCGACGCGGGACTCGATGTTGAAGATCGTGCCGGCGATCTTCTCGGCGCCGACCTGTTCGATCCATTTGGCGTCTGCGCAGGAGCCGACCATGTAGATGGTCGTGTCGAGTGCGAGATCGGCGATGGCCTGCATCACCTTGGGGCACGCGAAGTCGGCTGCTCCCACCAGCATCGCGTCGGGTGACGTCTCGGCGGCGCGTTGCACGATCGAGGCGTAGTCCTGGGTCGTGAGGTCGAACGCGACCTCGGTCACGTCGACGTCCAGGGCCTTCAGCATCGCGATGCCGTAGTCGACGGCGGCCACCGAGATCTGTGGAGTGTTGGCGTAGAGGACGGCGACCCGCTTCGCTCCGAGCACGTGGGCAGCGTGGTCGGCGAAGGCGACGAACGCGCCCGGTGCACCGCCGCTGAACTGGAACGCGACGGGGCTCGCCATCTCGGCGGGGTCCAGCGGGATGCCGCCGACCCAGGCGATGTCGTTCTCCTCGAGGATCTTCGTGGCCGCACCGGCCGACAGGTTGAGGCCGCCGAGCACGGCGGCGACCTGTTGTTCGACCATCAGACGGGCGCACGCCTGCGCCTTGTCGACGCCGAGATCGGTTTCGCAGAACACGAGCTCGATGGGTCGGCCGCCGACGCCGCCCAGCTCGGCATTGATGAACGCGATCGCGGCGTCGGTTGCCTGGTGCAGCTCGGGCGTCGCCGCGATGGGACCGGAGTCGATGTTCATGAAGCCGACCTTGATCGGCGGCTTCGAGGAGTCCGCCGGGGTGGCCCGCTCGGGAACATCGCCCAGGAGCCAGGGGGATCCAGCGAACTTGGAGACGACGGACCCGTCGCCGGCCTTGGGTTCGGGCGCACCGCTGCCTCGTGTCGTGGGGACCGCGGTCGTCGTGGCCGCCTCGGGGGTGTCGGCCTCACTGCAGGCCGCCCCTGCGGTGATGATGAGCGCCGCGGTCAACGCCGCGAGCGTTCTCCGTCCCGTGTTCATGGTCGTCTCCCCCGATTCGAACCTCGGAGCATGGTAGCCGCGCCCCGTGGAAGTGAACGCCGTTCAGGTCGGGCGGCGGGTCGTCAGTTCGAGAAACGGTCGTCCCCGAAGAGCTGCTCGAGCTCGATCGGGACCGCTTGGTCGAGCTGATCGTACCGGCACTGGTCGGCATCCTTGTCGGGGCGCCAACGGAGGAACTTCGCCGGGTGTCGGAGGCGGCCCGACGTCAGGCCCTGGTAGCCGACCTCGGCCACGAGTTCGCACCGGAGGGGCACCCACGACTGGTCCTTGCCGCCGGACCACCGACTCGGCGCGCCGGGCATGCGACTCTCCTCGTGCGCCTGGGCGTTGCCCAGGCCGCCCACGGGTGGTCGTCGAGCGCGATCGGCGTACGGCGCGAGTTCGTCGAGCAGCTCGACCCGGCGGGCCGCGCTGAAGCTCGACGCGACACCGATGTGCTGCAGCTGGCCGTCGTCGTTGTGGAGGCCGAGGAGAAGGGAGCCGACGCCGTTGCCGTCCTTGTGGACCCGGTACCCGGCGACGACCATGTCGGCAGTGCGCTGGTGCTTGATCTTCAGGATCGACCGCTTGTTCGACAGGTACGGATCGGCGACCGGCTTGGCCATCACCCCGTCGAAGCCGGCCCCCTCGAAGCGCTGGAACCAGTCGGCGGCCAGGTCGCCGTCGGGGGTGATCGGGGTGAGATGGAGGGGCGGGACCACGTCGGCGAAGATGCCCTCGAGCAACCGGCGGCGCTCGCCGAACGGCGTCTCTCGGAGGTCGTCATCGCCCAGCGCGATCAGGTCGAACGCGACGAACGATGCCGGCGTCTCGGCGGCCAACCGGTTGATACGTGACTCGGCGGGGTGGATGCGCTGGCCGAGGACGTCGAAGTCGAGGCCCTTGTCGGTGGCGACGACGAGCTCACCGTCGACGACGCAGCGGTCGGGCAGCATCGAGCGGATCGGGTCGAGCATCTCGGGGAAGTACCGGGTCAGCGGCTTGTCGTTGCGACTTCCGAGGATGACCTCGTCACCGTCGCGGAACACGATGCAGCGGAACCCGTCCCACTTCGGTTCGAACAGGATGTCGCCGACGGGGGCGTCGGGAATGCGCTCCGCCGCCTTGGAGAGCATCGGGGCGAACGGTGGCGTGACCGGCGTGTCCATACGGGGTGGACGTTAGGCGCCGGTCGAACTCATCGGACGGCCGGGGCCGGGACCGTCGGCGTCGATCCGCTCAGGCGGCGCTGGTCTCCCGGCGCGAGCCGGCGACGATGCGCTCGACGAGCCGGTCGGGGTCGTCGTCGACCACGAGCAGGTCGAGGGTGTGCTGGGACATCAGGCCCTCGTCGACGGAGCGCTGCATGAACGCGAGCAGGTGGTCGTAGTAGCCATCGCAGTTCAGCATGCCGAGCGTCTTGGGGTGCAGGCCGAGCGCCGCCCAACACCACACCTCGAAGAGTTCCTCCATCGTCCCGACGCCCCCGGGAGCGATGACGAAGCCCTCGGCGCGTTCGAACATCGCCCTCTTGCGGGTCGGCATGTCGGGCACGACGATCAGCTCGGTGACCTGCTGGTGCCCGACCTCGAGGTTGTAGAGGTGCTCGGTGATCACTCCGGTGACCGCACCGCCACCCGCGAGCACGGCGTCCGCGACCTCGCCCATGAGCCCGACGCTTCCGCCGCCGTACACGAGGTCGCACCCCGCTGCGGCGAGCGCCGCGCCGAGTCGGCGGGTCCCTTCGGTGTAGGACGGGTTCGCGCCGTGGCGCGAGGCCAGGTACACGCAGATGGGGAGACGCGAATCGGCGGTCGCTGCGGCGGGAATCGGGGAAGTCATCGGGTCACGCTAGCGATTCGGCCATCGGTTGCGGTTGGCTTTATCCTCTGTGGCCTATGGATCACCCGTTGTCTGAACGAGTCGAGGACCTGCGCCGCCGCAAGCAGGAAGCGCTCACCCCCGGTTCCGAGCGCTCGATCGAACGCCAGCACTCGCGCGGCAAGATGCTCGCCCGCGAGCGTATCGACTACTTCCTCGACGAGGGGTCGTTCCACGAGCTCGACGGCTTGGCCCGGTCCCGCAACGCCGCCGCCACCGAGCGTCCGTACACCGACGGTGTCATCACCGGGTGGGGCACGGTCGACGGTCGGCAGGTCTTCGTGTTCTCCCAGGACTTCACGGTGTTCGGCGGGGCCCTCGGCGAGGTCTACGCCGAGAAGATCCACAAGGTCATGGACATGGCCCTCAAGGTGGGCGCCCCGGTCATTGGTCTCAACGACGGCGCCGGGGCCCGCATCCAGGAGGGCGTGGTCTCGCTCGCCAGCTACGGCGGCATCTTCTACCGCAACGTCCTCGCCTCGGGCGTCACCCCCCAGATCTCGGTGATCATGGGCCCGTGCGCCGGCGGCTCGGTGTACAGCCCGATCATGACCGACTTCATCTTCATGGTCGATCAGTCGAGCTACATGTTCATCACGGGTCCCGACGTCGTGAAGCAGGTCACGGGTGAGGACGTCAGCCAACAGGACCTCGGCGGTGCCCGGGTCCACACGAGCAAGTCGGGTGTGGCCCAGTTCGTGTCCGGCGACGACAAGGCCGCCCTCGACGACGTGCGGTACCTGCTCAGCTTCCTGCCGGCGAACAACCTCGAGGAGGCGCCCCGCCTCGAGACCGACGATCCGTCCGATCGCCTCTGTCCCGAGCTCGAGCAGCTGATCCCGGCGTCGGCCAACCAGGCCTACGACATGCGCAAGGTCATCTCGACGGTGGCCGACGACGGCGAGTTCTTCGAGTACGCCTCGGCGTGGGCACCCAACATCGTGTGCGGGTTCGCCCGTCTCGGCGGCCAGTCGGTCGGCATCGTCGGCAACCAGCCGATGGCGATGGCCGGTGTGCTCGACATCGAGTCGTCGTCCAAGGCGGCGAAGTTCGTCCGCACCTGCGACGCCTTCAACATCCCGCTCGTCACGTTCGTCGATGTGCCGGGCTTCCTGCCCGGCGTCGACCAGGAGCACAACGGCATCATCCGTCACGGCGCGAAGCTGCTGTACGCCTACTGCGAGGCCACCGTGCCGCGTATCTCGGTGATCACGCGCAAGGCCTACGGCGGGGCGTACGTGGTGATGGACTCCAAGTCCATCGGTTCGGATCTCGCTTTCGCCTGGCCGTCCGCGGAGCTGGCGGTCATGGGTGCGTCCGGCGCCGTCGAGATCGTGAACCGGCGTGAGCTGGCCGAGGCCGACGACCCCGTCGCCCGCCGGGCCGAGCTCATCGACGCCTACACCGAGCAGTTCTGCAACCCGTGGGAAGCCGCCGATCGTGGTTACGTCGACGACGTGATCGACCCGGCCGAAACCCGGCTCAAGCTCATCGCCGGTCTCACGATGCTTCGCTCCAAGAAGGAATCGTTGCCGCCCCGCAAGCACGGCAACATGCCGCTCTGATGGCCGGCACCGAGATCAACCCGGTCCCCACCGACGAGGAAGCAGTGGCGATCGTCGCTGCGATCGAGGGTGCGTGGCCAAGGGGTGCGGCCGAGCCGAGCCGCGACGATTCGCCGCGCTGGCGCTGGTCGGGCCGCTGGTGGACCAAGCCGATGATCGCCCGCCGCGATCGTCCCTGGATGTAGCTCCGAGCCCGACAACCGAAGCGATCGTCAGGCTCTTTCGAACACGAGCTTGATCTCGAGGAGGGCGTTGTCCTCCACCTGGGCCGGCCCGAAGCTGGGGTCGTCGATGTTCCAGTCGGCGAACTTCACCGAGTAGCTCGTGAGCACGCTGATGGTCGAGCCCTCCCGCTTGGCAGTGATGTCGAGGTCGACGTCCTTGGTCTGGTCCTTCAGCGTCAGCTTGCCGGTCGCCGTGGCCGTGATCTCGACGCCGTCCTCGGGGACGGAGCCGAGGTCGACCGGTGAGGTGAGCTCGAACGTCGCGGTCGGGTAGGTGGAGGTCTCCATGATGCGGCCGTTGAACTGGTTGTCACGGTTGGACTCGTCGCTCTTGAGGCTGGTCATGTCGACCTCGAAGGAGGCCGATTCGACGGAGGTGCCGGCGATCGTCAGGGTGCCGGTGACCGCGTTGGTCCGGCCGACGCCCTCGGTGTCCTGGCCGAACAGCACCTCCTTGGCGCGGTAGCCGACGACCGACGCGTCGGTGGCCGTCCACTCGCCGTCGACGCCGTCACCGGCCGCCGGTACCTCGCCGCTCGCGGTCGTCGTCGGAGCGTCGCCGGACGCGGCGGTCGTCGTCGGGGCGTCGGAACCCGACGCCGTGTCGTCGAGGGACAGCTTCTCGGGCGCATCGTCCTTGATCACATTGATGTACAGCCAGGTGCCGCCCAACGCGAGGACGGCGACGGCGACGACTGCTCCGATGATGGCCTTGGTGGCGTTGCTCATGCGGAAACCCTATTGGCGGGGGAGCGCCCATCACGGCGCGGCCCCGCGAATTCACAGCTTCGTGACGACCGGTTCGCCCTGCTTGGTGACGCAGGTGGCGTCGACCCGTGCCGCAGCGTCGGCGGTCTTCACCGACTCGACCACGACGAACTCGGTCGTCCACTCACCGGGGGTGACGGTGCAACGGCCGTAGCCGTGATCGCGGACGTTGATGTACGCCACCCCGGGGAACTTGTCGGCGGTCACGAGAGCGGCGCCGCCGGGAACGATGTCGACGAGGCTTCCCGACGTGATCGAGGTGCCCACGAACTCGACGGCGACGGGCGAGCGGCTGCCGTCGTCGGACGCGGGAGCGAGGTTGCCACCAGCGGCCGAGTGGATGTCGCCGGTGAGGACGACGACGTCGGAGATGTTGTTGTCGGCGATGAACTGGAGCAGCCGCTGGCGGGCGGCGGGGTAGCCGTCCCACTGGTCGACGTTGAGCACGAGGTCGCCGATCACGAGCGACGACATGACGGTCTGCTGGGCCAGGACCTTCCACGTCGTCTCGGCTGCGGCGAGGCCGTCGGATAGCCAGGACTCCTGCTCGGTGCCGAGCATGGTGCGGTCCTCGTCGCCGAGCTCGGGGCACGAGGAGAGCGGCACGATCGCGTCGTTGCGCTTGTTGCAGGCCTGATCGGTGCGGTACTGGCGCCCGTCGAGCACGAAGAACTCCACGAGCGATCCGAACCGGACGGTGCGGTAGATGCGCCAGTCGGGACCGTCGGGAGGATCGAGCCGAACGGGCATGTGCTCGTAGTAGGCGAGGTACGCGGCAGTGCGCCGGTCCTGGAACCCGGCGGTGTCGAGCCCGCCGTCGTTGGCGTCGTCGGCGTAGTTGTTCTCGACCTCATGGTCGTCCCAGGTCACGACCCACGGGCACGATGCGCGGCTCGCCTGCAGGTCGGCGTCGCCCGTGTACGTGGCGTACCGGAGCCGATAGTCGGCGAGCGTCATGCACTCGCCGCCGGGAACCTGACGCACCGACGTGTCGTTGGACGCGGATTCGTAGATGTAGTCGCCGAGGAAGAACACGAGGTCGAGTTGATCGGCTGCCATCGCCCGGTGCGCCGGGTAGTAGCCCTCGGTGAAGTCCTGACACGAGGCGAACCCCAGCCGAAGCTCGTCGGGCGTCGCATCGTCGGCCGGCATCGTGCGGGTGCGGCCGACCGGGGACGTGTACTGCGCGGAGCTGAACCGGTACCAGTACCAGGTGTCGGGCTCCAGGTCGGTGGCGTCGAGGTGGATCGAGTGCCCCAGCTCGGGGGTTGCGGGCACGATTCCAGCGCCGACCGGTTCGGTGAACTCGGCGTCGGTGGCCACCTCCCACTTCACGTCCACCGGTTCGGTGAGTTCGGTGAGGAGGCGGGTCCAGAGGATCACCGAGGTCGGGGTCGGGTCGCCCGAGGCGACGCCCACGCCGAACGGGTCGGTCGTGAGCGGCGAGGCCGGCGTCGAGACGTCGGGCACCGACGTAGGCGATGCGACGGTGCCACGTTCGGACCCGTCCGGTGACGTCGTCGTCGGACGCGCACGACACGACGATCGTCGCGCTCCCGAGGCCGAGCGCGGTCAGGAACGTTCGTCGATTCATCGGTTGCCCCACGGCGGGCACGCTACCCGGCTGCGGGGCCCACGGAGTGTGCAGGCTACGCTCGGCTGTTCCGTTTTCTAGGAGGCGACAGATGGCCGCGACGATCGTTGTCGGGACCCAGTGGGGCGATGAGGGCAAGGGGAAGTTCACCGACCTCATCGCCAAGGAGATGACCATGGTCGTCCGCTACCAGGGCGGCCACAATGCCGGTCATACGCTGGTCGTCGACGGCGAGTCGTTCGCCCTGCAACTCGTGCCCTCGGGTGTCCTCTACGACCACATCACGCCGGTCATCGGCAACGGCGTCGTCGTCGACCCGGTGGTGCTCCTCGCGGAGATGGACAAGCTCACCGCCAAGGGCGTCGACTGTTCGCGCCTGCGCGTGTCGGGCAACGCCCACGTGATCTTCCCGTACCACCAGGAGCTCGACCGCCTCATCGAGCGCCATCTCGGCAAGAACAAGCTCGGCACGACCAAGCGCGGCATCGGCCCGACCTACGCCGACAAGGCCGCCCGTGTCGGTATCCGTCTGCAGGACATGCTCGATCCCAAGATCTTCCGCGAGAAGCTCACCAACGTCATCGCCGAGAAGAACCTGATCCTGGCGAAGGTCTACAACCGCCTGGGCTTCGACGCCGACGAGATGGCCGACCGGTATCTCGACGAGGTCGTCCCCCGGCTCCGCCCTCACATCGCCGACGCGGTCTCGCTCGTGCACGAGTCGCTCGAACGCGGCGAGCACGTGCTCTTCGAAGGTGCCCAGGCGACGTTCCTCGACATCGACCACGGCACCTATCCCTTTGTGACGTCGTCGAACCCTGTCGCCGGCGGCGCCTGCGTGGGTGCGGGCGTTGGTCCCCGCCACATCGACCGCGTGGTCGGCATCGCCAAGGCCTACGTGACCCGGGTCGGCTCGGGCCCGTTCCCCACCGAGTTGTTCGATGACGACGGCGACAAGCTCCGTGACATCGGCCGCGAGTACGGCACCAACACCGGCCGCCCTCGTCGTTGTGGGTGGTTCGACGTCCCCATGATGCGCCAGGCCGTGCGTCTCAACTCGCTGTCGGAGATCGCGCTCACCAAGCTCGACATCCTCGACACCTTCGAGACGGTCAAGGTGTGCGTCGCGTACGACATCGCCGGTGAGCGGGTCGAACACCTGCCGTACCACCAGAGCGACTTCCACGCTGCCGTTCCGATCTACGAGGAGCTCCCGGGCTGGAACCAGGACCTCTCGTCGTTCACCGAGCGCCACCAGCTCCCGAAGGCGGCGCAGGACTACCTCGAGTTCCTCGAGGCGCAGGTCGGCACACCGATCACCCTGGTCGGTACGGGCCCGGGCCGCGACCAGTTCGTGCACTTCAGCCAAGTCTGAGCCGACGCGACCGGACCCCTCCGGGGCCGACGCAGCGCCGCGATCCCCGCGCTCGAACTCGACTGACCCGTTGTCAGTTGGTGGGGGTGTCGATGGGTGCGCCGTCGACGTGGATGGTTTCGGTGTGGGTGTCGGCGAGGGGTTCTTCGATTTTGTCGAAGAGGTGGAACGGGACCGAGACGACGACGGTGTCGCGGCGGGCGAGGAGGCGGAGTTTGAGGGCCAACGCGGATTGGTTGTGGAGGACGCCTTGCCACCAGTGGGGGGTGACGAATTCGGGGATGACGACGGTGACGTAGTCGTGGCCCCAGCGGCGGTCGAGTTCGTCGAGGTGGTTGATGACGATGGTGGTGAGGTCGCGGTAGGGGGATTCGAGGATTTCGAGGGGGACGGTGATGCCGTAGCGGTCCCAGTCGGCGCGGATCTTGTCGGCGTGGTTCTCGTCGATCGCGACTGACAGGGCGAGGGTGTGGTCGGCGTGGACGGAGCGGGCGTAGCGCAGGGCGTTGAGGGTGGAGCGTTGGAGGCCGCCGACGAGGACGACGACGCTGTGTTGGAGGACGGGTGTTTCGGGTTCGGGGGTGATGCGGAGTTGTTGGGCGACGGAGTGGTAGTGGCGGCTGACGCCTTTGAACGCGATGACGATGATGGGGACGATGACGACGATGATCCAGGCGCCGATGAGGAACTTGGAGACGATGACGACGATCATGACGATGCCGGTGGCGATGGCGCCGACGATGCTGAAGGCCATGGAGAGTCGCCAGCCTTTGGCTTTTTCTTTGAGGTGGTGGCGGACCATGCCGGTTTGGGAGAGGGTGAAGCTGGTGAAGACGCCGACGGCGTAGAGGGGGATCAGTTTGGAGACGTCGCCTTGGAAGACGACGAGGAGGACTGATGCCATGACGGCGAGGATCAGGACGCCGTTGGAGAACACGAGGCGGTCGCCGCGGGCGGCGAATTGTCGGGGGAGGTAGCCGTCTTTGCCCAAGATGGCGGCGAGGCGGGGGAAGTCGGCGTAGGCGGTGTTGGCGGCCAGGATCAGGATCGCCATCGTCGCGAACTGCAAGAAGTAGTACGGGACGCCCTGGCCCATCAGTTCCTTGCCCATCAGGGAGATGACCGATTCCGATTCCGAGGGGGTCGGTTTCATCCAGGTGGCGATCATGGAGATGCCGAGGAATCCCGACCCGAGGATCAGCGACATCCACACCAGGGTGGTCGCGGCGTTCTTCGAGGTCGGTTTGCGGAACGCGGGGATGCCGTTGGAGATCGCCTCGACACCCGACAACGCCACCGCACCCGACGAGAACGCCCGAGCGAAGATGTACGCGCTCACCGCGACGTAGCCGCCGTTCTTCACCGAGTCGCTGACCTTGAAGTGCTCGTGCACTTCCTTGAGCCGCTCGAGATCCGGTGGGATCACGGGGAGTGTGCCCTGTGCCTTCTTGACCAGGCCCCACACGATGAACATCAGCATCGCCACGATGTAGGCGTAGGTGGGTACGGCGAAGAACTTGCCCGACTCCTTGACGCCGCGCAGGTTGGCGATGGTGAGCAGGGCGACGAAGAACAGACAGATCTCGACGCGGTACTGGTAGAGCGACGGGAACGCCGAGTACATGGCCAACACGCCGGCGGCGATGGACACCGACACGGTCAACACGTAGTCGACGAGCAGCGAACCACCGGCGACGAGCGACGGCACCTCGCCGAGGTTCTCGCGGCTCACGATGTAGGCGCCGCCACCGTCGGGATAGGCGTGGATCGTCTGCCGGTAGCTGTTGGCGACGATCGCCAACAGCACCACGACCAGGATCGCGATCGCGGGCAGCAGCGCCGGGGTGTCCTCCACGCCGAGGCCCGCCTGCTTGTAGAGGCCGGCGGCGCCGACCAGCACGAGCATGACCTCGCCCGTCGCGTACGCCGTCGAGCTGATGGCGTCCGACGAGAACACCGCCAGCCCGATCGTCTTGCTGATCCGCTGATGATCTGCCTCGTCGGTGGCCAGAGGCCGGCCGATCAGCAGGCGTTTGAGAGTCGAAGCCACGGTGGGAGCGTACGTCGCGTGTTATGGGGGCATTAAATTTCGCGAGCGGATTGCTTGCCTCAGGCTACGCCCCGTTGGTCGATCAGGCCACGGAAACGTTGATGATCCGGGTCGGGAGTAGTAGAACCGAACTTCAGGCCGGACAGGTTCGTTCGGCATGGGGGGATTCCCGGATGAGAACACGCACGTCCTTGCGGCGCCTGCAGCTGATTGCGGTCGCTGCGACCACCGTGGCGATTGCCACGGCGTGCCCGGCCGAGCCGACGGGGCCCTCGGTCCCGCCGGTGCCCGGCATCGCCATGAACCCGCAGCTGTCGGGTGGCTACTTCTCGATGCCGTGGCCCAACGACATCCGTCGGTCCGATTCCGGGATGAACGACTGGACGTCGCTGCCCGGCATCAACACCGACATCTTCACCGAGCCGCTCCCGCCGATTCCGCTCCTGCCCGAGATCGTCGCCAAGGGTCAGACGACGGTCAACCAGTTCGGACGCCAGACCGCGGTGTTCTTCCAGGCCAACGTCGAGCTGGCCGCCGCCAGTCTCCCGGCGCCGGACCAGACCACGTCATCGGGCGCGTCGGTGCTGCTCATGGATCTGGCGACGGGGGAGCTCGCTCCCACGGTCGTCGTCAACCAGGAGCGCGCCGACCGGTTCCGGCCAGCCCATCTCCTGACCGTCCTGCCGTACCCCGGACATCCGCTGCGGTCCGACGCACGGTATGCCGCCCTCGTGTTCGACGACGTGACCTCGACGAGCGGCGACGCGCTCACGCCGTCGGCAACGCTCGCGCAACTCGATCAGCCCTACGACCCGTCGATGCCGATGACGGCGGCGCAGCACGCCAACCTGGCCGGGCAGTACACCGACGTGAAGTCGGCGATCGCGAACCACACGACCCACCAGTTGTCTGATCTCGTCGCCTTCACCGTGTACCGCACCCAGAAGACCGAGCGTGAGTGGGACGCCATCGTGGCGGCGATGGCCGACGTGCCGACGCCCACGGTCAACGTCACGTCGACGGGCGCGTGCACCCCGTCGAGTCGCGACGTCGGTGCCTCGATGTCGATCGTCAAGGCCACCATCAGCCTTCCGATCTGGCGCAACGGTTCGTTCCCGTACCTGTTCGAGGGCGGCAAGGTCGTCGTGCAGCCCAACGGCAAGGCGCAGCAGTTCGGCAACCGCACCGCGCCGGTCGAGCTGATGGTCCCCTGCTCCACGATGCCGGCCGCCGGTTGGCCGATCGTGACCCACATGGACGGCACCGGTGGCGACGAGCAGATCGGAACCGACATTCCCATCGCCCGCCGCAACGGTGTGCTCTACGGCAAGATCTCGCCGCTCTACGGCGACGGGGTCGGTGACGCCGGGGCAATCCTGTCCCCCCTCGGGTTCTCGTCGCCCCGGGCGCAGGCCGAGGTGCTCTTCTACAACCTGCTCAACCCCGACTCGATCCGGTCCAACCCGCTCCAGCAGGCCGCCGAGCAGCTGATGTTCACGAAGGCGCTCGAGTCGTTCTCCGTCCCCGGTGCGCCGTTCGGGCAGCCGGGCAACGTGCACGGTGACGCTTCGAAGGTGATGATCACCGGTCACAGCCAGGGCGCGCAGACCCTTCCGATGATCGCGGCGGCCGACCCGTCGATCGACGGAGTGATCTCGTCGTCGGGCTCCGGCGGGCAATACCACACCCTGGCGCACTCACCCCGCCGGCTGAACACCCTCAGCCTCGTGACCAACTACGCCGACCGCCTCGATGAACTCAACCCGCTCATCCAGGTCGTGCAAACAGTGTTCGAGGCGTCCGACGGCGCCAACTTCGCCAACGACACCAACTTCCTCAACTACACGAACTACGACGACACCTGTTCGGTGGTCGAGACCGGCCTGCACTTCTCTCGGGCGCAGAACCTGGCCATCATCCCGTTCACGGCGCCCACGAGTTACGGGTCGACGGCGCTCGACAACGATTCCGTCCCGTCCCTGCCGGTCCAAGGGAACTACGGCGGCACGACCCGGGTGTCGATCCTGTTGCCGGGTGGTCACTTCAACTACATGCAGAACGTCGACAAGTCGACGGCGTTCCAGGACGGCTTGTTCGCCACCGGCATTGCCACCGTCCCGGTCGGCCCGTACGGCTACAGCAGCGCCAACTGCCCGGGTGACCGCTACGACGATCCGCCGCGGCGGTTCGGCATCTGATCGGACCGGGCTCGCGGCGGCCGGAAACCCGGGCCCGCCGCATCAACTAGAAATGAGCAGGTGCAGAGGGCGCTGAGATGAGGGTGGTCGTCGTCGGATCCGGCGGTCGGGAGCACGCGCTCGCCGATGCGCTGCGCCGGACCTGCGAGGTCGTCGTGACCCCCGGCAACGACGGCATCCCCGGCTCGGTGGCGACCGACCCGACCGAGCTCGACGCCGACCTGTTCGTCGTCGGCCCCGAGGTTCCCCTGGTCGACGGTCTCGCCGACCGCCTCCGCGCTCAAGGCAAGCTGGTCTTCGGGCCCGGTGCCGACGGTGCCCAGCTCGAGGGTTCCAAGGTGTGGATGAAGCAGCTCCTCGTCGATGCCGGGGTCCCGACCGCCCGGCACGGTGCGTTCACCGACGAGCAGGCGGCGCTCGACTTCCTCGACACGATGGCCCCGCCGTACGTGATCAAGACCGATGGTCTCGCCGCCGGCAAGGGTGTGGTGGTCACCGAGTCGCTCACCGAGGCTCGCAACGCCGTCGGCGACTACCTGTCCGGTGCTGCGTTCGGTGCAGCCGGCGAAGAGCTGGTCATCGAGGAGGGACTCGTCGGCCCCGAGGTGTCGGTGTTCGCGATCTGCGACGGCACCACCGCGGTCACGCTCGCTCCGGCGCAGGACTTCAAGCGCATCGGCGACGGCGACGAAGGTCCCAACACCGGTGGCATGGGTGCCTTCACCCCCGTCCCGGCGGTCGACGACGCGTTGCTCGCCGACATCACGACCCGGTTCATCGAACCGACCCTGGCCGAACTCGGCCGACGCGGGATCGACTACCGCGGGGCGCCGTTCGCCGGCCTGATGCTCACCGCCGACGGTCCGAAGATGCTCGAGTACAACGTGCGGTTCGGCGATCCCGAGTGCCAGGTGCTCGCCCCCCGGTACGCCGACGATCTGGCGGCGGTGCTCGCCGAGGCTGCGGCTGGGGCCCTCCGAACGACCCCGAGGTCGGACGGCGAGGCTGCGGTGACCGTCGTGTGCGCATCGGAGGGCTACCCCACCTCGCCGCGCACCGGCGACGTGATCACCGGCATCGACGATGCCCGCGCGCTCGAGGGGGTCACAGTGTTCTGTGCGGGAGTCGCGACGAACGCCGATGGCGACCTGGTCACGGCCGGCGGTCGTGTGCTGAACGTCTGCGGCCGGGGCGCCACCCTCGACGAGGCCCGTCGTCGTGCCTACGCCGGAGTCGACCTCATCTCGTACCGCGGCAAGACCGTCCGCCGCGACATCGCGCGGCGCGCCGCCGAGGCGCAGACGCCCGCACCACCGCCAACAGCAGAGGGGACACCGTGAAGGTTGCAGTACTGATGGGATCCGCGTCGGATCAGGAGAAGATGGCCCCGGCGGGTGAGACCCTGGCGAAGTTCGGCATCGAGGCCGACGTGCGGGTGCTCTCTGCCCACCGCAACCCTGCCCAGGTCTCCGAGTTGGTGAGCACCGCCCGCGAGAACGGGTACGTGGCGTTCATCTGCGGCGCCGGCATGGCAGCCCACCTCGCCGGTGCGGTCGCAGCGCAGACGACGCTGCCCGTCGTCGGCGTGCCCCTGTCGGGCGGCGGGCTCGACGGCGTCGACGCCCTGTACTCGACGGTCCAGATGCCCAAGGGCATTCCGGTGGCCACCGTGGCGATCAACGGCTCGATGAATGCGGCGCTGCTCGTCGTGCAGATGCTGGCGATCACCGACGCCGACCTGGCGGCCAAGCTTGCCGACCACCGTCGCGAGATGGCGGGCTGATCCGCCGATGACGACTGCCGACAGCGCCGGCGCCCCTGTGGCGAAGTCGGCCATTCCCAACGTCCTCGCCAGCCGGTACGCGTCGACGGCGATGGTCGACCTCTGGTCGCCTCGCCGCAAGATCGTGCTGGAACGGCAGCTGTGGATCGCGGTGATGACGGCCCAACGCGAACTCGGCATCGACATCCCCGACGGGGTCATCGCCGACTACGAGGCGGTCGTCGACGAGGTCGATCTGGCATCCATCGCCGAGCGGGAGCGGGTGACCCGCCATGACGTGAAGGCGCGCATCGACGAGTTCTGCGCGCTCGCCGGTCACGAGCACATTCACAAGGGCATGACGTCGCGTGACCTCACGGAGAACGTCGAACAGCTCCAGATCCGTCTGGCCCTGCTCCTCGTCCGCGACCGCATGGTCACGACGTTGGCGCGGCTTGCCCAGCGCGCTGCGGAGTTCTCGACCCAGCCGCTCACGGGACGCAGCCACAACGTGGCCGCCCAGACGACGACGCTCGGCAAGCGGTTCGCGAACGTGGGCCAGGAACTGCTCGTCGCCTTCGAGCGGGTCGAGCAGCTCATCGAGCGCTATCCGCTCCGTGGGCTGAAGGGCCCGGTCGGCACGCAGCAGGATCAGCTCGATCTGCTCGCGGGTGACACCGCGGCGATGGACGACCTCGAACGACGCGTCGCCGCCCACCTCGGCTTCGAGGCCGTACTCACCAACGTCGGTCAGGTCTACCCGCGGTCGCTCGACTTCGACGTCGTGTCCGCGTTGGTGCAGGCGGCGGCGGCGCCGGCCTCGTTGGCGACCACGCTCCGCTTGATGGCGGGCCACGATCTGGCGACCGAGGGCTTCCGCCCTGGACAGGTCGGGAGTTCGGCCATGCCGCACAAGATGAACAGCCGCAGTTGCGAGCGCATCTGCGGCTTCCACACGATCCTCGGTGGGTACCTCGTGATGGTCAACGGCCTCGCCGGTGACCAGTGGAACGAGGGCGACGTGAGTTGCTCGGTCGTCCGGCGGGTCGCGTTGCCCGACTCCTTCTTCGCGATCGACGGCGTGTTCGAGACAACGCTGACCGTGCTCGACGAGTTCGGTGCCTACCCGGCGGTGATCCAGCGCGAGCTCGACCGCTACCTCCCGTTCCTCGCGACGACCAAGGTGCTCATGGCCGCCGTCCGTGCCGGCGTCGGCCGCGAGACCGCGCACGAGGTGATCAAGGAGCACGCAGTGTCAGCGGCCCTCGGCATGCGGGAGGAGGCGGCCGAGCGCAACGACCTCATCGACCGACTCGAGGCCGACTCTCGTCTGGGCATGGAGCCCGGCTCGCTCGCCCGGCTGCTCGCCGACCCGCTCTCGTTCACCGGCAACGCCGTCGACCAGACGGCAGCGTTCGTCGCCGCGGTCGAAGCCATCGCCGAGCGTCACCCTGCGGCGGCGGCCTACTCGCCGGCGCCCATCCTCTGATCCGTCCACCGATTCCCTCGCGCCGGCCCGCCCTGCGCATCCCCGACAGAAAGGTGCACCCATGACCGAACTCGGGCTCCCGCACATCTACTCCGGCAAGGTCCGCGACATCTACGACGCCGGCGACGGCCGGCTGCTGATGGTCACCTCCGACCGCATGTCGGCGTTCGACGTGGTCATGGACGAGCCGGTTCCGGACAAGGGCCGGGTGTTGACCGCCATGTCGGCGTTCTGGTTCGAGCAGTTCGCCGACGAGGTCGGTTCCCACCTGATCTCCACCGACCTCGCCGACCTGCCGGAGTCGGCCCAGCAGCCCGAGATCGCCGGTCGCTTCATGTTGTGTCGTCGCGCCGAGATGTTGCCCGTCGAGTGCATCGTCCGCGGCTACATCACCGGTTCGGCGTGGAAGGAGTACCGCAACCACGGCACCATGCACGGCGCCGCGCTGCCGGAGGGATTGCAGGAATCCGACCGTCTTCCCGCGGCGGTGTTCACGCCGTCGACCAAGGCCGAGGTCGGCGACCACGACGAGAACATCAGTTTCGAACGCGCCGTCGAACTGATCGGCGAGGACCTCGCCGTGCGGGCCCGTGACCTGTCCCTCGCCCTGTATGCACGGGGCGCCGAACTCGCTGCCGAGCGAGGCATCATCATCGCCGACACCAAGTTCGAGATGGGTCTGGTGGACGGTGAGCTGGTGCTCGCCGACGAAGTCCTCACCCCCGACTCATCACGCTTCTGGCCGGCCGACGACTGGGTGCCGGGCACGACGCCCCCGAGCTTCGACAAGCAGCCGATCCGTGACTATCTCGAGACGCTCGACTGGAACAAGCAGGCGCCGCCGCCGCCGCTTCCCGACGAGGTCGTCGAGGCGTCGTCGGTCCGGTATCGCGAGGCCTACGAGCGCATCACCGGCCGTTCCCTCGCCGACTGGCCGGGAGCGTCGTGAGCGTCGGGTGCTCCTCCGAGAATGTGAAAGGCTTGACCTCATGATCTTCGACTGTCACGTGGACGTGCAGCTCCGCCCCGGAATCGCCGATCCCCAGGGCTCCACCATCGAGAAGGCGCTGCCCGCGCTCGGATTCGAGGGGGTGGCCGGGGTGCGGGTCGGCAAGAGCGTGAAGTTCCAGGTCGAGGCCCCCGACGAGGCGGCTGCGCGCAGCCAGATCGAGGACATCTGCGACCGGTTCCTCACCAACCCCGTGATCGAGGACGCGACCATCAGCGTCAGCGCGAGCAGCTGAGGTGGCCACGACGATCGGCGTCGTCCAGTTCCCCGGCTCGAACTGCGAGCTCGACGTCATCGAAGCAGTGGAGGCACTCGGCGCCACCGCCGAGATCCTGTGGCACGATGACGCCGACCTGCGTGGCGTCGACGCCGTCGTGATCCCCGGCGGGTTCGCCCACGGCGACTACCTACGCCCGGGTGCCATTGCGCGTTTCTCCCCGGTCATGGGGTCCGTCGCGACCTTTGCCGCCGACGGTGGGCCGGTCGTCGGCATCTGCAACGGGTTCCAGGTGCTCACCGAGGCACACCTGCTGCCGGGTGCGCTCCAGAAGAACGCCGGGCTCAAGTTCCGGTGCGGCCCTGCGGAGATCCGGGTCGAGACCGTCGACTCCGTGCTCACGTCGGGAGCGTCGGTCGGCGCCGTGCTCAGCATCCCGATCAATCACTTCGAGGGCAACTACACCTGCTCGCCCGAGACGCTGGCGGAGCTGCGCGCCGAGGACCGTGTTGTGGTCCGCTACGTGGACAACCCCAACGGTTCGACCGACGACATCGCCGGTGTCTGCTCGGCGGGACGCAACGTCGTCGGGCTCATGCCGCATCCGGAGCGGGCGTCACACGAGCTGCTCGGATCCACCGACGGCGTGGTGCTGTTCCGTTCGCTCCTCAGTGCTGCCGGCGTCTGAGACTCGTGGCGCAGCCGTCTGAGACGGGGCCGCCGGCGTCTGAAGCGCCGACCCGGACGTCCGCTGGCTGGGTTCCCCCGACGAGTTCGCGGACTCGCCCGTCGGGGGACATCCACGCGTTCGGTTCCTAGGAGCGCTTGATACCGGCTTTGGCGAGGGTCTCGGCGCTGACGCCGACCTTGCGCCATGTCGAGTAGTCGATGCCCTTCGAGTTGGAATACCCGAGGCCGACCTTGATGAATTCGGCTTCGAGCTCGCTGAGATCGACGTCATTGCCGATCGTCTGCAGTTCCTTCTCGAGATCGACCTGCTCTTGGAGCAGCAGCACTTCCTGCAACGCATCAGCGGTCGGGAGCTCGTTGGCGATCTTGGCGAGTCGGTTGCTGATCGACTCGGCGGTGCGCTTGCGTCCACGCTTGGGCTTGTTGCTCTTCAGGGCGGCGAGGTACGCCTTCACGGCCCGGCTCTGGTTGCGCCCGGTGGCGAGCGCCTCCTTGTGCTGGTCGCTCATTCCTCGGGTCTTGGCTTCAGCCATTTCGTCTCACCTTTTCGTCGGTTCCATGTGCACACGTGTCGTCACCGCAACACAATGAGGGTCACGCCCGGGGAAATCAGGGGCATGGATCATGTCGCAGTGGCATCGATATTACACAGCTCATCATCAATGACTTGGCACCCCATTGGTCAGTATCGATTTATTCAGATGTGATTGGGTGATTTACCTCTTGGCGCGGTGGGTCGAATCGCACGTCGGCGTTCGATCGGGCGGTGAGGGCGGCCCATCGTCGGTTCAGGCGCTCCGGCGCGGCCACTAGTTTGGAGCCATGGCCGACACCCCAGACGTCCCGGTCCACCGGGCCCTTGGCTTGACCGACGAGGAGTACGCCGACATTGCGACGATCCTCGGACGTCAGCCCAACCACCTCGAGCTCGCGATGTACTCGGTCATGTGGTCGGAGCACTGCTCCTACAAATCGTCCCGGGTCCACCTCGGGCGATTCCCCACCGAGGCACCGTGGGTGATGGTCGGTCCGGGCGAGAACGCCGGTGTGGTCGACGTCGGTGACGGCATCGCGTTGGCGATGCGCATCGAGAGCCACAACCACCCGTCCGCGATCGAGCCGTACCAGGGTGCGGCGACGGGCATCGGCGGCATCCTCCGCGACATCTTCACCATGGGCGCCCGCCCGATTGCGCTCATGGACCCGCTCCGCTTCGGTCCGCTCGACGACGCCCGGAGTCGGTGGATCGCCGAGGGCGTCGTGAGCGGCGTGTCGGGCTACGGCAACTCCGTCGGCGTCCCGACCATCGGTGGCGAGGTGGTCTTCGACGAGACCTATCAGGACAACCCGCTCGTCAACGTGTTCTGCGCCGGCCTCCTCCCCCACGACCGACTGGTGCTCGGCCAGGCGTCGGGTGTCGGCAACCTCGCCGTCCTCCTCGGGTCCACCACCGGTCGTGACGGCATCGGTGGCGTGTCGGTCCTCGCTGTCCGCCGGCTTCAGCGACGACGAGACCGATGCCGCCAAGCGCCCGTCGGTCCAGGTCGGCGACCCCTACGAGGAGAAGCGGCTCATCGAGGCGTGCCTCGCGCTGCTCGACGCCGGCTATGTGGTCGGCATCCAGGATCTCGGCGGCGCCGGGCTCGCGTGCGCCACGTCGGAGACGGCATCGCGTGGCGGTGTGGGCATGGACGTCTATGTCCGGGCCGTGCCACAGCGTGAGGCGGGCATGGAGCCCTACGAGATCATGACGTCGGAGTCCCAGGAGCGCATGCTCGCGATCGTCGAGCCGGCCAACCTCGCCGATGTGCTGGCGATCTGTGAGCGCTGGGAGGTGCTGGCGTCGGTGATCGGCACCGTGACCGAGGGTGGCGCGTTGCGACTCCTCGACTGCGACGGCCCCGAATCCGCATCCGACGACGTGGTGGTCGGCGATCTGCCGGCTGCGTCGTTGCACGAGTCGGCGCCGCTCTACCACCGTCCGCTCGCTCCGCCGGCCGACCTCGACGCCCGCCGCGCCGATTCCGCGAACGTCGCCCGCTCGACGCCGGCGATCTCGCGGCCGATCTGTTGGCGATGCTCTGCGACACGACCTGGGTCTCGTCGCAGTACGACCACCAGCTGTTCCTCAACACCGTGGAGGAACCCGGCGGCGACGCCGCAGTGCTTCGGCTGAAGCACCCCCTCACCGGGTTCGACACCGGCAGGGGCCTGGCGTTCACGACCGACGGCAACCACCGTTGGTGCGCGGTCGATCCTCGTGTGGGCGCCACCGCTACCGTCGTCGAGTCGGTCATGAACCTGGCGACGGTCGGCGCCCGCCCCCTCGCCCTCGTCAACTGCCTCAACTTCGGCAACCCCGAGCACCCCGAGGTGATGTGGCAGCTGTCGGAGGCGATCGACGGGATGAGCGAGGCCTGTCGGGCCTTCGACCTGCCGGTGATCGGTGGCAACGTCAGCCTCTACAACGAGTCCCGTGGCAGCGACATCGATCCGACGCCGGTGGTCGCGACGCTCGGAATCGTCGACTCCCTCGATCGTCGTCCCCCTGGCGTGGGGCTGGTCGAGGGTGGTCGGCTCCTGCTGCTCGGCAGCACCGAACGGGAGTTGTCGGGCTCGCTGTGGGCGCGCAACCGTGGCCACCGCCGTGGCACCCTTCCTGCGGTCGACCTCGACGCCGCGGCGGCCGTGGCCGGCCTCGTACGGCAGCTCGTCGTCGACGACCGTGTCGTCGGGGCGCACGACGTCTCTTCGGGGGGCATCGCCCTTGCGCTGGCCGAGATGGCGGTGCGTTCCGGGTTCGGTGTGCACTGCGCTCGGATCGCCGATCACGTCGAGCTGTTCGGGGAGTCGGTCGGTCGGGCGGTTGTGTGTGTCGAGGCGGCGTCGGCCCGCGAGGTCATCGACCTGTGCGAGGCGCACGGCGTACCCGTGACCCAGCTCGGAGCGGTGATGGGTGACCGCATCGTGGTCAAGGACCTGCTCGACATCGACCTCGCCGAGGCGACCACCACCTGGCGTGAGCGCCTTCCCCGCGCCCTGGGCGCCGGCACGGTCCAGGCCTGAACCCGCTGGTTCGCGTCCGGCCCTCCCGGTGTGGAACGATGGTGACCGTGACGGGCCCAGCGCTATCTCCCGGTGACCTCACGGACCGGGATCTCGCCGACGACGGTCGTCCCGGAGAGGAATGTGGCGTCTTCGGCGTCTACGCCCCGGGCAAGTCGGTCGGACACCTCTGCTATCTGGGCATCTTCGCCCTCCAACATCGTGGACAGGAGTCGGCCGGCATCGCCACGAGCGACGGCAAACACCTGACGGTGGTCAAGGACATGGGTCTCGTGTCGTCGGTCTTCGACGATCGCACCCTGGCGGCGCTCGACGGGCAGATGGGCATCGGGCACACCCGGTACTCCACCACCGGCTCGTCGGCGTGGCAGAACAGCCAGCCGGTCTACCGCGACGTGTCCCACACCCAGTTCGCCCTCGCCCACAACGGCAACCTCACCAACACGGCGGCCCTCGCCGAGGAAGCCGGCATGTTGCCGGGCATGGCGAACTCCGACACCGAGGTCATGGCGGAGTTGCTGTCCCAGCACCTGCACAGCAACCCGCAGTGTGTCGGTCACGAACTCGAGGGTGCGCTCATGGGTGTCCTGCCGAGCATGCAGGGTGCCTTCTCCCTCGTGATCACCGACGCCCACCACATCATCGGCGTTCGCGACCCCAACGGTTTCCGACCGCTCTGCCTCGGCCGCCTCGACGGCGGTTGGGTCCTCGCGTCGGAGTCGCCGGCCCTCGACGTGGTCGGTGCCCACTTCGTTCGCGAGCTCGACCCCGGCGAGATGGTCATCATCGACCAGGACGGCGTGCGGTCGGTCCGGCCGTTCCCCGAGGAGCGCGTCGACCCCAAGCTCTGCCTCTTCGAGTTCGTCTACTTCGCCCGACCCGACTCGACCCTCTACGGGCGCAACGTCCACCTGGCTCGCGTCCGAATGGGCGAGCAGCTGGCGGAACAGGCCCCCGTCGACGCCGACCTCGTCATGGGTGTTCCGGAGTCGGGCCTGCCGGCCGCCGAGGGGTACGCCCGTCACAGCGGCATCCCCTACGGCCACGGCCTCGTGAAGAACCGCTACATCGGTCGCACCTTCATCGCCCCCGACGCAGGACATGCGGGCGATGGCGGTCCGCATGAAGCTCAACCCGCTGCGGGAGAACATCGCCGGCAAGCGGCTGATCGTCGTCGACGACTCGATCGTGCGCGGCACGACCACCCGGGCGATGGTGCAGATGCTGCGGGAGGCCGGCGCCGTCGAGGTCCACATGCGGGTGTCGTCACCGCCGTACCGCTGGCCCTGCTTCTACGGCATGGACACGGGGACCCGTGGGGAGTTGCTGGCCGCCAATATGGAGGTTCACGAGATCCGCGACTACCTCGGCGTCGACACGTTGTCCTACCTCGGCCTCGACCGTCTCATCGCCGCGACCGGCGCGCCGACATCGGGCTACTGCACCGCCTGCCTGACCGGTGACTATCCCGTCGAGATCCCCGTCGAGATGTCGGGGTCGCTGGCCCTCCCGCCGAGGGCCGATGCCGGCGTGCGCACCGCACCCCAGCTCCCGCTCGACGTCCCACCGGTCGTCGCCGGGGGTGGCGGCAGGTGAGCGCGGCATCCCCCTCCCCGGGTGGTGCCACCTACGCCGCCGCCGGGGTGTCGATCGACGCCGGTGAGGCCGCCGTCGACCGCATCAAGTCCCAGGTCCGATCCACGTTCCGCCCCGAGGTGCTCGGCGACATCGGCGGCTTCGGTGGCCTGTTCGCCCTGGGTTCCCGCTTCAAGGACCCGGTGCTCGTGTCCACCACCGACGGCGTGGGCACCAAGGCCATGGTCGCGACGGCAGCAGGCAAGTTCGACACGATCGGCCTCGACCTCGTCGCGATGTGTGTCGACGATCTGGTGTGTCAGGGTGCCGAACCGCTGTTCTTCCTCGACTACATCAGCATCGGCAAGCTCGACCCCGACCACGTGTCGGAGCTGGTCGCCGGTGTCGCCGAAGGGTGCCGCCGATCCGGCTGCGCGCTGATCGGCGGTGAGATGGCCGAGCACCCCGGTGCCATGGAGCCCGGCGAGTTCGACCTCGTCGGCTTCGCTGTCGGTGTCGTCGAGCGCAGCGCGATCATCGACGGTTCGCGGGTCACGCCGGGCGACGTCCTCCTCGGACTCGCTTCCCCCGGTCTCCGTTCCAACGGCTACTCGCTCGCCCGCCACGTGTTGTTCGACATCGCCGGACGGTCGCTGGGTGACCCGGCGTGGGACGACTCCGGCGCGCCGACCGTCGCCGAGGAGCTGCTGCGTCCGTCGGTCATCTACGCGCCTGCGATCGCAGCCCTCACGTCGGAGGTCGAGGTGCACTCGGTTGCTCACATCACCGGCGGGGGCATCGGCGGCAACCTCAACCGCGTGCTGTCGCCGGTGACCGACGCGGTCGTCGACCGGGGCTCGTGGGAGATGCCGCGCATCTTCGCCGAGATCCAGCGGCTGGGCGAGATCAGCGACGACGAGATGGCCAAGGTGTTCAACCTCGGTGTCGGCATGATCGTGGCCGTCCCGGCGGCCGACGCGAAGCGTGCCGTCGATGTCCTCGCCGCGGTCGGCCAGCGCGCCACGGTGGTCGGCGAGATCGTCGATGGGTCGGGCCAGGTCCACCTCACATGACCGCGGTGCCGACATGACCGACGTGTCAGCGAAGGGCTTGTTGATCGCCCACCTCCTCGAGCATTCGATCAAGCACGGCGACTTCACGCTGAAGTCGGGTGTGAAGTCGCCGTACTTCCTCGATTCCAAGCAGACGGCGTGCGACCCCGACGGAGTCGTGCTCATGACCGACGTGGCGCTCGATCACATCCCGAGCGACGCGACTGCCATCGGCGGCATCACCGTGGGTGCCGATCCGGTTGCGTACGGCATCGCCGCGGTGGCGGCCACCTCCGGCCGACGCCTTCGTTCCTTCACGATTCGCAAGGAAGCCAAGGACCACGGCATCGTGGGTCGCGTCGCCGGAGCGCTGCGTCCGGGCGACAAGGTGGTCGTCACCGAGGACACGACGTCGCGGGGGGTGACCCTGGCCGATGCGATCGACGTCGTGCGCGAGTTCGGCGCTGAGCCGGTCCTCGTGCTGGCATTGGTCGATCGTGGCGGCACGGCGGCCGGGTACGCCGAGGCGGCCGGGGTGCCGTTCGTGGCGCTGGTGACGGCGCCCGATCTCGGGTTCCCCTACGACAAGGACGTTCCGTCGGTCTGATCGGTCCCGGTCCGATCGGTCGCAGCGGCCGGCGCGGTCGCGTCGGGCGCGGCCCGGCCCCGTCGTCGGAGTGCGATCGCCCCACCGACGCCGGCGACTGCGAGCAGCGCCGAGGCCGACCGGCATGTACGGACGATCCGGCGTTGCGTCGTCGGCGCTGGTCGTCGGTCCTGTGGAACCGGCGTCGGCGGCCGAGGGGTGCAGTGTCGCCAGGGGAAACGGCGCGGCCAGGCCGAGCTCGCAGTTCAGCGAGTCGATGCCACCGACGTGGCGGGTGATGTCGCCGACGCTGTTGTTCGCCGAGAGTTCCCGGCTGATCGCGGCGAGGCCCGTCGCCGACAGGTCGGCGTAGTCGGCGGTGGCGGGTGCGGCGTGCTCGATCATGGTCGTGAAGATCGAGAGCGTGTCGTCGCCGTTGTCGACCACCTCCACGATCCGGGCCTGCTCGGGGTAGTCGACGTGGGACGCCGTGGTGATCTGCCAGAAGCCGCCGGAGCGCCGGAGGGGGTCGGGCATCGGGGCGATGGAGTTGCTGTGGGTGTGCCCGTTCACCCAGGCGATCACGTTGGGGTAGCGGAGCAGTGTCGCGACGAGCTCCTCACCCTGGACGCGCCGTTCGTCGGGACGGGTCGGATCGGCCGAGCCGGTCATCGTGCCGCTGGTGAAGTGGCTGAAGATCACAACGAGCCGGTCGTCGCACGCCTCGCACCGTTCGTTGCCGTCGGTGTCGTACCAGAGGGAGCTCACCGTCCGCAGCTGCCGCTCGATCCACAGGAGTTGGGACTCGCCGATGGAACCGGAGTTGTAGCCCCCGGTGTCGAGGGACAGGCCCACCACCGTGGGTGACACGTCGAACCGGTAGTAGAGCGCGTCGCCGTCGAGGTGGTCCTCGTCGTACCCGTGGCCGATCGGCCCCGGCCGGTCGGGTGAATCGGCTTTCGGTTCGGCGAGGTGCGCTGCGACCCATTCGGCGGTGGTGACGGTGCGGCGGGTCGGATCGGCCGTGACCGATCGCCCTTCCAACTCTCCGCGCGCGACCCGCTCGGGGATCGAGCCGGTGTCGGCGGCGAAGGCTGCGATCAGGCTGGTGATGCCGGTGGAGCCGACCCCGGTGATCTTGAGGTCCCCCGTGAGCAGGCGATCGATGGCGTCGGTGCGAGCCAGGTTGCCCTGCAGGAGTCCGTCGTGGTTGCCATAGGTGGAGTACCACGGGATGTCGAGACCTACCGAAGTGAACCCGGCGATCGCTGCCGGGAGGAATCCGTCGATCGTGGGGAACCCGAGTTCGGTGGCGTAGCGATCGGTCGCGGGTCGGTCGGGGTGCCAGTACCGGGCGTCACCCCATTCTCCGAGCTGCACGCCCTCGTAGTCGGTCGGAGCGCCGCTGTTGGGGGTGACCACTCCGCCGTCGAGCACCCCGATGAACCAGTCGAGCTCGTTGTGCTGTTGGTTGTCGATGTTGTCGCCGGTCGACACGGCGCAGTCGAAGCGGCGCCCGGTGATGGGCCCGGAACGGAGCGACCGGACGCGGTCGACCATCGACGCCTGGACCTGGGTCGTCAGCAGCTCCTGTGGCCGGAAGGCAGCGCTGAACTCGGCTGTGACGTCGTCGAGGTACTCGACACGGCCGGGCGACTGGGCATCGATGACGTGCACGTCGGTCAGGTGCACGAAGGAGGCGAGCGCGACGCGCCGGTCGGCTCGCCCCGCGCTGAGGACGGCGAGGTCCGGCCGGGCCAGGGTTGGCCACCCGGCCGTCGCCCGGAGCGACACGTAGCCCGTTCCGGGTGCGCGTTCGAGTGACGAGACGAGGGTGGTGCCGTCCGGCGACGCCGCGATGGCGAGCGTGGCCTCGAGTGCCGCCCGCCGCGCTCGGGGCTCCACACCCACGGTGTCCACCACGCCGCGGCAACGGTGCCGCCCGCGCCGAGCACACTGCGCCGACGGTACCGGCGACCTCCCGAGTTCATCGTCGGTCAACCTATCCCTGCCGCCGCCGCATCGCCCAACATTTCGAGAACGACGTTCACCGTTTCTCGACCCGGATCTCGTTTCGGGCGGTTGGGGGGTGCGGCAGTAGGCTCGCCGACCATGGCCCCAACTCCCACAGCGGCGTTCTCGGTGCGGATGCGTGTCCGCATGATCAATGAACCCGGCATGCTCGGACGACTCACCCTGGCGATCGGCGAGGCCGGCGCCAACATCATCGGTCTCCAAGGTTTCGAGGTGAAGACGGCGCACCTCGAGGAGGACGTCGTCATCAACTGCGGCAGCGTGCCGCACCAGGACGCGGTGCGCGGCGTCATCGAGGCGCTCGACGGCATCGAGATCCTCGAATGGGAGGACCGCACCTTCAAGATGCACGAGGGCGGCAAGATCGAGGTGCTCCCGCTCGCACCCGTCGCCGATGCCGACGACCTGTCGATGGCCTACACGCCGGGCGTCGCCCGCGTCTGCATGGAGATCGCCAAGGACGAGGCTCGCAGCCACGACCTCACCATCCGCCGGAACACGGTCGCCATCGTCTCCGACGGCACCGCCGTGCTGGGCCTCGGCGACATCGGCCCCTACGCGGCCATGCCGGTGATGGAGGGCAAGGCCCTGCTGTTCAAGCACTTCGCCGGGGTCGATGCGTTCCCGATCTGTGTGAAGACGAACTCGGTCGACGAGATCGTCGACCTCGTGATGAAGCTCGAACCGACCTTCGGCGGCATCAACCTCGAGGACATCAAGGCACCCGAGGCGTTCGAGGTCGAGGAGCGACTGGTCGTGGCGCTCGACATCCCCGTGTTCCACGACGACCAGCACGGCACTGCCATCGTGACGCTCGCGGCGCTCGACAACGCCCTCAAGATCGTCGGGAAGAAGCACGGTGAGATCAAGGTCGTCGTCGCCGGCGTCGGCGCTGCCGGCGTTGCGGTGTCGAAGATCCTGATGGGCGCCGGCGTCGTCAACATCATCGGCGTCGACCGCGCCGGCTGCGTCTACGACGGGCGCGAGGGCCTCAACTCGTCCAAGCAGTGGTTCGCCGAGAACACCAACCCCGATGGCCAGCGAGGGTCGATCTCCGACGCCATCGCCGGCGCCGACGTGTTCATCGGTCTGTCCGCCCCCGACCTGATCACCGTCGACGACGTGAAGTCGATGGCGACCGCCCCGATCGTGTTCGCGATGGCGAACCCCGATCCCGAGATCCGCCCCGAGTTGATCCAGGACATCGCCGCGGTGATCGCGACCGGCCGCAGCGACTTCCCCAACCAGATCAACAACGTGCTGGCCTTCCCCGGTATCTTCCGTGGCGCGTTCGACGCCGGGGCCCGCAAGATCACCGAGAACATGAAGGTGGCCGCCGCCCACGCGATCGCCGAGGTCGTCGGCGACGAGGTCCGCCCCGATTTCATCATCCCGTCGGTGTTCGACCCCCGGGTCGTCACGGCCGTTGCCGAGGCGTCACGCGTCGCCGCCATTGCGGACGGCGTGTGCCGCTCCTGACCTGATGGCCTCGGCCACCTCCGCTCAGGTTCGCTCGCTGCGCTCGCTTCTTACGCTGCGGTACCTCGGCGACCTGATGGCCTCGGCCACCTCCGCTCAGGCGCTCGCTTCTTACGCTGCGGCACCTCGGCTGATGGCGATCCGCGCGGTCACGTTCGACTTCTGGAACACACTCGTCCGCGAGCACGACGGCGCCCGCGACCGCCGCGTCGCCGCCTTGGTGCTCGCACTGGCGGAGGTCGACCAGCCACGGTCGCCCGAGCAGGTCGAGGCCGTGGTCGACGGGTTGCGCACCTGGTTCGACGCCCGGTGGCTCGACAACCTCGTCGTGGGTCCCGAGGTCGGTGCTGCCCAACTCGTCACGGCGTTGGAGCTCGAACCCGGGCCTCGCATCGTCGACGCTGTGGCAGGGGTCTTCCACACCGGCGGCGATCCGGCGCTGCTCACGGTTGCTCCGGGCATCGACGCCGCACTCGCCGGCCTCCAGGCGGCAGGAGCGCGGATCGGCATCATCTGCGACACCGGCTTCGCTCCCGGCGCCACGTTGCGCCGCTACCTCGAGCACCACGACCTGCTCCGCTACTTCGACCACTGGTCGTTCTCCGACGAGGTGGGGGTGTTCAAACCCGATCCGGCGATCTTCGCCCACGCCGCGAGTGGACTCGGTGTCGACGACCCCAGCGCGTTCGCTCACGTGGGCGATCTGCGTCGGACCGACGTGGGCGGGTCCACCGCAGCCGGCTGGACTGCCGTGCGGTACCGCGGGCTCAACGACGACATCGACGAGTCGTCACCCGACGCTGCGATCGTGGTCGACCACCACGGCGAGTTGCTCGCTGCGCTCGGCCTCGCCTGATCCGGATCGTCAGCGGTGGGCGCGGGCCAGCTCGTCGAGGACATCGACGAGGTCGGCGCCATTCGCCGCCCAGGCGGCCGAACCGACCATGGCTGCGACCTCGGCGTTGGCGATGGCCTGGCCGCCCACGATGACGGGGACGTCGGGCAGCTCCTCGGCGAGGCGACGCTGCACGTGGAGCGCGGCGTCGAGGCCTTCGGCGGTCGTCAAGCTGATGCCGACGGCGACGAGCCGTTCGGTGCGCTGCGCGGCGGCGACGAACGTCTCGGAAGAGACATCGGCCCCGAGCTCGAGCACCGTGAAGCCGGCGAGTCGGATCAGGTCGGCGGCGATCGCCACCGGCAGGGTGTGGCGCTCACCGATGGGTGAGCCCAGCACGATCGAACCCTTGCGTCGACCGGGGCGGGTGAACCGGGCGCCCAACCGGTGCACGATCCGCAGCGCGGTGGCCGTGGCCAGCCGCTGGTCGACGTGGTCGTCGTCGCTGCCGGTCGCCCAGACCTCGCCCAGTTGCTCGAGCGCAGCGGAGAGCACGCCCAGGTAGCACCCCCGAGCGTCGACGCCGGCGGCAAGCGCCGATTCGATCACCGACCAGGCGCCGGGCTCGTCGCCGTTGACCAGGTGCGGGGCGAAACGAGCCGCCCAGTCGACCGGTGCCTGGTCGAGCGTCCGTCCGGGCGAGGCGACGAACTCGGCGAGGTCGTCGCGGTGGACCTGCCAACCGTTGTCGACCCACGTGGCGGGCAGCCGGCCCTGGCGCACGTACCGGTAGGCGGTCATGTAGTGGACGTCGAGCGTCCTGGCGACCTCTTTGAGATTGCTCCACTCGCCCGCCATGCGACAACGCTACGTGGCGGGCGAGCGGAGCGTCGACCTCAGCTCCCGGTCAGGACCGAGAAGCTGGGGGAGTGCGTGGGGTTGCCGGGGAACGTGGTCGAGTAGTTCCAGGTGCCGAAGTTCCAGCCGTCGACATCGCCCTGGTGGACGCTGTGCGATGCGGCGCCGATCTGCGAACCGGTCCACTGCGTGCCGCCGTTCGAGTAGTTCCACGAACGCCAGCCCGTCGTGTCGCCGGGAAGCTCACCGCACTCGGGAGCGACGGGGTTGCCGTCGATCGAGCAGACGAACGAGCCGCCGAACGCCAGGCGGGGCGCTTCGGTGCCGAGGCGGGCAGCGCGGGCCTGGAGCGCTTGGATGCTGCTCGATCCGTCCGGCACAACGACGCACACGACCTCGTGCGCCGGGTTCGGCACCCCTTCGGTCACGATGGCGACCTGCACCTGGCCGACGGCGGCGGTGGGGCACGTCGCCCAGTTGCCGCCCGTCGGCGGCGTCGTGGGCGGGTCGACGAAACATGCGGTGGTTGCCAGGGTCAGCGCAGCGCAGGCGAACAGGAGCTTCTTCATTCGGTTCCCTCCAGAACAGTGGATGATCGACCCTACGAATCGCCCCGCCCGAAGGCCAGCTCCTGGCGCTTAGTGCTAAATCGAGGGCACCTCAGGCCAACGTGCCGACGAGCGCGAGTGACAGCTGGTCGGCCACGACGATGGCGCCCAGCCGGGCGTCGAGCGACACCGGGTGACCGTCGGTCGGGACGACGAGGAATCGTCCGAGGACCCGGTCGCGGGCGGCGACGTCGATGGTCACCGGCATCTCGCCGAGGTCGTACCCCGACGGAGTCGCCCGCAGCGGCACGCCGATGAGTGTGCCGTTGTGCTCGATCCGCCGCGATCCCGGCCCGCCGGCGGCGCCGTGCTCGAACGCGACGGACTCGGCGCCGAGCAACTGGGTGATGGCGGCTGTCGAACTCAGCACCGCGGCGTTGGCGGACGTCGCCGTGCGGCATTCCTCGGCATTGAGGTGCAGCACCCGGGTGCTCTCCCGACCTCCCTCGGCGTTCCGGACCGCGGTCTGGCGGCGGTGCGCCAGCTCTCCGGCCAACCCGCCGAGCGCGGCGAGCAGGACGACGGTGATCACGTCGCGACCGGACGCGATCCGCAGTGTGTGGACCGGCCGGGTGTGGAAGAAGTTGAACGACAGCGCGGCGCCGAGCGCGGTGATCCAGCCCCCGGCTCGGCGGCCGAGCACACCGGCGGCCACGACCACGACGGCGAGGAACAGGGCGACGTTGGTCGAGCCGATCGTCGCTCGTGGGCCCTCCAGCACACCGGCGATGAGGAGCGAGACCGTGAATCCTCCGAGCCCGACGAACCAGTCGGTCCCCGTGTCGGTCTCGGCATCGCGGCGGGATGAGTACTGCTGAATGTCCATGCCCCCGTTCTACGCCGGGTGGGATGCGGGCGGAATCAAGGGCGCGTCAAGGTTCCCGACGAGCGCGTCAAAGGGGCGCAAAGGCCCTTCTCGGCGACCCGGCCGAGGCGTAGACCTGCCGTTGAGCCGGTGGTCGGACCCCGACCGCCGGCATCGAGATGAGGAGCGTGTGAGATGCGAGACGTGATGTACGTGGTGATGACCGTGGCCTTCTTCGCCCTGTGCACCGGCCTGGTCCGGGCGTGCGATCTGTTGCTCGGACCGGACGAGGACGACCTGTTGGACGTCGAGGACGACCCGGGATCGGACACCGAGGTCGACGACCTCGTGGCTGTGTCGGGTTCGCGGTCATGAGCGGCGAGGAGATCGCAGGGCTGGTCGTGGCCGTCGTGTTGCTCGCGTACCTGATCGCCGCGTTCGTGGTCCCGGAGAAGTTCTGATGCAGGCGACCGACTGGCTGCAAGCGGCAGCCCTCCTGATCGTCCTGGGGGTGGCCTGCCCACTCCTGGGTCGTTACATCGCCGCCGTGTTCGCCGACGGCGACCCGGCCGAGCGTCGAGCGCCCGGAGACCGGGTCTTCGGTCCGATCGAACGGCTCGTGTACCGCGTGGCCGGTGTCGACCCGACCCGCGAACAGCGCTGGAACATCTACGCCGTGTCCGTGCTGGCGTTCAGCACTGTGTCGATCCTCGCCGTCTACGTCCTCCAGCGGATCCAGGGTTCGCTTCCGCTCAATCCCGCCGACCTGGGCGGGGTGACACCGGGCATCGCCTGGAACACCGCCGTCAGCTTCGTGACCAACACGAACTGGCAGGCGTACGCCGGGGAGTCGACGATGTCCCACCTCACCCAGATGGCGGCGCTCGCCGTCCAGAACTTCGTGTCGGCCGCGGTCGGCCTGGCGGTGGCGGTCGCCCTGATCCGTGGGCTGGTCCGTCAACGGCGCGGGACCATCGGCAACTTCTGGGTCGATCTCACTCGCGGGGTGACCCGGATCCTCTTGCCCATCAGCTTTGTCGCAGCGCTCGTGCTCGCCGGGGCTGGGGTGGTCCAGAACTTCTCCGGCGGCACCACGGCCCGCACCCTCGAGGGAGCGAGCCAGGTGATCCCCGGTGGTCCGATCGCCAGCCAGGAGGCCATCAAGGAGCTCGGGACGAACGGCGGTGGCTTCCTCAACGCCAACTCGATCCATCCATTCGAGAACCCGAACGGCCTGACGAACTTCCTGCAGATCGTTCTGCTCCTGCTCATCCCGTTCGCCCTGGCGTTCGCCTTCGGTCGCATGGCCAAGGACCGCAAGCAGGGGTACGTGGTGGCCGCCACGATGTTCGTGCTGCTCTTCGGGCTCGCGGCCAACAACGTCTACCAGGAGACGCACGGCAACTCCCGGCTCACCGAGGTCGGCGTGTCGCAGGCTGCGACGGCCGAGAACCCCGGAGGCAACTTCGAGGGCAAGGACGTCCGAATCGGATCGGCCGGCTGTGGTGAGTTCTCCGCGGCCACCACCAACACGTCGACCGGTGCCGTCAACTGTCAACACGACTCGATGACCCCCCTCGGCGGTGGCGGTGCCCTCTTCGGGATGATGCTCGGCGAGATCAGCCCCGGCGGCGTCGGGTCGGGCCTCTACGGCATGTTGGTCTTCGTCCTCATGGCCGTGTTCCTGGCGGGCCTCATGGTGGGGCGAACGCCGGAGTATCTGGGCAAACGGATCCAGGCCACCGAGATCAAGCTGGTGGTGCTGTACATCCTGTTCGTCCCCCTGGTCGTCCTCGGGTTCGGAGCCGTGTCCGTGGTCATCGGCTCCGGACTCGAGGGCCAACTCAACTCGGGCGCTCACGGGCTGTCCGAGATCCTCTACGCCTTCACCTCGGCGGGCAACAACAACGGGTCGGCGTTCGGTGGGCTCACGGTCACGAACGACTGGTACACGACCACCCTCGGTCTCTGCATGTTGATCGGACGCTTCTTCCTGATCGTTCCGGCGCTCGCGATTGCCGGTTCGTTGGTGCGCAAGCGCCGTGTCCCCGTCACGAGCGGCACCTTCCCCACCAACACCCCGCTGTTCGCCGGGCTCCTCACGGTCACGGTGTTGATCGTCGTCGGCCTGACCTACTTCCCGATGCTGGCGCTCGGCCCCATCGTCGAACACCTCGCGCTCTAGGAGTCAGAACCGATGACTGCAGTACTCACCGAAGCAACCCCTGAAGAACCCCCGGAGCTGGCCGGCAAGGAATCGGCGCAGCTGTTCAGTGCCGAGATCGCCCGGTCGGCGATCATCGACAGCCTCAAGAAGATGCACCCGCGGGTGCAGGCCAAGAACCCCGTGATGTTCGTCGTCCTGATCGGCAGTGTGCTCACGACGGTCCTCTTCCTGAAGGACCTCGGGTCGAGCACCGCGCAGGAGAACGTGTTCTCGGGCGTCGTGGCGCTCTTCCTCTGGTTCACCGTGTTGTTCGCCAACTTCGCCGAGGCCGTCGCCGAGGGACGGGGCAAGGCCCAGGCCGACACGCTCCGCAAGACCCGGAGCGAGACGACGGCGCGACGCCGCAGCGCCGACGGCACGATCGAGACCGTGAGCTCGGCGATTCTCGACCTCGACGACGTGGTCGTGGTCACCGCGGGTGAGATCATCCCGTCGGACGGCGAAGTGGTGGAGGGCATCGCGACGGTCGACGAATCGGCCATCACCGGTGAGTCGGCACCCGTCATCCGGGAGTCCGGCGGTGATCGCTCGGCGGTCACCGGTGGCACTCGGGTGTTGTCCGACGAGATCGTCGTACGAATCACCGCCCGCGCCGGCGAGACGTTCGTCGACCGGATGATCGCCCTGGTCGAGGGGTCCGCGAGGCAGAAGACGCCCAACGAGATCGCCTTGAACATCCTGCTGGCCGGTCTGACGATCATCTTCCTGTTGGCGACGGTCACGCTCCAGTTCTTCGCCGTCTACAGCGGTGCCCGCCAGTCGATCATCGTGTTGACCGCCCTGCTCGTGTGTCTGATCCCCACGACCATCGGCGGCCTGCTGAGCTCCATCGGCATTGCCGGCATGGACCGCCTCGTGCGGCGCAACGTGCTGGCGATGTCGGGTCGGGCCGTCGAGGCGGCGGGCGACGTCGCGACGCTGCTGATGGACAAGACGGGCACGATCACGTTCGGCAACCGCCAGGCCGCCGAGTTCCGCCCGGTACCCGGCACGTCGGCCGACGAGCTGGCCGCGGCGGCCTTGGCGTCGAGCCTCGCCGACGAAACTCCCGAAGGCCGCTCGATCGTGGTGCTCGCCGAGACGGCGCACTCCCAGACGCCGCCGGAGCTGCCCGACGCCGAGTTGGTCCCGTTCACCGCACAGACGCGGATGTCGGGGATCGACGACGGGGACATGTCCATCCGCAAGGGTGCGTCCGACTCGGTGAAGGCATGGGTGTTGGAACGAGGCGGCTCGGTGCCACCGGAACTCGACGACCTCGTCCGGGGTGTGTCCGAGCTGGGTGGCACCCCGCTGGTCGTCGCCACCGGCGATGCGTCCGAGACTCGCGTCCTGGGCGTCATCTACCTCAAGGACGTCATCAAGCCCGGTATCGCCGAACGGTTCACCCAACTCCGGGCCATGGGCATCAAGACCGTGATGATCACCGGTGACAACCCGATCACCGCGAAGTACATCGCAGCGGAAGCGGGTGTCGACGACTTCCTCGCAGAGGCGACGCCCGAGGACAAGATGGAGCTGATCAAGGCCGAGCAGGCCGGCTCCCGCCTCGTGGCCATGACCGGAGACGGCACCAACGACGCGCCCGCCCTGGCGCAGGCCGACGTCGGTGTCGCGATGAACACCGGGACGCAGGCCGCCAAGGAGGCCGGCAACATGGTCGACCTCGACAGCGATCCGACCAAGCTGCTCGACATCGTCGAGATCGGCAAGCAGCTGCTGATCACCCGTGGGGCACTCACCACGTTCTCGATCGCGAACGACGTGGCGAAGTACTTCGCGATCATCCCGGCGATGTTTGCCGGGGTGCTGCCGGCGCTCGATCGGCTGAACGTCATGCACCTGCAGAGCGCCAACTCGGCGATCCTGTCGGCGGTCATCTTCAATGCGTTGATCATCGTGATCCTGATCCCGCTGGCACTGCGTGGTGTGAAGTTCGTTCCCTCGAGCGCAGCGGCCCTGCTGCGCCGCAACCTGCTGATCTACGGGTTGGGCGGCCTCGTGTCGCCGTTCATCGGCATCAAGTTGATCGACATGGGTCTCACCGCGATCGGAGTGAAGTGATGAACGCATCCAGGCAATCCCAGGTGGTCGGTTCGTCCGGCCGCCCCTTCGTCAAGCAGCTGCTCCCGGCGGTCCTGATGGTGGCGCTCTTCACGGTCGGTCTCGGCGTCGTGTACCCGCTTGCGGTCACCGGCATCGCCCAGGTGACGATGTCGGACCGTGCCGACGGTTCGCTGGTCGAGCGTGACGGCACCGTGGTGGGTTCCTCGCTGATCGGCCAGTCGTTCACGGCACCGGAGTACTTCCACCCGCGGCCGTCCGCTGCCGGTACGGACGGGTACGACGCCATGGCGTCGGGGGGCTCGAACCTCGGGCCGAGCAGCGCCGACCTGATCGCGGCGGTCGGTGAGCGGGTCGCCGCCTATCGGGCCGAGAACGGATTGGCCGACGACGTCCCCGTCCCGGCCGACGCTGTGACCACGTCGGGCTCGGGTCTCGACCCGCACATCTCGATCGCCAACGCTCGTCTTCAGACGCGCCGGGTCGCCGATGAGCGGGGTCTCTCGGTCGACCGTGTCGAGGAACTCGTCGACGCCAACACCGACGGCCGTGCCCTCGGGTTCCTCGGTCAGCCCGGGGTCAACGTGCTCGGCCTGAACCTGGCGCTCGACGCGGCCTCCTGATCGTCTGTCCGGCGCCTGCTCGTAGGATCGTTCCGTGCCTCGTGGTCAGCTCCGCATCTACCTCGGCGCGGCACCGGGTGTGGGCAAGACCTACGCCATGCTGCAGGAGGGACATCGTCGCCGAGAGCGCGGCGCCGACGTCGTCATCGGGGTGGTGGAGACCCACGGCCGGCCGAGCACCATCGAGCAGATCGGTGATCTCGAGGTGGTGCCGCGACGGCACCTGACCTATCGCGGTGCGGAGCTCGAGGAGATGGACGTCGACGCCATCATCGAGCGGGCGCCGCGTATCTGTCTCGTCGACGAGCTCGCCCACACCAACGTCCCGGGGAGTCGCACAGCGAAGCGCTACGAGGACGTCGAGCTGCTCCTCGACGCGGGCATCGACGTGATCTCGACGGTCAACATCCAGCACCTCGAATCGCTCAACGACGTCGTCGAGCGCATCACCGGGGCGGCGCAGCGCGAGATCATTCCCGACGCGCTGGTTCGGGCTGCCGACCAGGTGCACCTCGTCGACCAAACGCCCGAGGCACTGCGACGGCGCATGGCCCACGGCAACATCTACGGCCCGAACGCGCCGAGGCGGCGTTGGCGAACTACTTCCACGCCGGCAACCTCGGAGCACTGCGTGAGCTCGCGCTCATGTGGGTTGCCGACCAGGTCGACGAGGGCCTGCAGGCATATCGGGAACGGCACGGCATCTCGGAAGGTTGGGAGACCCGCGAACGGATCGTCGTGGCGATCACCGGCGCCCCGACGGGTGACGACGTGATCCGGCGTGCGGCGCGGATCGCAAGCCGACTACGCGGCGAACTGGTCGGGGTCCGCGTCCGGCCGACCGACGGGCTCAGCGCCGGTGACAGTCCGACCCTGGAGCACCAGAAGCAGTTGCTCGCCGCGCTGGGAGCCCGCTTCCGCGAGGTCGCCTCCGGTGACATCGCCGGCGCACTGGTCGACGTTGCGAGGTCGGAGAACGCGACCCAGATCGTCCTCGGGTCGTCGCACCGGTCGCGATGGGCCGAGTTGACCGGTGGGTCGGTCATCAACGACGTGACTCGCCGGTCCGGAACGATCGACGTCCACGTCATCTCGACCGTCGCCTTCGGACGTGCCGGTGCCGTCGACGCGGCGGGTCCGTCCGCCGGCCACCGTTGCGCTCAGCCGTCGTCGACGTGGTATCGCCTGGGCCGGAGCGGTCCTCGTGCCGGTGATCATCACCGCGTTGCTCCTGGTCGCCGACGACCACCTCGGCTTCGCGAGCGACCTCCTCGTCTATCTGAGCGGGAGCGTGGTGATCGCGACCGTCGGCGGGTTCCGTCCAGCGATCGTCAGCGCGGTGTTCTCGAGTTTCCTCCTGAACTGGTACTTCACCCAGCCGCTGCGCACGCTGACCATCGCCGAGCCCGAGAGCCTGTTCGCGCTCGTGGTGTTCGTGCTCGTGGCTGGCATCGTCGGCTCGCTGGTGTCGCGGGCGGCGAGGCGTTCGGCCGAGGCTGCCCGTTCCCGAAGCGATGCCGAGTCGCTCGCGGCGATGGCCGCCTTGACGAGCACCGTCGACGACCCGCTCCCGCAGATGGTGTCGCAGGTGCGCGCGGCGCTCGGTGCGGCCGGTGCCGCTGTCCGGTCCCGTCGCGACGACGCCGACGCCTGGGGCGTCATTGCCTCCGACGGGGTCTGCGACGACGGCGAGCCGACGATCGCAGCACCGATCGATGACCGCACCGAGCTGGCCTTGTACGGCGAGGGTTTCGGAGCCGCGGACTCGAGTGTGCTCACGGCGTTCTCGTCGCAGATCACGACGGTGCTCGACCAGGAACGCCTCCGTCGCGAAGCAGCGGCCGCCGAACAGCTCACCGAGGTCAACGAGCTCCGCGCCGCGCTGCTCGCCGCCGTGTCCCACGACCTCCGCACTCCCTTGGCAGCGATCAAGGCCTCCGTGTCGTCATTGCGTCAGGAGGACATCGAGTGGCCCGAGGATGTGCGCGTCGAGTTCCTCGCGACGATCGAGGGGCAGACCGACCGGCTCGCGGACCTCGTGTCGAACCTCCTGGGGATGAGCAGGATCCAGTCGGGCGCCGTCCAGCTCTCGCGCCGCGCCGTCGGGGTCGACGAAGTGGTCAGTGCCGCCGTCGCAGGCCTCGACCTGCGGGGTGTGGACGTGCAGGTCGAGTTCGACGCCGACCTTCCGCTGTGGGACGTCGACCCGGCGCTCGCCGAACGAGTGGTGGCCAACCTGGTCGACAACGCGGTGAAGTGGTCGCCGCCCGGTGCCCCGGTCCGCATCGAGGCGTCTGCTGCCGGCGACACCGTGACGCTCTCGGTGATCGATCATGGTCCGGGGATCGCTCCCGAGCGACGGGCCGACGTGTTCGAACCGTTCCAGCGGCTCGGCGACGGCACGGTCGGGGGCACCGGCCTCGGGCTGGCCGTCGCGCTCGGGCTCACGAACGTGCTCGGCGGAGGCCTCGTCATCGAGGAGACTCCAGGGGGTGGGACGACCATGGTGCTGACACTGGACGCTGCAACGCAGGAGGGGCCGGATGGTTCGGACGCCGGCGGGTCGACGTGACTGAGATGCGTCGCGAGTCGGGTCGCGTGCTCGTCGTCGACGACGAGGGCCCGATGCGCCGCGCCCTGGAGATCAACCTGTCCACCCGAGGGTTCGAGGTGTTGTTGGCGCCGACGGGGGAGGACGCGTTGCGCATGGCCGCCGCGGATCACCCCGACGTGGTGCTCCTCGATCTCGGGTTGCCGGGGATCAGCGGCCTCGACGTGATCGACGGACTCCGTGGCTGGTCGAAGGTGCCGATCATCGTGGTGTCGGCACGGGAGGCGGAGAGCGAGAAGGTTCGGGCGCTCGACGCCGGTGCCGACGACTACGTCACCAAGCCGTTCGGGATGGACGAGTTGCTGGCGCGGCTCCGTGCCGCGCTCCGGCGAGCGGCGCCGTCGGCTGCCGAGGAGGCCGTCGTGACTGCCGGCGCGATCGCGATCGACCTGGCGGACAAACGGGTGAGCGTCGGTGGTGCCGAGGTGCACCTCACACCCACCGAGTGGCGGCTGTTGGAGGTGTTGGTCCGCAATCGCGGCCGCCTCGTGTCGCAGCAGCAGCTGCTCGGTGACGTCTGGGGTCCGGCGTACCACGACGAGACGAACTATCTCCGGGTCTACGTGGCCAACCTCCGGCGCAAGCTCGAGGCGACCCCGTCCCAGCCCGATCATCTCATCACCGAGCCGGGGATGGGCTACCGATTCATCGCTGACTGAGCGGCGTCGCAGTCGTCAGTGCTGGAGGTAGGAGGCGAGTTTCGTGTCGCCGTGCGGTGAACTCCGGGGTGTTCCGGATATCGGGGTCGTCTCGCCCGCCTCGAGGGCTGCGGTCGAGTAGGGCACGTGAGGTCGCGACCAGCCGGCCGGGACGAGGACTCATGACGATCGCCCGGGTCCCGAGGTAGACGGCCTCCTCCACGCTGTGGGTGATGAAGAGCACGGTCGGTCGTGTTGCCCGCCAGATGCGCAGCAGTTCGTCTTGGAGGTGCTCCCTCGTCAGCGCGTCGAGGGCCCCGAACGGTTCGTCCATCAGCACGATCGACGGCTCGTTCGCCAGGACGCGGGCGATCTGCACTCGCTGCTGCATGCCGCCCGACAGCTCGTAGGGACGATGGCCGGCGAAGTCGGTGAGCCCGACGAGTTCGAGGTACTCGGCCACCAGTTCGCTGTCGGCGGGCCTTCGGGACCCGGCGGGCCTTGGGGCCGAACTCGACGTTGCCGGCGACGCTCAACCACGGATAGAGGTTGGGGTGTTGGAAGACGACGCCGCGGGCCGGTGATGGGCCGGTCACGACGTGGTCGCCGACCGATACCGTTCCCTCGGTTGGGGTCGTGAACCCTCCGATGAGCCGGAGCAGCGTCGATTTGCCGCAGCCGGACGGCCCGACGAGCGTGACGAAGGAGCCGGGTTCGAGCGTGAGATCGACGGGCCCCAACGCGTGCGTCTCTCCGCCGTCGCTCGACCGGAACCGCTGGGAGACACTGGTGAGGGTCACCCGGGCGGACCCGGGTGACCCCGTGGGAGCCGTGGTCGACGCGGCCTCGTCCAGGAGGTTCGGCGCCGCGTCGACGACGTCAGCCCGCCTTGGCGGCGAACGTCGCGTTCACAGCCTTCTCGTAGACGTCGTCGGGCTGGACGGCGTCGATCTTGCCCTGGTCCTTGTTGAACTTCGCCGAGGCGATGAGGTTCTCGGCGAGTCCACCGCCGAGGTAGTCGGCGCCGGTCTGCTCATCGGCGGTGAGGAAGATCAGGTCCTTCGCCTGGGCGAGGGCTTCGTCGGCGTCGATGTTGAGCTCGGCGGCGAGGGCAGCGGCGTACGCGTCGGGGTCGTCGTGGAACAGCTTGACGGCCTTGTCCTGCTGCTCGACCCAGGTGGTCACCGCGTCCGCGTACTTGTCGGCGAACTCGTTGGTGACCACGGCGAGGTCGTAGGTGGTCTTGCCCTTCTTCGAGAGCTCTTCGCTGTCGACGAGGAGCTTGCCGCCGTCGGCGACGAGCTTGGCCAGGTTCGGATTCCACACGTAGGCGCCGTCGATGTCGCCGCGGCTCCACGCCGCGTAGATGTCGTCGGGTTCGGCGTCGATGATCTCCACCTTCGTGGCGTCCACGCCGGCGTCGTCGAGTGCCGCGAGCAGGCTGTAGTGCGACGTCGAGGCGAACGGCGTGGCGATCTTCTTGCCCACCAGGTCCTCGAGGGAGTCGATGCCGCCGTCGCCCTTCACCACCAGCGCCTCGGCCTTGCCGATGACGTCGTGGATCCACGGCACCTGGTAGTCGATCGGGGTGGAGAGCCCGCGAGAAGACCGGGCTCGACCCGGCGAGACCGAAGTCGATCGAGCCGCCGACGATGGCCTCGTTCACCGAGCCGCCCGAGTCGAAGAGCTTCCATTCGATCTCGGTGTCGGGGAAGGCCTTCTCGAGCCACCCTTCGTGCTTCACGACGAGGTCACCGTTGGGAATCAGCTGGTAGCCGATGGTGATCTTCTCGGGAGCGGTCGCTGCGGCCGTGAGTCCTTCGTCGTGGAGTCGCTCGCGGTGTCCTTGTCGTCGCCGCAGCCGGTGAGCAGGAGGCCGGTGGCGAGGACGCCGGCGATCAGCTTGGGTGCGAGGCGCCTTGCCAGCCGGGGCGTGGCGTGGTTGCGTCTGTGGGTACTCATGGTGCTTCCTCTTCAGGGGTGTCGTGGGTGCGGTGGGTCGGCCGTGCCGGGCCGGCCCACCATCCCGGGGTGTTGTGACGCTCCGAGCCGGGAGGGCGGAGCGGGTTTCGTCAGACGCGTCCCTTCCACGGAACGAGTCGGCGCTCGACCGCCCGGATGAGCAGGTCGATGACGACGGCGCAGACGCCGATGACGATGACGCACATGATCGCCACGTCGGTCTGCTGGAACTTCTTGGTCGACCACACGAGGCCGCCGATGCCCGGGAGGCCGTCGGCGGTCTCGGCAGCGACGATCGTGGTGAACGCGAACCCGATCGACAAGCGGAGTCCCGTCAGCACGTCGGGGAGGACTGCGGGGAGCACGGTCGAGCGGATGAGGCCGAGCCGCGACGTGCCGAGCGATCGCCCGGCTTCGAGCCAGTCGGGGCGGATCGATTCGACGCCCGACACGATCGAGAGGGAGATCGGCGCGATCGCTGCGAGGAACAGGAGCCACACCTTGGACGCATCCTCGATGCCGAACCAGATGATCAGCAGGCTGAAGTACGCGAGAGGCGGGAGCGATCGGATGAAGCTCATGACTGGCTCGAACACGACGCGGAACGGTCGGACCGTCGCGAGGAGCAGGCCGACGGGCACGCCGACGACGATGGCCCAGCCGATGCCCTGCCCAAGGCGCCAGGCGCTGGCCCCGACGTGCTCCCAGAGGAAGTGATCGCTCAGCCCTCTGACTCCGTCGTGGGTGGTGACGGACTGGACGAACCGTCGCCAGACCGAGCCGGGCTTGGGCACGATGATCTCGTCCCACCACCCTCGGTCCGTGGCGAACCACCATCCGCCGATGAACACCGCCAGCGCGCCGAGGCGGAGCAGCCAATCCTTCAGATGCCGCGACGACACGTCAGTGTGATTCGCGATCGTGACCGAGCGGGGGTGAGAACACCTGCACGGTCGTCGCCGGGACGAGGTCGGGGTTGGCGAGACTGTGTCGGTGCGTGATGCCGATCTCGGTCCGGTCCCCGACGATCAGGTGGCGGAGCCGTGATCGCCGCTGGGCGTCGTCGTCCAGGCCGAATTCGATCAGGTGCCCGTCGGTGACCGCGATGACGCCGATCGATCCGTCGTGGTCGTGGGGTTCGATGGCGGTCTGTGGCCCCACGGTGACGATCCAGGCGTCGTAGGCGGCTGTGGCGATCACCCGATGCCGGTGGACCTCGCCGCGGGCGGGCTGCTCGGTTGGCGTGCCGACGACAGCGGCGAGCCCGAGGGCGATCGACTCGATGGCGTCGATACCGATGGGCCGGTCGGCCCGATCGCTGCTCGGGTGCAGTTCCCTGGCCGTTGCCAGGCCCGGGAGTGCGTCGTCATGTGGCATGAGGTGACCGTATCGTGGAATACCCGACCGAACAAGTCGTAATTAGGAGGGAGGACGGTCCGTCTGGGTCGGAGGTGCCCGGGACCATGGCAGACTCGGTGCTGCGTGAACGCGAGGAACGGCCCCGAGACCGAGCCGGAACCGGCCCGAACCGGCTCCCAGTCCATCGAACGCGCCCTGTCGGTGCTGGGGTTCTTCGTCGAGGAGCGCTCCTTGAGCGTCACCGAGATCAGCCGACGGCTCGGCCTCAGCGTGTCCACGGCGCACCGCATTACCCGTGCCCTCGTTCGGGCCGGGTACCTCGACCAGGACACGGTGTCCGAGCGCTACCGCCTGGGGCGCATGGTGGCGGTGCTGGGTCGTGCCGCAACCGACAGCCTCAACCTGGCCGACGCGCAGGCGGTGCTCGACACTGCCGCCGCGGAGTGCGGCGAGTCCGTCAGTCTCGGCGTCATCGACGACCGGGACGTCCTGATCCTCGCCACCGCCGAGTCGAGTCAGCCGCTCCGCTTCGACCGGGCCACGGGGAGCCGTACCCCGGTGCATGCCTCGGCCATCGGCAAGGCGATCCTCGCCTTCGCCCCGCGCGACCGCTGGCGTGGCCCGTCGACCACCCTTCCGGCCTTCACCGAGCGGACGATCGTGGCGGGCGTCGACCTCGAAGGGCAGCTCGAACAGATCCGCTCCGATGGCGTCGCGCTCAACCTCGAGGAGCGGTACGTCGGCGTGTGTGCTGTCGCCGCTCCGGTGCTCGATGCGGCTGGCGTCGCCCGTGCTGGCGTCGGCTTCCAGGTGCCGCTGGCCCGCTTCGGGGCCGATCGGCAACGAGAGTTGTCCGCGCCGTCGCGCCGCCGAGCTCGCCGAAGCGCTTCCGCTCGACCGGCTGTGATCTGGCGCTGACTCGGCCGGTCCTACCTTCGACGCTGTGACTGCCACGCGGCGTTGTCGATCGCACGAAGTGTGAGGGCCGGATTCTCGGCTCGGAGAATGTCATATGCATCGTGCATTGCCCGATAGGCAGCAGCCGGGGCGACGGCCGACTGTCCGCTCGCGGTCGCTACGAACCTGCAGATCATGCGGTCCGCCTTGATGTCCTCGATGCCAGCGAGGATCCGAAGGTAGTGCCAGCTGATTCCCGACCGTTGGCCGTGCACACGTCGCCAGGCCTCTTCCACCTCCGGCTCGGCGAAGACCTCTCGAAGACGTGACGTCGTCGTCACCCCGAGCCTCGACAGAGCGATGGCCGCCTCGTACACGGCCTCCGACTTGAGGACCCCGTTGCGGGTTGACGTGCGGCCGTGGTTCTTGACGAGGTCTGCGAACGCTGCCGGCCCTCCGGCGGTCTCGATGTCGGTGACGAGTTCTGTCGCTGATCGGCGGTCCGCAAGACTCCTCTGCCTCGGGTCCAACCACGTCCGGTACTCCCGGAGGACGTTCTCGACGGCGCCATAGCGAACGCCCATCGACCAGATCGAGTCGACGATGCACAGCGCCAGCCCGTCGGGGTATCCGGTGGGTGCCGTGAGATTGGGCCATCCGGGAAGCGCTCGGCACGCCGCGGCGACAGCGGTCGCGATGTCGTCCGCCATCAGACTGGCCCTCGTCGGGAGAGTCGCCGCCGTGGCCCTACGATCGGCGCGGCGACGTTCGACCAATACGGTCGTGTAGTCCTCGATCTGCATGCGTCGAGCCTCTGTTTCGGCGAGGAGCTCGGTGAGGGTCGTCGCGTAGTCCTGGAGCGTTGACAACGCGCCGCAGAGCTGAACGTTCTTGAAGGCAACGGATACATCGGGGTCGGATGACCCGTCCGCACCGCGGATGTCGACGACCCTCACCTCCTCGCCGCCATACAAGCGAAAGACGTGCTGGCTGTGGGCGCCGAGATCGAACTGGTCGAGATCGGCCGGTGCCGGAGGCTGGTCCATCCGGGACGGTACAACTCGCCACCGACAGCGGGCCGAGCTGGCCGAAGCGCTTCCGCTCGACCGACTCTGACCACGCTCTGACGCGGCTCGGTCCGGGGAGGCTCAGCCGTTCCGCACGTGCTGTTCTCCGCCACGTTCGATGACCACTGCGTCGCCGATCTGCGCTGCGACGGGAGCGCTGGTCGTGGTGGTCACCCGGTCGGAGCGAACAACGTGGCGCTCGACACTCGGGGCCGAGTCGGCTCCGCAGCCGGCGGCCAACGCGCCGGCGGCGATGGCAAGGGACAACATGACAACCTGGCCGCGATGATTCCGCAGCCCGTTCAACCTGGACACGCTCACTCCTGAAAAGCCGTAGAGGAGTGGGCGTCCATGCCCACTGCGACCCGCCGAACGTGCCGCACCAGAGGTATCGGTCGAACTATCCGGGGGCTGTACAAATCGAAACCGAATCTGGTTCGTTCGACCCAGTCGGCAGCATCGCCCATTCGAAAACCACAGAAGCCCCCGATTGCTCGGGGGCTTCGCTGGTGGTCGGGACCGGCGTCGATCCGGTGACCTACCGCTTTTCAGGCGGTCGCTCTGCCTACTGAGCTACCCGACCAGGTGGTGGGGCGACCCGAAGGCCTCCCCAACGCAGACACCCTCGCCGAGGCGAGGGTGCGGCGGTCCCGACGAGATTTGAACTCGCGACCTCCGCCTTGACAGGGCGGCGTGCACTCCAAACTGCACCACGGGACCAGAACCGGAGGAGAGCATAGCGGGACCCGCGCGCACTCGTGGAATCGAAATTCGATCAGCCCCGTCGACGGCTCGGCGGCGGCCGGGTGTCGACCGGTTCGGCGACCCCCAACGCGTCGAGTCGAGCGGTGACGTCGGCGATGGTCACGTCGACCGCGTCGTCGGGCCGAACCGTGTCGCGGCGCACCGCCCAGGCCGCGAGGTCGTCGGCAAGTCGGTCGATCTGCTGAGCTGCGGCCAACACGCCGAGGAGCTGCGATCGGCCGTCGAGGTCGGTGCCCGAGCCCAGTGCCGCCCACAACTCCGGGCCGTCGGATCGGAGCACGGCGAGATCAGCGGCGAACGCGGCTTCGATCCGACGAACGACGTCGAGCAGCCGGCTCACCCGCATCGGTTGCGGTTGCGCGTAGCGGGTCAGCGCGGCCCGCAGGCTCCAGTTCTCGACCCGAGGTCGTTCCGGGAAATCGACCAGTGCGGCGAGCTCGGGCGGTTGCAGTTCGGCCACCCCGAGATCATGGCAGCCGACCGGCTCCCGGGCGGTATCAACCCGGGAACGCGCCGCCGAGCAGTGCGGCGAGGGCCGCGATGATGAGGGCAGCGCCGGCCTGCAGGGCGAACACGTTCGCTCCGAGGCACACGAGGCCGCCCATGTCGGGCTGGTCGATTCCGCTGCAGTCGACGTTGTTCAAACTGAGCTCACACGAGCTCGCGACCAGAGCGACCACGAGCAGGGTCGTCGTCAACACCATCATCCTGCGGTTCCGCGTCATCGTGCCCTCCCCGGCGCCGTCGATGCACGGAACCTATCGGGTCGGCTCGTCGCGAGCGGCGGAACGTGCACCCCACCAGCGAGGGCCCCAACCGGCACCGCTTCGCCGCCCGCGACATCCTCCGGTGCAACCGACGGCTGGTACCCCCAACGGCACCGCTTCGAACCGTCGGCCCGGAGGGTCGACATCCTCCGGCGCAACCGACGGTTTGGTACCCCCAACGGGATTCGAACCCGTGCTGTCGCCGTGAAAGGGCGATGTCCTAGGCCGCTAGACGATGGGGGCAAGTGCACGGCCGCGCACGTCCGAATGTAGCAGCGATGCCCACACTCCCTTTCGACCGTCGCCGGTACACTCGGCCCGGCAGTCGCCCGGAGCTACGGAGCGCGGACCAAGGATGTCGATGTACCCCGATCCGTACGGTGCCTACTGGCCGCCGCCCCCGCCCAGCGGACCCTCCGTGCGCACCCGGGTGGGGCTCGCGATGGCGGCAGCGCTCGCGCTCGTGGGGGCGAGCGCAGTCGCCGGCGCCGTGGTGTTCGACGGCGGCCCGATCTACCCCGAACGGTGGGACCCCCGGGTCGCCGAGATCGCCCGATTCGTCGAGGAGGAGCGTGGCCACACGTACCGGCATCCGGTGCGCGTGTACTTCCTCGCTCCCGACCGCTACCGCGAGATCGCCGGAGGCGGTCCCGACGAGGCCGCACCCACCGACGAGGAGCGCGAGTACTCCGAGAACACCGTGGCCGAGTACCGGGCCCTCGGTCTGATGGAGGGCGATCCCGACCTCCTCGCCGCCAACGAGACGATGCAGGACTCGGGCACACTCGCCTTCTACTCACCCGAGGACGATGTCGTGAACGTGCGGGGGACCGACATCACGCCGGCGATGCGCGTCACGCTCGCCCATGAGCTGACCCACGCGCTGCAGGACCAGTACTTCGACCTCTCGCCCATCGGCGACGCGGCCACGGCCGACGAGTCCGGTGCAGCGCGTGCCATCGTCGAGGGCGACGCCGTCTCGGTCGAGGATGCCTACGTGGCGGCGATGTCGGACGAGGACCGCGCCGATTACGAGCGGGAGTCGTCGAGCGACAGCGACGCCGCGGACACCGACCTCGGCGACGTCCCCGCGGTGCTGCAGGTGCTGTTCGGCTCGTACTACGCGGTCGGAAACGCCTTCGTGGAGTTCTGGCAGGCGGATCCGAGCGGGGTCGTCGACCGCGAGAACATCGACGCGGTGCTGCGGAGGTTGCCGAGGGGTTCGCATCAGTTGTTCGAACCGGCCCGGTATCTCGACTTCACCGAGCCCCAGGTCGTGGAGCCTCCCGTCGACGAGTCGTCGAGCGACGAGTTCGAGCGGAGCTCGCACGGGGTCGACTTGTTGTACGTCATGCTGGCCGAGCGGATCGACCCGTTGACGGCGCTGCGCGCCACCGACGGATGGTGGGGCGATGCCTACGTCGCAGCGGTCGGCGACAACGACAAGATGTGTGTGTCCTCGCGGGTCGCCTTCGGGGCCGAGCAGGACGTGACCGAGTTCCGCGATGCGCTCGAGGAGTGGTCGACGACGATGCCGACCGATGCCGAGGTGGCGATCCGCAACGACGACGAACCGCTGCAGGTGACGTTCACCTCCTGTGATCCGGGGCCGCTCGCGGAGATGAACCTGACCGATCAGGCGGGGCCGGCGCTCGCGTTTCCGGTGACTCGGTTGCGCGCTGCGGCCGACGCCGTGTCCAACGGACGGACCCGGGAGTCCGCGCTCTGCTACGGCCAGGCACTGATCGATCGGCTCACGCTCACCGACCTGCAGTCCGACGAACGCACCCCGGCGATCACGACGGCGCTCGAGGAGGCCGCGGCGGCCTGCCCCTGAGCGACCTGCCGAGCGGCGTCGGCCGCGGTCAGATCACAGCTCGACCTGGACGCCCAGTTCGATGGTGCGGTCGGGCGGGAGCTTGAAGAAGACGTCGGCCGTCGTCGCGTTGCGCAACATCGTGACGAAGAGGCGCTCCCGCCACTTGGCCATTCCCGGTCGGTCGGTGACCCGGAGGGTCTCGCGTCCGAGCACGAACGTCGCCGCCGAGAAGTCGAGGCCCGTGAGGCGCGCGCCGTCGGTGGCGAGTAGCAGCGGGATGTCGAGGTCGTCGGAGAAGCCGGCGTGGTGCACGAGTCGGTGGACACCGTGGCCGAGGTCGTCGTAGGTGAGGCGGTCGTCCCCGAACACGTGCGGTCGGTTCTCGACCTTGACGGCGAGCACGACCACGGCGGCCGGGAGCACCGACGCGTGGCGGAGGTGGGACGACAATGCCTGCGGCACGATGTCGGGATTGGAACCGAGATACACCCCGACGCCGGGACCACGCAGGATCGGCGTGTCGCCGAGATTCTCGATGAAGTCGAGCAGCTGCAGGTTGCGGTGCTCGATGCGTTCCGCGGTGATCTTTCGGCCGGCGAACCAGGTGGTGAGGACGATGAGGAAACCGGCACCGATCACGAGCGGCACCCAGCCGCCGTCGGGGATCTTCGGGAGGTTGGCGCCGAGGAACCCGAGATCCATCACCATGAACAGGGTGCAGAGCGGCAACGTCTTGGCGGTGCTCCAGCCGAAGCGGATACGGGCGACGCGGTAGAAGAGGACCGTGGTGATCGCCATGGTGGCGGTTACCGCGAGGCCGTACGCCGCTGCGAGGTTCGACGATGTCTTGAACCCGAGCACCAGGCCGACACACGCGGCGAGCAGCAGCCAGTTGATGGCGGGGACGTAGATCTGGCCCTCTTCGCTCTCCGACGTGTGGGTGATCTTCACCCGCGGCAGGTAGCCGAGTTGCACGGCTTGCCGGGTGAGCGAGAACGCCCCTGAGATCAGGGCCTGCGAGGCGATGACGGTCGCGCAGGTGGCGAGGATGACGAGGGGCCACAGCGCCCAGCGGGGCGCCATCTCGTAGAAGGGGTTCTCGAACCGCTTACCGGGGTTCGAGAGCATCATGGCGCCCTGGCCGAAGTAGTTGAGGAGCAGCGCCGGCAGGACCAGTCCGTACCAGGCGAACTTGATGGGGTTCCGACCGAAGTGGCCCATGTCGGCGTAGAGGGCCTCGCCGCCGGTCACGACCAGGAACACCGAGCCCAGCACGAGGAATCCGAGGATGCCGTTGTGCACCATGAAGGCCACGGCGAAGTGGGGAGACAGCGCCCGGAGGATGCTCAGGTCATCCGCGATGTGGCTGACCCCGAGCACCCCGAGCACGAGGAACCACACCACCATGATCGGGCCGAACACCTTGCCGACCGCTGCGGTGCCCCGTTTCTGCACTGCGAACAGGGCCACGAGAATGGCGACCGCGATGGGGATGATGTAGTCGTCGAGTTCGGTCGTCACGACCTTGACACCTTCGACCGCCGACAGCACCGAGATCGCCGGCGTGATCATGCCGTCGCCGTAGAGCAGTGACGCCCCGAAGAGGCCGAGCAGCACGAGCCACCGGGTTGAACCGCCCAGCAGCGAGCCCGACGGTCGCACGAGTGCCGTGAGCGCCAGGATTCCACCCTCGCCCCCGTTGTCGGCTCGCATCACGAAGAGCAGGTACTTGATCGAGATGATGATGACGAGCGCCCAGAACACGAGGGACAGGAGCCCCAACACGTTCCCCTCGTCGACGATGAGCTGCCGACCGTGGTGTTCGTGGAACGACTCACGTAGCGCGTAGAGCGGGCTGGTGCCGATGTCGCCGAAGACGACGCCGAGGGCGCCGAGCGTGAGCGCCTTCATCGACGAACTGTGGTGACCAGGGGAGTCCGACATATGTCTGCAAGATCCTAGAGCGATCGGGGCTGCGCCCAGCGAACTCTGGCTCTCCGACTGGTCACAGGCCCCCGCTGAGCGCGTCGACGGTGCGGCCGAGGAGGTGGGTCAGGCTCTCGTAGACGATGCGGTCGGTGCGCGTGGCGCCGTCGGGGTCGGCGGGGAACCCGCTCTCGTCGACGTCGAGTTGTGTGCCGAGCACCAGGCGGGCGTCGTTGAGGCATCGCATGAAGGCGTTGAGCTCGTCCTCGGTGCACGAACGCCGGGTCATGAGCTCCTCGGTGACCTGCAGCGCAGCGAGGCGTTTGTCGATGAGCTCGCCGCGGATGAGGACGTCCCATCCGGCATTGCGCTCGGCATCGGATCCGTACGCCGACGGGAACAGGCGCGAGATCGCCGGGTCGTCGCTGCTCATCAACGACCGCAGCTCGGCGATGGCTTCGCGGACGAGTGCTCGGTCGACCAGGCTCCACCGCAACGTGAACGTCCCGTCGTCGCGGGGTCGGATGCGGGTGAGGAACATGTCCTCGCAGTCTGCTGCCAGTTTGCCGATCGCAGCCACCCAGGCCAGCTCCCGTTCCAGGTCGGCCCCGTCGGGATCGTCGGCCTGCAGGCTGAGCGACCAGATGGTGGTCAGGAGTTCCGACGACTGGGTGAGGTCGACGAGCTCGAGGTAGTCGAGCGTCGCCGGTGACCGCCGAACGATGTCGAGACACGTCGAGGAGGCGTCGTCGATCAGTCGGGCGATCTCGGCGCGCTCGAGCAGCCGCCGCCCGGTGGGCGAGTCGACCTCGACGGTGAGTTCGGTCGAGAACGCGTCCGCTGCCTGCTCGAGGCGCGCGACCATCGACGCGAGGCGCTCCGGTGGGAGGGCGATCGTGAACTCGTCGTCATCGCCGAGCACGATCCACGGCGGCTCGTCATCGAGATCGCGCTCGTCGGCGCCGGACCAGGCGTCGGGCATGCCGCTCAGTCGTCCTGCTGCATGGTGGCCCAGAGGCCGTGCTCGTGGAGTCGGAAGACGTCGCGTTCGGCCGATTCCCGCGTGCCGCTGCTCACGGCGGCGCGTCCGTTGAGGTGCACCTCCAACATGAGCTGATGCGCTTTGGACTCGGAGTACCCGAACAGCTTCCGCAGCACGAAGGTCACGTAGGGCATGAGATTGATGGGGTCGTTCCAGACGAGTACGACCCACGGTCGCTCGACGCCGACCGTCTCGTCGGGCTCGAGCACCCCGACGGGGCTGGACGGCTCGAAGGTGGGCTCGCTCATCGGGTCGCCGTCACCGGCCGACGGGGGCGCCGGCCCGATCGGCGCTGCGCGACTCGTTCACCGGGCTGGGCGAGGGTGCGGCGTCCGCCGTGACGAAACCGACGCGGAGGGCCATGACCCACACGACGATGGCGCCGGCGACATGGAACCCGACCATGAGCGCCGGAACGCCGCTGAAGTACTGCACGTAGCCGAGCGCACCCTGTGCGACGACGACCACCAGCAAGTGGGTGCACGTCTGGAAGGCCGCGGGCGTGCGGTCGCGGAGCCGGAGCGCAGTCACGATCGTCGTGAGGCAGAGCAGCCAAACGAGGATCGAGTGGATCCGCACGACCGAGCTGACGTCGAAGGGCAACCGCTCGACCACGTGCTCGACGCCGGCGGAATCGGGGAACGCGCCAGGATGCTTGCCGGCCGAGGTCACCATCGTTCCACTGACGAGCACGGCGGTGCCGAGTCCGACGAGGACCTTCGCTTCGGTGGTCCAGCGGCGCGGCGCCGGCGGTGCCACGGTGCCGTCGAGGACCTCGGGGCGGTCGAGATCCTCGTCGGCGGCCCGGTGCATGAGGACCACGGCGGCCCAGACCAGCACCATGGAAACGAGGAAGTGGACGGCGACGACGGAGTACTTCAGCTCGCTCAGCGTCACGAACGCACCGATGATGATCTGGGCGACGACCCCGGCCACGAGGAACCACGACCATCGGGTGAGGTCGCGGCGTCGGGGACGTCGGCGCATCGAACCGAGCACTGCGAGGGCCACTGACGCCGACACCAGCCCGGTGATGAGTCGGTTGACGAACTCGACCATGGGGTGGAACTCGAGGGGGGCGACCGGTTTGCCCTGCTCGCACAGCGGCCAGTCGGTGCAGCCGAGCCCCGAGCCCGTCAGCCGCACGGCGGCGCCGGTCACGATGATGGTCGCGAGCCCGGCCAGCGCGATCTGGGTGATGCGGACGTACTGGCGTGGAGTCGGCCGGAATCGGTCAGCGAGCAGCACGTCGCCACCGTACGCCCCGCCGGCGCCGACGGGCCAGCGGGCCCCGGCCGCCGCCTCCGGCCCGGTGTTGCGTGAGGGTGACCGAGATGCGTCGACGGTCGGCGGGGCCGTCTCCGTGTCGCATTGGCCATGCGGCCGGCAACGGACCTACCCTCTGGCCGGTGTCATCTTTGATCGCGACCCCCGTATCCACAGCTCCGGTGACGCACGGTGTGATGGCGAAAGTCGGCGGCTACGTCGCTCTCACCAAGCCCCGCATCATCGAACTCCTGTTGGTCAGCACCGTTCCGACGATGATCGTCGCCGAACGTGGGATCCCCTCGCTCTGGCTGATGTTCGCGACCGTCATCGGCGGCACGCTGTCGGCCGGCGGCGCCAACGCCATCAACATGTACGTCGACCGCGACATCGACGCCTTGATGGACCGCACCAAGGGTCGTCCGCTCGTCACGGGTGTGATGACGCCCCGCGCCGCGCTGGTGTTCGCCGTGGGGATCGAGATCGTCTCGTTCGCGTTCCTCTGGGCGTTTGTGAACCTGCTGTCGGCGGTCCTCGCCGTGTCGGCGTGTCTCTTCTACGTCTTCGTGTACACGCTCTGGCTCAAGCGGACCTCCGAGCGCAACATCGTCATCGGCGGCGCCGCCGGCGCTGCCCCGGTCCTGATCGGGTGGTCAGCGGTCACCAACAGCCTGTCGTGGGCCCCCGTGGTGCTGTTCGCCGTGATGTTCTACTGGACACCGCCCCACTTCTGGGCCCTGGCCATCAAGTACAAGGACGACTACACCAAGGCCGACGTGCCGATGCTGCCGTCGGTCGCCGCGTACGAGACGGTGACCCGCAAGATCATCGCCTACACGGTGGTGGTCGTGGCCCTGACGTTCGTCTTCGGCCCCGTTGCCGACCTCGGCGCCGTCTACCTGGTGTCCGCCGGCGTGCTCGGCGCCGTGTTCCTCGCCCTGGCCGTCAAGGTGCACCGCACCGAATCGGCGGCCGCTGCGATGAAGCTGTTCACGTACTCCATCACCTACATCACGCTGCTCTTCGGGGCGATGGCGGTCGATGTACTCGTGAAGCACGGTGCCTGAGGTGGCGATCAGGAACCGAGTTGACGCCGGTAAGATGACCACCCGGTTTTCCCCAGCAGATGGATGCCGAAGTAGTGTCCTCTGCCGCAGTACCGTCCGGGCAGCGCGCCGCCGCGCCGCGACGTCCGTCCGTTCGAACGATCACGAGCCTCGAGGCAACACATGGCACTGACCGAGACCCGACCGCAAGCTGCTGGCGCCGCGAGCCGTCCCGATGGCGGTGCCCCCGAGCGCACGCAGGTGACGGCCGTCGAGAAGGTGCTCGGCACCGGCGACCACAAGACGATCGGCCGCATCTTCATTGGTGCGTCGCTCCTGTTCGTCATGTCCGACCTGGTGATGGCGGCCCTCGTCAACCTGCAGGCGTCTGCCGGTGGTGACTTCCTCGAAGCCACCATCGCCAACCGCCTGTCGTTGAACCACCCGCTCGGCCTCCTCCTCTGCGGCGCGTTGCCGCTGATGCTCGGCCTGGCGATCTACCTGGTGCCGTTGCAGGTGGGCTCCCCCACCATCGCCTTCCCCCGAGCCGCTGCGGCGTCGTTGTGGGGCTGGCTCCTCGGCACGGTGCTCTTCGTCGTGGCGCTCCTCGTCAAGGGCTCCTACGGCGGCTCGAGCGAGACCATGACCCGCCTCGGCCACGTCAGCGTCGGTCTCGTGGTGCTGTCGCTGCTCACGGGCGTGCTCACCGTCATGGTCACGGTGGTGAGCCACCGGCCGGCGGGGATGACGCTGTCGCGGGTTCCCTTCTTCTCGTTCTCGATGCTGGTGACCGGCGCCCTCTGGCTCGCCACCCTCCCCGTGCTCCTCGCCGACATCACGCTCTGGCAGATCCGTCGCCCCGGCCCGTCGGACTTCGAGTTCGGCGCCTACCCGGCGATCGAGTGGGTGTTCCACCAGCCGGCGATCTACATCGCGGCGATTCCGCTCCTCGGGATCTTCGCCGACGTCTGCGGTTCGCTGAGCGGTCAGCGCCAGCGGAACTACACCGTCATCCAATCGCTGATCGTCGCCTTCGGTGCGTTGTCGTTCGGCCCCTGGGCCCAAGGCGACGCCGCTCGTGAGACCCTCATGTGGATCGTGGCGGCCGTGGCGATCGCCCTCCCCGTCATCGCCGTGCTCGGTGGCTCGATCGACACCCTCCGCCGAGGGAAGCTGGCAGTCAACGGTGGCCTCATCCTCACCCTGTCGTCGATCCTCGTGCTGCTGCTCGCCGTCGTCGCCGGCGCCCTCCAGGGTCTCGCCACCATCGGCAACAAGGATCAGCTGTTCGACCTGTTCGCCGGCGGATTCACGACGCTGACCCCGAGCACGCCCAGCAGTGGCCCCGGGGTCGCCGTGGGCCAGTTCTACCTCGTCATCGCCGCCGTCGTGCTCGGTGGACTCGGTGCCACGTTCCACTGGGGCAGCCGCATCTGGAAGGGTGGCCTGCCCTCGGGTGCTGCCCTCGCCCTGGCCCCGCTCGGTCTGCTCGGTGGCCTCGCCTTCGGTATCGGCCACGTTGTGATCGGCATTGCCCAGCCCGACGCTGATGGCGCCAAGGCCCTCGCCGCGGTGTCGGGCGTCGGCGCCATCGTGCTGGCCGTCGCTGTGCTCGGGGGCCTCGGCGCCGTGGTGGCCGTCGCTGCCGGCAAGTCGAACGAGACCAGTGACCCGGCGACGGGCCCCGAGGCGCTCGGCGGCACGTTCGAGTGGCTGACCGCTTCGCCCCCCGCGACCGGCAACTTCACGATCGACCTCCCGACGGTCGAGAGCGAGTACCCCGTCCTCGACCGGAACGATCAAGGAGCCAACTGATGGCGCTCATCCCGGCCACCCTCACCGCGCCGCCGCTGCCGCGTCGTCGGCAGCTGCTCTTCGGCACCGCCTTCGCCGCCGTCGGCGTGGGCATGTTCGAGCTGGCACTCGTCGGTACCTACCTCGCCGAGCGCTCGGCGCACCGCGCGACGTGGCTCACCGAGAACGTCATCCCGTTGACGCAGCCCAACATGCAGCTCGGCACCTTGGTGCTCGGCTCGATCTTCATCCAGTGGGCGGTGTGGGCCATCGCCCGCAACGAGCGCGGCCAGGCCTACCTCGGCCTCGGGCTCACCCTGCTCATGGGGGCAGCGTTCCTGAACCAGACCACCTTCCTCTGGAAGACGGTCGGGCTGCGCATGGCGCAGCAGGAAGGTCCCACGTTCTACGCCGCGACCGGCGCCCACTTCGCGATCGTCGGCATTGCCATGGCGTTCATCGTGCTGATGGGCATCCGGACGCTCGGTGGTCAGTTCTCCTCGAGGCTGCCGGACGGTGTGTCCGCCGCAGCTCTGTTCTGGCACGTGTCCGTCGCTCTGTACTCGGTGCTCTGGCTCGCCGTGTACATCATGAAGTAACCGGGGTCTCCTGATGCTCACTCGTGGTGCAAAGTTGTTCTTCGGCCTGGCGATCGCCGGGCTGTTCGGTGCGCTCGTCTACGGCGTCATCACCAATGGGCTCGCCCATGGTGGTGTGGTCGAGGTCCTCACCGGTGATGGCGCCGTCAACGCGGTGCTCGGTCCGCTGACCGTCGGCTACAAGGGCGGCGTCGGCGACCAGCTCGGCTACACCCTGTTCATGGGGTTCGCCCTCAGCTCGGCGGCGATGGGGTTCGCCTCCCTCGCCTTCCGTGACGGCGACCCCGAAGCGCTCGCCGAGCTGGCCCACAGCGATGCCGTGCCGCCGGTGGCAGAACCCAACGACCTCAGCCAGTGGCCGATCGTGACCGCCTTCTCGCTGGCCCTCATGACCCTCGGCCTCGCCGTGGGCCCGGTGCTGTTCAGCATCGGTGCGGCAGCGCTCGCCATCGCCGCCATCGAGTGGGCCATCAAGTCGTGGTCCGAGCGGGCGACCGGCGACCCCGAGGTCAACCGCACGATCCGCAACCGCATGATGTACCCCGTCGAACTCCCGACGGCCGGTCTCATCCTCATCGCCATCGTGGTGTATTGCTTCTCCCGCATCCTGCTCACGTCCTCCAAGGACGGCGCGGCGTTGGTTGCATCGGTCATCGGCCTTCTCATCTTCGCCGTCGCCGTCCTCATCGGCACCCGCCCGCAGGTGCGCCGCGGCGCCCTTGTCGGAGCGTTGCTCGTCGGCGCTGCCGCTGTGCTCGCGATCGGCATCTACGGCGGTGTGAAGGGCGAGCATCCCCTCGAGCACGAGGGCGGCGAGGGCGAGCACGCCAGCGCCCTGGTGCAGACGGGCACGCCCAATTACTCAACCGGTCGCTCCCTGGGAGAAACTGACGCATCATGATTGACCGACTTGCGACGAGCCGAGCCGCCAGGCGAGGCGACCAGGCAGGGCAGCGCCCCTTCTCCCGCCGGCTCCGGCTGGTGGGTTCCAGCGCACTCGTGGCGACGACGTTGGTCGTTGCCGGCTGTGGAGCGCTCCGCGACGACGAGGGCCGCCCCCTCACCACGCTCGACCCCAAGGGCGTCCAGAGCAACCGCATCGACGACCTGGTGACCCCGGTGTTCGCCGTGGCCGGCATCGTGTTCGTGCTGGTGCTCGGCGCGGTCGCGATCTTCGCGATCAAGTTCCGCCGCAAGCCCGGCGATGTCGACGGTGTCGACGAGCCGGTGCAGATCCACGGCATCCCCCGCCTCGAATGGGCGTGGACGATCGCTCCTGCCATCCTCCTCGGAGCCCTCGCCGTCCTCAACGTCCAGACCATCTGGAAGCTCGAGGAGCGTGACAAGGACGCCCTCACCGTCGAGGTGTACGGCCAGCAGTGGTGGTGGGAGTACCGCTACGACGTCAACGACGACGGCAAGCCCGACGTCATCACCGCCAACCAGATGGTGATTCCCGCCGGTCGGCAGATCAACCTCGTCATCCGGTCGAACGACGTGATCCACTCGTTCTGGATCCCGTCGCTCAACGGCAAGAAGGACGCGGTGCCCGGTCGCACCCACGTCTGGAGCCTCGAGGCCGACAAGCCGGGTCTGTACCAGGGCACCTGCACCGAGTTCTGCGGCCTGTCCCACGCGTACATGCGGATGGAGGTCAAGGCCGTCCCCGCCGCCGACTACGAGACGTGGCTCGAGGAGCAGCAGAAGCCGGCCGAGGTGCCGACCGATGACACTCCCGACGACACGACCGACAACTCGTTGGTGTTCACGGGCTACACCGAGTTCAAGAACAACTGCGCTCAGTGCCACCAGGTCGATGGCCTCGGCTACGACAAGGAACTCAACGACGGCACCCCCGATCCCGACTACGGCGGTGCGAACCATCCCCTCACCTCGGGCAACGCGCCGAACCTCACGCACCTCATGAGCCGCAACAAGTTCGCCGGCAACCTGTTCGACCTGTACACCGAGGACGGCCAGGTCAACACCAGCAACCTCGGCAACTGGCTGCGCAACCCGAAGAACATGAAGCCGATGGCACCCGACGAGAACCGCGGCATGCCCAACCTGAACCTCACCTCCGACCAGATCGAAGCTCTGGTCGCCTACCTCTCGACGCTCAAGTAGAGGATCGACATGGCAATCGTAGAAGCCCGTACCCCGCTGGCCATCGAGGCCGCCGAGCCCGAGGTGAAGCCGTTCGGCGTCTTCGCCCGACCCACCGGTGCCCAGACCGGTTGGAAGAGCTGGCTCACCTCAGTCGATCACAAGAAGATCGGCATCATGTACGGCATCGGGTCGATGTTCTTCTTCTTCATCGGCGGCGGTGAGGCGCTGCTGATCCGCCTTCAGCTGGCCCGGCCCAACCAGAAGCTGCTCTCCGCCGAGCTGTACAACCAGGTCTTCACCATGCACGGCGTGACCATGGTGTTCCTCGTCGTGATGCCCATGGCGGCGGCCTTCGCCAACTACCTGCTGCCGCTGCAGATCGGGGCCCGCGACGTTGCGTTCCCCCGGCTCAACGCCTTCAGCTTCTGGTGCTGGCTCTTCGGCGCGATCTTCTTCAACTCGTCGTGGTTCCTCGGCGGCGGCGCCGACGGCGGCTGGTTCAACTACGCCCCCAACAACGGCGTGCTGTACTCGACGAGCCACGGCATCGACTTCTACGCCATCGGCCTGCTCATCACCGGCATCGCGTCGCTGGTCTCGGCGGTCAACCTGATCGTGACGGTGCTCAACCTCCGGGCGCCGGGCATGACCTGGTTCAAGCTGCCGGTGTTCACCTGGATGACCCTGGTCACCCAGTTCCTGCTGCTGTTCGCCCTGCCCGGTCATCACCGTGGCGCTGTTCCTGCTCATGTTCGACCGGCTCTTCGGCTCGAACTTCTTCGACGCCGCCAACGGTGGCGACCCGATGCTGTGGCAGCACCTCTTCTGGATCTTCGGACATCCAGAGGTGTACATCATGATCCTGCCGAGCTTCGGCATCGTGTCCGAGATCATCCCGGTGTTCAGCCGCAAGCCGCTGTTCGGCTACCCCTTCATGGTGGTCTCCGGCATCGCCATCGGCTTCATGGGCTGGGGTGTGTGGGCGCACCACATGTTCGCCTCGGGCATGGGCCCGATGTCGGTCATGGCGTTCTCGCTCTCGACGATGTTCATCGCCGTGCCGACGGGTGTGAAGATCCTGAACTGGCTGGCCACGATGTACGGCGGCCGGTTGAAGTTCGCGACGCCGATGCTGTTCTCCGTCGGCCTCGTCTCCATGTTCACCATCGGCGGCCTGTCGGGTGTGACCCACGCGTTCGCCCCGGCCGACACCCAGCAGACCGACACCTACTACATCGTCGCCCACTTCCACTACGTGCTCTTCGGTGGCGCGCTGCTCGGCCTGTTCGGCGGCTTCTACTTCTGGTGGCCGAAGATCTTCGGGTACTTCCTCAACGAGCGATGGGGCAAGGTCCACTTCTGGGTCACGCTCATCGGCTTCAACCTCACCTTCGGCCCGATGCACGTCCTCGGCCTGCAGGGCATGAGCCGTCGCTACTTCACCTACTCCGCCGACCAGGGCTTCAGCTTCTGGAACATGGTGGCGTCCGTCGGTGCGTTCACCATCGCCGTCGGCCTGCTCGTCTTCATGTCGAACGTCTGGAAGAGCCACAAGGCGTTCAAGAAGGAGCCCGTACGAGGTGCCCGCCGATCCGTGGGACGCCCGCAGCCTCGAGTGGATGATCCCGTCGCCGGTCCCGGAGTACAACTTCGACGAGATCCCCGAGATCCACGAACTCGACGACTTCTGGCACCGCAAGTACGGCCACGACGAGGACGGCCGGCTGGTCCGCATCGCCAAGACCGAGGACATCGTCCAGAAGCCGGGCGCCACGGGCATCCACCTGCCGTCACCGTCGTACTGGCCGATCGTCCTGTCCGCCGGTCTGCCGTTCATCGGCTACGGCATCATCTTCGACTACTGGTGGGCGGTCCTCGGGTGCCTGATCACCGATCGCCGGCTTCCTCGGCTGGATCCTCGAACCGTCGACCGACCCCGAGGACCATCACGCCGATCACGGCGCCCACGACGACCACGGTGCCCACGAGCTCGAGGCGGGCGATGAGCAGCCGGCGCTGGTCCGGTGCCGTGACCGGCGATGCCGCCGATGCGCCCGCCGCCGAAGCATCCGACCCCGAGTGAGGAGACGTCCGGTGACTGACACGCTCGAGAACACGAGCCACGACATCGAGGACCCGAACTTCGACATCGAGTCGGTGGGCCACACCCACCTGCCCACCAACACGGGCGTCTCGAACGAGAAGCTCGGCATGTGGGTCTTCCTCGGGTCCGAGTGCCTCATGTTCGGTGGCCTCATCTCCACCTACATGCTGTACAAGAACCGTCCCGGCGCCATCGAGTCCGTCCGGGGCCGCGACATCGTGTCGAGTTCGGTCCGGCCGTCGGATCTGTTCGACATCCCGTTCACCTCGGTGACGTCGTTCGTGCTGTTGGCCTCGTCGCTCACGATGGTGCTCGCGGTGAACGCCGCCGCTCGCAACGACATGCAGCGCATGCGGATCTGGCTCGGGTCGACCGCAGCTCTCGGATCGCTCTTCATCGGCGGTCAGGTGTACGAGTTCACGACCTTCCACCGCGAGGGCCTGGGCTTCACGACGAACGTGGCCAGCTCGGCGTTCTTCACCCTCACCGGGTTCCACGGTGTCCACGTGACCATCGGCATCCTGATGTTGGTGGTTACCATCGCCATGTCGATCCGAGGTCGAATCCCGCATTCCCGGGCCGAAGCCGTCGAGATCGTCGGTCTGTACTGGCACTTCGTCGACGTGGTGTGGATCCTGATCTTCACCATCGTCTACCTGATCAAGTAATCGAGGACGCATGGCTGCCATCACTGCAACCGACGCCCACGGCGCTCACGACGAGCATCCGTCCGACGTCGTCTATTGGAAGGTCTTCGGTGTCCTCCTGGCGCTGACGGCGCTCGAGGTGTCCACCTACTGGTGGCCCGAGGACTGGCACAAGGTCACCGCGGTGCTCTTGATCATCATGATGGTGATCAAGTTCGCTACCGTTGCCCTCTACTTCATGCACCTCAAGTCGGACGCGGCGATCCTCAAGCGGGTCTTCATCGCCGGCATGTTCCTGGCCGTGGCGGTCTATATCGCGGTGCTCGGAGCGATGGTGTTCTTCAACGACTCGGGAACGGCGATCCAGGGGGGCACCGGGTTCAACGACCCGCCCCGCGAGAAGCCGCTGCCGCCGCCCGCGACGGACCCGCCGCCGATCATCCGCGACACCGGCCAACATTGATGGCCTCGGCCACCTTCGCTAGGTACGGTCGCTTCGCTCCCTACTTTCGCTCCGGTACCTCGGCCGGGTAGTCCTTACATCGGCGTCGGCTCTCAGAGCCGGCGCCGATGTAGCGTCTGGGCCCAGGCCAGTATCAGTCCCAACTGCTGTTCAGTCCCAACTGAAGCGCCAGGCGGCGAGGAGCGGCATGACCACCGCCCAGGCCGTCAGGACGAGCCATGAGGCGCCGTGGACGTGCTCGCCCTGCTGGAGCGAGCCGATCATGACGTCGGCGAGCGGGGCGGCGGGGAACACCTTGGCAACGGCCTGCAGCGCCTCGGGCATCTTGTCGAACGGCACGACCATGCCCCCGGTCACCATCAGGGCGAGGTAGATGCCGTTGCACGCAGCGAGGTTCGTCATCCCGCCCAACGTGCCGGCCATGAAGAGGGCGAGCCCGCCGAAGGCTGCGGTACCCAGCACGGCGCCGAGGACGGCCGTTGGCCAGCCGCCCGACGGCGACCACCCGAGGAGGAGCCCCGTCGGGATGAGGATGGCCCATTGCCCGAACTCGATCGTCAACACTGCGGCGAACTTGGCGAGCACCCATCGGGGACGACCGAGTGGGGTCGCACCGAGTCGCTTCAGCACGCCGTAGAAGCGCTCGAACCCGGTGCTGATGCCGAGGCTCACGAGCGCCGACGACATGACCGCCAAGCCGAGCACGGCCGGTGCGAGGAACTCGACCGGGTCGACGTCGTCGCTGTTGAGCACCTTCACCTTCGAGAAGAAGATGAGGAGCCCGAGCGGGATGAACAGATTGACGAGGAGCTGCTCCCCATTGCGCAGGCTGAGCGCGAGCTCGATCCGGTATTGAGCGATCGTGGCCCTCATGGAGCGTCCGCCGAATGTCCCCGTCGGCGCGTCCTGGCCCCGCCGCGGCCGCCCCGGCGGGAACCTGATCCTCGACAATTGGCATTCTCCAGCTCCCGCAGGGGGTGGACATCCCGTAGGCATGGTGGTGCTCATGGAAGGCGCGGAAGGAATCCGCACCCCATCGGAACTGGAAGAATGGTATGAGCTTGGCGTGCGCTTGATCGGCCCTGCCTGGGTTGGCACACGTTACAGTGGAGGCTGGAAAGAACCCGGTCCCCTAACCAGTGACGGCCGAAAACTGCTCTCTGCAATGGCAGATTACAATTTTATTCTTGATATCAGCCATATGGATCAGCAAGCCATTCTGGAAGCATTTGATAGCTATCGCTGCTCAATTGTCGGCACGCATGGAAACTGTTTATCCTTATTACCAAACTCAAATTCAAACCGGCATTTCTCTGACCGAGTCATTGAAGGAGTCATTGAACGGGATGGCGTCATTGGAGTCGTTCCTTTCAATTCCTATCTGCAGGCCGGTTGGACTGTTGGCAAAAATGATCGAACTGAAGTGCCACTCCACTTTGTCGCAGATCATATTGACCACATCTGCCAGATCGCCGGAGATGCGCTCCATGCCGGCATTGGCTCAGATTTCGACGGCGGCTTTGGCCTGCAATCGGTTCCGCCAGAAATTGATACCGTAGCTGATCTTCAAAATCTGGTATCCTTACTGCAAGCACGCGGCTATTCTGAAACGGATATTGAAAATATTTTTAGCGGAAACTGGCTAACGCGCCTGAAAAGGGACCTGCCAACCTCATGACAAATAATCAACCTATACCCGCATCCACACCTGTGGAAACCACACCCCGCGTGGATAATTCCTCACCCACACCGCGTATTCGTGTGAGTATTATTGTCACACTTATGGGACTGGTGGTCTTTGCGATCGGCGCCAAGCCAGACTTGTTCGGCTGGGATCGCAGTCCTGTGGTTGGATTCGTACAGATCGCTGTTTTCCTGATCGGGCTGGCAATCATTTGCATGGGCGGATACGTCAGCCTGCTGACATTATGGTGGGGTCATGAACGCACCATCACTTCCGATATCGGCTCAAGACTAGTCGCTACTGGATATGTAATTGCGGTCTTTGCAGGTCTGGCTGATATTTTTGGAATGGGATCACAATCATTTCCACAATCTCCATATTTTGGTCCATGGCAGGCCTCGGGTGTTTTGATCGGTCAGGGAATCATTGCACTGGGATTCCTGCTGTTGATCCCCATAAATATCCAAAAGAATTCGAAGAGAATTGACAGTTAAACAAAAAGACCTGCTATTTAGCAGGTCTTTTTGTTAGAGGTGCCCCCACGGGGATTCGAACCCCGGTCGTGGCCTTGAAAGGGCCGCGTCCTAGGCCTCTAGACGATGGGGGCTTTTTTTGAGCGGGCGAATTCTATCATCCCACTCCATGTCAGTCAAGCAATTTGGGAACTAATTTTCAGGTTTCACCCGCTGATTAAGCAAAGCCATCAAATCGATCTGCGTGCGATTGATCAACATCCCCGCGCTTTCAACACGCAGGTTTGGGATCAGGATCGCTGTCAACGTCGCATTAAAGATTGGGAGGAAATCACGCGAGCCTTCTGTGATCAGTGAAGTGAAATCAAAACGCCCGGGCAATTCCATGATGCCTTCAATTTCAAACATTTGAGTTGTGATGCGTATGGGATATTCGATCACACTGTTGTAACCGCCGCGCACAATGGCATGCGGACCGAGATCCTCGCGGCGCGCCAGGCAGACTGCGTACACATGTTTCTTCATCATACGCACAAGTTCAAAATGATCCACAAGTTTGGTCGGCATATGCAGCCGTGCAAGCCGCGCATCATTTACATCCATCGCGGAACGGGTGGGGTCATTCAACATTCCCATCGCACCATGACTAGTGACCATGATCTTGCCAACCACGCGGTACCCGGAAGTTAAAATATCGGCAGATAGAAAGCGAAAGGTGCGGGGGGAAGTATCCATGGACATGGCGGAACTCTATCAGTTAAGAATCATGAATGGGACGATGTGCCCCGCTATGAGGTCGGGGGAGAGGCGGGATGCGGCGGCAATTCGTTGTCGGCTTGCCAGCATTCGGGTCAAGCAGCATATTCAGCCACTGGATCGCTTTTTCATCGTATTCACGTTTGCCACACACATCACAGATCCAGGCAGGAAAATGTGGCACCGTGATCAGTTCATCCCCAAGCCATGTAAAATATGTGAGATGGCGCGGCTGCATAATGCCCGCGTGACATTCATAGCACGCGCTGGACTGGGGAGGGATATTTTCGGGTTCGCTCATATGTATTCCCTATTGAAGTAATGCTACCAATTGAGGATGTTCAAGTACGTCCCAAAATGGCGGTGGCCAATAGATCAAGACCGCCTTGCCCACGATTTGATCGAAGGGCAAAAGTCCCCAGTCTTTTGAATCGTTCGAGTTATTGCGGTTGTCACCCAAAACAAAAAGTTGACCATCCGCAACCTGCCAGTCACCGGAATAAGCTGGCGCACCAGAAATATAAGGCTCATTCAGAACCTGTCCATTCACAGACACCACTCCTGCATGAACACTGACATAATCTCCAGGCAGGCCGATCACACGCTTGATCAATTCCTCTTCAGGATTTCATCGGGAAATGAAACACGATAATATCACCGCGCTCCACTGCGCCAAAGTAATAGCTCATTTTACTGACCAGCACAAACTCGCCGTCTTCAAGGGTTGGGCGCATGCTAAAACCGTCCACCCGCACCCGCGCCGACATGGCATTGATCGCTAAAAATAAAATAACGGCCAAAACAAGAGTTTCAATAATATCGAGTGCGAACCTACCCCAGTTTATTTTTTCCTCTACGATTTCCGGTAATTCAACAACACCGCCGCCCTGTATTGCCGACTGTTCTTCCAATTGATCTTCCTGTTTTATGGTTTCCAAACGTGCCTCCATGACTTCTTCGAAATTATACATCTCTTTTTTCGAAGTTTACTGGTTCTTAAGTCTTACCCCAGGCGAAAAACGTGGGAACGTGCAAGGTGCGCTCGTTGCGGCTACGCGCTCCTTTATCCAGTTCCTTCATTCTCTGGAGTTCCACACTGGGAATCCAGCCATCCAAATCAGCCTCGATCACCGCCCATTCATTTTCCCAATCTTCAACAGATCGCATCACTGTCCCGCTTTGAATGGGTCCTGTTTCGATAATGTTGATCCCAGCCTGATGGAAGGTCTCGGCCAGCCGAGCGCCAAAGGATGGATTTGCACCCTGACGTCTCAACAACTCGGCCTGCCACTCCCCCAAAACTTTGAGCGCCGCTGGCTCATCCACACGTTGACTGTAATCTGGTTCGGCCAATGCTAACACGCCATAACTGACGCGCGCCATTTCGCGCACAACCTGCAATGGATCATTCACCCAAAGTAAAAGGAAATGGCAATAGGCAATGTCAAAAGATTTATCTGCATAGGGCAGAGAAAAACCATCGCCGCGCGTAAGCGAAACTGACGGGGCGTGGATCCTGCACTCGGCGAGCGACGCAGGCTCAAGGTCAAGGCCGTGGAGCGAGGGTGCGCTAAGTTCACGCAAGATGGCACCCGTACCGCATCCAACCTCAAGCACACGACGCGCGTTAACCAATCCTGCCTGTTCAAATAGATAGGCTCTCAGGTCACGAGTCCATTCGGCCTGCTGAAGATAACGCGAATGCCAATTCATCCTTCGCAAAATTTCTGATTGTTCTTATATAACGTGTTGGGATCTTCCCACCAGTTACGCACAAACTCCATTTGTTCATCACTTTCTGGTGAGTGTGCAAAATAAGGGTTGGAGGGTCGGGTCTTGTATAACTTATCCACTTGCGCAAGAGCCTGTTCATTTGCAACGCCGTGCCTCACAAGATAGCAACCAACAACCATACCGGTCCGCCCCACGCCACCCCAACAGTGGACATAAACGCAGCCGCCGTCGTTAATGGCATTATCTATGGTGTTGAGAATTGAAGTCATCATATCCGCTGAAGGAATGCTGTGATCACGAATGGCAAAGCGATAATGCGAGGCATTGATACCGTAGGCCTCGGCTTGTTCTTTCAGAATAGTCTCGTAGGATTGAAGCTCGTGAGGCTGGGTGAGATTAATAAAAGTATTAACACCCGCTTCGAGAAACGAGTCGATTCGGCGGCGCGTGGCATTGGGATCGTAACTGCCTGGATATTCGCCCGCCAGAAATTTATTCTCTTCAACCCAATAGGATTCGATGATCGGAAGTTTTTTCATTTGGCAAACTCATTTAATTTATTGTGGAAAAGATACGCAAAGGTTGTCGAGGATATTCGTCCTCAGGGACACAAGTTCGGGATAATTATAAAAGAAGAGTATTTTTTGTTCGGCAATGGTATCGCCTGCGGGCATTTCGCTAAACACAAAAAAAGAAAAAGATTCAGCAATATCCTCGGCGGGATGGGTGGCGGCGTAATCAGTTAAAAACTGGTCCTGATATTTGTAGTAGAAATCGTCGAGACGTTCGTAATAAAGATCGTCATTTTCTTCGAGGTTAATCTCATTCCATTCATCGTAAATACTTAACCAGAAACGGCTGTAGTATTGATTAATATATGAGTCACTATTGGAACAGCCCTCACCGGGAAAGAAATTGGGGCAGGCGGCGACTTCATTCAGGTAAATATCATTATCATCAGGGTTGTTAAAAATGGCTTCGCTGGGTGGCACCTGATCTGATCCAAGAGTCAGCAAGTGAGCAAACTCATGGACGAGAGTGTAGCTAAGATAGTAATAATCCTGAGTGTCGGCAATATCCACTTCCAAACCCCATAGATTTGGGTCATTGTAAGTCTGGGCAACAGCGGCCAGCACGTTATCCTGCCCGTCGGTCATGACGGAAAATTCGGCCAGGCTGCCGCGATTTTCAAGCGGAATCAAAGCCGCGAAATAATCCCAAAGTTGTTGATGGGTAGCCGCATCATCCTGTTCGTCCTGCAGATCAGAAGGGACGCTTTCAAAAGCAGGCTCGCTGATCTGATCTCCAGAAACCAGATAAGTAACAATATAAGTAGTATTATCTTCATCACGGGCGCCAAAATCCATGGTATCCGCTTCACCCTCGACAAGGACGGTTGAATTCATCTCAACGATCTGATCGGTGATGACGGGGCAGGAAACGATTTCAACTGGAAGTTCCGTGGGAATTTCGGTCACTGGGACCTGTGTAATTTCAGAAGGTTCGGGGATATTGGTAATATCTTCTGTCTCTCCCAATAGGGTGGCACAGGCAAGAGACGATAAAAGAATTGCGGAAATAGCAAAAAGTTGTTTTATACGGGGCATGATCTATCCTTGAAAAGTTTTGGCAAGGATACCATAACACCCTTCAAAAGCATTACCAGTCACCTTACAAACCATCCGAAGGATGTCATTGATTTTATGAACTGAGACACCATAAAGGAAGTTAAATAAAATCGTCATACTTTTCAGCATGACGATTTTTGCAGGTTCAATATTGTTTGGAAATATCTTCCCAATCATCCTTCAAGAAGTTGCCGAGGACTTTATCAGCTTCACCCTGTGCAGGGAGGACATCTCCATCAGGCTCGACGTACATCCAGGTTTTGCCTGCGCCTGCGGGGATTTCATCGTCCACGGTTTCGATGGCTACAGGGTGAGATGCGGAATACGGCACTGGTAGGTCAAAGCGGATGTTGAGGCGCAGGGAATTGGCCACACTTTGCAGTTCAAGCATTTCATCCAGCAGGTCACTTTCAGAAGTGCTGAGGGAAATATTTTCGACAGCCAGATTTGCAACCTTTTCCAAGATCTCTTTTGCTCCATTCACATTCTCTTTATTGAGTGTGAGGTGCACGGTCAGGAAGAGATCCTGTGGGACAATGGTTTCAATGGCTTTCCATGAAAGCGGCTCATCGGGTTGAAGGATGAGCATGACATGATCCAAACCCGTTTGAAGAAGCAGTTCAAGATATTCTTTGTCCGCAAGTTTCAAACCATCGGTCAGTAGGCCGCAGACTTGACCATTCTTTTCGGCGTAGGAAATGAGCTGGGGAAGGTCATCGCGCAAGGTGGCTTCACCGCCAGTAAAGACGATGTGTGGAATACCAGCCTGCCAGGCTTTATCGAGAATTTGTTCCCATTCATCAGTTGTGAGTTCGCGGTCCACGCGTTTGACGGGAGCGTAGATGGCGTGTGTATCGTCGGAGAGGCGATACGTGAGGGCGCAGTCCAGCCGCAGCGTGGCATCTGCTGAATGAGGCTGAACCCGCTCAAAGTCCAGAAAAGAAGCGGGATCCAAATCGGGAGTGGAGATCAAGGTTTCGATCCGATCTACAAAGCTATTGAAATCTGCCAGCGCAGTTTTTGCATCCACACGATAGCGGGCGGAAAGTTGTTTTGCGGCTTCCTCAGGTGTTGAGCCTTTTATATAATGATAGGCGCACTCAGCAGCGGTGGGGTTGAGTTGCATGACCGTGGCCGCGTTGAGAATGAGCAGTCCCGCTCCATCCTTTTGAAGACGCAGGTGCAGGCGATATGGCTTTTGATCCTGCTGGGTTTGCAAATGATATGTGCCAACTGGCAGAGGCGCGACCTTGGTAAACAATTGATTGAGGATGTTCATGGGTTCTCCTATTTTTTGATCAGACCCAGATCTACAAAGGTAAGATACATATAGCCAATGAGCATGAGCGCCCAGGCCAGCATTTCAACTCTTGCCCATACGGTTTCCAATGAAAGCGAAAAATTATCCTTGATGGTCTGGACAATGTTCTCGAGATTGTCGAGTTTGTTCTTTAGGTTTTCCTTCCAATCCTTGAGATAAAGTTCGCTTTGGATGGCTTCAAATAATTTAGCTGTGTACCAATCGCCGATGAGGAGCAGGTTTTGTTCGGCGCGTTCGAAGTCAATCATGACTTCGAGTTTATGTTCTGCAATTTGACGGATGACGCCTCTTGTAGGGCGCGGTCGGCGTTTATCTTTAAAAAAGGTTTCGCTGATCTTATCAAGCATGGTTTCGATGGATTCGTCCAACATGCGGTAGCGCAGGAGTTGATAGTTGCCTATTTTTAACAGGACGATGTCGGATTGGTAGTCTTCATTGGGGGCGATGATGACAGCGCCTTCCCAATCAACGAGGGTAAGTTCCGCTGCCGAGTAGCGTGTGCGCGAAGCAAGAATCTCGCCAAGTTCCTCCGAGTTAAAAACTTCACGCTGGGAGCGGATGAAATTCGCCAATTCGATGGAGTTCTTTTCGATCCATTTATCGGGCGATGGCTTGGCTTGATTCACAAGCAGGATCGTATACTCTTCGTACAATCCGCTCTGACGATATTGGGTAGGGATGAATTTGCTTTCCAATGCGCTTTGAATTTTTGCCCGTTCCTGCAAAACGGATGGGGCGAATGGGTCTTTCAATTCAAAGTGACATTCAACCATTTGCACGCGTCCATCATAAAGCTGGCGGGTAACCGCGACTGCATGACTTTCTATTAGCACCGTCTCTTCGCCGAGTGTGACAAGGTCAATGTCGATGGGCTGAAAATATGGCGCATCTTTCAATCCCTTGAATGGTTCGACCAAGGGAGGTTTGCCATCGTCGGCATCGGGGAAAGCGATCAGGTAGCAGATTTCCATAAGAGCAGTAATGAGTGAGTAATGAGTGATTAGTTATTAGGGGTGGTCGAGTGCTTACGAGCGAATGAAGTGTGGCATTTCGAGTGGAATTTCTAGAGAGAGTTCCACAAAGCCTGCGTACTCGCCTTCTTTATACCACGGGGATTGATAGATAATTTTCTTCACTCCGTTCTTTTCGATGGTGTATACATTCTTTACACGCGCGGCCAGAAGTCTTTCCGTTTTTTTGCGCGCGGAGTCAGGGTGACAATCGAGCATGTTCGAGCCAATCAATTTATAACCGCCATCCTTCTCAAATGTCTTTGCGGCTTTATCGTTCATTTCCAAAATAATTCCTTCTTCATCACAAACTGTGACAGCGGCGGGAAATTCTTTGATCCATTCGTGTTCGTTCATAATTAATTGTTCCAGTCGGAAAATTAGAAAGTTGGAAGGTTTAAACCTGCGAGCTTTTCGGCTTGTAAACCTTCAAACTGTAAGGGACATCCACCGCCGCACTCTGAAACGACAGGACAACTTTCGCACTTGGACGGCAGGCCTTGGCGGTCTCGCAATTTCGTTGACAACTTGTGATTCCAGATCGAATCCCACGAGTCAACCAGCATGTTGCCAAGCGGTTGATAATACGATTGGCAAGGCAGCACATCACCATTTGATTCGATGCACATGCTGTACAACGCGGCTGTACAGCCCTTCACACCGAGGTTGCTGGCAGTCGGGTCGAACTGACAATATTGGGTCGGCGTGTACCAAATGAGTTTTTGTCCGCGCTCAGCGGTCTTGCGAGTGGCGACATCAAGAATAGGCTGTAATTCATTTTCGCGCAGACCCGTGCCAACGGTCGCGCCATTGCCCGAGTAGATCAACGCGTTCAATCCAACGGTCGGCACACCGATCTCAGCCAGAAAATCCAAAGTCTCGGGAATTTTGTGAACGTTGTTTCGCAGCATCGTAGTATTGGTCATCACATATAGCTTGCTGTTCAGCGCATTCTTCAAGCCCTGAATGGTTTGCTTGAACGCGCCCTTGGAGCGCATCATTTCATCGTGGATGGATTTATCACAAGATTCGACTGTGACCTGCACATGATCCAATCCCGCGTCTACAAGAGTCTGCACATATTTTTCATCGGACAAACGCCGCGCGTTCGTATTCAGCCCTGTGATCTGGCCATTGCTTTCTGCATGTCGAATCAACTCTGGGAGATCGTTGCGCAAAGTCGCTTCGCCGCCAGTAAAAATGATGTGTGGCACACCCAATGCCCAAAGCTGATCCATGATCTTGAACCATTGCTCAGTTGTCAGTTCGGGAAAGTTGCGCTCACGGGCGTTATAGCAATGCGCGCAATCGTTGTTACAGCGATACGTGACAGCCAAATCCATGCGATAGGGCGCTGAGGGGCGAGCGCTGAACGGCATGATCGATTCCAGATCAAGCTCGTGGACGGGACATGCGCCGTCAGGGCGTAATAACTCTGAAAGCTGAAAGCGGAAGGCGGAAAGATCTTCACTTGCCTGCTTTGCACTTGCGCGATATTGCTTCGTAATGGACGAAATGATTTCTCTTTCCTGTTTTTCTTCAAGAATAAGATAAGCCATCAACGCCGCTGTGGGATTCAGGTGCATGACACTGCTGGCGTTGACGATCAGCGTACCCGTCCCATCGGAATCGATCCGCAAGTGGATGCGGGATTTTTCATCCGCAATTTCACGGACGTAGTGATAAAGTCCAGATGATAGACCGCCGACTGTGGACGGTGCTTGAAACACACTTTTAATTGAGTTGAGGAAATTCATAATTTACCTATAATCGCAAATCTAAAATCGCACTATCTTCCGCCACCGGCGCAGGCGCAGGCACAACCGGCACAGGCACAAGCGCAGGCGCAGGAACGTCCGCCGCCGCCACCGCTCTTGCCACTGGATGTGGGCTTGGGCAATGGATTTGTGGTGCCAGTGATCTTTTCAGTAAAGGTATTGACGTTACCAACCACCTTCTCTGAGAAGGTTTGTACGCCTGTCACCATTTGAGCGGCGATGTCAGCGCCAGGCAGAGAAGAGCGCCCCGTGGACTGACCCGTCATGGAGGTTGGCAACCCGCTTCCAGTTCTGGTGGGAGACGAAGAGTAGGTCGGGTCGTAGCGCCCCCACCACATCGGCACGTATACCGGCCCGCGGAAGGTGCGGCGTGTGCGGTCATCGTATTCTTTATCGAGCATGGTCCACTCAAGGGCTTCGTCAAATTTCTGGCTTTTGACCTCGGGTGTGTCAGCGGATTCGATCTGCTGCCAGGCTTTTTCCATGATGGACTTGTAATAGTCCAAAGTTTCTTTGCGGCTAAATCCGCGCATCTTTTCAGAAACGGATTTAACCAGGCTCACCATGGTTTCCTGCAATAGTCCCTGACGTTCCTTTGTTTTTTGCTCCTGGAATGCTTTTAGGAAATTCGATTCATATTCATGCAGACCGGCGGGCAGGGGATCTGAGGATTTGATCGCCAGCGGTTCGCGCTTGATCACTTCGGCGGCGTTCTTCTTAAGTGTACCGAATAAGATCATGGTCATGATTTTATCGAGCGGCTCCTCCATTAGGATGGCGGCTTCAACGGCGGTGAGCCCGCGTTTGATGCCGTGACCTTCAATGGAAACCTTGGGCGGAAGATATTGCATCTTACGGCGTTTATTTTGCACAACGGCAATGATGGGCATGCCAACGAACATGAACCCAAAGATGCCGCAAAAAAGGAGGGGAACCAAACTGCCAATTAATGCAGCAAAATCAAAAGGAGGCGCGGTAACGATGGCGGTTTCAGGTACATATGATTTTGGAAATGAAGCGCCAAATAAATATTGTGTTGAGCCGCTGGCGGATGGATTGCTCCAGGAATAGAAGACGCGCCCCTGCGCATCAACACCTGTTTGCGGTTCGGCTGGAAATCCAGAAGGAGCTTCATGCCAACGGGGTTCACTCGTCTGGACGCCCGGCGGCATGTGATATACAACGGTCAGGTCGGTGGTTCCATTTACGAATTCAGACCCATACCAGTTCGGCGAGAATACTGCGCTGGCATAGGCTTCATCATTGTCATCAGGATAGAGGACATTTTCAACTTTGCCGACAACCACATGGACAGTCCCGCTTTGGCCGGGTTGAATGGCGTAAGCGCCCATATCCACCGAGAAGCCCGATCCGCCTTCGCCTTGAAAATCAGAAGAGATCGAAAGCGAGTTACCGCCCATGTCAGCTGAGACATCGGAGAATTGACCCGTGGGAACACCGACATCCACGAAGTCGATCACATGTCCACCGGGCGAGTTGGTAAATGTGAATTGATAATCCAGCGACATGGTACCGTCTGAATTCCAAAATACATTTACGAGTTCCCGATCGAGGCTGAATGAATAGGATTGGGCGGATACGCCGGTTACCAATCCAAAGGTCAACAGCAAGACGAGGCAGAGTGCGAATATTTTTTGTTTCATTTAGTAACCTCCAACGTGGTCTCGATACGCCCTCGAAAACCTCTCGGGCTACTCGACCATCAACAAATCGTAAATCTCAAATCGTAAATCGGCCTACCATTTCGGTTCTTCAGTGAGTTGATAGATGGTGTGACAATACGGGCAGTTGACCATCGGTGCGCCATTGGCGAGCGTGATGTCCTTGGCGGAGAGAGTCCCGCCGCAGGAACGGCATTTCACTTCCTCGATCTTGGTTTCGCCGGGCAAGTCCACTTTCATGGTGACCTGCTGAATGACTTCGGTCTTTGTCCCGCGCAGGGCTGCAATGACCATGCCCGCGCCTCCAGCGAAAAACAATATGCCAACGAAGGCAAAGCCGAGGCCGAAAGTCAGCCAATTGGAACTGCCGCTGGACGAAGTCGAGCCGATGACGCTCAGTGCGCCATAACCGACGAGACACAAACCGATCAAAAATAAAACGCCAGCGCCAATATAAAGAAAAGTCTTGTTTGCCATGAACGAGTCTCCCATAAATTTTCGGTGGTTTCGATACTCAACCAGCGAACTATTTTTACATACGATAAGTCTAGCATTTTCGTTGTTTTCAGGCAATTGACATTTGTCCTAATATTTTTACCAGTTTGGTGTGATTTGCAAATGGGGACATTTCTCATTCAATAGCGTGCCGCTTGACCTACATCTAATTTTGGCTTGGACTTATACTTGAGCAGGATATGAAAAAAATTTCAGGCTTTGCACTCCCCCTCCTGGCAGCCATCCTGATCTCGGCGCTGACAATTGCTATTTTTTTATCGTTAAATCCGAACACGTGGGAAAGTTGGAACCCCGCCACTTGTTTGAAAACAGGCTGTTTCTGCGAAGCCTCCAACACGCACAGTCCCATTCGGCAGGCGGCGAATGCTTATTCATCACTGGGGTTTATATTCAGCGGGATGTTCATCATTGCTTCTGCACGTAAAGGGAATCGTTTATCAGTTGGATATTCCATCCTGATGGGAATCGCCAGCATCATCGTCGGAGTTGGCAGCGCGTTCTACCACGCCTCGTTGACCTTCATCGGTCAGTTCTTCGATGTCTTCGGGATGTTCCTGCTCGCGGCATTTATGCTCGTCTACGCCTTCGAGCGGATCTGGAACCTGCGCATCAATACAACCCTTGGGCTGTTTCTAACCCTCAACATTTTTCTAAGCTGGTTACAGATCGCCATCCCCGATACGCGCAGGTATGCCTTTGCCATCGTGCTGATCATTGCACTGGTCTTTGAGTATTATTTCCGAGCAAAAGATAAACCGCAGATCAATGTACGGCATTTGCAAATTGGCATCGGTCTGCTTGCTGGCGCATATATCATTTGGATATTGGACAATACGCGCACCCTATGCTTTGAGACCAGTCTCCTGCAGGGACATGCCATATGGCACATATTAGGCGCCGTATCCGTGTGGTTCTTACATCGATACTATGCGAGTGAAGCAAAGTCAAATTGACAGGCGGGCAGACAGTTAGGAACTGCGTAAAATAACTTCCCTACTTTAAAATTTGGGCTATCCCATACTCGGCGGGATAAATCCCTGCCTTAGTTCTTGCAAGTCGGCTAAAGCCGACTTAGCCCCGAAGGGGCTTCCATGTTCTGAGGCAGGACTTTAGTCCGACGGTTCTACGGGAAAAGCGGAAGTTATTAATGCACAATTACTTACCCTGCGGCTTTGGCTGGAATGCACACGCAGCGCGGTAAAGAAATTAAACACAGCGATCAACATGCCGAGCAGAAAAACGTACTGGAAACCGAATGTATTCCAAATGAGTCCACCCACCAGCGCGGCGGTGATCGAGAAGACATGGTCAATCGTCACAGCGGCTGTCAATGCGGGTTGAATGTGATCGGGCTGGAGCGCGATCTTTTTCATGTAGGTCGCGCGTGCCATGCCAACCGAGAAGATCATCTGGTCGATCAGGAAGCAGGCGCACACCACCAGATAGGCAGTGTCAGCGGGGAAGATGAATTTTGCAAATCCATAGCCGATGCAGACAAAAACAAGGATGACCGCTTCTGAAGCCAGTACGATCCGCTCACCGAGTTTATCAATCGCCCAGCCAAGCAGCGGCTGGAAAAGGATCCCGATCACGCCGCCAATGGTAAAAAGCGTTGCCATGAGCTGGGTCGGCTGTTTCAATACGCTGACCAATACCCAGGGGGCAAAGGTGATGAAGAGCTGCTTGCGCGCACCAGACAGCACATTCAGGATGTAATACAAACGGTATTCCTTATGCAGCTGTAAAAAGCCGCGCTTTTCGACGACTGGTTCGGGCTTCATCATGAACAACAGGAAAGCCGCGACACCCAACAGCACAGCGGCAATGGCGAAGGTATGCTGGAAAGTGAACCCGAGATATTTGAATCCCAACACCACGCTGAAACTTCCCAGAATGGCGGCCAGGTTGCGGATGGAGTTGATCTGTCCCAGACGGCGACCATCCTGTCCCTCGCGCGCCAGTTCCATGCCGATGGTGGAGGCGAGCGGCATGAAGAGATGCTGCCCCATGCTGTAGATGAAAAGCCAGGCGATCATCAACCAGTAATTCGATGATGCAAAACCGATCAATGCGGCCCCCACCGCGCTGAGGATCATCGCCACCATGCTCAGTCGGCGGGAGCAGAAGAACCACAATGCCGCCGAGACAAAGACCACCAAAAATCCAGGCAGTTCGCGCGGAAACTCCAAAAAGGAACGCTGAAAGCCTGTCAACGCAAATTTGTCGTTGAGGAAATTATTAAAGGTCGCATCGACCATGCTGAATGCCATGCCAAGCATCAGCGCGGCGGAAGCAAAGAGGATGAGTTCACGGGATGATTGTTTGATTCGGGAAATTAAATTCATTGAAACCTCGAAGCGGGATGAAAGAATTCTAGCACTAGAGCACGATAAATAATGGGGACATTGCTCATTGAATAGCGTGTCACTTGTCCTTCATCTAATTTTGGGTTGGCTTTATACTTGAAGAAACCTTGCGAGTCGTGAGCTTGCTCCACGATTTCCTAAAAGCAATCCACCACCAACCCGACAGCACCCGCAGGGCAATGAGCTGTCGGACTCCAGAATAGGTGAAAAATGACCCTCAACACTCAATACAACAAATGGAAAGAAAACACGCTCAAGAAGTCTTTGGAGAAATTCAAGGAGAGGAAAGAACGCTTCGAATATTCATCTGGACTTGAAGTGCCGCGTCTGGCATTGCCGATGATGCAGGGCGAGAGAACCTCGCCCCTACTTACGAAGAGAAATTAGGCTTCCCCGGAGAATATCCCTACACCCGCGGAGTGCAGCCGACGATGTATCGTTCGCGCTTTTGGACGATGCGTCAGTATGCGGGCTTCTCGACAGCGGAGGAATCCAACAAGCGTTATCGCTATTTGCTGGCACAAGGCCAAACGGGGCTGAGTGTCGCTTTCGACCTCCCAACTCAAATTGGGTATGATGCGGATGATCCGATCGCGCAGGGAGAGGTCGGGAAGGTGGGCGTGTCCATTTCTTCCATCCATGACATGATGCAGTTGTACGATCAGATCCCGCTGGATAAAGTTTCGACTTCGATGACCATCAACGCGCCCGCTGGCGTTTTGCTGGCGATGTACATTGCGGTGGCGAAGCGCCAGGGCGCGGACATGCACCAACTGCGCGGCACGATCCAGAATGACATTCTCAAAGAGTACGTGGCGCGTGGGACGTATATCTTCCCCCCTGCTCCGTCGATGCGGCTCATCACCGATATCTTTTCATTCTGCGCAAAAGAAGTTCCGTATTGGAACACGATCTCGATCTCGGGCTATCACATCCGCGAGGCTGGCTCCACCGCCGTGCAGGAAGTGGCATTCACGCTGGCGGATGGTATTGCCTATGTGGAAGCCGCGCTCAAAGCTGGCTTGGACGTGGACGCCTTCGCGGGTCAGCTTTCGTTCTTCTTCAACGCGCACAACAACCTGCTCGAAGAAGTCGCCAAGTTCCGCGCCGCGCGCCGCATGTGGGCACGGATCATGCGCGAACGCTTCGGCGCAAAGAAACCGTCCAGTTGGCAATTGCGTTTCCACACACAGACCGCAGGCTCCACGCTCACCGCGCAGCAGCCTGAAAACAATGTGGTGCGTGTGACTTTCCAGGCGCTATCTGCCGTCTTCGGCGGGACACAAAGTTTGCACACCAATTCAATGGACGAAGCCCTCTGGCTCCCCACTGAGAAATCTGTCCGCGTGGCGCTGCGCACCCAGCAGATCATCGCCTACGAATCAGGCGTAGCGGACTCGATCGATCCGCTGGCGGGTTCGTACCTGATCGAACATCTGACCGACGAGATCGAAAAAGGCGCGCTCGACTACATCGCCAAGATCGACGAGATGGGCGGCGCGCTGCAATCCATCGAACGCGGATATATGCAAAACGAAATTCAAAACGCCGCCTACGCCGCGCAGCAGGCCATTGAAAGAAAAGAAGACATTGTTGTGGGCGTCAATCAATTCAACGTGGACGAGGTTCTCACGTTGGAACGTTTGCAGGTTGACCCGTCCATTGAGTTGGGACAGCGCGAGAAGTTGAAGAAGCTTTGAGAGAGACGAGAAATCAGGAACGAGTTGATGAGTTATTAGGGAAATTGGTGGACGCGGCCAAAGGCACAGAGAATTTGATGCCGCTGTTCATTGAATGTGTGGAGAATGACATCACGCTCGGCGAGATCTGCAATACGCTGAGAGGCGTGTGGGGTGAGTATGTGGCGGAAGGGTTTTAGAACTCTTAAAGAAGAGGAAAGATTATGTTTAACTCAAGTAAAATCAGGCGATGCGTTTAGTTTTATTTCAGAACGTGGTGTATTGAGCGGCTTATTTTGGTTGCCTTACTCTTGGGCTTATTCTTGGCTCAAAAGCGACAATATCGACCGACGCTTATTTATGGATTGCAAGTATATGCTTACTCTTGGGATTAATTATTTCAAATATCACATATGAATGGCTTTTGACTGCCCATAGGTGGATATCCGACCCAATTGCTGTTAGAACATTTCACCAAACCACTGAGAATAAATTTCGAGGACAATTCTCGAAATACGACCAGCTGAGAAACTTTCGTGAAGAGTTTTTTTCTTTAGATAACCCTGAACGTTTAACCTCAGCCATTAATAGGAAAATTACGTCAGACATTAACATATTTATCCTCGTCAAGTTTCTTGGCATTAGCTGTGCTTCTTAATTCGAAATAAGAACATTGTTTACATGGATGTAGTAAATATCGAATTAGCTGTTGTAGGTTACGTCTTAATTGCCTCAATTGCCGGGAATATGACGCGTACTGTTTCAATTGCCCAACATTGGGACATGCGTATTTGCATAGTATTAAATCTGAGAAGAATGACAGTAATGTAATTGGTGATTTATCAGACAACAATCAAAAACCAGTACTTTGCCTGGATTTTGATGGCGTTTTGCATTGGTATCGCCAAGGATGGAAAAAGCCTACCGTCATAGACGATATACCGGTGCCTGGAGCACAAGAATTTGTAAATAAGGCCGCCAAGCATTTTAGAGTTGTTGTTTTTAGTTCAAGAGGAAATTACACTGGCGGAGTCGATGCAATAAAAAATTGGTTGCAAAAAAACAATTTTCCAGTTGTGGAAGTTGTAACTCGGAAACCAGTGTCTCATGTAGCACTAGATGACCGTTCGGTGACTTTTACAGGAAAGTGGCCAGAACCTTCTGAATTATTAAAGTTTCAGCCTTGGAATCGCAAAGCTCAAAGAAAAATAAAAACTTTACTAAGGTAGTAAAGGCCAGTTTTTATAATTTGCATCAGCGTGTCCGCTCGAAAACGTCGTAATGCATTTTTGTGATTCAAACTTTTGGTTTATAAGGATGTCTAATGAAAATTGACGTTGTAGTTATAAAGAGATTTGAAGAGCTTGAAGATAGAGGTAAAAAAATTTTAGAAGGTAAAGCTTTTGCCTTTACAAGCATTGAAGGAGTGAGGTATTTTAAAGTAGAAGAATTTATCCTATAAAGGATGGGCAGTAAATGTATAAAATCTCCTCGGAAGAATTTTTGGTGAAAACAATATTCACTACAAAGTTTTTCTGGATAAATTTGGCAGCATAAGTGAATATGAATCCAGTCTACTTGAGGCTTTGGAGTTATTTAAAGCTGCGAAAGATGATTACATTGGAGGGTATTTGTTTACTGCACGTGGGCTTATTCAAGCAGAAGTTTTTAGTGACGCTCTTGAACAAGCGAGCGAATTACTTCGTTCTGGCTATAAAGACCCTGCTTGTGTAGTGGCTGGTGTCGCTCTCGAAACAACTTTGAAAGAACTGTGTTCTCGAAATGATATTTCGGTTGCAAAATTGGACAAGATGAATGCTGATTTATGTAAATCAGGAATTTACAACATGGGAATGCAAAAGCAAATTACTGCATGGGCTGAGCGCAGAAACAAAGCAGCTCACGGTGAATGGAGTGAGTACAAAGAAGCTGATGTTGAAGATATGATAAATGGCGTAAATCGTTTGATAGCCGAATATTTGTAATTGATTTGATGATAGGAGTTGAGTATGGATACTAATGAATTTATCACAAGATTAGTAGAGGCATTAGCATGGCCAATAGCTACTCTTCTGATTGCGTTATTACTTAGAAAACCAATCATTTCTCTTTTGAAAAATCTTGAGAAAATTAAATGGCAAGGTACAGAATTAGAGTTTGGAAAGCAACTAGTAAATGCAGAAAAGGGCGCGAGGGAAGTTAATCTTCCATCTGCCGAAAAGGTTAAATTACCCGCATTTAAGCCAGACATGTCACTTTATGAAAGAATGAAATCAATAGCTGAAATTTCCCCTGCAGCAGCAGTAGCGGACACTTGGAAAGCTGTCGAGTTTGCAACAATGGAAGTCGCAAAGGCTCAAAGCTATGACGTTTCTGGGAATATTGCAGGATATAAGATCGTTGAGAAATTGGTCGCTGATGGAATATTAGATCAAGGCACCTTAAGTTTATATCGAGATCTTCGAGGTTTAAGAAATAGCGCGGCTCACCATTCTGATTTTTCAATCTCTGTTAATGAAGCGTTGAGGTATATAGATTTATCTCTAAGTCTTGCTAATAGGTTACAAGAAATAGCAAATCTGAAAAAACCTACTAAAAGCAAAAGAAATAGCAAATACACTTGACTGGAGCGTCCGGGGCAGGAATGGCAGAAGAGGCCCCCTCCTGCCTCCCCCAAATGCGACAGGTTACATCTGGTTGGTATAAAAAGTTTTCATGTCGCATTTGGGGGAGGTGCCCGACAGGGCGGTGGGGGCTATAATGTGGTCATGCCAGCAAAACGATCAAATCCCAAAACCATGCATCGCGCAGGTGAATTACGAAGAGAACTCACGCCTGCCGAAAGAAAACTGTGGGCATATTTGCGCGGGGACAAATTGAACGGGGTGAATTTTAGAAGGCAGCACGCCATTGGAAATTTCATCCCTGATTTCGTTTCGATCAAAAAGAAATTAATCATTGAACTTGACGGTAGCCAGCATCTTGAACAACCCGAATATGATGCCGAGCGAAGCAAGTATTTTGAGTCACTGGGGTACAAGGTAATCCGCTTTTGGAACAATCAGGTGGAGAATGATGTCAATGGGGTCATCCGCGCGATTGAAACCGCCTTATTTGACGAGTAATTGAATCCGCAGGGGCGTAATAAATTCTCCTCCTGGAGAGTCATGATATGGGTGTTTGGATATTTCAACTCAATGCCGCCAGCGCCCAAAGGAAACCCATAATGACATTCCACACCGATTTAAAAACCGCAACCGAACCATATCAAAACACCCCGCGTGTTGAAAAAGACAACCAGGGAATCTGGCACATCCGCGGCTATGCCGAAGCCAAAGACCTGCTCAAACAGGAACTGCTGCAAGACGGCTTTGGAGCCGAGAACATCTTCAAGGCCAAGCTCGAACCTGTCCTGTATCAATACGGCGACCCGCACCGCAAACAGCGCGCCGCCATCGCGAAATATTTCAGCCCAACTACCGTCTCGCAAAAACATTGGGCCATGATGGAAAAAGCCGCAGACGAGATCATCGCCAGTTTGACCACTGCCAAGCGCATCAACTTAAAGACACTCACGACCCGCATGGCGGTTGTGGTGACTTCGGCAGTCGTCGGTCTCAACCCGACCCAAGGCATGATCCGCCGCATCGATGGCATGCTTCATTCCCCGCCTGCTAAACCCACAAATCCCATCATGCGCGTTTTCGCCGAGATCATCGGGTACTCGCATCAACTTCAATTTTGGTTACTTGATGTCCGCCCCTCGATTGCCGAGCGCAAACGCAACCCGCAGGATGACGTGGTTTCCTACATGATCTCCAAAGGCAAAAGCGGACTCGACATCATGGTCGAGTGTCTTGTTTACGGCGCGGCAGGCATGGCCACCACACAGGAATTCATTTGTGCCGTATTGATGCACGCCCTTGAGAATCCGAAAGTCCGCGAGGCGCTCACTTCAGAAGATATTGATGTCCGCTACGAAGCCTTGCATGAGATCCTGCGCCTTGAACCCGTCATCGGCAAGATCAAGCGCAAGGTGATCAATGAGCCTGTCACAGTCACGAGCGGAGGCGAAACTCACAACATTCCCGTGGATGCGAAGATCGAATTCCACGTCTACGATGTCAATGCGGATGCGCAGGCTGTCGGCGCGAGTCCCGAACAGAACTGTCCGCACCGCGAACTGGATAAGGGAACGTATCGTTCCTTGATCGGGTTTGGTTCTGGTCCCCACCGCTGCGCGGGCGAGCACCTCGCCATAGCAGAGACCGACATCTTCGTCCGTAAATTGCTGGCGCTCAAAGGCTTGCGCGTCGAACATCAAGCCGAAATAACATATAACAAAACAGTGGAAGGCTACGAGATCGACAATTACATCATTGGTGTCGATTAACTTCTCTCTACTGCAAATCAATTAAACAACAACGCACCAGTCGAACGGGCGATACAAATAAGAGCGCTAAGAAAACAATTTTCTTAGCGCTCTTTGCGTTCTTAGCGGTTCAAATTAACCTAAGGCTTTTCAACAGGCAGGTATAATACTTGAAAATAAAATTTCTGGAGGGAACCACTAATGAATCCTGCTGCAATAATAATTATTAACTTAGCCTTGCTCTTCTACTCCATCGGCGTCTGGAGTGAACGTATTCAAGGCAGGCTCAAAGTTTGGCATACCATTTTCTTTTGGTTTGGGCTGGTCTGTGACACCTGGGGCACGGGACTGATGTTTGAATTTGTCGGCGGCATGAGCTATGACATTCACGGATTTTCAGGCGTGCTCGCCATTGTCCTGATGTTCATCCACGCGATCTGGGCAACCTTCGTGCTTGTACGAAAAGACGAAAAGATGATCGCCAACTTTCACAAGTTCAGCATCGCCGTTTGGTTCATCTGGCTAATTCCCTATCTCAGCCCAATGTTCTTTGGGATGCTGGAGGCTGGCAAGTAATATTTCAATTTCAAACAATCTAAACATAATTAACCCCAATTTTAATTTTCCTGGCACCGCCCGCCACATCGGCTTCGCTTCGCGACACGATGCGAGGGGCAGGTGTGGACGCAGATGAACGCTGATTTTCGCTGATCAAAAGCAGAATCAGCGTTTTCTGCGTTCATCTGCGTCCCTATTTGCTCTTAAAGACATGCCTCACCCGCGAAAGATAATTTCGGGAGTGAGGCTCCACCACCCCGAACCAACCTCTGCGTTCAAACCATTTGGCAATTTCCAGCACTGGCACAATGGTCACAGATAAAACTGCGACGATCAACCAGTCCATCAGCGGTAAAGCGTATGTGCTGAAGGCTTCGTGTAAAAACGGGAGGTAAATGATCAATACCAGCAAAACCATTTCCCAGCCCACCGCCAGATTCAACCATTTGTTTTCAAACGGCTTGTTCAATACCGAATGACGGTCAGAGCGGAAGTTATAAGCTTTGAAGAATTGGATCAGCACCAGCGAAACAAAGGTCATCGTCATCGCTTCCTCCTGCCCGCGGCCAGAGTTCAACGCCCAGGTAAATAGTCCCAGGTTGATCATGGTGGACCAGAGTCCGCCCAGCACCATCAGCGTCACCACAGGGCGAGTGAAAATTCCAGTACGCGGGTCACGCGGCTTACGCTTCATCAGATCTTTTTCTGGCGGGTCAACTGCCAGCGCCAAAGCGGGCAGGCCATCGGTCGCCAAATTGACATATAGAATTTGAACCGCTGTCAGCGGCAGGGGCAGCCCCATTAACGCCGACCCAGCCATCAGCCCGATCTCCCCAATATTCGATGAGATCAGGTACATCAAATATTTTTTGATGTTGCCGAATACCCCGCGCCCCTCCTCCACCGCCGCAACAATTGAAGCAAAGTTATCGTCGGTCAAGGTCATGGCGGCGGCTTCCTTGGTCACATCCGTGCCGGTGATTCCCATCGCAATGCCAATGTCGGCTTTCTTGAGGGCAGGCGCATCGTTCACACCGTCCCCCGTCATCGCGACGATATGTCCGCCCGCCTGCCAGGCAGTCACCACCCGCAGTTTGTGTGAAGGCGACACCCGCGCATAAACGCTGATATCCTCCACCTCACGCTGGAGCTGTTCATCGGTCATATCTTCAAGCTCGGTGCCGGTCACCACCCGCCCGCCATTGCGCAGCAATCCCAATTCACGCGCCACCGCCTGCGCTGTCACAGGATGGTCGCCGGTGATCATTACAGTGCGAATGCCCGCGTCATTACAAATTGCAATCGCAGCTTTCGCTTCAAGCCGCGGCGGGTCGATCATGCCGGCCAGCCCCAAAAAGGTCATGCCGCGTTCAGCGGTTTCAAGCACAGCGTTTTGCTTGGATGATATTGCCAGCACCCGCAGCGCCTGCTCCGCCATCTCCTGCGCCCGCGCCAAAATCTGCGCACGCCCGTCAGCATCTAATTTTGTAATTCCATTTTCAGTCCGCACAAAATCACAGCCATCCAGGATCATTTCGGGCGCGCCCTTGGCGTAAGCCACCATGCCCTCGGTTGTTTGATGCAAAGTGGTCATGCGTTTTGTTTCGGATGTGAATGGGATTTCATGCACCCGCGGCGACTCAGTGTCGAGAGACACTTTCTGCAGCCCGGCCTTTGCGGCTGCGACCACCAACGCCCCTTCGGTTGGGTCTCCTTTAATTTGCCATTCACTACCCGAATCATTTTCGCCATCGATCAGATACGTATCCGATGCCAGAGTGGCGGCAGTCAACATCAGCTTAAGCCCATCCGTTGGGATAACCGGCGTGCCGCCATTGACGGAGAATTGACCGATCGGGTCATATCCCGCACCTGAAACATTGAACATCTGCCCGGCGGAATAAATCTTGCGCACGGTCATTTCATCTCTGGTCAACGTGCCGGTCTTGTCCGAGCAAATGACCGAGGTGCTGCCAAGCGTCTCAACGGCTGGCAGCCGTCGGATAAGCGCGTTGCGTTTGACCATCTTCTGCACACCGATCGCCAGTGAAATCGTCACCACCGCCGGCAAGGCTTCGGGGACAACGGCCACCGCCAGCGCAATGCCAAAGATCAGCATTTCGATGAAAGGCTGCCCGCGGAACAATCCCACCGCAACGATGAGCGCTACGACCACCAGGGCCGCGCGCGCCAATACCGCGCCGACCTTATCCAGGTTATGTTGAAGCGGAGTTTTACCCGTCTCGACGGTTTGCAGTAATTGCGCGATCTTGCCAAATTCGGTTTGCATGGCCGTGGCGACCACCAATGCCCGTCCGCGCCCGTAGGTGACAGCCGTCCCGGCGTAGATCATATTTTTGCGGTCACCCACTTGCAGGTCGTCATGATCGAGCGCCCGAATATGCTTCTCCACCGGCACCGATTCGCCGGTCAGCGCGGCCTCCTCCACCTGCATGTTGATCAACTCAAGCAGGCGCGCATCCGCCGGGATGCGGTCACCGGTATGCAGGAGAATCACATCGCCCGGAACAAGTTCCCTTGCCGGGATTTTGATCTCCACCCCATCGCGCAGGACAGTTGCTGTGGGGGCTGCCATCTTGCGCAGGGCATCAATGGCTCGCTCCGCGCGGTATTCCTGCACAAATCCCAGCACCACCGCAAACAGCACGATCACGGCAATGACAATCGACTCAACTCCATGCCCGAGGAACAGCGAAATAGCTGTCGCGCCAAGCAGGATCAGGATCAGCACATTCTTGAATTGCTCCAGTAAAATTTCCCATGCTGAGATACGGTGGGCTGCAGTCAGCTCATTGGGACCGTATTCGAGCACTCGCTTTTCAACTTCGATTTGACTTAGTCCAATGGGCTGACTTTTTAGTTCTAAAAATGCCTCATCAACTGTTAAGGTATGCCAGGGTTTTGTTTGCATAAGATTACTTCTTTGCTCCTTTATCAATGACTTTTTCCAGATCCTCGCGCCGAGGCATACGGGATCTGAATATAAAAATATCCAGCAGGTAGACCGCTCCCGCCAAAATAGGCAGGAAGATCAACGCCAGGATATCCTGCGCGAAGATCGCAATTTCCTCGAACCAGATGACAATGGCCGTGCCGCCTGCGCCGGTGACAGCCGCGGGCTTCCAGAACCGCCGAACAATGGGGAACCGTGGGGAATGTGTCGAATGGTTGGACATGAGAATCTCCTTTTTTGTAAAACACAAACCGGCACTCCTCCCAGTTACGGGAGAAATGCCGGCCCATTATGCGGCCCGCTTGCTTCTTTGAAAGCCTGCGCCATGCCGCGTATCTTGGGTTTCATTATTTCCAACTTTGGCAAAAACCTTGCGCATATTCTGTCGAATCAACACTAAAAGATAGGCTGAGACCAGCATGAAATCGATCACGAAGAACACGAACTGTGTTTTCATAACACCTCCATTTCAAAATAAAAAAAGACCAGCGCTATAGAAAGCGATGGTCTTGCGTTTTCAATCAGGCAGCCGGGAAATTTCTTTCCGTCATGACGACTGCTCGTCCCGATAAAGTTCGGGCGGCTACTCCCCATCGGAGTAATTAAAGTCTACAGCATAAGCGGAGACGAGTCAACTACAACGCTGTAAGGTTTTTCGAGTTACATTTGCCTTCGCCAGCCTAATTCATCGTCATTCAGATTTCCGTGCCAGGGCCGCTTCCATGATCTGCTGGACGCGTGCCGCCATGCTCGACGGGTCAGGATGTAATCCTTCCACCAGCAAGGCGCTGTCGTAAATTTGCTCGATGATGATATTTTGTAATTCAGCACCCTCTTCCAATTTGAGCAGGTTTTTCAAAACTGAATGGGACGGGTTTAATTCCAACACCTTTTTTGGAATTTCGTATTCCTTGCCGAGGAAACGGTACACACGCTGAAGTTCCGGGTTGACCGTATCGTCCGCATCCGCAAGGCGCGCAACAGATTGATACAAACGATTGCTGGCGCGCACATCTGTCACCCGCTCGCCGAGGACTTGTTTGAAGCGCTCCAAAAGCGTGCTGAAATCTGCTTCGGGAATCTTCTCAGCTTCGGGTTGTTCCTTTGGCTTTTCGTTCGTATCCACATCCGCGCTGGAGACATTCTTCAACTCAAAGTCTTTGTACTTGTGCAATCCCATCAACATGAACGAATCCATTGGGTCGGTGAGCAATAAAACTTCCGTCCCTTGCGAATGGAAGTAATCCAAATGCGGACTGCGCAATACAGACTTCGGGTCTTCGCCGACGATGTAATAAATTACCTTCTGTCCCTCTTTCATGCGCGAGACATATTCTTCAAGCGAAGACCATGTCTCAGGATTGAGATTGGTCTTGAAGCGCAGCAGCGGATTAATGGTATCGGCATCCGCAGGGTTGGCGGCGACTCCCTGTTTCAAATAGGGACCGAACTCCTGCCAGAATGTTTGGTACTTCTCAGTATTATTTTTTGCAAGGCTCTCCAGTTCCTTGATAACCTGGTTTGTTAGAACCTTTTTCAGCTTCGGCATCAGTCCACTAGACTGAACAGTTTCACGCGAGACATTGAGCGGCAGATCCTCTGAGTCCACAACTCCCTGCACAAAGCGCAGGTACTCGGGCAGTAGATCCTTGTTGTACTCATCGATCAAAATATTGCGCGAATACAATTTCAAGCCATCCTCTTTTCGCAAAGAGAACATGCCGCGCTCGGCCTTGCTGGGAATATAAAGCAGCGCGTACAACTGCACAGGCGCATCGGTTGAAACATGAATGTGTGTTAACGCGTCTTCGAAATCCAAAGTGGTCTGACGATAAAATTCCTTGTATTGCTCCTCGGTCACTTCCTGTTTGGATGTGCGCCAGAGCGATGTCTGCTTGTTGACCGCGTCCTTGCTTTCGCCAAGATAGATCGGGAAGCCAATGTAATCTGAATGTTTGTGGATGATATTCTTAAGCCGATATTCCTCGGCGAATTCAGAAGCATCCTCTTTGAGTTTGATCTCGACTTTCGTTCCCCTCTCGCTCATATCTGCTTTGTCGATCTGATAGTTATCATCACCCGTGGCATACCAACTGACAGCCTCGGCTTGCGGATCAAATGAATGTGACGTGACCCTCACCCACTCCGCCACCATGAAGACCGAATAGAATCCCACGCCGAATTGACCGATGACCTGCGCGAAGTCCACTTTTGAATCTTTGGTCGCATCCAAAAATTTGCGCGCACCTGATTGGGCAATGGTGCCGAGATTTTCGATCATCTCATCGCGGGTCATGCCGATGCCAGTATCTTGAATGGTGATCGTGCGCGAGTCTTTATCTGCCGTGATATGGATATTTAATTCCGCCGCCGAATCAAGCACGTTGTGATTGGTGACCATTTCAAAGCGCAGACGGTTGAGCGCATCGGAAGCATTCGAAAGCAGTTCGCGCAGGAACACTTCGCGGTCTTTATACAACGAATGGATCAAAATATTGAGCAGTTGTTTTGTCTCTGCTTTAAAAGTAAATTGCTGTGATGTGGTGTCAGTCATGGCTGGCCTCCTGAATTTGGAATAATCTGTTTCTATTATCTCATTGAATTGAATTATGTCGCTGCGAGGGAGCGATCTCCTCGTAGAACAGGAGGCGATTGCTTCGGCGAAGCGCAAGTCCCCCCTCGCAAAGACATAATGAATTTTTTTTCGACGACATTTTAAATCGGATATGTCAACGCAACAGTAAGAGCTTTATAAGAAAAATATCAGCATGTTCGTTGGTAGAATAGGCGGCATGAACCCCACCTACCTTTCATCCATTCATCATGATGGCTCCAAGCGATATGTGAAATCTACCAGCGTCGACTTGCATCTCGGCGACGAAGTTACCATCCGCTTACGTACCGCAACCGACTCTCCCATCGAGCGCATCCTGCTCCGCACCTGTCCCGATGGCGAGCAGTTCTTCGCTGAAATGAAAATCGAAGAAACATCATCCGCATGTACCTGGTGGCAGGCCAAACTGCACCTCAGTATGCCGCTGACATCTTATCGCTTCCTGCTTTTCACGAGTGATGGAATCTGGTGGTACAACGGCTCTGGTCCGCACCGACACGTGCCCACCGATGCCGAAGATTTTCGTTTGCTCGCAGATTACGCCGCCCCCGCATGGCTATCTGACAGCGTCTTTTATCAAATTTTCCCCGACCGCTTTGCAGATGGCGACTCCGCCAGTAATGTCCGCGATGGAGAATTTGAATATCAGGGCGTTCAATCCAGTGCGCGGAATTGGGGTGAAGAACAAAGCAGTTGGCCCAAGGCGATGGTTGAATATTACGGCGGCGACCTGCCCGGCGTGGAACAGCGCCTCGACTATTTGACCGACCTCGGCGTGAATGCCATTTACTTCAATCCGCTCTTCACGGCGTACAGCAATCATCGGTATGACGTGATCGATTATTTCAGTGTTGACCCGCATCTGGGCGGAGACTCAGCCTTGATCTCTCTGCGCCGCGCAACGGCAGAGCGCGGAATGCGCTTCATCATTGACATCGTGCCCAATCACTGCGGAGTGGAACATCCGTGGTTCAAGTCTGCGCTGCAGGATGCCAACTCCCCCACTGCGGAATATTTCACCTTTCACCAACACCCTGACAAATACGATTCATGGCTCGGGGTACGCAGTCTGCCCAAGCTGAATTATCGCAGTCAAGCCTTGCGCGAGACAATTTACTCAGGCGTTGACTCTGTTTTCCGTCACTGGCTGAAACCGCCCTACTCTGTCGACGGCTGGCGTGTGGATGTTGCCAACATGCTCGCCCGCCACGGCAAGGATCAACTGGAATCAGAAGTGTGGAATGGGATTCGTCAGGCCGTGAAGGAGGAAAACCCGTCCGCGTATTTGCTGGGCGAAAATTTCTTCGACGGCAGTTCGCAATTACAAGGCGACCAGCTCGATGCGAGCATGAATTATTTTGGATTCTCCAATCCGATTGGGTTTTGGCTGAGAGGATTTGAAGTCGGTCAACACGCTGAACCGCACAATGTCAAATCAGCGGTCCCGTGGCCGACTCAAGCATTGGTCGATTCGTGGCAGGCCAGCCGCGCATCCATTCCGTGGATCATCGCGCGCCAGCAATTCAATCTGCTCGGCTCGCATGACACACCGCGCATCATCAACATCCTTGGACACGACCAGGCGAAGAATCGTCTGGCTGTCGCATTCCTAATGACCTATGTCGGCGTGCCTTGTATCTATTATGGCGATGAAATCGGGATGAGCGGAAAGGATGCCCTCGAAGCGCGGAACTGCATGGTCTGGGATTCAACTCAATGGGATTCTGGACTGCGGGAGTATTATCAGGCTTTGATCAAACTACGCCGCACATCCCCTGCTCTGATCGACGGCGGATTCCAGATCTTGCTCGTTGAAGAAAATGTTCTGGCTTATCTGCGCGACACAGACGAAGAACAGATCATCGTCATCGGCAACCGCGGAGCGGCTGAATATCCCGCAGGCGTATTGCCTGTTCAACACGGCGCGATTTCTGATGGAACAGTATTTCAAGAATTATTCAGCGGACAGACCAGCACAGTAACCAACGGAAATTTACATTTGCCGTCATTCCCCACTGGCGTACAGATCTGGCGCAGCGTTTCTTAAGTTTATCTTTTTCGATATACTACACTCATGGAACTTTCAGCAGCAATTCATTTATTAGGCGACATCCTCGGCAACGTGATCAGCGATCTCGAATCGCCGAAGTTGTTTGCCATTGAGGAACGCATCCGCGCGGCAGCGAAGGATCGTCGGGGCGGGAATGTCAATGCGCGCAATCAGCTAACGGCGGAGGTTGAAGCGCTCGACTCCGATTCGGCGCGCGCAGTCTCAGCCGCGTTCACCACTTATTTCGATCTGATCAATCTCGCAGAGGAAAATCATCGCGTGCATCAATTGCGCGAAAAAGAAAAAGCGCTCCATCCCGAACCGCTGGACGAATCTGTTGGCGCGGCAATCGCTTCGTTAAAAAAAGATGGGGTGTCTTCCGAGCAAATACAAAACCTGCTCGATAATCTTTCGCTCGAACTCGTACTGACCGCGCATCCAACCGAAGCCCGCCGCCGAACCGTGGTTTCAAAACTGCAACGCATCGCGCGCTTTTTGGATGCGCTTTCAAGTGATCGTGTTTCGGTTCGCGAGCGTGAAAAAATTCGCGCTGGCATTCATGCCGAAGTTGTGTCCTTATGGCTCACAGACCGCCACCGCACGACTCGCCCCGCGGCAACCGATGAAGTCCGCACGGGATTGTATTTTGTTGAATCCGTTTTTTGGGATACGCTGCCGGCCATTTATGATGACCTGGATCGCGCGCTCGCTTCACACTACCCGAAAGTTGATCCGCCTTCGAACTGGTTTCATCTTGCCTCATGGATGGGCGGCGACCGCGACGGCAACCCCAATGTGACTCACAAAGTCACCGCTGAAACTCTGCGCCTGCATCGCGGACTGGCTGTGGAAAATCATCGCCGCATCCTGCAGGACCTGGCGCGCCGCCTCAGCATGAGCGACCGCCGCCTGCCGCCCTCGCCCGAACTCAGCGCGTGGATCGAATCACGACGCCCGCTGCCGCCGCATGTTGCATTCATCGAAGAACGTTATGCCGCAGAGCCTTATCGGCTTGTGCTTTCCCTGCTCTCCGCAGATCTGGCAGATGCCTCACGCGATGAGATGACCGCGCGTCTGCTTGAACGAACTCCGCATCAAGCCAAAATCAATTTACAACACCTGTTGAAACCGATTGACATCATTGCCGCGCGTCTGCCTGATGCGCTCGCGCAGGATGAAATGCAAAAGGTTCTTCATCAATTGCACATCTTCGGACTGCACACCATGCGTCTCGACATCCGCGAGGAATCAAGCCGCTTCAATTCCGCTGTAGACGAAACGCTGCGCGCACTTAATATCACTTCTAATTTTAGTGGAATGACCGAAGAGGAACGCCTCACGCTCCTGACCCAGCTTATCTCATCTCCCATGCCCGATCTTTCCGCGAATCCCGGCGTTACGCCAGCCACAGCCGAAACGTGGGCATTGTTCCAACTCATCAAACGCGTGCGCGATCTTTATGGAGAAGAATTACTCGGCCCGGTGGTTATCTCCATGTGCCGCTATGGATCGGATGTATTAAGCGTGTTACTGCTCGCGCGCTGGACAGGCTGCGACGAAAGACTGCAAATTGTCCCGCTCTTTGAAACCATCGAAGATCTGGAAAAGGCTCCAGCCATTCTTGAAAATCTTTTTAGCATGCCGCTTTACCAGAAACATTTGGCCTCGTGCGTGAACGCCCAGATGGTGATGATCGGCTACTCAGACAGCAACAAAGACGGCGGATATGTCATGGCGAATTGGGCCTTGTATCAGGGGCAGGAAAGCATCACCAGGGTGGCACAAAAACATAATGTGGCGCTGACCATCTTCCACGGCCGCGGCGGAACTATTGCCCGCGGAGGCGGACCAGCCAACCGCGCCATCCGCGCCCAGCCGCCGGGTAGTATCAATGGTCGTTTTAGACTCACCGAACAGGGAGAAACGATCGCAGTTCGTTACTCAAATCCTGAACTGGCGCATCGTCACCTGGAGCAGATCGTTCATGCGGTTTTGGTGGCATCCTCGCCCGCGAAACCTGAAATTGAAATTCCCACCGCATGGCGCATGGCATTGGATGCCATGTCGGCCTTATCACGTCGCAGCTACCGCGAGCTTGTTTATGAAACTCCGGGCTTTATTGATTTCTGGCAATTAGCCACACCACTGGATGAGATCAAAAGGATGCACATTGGTTCACGTCCCGCCGCGCGAACGCAGAGCAGTGAAGTCTCGAAGATCCGCGCCATTCCCTGGGTATTCTCGTGGATGCAAAGCCGCTTCAATTTACCGGGTTGGTTTGGGCTGGGTACTGCGCTGAGTTCCATCAAGGATGATGGACTTTTGCGTGACATGTATCGTCAATGGGCATTCTTCAAGACCATGCTGGATAACACGGAAATGTCTTTGATCAAAGCCGATATGGAGATCGCATCGCTTTATGTGGATCTTGTCCCAAATAAAGAGCTGGCTGGCAAAATATTCAATACCATCCAAACGGAATACACACTGACGCGGGATTCTGTTTTATCGATCAGCGGTCATACCCATCTTCTGGATGCGGAGCCTGTCACACAGACCGCTGTCCAATTGCGCAACCCATATATTGACCCGTTGAATTATATTCAAGTGGAAATGCTGCGGCGTCTGCGCGCCCTGCCCGACCCTGAAAGCAGTGAGGCTAACGCACTGCGAGAAGTAATTGGTTTGACGATCAATGGCATAGCCGCGGGGTTAAGGAATACCGGATGATGAGATCAACAGGAAGTGATATTCATCATCTATGTTTCAAAAAGCAGAGTATGTATAATCTCATAAGCAATGAAAGCACAAAAGATATCAACCACCCATTAATCGAAGCCGTACGGCTTCGATCTTATTTTGTTTAGGAGAATTCTTATGGCAAAAATCGACAATCTTGTGCAAAACTTTCTCGCTCAGAAAAAGATCGCCGTAGTTGGCGTCTCTGATAAACGCGAGACAGGCTGCAACCTGGCATACACCAAATTCAAGGAAAATGGGTATCAGGTCTTCGCGGTGAATCCGCGCATTTCCACTTTCAATGGAGATGCTTGTTATCCCGACCTGAAATCCCTGCCTGAAAAGCCCGATGCAGTTTTTCTTCTTACCAATCCCAAGGTCACGGATCAGATCATCCAGCAATGCGTGGATTTTGGCATCAAACACGTCTGGATGCATTGCATGATGGGAACCAAGCCCGGTCTTGCTGCAAGCATGACCAGCGTCTCACCATCTGCCGTGGAAGTTTGCAAGGCAAATGGTATCGAAGTGATTCCAGGGTCGTGTCCAAATCAATATCTAAATCCAGACGGCGGTCACAAATTTATGCGCGGGTTATGGAGTCTGCTGGGATTTATGAAAGTGAAATAGCGGTTTGCACAAAAAAACTTCCGAAACATTGTCTTCGGAAGTTTGATCATGGATCAATCACTGTCTCGCATGTGGTGAAGTTATCATTCCCTGTGCCCCCAATGCAAACATCAGCGCCTCCATCACCGCCGGTGATGACATCATCCCCGCTATCACCAAGAATGCAATCGTCTCCGCCCAGCCCATCGATCGTATCCGCACCGGAACTTCCCAGAATAAGATCGTTACTTGCCGTGCCATTAAATGTTCCCGACCCTCTGACGATATTGGTTAAAAACAACGCGGAACAAGCCGGCGGCCTGATATTCCCCGCGCTAACAGGGAGTGATTTCCTGTCTGCATTTGAGGAATCAATGAACAGATCAGCCGCAAAAGCGGTCATCACACTGACAACGATCAATGCGATCAACCCAAATAACATGATTTGAAAAAAAACACGTATTCTCATGGGACATCGCTTCAGCCTGTGTAACTTTGTAGTTAACAGCTATTCCGAATCATACTGCTCATCTGGAGGGAGTGGTCCATCATAGGAAATCACAACTTTTTTCGGGATGAAATTTGTTTGCAATTGCTCATTGTTTACAATCGGGGATGCGATATTTTCCAGATTTTGATTGACTTTAACTGGCAGGATATTTACTTGAGGAAATTCATTCTTCACAGCTTGATTGTTTTTTCTACTGTGGTTTTCGCTGCTCACAAACCTATAGGTCGCTCCATCACTTTGCACAAAATAATAATGTAGAAAATCACGGTTCATATGCAGGATCATGCTGTTCTGTCGTTCAGCCAATTTTGCCAGGTCTTCAATGGTTGTCACTTCGATCAAAGCTGGTATGTTTTCAAAATCGCGTTCATAAACATTCATAATCATTGAGCCATATTTAATACGGATAAGGGTTTCCTGACTGCGCTTGGTAACATTAAAGATGTACCAACCCAGGATCAACAAACCAAGAAGCGACAAAACCAATCCCCCAACACCTATAAGCCGCATATCTGGAACGTTAAATTCAAAGCCTAGAAAACCGACTGTATTCTCTTCTAAATTTGGATTAGTGACAACACCGCCTTTGGATGATTGCAAAGGATCATTTTCGCCGCTCTTTACCAGATAAAAATGTACGTTGTCAAATTGAAAGACAAGATTTGAATCAAAAAGAATCGTACACATTCTGACCACCGGCTTTTGCCGCAACGGCTATTTTGGAAGTAATCACCAGGGAATAAGCATTGGGTTGAAATCCGGTCTCCTGCCCTACTGTTTTCACAAGGGACTGAAACTGACATAAGTCCACAGGAGCGGTTGTCGAATAGGAAGTTCCGTTAAAAGTCGTTGCCGCCGTAAGTGGAATGGTGCGTCCCCAGCCGCTTCCCCCATCTTTTATCTGCGCAATTAGTTGTTGTGTGCCTGCAATTTCCTGCACGGGTCCCGTTATGTTATACGAAAATCCGATAATGATGGAGCAGGTCAACTTTGTAAAGATCGGGTCGCCGGAATGGATTATTTCGGTGTCGAAGATTCCAACCGGGCTGGTGGCGGAATAGTAATATACACCGGTCTGTTCATATTCAATATCATCGGCGGTACGTGTGGCGGGCCGTGTGAAGAAATAAATGGACAATGCCAGGAATACCAATGTTAGAAATCCCAGTGTGTAAAGAGCCATCTCCACCCACCCCGCAGATGCCCCCTCACTTTGTTTATTCTTTTTTTTTCCATGTTGATTGGGTTGTGTATTTGATCCTGCCATAACAACACCTCCAAGAATGCCTGCGATAAGCGCCATGTTGATGGGCAAACGCATCCAGTTTACGATGAGTTCCAACTTTCGGTAAGTGAATCCACAATTTGCCAAGGATCTCATCCCTAGTAGGGTGAAAGGAATCGATCCAGGAATTGTTATCCCCTTTGATCACATATCGACCTCGCTGAACACCAATAATGCGGTGGATAACATAAACTTCCATTTGAGGATCACGATAGGTGACAATGTCACCCACACCATAATCCGAGGCAGCTTTGACAATAGCCAGGTCGCCTCCGTGAAAGTTCGGTTCCATACTGACACCATTCACCAATACATATGAAGCCTGACCACCTATCTTTAGCGGCGCAAATTCAATCCAAATGATCAGAAGAATAACCCCCAGGATCATCGTGATGAAGTTGTTTACAATAGAGAACGGTCGCAAAGATTTACGCATAGCTGCGGATAAGTTGTAGTATGGAAATTATTGTTCTATCAAATCATATAAACGGCTATATTACCTGGAGCAAAATCAACTTCAAATTTTATAGCGTTTGACGATTTCCATTATTTCCTTATATAACCTTGTTTTGGATGTTAAATAATAATGTCATATATCATGTAGAACGAGCTTTGCTATTTTGGCTGAACACAGATAAGAACTGGCTGGCCAGTTCTTATCTGTGTTACAAGTTTGACTGCCTATAGATTAAGGATTGGTGCTGCTGGTGGCGACGATGTCAAGCTGCACAACATCTACCACGTTGATCGCAACTGGTACCGCGACCGTACCGAATGTGCATGTTACAAGAGTCCCGGCAGCGGTTACAACACATTCGCTGGTAGTGAAATCCTGGACCAAAGTAGTGCTGATCTTCACGGTAACTGCGGGCGCAGCAATACCGCCAGTCGGGGCTATATTGAAAATGATCTTATCGAGTTTGGTGGGGTTGGCAGTATTTAGATCGTATACGATGTTGCTGATCGTATAACCAGGGACTGCCGAAGCTTTGTAACCTGCGGCGCTGTCTGGTACGATATTCGCAGCAGCGAAAGCATAAGTGCTGCTTGCAAGAACAAGGATGACCAACAAGGTCAAAAGAACTTTCTTGGATTTTCGGAACATGGTTTTCTCCTTTTTTTGCAGATCCGATTCTATCGGGTGTGCGCTAGTGAAATGAAATTTGTTGAAATTTTTTCAGCCATTCAAATAAAAAGCCTGACTTTTAGTAAGCCAGGCCAAATAATCACCAGAAAAGTATTGTGATCTTTAGCGGCCTGGCGGTCGTGGTCACGTTGTGTGTGACGGTAGACCCATGGCTTTGCGTCGCCGGCTTTCACCGGGTTTGCCTTTATTAGATATTGCCATTAGTTTGTTATTTGATTTTCTCCATAGTCACCTCTTCATGCTTTATTTTTCAATTACTTATTTTTTTCATATTTATAGTTTCGGCAGTATAACTTTTAACTTGATATACATGGGAAAATTTTGGGGAAATTTTACGTAAATATCGGATTAATTATTTTTCACCCCATTGGCGCTTCAAATTGCCCTACAAGTGCTGTTGTAAGTATTTTTTACATTGAATTTATTCACATCACTGATCTTCTGATGTAATATTTATCTGCTTTTTTCCTGTTTTTAGTCAGCGGCACATTTTTCTTCTCCCCTAAAGATCGTAAAAGTTTTTGAATCTAAATTACCTGCCTGCCAGCAGCGAAAATGTATGGATAGCTATAGTTTTGAATTTGTTAGGGGGATACGATGATCTTCATGAATATGGGGTCACCAAAAGCGCTTCCATCTGGACCGTAAGCCTGCCACGCGCTTTCATAGATTCCCTCTACTGTGGGCGCGGTGAAAAGAATCCGCAGAGTGGCTTGCGTGCCTGAACGCGCAGGGAACAGAGACTGTTCTTCCAACGCTCCAAATGTTTCGCCGCCGATCCATTTCAGACGATATGTGGAGTCCCAACTGCAGGTTCCGCTATTGGTTACAAGCCATTGTTTATCGATGGTCGCGCCAAAGAACACAACTGTATCATCGGGGATGGTAATGTCATCCATGAAGGTTAGATTATTAGTGCATGGACCCGTCAATGTTGGCTTGACAGTTGCAGATGGGACCGCTGTGAAAATGATCGGGACTGGTGTATTCGTCGGGATGATTTGAGTAGATGGAAGTTGCGTAGGCGGACGAAACGGCGTGAAAGTAGTTTGGGGCGCACATGCCTGGGCAAAGATCAAACTCAATAGAACAGCAAACAAGCCAGGGCGGAACGTGAAGCGAAGCATATCCTCATTAAACCATAAAGTCGCAGAGAAATCCTCTGCGACTTTATGGTTGTTCCAGTCAGCAAGCTGACTGACTCCAGAGTCTACAATTCTTCTTCCACCGCCACGCCCGCGTCCATTGCGTTGGCGCCTTCGGCACCCAGATCGAGCGGAAGGGCGATCTCGCCGCTGAGTGCTTTCTGACGGATGATGCCTTCGATCTCGTTCATCATATCGAGGTTGTTGCGCAGATAGTCTTTTGCGTTCTCGCGTCCCTGACCGATGCGGATGTCGCCATAAGAGAAGAATGCGCCGCGCTTCGTGAGGACTTCAAACTTGGTCGCCAAATCAAGCACATCGCCAGCCTTTGAGATGCCTTCGTTGAACATCATATCGAACTCGGCGGTGCGGGAAGGCGCCGCGAGTTTGTTCTTGACCACTTTTACGCGTGTGCGATTGCCGATGACTTCCTCACCAACTTTGATGCACGAATACGGCGCACATCAAGACGAACGGAAGCGTAGAACTTGAGGGCTTGTCCGCCTGTGGTGGTTTCTGGGTTACCGAACATGACGCCGATCTTCTGGCGAAGTTGATTTGTAAAGATGACAGAGGTCTTGGTCTGGTTCATCGCTCCTGAAAGTTTACGCAGGGCCTGAGACATCAAACGAGCTTGCATACCCATTTGTCGCATCGCCCATGTCGCCTTCGATTTCAGAGCGTGGCACGAGCGCGCGGAATGGAGTTATATAACGACAACATCGATTGCGCCAGAGCGCACGAGGGTTTCAGCAATTTCGAGTGCTTGCTCACCAGTATCGGGCTGTGAGACGAGCAGGTTATCAATATCCACGCCAACCTTGGCGGCATAGCCGGGGTCGAGCGCATGTTCCATGTCAATGAATGCGGCGGTGCCTCCCAGTTTCTGCGCTTCTGCAACAATGTGTTGGCAGAGTGCGGTCTTACCAGATGATTACAGGACAGCGTAGACTTCGATCACGCGTCGCGCGGAATACCGCCAATGCCGAGGGCGATGTCGAGCGAAAGCGAGCGAGTGGGAATGGACTCGGGCATCATGCTATGTGCATCGCCGAGGCGCATGATCGAGCCATCGCCATAGCGTTTAAAATATCGCCAACGGCCTTGTCGAGCACGGCACGTTTGGCGGTATCCATATTTTGATTTTGAGCTTTTTCAGGTTGTTCTGTTGTGCGGGATGATTTTCGTGCCATGGTTTGACCTCCAATAATAGTCAATTATGTCTTTGCGAGGGTAAAAGCCCGAAGCAATCTCCTTGTTGGATTGCGGATTGCTTCGTTGCAAGGAACAAGAGCACTCCTCGCAATGACATTTAAATGTTTACTGTTGCGAGAGTATAGCACAGATGTTCAGTACGTCAAGACCGTAATGGATTGCCTTTTTCTATCTCTTGATGGTCTGCTGAATATAAATGAGCGATGATCTTTGCACTTCAGGTCATTTGATATTGAGTTATTTTGTTGTTCTTGAGGCAGGTTGAAAAGATTACCCATTTGGGTAATGCCTTATTGGAGGGGGGGAATACGAGTTTGCCAGTATAATCCGCAAAATTTAGTTGTGAAACTTTGCACATACTAAAATGTTTTCTGGTTTCATACTTAGGAGTAAAAGCAATGAGTGACATTAGTTTTCCCGCATACGTCAAGAATTCAAAAGCTCGCGCCTGGGCTCAAGGAAATGGTTTCGTTGTGCAAGCCGGGGCCTGAGTTTGATTGGTGTGATGGGTCGCAGGCTGAATACGATCACTTGTGCAATTTACTTGTCAGCAATGGCACTTTTATTAAAATCAATGAAAGCAAGCGCCCAAATAG
>JBAOIR010000086.1:0-37104 GCA_037045585.1 Microthrixaceae bacterium
CGGACGAGCACCTCCGAACTCGGACGGCGCGACGCTCAGACCCCAATAGATTCGGGGTTTCCGGGACGGAGCGATACTCAGCGATACGGCTCTGGCCCGTCTTAAACCCCTCGGTCCCTCACGGGACGTGTGGGTTCGAAACCCACCCCGGGCACCGATTTCTCGGGCTTCTCGCTCCGGCGAGCGGCTCGAACGAGTGCAGATTCCGCCCCCATAGGCCATTGCACGCAGTAGGGCCGCGCCCAGATCGGCTTCGAATTTCAATCGCCACCCATTGACTCAGTATTGGTTGAGTTACTATGGTCCATCGCATGACGGACCTTGCATCCATCGAAGCTCGTGCCGCCCGGCACGCTGCCCTCGGCGATCCGATCCGCCTGGCGATCGTCGACGAACTGGCGGTGTCGGATCGGGCACCGATCGAGCTCCGTGGCTTGGTCGGCCTCGAGTCGAATCTCCTCGCACATCACCTCGACGTGTTGGAAGAGGTGGGACTGATCAGTCGGTCGCGATCGAGTGGCGACGGTCGGCGCCGATACGTGCATCTGATCCGCGCCGCGCTCGATGGGCTGACGCCGGGGCGGCACATCCCGATCGGCCCGGCGTTGTTCATCTGTACGGCGAACTCGGCGCGCAGCCAACTCGCTGCGGCACTGTGGCGCGAACTCTCGGGCGAGTCCGGCGACTCGGCCGGCACCCACCCCGTCGACCGGGTCAACCCCGGAGCCGTCGCCGCCGCGAGTCGGGCCGGGCTCGACGTGGCAGGCGCAACCCCACGCGAACTCACCGACGGGGAACGACTTCCCGGCCTCGTGGTGACCGTCTGTGACCGGGCACACGAGGAACTCGCCGGCGACGAGACCTGGTTGCACTGGTCGATCCCCGACCCGGTCCCGCTCGGCACCAAGGCGGCCTTCGACGCCACCGTCGCCGAGCTTCGGGACCGGATCGAGTCGATCCTCGACGAGCGAGACCTCGCATCGTGATCGATCCGCTGCACCCCTCCGACACCGAACTCTCCGTCCAGCCCGAGACCGGTACCGGCCAACTCCGCCTCGATTTGGCCCGACGACTCACGGCCGAAGCGCTCGGCACCGCACTCCTGATCATCGCCGTCATCGGCTCGGGCATCATGGCGAGCCGCCTCTCCCCCGACGACATCGGTCTCCAGCTCCTGGAGAACGCCGCCGCGACGGCCGGAGCGCTCGTCGGCCTGATCCTCATCTTCGGAGCGGTCTCCGGTGCCCACTTCAACCCGGTCGTCACGCTCGTCGACCGACTCCTCGGCACCGTGACCACCCGAGACGCCGGCCTGTACGTCGTTGCCCAGACCATCGGCGGGTGCGTCGGAACGGTCCTGGCGAACCTCATGTTCGAACTGCCCGCCGTCGAACTGTCCACCACGACCAGGTCCTCCGGAGCGTTGTGGTTGTCGGAGGTCATCGCGACGGTCGGGCTGCTGCTCGTCATCCACGGCTGCGTCCGAACCGGCAAGGCGTCCGCTGTTCCGTTCGCCGTCGGGCTCTGGATCGGCGGGGCGTACTGGTTCACGTCGTCGACCAGCTTCGCCAACCCCGCCGTCACGATCGCCCGCACGCTGTCGGACACCTTCGCCGGCATCCGCCCCTCGTCGGCGCCGATGTTCATCGTCATGCAAGTCATCGGCGCCGGCATCGCCTATGCGCTCATCCGATTCCTCTATCCCCACAACCTCTCGGAGACCCCCCATGAGTGAGCACCGTCCCGAAGTCCTGTTCGTCTGCATCCACAACGCCGGGCGCTCGCAGATGGCCGCGGCGCTGCTCGCTCACCACGGCGGCGACCAGGTCGTCGTCCGATCGGCGGGCACCGCTCCGGCCGAGACGATCAACCCCGCCGTGGTCGAAGCCATGGCCGAGCTCGGCATCGACCTGCACGCGTCCGGAGCGTTCCCCAAGCGCCTCGACGACGCCGCGGTCGAGGCGTCCGACGTCGTCATCACGATGGGGTGCGGCGACGAGTGCCCGTTCTACCCCGGCAAGCGCTACCTCGACTGGGCGCTCGACGACCCGGCCGGGCAAGGCGTCGATGCCGTCCGTCCGATCCGCGACGAGATCGACCGCCGGATCCGTGAGCTCCTCGCCGAGCTCCTCCCCTCCGCAACTCCCTGAACTCGAACGGAATCCCCGAATGGAATCCTCACGCCTCGACACAGGTCGCGCCCGCGTCGTCTTCGCCGGACAGCTCGACACCGATCCCGCCGGATATCTCGTCACCGAACCGGGCTCGAGCCGAACCAACGTCGCCGGAGTGTTCGCCTGCGGCGACGTCCAGGACCACACCTACCGTCAGGCGATCACCGCCGCGGGATCGGGATGCATGGCTGCGATCGACACCGAACGTTGGCTCGAAACCGCCGCACACGCCTGACCCCTCGGTGCGACGTCATCGGTCGGCGAGCAGCTGCTTCACGTCCGATGCGCTCGGGACCCGTCCGGACAGGACGACTTCGTCGTCGATGACGAGCGCAGGTGTCGACATAACTCCCCATGAGGCGATCTCGCCGGGATCGGTCACGTGCTCGAAATCGGCGTCCAGTCCCAACTCGATGATGCCGTCACGGGCCAGCGATTCGAGGGCCTGGCACTTGGCGCAGCCCGAGCCGAGGATCTTGATATCCATGTTCTTGCCTTTCAGATGACGAGGTTGAACACGTAGCCGGTGATGAGGATCCCAGCGGCCACGACGCCGAAGTAGGTGGCGATGAGCTTCGGCTTGAGGACACGGCGGAGCAGGATCAGCTCCGGTGTCGAGAGCGCAACAACGCTCATCATGAACGCCAGGACCGTGCCCATCGGCACGCCCTTGGAGTGCAGGACCTCCACGAGCGGCAGCACTCCCGCGGCGTTCGAGTACAGCGGCACGCCGATGACGACGGCGAGCGGGACTCCCCACCACGACGACGACGCGTGTTCCGCGAACCAGTTGGCGGGAACCCATCCGTGCAGCACAGCCCCGAGCCCGATACCGACGAGCAGGTAGGGCCAGATCTTGCGGAGAATCGACACGACCTCCTCGCGCCCCATCGCGAGCCGGTCGTCCCACGACAGACCCGAGGCCGGGTCGACCACCTTGCCGCGCAGGCGAGTTTCGAACACGAAGGGTTCGACCCAACGTTCGAGGCGCAGCCGACCCAGAAGGGAACCGGCGATGATCGCGATCACCACGCCGCCGGCGACGTACAACGCCGTCACCTTCCAGCCGAACAGGCCGAACAGCAGCACGATCGCCACCTCGTTCACCAGTGGCGACGCGATCAGGAAGCTCAGCGTGACGCCGAGCGGAACGCCGGCGGAGACGAACCCGATGAACGCGGGAACCGCTGAGCACGAGCAGAACGGAGTCACCACACCGAGGCCCGCCGCGAGGACGTTGCCGATCCCCTCCCGTCGCCCGCCCAGCAGCGCCCGGGTGCGTTCGACCGACATGAAGCTCCGCAGAACCGTCACCACGAAGATGATCCCGGTGAGCAGCAACGCGATCTTGGTCACGTCGAAGAAGAAGAAATGCACCGAGTCGCCGACACGCGTTCCTCGCCGCAATCCGGCAACGCTGTAGACCACCCAGTTCCACCACCGAAGGTTCAGCTGGTAGGCCGTTACCCATACGACCGCTGCAATTCCGAGCAGCACCCAGCGCCGGGTGCGGTGCGCTGGCGCGTGCTCGATCAGACCCGCCTCGCGCTGCACCTTCGCGAGGGTTGAATCGTCCACGACCTGCAGCCTGCGCCGCGAACGCCTTGGCCCGTAGGGCCGAACGTCCCCTCAACGACGGACGCCGATACGGTGCTGGCCATGACCTCGTGGACCGAGCGAATCGACGCTCCTCTGCCGCAGTGACCACCGTCCGAACCGTCTTCACCTCGATCGACGAGGACGAGGCCATCCGGCGGCTCGACCTCCTCGTCAGGGCGTTCCAGGAGGACCGCGACACGGCCAGCACCGCGAGGCGACACGGCCGCCGCGTCGCCTCGTTCACCGACGCCGACCTCGGGTTCCGCGTCCGCCTACGACCTGGCCATCGGCACGGGCACCACCGACGCCGGTGAGCGGGCGACCACGATCACCATCGAGGCCGAGCCGATCTCGTGGCGGCGGATCAAACTGCCCGTCGTCGGCCGCTGGACCAACATGATGGACGGCATCGAGGAGGATGTGACGCACTGGTTCACGTGCGACGATCCCCTCCAGATCGACGACTCCCTGGTCCAGCGCCTGCAGGCGGAGCACCGCGACGAGCTCGCCAGCATCGAGCTCGCCTACGCCGAGGCGCTCGCGGCACCGACCGCCATCGAGGCGCCGGGGCTGGCGAACGTCGCCACCCGGCGATCGTTGACGTCGCGGATCTTCGCCGTGGTCGCCCTCGTCGGCCTCGCCGTCGGCATCACCTTCTCCGTCGTCGACGCCCGCACCGAGGACCGCCTCCTGACCGATGGAGTCCGCACCACGGCGAAAGTGCTCCGGCTCCCGAGCGGCGACTCCGACGAGATGATCATCGAGTACGAAGACGCCGGCGAACGGCGCCGGGGCGCCTACTTCGAACCCGAGGGCGACTTCCGCGTCGGTCAATCGATTCCGATCCGCATGCTCCCGGGCGAGGGCAAATACCTGATCGACGGTGAGATCTTCATGGACGAGTCCACCAGCGACGCCGTCGGGTTCGGGTTCCTGAGCGCGCTCGTTGCCGGCCCGATCGCCGTCTGGATCGGCCCGCGATCGCGTTCCCTCCGACGCGGCCTGAGGTCCGGACCGTTCCGGCGTGTGAAGGTGGTCCGCTACCGCGTCTCGAGCAGCGGCAACGTCGGCGTCGTCGAGATCGACGACGGCACCAAAGGTGGTCCCCGGATCCTGCGGCTCCGCGCCAACTACCTCGGCTCGTGGAAGGGGCCCGATCCGTGGCCGGGTGTCCGGCTCACGGGCGAACTCCTGGTCGCCGGACCGGAATGGTCCGAACGGGCCGCAGCGGCGGGTCCCTCCCCACTGCAGGTCATCCGCACCCGCGTCGCCCTCCGGCGCCAACGCTGGCAACACTGGCTCGACCGCAAGCCGGAGACGCCCGTCGGCCCCACCGACTCGTAGTCTCCGGGCATGGCAACCCACGAACGCGAGATCACCGAACCGGTCGACCTCTGCACGGCCGACGGCCGACGTCTGCACCCCGACGCGATCGGCTGGTCGCGGCACCCGATCCTGACGGCCAACCTGCGTGGCTCGTGGGGCCGCAACAAGCGATGGGACTACTGGGCGATCCTCGCCGGCGACCTCGCCATCGCCGTCACGTACGCCGATGTCGACTACCTCGGCATGGCCTCGATCTGGTGGTGCGATCTCGAGACGGGACGCACCGGAGGTCGCGACAACAACATCCCCGGAGCGTTCGGCATCGACCTCCCCGACCTGCCCGGTACGGCACCGCTGCGGTGGTCCAACCGGCGCGGGGGCGTCGCCCTCGTCGACGACGAAGGCGGCGTGACCATCGACGCCGCCTGGCGTGAATCCGACGGCACCCGAGCCTCGCTCACCGCCCGGATCGAACTGCCGGAGGGCCACGAATCACTCAACGTCGTCATCCCCTGGAGCGAGACCCGCTTCCAGTTCACGAGCAAGCACCAGGCCCGTCCGGCCCACGGTGTGCTCACGATCGGCGACGAGGAGCGGACGTTCGGATCGACGGGCGACGCGTGGGGTGTGCTCGACGTCGGCCGCGGGCGATGGCCGTATCGCAACATCTGGAACTGGGGCGGCGGCGCCGGGCACGCGACCGAGATCGAGCGCGGATCCGACCACGTCGTCGGCCTGCAGTTCGGCGGGAAGTGGACCCAGGGCACGGGGCACACCGAGAACGGCATCATCGTCGACGGCCGTCTCACCAAGGTCGGCGACGAACTCGAGTGGACCTACGACTGGGACGCGCCACTTCGTCCGTGGACCCTCCGTGCGCCCGACGGTTCGATCGACGTCACGCTCCACCCCCGCTACGACCGTCACAGCCGCGTCGAGGCGGTCGTGTTGGGGATGGAGGTCCACCAGGTGTTCGGGCACTGGTCGGGCACCGTTCGTGACGACGACGGTGTGACGTACCGGTTCGACGGGATGCAGGGGTTCGCCGAGGAGGCCCGCAACCGCTGGTGAGCCCGATTCGCGCCGGCCGGTGTCAACCGAACGAGTCGCCGGCGCGTTGACCTGGTGATGAACGAGCCCACCGACGACCGCCTCCGCGAACTCGGAGCCCTCGCGTTCCGGATCGCGTATCGACTCCTCGGGTCCCGCCAGGACGCCGAGGACGTCGCCCAGGAAGCGGTCGTTCGCACGGCGATCCGCTGGCGACGAGTGCACGGGCACGCCGACGCCTTCGTCGGTCGGGTCGCGACCAACCTCGCCATCGGCATCCTGCGCAAACGCCGTGAGGTTCCGGAGACGACGACGTCATCGGACGGCGGCGTCCCCAACATGGCCGACCGACTCGACCTGGTGCGGGCGCTCCGCACGTTGTCGACCCGCCAACGCGAAGTGGTGGTGCTCCGGTTCATCGGCGACTTCTCCGAACGGGACATCGCCGCGACCCTCGGTTGCTCGCCCGGTTCGGTCAAGAAGCACTGCGCCCGCGGGCTCGCTGCCCTCCGCGTCGCGCTCCCCCACGACACCCCGATCGAAGGAGTCCTCGATGCCCACTGACGCTGCCCTCCCCGACGAGACCCCCTCGTTCGTGCCCGACGACGCGTTCGTGGCCGCGGTGCGGCACCGGGTGCGTCGCCACCGCCGTCGTACCCGCCAGCGACTCGGCGCCGGTGTTGCACTCGTCGCCGTCATCGCCGGCAGCGGGCTCTGGTACACCAACGACCGGCTGTCGTCGGTGCAACGCATCGACCTCGGCACCGACCCGACCGCGCCCGATCCCGTCGCCGACGGCACCCCGTTCAATCTCCTCGTGGTCGGCCTCGACGAGTGCGAGACGGCCGACGACGACATGTGTGCCAACCGGCTCGGGCTCGTACCCCGCGACGCTCCGGCGTCGGCCGACACCATTGCCGTCGTGCACGTCGATCCCGCAGCCGACACGCTCGACATGCTCTCCGTCCCCCGTGATCTCCTCGCCGACACGAACACGAAGTGGTCGTGGCTGTCGGTCCCACAGATCCGGTCGCATCTGCGGGACGATCTGGGCATCGAGGTCGACCACGCGGTCACGATGACCATGACCGGGTTCCGCGATCTCGCCGACGACCTGACGCTCCGGCTGTCGCTCGGTACCGCGGTGCGAGATCGGTCGAGCGGCCTCGATCTCGCCGCGGGATGCCAACGCGTCGACGGCGCCCAGCTGCTCGCCCTCGTGCGAGCCCGACACCTCGAGTTCCGCGACGGCGACGGGTGGCGCGCCGACCAAACCGGCGACATCGGCCGGGTCGCCCGCCAACAGCAGGTGCTGCGAGCGCTGTTCGAACGGCTCGACGACGTCGACCTCGGCGATGCGCGCACGCTCGACCGAGCGCTCTCGTCGATCGCCGTCGACGACTCCCTGTCCAACGCCGATGTGGTGCGTCTCGCCCGGCTCGCCCGGGGCTCGACGCTCCGCTCGGTGGCGGCGCTCCCCACCCACCTCGGCGGCGATGCCTCGATGGCGTTCGTCAGCCGACGCGACGCAGCCACGGTCAATCCGGTGATCGCACCGTTCGGCGGGCACGTCGAGGACACGGCAGCGTCACCGACCTCGACGGCACCGCCCGGGATGCAGTCGATCCTCGACGAAATGGAGAGCTGGACCGACATCTCGTCCTGCTGACCGGGCCCGGGCCACAATGGCCGGCATGAAGTTCACGGCCACCATCCATCAGGAAGGCGAGGCGGCAACCGGAATCCCGGTCCCTCCGAGACCCGCCAGCGCCGAGTCGACAAGGCGCCCGAGACCTTGCGCAACGGTTGACGCACCTGCCTGCCGAGCGCGCCTGCGTCATCTCGACACACCTCGACGACGCCGTCCTCTCCTGCGGCGCGTCGATCGCAGCGTGGGATCACCCGCTGGTCCTCACCGTCTTCACCGACGCGCCGCCCGTCGACCGCACCGATGGCTGGAACTACGCGACCACCGGCGAGCCGTTCGCCCCACGATCCCAGTCGGTCCGTCGCGACGAGGACGCTGTGGCCCTCGCCCTCCTCGACGCCGAGCCCGCATGGCTGGGCCTCCATGAGGCCGAGTACCGCCCCGACGGCCAGAACATCGGCGAGCTCGCGGCCGCGATCGGAGCGTTCCTGGACGACCGAGACGTGACCGACGTCGTGGCGCCCCTCGGCCTCCGTCACCCCGACCACCTCGCCGTCGCCGACGCCTGCCGGTTGCTCATGTCGGACCGGTCGCCACGTCGCTGGCGGGTCGCCCTCGACCTGCCCTACGCCCGAACCTTTCCCGATCTCGTGCGTCCACGGCTCGACGCGCTGCTCGCTACCGGCTTCGAGCTCGTCGAGGTCGAACCCGTTCCCGTCGCCGGTACCCCGAAGGCGGCAGCGGTCGCGGCGTACGCGTCGCAGATCGAGGCGGTCCGAGGCGAGCATCCCGACCTCGACGCCGCGCTCCTCGACGACGAGCGGAAGTGGTGGGTGGTCGCCCCCGGCGGCACGGCCCGACGGCCGCCCGCATCTACCATCACCTGATGGTCAGTCGAGCGCCAGGCAACGACGCGCCGACCGAGACCACCAACCCACCGCTCGCCGGCTCCCCCGTCGAACGCCTGCGACCCCGCACCGGCCCACAGATCCTCGATGCCGGCTTCGAGATCATCCGCTATCGGGCCGGACGGATCGCAGTGCTCCTCGCCGTGCTCCACGGCCCCTTCTTCGCAGCATCCCTCTGGATGACCCATCAGAGCGGCAACGGCTGGTTCTCGCTGCTCATCATCCGCCGACTCTGGGACGGGCCGCGATTCGAACTCGCGGCGTCGGCCGAGGTGTGGTGGCTCACCGGCTCACTGGCCTGCTCGCTCTTCGGCGAGATGCTGTTCGGGGTGGGCCTCTCGACGCTCGTGCGCCACTGGCTCGAAGGCACCGATGCCACGGCCGGCTCCGTACTGCGGACGACAGGGCGTCGACTGCCGGTCATCCTGTCGGTCTGGCTCGTCGCCCTCGTCGTGAAGGCGGCTGGGCTGGCCCTCTGCGGCGTCGGCATCCTGCTGGTGCTGCCCCACCTCTCGATCCTGGCGCAGGTCATGTCCTTCGAACGCGGCAACGTCGCGAGTTGGATCAGCCGGAGTCGGCAGCTGGTCAATCGGGCGTCGGAGCGTGCGCTCTTCCTGACCCTCATGGCGCCGCTCCTGTCGTTCGGCGCGCTGTGGACGCTTCGGGCCGGGGCCGCCGGGGGGATCGGTGACGTCGAGCAGTTCACCACCGTGATGGGGGTCGTCGTGACCCTCGTGCTCCTCGTCGCGAGGACGAGCGCGATGGTGCTCTTCTACCTCGACATCCGGGTCCGCACCGAGGGACTCGACCTGGCGTTGCGGGCGCCCGAGGCGTTGGGACCGCGCTCGTGATCGCCCGGGTGCTTGCCACCACGGCCGATCCCTCGAAGGACATGGCCGACATCTTCGGTCGGGCCGAGTTCCGCCGGACCCCCAGCTGGTGGGATCGGATCACGTCGTGGTTCGGCGACATCGCCGATCACCTCTCCTTCTCGTGGCTCGGACCTGTCGGGCAGTTCCTGCTCTGGCTCCTCTTGGTGGCCGCCGTCGTCGCGCTCGTGTGGTGGGTGCGCCGCAAGCTGAGCGGTCGTTCGTGGCGTCGCCGCCGCTCCACCGACGCCGACGAGGTCGTGCCGATCGACCTCGACGGCATCACCGACCCGGGGGCGCTCCGATCGGCGGTTGCCGCGTACGAGGAGGAACGGGACTACAAGCAGGCGATCCTCTTCCGCTACCGCGAGCTTGTGGTGGCGCTGATGGCCGCCCGCTCCGTGTCCACCGAGCCCGGTCGAACGACTGGCGAACTCCGGCTCGACGTGGCGGCATCGACACCGGCAGCGACACCGTCGTTCGACGCCGCCACCGACATCTTCGAGGTGACGTGGTTCTCCGACCACCCGCCGACCCCCGCCGAGTTCGACCGGCTGGACCGTCACGTCACCGACACCCTCGCCGCAGCCGGGATCGCTCCGAGACCACTGACGGGGGCGAGCTCGTGATGAGTTCCCGCCGCTCACGGTGGATCGCCGGGATCGTGACCACGACCCTGCTGGTCCTCGGCGTTCTGTGGGCCGTCACCTCCGGCGGATCACCACTCGACAGCACCGCTGACGACGGATACCTCGGGCTCAAGCTGCTCCTCGAACAGCAAGGGGCGACCGTCACCGAGATCGACGGCGGCGACATCGGTGAGAACTCGGTCGGCGAGTTCGACACCGTGTTCGTGCTCCGTTCGGCCGGCGTCGACCGCGACCAGCTCGCGCAGTGGCACCGCTTCATGGCGGCCGGCGGGCGCCTGGTACTCGGCGAACCGGACCGCATCGCCGAACCCGACAGCGTTACCGAACCCGCGCCCGCCACCGAGGACACCGCCGCTGCGGTCGTGCCGCCGGGCACGTGCAACCTCACCGGCGCCGAGGCACTGCCGGCGCTGCACACCGGCGGAGTGGGCGGACACCACGTCCACTCGAACGAGCTGTCGTGCTACGGCGACGAGACCACCGCAATCGTCACGAGCGCCACCTGTCTCGCCGGCGAGCAGTTCACGCTCAGCGCCCCCACCCTCTTCGACAACGCCACCATGGGCTCACCGACCGACGAGCGACGCACCGTCGACCGGCGAGGGAACGCCACCGTCGCCGTCCACGTGCTCGGAGCGGGTGCCGGACGGCGGATCGCGATCGTCACCGACGGCGTGAGGACCGGCTTCGGCGGAGCGACCGCGTCGCCCGACGAGCCGGCGTGCGCGACCGTCCCCGGTGAGGACTCGTTGTGGCAACTGCCATCGGCTCCCGGCGCCGGCGATCGGACCGACGACGACCAGGCGACCCCGTCGAGCACACCCACGAAGGGCAGCACCGACGAGCGCGACGGCGACCGCTCGGGCGACCCCGGTTCCGGCGATTCCGGGGATTCCTCCGAGGGCGACACGAGCGACCGCGGTGCCGACGGATCCACCGAGGCCGGCGGCGAGGCCGGCGGTGAGGCCGGCGGGACCCCTCCGAGGGCTCCGAGGGCTCCGACGCCGGATCACCCGGGAGCGCCGGCTCCGGCCAGGGCGAGAGCGGTGACCGACAGTCGACCGAGGCCGGCACGGCAAAGCCGCCGCCGTCGATCTTCGACTTCCTGTCGCCGGGCCTCAAGCTGGCCCTGGCGCAGCTGCTGGCCGTCCTCGTCTGGTACGCGTGGCGGCGGTCGCGTCGACGGGGCGTCGTCGTCGAGGACGAGACGCCCGTCGAGTTGACCTCCTCGCGCCGGGTCGAAGCCGTCGGCGCGTTCCGTCGGCGTGGGGGCGAGAGCCGCCGCGCCGGCGACGAGCTGCGGCAGCGCACCGCGACCGTTCTCGCCGCCGAGCTCGGTCTCGGCCGAGACGCCGGTCGGAGGCAGATCGCCGAGGTCGCGGCGGCGCGCACCGGACGGCCCGCCGCGGACGTCGGAGGCCTGCTCGACGGGCCACCGGTACGCAGCGAGGACGAACTGCTGGCGCTCGCGTCGAACCTGCGACAGCTCCGCTCCGACACCACCGACGCCCTCGTCGGACGGACCCCGGCACCGTGATCCCCCGTCGACGGTTGCTGGTCGTCGCGGTGGCGATGGCCGTCGGGGTCGCCTTCTACCCCGGCGACGTACCGGGCGGCACGTGGGCCGGGTTGGCCGTGCTCAACCTCCTGCTCGGCCTGGCCGCGCTCGTCGATCTCCGGGCCGCACCCGCCGCTGAGCAGCTCGTGGTCACGCGGTCCCACCCTCGATCCGTGACCCTCGGCTCGACGGCGACGCTCACCTGGAGCGTCGAGAACCGCACCGATCGCGCCGTCGAGGTCCGGCTGGGCGACGAGCTGGCACCGAGCCTCGGGGCCGAGACCCGGACCTGTGAGCTGCAGATCCCGGCCCACAGCACCGCGACCGCGTCGACGACGATCACGCCGCGTCGACGCGGCCGGTTCGCTCCCACGCGACTGACGATCGCCGTCGGCGGACCGCTCGGCCTCGTCTGGCGCCAACGGACCGTCGACGAGCCGACCACCATCGACGTGCACCCCCGCTTCCTCAGCCGCAAGGTCGCCGAGTCGCGGATCCGTCGGGCACGGACCCTCGAGCTCGGCAGCCGCACCTCACGCGGCCTCGGCGGCGGCAGCGAGTTCGAGCAGCTGCGGGAGTACAGCCAGGAGGACCAGTTCCGCCACATCGACTGGGGCGCCACCGCCCGCACGGGCCGACCGATCGTCCACGTCTACCAACCCGAGCCGAACCAGTCGGTCATCGTCCTGCTCGACAACGGGCGCCTCATGGCCGGCAACGTCGGAGGCGTCCCCCGCCTCGAGCACGGCATCGACGCCACCGTCGCCCTCGGCACCGTGGCAGTGGCGCTCGGCGACCGGGTGGGCCTCGTCACGTTCGACCAACGGACCGTCTCGGTGGTGCCACCGCAGTCGTCGACGAAGCAGGTGGCCCGACTCACCGACCGCGATGTTCGACCTCTTCCCCGCCCTGCTCGAGAGCGACTACCACGAGGTGTTCCGCTCGACGAGTCGCGCGGTTCCGTCGGCGCTCGCTCCTCGTCGTGGTCACCGAACTCACCGGCGCAGCCGCCCGGGCCTCGCTGTTCCCCATCGCTCCCCACGCTGGTGCGCCACCACTCCGTGCTCGTCGCCTGCGTGCGCGATCCGAGCTCACCGCCTGGGCCGACGGCCCGATCGAAGACGTCGACGCAGCGTTCCGTGCCGGCGCGGCCGCCGCCGAACTCCGCGAACGCAGCGGCGCTCCTCACCCACGTCCGGGCGCTCGGCGCGGGCGTGATCGACGCCGAACCCGGCGACCTACCGGGCCAACTCGCCGACGCCTACATCAACTGGAAGATCCGCGGCGTTCGCTGATCGAGTGGCACCAGCTCCTCGGTCAGGTCTCGGAACGTCCCCGTCGCACCCGACGCGACGGCCCGGGAACCGGCGACGACGACCCACACGATCAGTCCGACGAACCAGGCGACCCCGATGCCGACCCGAGCCCCGGTCGGCAACCCCGACGGCGTGACGAACGCCTCGGTCGCGCCCGCCACCACCAGGCAGAGCATCGCCCCCAGCATCACGACCGCCGATCGCATGCCGGTCGCCGAGATCGCCTCCGCCCGCGACCGATCTCCCGGCGCGATGATCGCCCACCCGATCGCCATGCCCGCTCCCGCACCCAGGAAGATCGAGCTGAGTTCCAACAAGCCGTGGGGAATGATGAGCCCCCAGAACAGCGACCCCTTGCCGGCCGAGTACATGACCGCGGCGGTGGTACCGATCGCCAGACCGTTCTGGAACAGCAGGACCCACGCCCCGAGCACCAACACCGCACCCGCAGCGAACGCCAACGCCGTGACCTCGATGTTGTGGGTGAACAACTCGAAGGCCCACGCCTCGGCGGGCTCGCTCGAGTAGTAGTCCTCGAAGCCGCGGTCCGCCAGGATCTCCTGCAGCTGGGGATCGATCGTCGAGTTGCGCACCTCGGCGTTGTCGGTGAGCCACGCCCCGGTGGCGACGGCCGGCGCCAACATGACAACGGCGGCGAGGACCACGAACCGACGCGTCTGCCACGCGGCCGCGGGGAAGATGACGGAGAGGAACGTCCAGAGTCCGTTGCGGGGCCGACGACGCGGCCGGTAGATGAGCCCCCGGGCGAAACCGAGCAGTTGACTCAACGCGTCGTTGAGCGTCTGATCGTCGAAGTGGTGCGCGCGTCGACAGGTGGGCGCTGACCACGTCGTACAGTTCGAGCAGCTCGTCGGCCTGCTCCGGGCTCAGCTTCGACCGCCGGCGCCGACCCGATCGAGCCAGCGTCTCCAACCGCTGCCACTCGAGCTGGTGGTCAGCGATGAACTGGTCGATCTCCACGGCGCCATCGTAGGAGGCCGGTAGCCTCGGCCAGATGGTGGGCACGACCGGAACCTCCCGCGGCTCCGGCCGCAGCCCGGGCCCCGTGGCGGGCAGCGTCATCACACCGGAAGCCGTGCGCCTCGACTACGTCGTCGGCGGCATCGCCACCCGAACCCTTGCGAAGCTCGTCGACATCGCCGCGCTCGCGGCGGTCGGCGTGATCCTTCAGGCCCTCGTTCGCGCCGGCGGGTCGGTGTTGCTCGAACGTGAGGTCCTCGCCCCCGGGACCGTCGACATCGTGCAGCGGATCCTGATCGCTGCTCGTTGTGTTCTTCGTCGGCATCTTCCTCGTCCCGCTCTGCGAGACCCGGTGGAACGGCCGGACCCCGGGCAAAGCACTGCTCGGGCTCCGCGTCTCGTGACCGACGTCGGGGAAACGATCGGGTTCGGCCACGCCCTTATCCGTTCGTTGATCGAGCTCGTCGAGCTACCGACCGGCATCGCCCTCGTCGCAGCGCTCTCCAACCCCCGCAACCAACGGCTGGGCGACCTGTCCGTCGGCACGTTCGTCATCCACGACCGCGGCCCAGCTCGTCGTGCCGCTGTTGACGCCGACGGTGTTCCCACCCCCGCCGGGCTGTTGGCCGGTGATCGCGGCGATCGACGTCTCGTCGATGACGACCCGGCAGTTCACGTTCATCCGCGACTTCCTGCTGCGGTCCCCCGACCTCACCCCCGACGCCCGTCAGGCACTCGGGCGGGACCTCGTCATGCGGCTCGGGCCGCGGCTCGGCGCGTGGCTGCCGGCCGGTATGGCACCGGAACGCTTCGTCAACTGCGTCGCATCGGCGTACCAGCTGCGCTACTTCGACGGAGTGCTGCCACCTACCGCCGAGAGGTGATCGGTGATCCACCCGGAGATGGTGGCGAGCACTTCCTCGCGCTCGGGTTCGTGGTGCAGCTCGTGGTACGCGCCCGGCCAGGTGCGCAGCGTGCGGTCGGTGGAGGACACGGCGTCGACGAACTGCTCCGAGCCGACGGGCGCCGTCAGCCGATCGGCCGTGCCGTGCAGGACCAGGACGGGACACGTGATTCGACCGGCGTCGGCCAGCGCCGCGCCGATGGCGACGTTCATCTGCCGACCGGTCCCCGCGGTCAACTTGCCACGGAAGTTGTACGGATCGCGGTCGTAGTCGTCGCGGACCGCCTGGTCGTGGGAGATCGCGTCCACCCTCGAGCGCGATCGGTGCGGAGCCCCGGCGCCAGCTTTCCCACCACGTTGGCGACGGCGACGAGCGGTGCCGGAATGGCCTCGGCCGCCGCCAGCGCCGGACTCGTGATGACAAGACCGGCGAACCGCGAGTCGTCCCGTTCGGCCAGACGGATGACGGCGAGGCCCCCCATCGAGTGGCCGTACGTGAACAGCGGCAGGTCGGTGCGCACCGTGTCCACGTAGGCCGACACGTCGTCGACGACCGTGTCGAAGTCGTCGATGTCGCCGCGACGCAGCCCCACGGTCCGTCCGTGCCCCCGGAGATCGAGGGCCGACACGTGGAAGCCGGCCGCGGTCAACACCTCGGCGACGGGGACGTACCGACGAGAGTGCTCGCCGTACCCGTGGACGAGCGCGACATCGGCGACCACCGTCGACGGATCGTCGGGCTCCCACACCACTGTGTGGAGGGTCACCCCTCGGCCGCCGCTCAACGTCGATTCCCGGGTCTGCATGCGGCCACGCTAGTTCCGCCGGGCGCCGCCCGATCCGGCGGAAACCGAACGCCGCTCGGTTAACGATCGACGCCCTCGTGCCGATGAAACGACCATGGGTCCGGCCACCGCCGCGACCGAGCCAGTTCCCGGGGAGACCACCATGACCGATCACACCTACCGACTTCTGACCCGCAGCGACATGGACGGTCTCGTCTGTGCCGTGCTGCTCAAGGACATGGGCATCCTGGGCGAGATCGACTTCCACCATCCCAAGGACGTCCAGGACGGCAAGGTCGAGGTGACCGAACGCGACATCCTCACCAACCTGCCGTACGTACCCGGCTGTGGACTCTGCTTCGACCACCACGCCTCCGAGGCGCTCCGCAACTCCGGGATCCCCACGCCCGGCTACATCCTGCAGCCCGACGCCAAGTCGGCCGCCCGGGTCGTCTACGACTACTACGGCGGCAAGGAGCGGTTCCCGAACATCAGCGACGAGATGATGGAGGCGGTCGACAAGGCCGACTCCGCCGGCTTCTCGATGGACGACGTCCTCGAACCCCAGGGCTGGGAACTGCTCTCGTTCCTCATGGACGCACGGACCGGCCTCGGCCGCTTCCGCGACTTCCGCATCTCGAACTACGCGTTGATGATGGACCTCATCGACTGCTGCCGCGACATGAGCATCGAGGAGATCCTCGCCCTGCCCGACGTCGCCGAACGCGTCGACCTCTTCCGCTCACAGCACCAGCTGTTCCGCGAGCAGATCGCCCGTGTCGCCGAGGTGCACAACAACCTCGTGGTGCTCGACCTGCGCAACGAGGAGACGATCTTCGCCGGCAACCGGTTCGTGGTTTACGCGATGTTCCCCCAGTGCGACATCTCGATGCACGTGATGTGGGGCCGAGAGAAGCAGAACACGGTGTACACGGTCGGCAAGTCGATCTTCGATCGTCGCAACCCCGTCGAGATCGGTGAGCTCATGTTGGGCTACGGCGGTGGTGGCCACCACGCCGCCGGCACGTGCCAGGGCGACAACGAGACGGCCGACGAGCGCAAGGCCGAGCTCATCGAGCGCCTCGTGGCGCTCTCCCACGAGGGGTCCGCCCTGGTCTGACCGCAGCTGTGGTCAGTCGAGGGTGACCCAGAACCCGCCGAGGTACCGGAGCGATAGCAGGAGCGAAGCGACGTACCTAGCGAAGGTGGCCGAGGCCACTCCAGGAGAGCGTCATCGTGCCGACGAGGGGCTGCTCCGGCAGCACCACGTGCGGGACGCGGTTGATGTCGTTGGGTGCACCGCTCTCGGGCTCGACGCACAGGGCATGTTCGGGGCGGGTGAAGATCACCCAGTCGTCGAACGACGACGAGACCGTGAGTTCGAGCGCCCCGGCCCAGCGGACGATCGGGTCGGCACCGAGGCCCACGAACGACGCTGTCCCACGGACCGGGCGGCACCGGCACCAGCTCGCCGGTCGGGATGCCGTCCTCGCCCACCGCATGGATCGACGCCGACGACAGGTCGAGCACGAGCTCGGCCGGCTCGCCGACCCCGAGATCACGCCGGAACCACGGATGCCACCCCGCCATCGCCGGCATCGGGCGGTGGCGGGCGTGCACCTCGACGGTCACCGTCAGGTGCGCGTCGTCCAGTTCGAATCGTTGCACGACATGGCCCCCGAACGGCCACGGCTCACCCAGCTCGGTGCGGATCACACAGGTGGCGTCACCTGCGCTCACCGCCGACCACGGCTGCAGGTGCGCAATGCCGTGGTTCGTGTGCGGCGGGCTGGTCAACGGCAGGTCGTAGCCGACGCCGTCGAACTCGAGGTGACCGTCCCGGAGCCGGCCGCACCAGGGCACCATCGGGAACGATCCCCATCGGGTCGGGCGTTCCCCCTCGGTCACGAGCACCTCGATGCCCCGGGGCCGGAGCGAGGCGAGCCGGCCGCCGTCGAGGTCGATCGTGGCGGTGGTGCTTCCGTGGCGCAGGTCCATGCCCGCCAGCATGCCAGCCACAGGTCCGCCGCTCAGCCGATGGGATGCGCCGGAGCGGGCGAGAGCATCGGGTCGAAGTCGGAGGCCGGCACCGCCTTGGAGTACCGCCAACCCTGGCCCCGATCGCAGCCGAGGGCGAGCAGGGCGTCGGCCTGCTCCTCGGTCTCGATGCCCTCGGCGGTGACCGTCATGCCCAGCGCCGCGGCAAGCGTGATGATCGTCGTCACGATGGCGTGATCCTCGGTGTCGTGGGGCAGACCGTCGACGAACGACCGGTCGATCTTGAGGATGTCGACGGGGAACCGCTTCAGGTAGCTGAGCGACGAGTACCCCGTCCCGAAGTCGTCGATCGCGAGACTCACGCCGAGCGCGTCGAGTCCGTTGAGCAGTCCGAGCGCGGCCTCGGCGTTCGCCATGAGCGCGGTCTCGGTGATCTCGAGGCACAGGTTCCGCGGATCGAGGTCGTGACGTTGCAGCACCTCCCGGACCTGATCGATCAGGTCGGGGTGTTCGAGCTGCCGCGGCGACAGATTCACCCGCATGATGAAGTCGTCATTGCCGTCGAGGCGGCACCAGAGCGCGGCCTGGCGGCAGGACTCGTCGAGCACCCAACGACCGACCGACACGATCAGGCCCGTCTCCTCGACGACGTCGATGAACGACACGGCGTCGCGGAGCACACCGTCGCACCGCCACCGCAGCAAGGCCTCGGCGCCGATCACGCGACCGGTCGCGAGTTCGACCTCCGGCTGGAAGTGCACCTCGAACTCGCCGCGGCCCTGCGCCGACCGGAGCCGCTGGTCGAGATCGAGGCGCTCGGCGAGACGGTGCTCGAGTTCGACGTCGAACGACGTCTGACGCGCCCGGCCCAGCTCCTTGGCGCGGTACATCGCGGCACCGGCACGGCGCAGCAGCTCCTCGGCGGTCACCGACTCGGCGTCAGCGGTCGCGAGCCCGCAGCTGACCGTCAGGAGATGGGTGCGGTCCATCCCGTGGCGGTCGGCGAAGTGGAAGGGCTCCGACAGACCCTCGCGAAGCCGTTCGGCCATCTGCGAGACCGACCACTCGTCGAGTGCGTCGGTCAGCACCACGGCGAACTCGTCACCGCCGAGGCGGGCGACGACATCGGTCGGGCGCACCAGTCCACGGACCCGAGCACCGACCAGCCGGAGCAGGGCGTCGCCGATTGCATTGCCGAGGGAATCGTTGACGACCTGGAACCGGTCGATGTCGAGCACGATCGCGCCGACGACATGGTCGCCGTTCCGTTCGTCGAGCGCCGAACGGAGTCGGGTCAGGAGCCCGAGCCGGTTGGGAAGGCCCGTCAGCTCGTCGTGGTTGGCGCGACGAACGAGCTCCCGTTCCGCGGTCTCGCGGCCGAGGATCTGCGCGAACGTCGACGCGAACATCCCGAGCAGCGTGAGGTCATCCTCGGTCCAGTCGGCGAGCTGTCGAAGCCAGTCGAAACCGAGCGAGCCCACGGGTCGCCCGTCGATGATGATCGGCAACTCGAGGATCGAACGGAGCCCCGACGCCTCGAAGAAGCGTCGGTCGAGTTCCCACTCGCCGTCGAGCTTCGACACGTCCGGCACGGCGCTGACCCACAGGTCGCTGTTGCGTCGGCTCGCCGCCGGCGCGAGGTCCCACGACACGTCGTCGTAGGTGCCGAGCTCGGGCTCGACACCGGGGCGCGCCCACTCGTGGATCATCGTCTCGGTACGGGCGTCGTTGTCGAACGTGAGGATGTAGGCACGATCGGCACCGAGGAACTCGCCGACCTCTTCGAGCGCCCAGTTCACGACCCCGTGGATCTCGGTGGGCACGGCGTTGATGAACCGGTTCTGGACCCGTTCGAGCACCTCCTCCAGCGAGACACGGCGGCGCAGTGCCGTCTCGATCCGGTGATCCCCGAGCGTCGTGCGCAGCACCACAACGTGACGAGGGACGCCGTCGAGCAGGTCGCGGTGGATCCGAGCCCGGGTGTAGGACGATGACCCGCTGATCGTGCGGATGGTGACGCCGAACTCCGACCCGACGTCGTCGTTGCGGTCGAGACGTTCGGTGACGCTCGACCCGTCGGCGTCGACGATGAGCGATTCGAACCGCCGGCCGATCAGGTCGGCCCGTTGGAAACCGGTCTCGGCGAGCACGGCGTCGGACACGTACACACAGCGATGTGATCCGTCGAGGAGGAGGACCGGATCGGTCGACGCCGTCGCGATCCGCCGCCAGAACGAGACGGCATCGGGAGCGGGGCCGGGGGCGCGGGCGCGCCGACGGGTTCGTCACGATTCGGCACCGCGCGACCTACCTCCTCTCCGATGTGACTCATGACCTGACTATCGGCAGACCAAGTTCAACGGTGAAGCAATCTGGAGGGATCCCCCAGTTCGGGGAGAAGGAGCGCCAAGGGGTATGCGCCGTTCGGGGCGGGGGTAGGGCCTGTTCGTCAACCTCCACGAAGGGAATCCCATGGCCACCACGGCACGATCCAGCACGTCGAAGAAGAAGGCCCCGAGCCGGAGCAGCGCCGGGGCCGCCGGCGCCGCCAAGAACGGGACGGCCAAGAACGGGACCGTGAAGCGGGGCATCGCGAAGGCCGGCACGGCGCGTTCCACGCGGCGAGACCGACACGTACACGATCCCCGGCATGTCCGAGGACGACGCCGGTGTCACCGCGGAGATCCTCCAACGACGCCTCGAGGCGCTGATCGACCTCACGCTCACGCTCAAGCACGTCCACTGGAACGTGGTCGGCAACGGGTTCATCGGTGTGCACGAGATGCTCGATCCGCAGTACCAGGCGGTCGCGCTGATGGTCGACACCACCGCTGAGCGCATCGCCACGATGGGCGTGTCGCCCAACGGCCTCGCTGGGTCGCTCGTCGCGCACCGCGACTGGGAGGACTACCCGCTCGGTCGCGACGTCGTACCCCAACATCTGCTCGAGCTCGATGCTGCGTACTCGGGAGTGATCGGCGACCACCGGGCCGCGCTCGACCGCCTCGGCGAGTTGGATCCGGTCACCGAGGACATGATCATCGGCCAGCTGGCCGCACTCGAGGGGTTCCAGTGGTTCATCCGAGCCCACCTCGAGAACCGTGACGGCGTGATGGCGAAGTCGCTCCGATGAGCCTCCCCGATCCGCTCACCCCAAGCCCCGCACCCGAGCCGTCACCCAGCCCCGAGCCGTCTCCGATGCCGGATCCGGCCCCGATACCCCAGCCGGACCCGATGCCGGCGCCGATGCCCGACCCGTCGCCGATCGTGCCCGACCCGACCCCGTCGCCGTCACCGCTCCCGGTGCCACCGACGGATCCGCCGCTGCCGTCTCCGGTGGCGTGACGACACCACGCTGACCGATGTCGCCGAGGTCGGCCCCTACTCGGGGCCGGCCTTGGCGCGGAGGCCGCGCAGCGCTTCGCGCAACAGACGAGACACGTGCACCTGGCTGGTGCCCACGATCTCCGCGATCTCGGACTGACTCAGGTCCTCGAAGAACCGGAGCCACACGATCTTCCGCTGGCGCTCGGGCAGCGTGAGCATGAGTTGCTCCAACAGGACCCGCTCTTCGTTCGCAATGCCCGCCGACGTCCCCAACTGTGACATCGACGCCGCGTGGAACCCCTCGGGGGTGTCGGTCGAGGCCGAGCGGTAGGCCGCGCCGGCGTCGAGCGCGTCGAGCACGTCTTCGGGTGAGCACCCGAGCTCCTCGGCCAGCTCGTCGGGGGTCGGCGGTCGCCCCAGGGACACCCGCAGGCGTTCGACGGTGGCCGGCATCCGGACGTGGAGGTCCTTGGCGCGCCGCGGAACGTGCACGGCCCACGTCGCGTCACGGAAGTGGCGACGCAGCTCGCCCGTGATCGTCGGCACGGCGAATCCGGCGAACGGGATGCCCTTCTCGGGGTCGAATCGCTCGACGGCCTTGACCAGGCCGAGCAGGGCGACCTGGGTCAGGTCGTCGAGGGGCTCGCCCCGCGAGGCGAACCTCCGGGCGCAGGCCTGGGCGATCGACTGGTGGTCGACGACGAGTTGGTCGCGCAGCCGGCGGTTTCCGGTGGCCTTCCACCGTCGGAACCGCTCGACCACCTCGGGCTCGTCGCCCGAGTCACGGTCAGGGCCACTCACGTCGACTCTTCGCCGCCATCGTCGTCCAACCACTCGACCTTGGCGCGTTCGAGCCACGCCGAGGCAACGCCCGCGGACGTGTCGAACCCGTGGTCGTCGGCGACCACCGACAAGATCTGGTCGCTCAACGCGAAGCGCTCGTCGGTCACGTCGACACTGCCGAGACCGGTCGACCCCTCGATGCGGATCGCTCCGCTGTCGAGCACGCTGAGGAGCAACCGGAGTTCCGACCCGTCGCCACGCTCGATGAGCGTGGCGGTGAGCTCGTTGACCGCCACGCGGAGGTCTTCGATCGCCTCGACGTCGAAGCCGGCCAGCGACGCCAGCCCGCCCATCGCCAGTCGAACCGGCCGCACGAGGCGAGGGTCGGGGGCGATGGTGATGCTGATCGAACCCTCGAAGGCGGGCTCGGGATCGTGCTGGCTCACGTGGTCTCCTCGAACGGGGTGACGAGCAATTGGGTACCTCGTGGGTCTGGGCGTCGTGCGGTCGTACCCTCGAGGGGGAACGGCCAGACATCGACGACCACCACGCTGGCGAGCGTCGGAATCAGCTGGACTCGAACACGCTGTCGAGCCCCGTGACCTGCAGCAGCCGATCGACGGCCTGACTGCGGCCGGCGAGGGAGAACGCCACCGACATCTCCTCGGCGCGCTGGCGCGCCGTGACCAGCGTGCGCAAGCCGGAGGAGTCGATGAACGTCACACCGTGGAGGTCGAGCACGACGGCCGAGCCGGAGTCGATGATGGCGAGGAGCTGCCCCTCGACCTGGGGGGCGGTGGCCACGTCGATCTCGCCGGTTGCCCGAACGACGACGGATCCCATGTCCTCATCGGTCTCGACGGTGAACGAGGGTGATTCATCCATGGCCATCAGCGGAGCGTAGCAACGCTCGTCGCGAATCGACATGCGGCCAAGCCGTCCCGCTCACCAATCCCCCATCCGGGGGTGCGCTGCCACGGCGGGCGCCGTCACCCGCTCCTCGACACGTCGAGATCGTCGACCTCGAACCACACCTTCTTGCCGTCAGTGGCCCGTTCCACACCCCACCACCGGCTGAGCTGGTCGACGATCGACAACCCGCGACCCGTCGGCTCGGTCGCACTGGGATTCTGGAGTTCGGGGAGTCCGAGGGATTGATCAGTGACCTCGACCCGGAGCCCGGTGGGAAGGGCGATGATCTCGACGGCCCCGCCCGACGAGCCGTGTTCCACGGCGTTCGTCACGACCTCGCTCACCAGGAGCTCGGCGAGCACGACGACATCACCGAGGCCCCACCCCCGCGCCGTGGAGCCGACGAACACCCGTGTCCTGCGAGGGGACGAGAGCGACGCATCGAACTCCATGCGGGCCACCCGGCGTTCGCGTGGATTCCAGGTGGAGGTGGGATCATCGACTCGGGGTGGTTCGGCCACCCGCGCTCCGTACCCGGCCCGTGACGATGTCAGTCGGATTGGACGAAGCTCGTCGAGGTCGGTCCCCCGACGTTTGGCGATCCCCCACCGGGGGTAACCGATGCGATGATCTCGTTCCGACACGAGCGCGCCCTGTCTCACGAACACGACGGGGTGCAGATGGTCGACCCCACTGGCCGACGAGGTACCGACGACATGGCCGACACGCGCCGCACGCCCGCCACGACGACCGTCGCCGCGCCCCGCGACGCCGCCTACCGAGTCCTGCTCATCGAGGACGACGCCGCCGACACCGTCCTGTTCCGTCACGGTGTCGGCGAGATCGACCCCGACCTGTCGATCACGACCGTCGCGTCGCTCGACGAGGCGTCGTCGCACCTCCAGGGCGATCTCGACTGCATCGTGCTCGACCTCGGTCTGCCCGGTTCGATCGAGCTCGATGCGTTGCACGCCGTCCGTTCGACGTGCCCCGAGGTCGCCATCGTCGTCCTCACGGGCTGGGGCGACGAGTCGGTCGGCACCGCAGCCGTCGCCGCCGGGGCGCAGGACTACCTCATCAAGGGTGAGGCCACGGCACCCACCATCGCCCGTTCCATCCGCTTCGCGATCGAGCGCAAACGCAACGAACGGTCGACGGCGATGCTGCTTCGGGCTCAGCTCCAGAACGTCGAGCGCGAACGCCTCGAGCGGGCACTGCTCGGTACCCCGAGCTTCCGGCGCGGCGACTTCTCCTGGGCGACGAAGTACACGGCTCGCGCACCGGCGTCGTGAGCGGCGACTTCATCGACGGCGTCGAGCTGCCGGACGGATCGATCCGGGCGATCATCGGTGACGTCGCCGGCCATGGTCCCGACGAGGCCGCGCTCGGCGTCTCCCTTCGCGCCGGCTGGCGGGCGCTCGTGCTGTCCGACCTGCCGGCCGACGCCGTGCTCGCCGGCCTCGAGGACCTCCTCATGACCGAACGTTCCACCGCCGACGCGTACGCGACCGTGTGCGACGTCACGGTGTCGCCCAACCTCCGCCGGGTCGAGGTGCGCAGCGCCGGTCACCCGCCTCCCGTGCTGGCCGGCGTCGGCGCCCTGGTCGACGAGCACCTGCGGTCGCCGCTCGGCATGAGGTTCGGTGAACGCCGCTGGCAGGGCACCGCCTTCGAGCTCCCCGAGGTGTGGTCGATCGCGCTCTACACCGACGGGCTCTTCGAGATCCGCTCCGACGACGGTGAGATCCTCTCGATCGACGACGTGCCCGGCGCCGTCGAGCAGGCGCTCGTCGACGACTTCATCGACCCCGATCTCCTGCTCGCTCGCTTCGCCGCCCGCAGCACCGAGGGATGGCGCGACGACGTGGCACTGGCGATCGTCTCGTCGCGGGTGTGGGGCTCACCTTGAGTGAACACCCGACGGAGCGTCGCGGCGCGCTCGGCTCGCTCGGCTCGCTCGCCAACCTGTCGATGGCCGTCGCGGTGACCGTGCTGCTCGTCGGCACGATCGTGGTCATCGTCAGCTTCTCCAACCTCCTCGCGGCACGCTCCGAAGTCTTCAATCGTCTGGGTCCGGCCCTCGTGCAGACCGAGAAGCTCCGAACGTCCCTGCTCGACCAGGAGACGGGGGTGCGTGGATTCGCCCAAACCCACGACGGCCGGTTCCTCGAGCCGTACGAGGACGGCAAGACTGCCGAGGCCGCCCTCACCCGCAACCTGCATTCGTTGCTCGCCGACGAGCAGGCACCGATCGAACGGCGCCTCGACGACGTCACCGGGGCCGCGGCGACGTGGCGTCGGGACGTCGCGGAGCCCATCGCCAACTCACCCGACGGAGCGAACGGCGACGACGGCGAGCAGGCCGCGCTCATGTCGAAGCTCGCGTTCGACGACGTCGCCGCGGTCGACCGCCTCGAACGCGACGTGTCCGCGGGCAGCAGGGCCGCCCGCTCCGACCTCGACACAGCCACGACGTCGCTCGGCGTCGCGATCGGTCTCGCCCTCGCGGGCGTCACGGGGTCGGGGCTGTTCGGCGCATGGCTGCTCCGGCGTCGGGTCGTGGTCCCGATCGAGCAGCTGGTCGACCAGACCGACAGCGTCGATCTCGGCCGGTTCGACACCGAGATCGTGGTATCGGGGCCACGCGAGATCGAACAACTCGCGACCCGTGTCGACGACATGCGCCGCCGATTGGTCGCCGAACTCGCAGCGGCGGAGATCGCCCGCTCGGAGCTCGCCCACCAGAGCCAATCGCTCGAACGATCCAACCGCGACCTCGAGCAGTTCGCCTACGTGGCGTCGCACGACCTGCAGGAGCCGCTTCGCAAGGTGGCGTCGTTCTGCCAGCTCCTCGAGCAGCGCTACGCCGACGAGCTCGACGAGAAGGGCCGGTTGTACATCGAGTACGCCGTCGACGGCGCCAAGCGCATGCAAGCGCTCATCAGCGACCTCCTCAACTTTTCCCGGGTCGGGCGCACGACCGACACGTTCGTGGAGTGCGACCTCGCCGCGATCGCCGACACGGTGGCCGAGAGCTACTCAGCGCCCATCATCGCGACCGAGGCGGAGTTCCACCACGAGCACCTCCCGGTCGTCCCCGGCGACCCGTCGCTCCTGGCCGCCCTCCTCCAGAACCTGTTGGCGAACGCCCTCAAGTACCGCCGGACCGACGTCGCTCCTCGGATCCACCTGACCGCCGAACCCACCGACGACCGCTGGACGTTCACGTTCACCGACAACGGCATCGGGATCGACGAAACGTTCCGCGAGCGGGTGTTCGTGATCTTCCAGCGGTTGCACAGCCGTGACGCGTTCGAGGGCACCGGAATCGGCCTGGCGCTCTGCAAGAAGATCGTCGAGTTCCACGGCGGCGAGATCTGGATCGACGCCCCTCCCCGGGATGGGGGAACTTCGGTCAGATGGACGTTGCCGAACTCGTCCGCCGAACCATCGGGGTACATTGACGAACACGGCCTCCCCGGAGCGACCGTCCCCTCCGACGGTCCCGGCGCGTCGGCGAGCGAGGACCTTCCATGACCAAGATCGACGGGCTCGGACCCGACGCACTCACTGCCGCGGTCGAGCCGATCCGGCTGCTCCTGGTCGAGGACGATCCCGGTGATGTCCTCATCACCCGAGAGGCGCTCGAGCAGAGCAAGTTGATCCACCACCTCGACGTCGTCGAGAACGGCGAGGAGGCGATGGCGTACCTCCGCCACGAGGGCCGGTTCTCCGACGCGACCGCGCCGCACCTCGTGCTGCTCGACCTCAACCTCCCCCGCAAGGACGGCAAGGAGGTGCTGGCCGAGGTCAAGGGCGACCCGAGCCTCAGCCACATCCCCGTGATCGTGCTCACCACGTCCGAGGCCGAGATCGACGTGATCGACACGTACCAGCTGCATGCGAACACGTTCATCACCAAACCGGTCGATTTCGAGCGCTTCCACGACGTGATCCGCCGCATCGACGACTTCTTCCTGACCGTCGTGCGACTTCCCAACCGCTCCGGCGGCTGACCGCCCGCCGCGACGACTGGTCGCTCACGCCCGCGACGGCCGGCGGTCAGGGCTCCGTCGTCGGCAGGTGCTCGACCAGCCCGGTGACCTCGAGCAGCCGGACGACTGCGCCCGATGCCCGGGCGAGGACGAGCGAACCGCCGGAATCCTTCGCCTCGTTGGCGGCCCGCACGAGGGTCCGCAGGCCCGACGAATCCATGAAGGTGACGTCGAGGAGGTTGACGACCACCGTCGGCGACTCCGTCACGACCAGCGGGTCGAGCACGGCGGCGAGTTCGGGCGCCGTCGCAGCGTCGAGTTCGCCGGCGATGGTGACGCGCCAGGCGCGGTCGCCGGTCTGCTCGACGCGGGCACCGATGCCCTCGACGTCCGTGCTGCTGGGTTCCATGCCCGTACCTGCCTCGTTGGTCGACGAACCGGCCCAGTACCCCGTGGTCGGCGCGTCCAGACGGTAGGTTCGACGCATGGCCACCGACCTCGACCTCCACGAACGCCACGAGCTGTGCGACCTGATGCTGGAGCTGGGTCCGGACGTACCGACGCTCTGTGGCGAATGGACCGCGTTCGATCTGGCGGCACACCTCGCCATCCGCGAGCGCAACCCGCTCTCGGCGCCGGGCATCCTGGTGGGCGGCCCGTTCGAGGCGTTCACCCGGAAGTTGATGGACAAGGAGCAGCGCCGGGGATTCGAAGCGGTCGTCGCCCGGGTCCGTACGCCGCCGAAGGGCCCCTTGTCGGTGCCGGCGATCCGTGCGGCGATGAGCCTCGTCGAGTACACGGTGCACCACGAGGACGTCCGTCGGCCCCAGGGGCTCGCGCCCCGCACCGACCGCGACGACCTGCAGACCGAGGTGTGGGGCAAGGTGCGGCAGCTGTCGGGGCTGATCCTGCGCAAGGCGCGCATCGGCGACGTCGCGTTGCAGCTGGAGGCGACGGGCGCGGTCGACGGTTCGCACCGGGCCGGCAAGGGTGACCGGGTCGTCACGGTGACCGGAGCGCCGGTCGAGCTGTTGTTGTTCCTCTACGGTCGCCAGGCGATCGCCGACGTCGAGGTCACCGGCTCCGACGTCGCCGCGGTCGAAACGGCTCGCACCGCCGCCTTCGGCATCTAACGAAGGTCCGGGAACACCGAGCCGACCTTCTGCCAGACGTAGTCGCCGTAGGTGCCGTCGAACAGGTGGGGATCGGCGCCGTCCCACCGAGCAACCCCCGTCGGTGTGTCCTCGACGAGCCGCTCGACCCGGGCGTCCCAGCCCGGGTCGAAGAAGAACGGCATCGACACCCGGTACCGCGACGACGTGTTCTGCACCCGGTGGGGCGTCGAGCGGTACACCCCGCCGGTGGCCTTCTCCAACATGTCGCCGATGTTGCAGACGAATGAGCCCGGCAACGGCGGCACGTCGGTCCACGTGTCGCCGTCGCGGACCTGCAAGCCACCGCTCTCGTCCTGATGGAGGATCGTGAGCAGCCCGTAGTCGGTGTGCTCACCCACTCCCCATCCCTCGGTGCCGGCCGGGTACCCGAAGATCCGGAACAGGACGAGCGGATCGGCGACGACCGAGCTGAGTCGGCCGTCGGCGCCGAATCCACGGTCGAGCAGGGCGACGAGCCGGTGGCCGAGGGCCGTCAACTCGTCGAGGTAGCGCAGGACGAGCCGGCGCAGCTCGGCCGGTTCGGCGGGAAAGAGGTTCGGCCCGTGCATCGGGCGATGGTCGTCGGCCGGCAGTTCGGCCCCGAAGTAGAGGCCTTCCTTCTGGTCGGGGCGACCCGACGTGAGCTCGCCCCCCAACGGGAACCAGCCGCGCCACGCCCGCCCGCCATGGCGCATCGCGATCGGCTCCTTCTCGGCATCGGGGCGGGCGAAGAAGGCCCGGGCGCACACGTCGAGGTCGGCGACGAGATCGAGGGAGACCCCGTGCCCGGTCACGACGAAGAAGCCCCGCGACCTGCAGGCCTCGTCGATGGCGATCGCTGCGTCGTCACCGGTCCGGAGATCGATGACCGGGAGTTCGTTCATGGGAGTGCCTGTGCCAATCGCCGGAGTGCGGACGGTGTGCGAGTGCCCCACCAGAACAGGTCCTTGCCGTCGACGAGCAGTGCCGGGCACCCGAGCTCGGCCTCCAGCTCACGGCAGTGGCGCTCGTCGAACGCGTACGGCTCGGTCGGGACGAGGACGGCGTCGGGTGCCGAGCGGCGGACGTCGTCGAGTTCGATGGTGGGGTACCGCTGCGTGGCGTCGCCGAACACCGTCGTCCAGCCGACGCGGGCGAGGAGCGACGCGCCGTAGGTATCGGCGTTGATCGTCATCCACGGCCGCCGCCAGATCGGAACGAAGGCCCGACGGGAGTGGGCGCCGGGGCCGGCGCCCGGCGCCGGATCGGCGGTATCGAGAGGGTCGGCGGTATCGACGGGGTCGACCCCGACAGCAGCGGCCAGGGCGGCGAGCGCCGGGGCCACGTCGTCGACGGAGCGGACGGCCGTGACGTGCACCGGGACGCCGGCGGCCACGAGCGCGTCGGCATCGGGGCGGCGGTTCTCCTCCTCGTCGAGCACCACGAGGTCGGGTGCGAGCCGAACGATCGCGTCGAGGTCGGGGTTCTTGGTGCCACCGACGGTGGGGTACCCCGGCTGCTCGCAGTACCGAGTGACCGCCGCCGGCTCGACGCCCCACGCCAGCAGGGTCTCGGTGACCGACGGGACGAGGCTGACGACGCGCATCGGCGTCATCCTGCCAGCCCGGCCGCTACACGGCGACCAGGGACGGCGGCCCCTCGACCTGGCCCGCCCGGGCCAGGGCGTTCCACAGATCACGGCGAACGGACTGTGCCGCGTCGGCCTCGACCTCGTTGACGATGAGGAGCGCCTCGATGAGGTCGGTCTGCACGGCGGCGAACGGACGGCCCGCCACACGCACGGCGACGGTGACCTCGCCGCCGGGCCGGCGACGCAGGGTGCGGTCGACCTCGGGACGTTGCGGCGGGCTGCGGAAGGCAGGGACGGTCAGCCCTCGACGCCGCGCGGCGTCGGAGAGCACCCGCACGGATTCGGAGAAACGGAGCGTCTGGGACTGCATGGGCACATCATCGCGGCGACCCATGACAGTGAGATCGTCGTGCGCTCCTGTGAGGCACTCAGGAAATGAGCCGAACGTCACGTGTGATCGGCCGATCCACCAGGTAGTGTGTCCCCAGCGCCTCACGGTGCTGCAGTGACAATTGAACGAAGGGGAGTACCCCGCAAGTCCGGCATCGTCATCACGGCGTCGACCCAGTCCCACCAAGGACCGTCGACCCCGGTGCCGGACACCACTCCAGACGCGACGGCACCCGAAACGGGTGCCCAACGGTGAGGACTGGTGGGGAAGACCTTCGGCTCGTTTTTCTCGACGACCCGAAGGAGCATCCTGTGATCAACCGTTCGTCACGACCCATCGCCACCCTGTTCGGAATTCCGCTGCACCTTCACTGGTCAGCCGTGCTCACTGCCCTCCTCGTCGCAGTGAGACGCGCCGGCAGCGGTGGGGATCTCGGGTGGAGGGCTCGGCGCGTCGCTCCTGATCGGCGCCCTCGCTGTGCTGATGTTCGGCGCGTCGCTCATCGCCCACGAGTATGCGCACGCCCTCATGGCCCGCCGGCGGGGCATCGGGGTGCGCAAGGTCCAGATGTGGGCGCTCGGCGGTCTCGCCGAACTCGAGTCGGAGCCTCGACGGTGGAACGACGAGTTCGCCGTCTCGGTGGTCGGCCCGCTCATGAGCCTCGCCATCGGGGCCGTGTCGGTCGGCGCCGCCGTCGGGCTCGGGTTCGCCGGCGCCGACGTCCTCGCCACCCTCCTCGCCTGGGCCGCCGTGGTCAACATCGGTCTCGGCGTCTTCAACCTGCTCCCGGGCTTCCCGCTCGACGGCGGCCGAGTGCTGCACTCACTCATCTGGTGGCGGACCGGCAAGCGTCATCGCGCCACAGCGATCACTGCCGGCTCCGGCCGGGTGATCGGCGCCGGCCTGATCGCCTTCGGCGTGTGGTCGTTCGTCAACGGCAACGGCGGCCTCCTCACGGCCTTCGTCGGCTGGTTCATCCTGAGCGGCACAACAGGCCCGGCTCCAGGCGCAGGAGGCACAGCGCCTCGGCGGCATCCGGGCCGGCGACGTCGCTCGCCCCCTACCTCCGGCGGTGCACGGCGACCTCACGGTCGACGACTTCGTGCGCTACTGGCTCCCTGCCAACCCCACGACATCTGAGGTGATCCTTGTGACCGATTCCGATCAGCGGGCCACCGGCCTCGTCCCCATGGCGGCCATCGCTGCGCTGGCTCCGTTGCACGCGCCGGGAATGCGGCTCGGCGAACTCGCGATCCCCGCCAGCGCCCTCGGAGTGGTCGGCCCATCCACCGACCTGGGTGACGCGTTCGCCTCGTCGCCGAGCGGGTTCATCCTCGTATCGGAGCCCGAGCGGCTGCTCGGATACATCACCCCGATCGATCTGCGGTCCAGCGGCTTCGGGGCTCCCACTCCCGCCGGGTCGGGGGTGCTCTGATGTCCACACCCATGACCACTCCCACTCCTTCCGCCGAACCGACCCCGAACCTCACGCCAACCGTCCCGACGCACCACCCGGAACGGCATGGTGGACGTCGACGCCGACCGACGTCATCGATCGTCTCGGCGCCGACGCCCGGTCCGGGCTGACCGCCGCCGAGGCCGCCGAACGACTCGCGACCTACGGCCCGAACCGCCTCGCGAGCCCGCCGCCCACGCCCCTGTGGCGCCGGTTCGTCGACCAGTTCCGCTCCGTGCTCGTCGGGCTGTTGGCGCTGGGAGCACTCGCTGCCGCCCTGGTCGGCGACCTCAAGGACGCGATCGTCATCGCCTCGGTGCTCGTCATCAACGCCATCCTCGGTGTGGTCCAGGAGGCACGGGCCGAGCGCTCGCTCGACGCGCTCCGCGCCATGCTCAGCGCCACTGCCCGGGTGCGACGGGGTGGCCAGACCCTCGACGTCGACGCCGCCGACCTCGTCCCCGGCGACATCGTCCTGCTCGAGGCCGGCGACCGTATCCCCGCCGACGCCCGCATCCTGGTCTGCATCGACGGTGAGGCCGACGAATCGTCGCTGACCGGCGAATCGCTGGCGGTCGACAAGACCGACGTGGCCGTCGACCGGGCCGATGCCCCGCTCGGCGATCGCTCGTGCATGGTCTGGATGAACACGACCGTGACCCACGGCCGCATCGAGGCCATCGTCGTCGCCACCGCGATGGAGACCGAGATGGGCCGCATCGCCGACCTGCTCACCACCGCCGAGACCACCGAAACCCCGCTCGCCCGCCAGCTCGACGGCCTCGGCAAACGGCTCGCTGGCGTGGCCGGCGTCGCGATGGTCACCTACCTCGGCGTGGGCCTCGCCCACGGTGAGGCGATCAGCGACATCATCGGTTCCGCCATCGGCCTCGCCGTCGCCGCCGTGCCCGAAGGTCTCCCGGCCGTCGTCACGGTGACGCTCGCACTCGGTGTGCATCAGGTCGCGAAACACGGGGCGATCGTCAAGAACCTCTCGAGCGTCGAGACGCTCGGATCGACATCGGTGATCTGCTCCGACAAGACCGGAACCCTCACCATGAACCGAATGTCGGCGGTCGAGGTGCAGTTGGCCGGCGACCGCATCGAGGTCGCCACCTCTGCGGACGGCACTGCATCGGGCGACGGCCTCGACGCCGCCGACCGCCTCCTCGAGGTCGCGACGCTCGCGTCGGACGCCGTCGTGACCATCGGCGACGGAACGGACGGCTCCGAGGTCGGAGATCCCACCGAGATCGGCGTGGTGCGCCTGGCGGCACAGCGCGGCGTCGACGTTCCCGCACTCCGGGACCGTCGGCGCCGCCTCGCCGAAGTGCCGTTCGACTCCGGCCGCAAGTTCATGGCCACCGTCGTCCCGACCGACGACCCCGACCGGGTCCAGATCGCCGTGAAGGGCGCGGTCGACCGGCTCGCCGAGCGCTGCACCACGATCGCCACACCGGCGGGAACGGTCGACTTCGACAACGGGTGGCGCAGCCGGGTCGACGCCGGTGTCGACGGTGCCGCCCGCCAGGGCCGCCGAGTGCTGGCGATCTGCACCACGACGGTGAACCGCACCGCAATCGAGGGCGCCGACCAGGCCGCGCTCGTCGAGCTCGTCAACGATCTCGAACTCGTCGGGCTCATCGGTCTGGCCGACCCACCCCGGGCCGAGGCCGGCGAGGCCATCGCCCTCGCCCACGGCGCCGGCATCGCCGTGAAGATGATCACCGGCGACCACCCCACGACCGCCACCACGATCGCCGGCGAGCTCGGCATCCGCGGTGAGACCGTCACCGGAGCCACGCTCGACGAGTGGAGCGACGACCAGCTGACCGATCGGGTCGAGGACATCGGCGTGTTCGCCCGGGTGTCGCCCGAGCACAAGCTGCGCATCGTGAAGTCGCTCCAGGGGCCACGGGCACGTAACGGCGATGACCGGCGACGGTGTCAACGACGCACCGTCGCTCAAGCAGGCCGACGTCGGCGTGGCCATGGGCATCACCGGCACCGAGGTGTCGAAGGAAGCGGCCGACGTCGTTCTCGCTGACGACCAGCTGGGCAGCATCGTGTCCGCCGTCGGACAGGGCCGAGCCATCTACGACAACATCGTGACCTTCGTCCGGTTCCAGGTCGCCACCAACGTCGGCGCCATCATCACGCTGGTCGGCTCCCAGCTCATCGGGCTGCCGAAGCCGTTCGCAGCGATCCAGCTGCTCTGGATCAACATCATCATGGACGGTCCGCCGGCCATGGCCCTCGGGACCGACGTCCCGAAGCCCGGCGTGATGTCACGCCTGCCCCGGGCGCACGACGCCGTCATCCTCAACCGCCACCGGATCTCGGTGCTGTTGATGCACGGCGCCATCATGGCGGCCCTCACGCTCGGCATCCTCGCCTGGGCCAAGGACGAGTACGGCGAGTCCACCGGTGCGACCATGGCCTTCACCGCCTTCGTCCTGTTGCAGATCGTCAACGCCCTCAACGTCCGGTCCGAGGGCACGATCTTCAGCCCGACGACGTTCACCAACCGCTGGTTGTGGGCGGCGCTCGCCACCGTGACCGTCCTGCAGATCCTCGTGGTCGAGGTCGCCCCCATGCGCAACCTCTTCGAGACCCACGACCTGAACCTCACCCAGTGGGGCATCTGCGTCGCCGCAGCGCTGTCGCTGGGCGTCTTCGACGAGATCCGCCGGGCGGTCTACAAGGCCAAGGTCGACACCGCCCCCGTCGAGCCCGCCCGCTCTCCCTGACGTAACCCGACCAACCGAGAGCCGGATCAGGGCGGGGTCGACGAAGTCGGGCCCCGCCCCCAAAAGGACAGTTCGTTGGTCGGCGCAGCCGACAGCTTCCGGAGCCACCGACCTGACTCCGAGCCGCTCAATCGATACTGCTCATCACGTGCTTGATGCGGGTGTAATCGTCGATGGCGTAGCCCGAGAGGTCCTTGCCGTAGCCCGACATCTTGAACCCGCCGTGGGGCATCTCGGCCACGAGGGGGATGTGGGTGTTGATCCACACGCAGCCGAAGTCGAGGCGGCGAGACATGCGCATCGCCCGCCCGTGGTTCTGGGTGAAGACGGAACTGGCGAGGCCGTACGGCGTGCCGTTGGCCCAGCGCACCGCTTCGTCCTCGTCGGTGAACCGCTGCACGGTGATGACCGGGCCGAAGATCTCGTCCTGCACCATCTCGTCGTCCTGGCGGACGCCGGCCACGACGGTGGGGTTGAAGAAGTACCCGGCGCCGTCGACCGCCCGGCCACCGGCGGTGACCTCGGCGTGCCCGGGCGCACGCTCGACCAGACCGCTGACATGGGCGAGCTGGTTGGGGTTGTTGACCGGGCCGTACAGCACGTCCTCGTCGTCGGGCTGGCCGGTCTTGGTGCCCTTGGCAGCCTCGGTGAGTGCGTTGACGACGTCGTCGTAGACCTTCGGCCCGGCGATCACCCGGGTGGCTGCGGTGCAGTCTTGACCGGCATTGAAATAGCCTGCGACGGAGACACCTTCGGCCACGGCGTCGAGGTTGGCGTCGTCGAAGACGACAACCGGCGCCTTCCCGCCGAGTTCGAGGTGGGAGCGGGTGAGGTTGCCGGCGGCGGCGGTGGCCACCGCCACCCCGGCCCGGGTGGAGCCGGTGATCGAGACCAGCGCCGGGGTCGGGTGCCCGACCAGCGCGGCGCCGGTGTCACGCCCGCCGCAGACCACGTTCACGACACCCGGCGGCAGCAGCTCCGCCATCATCTCGACCATCATCACCGTGGACACCCGGGGTGGTGTCGGACGGCTTGATCACCACCGAATACCCCGCGGCGATGGCGGGAGCCCACTTCCAGGTGGCCATCAGCATCGGGTAGTTCCAGGGGGCGACCTGGCCCACACACCGATCGGCTCGCGGCGGATCGACGACGTGTGACCGCCAATGTACTCGCCCGACGCGTCCCTCGAGCATTGGGCCGCGCCGGCGAAGAACCGGAACTGGTCGATCATCGCCGGAAGCTCTTCGCGCCGTCAGCCCGATCGGCTTGCCGGTGTTGCGGGTCTCGACCGCGACGAGCTCGTCGGCGCGGCCTTCGACCGGGTCGGCGATCTTCAGCAGCGCGAGCTGCCGTTCCCACGGGGTCGACCCGCCACGCCTCGAAGCCGGCCTGCGCCGCGGGGCCAGGCGTGGTCGATGTCCTCAGCGCTCGAAGAGCGAGGCGCCGTGGCGAACACGTCGCCGGTGCAGGGATCGATCAGGTCGGTCGTGGCGCCGTCTGCGGCCTCGACGAGCTCACCGTTGATGAAGTTGCGAATCGCGTCGGTCATGGGGGTCGAGCCTTGCTCAGACCGTTGCGATTTGCAATGGAACCTGCGAATTCACTACCTCGAAGACGCCTGGAATTGCGAATACCGTCGTAGTAGCGTGACGGGCCAACGGATTTCCTCGAAACCGAGGTGCCTCCCATGACCGATAGCGCTCACCTCGACCGGATCAACGCCAACGCCACGACCATTGCCGACGAGCAGATGGCCACGCTCTTTGGCCAACACCACGGCCTCCAAGGCTCTCTACGAGCGGGCAGTCCGTTCGATGCCCGGAGGCGTCGCCTCGAGCTTCCAGCTCGGCGACCCCTTACCCCATCTATCTCGAGAAGGGCGTCGGCGCCGAGGTGTGGGACGTCGACGGCACCGGCTATTACGACTTCCACAACGGGTTCAGATCTCGATCGCCGTCGGGCACTCCAACCCGATCGTCGCCGAAGCCGTCGCCGCTGCGGCCTACCGAGGCATGCACTTCGCCGTCACCGTCAGGAGCTGCGTCGAATTGGCCGAGGAGCTGTGCCGCCGCTTCAACGTCGACCAGGTGCGCTTCACCAACTCGGGAACCGAGTCGAACATGACCGCCATCCGGGTGGCTCGCGCCACGACGGGCCACGACGTGGTCGGCAAAGATCGAGGGCAGCTACCACGGTCACGTCGACCAGCTGATGTACAGCTGCACGCCCAGCGCCCGAGTCGATGGGCGGCCGCGACATGCCGGCGAAGACCCCCAAGTCCAAGGGCATGCCCAAGGGACTCGAGGACTGGATCCGCATCGTGCCGTTCGACGACGCCGCAGGCGTTCGAACGCCTGCTCGAGGCCGAGGGCGACAAGATCGCCGCCCTCATCATGGAGCCGGTGATGATGAACGTCGGCATCGTGCACTGCCAGCCCGGCTACCTCGAGAAGATCCGCGAGCTGTGCACCAAGTACGGCGTCGTCCTCATCTTCGACGAGGTCAAGTGCGGCGTGACGATCGCTGCTGGCGGCACGCAGGAGCGCTTCGGGGTCAAGCCCGATCTCGCCAGCTGGGCCAAGTCGATCGGCGGCGGTGCCGTCATCGGTGCGTTCGGCGGTCGCGGCGACCTCATGGGCGAGATCAACAACGGTGCAGCCCACCAGGGCACCTTCAACGGGAACCCGCTGTCGGTTGCGGCGTCGCTCGCCACGCTCACCCAGGTCCTCACGCCCGAGGCCTACGTGCACTTCGACATGTTGGGCAAGCGACTCACCGACGGCATGAACGCAGCGATCGACGAAGTACGGCATCCCGGCGCACACGATCGACCTCGGGGCCAAGGGCTGCGTGTCCTACCGTTCCGAGCCGCTCACCAACTACCGCGACTTCCTCGACACCAACACCGGCCTCTACGACGCCTCCTACCCGTGGATGATCGACCGCGGTGTGTTCATGACGCCCGGCGACGAGGAACAGTGGACCATGTCGGTCATG
>JBAOIR010000090.1:0-120001 GCA_037045585.1 Microthrixaceae bacterium
GCTAGTGAAGATGGCGGGCGTGCTCGAGACCGCCCACCGGAGAGGAATCCTTCATCGCGACGTCAAGCCGGAGAACATCCTCATCACCCAGTACCACGAACCGGCGCTCTGCGACTTCCGGTACGCGTCCCTCGCCGACCGGAACGAAGGCCTGACGACACTGCACGCGATGACGCCGACGTTCGCCGCTCCGGAGGTGCTCGACCGGGGCGCCGCCTCCGCCGCGTCCGACATCTACAGCCTCGCCGCCACCTTGTACCGCCTGCTCGCCGGTCGAGCGCCGTTCGGCTCCGTGACGACGGAGGGCCTACTCCGGTACCTGACCACGGTGCTCACGGAACCAGTGCCCCCGCTCGACCGCAGCGATGTTCCGGCCGTCCTCGAAGGCGCCCTGCTCGGCGCCATGTCGAAGTCGCCCGACGACCGACCGCCGAGCGCAGAGGCCTTCGGTCGCCGCCTGCAGGAGATCCAACACGCCGAAAGCTTCGAGCCCACTCCCATGGTGATCGGCGAGGTCCCGGTCGGCACCGTCGCCGGTCCACCGCCGATCGTGAACTCTACCGACGCCACGCGCCGGGGCGACGAGCCGAACCCCGCGGACTCCGCTCCGACAGGACCCGCCGTGACCCCGCCCGGTCCCGGCCCCACTCCGGGACCTCCGCCGGCTGCGGCGGCCGGAGCCGAACTGACCGGCGAAGCGACGGTGGCGGGGCGCCGCCGGGATCTCACCGACCACTCGCCGATGCCGGCGACCGGACCGGATTCCGGCGGCGACACCGCCGTCCCGCTCCTCCTGCAGATCACCGTCGGGCTGGTCGTCGCAGCAGGAGCAGCGGCTGCGGTGTACTTCGGCCTCCGCTGAGCAGCGACGGCGACGGCTCAGGTACAGGCGACCGTGGCCGGCGCCGACTGCATCGTGAGCGTGCGGCCACCCGACGACACCGTCCCCTGGACCCAGATCGAAGCTGTTCCGTGACCGCCGGACCGACCGTAGAAGCCTTTCGCCTCCGTCATGTTGACCCAGTACTCGCCGACGGCTGTGAGGTCGCTCTCGCCGCTGAGCAGGCTGAACGAGGCCCGGTAGATGGGGCTGGAGAGGCCGGGCGGCGTCGGGACCTTCGTCGCCAGTCCCGTGATGAGGTACCGCTCACCGATGGTCCCACCGGGACCGCCCAGGCGGCAGGAGCTGAAGCTGACGGCGGCGGGCTGGGGCAGCGGCGTCGCCTCACCGGCGTTCGCCGTCGGTGAGGCTCCGCCCGCACCGTTGGCGGTGACGGAGCACTGGTGGGCGACGTTCACCGGCAGCGACGGGAACGACTGGGCGCCGACACCGGCGCCGACCGTCACCGAGGTACCGGCTTCCATCGTGGCCTTGCGCCGGCAGACGACGGTGTAGGAGGCGACCGGGCCGCCCGAGGTCGGTGGTGCCCACTCGACCTGGATCGACAGCGGCGCCGCCTCGCGGGTCGAGGCCGGATTGTTCGCGAAGTGCAGCCGGACCCGAGCGAACGTCGGGGTTCCAGGGGCCACCGGCGCAGGCGTCGGAGCGGGAGGGACCACCTGGCCCGGGGAGTTGTTGGGCTGGGTCGGGCCACCTGACGTTCCGGTCGGCACGACTGCGCCCGGGGTGACCGACGGGCCCGTCGAGTTGGTCGAGTTGGTCGAGTTGGTCGACGGGCGGGTGCGGGTCGACGCCGCAGGATCGGCGACGCCGGATTCGATCACGGCGGCGGGGTCGGACGCTCCCGGCACGAGCGCGGCCTCGGTCACCGACGCGGCGATCGGCGCCTCGACGACCGTGGTTGCCGGGGCGACCGTCGTGTCGGGCGAGATCTCGGAGGCCACCGTGGTGGAGGTGGAGGAACCGGAGCGGTCCGTACGACCCTCCGACGACGAGGCCAGCACCGTCGACCCGGATCCGGACCCGGTCGCCAGCAGCGCCGCGCCCGCACCACTGCCGAGAACCGCTCCGGCTGCCACCGTCACCAACCACGTGCGTGCGATCTGCTTCATGTCTTACCTCCACTCGATCCCGATGGTTCCATCATCGGGGTGACGGCGACCGGCCTCGTTGGCCCCGGTCACGGTGCGCATGTGACTCGCGTCACCCCCGGGCGTTCCCCCTCCCCCACTCCTATGCTCTGCGAAACCACCGGGGCCGGGCGGTCTCGGCGGGCGGACGGCGATGCGGGAGGACACGGATGGACATCGCGCTCGACGTGCGCTCACCCAGTGGAACGGAGCACTCAGTGACGTGCACGCTCGACGAGACGTGCACGGGAGCCGAGATGATCTCGGCGATCGCCGGCCTGATCGGAATGCCTTCCGCCACCACGGCCTGGAACGAACGGACCCGACGCCGCGTCGAGGCCGACCGCACGATCGCAACCGCCGACATCCGCACCGGCGACGCCCTCCATCTCGGCGACGACGGCTGGGCCCCGGCCTGGGCCGAGCGCGACCCGACGATTCTCGTCCACCGATTCGAGCTCGTCGTGGTCGGCGGGGCGGACGCCGGCCGCCGCGTCCCGCTCCGGCGCGGCGAGGTGATCGTGGGACGGGACGAAGCGAGCGACCTGCACCTCGCTGACGCCGACGTGTCGAGGCGACACCTGCACCTGTCGATCGGCGACTCGGAAGTGCACGCCACCGACCTCGGATCGACCAACGGCACCGACATCGACAGCCGACCGGCCGAGGGGACGGTCATCCTCCGGCCCGGCCAGATACTGGCCGTCGGCAACACGCTCCTCACCGTTCGCGACATCGGCGCCGCGCCCCGCGCCTCTGCGAACGTGTCGATCCGCGACGGGCACGTCGACTTCAGCCGGCCACCGCGGGTGAACCGCCCACCCACCCATGCCGTCCTGCACCTCCCTGACGTGCCGATCAAGCCACCCGGGCGGCGGATCCCGATGTCGGCGGCGATCGGTCCGGTCGTGATGGGCGCGGTGATGGCGGTCGCGATCGGCCCGCAGATGTTGCTCTTCGCACTGATGGGCCCGGTCATGCTCCTGTTCACGACCTGGGAGGACCGCCGCGGCGGGCACGCTCTCTACCGGTCTGCGTGCGACGTGTTCGAACGCCAGTACGCCGAGTTCGCCACGTCCGCCCCGGACCTGCACCGGTCGGTCATGGAAGCCCGCCGGATTGCATCGCCCGACCCGGGAGACGTGGTGGGTCGAGTGTTGGCGAAGCGAGCCAACCTGTGGGAGCGCCGCACATCCGACGACGACTTCCTCGTGACGCGGGTCGGCCTGACGGATGCTCCGACGGCCCTTCGGTTCGACGGCACCCTGCCCGCGATGGGCGATGCCGAACTGACGGCGCGCGTGGAGTCGGTGCTCACGGCACACCGCGTCGATCCCGACGTTCCCCTGACCGTGGACATCGCCCGTCACGGTGTCGTCGGCGTCACCGGTCCGACCGACCATCGCGCACCGTTGCTGCGTTGGATCGTCCTCCAGGCTGCACTCCTGCACAGCCCCCGCGACCTCGCGCTCGCCATCGTCTGCAGCGATGCCGCCGCCGGCGAATGGGCCTGGACACGGTGGCTCCCACACGCCCGCGAGCTCCCGGGACTTCGGAGCGACCGGCGGCCGATCGGATCGGGACGCAACGCCGGAATCGTCGTCAACGACCTCCTCGTACTCGTTGACGCCCGGGTCCACACGGTCCAGCGCTCCGGCGGCATGGACCGTCCCTCGTTCGTGCCGGTCCTGGTGCTCATCGCTGACACCGACGACCTCGCCGGGGACGACCTCGATCGGCTGCTGGCGACCGGTCCCTCCGTCGGGGTCTTCTGCATCGTGACGGCCGCCCATCGTGAACATCTCCCGGGTCGGAGTCGCTGCCTGGTCGAGTTCGACGTTCGCGGCCGCGTGACGGTCACCGACACCGCAACCGGGGTGGCCGGAACCGACGCGATTCCCGACGGCGTCAGCGTGGCGACGTGCGAGATCGCGGGCGTGCCGTCGCGCCGTTCCGTGACGTCACGGCGAGCGACGACGGCGGCGTGGTCCCCGAGCGGTGCCTCCTGCTCGACGTGCTCGACCTGGGCACACCGAGCCCTACCGCGGTGCTCGAACGCTGGGCCCGCCACGGGCTCGGCGAGGACCTCGGCGCGCCGGTCGGCATCGGAGGACGGGGCGTCATACACATCGACCTCCGGCGCGACGGCCCGCACGGTTTGACCGCTGGGACCACCGGTGCCGGAAAGTCCGAGTTCCTGCAGAGCTTCGTCGGCTCGTTGGCGGCCACCTACCCACCGAACCGACTCACGTTCGTCCTCGTCGACTACAAGGGCGGCGCCGCGTTCAAGGACTGCGTCGACCTGCCCCACACCGTCGGATTCTTCACCGATCTCGACTCGCACCTGGCCCAGCGGGCGCTGATCTCGCTGAACGCCGAGCTCCGGTACCGGGAGGAGGTGCTGCGCGAACACGGCGCGAAGGACCTCATCGATCTCGAACGCTCCGCGCCGGCCGCCGCGCCTCCCAATCTGCTGATCGTCTTCGACGAGTTCGCATTCCTCAAGCGGGAGGTTCCCGAGTTCGTCGCCGGGGTCATCGACATCGCCCAACGTGGGCGCAGTCTCGGCGTCCACCTGATGCTCGCCACGCAGCGGCCGAGCGGCGTGGTCGACGACAACATCCGCGCCAACACGAACCTGCGTGTTGCGCTGCGGATGGCCGACGAGGGCGACTCCATGGACGTCATCGACCGACCGGACGCCGCGCACATCCAACGGTCACTTCCGGGTCGGGCGTACCTGCGGGTGGGGCACGGCGACGTTCGCCCCGTGCAGACGGCCTATGCCAACGCGAGGTCGTCGGGCACGAGCGGGCCGTCGGTCACGGTCCGGCCGCTCGTGTTCGCACCCACCGGCGATGCCGCGACAGGGACCGGTGGTTCGACACGACGGACCCAGTGATCTGCAGCGGATCGTCGAGTCGATCGGCGCCGCGTGGACGCAACTGGACGGCGCGGTGATGCGCCCACCGTGGCTGCCCGCCCTGGGCGATCGTCAGGACCTCGCCGATCTCGCCCGGACCGCCGTGGCTCCTGCCGGTTCGTCCGAGCTCACGGCATTGCTCGGCACCGCCGACCAGCCGTCGGCACAGCGACAGGTCCCGTGGTTCCTCGATCTCGGAGCGACGGGCCACTGTCTCGTGTTCGGAACTGCGGGCGCAGGCAAAACCACGCTGCTCCGCTCCCTGGCCGTCGGCCTGTCCCTCCGGCTCGGTCCCGCCGACCTCCATGTGTACGGGATCGACATGGCGGGCCGCGGCCTCGCGTCGCTCGAGCAGCTGCCCACCTGCGGGGGCGTGGCGGCCGCCGACGAGCCCGAGCGGATCGAACGGCTCTTCGCGCTCCTCGAGCGCGAAGTGTCGGAACGTTCCAACCGAATGGCAGGAGCGGGATCACTCCAGGAGTACCGCGCGCAGGGAGGTCGCCTGCCGTACGTCGTCGTGCTCCTCGACGGATTCGCAGCGTTCTCGGCGGCCTACTCGGTCATCGACGGCGGTGCGCTCGTCGAGCAGCTGGTCCGTCTGATCGCCATGGGTCGAACCGTGGGTGTCCACTTCGTGATGAGCGCCGACCGGCGGAACTCGGTGAGTTCGTCGGTGAGCGCTTCGGTGTCCTCCCGCGTCGTGATGCGGCTGGCGGACCCCGACGAGTACTCGTCGTTCGGCCTCGGCATGTCCCTCGCCGACGCGACGTTGCCTGCCGGCCGAGCGTTCGCCGACGGCGGCGAAGAGGTGCAGGTCGCCGTCTGCGGGCCCGACCCGTCGGGACCGGGACAGGCCGCCACGATCGCCCGCTGGGCGACCGTGCTCCGCCAACGGGCTGCGGACCAGCCGGTGCCGGTGCCGGTCGAACCCCTTCCGACCCGCGTGCATGTGTCCGAGCTCGACGCTGCGAGCGGCGTGCCGGGAGGGTTGACGCGAGTTCCACTGGGTCGCAGCGGGCTGACCTTCGGCGACGCGACGATCGACCTGTCGGAGAACCGGGTCTTCATGGTCGTGGGTCCGGACCGCTCCGGCCGTTCCACGGCCCTGGCCACGTTGGCCACGGCCCTGGCCGGGCTCGGCGGCGCTGAAGCCTGTCTCGTGGCGCCCCGCAGGTCACCGCTCCGGGATCTGACCCATTGGTCCAAGGTGGCGTCGAGCGACGACGAGATCGCCATGCTCATCGACTCGGTCACGAACTCGACCGGGCCGGTCGTCCTGGTGATCGACGACGGCGATGAACTCGTCGACTCCTCGGTCGACCCTGCGCTCCACGCCCTGGTCCGGCAAGCCCGGGATCGGGATGTGATCGTCATCGCCGCGGTTCGGTCGCACGTCGCCCACCGGGTGTTCGGTGGATGGGTCGGGGAGCTGCGGAAAGCGAAGCACGGCATTCTTTTGCAGCCCGAGGTTGATCACGACGGCGATCTGCTCGCGGTCCGACTCCCCCGCAAGGCGAGCCGGACGTTTCCGGTCGGCCGCGGGTACCTCGTCGCCCGCGGTCCGCTCGACTACGTGCAGGTGGCGACGGCGCTCGACGACTGAGGCACCCGGGCCACAGGGTCAGGGCGTCTCCGATCGGGCCAGGCGATCGGCCACCCCTTGGAGCGAGAGGTACAGGCCGGTCGCCTCGACCGAGCGACCGTCCATCGCCGAACGGAAGCGGTCCGCCTTGGCACAGGTCCACTCGACCTCGTGGACCGCACGAGTGAGCAGCGCTCCGATCGCGAACAGTTCATCGGCGGCGTCACGGAAGAACGCAACGGTTGGTGCATTCGAGGCAGTCATGTCAGTTCCCTTCGATGGTGAGGGAGTGGCTGACGTCGCGGAGGACGCCAGCCAGCTCGGGGGCGTCGTCGCGGGCGCACAAGCCGGTGACGATCACCAGTGAGGTGTCGGTGAAGCACAGAGCGACCGTCTGGAAGACGACGCCGAGGGTGGCGTGCCGGCGAACGCCCGCCGCCACCAATCCCGGCCGTCCGGCCAACGGCCGCTCGCGCACGTTGAGGATGCTGAGCGGAAGTCCGGCCGAGGTCGAGCCGACGATGCGATCGGCCGCGTCCTGCAGCGTCTCGTCGGCGACCCGTGGACGCACGAAGACCGCGAGGCTGGGTCGATGTCCCTCACCGGGCAGCTCGATCGCCAGCTCGGCGCCGGGTACCTCGGTCGCGGCCCAGCCTGCAGGCACGGTGAGCGAGACGTTGAACTCGTTCGTTCGGATGGTCATCGGAAGTCCTCCGGATCACGGGGCGATTCTGGTGTCAATGCCTCGACGGCGCTGCGGGCCTGTTGGGTTGCCTGCTCGCGGCCCCGGTCGACCGCATCGGAGGCGTCGGACCAGGAGTCACGTACGGCACCGGCGGCGCCGTCGACGGCGTTCTGTCCCTGCTCGGCGAGATCGGCCACCTGCTGAGCGCCATCGGCGAGGGCGTCTCGTGCGTCGCCTGTGACCGCGTCGTACGCATCCTGGACCTCACCAGTCACCGCGTCGTACGACTCACGAGCAGGGGCCACAACCGCGTCGTACGCATCCTGGACCTCACCAGTCACCGCGTCGTACGCCTCACGAGCAGGGGCCACAACCGCGTCGTACGCATCCTGGACCTCACCAGTCACCGCGTCGTACGCCTCACGAGCAGGGGCCACAACCGCGTCGTACGCATCCTGGACCTCACCAGTCACCGCGTCGTACGCCTCACGAGCAGGGGCCACGACCGCGTCGTACGCATCCTGGACCTCACCAGTCACCGCGTCGACCATCTCACGACCCTTGTCGATCGTGTCCTCCGCGAACTGGTAGCCGTCCTCGATCACCTCGGTCACGGGAGCGAAGCTGTCGACGAGTTCCTTCATCGCCGCGTCGCCGGCCTGGGTGGCCTCGGCAACGCCAGGGAGGTCGGCGAACGACGCCGCATGCCCGGCAGGCAGTCGGTCGATCAACTCGTTCCCGAACGGCTGCTCCCTGATCCACTGCTCGGCGTCGCCGATGACAGGGATCGAGTCGGGAAGCACGTCGAGATCGAGAAGTTCCAACCCGGTGTCGATCAGCTCGTACGCAGCAGTCGTGGTTGCGACCACGTCGGCTATGTCCTCGATCGCCTCCGCCGCGTCGCCGACGATCTCCACCACGTCATCGAGCTGGCTCGCCAGCTCCGGTGCGATCTCGGCGAACGCATCGCCCAGCGCGCTGCCGACGTCGACGCCGGCGATCTTGGCGACCTCGGCGGCCGTCTCGAGCAGCGTGCCGAGAGGGTCGTCCTGGAGATCCTGCAGGTATCCCTCGACCTCGTCGACGGCGCCTTCCACCAGAGATGAGATGGTGTCGCCGACCAGGCTGGCCGGGTCGGTCACGAACGTCTCGGCGGCGTCGATGAGATCGCCGATCGACTCGGTGACGAAATCACCGATGGCTTCGGCGAATGCCGCCGGATCGTCCATGAACGCCTTGACGCCGGCGATGATGTCGTCGGCGAACACCGCCAACAGGGCCGCGGCACCGAGGAGACCCACCGGGTTGGTGATGAACGGCAGCGCCGTCAGGATCGCCGAGATCGGGTTGTCGAGGATCGCCTGGAAGAAGTCGCCGATCGAGCCGCCGAATCCGCCCCCTCCACCGCCACCGCCACTCTCCCCGCCCTTGCCTTTCTCCTCACCCTTGCCGGTGCCCTCGCCTTCGCCCTCCGTGCCCTCGGCACCTTCGGCGCCCGGGCCATTCTTGCCCGGGCCACCGGCGCCGTCCTTCGCACCGGGGCCGCCCTCCGCCTTGCTCGCGCCCGGCCCCTCGCCGGTACCGCCGCCCCGCTTCTCGCCCGAGCCGTCGGCGCCGTTGGCGCCCTTTCCTCCCGACTCACCGGTCCCGCCGGGGCCGCGGCCGGATTCCTTCCCGGCGGGACCCGAGCCGTGCTTCTCCGAGTCGCCGGCACTTCCATCGGAACCGGTTCCGGTGCCGTCGCCACGGTTCGTTTCGTCCTTGCCGTCGTCTCGTCGACCTCCGGCGTTCCCCGAGGTCGCCCGCATCCGGGCGAGCTCGTCGTCGAATGCCTCAGCGGACGCGTCGTCCCATTCGGAGCCGAATCCGGGGACCGGCATGTGCTCGGTGCCCGGCACCACCGACCCGGACGCGTCGACCCAGCCGTCACGGATGCCGCCGCCGGAACCCCACCTCGCCATGATCAGGTCGATGAGGCCGTCGTACAGCACCTTGCCGGCGGTTCGTCCGTCCGATGGGTCGACCCACTGGGTACCGCCCGGATGGGTCGCGCCGGACCCTCCGGGGTCGGCCCCCTCGTCAGCCTCCACCGAGTTGATCTCCCGGACCAACTCGTTGTGATCGCGGCTGAGAACATTGCGGAACTCGACCAGCTTGGCGAGCTTGCCCTGCAGCTCGATCTGCACGGCCGGATCGACGAGCGCAGGGTCCGAATGCATCCGCTGGCGGACCGAGACCTCGAGCTGGTCGAGCCGGTCGATCACGCCGCGCAGCGTTCGCGCAAGACCGCGGAGGTCGTCGGTGTTGATCACGATGGTCGGCACGGCCCTGCTCCTTCCGCTCGTCGCCTGGCTCAGCTGCCGGCTTTGGCGATGGAATCGCGGCGGACCATGACCTCACGGGACGCCTCGTCGAGCTGCTGCTGCAGACGCTGCAGCATCGGCTCGAAATCGCCCTGCCAGGACTCACGGAACCGGTTGGAGGCCGGACCGACCCAGTTGGTGTTGGCGAGCTGACCACGGATCGTGGTGAGCACCTGTGCGACCATGCCGGTCTGCTGATCGAGCCGGTTCTTGAGGGCCGTCATCTGCTCGTAGTCGATGGAAACTTCCATGATGTGCTCCTTTGGTGGGTGACCCGGTCGGGTCGGGGTTGGTGACCCGGTTGGGTCGGGGTTGGTGACCCGGTTGGGTCGGGTTGGATCAGACCGACGCTCCGACGAACTCGGCGAGTTCGGTCGGATCGTCGACGACGTCGGCGAACGGGGACTCGAATCCCTCGAGACGGGCTCGGCCGGCACGGCGGACGGCGCGGACGTCGCCGGGCGTGCCGTACCGGCCGGCGCCGAGGACGACGGCGAGCGCATCTCCCCCGTGCTCGGCCCACAGCGTCCAGCTCCGACCGGAGCGAAGGAGGGCGACGGCGACGGTCTGCCCGAGCGCGAGGCCCAGCTCGTCGTGGTCCGGATCGTCGAGGCGGACGGTGATGGTGGCGTCGGAGGCGGACAGGGCGGCCAGGAGGGCCAGGGCCGGAGCGGCCACCCGGAGCCGGCCGTCGGCGACCGTGACCAGCCTTCGGCGGACGAGCGACACCCGCGCCGCATGCGTCGGCTCGGACGCCCCCGCGGTGCGGAGCGCCGACGGCGACACGCCGAGCAGGTCGGTGAGAACCGAGAGCTCGGCCTCGTCGAAGGTGACACTCCCGCTGGAGGTCAGGTCGTCGTGGTTCATGGCACCATCCTCGGGCCGTCGGGGAATCACCGCCGTGACCCCGGTCTCGCACCTCGTGTGACGTCGGGCACATGCTAGGGGCGTGCGCCCGGGCGTGCCCCGATCGAGGGATTAGCCTCCGACGAACGTCCATGCTCGACCCGTTGCGGAGGGGCTCGATCGATGCAACCGCCGACGCCGTCGTTCACCGCCCGCGCACTCGCGGAGATGGAGCACTCGGGTGAGCTCCACCGGTCGGACCACGCGTCGCTCGTGTTCGCCGACGTCAGCGGCTTCACGCCGCTGACCGAGCGCTTCGCCCGCCTCGGACGCGAGGGGAGTGAGAAGCTCACGGAGCTGCTGAACGAGCTGTTCGGCCCGACGCTCGACGCGGCCCTGCAGCGCGGGGGCGACCTGCTGAGCTTCGGCGGCGATGCGCTCCTGATCCAGTTCGACCGCGGCGACCACGCGGCGGACGCCGCCGCCGCCGCCGAGGAGATGCGCCGTTGCTTTCTCGCCGCGGCGCGTCGCTCGAAGGTGAAAGTGACCATGTCGATCGGCGTCGCGACCGGCGGCGTCCACCTGCACCGGGTCGGATCCACCACTCGCGTGCTGGTCGCTCACGGGAGCGCCGTCCGCACCGTGCTGGAGCTCGAGTCGGCCGCGTCGGGAGGCGAGATCCTCATCGGAGCCGCGCCGCGTGCCGCCGGAGGGCCGACCGGACCGAGTTCGGCACCGCCTCCACCGGTTCCGTCGACCGCCCGCGATGCCTACGCGCTGCTGGACCCGTACGTCGCCACTGCGCTGCGCAGTGGCGATGGCACCGAGCACCGTCACAGCGTCGTCGCATTCGTGCGTTACGACATCGACCCCGAGGCATCCCCATCGCAGGTCGACGATCTCGTCCGCCCCCTGTTCGACGTGATCGAGGCCGCGTGCGCCGCGAGTCAGGTCACGATCCTGAACTCCGACGTCGAAGCCGACGGCGGGAAAGTCACGCTGACCGCCGGAGTTCCGTTCACGACCGGCGATGACGCCGACCGGATGCTCGAGGCGGCGCTACGCATCGTGGCCGACGCCGATTCCGCACTCGGGGTGCGCATCGGGGTCAACGAGGGCCAGGTGTTCGCTGGACCGGTGGGATCGTCGAACCGAATGAGCTACACGATCATGGGCGACGACGTGAACCTCGCGGCCCGCGTCGCGGGACAGGCGCGGCGGGCAACGGTGCTCGCGACCGATGCCGTACTCGATCGGGCTCGCCAGGCATTTGTGACCACTCCGATCGACCCGTTCCGGGTCAAGGGCAAGACGATCGAGGTGTCCGCAGCCGAGGTCGAGCGCGTCTCGGCCGCAGCGAGACGACGCGCGTCATCCGGGTCGTTCCACGGCCGGAGCGCCGAGCTCGCAACGCTCACGGCGCTCCTCCCGGAGACCGGTCCCGGCGACCGAACCGCTCCTGGCGCTGTCGCCGAGATCGTTGCCGAACCGGGGCTCGGAAAGTCCCGGCTGGTCGGCGAGTTGGTTGCGCGGGCTGAGGTGGGGACCCACACCATCGAGGCCGGCCGCTACCTGGCCGGCGCGCCGTACGGCGCGGTCTCCCACTCGTTGCGGCAATGGCTGGGGGTCGACGCCGCGACGGCCGACGCCATCGATGAGCGTCTCGGGGCCGTGATCTCCGGCGTGGCGCCGCATCTGGTGCCATGGCGTCCGTTTCTCGCGATCCCTGCGGGCGTCGAGCTCCCCGACACACCGGCGACGGCCGGAGTCGCGCCGGCATTCCGACGCCGGCGGATCCACCAGGTGACCGCCGAGTTCCTTCCGCTCCTCCTCGCGGGAGCTCGCCTCCTGGTCGTCGAGGACGCCCACTGGCTGGACGACGCCACCGGCGAACTGCTCGACGCCGTGATCCCCGAGCTCACCGCCGCCGGGTGGCTCGTCGTCGTGACCCGGCGACCGGAAACGACCGGATGGAGCCCCGCTTCGGTGTCGATGAGGTTGGATCTCGAACCGCTCGGGTTCGACGACGCCACCGGACTCGCCCACGAGATCGCGTCGTCGTCCCCGTTGTCGGACCACGTCGTTCGTCGAGTGGTCGCGCGAAGCAACGGCAACCCGCTCTTCGTCGAGCAACTCGTCCGGGCGGTGTCCGACGGCACGCGGGTGGACGACCTGCCGGACCGGGTCGAGGTGTTGATCGAGGCGCGAATCGACCGGCTGGCTCCCGCAGTCCGAACCACACTCCGGAGCGCTGCCGTGTTGGGTGCTCGCTTCGACTCGGCGCTGTTGGAGGACCTCGAGCCGGGCTCGACCACGCATCTCGCCGACCTCGACGAGTTCCTCATACTCGACGACGATCAAGTCCGCTTCCGCCACGCGTTGTTCCGGGACACGGCGTATCTCGCGCTTCCGGCGCGGCAGCGCCGGTCCATGCACGCCCGTGCCGCACGGGCGGTCGAGCATCGATACCGGGAGTCGCTCGACGACGTCGTCGAGCTCTTGGCCGAGCACTGGGACGACGCCGCCGAGCCGGCGTGGGCGTGGCCGTACCTTCGGGCCGCGGCCGACCGCGCCCGCGCCGACCACGCGGCGTTCGAGGCATCGCGCTTTCTCGAACGGGCAATCCGATGTGCCGGCCGGGTCCCAGGTGTCGATGCGTCCGAGGTGGCCGTCATCGAAGAACAACTCGGTGAGCTCTACGACGTGCTCGGCCGCTTCGGCGATGCGGAGCGGTCGTTCCGCCAGGCGAGGCGTCGGACGAGCGACCCGTCCGACGCGGCACGGCTCCTCGGTCTCGAAGCCCGCGTCGCTCGGTCGATGCTCAGTCTCAGCACGGCCGTTCGCCGGTATCGCCGTGCCCTGTCCGTCGTCCCGGCCGACGAGCACCAGGGACGGTCCGCCCTGTTGGTCGGACTCAGCAGTGTGCTCGAACGCCAAGGCCGCCACCGCGCCAAACTTCCGCTCCTCCACGAGGCGATCGATGCGGCGGAACGTAGCGGCGACCGCCGATCGTCGGCGCACGCCCACCTGCTCCTCGGCAATACCTACGGCGACCTGGGGCAACCCGAGGCGGTCGAGCACCTGGCGACGGCACTCTCGTTGTTCGACGCTGCGGGTGACATCTGGGGCGTGGCGTCATCGAGGAACAACCTCGGCGTCGAGGCCTACTACGCCGGAGACTGGGACGAGGCCTTGGGCCACTACCTCGCGGCGTCCGAGGGCTACCGGCGGTTGGGAGACGAAACGAACGAGGCCATGACCCTCAACAACGTCGGGGAGATCCACTCCGATCAGGGCCGTTGGGACGAGGCCGAGGTCGAGCTGCGCGAGGCGCGACGCATGTGGCAGGCGTCAGGCTTCGCGCTCGGGGTGGGAATTGCTTCGAGCAACCTCGGTCGACTCGCAGCGCGGCAGGGACGAGCCGGAGACGCCGACGCCGAGTTCCAGCTGGCGCGGAACACGTTCCAGTCGATCTCGGCCCGCGGGCGCCTCCTCGAACTCGACGCGCGGGTCGCGTCGGCCGCCGCGGGCACCGACGAGTTCGAACGCGCACTCGATCTCGCCCGACGAACGCTCCGGGCGGGCGAGGAGCTCCAGCCCACGGTGCAGTGCGAGCTGCACCGGACCGCCGCCATTGCACTCGCCCGAACCGGTCGTCCCGGCGACGCGGCCGAGTCGCTCGAGTGCGCCCGGCGCCTCGCCCGGGAGTCCGGCGCCGTGTACGAGATCGCTGCATGCGAACTGGCGGCCCGCTCGTTGGGTCTGCCGTTCGAGAGTCCCACCGACACGCTCCACCGTCTCGGCGTGGTCAACCCCGGCCGCTGATGTCACAGCATGTTCGTGATCCCGGGCACAGACATCCGCCTCTCTGGAATCGGACTCTGGTATACGACCCAAAAGGGGGATACCGTCTCCCCCGAATAAGGTTCGTCCACGCGGGAGGGAGACGGCCGTGCAGCATGGTGGGAGGGCTACCCGACGATTGACGCGACGTACCTGTCGCGCCGCGCTCGCCGTCACGCTCCTCGGTATCGCTTCTGTCGGTGCCGGCGCCCCCGTCGATGCGGACGTGTCGCTCAGCTCGGTCTGTCCGGTTGTCGGGCTCGGCGGTCTGGTCACCGGGGATGCGCCCGGCGGACAGGCGACGGCGACGACGCTCAGCGCTCCGTACGGCATCGCCATCAGTCCGGCCGACGGCACGGTCTACGTGTCGGAACGCAACTGGGACACCAACACGTACACCACCGGGAACGGCCGCATTCGCTCGATCGCTCCCAGCGGCATCGTGTCCGACCTCCCGCTCGGTCCGGCGGGACACCGCCTCGGCGCACTCGCGATCACCCCGAGCGGCTCGACGCTCTACGTCGCGACCCACGAGACCGCGGCCGACGTCAGTCGCGTGTACGCGATCGACCTCACGTTGCCGGTTCCGACGTGGACGGTGTTCGCCGGCGGGGGAACCGACTACCTGGGCAACGGCGTCGCGGCTACCTCGGCCCGATTCTTCGAGATCACCGACGTCGAGGTGTCCCCGACCACCGGCCTGCTGTACATCGCCGGCGTCGCGCAGAACACGACCCCCGAGCCGGAGGACACCCGACCGGTCGCGAACGTCGGCGTGGTTCGTGAGGTCGACGGGACGGGCCTGATCCGGACCGTGGTCGGCGGGGTCCGCAACACCTCCGTGACGACCGTGGAAGGGCTGGTCGCCAACACCGCGCACGTGCAGTCGAGTCCGGTCACGTTGGCGTTCGACTCCGCCGGCGTCATGAATCTCGGAGCGTTGCGCCGAGTCCGCCGAGTCCCGCCGGCGGCTACCGCCAACCCGTACGGCGACGGGATCATCAACACCTTCTCGGGGGCCAACGGCGTCGAGACCGTCACCGGCGACGGCGGATCGGCCGCCGCCGCCCGCCTGGGCGCCGTGAACGGGCTGGCGCTCGACCCGACCGGCAACCTCTACGTCGGTGGGCAGGAAGTGCACACCGTTCGCCGCCTCGACGCCGGGGGCACGGCGTCGACGATCGCCAACGAGACTGGCTCACCCACGTCCGATGCCGGCATGGTCGGCTTCGCCGACGGCGCCGGCGACACCGCCCGGTTCGCCTACACGCACGAAATGGCGTTCTCGGGCGGAGCCCTCTACGTCGTCGATTCCCGCAACAACCGCGTCCGGCGCGTCGTTCCCGGGGCGACCGCCGCTCTGACCACCGTCAGCACGTTCGCCGGTCGGGGACCGAACGACGTCGACACCAGCGGCCCGGCGCTCACCCGCCAGACCGGGCTCCTGGACGGCCTCGCCGTCGGGCCGGACGGCGCGGTGTACCTCGCCGACCGGACCGCGTACCGGGTGTGGCGTCGGGACACCGACGGGTCGATGAGCGCCGTCGCCGGCGACGGGACCTACCGGGGGCTCGACGTCGCGTTGCCCGGCGGGCCGGCCACGTCGAACCCGTTGTCCATCGTCCGCGACGTCGCCGTGAGCCCCGACAACCAGACGTTGTACATCCTCGAGCGGACGCGGGTCCTCGCGGTCGATCTCGGCACCGGCAACCTGTCGGTCCTCGCGGGCACCGGCGCCATCGGTCAGGTCGACAACCCGGTGGGCACCCTGGCGACCCTCGACACCGGGGCGCAGGGAACGATGGCGTTGGGCGGCGGCTTCATCTACGTCAACGGGAACACGGCCAACATCCGGCGGATCTCCATGTCGACCGGCGCGGTCGACACACCGATCACCGGGTTGGGTGCGAGCGTCGCAACCAACGCCCTCGAGGCCGACGCCGCCGGCAACCTGTTCCTCGGACTCAGCTCCCACGTGATCATGTACTGGCCGGGGAATGGCTCGCCGGTGGTGGTTGCCGGCGACTCGGTGTTCGGCAACCTCGGCAATGGTGGCCCGGCCTCGGCCGCTCGGATCGGCAACCCCCTCGGCCTTGCGTTGCTCGACCGACCGGGCGACAACGACGTCCTCTACTTCTCCAACGGCGCCAACCCGCTGCGGTCGATCACGGCCACGAGCGGAACCGGCGCGGCCCGGTGGTCAGGCGGCACCGTGTCGCTCGTGGCGGGGAACGTCTCGAATCGGCCGTTGGGGCCCGGCGCCTGGGGCGACGGCGTCGACATCTCGGCCGATCCCACGCTGGTGCGGTTCAACACCATCAATGACATCGACCTCGATCCCGCCGGACGCCTCTTCATCGTCGACTCGAACTACGGCGACTCGAACCCGCTCGGCGACGGAGTCACGAACACCGGCCCGCACCAGGTTCGCGTGCTCACCGACGCCGGGTGCAGCGAGACGGCGATCATCGGCCCGTCTTCGGTGGCGGCGGCCGTGGCGAACGGGGTGGACCTCACCGACTTCCCGCTCGGTCAGATCCCGTTCGATCTCGACGCGATCGCCGCAACCCCGCTCCGGGCGGTGCCGTTGCGGGCGGTGCCGCTGCGAGCCTCGCCGTTGCGGGCCGTGCCGCTTCGAGCCGTCCCCCTCCGCGCCGTCGATACCGACGATCCGCCCCTGATCGACGTCAGCCTGAGTTCGATGGTGCTCGACCCGGTCCTGTATCCGGACGGATGGGCGGCGCGTCTGGTGGGCACCCCGTTCGAGGGCGTGCCGCCCCAGAACGTTCAGCTCGCCGACCTGCTGGACGACCCCACGACGGGTCCCGACGAGACGTCGCCGGCGCTCACGACGGCACCGGAGATCACGCTGGACTCCGTCGACCTGTCGACGTCGCCGCTGCGCGCCGTCTCGATCGCCTCGATCGCCCTGGGCTCCACGCCCCTGCGGGCGGTGCCGCTCAATGAGACTCTGGCGACGGCGTCCGACCAGGACCGTTTCGACGCCTGGTGCGATCTGCTCGCGACGTTGGGGCGGACCTGTGACGACCTGACCCCCGAGTCACCGCTCCTGGCGCTCGAGGTGAAGTCCGTGCCCCTCCGGGCCGTTCCGCTTCGCGCCGTGCCCCTCCGGGCGGTCGACGTCTCCGCGTCACCACTCCGCGCCGTCCCGCTGCGGGCCGTGGGGCTCGAGCCGACGCCGCTGCGCAGCTCGCCGCTCCGGGCCGTCCCCCTGCCGCGCCGTGGCAGCGGCGTCCACGCCGCTCCGCGCCGTGCCGTTGCGGGCCGTCAACCTCGACACGTCGCCGCTCCGCGCCGTGATCCTCACGAATCTGGGAGCATCGGCGTCCTCGGTGGTGACGTGCGACGTCGGCGAGGTCGGCTGTGAGACGCTCGGCGACGCCCTCGGATCACTGGTGCCCGGGGCGACCATCGGAGATCTCGACGAGGCGCTGGACGACCCGATGCTCGGTGGTGCCATTCCGACGCTCGGCGACCTCCGCTGGCGTACCTCGGGTCCCGACGCGTTCTTCGGTGGGGCCGGAGCCACCCGCGAGGTGAACCTCGGCGACATCCTCCGCACTTCGGAGCACGACTCGGCGCTGCCGCTCGACCCGTTCATGTCGCTGGCCGATCTCCTCGTCGGCCTCGTGGCCGCACCCGACCTGCCGTGGGAGGAAGTCGACCTCCGCGCCGCCGGGATCACCACGGCGGACGCCGGCCCGACCGCCGACCTCGACGTGTCCCTGCGCACCTACCCGGGCCAGACCGGCCCGCTCGCGGCGTCGGTCAGCCTGCCCGAGGGGTGGCGCTACCGGGCGACGACCAGCGCCGAGGTCACCGTCGACGGCACCGGCGCGGCCACACCGATCGCGCCACTGCCCGAGCCCGTGGTCACCACCACCGCAGACGTCGACCAGCTGGCGTACTCGCTGCCGGCAGGACTGCCCACGCCGGCCACGATCACGTTCCGGGTGGCGGCCACCCCCGGACTGGAGCTGGGTCCCGTGCAGGCGGACGCCTCGACCGGCCCGGTGATCGCCGGCGGCGCGCCGTCGACGGTGAGGCCGTCGAACGCCATGGACGTCGTCGATTCCACGGAGATCATCGGCGGTGCCGGCAGCAGCTACGACCAGGCGCGCAACATCGTTCCGGACACGCTGTACACCGGCTACCTCAACACGGCGGGTGACACGGACTACTACCGGGTGCAGGCACCGGGGGCAGGCACGCTCACGACGATCAACCTGAGCCACCTTCCCGCCGACGCCGACCTCGTGGTGTACGAGGAGTCCAACAGCCAGCTCAACCTGCGTTCCGAGGTGGCCCGCCTCCGACAGCAGTCGAAGCCGATCGAGATGGTGAACCCCCAGGTGGGTGTCACCGGTGAGCCGCTCGAACCGCAGCAGCTCAACGACATCGCCGTCCTCCCCGACAAGACCCTCGCGGCCACGTCGGCACGGGCCGGCCTTGCCAACGAGTCGGTCGAGCTGATCAACGACGGCGACGACGACACGACGACGGCGGACGACGACGTCTCCTACGTGATCGCCGTCACCTCCTACGACGACGCCGTCTCGGCCGATCCGTACGTACTCCGGGTGAAGCAGGTCGTGCCTCCGGGGGCCCTGGCGTGCGCCGCGTCCGGGCCCGGCAGCGTCCAGCTCCCGCCCGTTCCCGGCGGCTTCACGCCGTCGAGCGCAATGACGTCGATCCCCGCCGGCACCGAGACGCTCATCCTCGTCAACCGGCAGCGGATGGCTCGGGAATTCGGGAACGACGCCACCACGACGCTCACCGGTGAGCTCTCGTCGTTCGCCGCCCGGAGCGACGTGCGCGGGCTGGTGCTCCCCGTCGACGGTGACGCTTCGGTGCAGTCGGCATACGCGACGTGGGACGCGAGTCCGTGCGGCCTGGGCCGACCGAACCTCGTCGTCCGGGAGATCAACGACCACATCGACGCGCTGCTCGAGGCGTCGCCCGCCGCGGGGAACGCTCCGGAACGTGGTCATCGTCGGCGGGGACGAGCAGATTCCGATGGCTCGACTCCTCGACAACACCAAGCTCTCGAACGAGATCGAGTACGGCGCCGAGCTGCGGCGGGTGGGCGGCATCTCGACACCGCAGACGGTCGCCCTGGCATCGAAGACGGTCATGTCCGACGACCCGTTCGCGAGCGTCCGTCCGGTGCTGTTCGGGCCGGACGTGATCTATCCGCCGTCGTGGACCATCGGCCGCCTCGTCGAGACCCCCACCGAGATCAGCAACGTGCTCGAGGCGTTCGACACCTCGAACGGGCGCCTCGCCGCCGACTCGGCGCTCGTCACCGGGTACGACTTCCTGACCGACGGCTCGGAGGCCGTCGCCGGCGCCCTGGAGAGCGCGGTCACCGTGGACTCCTCGCTCGTCAACGACTCGTGGACCGCGGCAGACCTTCGGGCCAAGCTGACCGAGCCGAGCGCGGCACCCGACCTCGCATCGGTCAACGCCCATTTCGACCACTACCAGCTCCTGCCCGCAGCCGGCGAGGGCGACCCGGAGTCGGAGCTCTTCACGACGGTCGACATCGACGAGGGAGCCGCGGACCTCACCGGCCGGATCCTCTTCTCGATGGGCTGCCACAGCGGCACCAGCGCACCTGACTTCTACCTCGGATCGAGCGGTGGCGCGAGCCTCGACTGGCCGCAGGTCTTCGCCCAGAAGCGGGCGATCTGGGTCGCGAACAGCGGTTTCGGCTACGGCGACACCGCCGCGGTGGCGTACTCGGAGAAGCTGATGGCCCGCTTCGCGGCACTGCTCCGCGACGGTGAGCGGGCCGGCGAGGCACTCCGCCTCGCGAAGCAGGCATATCTCGGAGAGGGGTTGTCCAACAGCTACGACGCGAAGGTGCTCGCCCAGTCCGTCTACTACGGCCTCCCGATGTACCGCGTCGGTCCGGGCGCACCCGCGCCGGTGGCGCCGACGTTCGTGCCCACCACCCCGGACCCCTCCGCCGGAGGGGTGCCGTCGTCCACGCGAACGGTCGCCCCCGATCTCCGGCTCTCGGACCCGCAGACCGACGGTTCCCGGTTCGTGTACGTGTACGACGCCGCCGAGCCGGTCGAGGCGCTCCGCGAGAAGACCCACATCGCCGACGGTCGTCCGATCCAGCCCCGGGTCGACGTCGACGTGACGGCTGCCGGCCTCGAAGCCCGAGGGTCGATCGTGACCGCGCTGACCATGACCGACCAGGCGCTCGACGTCACGGTCGCCCGGCCGGTCGTCGATCTCGCGGCGAACGAGCCGCCGATCGTCGCGGGCGACGCCGTCTATCCATCGGCCTTCTCCAACGTGACCACGTTCGAGAATCGGGCCGGCGCCCGCGACCATCTCGTCCTCGTGCCCGGCCAGTGGCTCGCCGATGCGGTCGCCAACAATGCGCCCAACACCGGCCGGCAGCGGTCGTTCACCTCCATGACCGCCACCGTCTACTACGCAACGGCCGGCGAACCCGACGACGTGCAGCCGGAGATCTCGTCGACGAGCGGGAGTGCATCCAACGGCGTCACGTTCCGAGCTGCCGTCTCGGATCGCACCGACTCCGGCCCCGGCGACGTGCGTCGGGTGGTGGCGCTCTACCTCGACGGTCCGACGTGGCGGAGCGTGGACTTGGTGGAGACCTCGCCCGGGAACTTCGTGGGCGCCGGACCGGCGGCGGGGAACAACATCGAGTACCTCATCCAGGCGGTGGACGCCGCCGGCAACGTCGGCGTCTCCTCCGACAAGGCCCGCCTGTTCGACTCCACTGCGGCCCCGGTCGGCGGCGGTGGCGTGAACGGCTCGCCGATCGTGGTGGCCGGCGCCGACGTGGAGACCAGCGTCGGCGTGCCCGTCACCGTCAGCGCCACGTTCTCCGATCCGGACGCATCGACCAGCTGGACCGCCGTGGCGGGCAACGGGGCCGGTGCAACGGTGTCGGCGTCGGTCAGCGCCGGTGCGGTCACCGCCACGCTGCCCGGTTTCGGCGCTCCGGGCGTGTTCGACGTGAGCGTGTCGGTGTGCGACGACGCGAAACGTGCGGGGTCGACTCCTTCCAAGTGACCGTCTCGGCGACCGATCTCACGGTCACGGCCGACTGCACGATCCTCTCGTTCGGCCAGACGATCACCTGGTGGGGCTTCGACAACGACGCCGCCGCTCCCATCACGATGCCGATCGGTGCGTTCAACCGGTTCGGTCCGTCGCCGCCCGATCGAGGTCAACCGACGCTGTTCCCCCGCGGCGACACCCGCTCGCGGTTCGCCACGCAGGACGGCGCGACCGTCGGGGCGCGGTGGCAACTCGGCGGAACCTCGGCGACAGCGATGTCCGCCCGGGGGTGCGCATGAGCCCGTTGACGAACCGTGGGGCCCGACGTTGGGTTCGTTGGATGATTCCGGCCGCGGTGCTCGTGAGCACCGCGTGCCCGCCGATCGACGAGAACCCGCCCGGAACAACCACCACGACGAACGCGACCACGACGTCGACCTCGCCGACGACCACCACGCCACCGTCGAGCGGATCGGTGACCCGCATCGCGGCCGGGGGCGCGACCGCAGCGGTCATCAGTCGCAACGGACGGTACGTCGCGTACGCCTCGACGTCGGCCACGCCCGGCACCGACGGCAACGGGTCGGGTCTCGACATCTTCTTGGTGGATCGCCAGACGAGCACGACGACTCGGGTGACGTCGGGCAACGGGACGTCCGACAGCCCGAGCGTCGCCGACGACGGTTCGGTGGTGTTCCGTTCGGCGGCGACCGACCTCGCGGGCACCGACACCAATGGTCACGTCGATGTGTTCCGGTGGACGTCCGCCGGAGGCGTCGCCCGTGTGACCGACAGCCTGGCGGACGTCACCGCTCCCCTCCTGTCGGCCGACGGCGCCACCGTGGTCTTCGGTGGCCCGACGTCGCTGACGTCACCCACGCCGCCGACGCGGACGGCGACGTTCAGCTGGTCGCCGGTCGCACCCTCGGTGTTGACCCAGTTCGAGACGCTCGGCACCGACGGATCGGTCCCCGTTGCCGTCGGCGCCGACGGGGTCGACGTGCTGCTGGCCGAGCCCGGGCGACTGACCCTGTCGTCGAACCCGACGGCGACCCCCGTGCTCGTCGCTGCGGCGCCCGCGTCACCGCCCGCGCCGCAGGTCACGACCTTCTCGGTCGCCCCCCACGCGCTGGCGGCCGACGGCGACGTGGTGTTCTCGGTGATGACCTACTCGTTGGAGGAGGCATCGTCCGAGCTGACGTTCCAGGCCGGGGAGCTGCGGCGGTGGAACCGCCAGGATGCGACCAGCAGCGTCGTGCCGGCGACGGGTGTCCCCGGCGCGCCGGTGCAGTCCGGCGATGGGCAGCGGGTCATCCACCCGGACCATGCCGGTGTCGTCGTCGACCAGGACGACGGTGGGCCGTTCCTCCCCGCCGCGATCCGAGCCGTCGGTGTCGCCGGTGGTCCGGCGGTGGTCGTCGCCGGCTCGCCGTGTGCCGCGTTCGGAACCGTCTCGGCAGACGGGCGCTACGTCGCGTTCGTGTCGACGGCGACCGACCTCGCGCTCCCCGATGCGAACGGCAGCGACGCCGACGTCTACGTGTGGGACCGGGGCGCCTGACCGAGGCCGTCCAGATCGACATCGGTGAGTTGGCGGAGAGTGCTGGAGTAGCCGAGGTCGGCGAGTTCGCTGACGCGGTCGAACGACGCGAATCCGTGGGTCCCGGTGGACGGGGTGAGGTAGAGGTCGGCGTGCGCCCGAGCCGTCTGCCAGGACTGCATGCTCGCCAACAGGTTCGATCGGTTCAGCAGTTCCAGCATCGACGGAGCGTCCCCACCGTCGGCCCCCGTACCGCGCCGGCGACGAAGCGGAGCGAGCGCAGCGTGGCCTGACGCCGGCACGACCAGCATCGGCGCCTGCTGCGAACACACGTCCACCACGATCACCGGGCCGGCGGAACGTGACCGCATGACAGCGGTGGGCACGTTGTCGAGGATCCCACCGTCGCTGTGCAGGTGCCCCTGGGAGTCCGCCGACGGTGGCCACAGGCCGGGCACGGCGCTGGACGCTCCCACCCAGTCGGCGACCGGACCGCGGTCGGCAATGTGGAGGCAAGACGCGGTGAGGTCGGCGGTGGTGCAGAAGTAGTCCAGGAGCAGTTCCTCGATCCGGCGATCACCGAAGATCGCCCGGAAGAGCGCCGACGCCCGTTCGCCAGAGGCCAACGACACGGACGGCCAGCGGACCTCGGCCAACATGCGGCGCGACCATCGCGACGAGTTCTCCTCCAGCATTCGCTCGGCGCTCCATCCGAGAGCGAGTTGCGCACCGATGATGGAACCCATGCTCGAACCGCCGACGCGGTCGATCGTGACCCCCGCTTCGGCGAGAGCCCGCAGGACCCCGATGTGGGCGAAGCCCCGGGCTCCGCCGCCCCCGAGCACGACCCCGACCGAGCGACCGGTGAGGCATCGCCCGAAGCGCGCCAGGTCGGCAGACGACCCGTCCTCGACGTGCACGACCGGACTGTTCGCGGCGACTCCGTCCGCGAGCGAATCCCATCCGCGGGTAGTCGGCGCCGCTCCCGGCCGCCGGGTCAGCAGAAGCTGTGCCGGTCGGGTCACCGCGCCGAGCGAACTTGCGGTTCGCGATGGGCGGCTGCCCACTCGTCCCACCATGACCACCAGGTCGGCCTGACGGCACACCCATTCGACGTCGTCGGGCGACACGACGATGACCACGAGGTCGGCGCCGACCTCGAGCTCGATCGCCCGCGCCACGGTGTCGGTGCCGGCCGATCCGTCGACGACGACGGCAGTCGTGTCCGTCGGGCAGGCGGCAACGAGTGCCGCGACGAACGCCGACAGGTCGACATCGTCAGCGACGGCGACGGCTGCCACGAGGCACGGCGGACGAAGGCGACGTGACACCGAGGGGTCGACGCGAAGAGCCGCGCCGCAACCGATCGGGCGAGCCCGAGGGCAACGCCGGGGTGGCGCGTCGCCAGCCGTTCGAGGTCCGAGGAGTCGATGCGGGCGAGGACGCTGTCCCGCACGGCGGCAACCGTCGCCGACCGGGAGCCGGCCTCCAGCAGGCCCGCCTCGCCGGTCACCTCGCCCTCTCCGATCACGCGGACGACAGTGTCGCCCGATGACGCCTCCAGTCTCCCGGACGCCACGACGTAGGCGGCATCGGCTGGGTCGCCTTCGCGGAACAGGGTCGCCCCTCCGGGAAGTTCACACCAGTGCGCTCCTGCGGCGAGGGCCAGCAGCTCCTCGGCGGGAACCTCGGCGAAGAGGGGCATCGAACCCAGGACCGCAACGGCGTTGGACGGAGGCGCGATTCCCACAATTCGTCCCTACCCTTCCGAGACGACGGAACCGTCCGCGACTCGCACGAGTCGCGCCCCCAGACGACGCACCAGCGCTTCGTCATGGGTGACGACGACAACGGTCGTGGACGCTGACCGCGTCGACTCCAGCACCCGGAGGACGCCCTCTGCGGCCTCCGAGTCGAGCGCGCTCGTCGGCTCGTCGGCGAAGAGCACCCGCGGACGGCCGGCAATCGCCCGAGCAATTGCGACCCGCTGCCGCTCTCCGCCCGACAGCATCTCCGGAAGCGACGATTGCACCCGCTCGTCGAGACCCAGAGAGTTCAGGAGGTCGGAGGCCTCGCCGCGATCGATCGTCACACCGCACGCCCGGTTGGGGAAGATCACGTTCTCCAGCGCCGTCCAGTGCGGAAAGAGGTCGCCGCGCTGCGTGACCAGGCCGAACATCTGAGCTCTGCAGGCCGTGGACGCCTTGCGGGACAGCGCGGCCGTCGATCGGCCTTCCACGAGAACCTCGCCCGAGACGGGTCGCCGCAGTAGGCCCGCGACGGAGAGCAAGGTGCTCTTGCCACTGCCGGATGGGCCGACGATGCCCATCGTCTCCCCGGCGAGGATCGACAGATCGGCGTCGCGAAGCGCGGCGAACTCGTTCCGTCGTCCGACGTTGAACCTGACCGTCACTCCCCGCAGGCCGATCACCTCGCTGGTCATGTCGGTTCCGCCAGTGCGTCTGCCGGATCGATTCGCCGGAGCGCGGTCAGGCTCGGCACCAGAGCGAGGAGAACGACCGCCGCGACCGTCACCATCGACCGAACGAGCAGCGGCGCGCTGAGGCTCGCCTCCAGCCCCGGCGACCCCCCGTTCACTGCGCCGACGCCCAACGCCGCGAGGGCAAGTCCCACGAGCACGCCAACGGACGTCACCGCCACCGCCGACACGACCTCCGCAGCGACAAGGGTACGAAGGGGGACACCGAGCGCTGCCTGTACGGCGAGATGTCGTCGGCGGGCGCGGTTCGACAGGAGGAAGAGCGTGAGCACCAGCAGGCTGCCGAACAGGACGACGACCAACAGCATCATGTCGAAAGTCGGGCCGATCTGGCGAGTCCAGTAGGCCTCGTTCCGATCGAGGAGATCAGAACGCGTGAAGGCCGAGAATCCTGCGGACCGCGCCGCCGAACGAACCCGGATGGGTCGTCGGACCCGACGAGGAGGTGGGTCACCAACAGTGGCTGGTCGTAGACAGCCGACTGGACCGCCGGCGTCGTGAGGAACACGAGTTGCTTCCCGATGGACGCCGTCTCAGCTGAGAGCCCGGCGACGGTGAACCGACCCCGGCCGATCTCCACCTGCGCTCCCACGCTCACCCCGAGTTGGTCACCGAGCGTTTCGTCGATGACTACCTCATCGTCGCCGCTGACAGGCGCGCCGCTGGCCATCGACCACGGGCCGCCGAAGCCGGACTCGGGCTCGTAACCCTGGATCACCACGCTGGCAGACTCGTCGCCGTGGTGGAGGGTGGCGAAACCGACGACGCCCGCGGTGATCACGTCGATTCCAGGCCGCGCCGGAACGGACGCGATCTGATCGGGGCTCAGTACTGACTGCGAGATGTAGTCGCCGACACCGGGACCCATCACGAAGGCGTCCACTCCGGCGTGGGCGAGGTAGTTCTGGGGCTTCGAGATGGCGGACTCGCGAATCGCTCCAGGGATGGCGATCATCGCGACGACCAGCGTGACGGCGAGCACCGTGGCCGCCGTTCGAGAGCGATCGCGAACAAGGGCCAGCAGCGATGCCCGGATCATGCGTCGACTGTCGCTGCCCGGCGTTTGCGACCGGTCGCGAGGTTGAGGTTGAGGCTGCCGAAACCGCAACCGAGTCGGTCGCGCTCGGCCAGCTCCGCCTCGATGGCCTCCGCCTCCGGTGCCGTCAACGCCCCGTCACGGACAGCCCCCACGATCAGGTCATCCCACATCGACACGATGCGGAACAGATCGAAGCTCGCCGTGAGCGCGAACGGCACCACGTTCACCTCATCGAGTCCGACCGCGCGAAAGTGGCGGAACAGCTGCCGGCCCGCAGTCCCGTTGCGTGTCAGTTGCTCCGACTTGTAACGCACGAGACGGCGTTCCACGTCGATGTCGGAAGAATCCATCGAAAGCGTTGCCCAGTCGGTGTCGACGGCCACGACCACACCGCCGGGACGGACGACGCGGGCCATCTCGGCGACGACGACAGCTGGGTCGTCGATGTGCTGGAGAACCCGCTCGCTGCGAACACCGTCGAAGGAGTCGTCGCCGAACGGAAGGGCGGACGCGTCCGCACGGATATGCACGACGAGCGCATCACAGCCGTCGCGGTCGACGCGACTGTTCGCAGCGTCGACCATCGCAGGGTCCGCATCGACGCCGATCACGACGCCGTTGACGGTTACGACATCACCGAGGTGAGTCGTGTCGATACCGCTACCACTCCCGACGTCGAGGACACGATCGTTGGGCCCGAGCTCCATCGCCTCGAACGACCTCTGCTTGAGGTCACCGACCACACGCGCCGAGGCCTCGAGATAGACCGGGTCGACGTACCCGCCGTAGGTGTTCACGTCGACTCGATCATCGAGACGAGCTTCCGGCCCACACCGCCCGCGAGATTGAAGAAGAGCCGTGCCGACCCTTCGACCTCGCTCGTCCGGAGCGAGATCAGCGAGGACTCGGGGATGACGAGCGCCCGGCCACCGGTCGTAGCGCGCACACTCGCCGTGCGTCGAGCGCCGATCAGCATGGCGATCTCCCCGGCGACGTCGCCGGGGCGCCGGGTGGCCGTGTCCTCGCCGCCGATCGTGACGTCGGCCCAGCCGTCCAGTAGCCACCAGATCGACCGCGACGCGTGGCCTTCCTTGATGAGCATGTCATCCGCCTGGAATGTGACGAGCACCGAATCATCGATGACACGGTTGACGATGGCGTCCGGCACGCCGTCGAACAGCGCTCCGAGACTCGTTCCCTGGCGAATCAGTTCGTCCCGTTCCGCTCCCAGGGCCGACCCGACGACAGCGCACCCGCGAGTCGGGTCGGCCACGAGCGCGATCAATGCCGGCTCGGGCGCGGACGGGATCGTGTCCGGAACCAACGGTAGGACGAAGGAGTCGATCCGCTGGAGGTGTGCCCGGTCGGCCGCAAGGAGCACCAGCGGCACCTTGATGCCGATCTCGGGGTCGTTGTACGACTCGCGATACGCCCGGAATCCCATCGCCAGGTAGTACGGCACCAATGGCGGCTCGCAGTCGCAGAAGCCGACATCGATGCCGCGTTCGAAGGAGAACGCAGAGATCGCGTGCAGCAGCAATGTGGACACCAGGTCGGACCGAAACTCCGGCAAGATCATGAATCTCCCGAACGTGATGATCCGCTCCGGCGAGACGATCCTGGAGAAGGCGCTGACAGTGAAATTGTGTTCGAGGCCCTCGTCGATCGGGCATTCCGCGGCCCAGAGGACCCGGACCGTGCCGACCGGTCGCCCCCCGACGTACGCGACCCAGATGTGCGCGAACTGGTCGAGCGGATCCAGGAGCGCTCGCCGCTCATGGTCGGCGATATCGACGAAGAAGCTGCGCTCAGCGCAGTACACCTCGTAGCGCACGGCGGCGGCATCAGCCCGGTCCGCTTCAGTGAGTGCTTCGCGGATTGAGATCTCCATGCACTCCCGCTCCCAACTGCCGGTCACGGCGAATCGTAGTATTCGCCCCTCCCCCATGCGAGGGGTTCGGGCCGACGAAGTTGGTGACACGGCAGGGCATCCACCGTCCGGACTACCGGAAGACCTGGACGAACGTCACACGTCGTCCGTGCTGCCCTTCACGAAGCCGCGAATCGAGATGTCGTTCGATGTGAGTGACCGAGAACGGTCCTCACTCGAAGGGAACGAGACGATGAACAGCACCAGGTTTGCAAAGACGACCAGCCGGACCACGAAGGCGATGGGCCTCGGGATCGTTGCGGCGATGTTGATGGGTGGCGGGGTTGCACTGGCCGACACCAACGACGTGGTCCACGCCGGATGCGTCCAGACCACGTCTGGCACGCTTCGAGTCCTCAACGACCCGACCGCCCGATGCGCAGCAGACGAACGTCGCATCGATTGGAACCAGGCCGGCCCCCAAGGCCCCACCGGAGCAACTGGCCTGCCGGGACCCCGGGGCGATACCGGGGCGACCGGCCCGGCAGGGACCCCCGGCGTGGACGCCAAGTCGAAGGTTCGGGTGATCGACCACGGGATGTTCCTCCAGGTGGAGCAGGGGAAGACCTCGGAGCAGTCTGATCGCCGCTACCTCTCGCGGGGGACCTACCGACTCACCGTGCAGATCAAGAAGTACGCCGAAGGACAGACGCCTCGCCGCGGGGGCTTCAACCTCAGCTTCACGAAGTCGAACGACTGGCAGCTTCCACCAGCAAGTGTCACGTGCACCATCCCAGCGGGCACACCCCCGGCTACGGATCCGTCCCCGACGGACGTCGGGGCTCCGGCCTTCCCGAGCCTGGAGGCCTCCTGGGTCGGGTATGCGACCGGGGAACTGGCCTACGACGCCAACCACCTGCAGGACGGCCGGATCCAGTACATCCCACGGGGCAATGTCCGGAAGCAGGGTGAGGGTCTCCAGACCATCGTCGGGATCTTCGATCAACGCACGTCCGGGCCGGCCGAACTGCTCCGGTGCAAGATGAAGAGCTTCATCACGCCCGGCACCGTCTCGGGCATGAACTACGGCCGACAGAAGACGCCGGTGACCGACCTTCCCGCCGGACTCGACTACCGCATCGTCATCGAGCGCATCGACGAGGTGCGGTTCGGAGAGGAGAAGGAGGTTCACCTGCAGACGTTGGACACGGTGCCGCCGACGCCCAACGAATGCATCCGCATCGAGGAGTGCAGCGGGGTGACCGTTCCGCTTCAGAGGTAGACCCGAGAGTGTCGCCGCATGACGGCCGGTTCGACCTTGCAGGTCGAACCGGCCGTCGTCGCGCTCGGTCGATCAGTTCAACCGTAACTCGTCGCGCCGCGCCCGCCCGGTGTCCCGCGCCGCACGAACATCCACGAACTGCGGGTCTGGTGCGAGTTGTCATCTCATGCGCCCCGGCATCACCCACGCGGGAAAGATGTTCCCTTGCCAAAGAGGTTCCCTTCCGAGTTCAAACCTGACGTCGCGAACGTCGCCCGACGCGGTGACCCAGCCCTGGCCGCTGTCGCCGCCGAGGTCCGAGGTCGTGCAGATGCGTCGCGAGGACCGCCGGTTGGAAATGGGGAACGGGACCCGCGCCGGGCCGCAGCGTTCTTCGCGAAAGAGATCAAGCCAAGATGACGTACCCGCTGCTCCGCGACCTTGCCGCTCTGGGATCCGGTGCGGTTGACCTGCCGGGTGCTCGGCATCTCGACTCAAGCGTTCTACAAGTGGAACGCCCGCCCGATCTGCGACCTCGATCGTGACGACCCGATGCTGGTTACCGGTTCATCGCCATGAACCCGAGCGAGCCGGCCACCAGGTCGGCGAGTAACGGGGGTGGCGACTCTTCGACGAGCATCCCATCTAGTCGACGACCACCGAGAAGGGCCGCAATCGCAAAGCCGACCTGGACCCGCAGTCGACGACGACCTGGTCGAACGGAACTTCACCGCGGGTCATCCCGATCAGATCTGGCTGACCGACATCACTGAACACCCCGCACGCCGAAGGCAAGATCCACCGCCGCTATCAAGCACGGTTCGAACCGGATCGTCGGCCGTTGGGTCCGATGAGCGCATGACCGCCCAGCTCGCCGTGGGAACGATTCGTGCTGCGATCGCTCGACGTTCGCCCGACGGCATCGTCGGGGTGCACCGCGATAGCGGCAGCCAGTTCCACTCCGGGCCTTCCGCACCGTCCCCGCCGGCAACGGCCTCGTCGGGTCGATGGGCCGGATAGTCGGCGCTGGCGGACGGGCGGTAACAGCGGCCCCGGACAAACCTGAGTTTGCGCGTCCGCCTAGTCGGTTGATGCTCGACGACTGCCAAGCCGCCGCAGCGCTCGGGCACTGTGAAATTGGCCTGCGCCGCACCCGGACCACGGGAAACTTGAGCGATTCGCCCAGAGCGCCCTTCGACTTCGGGGCGTCGACGGAGCCGGAATCGCTCGGCGCGAACGCGAACGGATGGGTGGTGCGGCCGGCGCGCTGACACCGGACAATGGGCGGTGGCGGGTCGATCGATGAGCCGCCGTCGAGCAACACCACCGACGCCGTCGATGTCGGCGCTCACTGTTCGGGCACAACGGCTAGCCCGGCCCAAGCCTGCCACAACTGGGGCCTGTCACCGAGGGCGATCGGGTCGCCGATCGGGATGGCGCACCATCCACTTGACGACATCCGCCTGCATCCGGATCCTGCCCGCCGAGAGCTCCGCGACCGACGCCGGGAGATCCTCGTGGTAGCTGACGATTGCGTGAACGCGCCGTCGTTTGGCCGCGTTCGTCGGCTTCAAGGTTCCCGCCGGAGGTGATCATGATCGCCGTGCGGTGGTACCTCCGCTACGGCCTGTCCTACCGCGACCTCGAAGAGCTGCTCGCCCATCACGGCGTCACCGACGATCACGACACGTTGTTCCGGTGGGTACGACGTTCACCCCGCTACAAATCACCGATGGCCCGCCCGTGTCGCCGAGCGGACGGTCGCGAAGGAGCCGACCCGATGGGCCGGCTCCCCTCGCTTCGGTGTGGTGGGGAATCACTCGGCGCGAAGGCCGGTCTTCAAACGCCCTTCACGAGCACGGCGGTGGTCGAGGATCCGCCCGTGCCGTTACCCAGCTGCTCGCTGGAGTCGGAGCCCCAGCAGTACACCCGATCCGGCGAGTACGCACCCGGATCGTAGGTGGCGCAGGCGTGGTAGCGGCCGGCGGACACCGACCCGTACGTCTGGTTGATGGCGGGCAAACCCTTCACCGGGACGGGAGTCGCCCGGTTCGTCGTGGTGCCGTCGCCCACCTGGCCCTGCCCATTCGATCCCCAGCACTGGTACTGGCGCAGGACCTTCTCGAAACCGCACGAAAGGTTCGTGAACCCGGCCGTTGCCGTGGAGAACACACCGGGAGGGGTCACGACACTGGTGCGGGTGAGGTTCGTACCGTCGCCGAGGCCGCCGTTGCCGTTGCTGCCGACGCACCGCACCTTGCCGCTCTCCCGCTCGGCGTGGCACCGATGGGTGGCGCCATCGATCACCGTCCGGTCGTAGTTGGCGGTGAGCGCCGGAACCGTCGTGAAGGACTTCGAACCGTTGACAGAACCGTTGCCGAACATCCCCAGGTTCGATCCGGTGCATGCCGTGTGTCCGAACGACGTCTGGCCGCAGGTGGATGAGTTGAACGCTCCGAGCGCCACGAACGGGACGCCCACACCCACCACCGTCGGCGACAACCGGTCGACGGTGTCATTGGTGCCGAGCTGGCCGGACTCATTGGCTCCCCAGCAGTAGAGCGCCGAGTCGGTCGTGGCGCAGGCGTGGCTGTTGCCGACAGCCAGCAGCGTGGCCCCGGAGATCGGGACCTTGACCGGGGTGGTCCGGCGAGCACCGGTGCCGTCGCCCACCTGACCGTGGTCGTTTCGGCCCCAGCAGTACACCTCCCGGTCCCAGGTGAGGGCACAGGTGGTCTGGGCCCCGGCTGCCAGTTCGCTGACACGGCGGAGGTTCGGCAGGGTGACTGCACTCGACTGCGCAGTGAGCGTGCCGGTACCGAGCTGGCCCTGGTTGGCACCACCCCAACATGCCACGGTGCCGTCGCCCCGAAGGGCGCACGTGTGGTCCCAACCGCTCACGAGACTGCGGATGTAGTAGGTCGGGCCGAGAGTCGTCGGCGGCGCAGGGACAGCCGTGGTGGTCGTGGTGGCGGCGCCGGCGGGTGCTGCCGAGGCAGCGGTGGGGCCTGCGGTCAGCACCGTGGCGAAAGTGACCGAAGTGATGGCGAGCGCCCCGATGACCCGGCGGCGGAGATAGGTGATGTTCATGGACTGGCCTCCTGTGTTGGTCACCTCATCGTCGACCCAACGGTGGACAGCCGGTGTGAACCCCGACGCCGTCCCCACGTGGCGGGTGTCACACCCGGTGGGTCTGTTGCGTTGACGCCGGCCACGGTCCGGCAGAAGGTGCGTCGATGAGTCGTCGCCGTCGCTCAGTCCCGGCGCCACCGTCGTTGTCGGCGTTCGCGGCACTGTTGCGTTAAGCGGGACCGGGCGTTCCGAGCGCACTGGACGCGCCCCCGCGAACGTCCGAGAGGCGACGACATGCAATTGAACGACCCGAATTCGATGTAGCGATCACCTCGACACACCCAGGAATTAGGGGGTCGTCCTCAATGCAACAGGGACGGCCGCACCCCAATCGGCGTCGGGTGACGGACGCCACTCGAGATGAGTTGCACCGGCCACAGTGCGTTCGAGCCCGCGGGGCGACGATGACGTCAGGAAGCCACGCACGGTGGCGGCGACAAAGGAGCGACATATGATTGTCTGGGGTTGGCGCAATCGACGCAAGCAGGTGTCCGAAGGATGGTTCCACTGCCCTCGTTGCGACGAGGAGCGTACCTACGTGCTCCAGAAGTGGGTCCGGTGGTTCACCCTCTATTTCCTCCCGCTGTTCCCAACGGGCACCGAGTCACCCGAACACGTCACCTGCGGGGTATGCGGATCGGCATTTGATCCGTCCGTGCTCGAGGCTGCCTCGATCACGCCGCGAACCGACGCGACGCCGCCCGCAGCGTGGTATCTCGACCCCGCGGGGTCCGGCCAGAGCCGTTGGTGGAACGGCCAGAGCTGGACAAGCCACCTTCGCCCGACGGCATAGGAGGCAGGCCCGCGCTGCCGGACCGGGCGCTCCTCCTTGGGGTCGAGGGGACTGTTGCATTGACGCTGACACGGTCTCGGCAGAAGGTCGATCGATGAGTCGTCGCCGTCGAGCCGCACCACCCACTCCGCCGATGTCGGCGTTCGCCGGGTTCCGGTTCCCGGCCGAGATCATCCTGCTCGCGGTGCGTCGTTGACCTTCGCTTGGAAGGTTGGGCTCTCAATCCCCCCCCCCCCGCCGGCGGGCGGTGGATCGGACAACTCGTCCCCAAGCGATTCGAAATCGTTCCCTCAGCAGTTCGAGGTCGCTGATCGCTGTCGCCTGATCGGACATGAGAGCAAGCGAGTGGCGAACGTCGGCGCCAAATCGCTGATGCTCTGAGAGTCGTCGCTGAAGCTCAGGGAGCATCGGGACGATCTCATGGTGGTAAAAGCGTGGCCACCGTTTCGGAAGCGCGTCGCCGAACTTCGCTGCGGCGTCGTCCTTCCAGGGCACGTCTTCGCGCGGATCGTCGGCCATCTCTGCGAGGGGCCCGCTGAATACATCGTTCTGCTGTTCGGCGGCCCGGATCGAGGGAAGCTGCGTCTTCAGAGAACGGTTCCCGAGACCCCCCGGGAGGAGCCCCTCCAGCATCCGAACGGTCGGGAGTACACGCTGCGCAGGCTCCTGGTGATCTTCGACGTCCGCCCAGAGTTTGGCGACTCTGCCGGCGGCCGGGTTGACCTTTCCCGCGAAGTACGCGTCGACGAGCGAAGTCAGCTGTCGGCCAACCAGCGTCCATGTGTCCATCGAAGGGACGCTGTTGGGGGAGTTGGCGCGCGGACCGACCGAATCCACCGCCGGCGGCCGACCGGCCGTCGAGCAGCACGGCTCGCCACCCGCCGCGCGGCGCAGCGGGGTCCGCCGACGTAGACGGATGCGAGGTCAGCCAGCAGTAGCGCCTGCTCCTCCGCATCCTGAACAGCGCCTGCCGCGAGTCGCTTTCCGAGGTCGACTCGCGCCCAGACCGTATTGGGATCCACACGATCTCTACGTGGCGGCGCGACCACACGATGCTCCGTGGGTCGAAGCTCACTCAGATCCGAGTCGAGTAAGTCGACGTCACCTTCGACGAGTTCGCTCCCATAGGCGGCTTGCCAGTACTGCACATCGCCCGCGTGCACATAGGCGACATCGCCAAGACTGGCCTCGTCGAAGTCGAGCCAAACAACGCAGTGCCCGCGAGCGGCCGGCTTGGTGAGGTGAATCTCTAGCAACTCGTTCATCTCGTCCAGCGTCGATCCCGCAGGTCCGTCGCCGAAGTCAAGAACGTCGCTCCCGTCGCGCCGCCGTCGCGAGCTGGAGACGGCGTGTCGCGTGTCCTGGATGATCCCGACCAGGTCCGATCGAAACCACGTGTCGCCGTGCCCAACCACGCGAGCGGTTGCAAGAAAGTCAATCACTCGCTCAGTCCGCTCCCATTCACACGCGCCCGATTCATAGAACGCCGTCAGGTCCGACCACACCGCGGCAAGTCCATTCGGTGTCGATAGGCAGTCGCGAAGGTCTTCGAGGGCCAGCCGCAGCTCCGAGCGATCGGAGACTCCGGACGCGACCGAGCCCGTCGCCCACACGGCGGTCGCCCCTTCGGCCCGTTCAACCCGCGCCCCCAGGAAGTCCCGGGTCTTTGGGCCGACGTTCGCCAGGCCGAGCGACAACTCCGCGGACAGAGTGAGCCGCGGATGACGCGGCGAAGTTGTTCGACCAGTCAAAATTCGGAGCCGCCAACCACACCAGTGCTTCATCAACCACATCGACGAACGCCAGATAGTCGAGCGTGACGCCCCGGTGATTGACGTCCAACTCCTCCGCGAGCCGCTGCAGATGCACAGGACGCTCGTGGGTAGGCCGGTTGGGCATCAAGCCAGCTAACCAGCCACCCGCAACGGCGCACCCACGATTTGTCGGATCACTGGTTGGCTGCGCGACTCGACTCGGAGGGTTGTGCAGCACTAGCAGCCGGGCGCCGTGAGCCGAGCACGAGCGCGGCACCGACAACGACGGCCCCGAACCCGAGAGCAAGTTGGGCTGTCGCCATCGCCCGGGCGTCGGCCGACAGCGCGCTGATGCTGCTTCCGGCCGTCGTGAAGCTGCCCAGAGCGAAGTAGGCGGCGTCGATGTGCGACAGCGGTTCCGAGAACGAACCGGGTGACCGTTGCGACATCGACCAATACATGTAGGCGAAGTCCGCGAGCGCATAGTTCACTAGCGCCGCGGTAGATCCCAACCAAGAGGATTCGCTCGCGGCCGAGCGGAAATCGTGGGATCACCAGGGCGAGCACGGCAACGATCGGCGACAGATACAACAGCTCCAGGATTGGGGGTAAGCCGTTGCTCGGCGTGGGTGTCACGGCGAACAGACCCCACGGCGCGATCACGGAGGCCCCAAGAATCGCGAGCAGCTGCGGGAGCGTGCGAGCTCTTAGGTAAGCGAACCCACTATCTATCCGGCTGTCGAACTTGGACCGATTTCGGCTCGAGGTCGTCATGGCCCACATCATGCGACCGACCACCGACAGTTGGAGGTTCTGCGCGAGCAGCGCACCCATCGCCGTCACTACGCCGACGGGCAGTCGTTCGCGACGACGCGTTTCGTCCAGGCCCCTTACGCGGGGGTGGCGATGGGATAGGGCGACGCGTGCCAACTGTTCCCCTGCAAGCGGTACGAGGACTGGGCGCTGAACGACCCGACCCGAACGGCTTAGACGTGGACGCGTTGCGACCGATCCGCGACGAAAATCGGTGAGCGAGTGCGAGCGCCACCGACGAGTTTGGACGTGCCGGTTGCCTAGTGGGCGCAGTCGAGTGCGAAACCCACGAAGAAGCCCCGACGTCGATTGAACATCACCCGTGGTCATGGCGATGCTTCAGATCCGAAGGGTGCCGGTGTTCCCGGCCAAGCGGTCGCTCCGCCGCGTCCAAGTCGTTGTCGCGAGCGGCGACCTCGTCCATCGTGGCCGGAATCAGCCCCGGAGGGGGCGTTCGCGCCCGGTACGATGAGATTCGCCCGGAGTTGTCTGCCGCGTACTCCGCCAATCCCGCCCGGATGGGACTGGCAGACAACTCACCCGACCCGCATGATCGCTGGGGTTACCGTCGGCGGAAAGCGGGGCACGAAACGCGAAAGCGCCGATTCCGAAACGCCTGATCAGACATGCCAGGGCCGCGACGGCCAAACCGGCCGACGTCGAGCGTTCAATCTCGGCCGCAGAGCTGCACAGGACCGGGTACGTGGTCGAGATGCAACGACATGCGGCTCGTTATCCAATACGGAGCGCTCGCCACCTGAGCTACGGTGCCCCGCGTCCGTGCTGGAAGCTCAGGAGGAACGTGTCGATTCGCACCGTCATGCCTCGCCAGCCTGACTACCTGCTTGACGCGACTCCCCTCGACGGCATCGTGTCGATCGAGCGACATTTGTCCACGGCCCGCATCGCCAACGTCGTGGCCGACTTTGATGAGGCAGCGGAGGCTGTCGGCACCAACTGTGAGTCCTGGGTCGGCGCGTGTCGAACCCGATGATCCCATTGCTGGATCCAAGCGTCGCCCGCACTCAGGGTTGGTTTCGCCTCTTGGAGGAACTCGACCCAGAGCACATCGTGCGTCAGAGCCCCGGTCCGGCGACTTTGCCAGCGGTCCCGCGGCCGACCCTGGGCTACCCCACGCCTCTGATCGTCGTGCTGGATGCGTTGCTCAACGGCAAGGCGTCACGCAGGATCACTGTCCCGCTACTCGAAAACGACGACCCGTGGCGATTGGCCTATGTCGGCTGCCTTGGGTCACTACCCGAGTACATCTCACCGTCCGTTTCAGCGCGAGCGTTCCTCCGGGGAGACCTGAGGTACGACGACCTGCTGACGATCGAACGCGTGAGCGTCGACGGGAGCGCGACTGACTTGCTTGATCGCGTGTCGACTAGGGGAGCAGAAGACGTGTACCCGGTTCCGCTCACGCTGTCTGGCGTATCGGCAAAGTATCCACGGAACGGTCGCCCGCTCATTACTCCGGTCGTGCCGAGCGACCAACCGCCGGGAACCCGTTTCGGCGATCTCGTGGTTGTTGTCTACGACGGCGATCGCGCTGACGACCTCTGTTTGTTGTGGAATCTGCGGGCGTCTTCAGGATGGCCGTACGGCTTGCCGCTAGCCGTACCCGCAAGCTGTGACGTAGCTGGAGTGATACGCGGCTGGTGGGCCAGGGGCGCCGGACGCCACGCGCAACACTTCGGCCGAGATGGCGTCCTCGCCCTTACCAGCGCGAGCGTTTCCATCGATTCCCTAGCGATGCTCGCGTCGGAGCTCGGGCCGATGTGGATGGCGGTACCTCCAGACGAGGTCCTACACGGGTGGCCCCTATCTGGCAGAGCGTCGACCGAGCTGGTTCAGTTCGAGCAGGGCCGTGCGTTCGTACGCGACTGGGACGAGGTTGACGTGCGGCAACTCACCCAGAACAGTCGCGAACAGCGACTCGACGTGAGGGTAACCTTCCGGCCCTCAAGGGCCGCGCTTCCACCCTCACCGTCTCTCCACGATACCTCTGCCATGACGAACTCCTGGCGCCGGGGCGGATGGGACATCCGAGCTGGCGATCCCGGCGACCTGTCCGAAGTTCGATGGCCGACGGGATGGTCAGTCGTCGAAGCTGTTGCGCGGGACCGAGGCCTCCGGGTGAGACCAAGCCAGCCCGGCAGAGCTGCCGTCGCGCTGATACGGCGTCTCGGTTCCAGCCGTTCGCTCGCGCCCCTCGATCATCCAGCTGTCCGCGCTCGTGTACAGGCTGGGTGAGCGAAGCGGAATCACCTACTTTCGAAGGAAGATTGGCGAGATCTCTCGAGACTTGAGGGAAGCCTCGCCAGAGATGGCAGCACGCGGAGACATTGTCGAAGGTCACCTCGAGGCGATATCGGCGTCGGCCTTCGATACAGAGCGTCACTCGATGAGTTTGAGCACGCTCGTCCAATCGGGGTTGGGGAGTACGGAGGAAGCCAAGGACTGGGTGCGATGGGCAGAGGAAGGTGGCCTGTTGATTCGAGGAGCAGAGATGAAGTGCTCGCTCTGCGGTCATCGACAGTGGTTCAACCTCCCAGAACTAGCGCCTCCCCTCGTGTGCCATGGGTGTGGGCGGAACGATTCGTTCGCGGTTCCGCTTGGCGCCATCGACTTCCGGTACCGCGCTGTCCGAGACTTTGCTTCGGGTCGTCGAGGCCGACGCCCTCGGTCACGTTCTGGCACTTCGGTGGTTGGAGAGCTTCTTCGGTCACGAACTTCGAGACGACCCGGCCGGGCTGTATGGGATTCATCCAGGCGTCGAGGTGCTCGAGCCGAACGGAACGGTCATTGGCGAGGTTGACCTCTTCCTAGTTTTCTCCGACGGAGCCATTGCGCTGGGCGAGTACAAACGGTCCGGACAAGGACTGAACGATGCCGAGCTCGCGAAGCTCTTTCGCGTCGCCGACGCCTTCGAGGCGTCATGGACATTCGTCGCGACCCATTCTCCAGCCGAGACCTGCCCGTCCATCTGGCAGGACTGTCGACAGAATCTTCCCGACAGACCACACCTCGCGATCGTCGGCGAGCACTTCCAAGGCATGCCGATCCGGTTTCCAGGTCAGGACCCGTTCGTTTTGCCCCCGCCCACTGATGAAGAGCCCGCGGCAATGTCACCGGGCAGCCTCGCCCAGTGGCTCATGCGGCGCGACAGGAGCGACGACGAGCTCAAGTCCGGCTGGGCGTACAGCGACGGACGATTCGACGATCTGTGAATCCCGGCTGAGCTCGCTCACACCGGTCCCAGGAGCTAGGTCAGAGGCGGAGTCGCCTTGCGTTGAACGCTGCGTCGACAAGCGCTGCCTGATCGATGTCCGGCGTCGTCGGATCGTGCGGCTCAGCGGGTAGCGCTCCCCAGGAGCCAGCTCAACGCGGGAGGCACGGCGAGCCGTCTGGCAGCGAGCCGGACGTGCTCGCGGGCAGCGAGGTCGAGTTGGGTGGTTTCGCCCGATGGACCGTTGACCGTCATGTCGACATTGATATCGAACTCGTCGTCGATCGTGTTGAAGACGGTTCCGTACTGGTTGGCTCCGACCGCATCGAGACGAGCGAGCCGGCCAACGTTTAGCGAGGCGGGTGACTCGGGCCAGATCCGCACCGCCAGCCCTCGCGACTCGAACGGGTGAGTGATGTCCACCAACGGATGAACGGCGACTTGGGCCACCGGATAAGCCGTTCCCTTTGACCCGCTGGCGAACCCGATCGTGCCGGCCCGACATCGTCCGCCGGAACCATCCGCCCTGACGGTCGTCGGGAGCGACACGCACTCGGGTTGACCAAGACGCGAGCGTCGGCCTCGACGCATCGCAGGGTTGACTACGGCTAGCCAGACCGACACATCGTCTGGGATTCGTTCCGACGCCCGCCACTCACGGTAGAAGGCGTCTGGGATATCCCAGCCGTCGAGCTCGATGCCATCGACAGTCGACTCCGCGAGGGGATGGAACACCAGCAGGAGAGTCTTCGCCCACCACGCCGTGAACCGAGGGACCTCGTCGCCGGTCAACTGGCCCTGGCCGGACAGCGTGCTGCGAATCAGACCCTTGGCGGGTTGCTCGTACTTCCTGTTTAGCCAGCCGTTGCAACTCGCCCCAGGTCGATCCTCCTCGCTACACATCGGGAGCAGGACGGGCGGGAGGTGATTGTCGGTGTGCGGCTCATCAACTCGGTTGAGCACCACTTCGCCGTTCACGTGTGACGTGAACGGACCTTGACCGAGCCAGTGCTTCAGCAGCCACTTGGGTACGACGTGCTCGCCAAGTCCTGTCGCGTCCTCGCCGCAGAGCACACATGGTCTCGTCTCGTGCTCAACGGTTGTCATCGATCCCGCTCCTTCGTCGTGTCCGAGTCTTGCGCGTGACCGACGCCCACCGATCCAGTTTCCCAGCGCGAACAATCGCGGTGTCGAGGGATGGACGCGAGAACTACCCCTCGGACTGTCAGGGCCCACGGGTAGCGTTTCCGGCGTGCAGCCCGACCCGCTCACCGAACGCCACCATCTCGTCACGTGTGGCTACCAGCAGAACTTCGCCGACGATCAGAAGCGAATCGCAGTCGTGTCCACGAGCACCGGCAAGGTGATCGACGCGGCCCGCCCGATCAAGTCCAACTTCGTCGCTCCGGGCTACACCGCCCACGTCACACCGAGCGGCGAAGCGGTCGCGACTCTTGAGCATGAGTTCGCAAAGGTTGAACGCTCGATGACCGACCAGATCCGACGAGCCTCACCGACCTACCTCGGCGAGACCACCCGGCAGGCGATCATCACACTTTTCGCGATGCACCTCGTGCGGAGTCCATCGTTTCTGGCAACCCACGAACGCATCGCTCAGGAGGTCGTCGAGGAGCGGGTCCCACGCTTGATCGAGCGAGAGGGTCTGCTCCAGAACTATCGCCAGCAGTTCGGCGCGTCGGCGACCGTCACCGAAATGCAGAACCACGTCCGCGACCTCTGGGCAGAGATGCTCGAGGGCAATCGAATGCATGTCGACGGCATGATCCGCCAGTACAACACTCTGCTCGACTACTTATCGCGGTTCCACATCCAGCTGCTGACAGTCGGTATCCCGGACTACGGATTCGTTCTCTCAGACGTGCCAGTCGTCCACGCCAACACCGCCGCGAAACGATACGGCTTCCGTGATGGACTGGGCGTGGCAGAGGCTGACCTCTTCATCGGACCGCTTACTCGAACGACTGCGGCGCTGTTCTCGTGCCACCGCGAGCGCCACGAGACATTCAGGGTCAAGAAGAAGCTCGACAGAATCAACGCCGTCTTCGTTCGAGCAGCGAACGCGGAGATCGCGTGCCATCCGGCTGACGCCCTGGCTCTCACTCGACTGTGGCGCCGGTTGGACCGCACTCCCACGCCACCGCTTCGGGCCGCGTAGCTCGATTTCGGGCAGCAAGGATGAACCTGATGCAGGCGTCGCTTGTCTCCGTCCCGCGATCGGATCTGACTCGCACGGCGGAGAAGACGCTGACTGGCCAACCGCAACACCTTCGTGTCAGGGGCAGGTCGTACCGTGGCGAGCGTGGGAATCAAAACTGGCGATCACGTGGTGCTCACGTTCGAAGAAGGCGACGACGCAGAGGGTGAGCGGCTCATCGACGAGTGGGAGCGCAAGGGCTACCGCATCGTGTCCTTCGTGCCGTTCGCCGACCCGAGGGAGGGCCGAATCGACATCTACGTGGCGATGGCCCGTCCAGTGTCATTCACTCCGATGCCGAACTGAAGCATCGTATGGCCCGACCCATTCGTCCCGATCATCTACGAGCTGATCGAAACGCCTGATCATCGAGTGCTGGCCGTCGAGTTCGAACGTGGATGGGATCTACACCTAGGCGGCGCCGCGCCGTCGCTGGCCCCTACCCAACGCCGGTTCAAGAACTCCGGTCCACGATCTGAACGAGCTTCGGCTGGGGGAGGCAGACTGTGTCTCGTTGGTTGCAGGGAGCGTCCATCGTCGCTCGGTAACCGGGAGCAGATGGTTCAAATGGTCTTGACGACGACGTCGTTCATCGCGATTGCGCTAGTCGTGCTGCTAGTCGCGCCATGGCGGAAGTCGACCGCTATCCAGTTTCGTATGGGCACACGCGAGCTGTGGGGTGGCAGCGGACTCCGAGCCCTCGGGACCGTGCTTGCCTCAGGTGCGCTGTCGGCCGCGTTGCTAGTCGGCATCGCCATCGAGCACGAAGTTCGAACTGGCAACGCCCGCCTCGTGAAAGCGAGTGGGGCTAACTACTTCATCGTGCAGGAAGGGGCGCGAGATTGGATCAACAGTTCGTTCCTGTCTATCGACGACCTGGAATTCGTGCGGGCGCAGGAAGAGGTCAGCGCCTGGGGAACTCAGCGGTTCTTCGCGTCCGACGAGGGCGAGGATCTATTCGTGATCAGCTACTCCGACCCAGAGTCGATCTTCGCTCCGCACGTCGACAGCGGTCGACTCGCACTGGCCGCCAATGAGGTGGTCGCAGACGTCGAACTTGGGCGGCATATCGGCTCAGTCGTGCACATCGCAGGGCAGTCGTTCCGGGTTGTGGGTCTCACCTCTGCGACCAGCTCCCTTGGTAAGCAGTCGGTCTTTCTCACCGAGCCTGCGGTCCAAGCAGTGACTGGGACTAGCGGGTTCACAGTCCTGGGAGTACGGGCGACAGATCGAGTGAGGCCTACGGCGCCGCCTGGCAGCGAGCTGCTAACCGCAGCAGAGTTCCTCAAGGGCAACGAAGGCTTCTGGAAACGAAATGGGACCTTGATCGTGACGAGCCTGCTCCTGGCGATCGTCCTGTTGAGCGTGCTGAGCTCCTTGGCCACCAAACGCACCGATCTGCTACTGAGCCGGAGGCCGAACGCCGTGCTCTTGGCTGTCAGCGCCGACCGCCACGTCGTCATCGGCAAGGAACTCCTGAAGGCCGCGATTCGCGCCGTAGTTGGCGTGCCGGCCGGGTTGTTGCTCGCGTCGGTCGCACTACAGGGACTCAACACGTCGGTCGACGGGCTTGCGTCCAAGATCGAGCCAGAGTTCGTGCTGTGGACCTTGGCGCTGGTCATGGCCATCCCGACGATGGCCGTTCTGCTGGCGACAGTCTAATTCCGGCGCGCCCCACTCGTTCGGTTGCTGGCGGACAACTGACTCGGCCGGTCAAACCGCCGGATCAGGCAGCGTTCGTCCGATTGCCCGGCCGATTTCGGCGGCCCACTCCGCTGGCGTGGTTCGAAGCGTCCACAATGCTGCCCAGCCCTCGGGCCCAAGCTGTCGACGGAGGGCCAACACACCTTGTGTGTCCTCGCCGATCTCAACCTTCGTCGGAGCATCGGGGTCCTGCAACAACGACACGATCGCGTCGGCGGCCCCGACTGCGGTTGGCCGCATCGGCGACTTGAGGCACGACCGGACATAGGCCGACAATCGAAGTCCGGCCACCAAGATGTCCTCGTCTCCGAGGTCCAGACCCAGTACGGGCTTCCGATGGATAGGGGTATCAACGACGCCGAGCACGACCGTGATTACTCGCACGCCATCGCGGTCGAGTTCCTGGGCAAGCGCCTCCGACGCTGTTTCCAGCGCCGACTTGGCTGCAGCGTACGGGGCCTGGGGACTGACGACGGCCGACGCTGCGAGGCTCGAGACGTTCACAATCGCGGCGTTGTCAGCGGACCGGAGCAGCGGAGCGAACGCCTGAATCAGGCGAATCGGCCCGAGAAAGTTGACGTCCATCGCCTCGACGAACGTATCCACCGGCGTTTTCGAGACGCCGCCTCCAGCGAGGATCCCTGCGTTGTTGATGAGGACGGTCAGCTCACAGTCGAGTCGCTCGAGGTCCGAGGTGACGAGGCTACCGAAGTCGGCCACGGCGTCGGCGTCGCGAACGTCCAACAGATGTCCCTTCGCACCGTCGCCAGTGGCTTCGAACCGGTCGAGGTCGGCGGCGTTTCGAACCGTCCCGTAAACGCGATATCCGCATTCGAGCAGCCGCTGCGCAATCGACTCCCCCAATCCGCTTGACACGCCGGTGACCACCGCCGCCTGCTCCATCCATCTGCCTCCCACGCATCGACGGGCTACGAGTCCGCCGTCCCCTCGTTCCAGGGATATTAGATGACCTGGCCGAGTAACGTTCTGCGTCGGACCGTCCGTTAATGCGGTCGGGCGCGACAGAGCGGGTGAGGGGTGACATGCAGCCGTCGGTGATCACTGGCCTCGGCATCGTGACCGCATTGGGCGACGGCCTGTCCGAGAATCTGGCCGCCGCCAAGGCCGGCACAGTTGGGATCGCACCGTTTGATCCGGAGTGGGGCCGAGGGGCGCCCCCCGCAGCGTGCGCCGCTCAGATCCTCGACGACCGTTGGGAGCCCGACCTCGGCGAGCGCGGAGCGGCAATGGACCGAGGCACCCGCCTCGGCCTTTCGGCTATGGAGCAGGCGCTGAATCACGCCGGTCTCAGCACGGCCGGGCTCGACGGCGTCGGGATCGTCGCGGGGGCCGCTGGCCCCAGCGACGCGCTCTACTCGGCGCTCGCTCCGAGGATGCGCGACGAGAGCTGGCGAACGGCGTCGCGAGGCAGCCAAGCCCCGAACCTGTGCGGGCACACGCTCGCCGGTCTAGCTGGCCTGCGGTTCGGCGCAACTGGGCCGAATGCCGGCATCAGCGCAGCGTGCGCGTCGGGCTCCCTCGCCATTGCGATGGCCGATGGTTCGACTCGGCCGTGCGCAGATTGTTCTCGCAGGCGGCCGACTCGTTCCTCACCGAATTGGCGCTCGGCAGCTTCGCCAAGGCGGGCGCGATCTCGACGGAATCCGATCCGCTTTCAGCCTGCCTTCCGTTCGATCGGCGTAGCGGTGGGTTGGTCTTCGGCGAGGGCGCAGCGTTCGTCGTCGTCGAGGACCGTGCGCACACGGAACGACGCGGCGCCCCGGTCGTAGCCGAGATCCTCGGGTCCACGTCGGCGAACGACGGTCGTCACATGTGGGCGCCCGATCCGGACCGCTGGGCAATGACAATCGCTGCGGCCCTCCGTCGTGCAGAGGTCGCACCGAATGAAATCGCGCTCGTGAGCGCGCACACTCCCGGCACGGTGTTCGGCGACCTCGCGGAGTCGAGCGCACTCAGAATGGTGCTCGAGTCCGAGGCGGGCCACATTCCGGTGACGTCGACCAAGGGCATGCATGGCCACACGATGGGCGCATCGCCATCAATCGAAATCGTTCTGTCCATCGCCGCTATGCAAGAACGCCGAGCGCTCCCCACAGTCGGGTGCGGCGACCAGGATCCCGACATCGACCTTCGGGTTACGTCCGGCGGCGAGCCAATTCACGGCGACGTGCTCCTCAAGACGGCGTTCGGATTCATGGGCACCCACACAGTCTTGGCCTTCCGAGTCCCGCCGGCACCGTGACCGGTCGTGCGCTGCGGGTCGACCTATCCACCCCCAGTCGTGGCTGGCCCGCCAGATCGGCGAACCCGGACTCGAGCTGGCATCCGACCAGGACCTCCGCGAACCTGAGAAGACCACAGGCGCACACGAAATGCCCGCCGTCGACGGACGGGTCGTCCGCGTCGACAGCGTCGAGGGCGCCGCTGTCATCGAGATGACACCGTTCGCTATGACGACGACAGGCCTGACCGGCGACGAAGATCTCCTCCGCCTTGACATCGAGGGCTTCGGGGCTTGCGATGTCGCCGTGCGAAGCGCCGGACCGCGACAGCCGCAGCCAACGTTTCGAGTTTCGCTCGGTGGACCCGGAGGTACAGCGTGTCGTGCATCACCTGGCCCGCGGCGCCTCAGGACACTCGACCTCATCACCGGTCTCTGCGATGGCGAAGGATCACGTGGATGGATCGCCGAGCCTGCGCCGGCTGCACGTGTCCGAAGCGGAGGAGCTCTATGGGCCAGCGTGATCGCCGGACGCCTTGTCGACGGTCGGGCACCGCGCCGAGGCAGGGTGGGAGGGCGACGACCTCTTGCTGGCCCAGCCATTCGACGGCGTCGACGATGGATTGGTCGACGTGCTCTGCACCTCGGGTTCGGTCACGGTCGCAACGACCGCGACGATCGCCGGCCGTCGTCTGTCGTTTCGTGACGCTGGTCGACTGGCCGATCGACGCCGAGGCCGGGTAACCCTGATCTCGCCGATCGAGGCAACGCTTGGGAACCGACCGGCGCAGTTGATCGATGTTTCCGGACAAGGCTTTGGCGTCCGGGTGTCCGATGTCGAGGCCGGCAGTCCCGCCGATGTGCTCGAACTCCGCGTCGGCGATAACCAGTGGACCGTCGAGTTGCGCGTCATGTACTCAATGACCGGGTCGGCCTGCGCACCGTGCCGAACGCTCTGACCTGGCGCGGGGCGACCGTCAGGAGCGCAGAACCGCTTCCGGCCGTCGACGTGACGGCGGCACTTCCCAGGTCGACGGTCGTCGACCTCGAGACCGAGCACGGGCGAGTCACGCGAGTCACGAAGGTCGACGGTGACGGGCCTCCGATCGGCGTCGTGATGACGTCGGGATGGGGACAGACGAAGGAGTCCACCGGGGTGTTGGCGAGTGCGCTCGCTACCGCTCTTGGTTCGACGCGACGCCCCGTCGAGATCGTGCGCTTTGACTACCGCAACTCACGAGGAGGCAGCTGGATCGACCCGAAGTTCCTTGTGCCCGGACGAGAAGCACTGGGCTACCGCGCCAGCGGTGCAGTGAACGACCTCACCGCTGTCGTCGACTCACTTGCCGACCGCATCGGTCCGGATGGCGTGATCGTTTTGATCGGGATCAGCTTCTCGGGACCGTTCGCATTGCGTGTCGCCTGCGACCATCCCCAAGACGACGCCGAGGGCGGCGTCCAGGCCCGCGCTGATCGTCATCGCGAAGAAGAGGCTTCCGCGCAGTACGGCGCTCGCCACGGCGGTCTTGTAGTTCCACGCCGACACCAGCTCGCGGCGCGGGTGCCGCACCAGATCCAGGAGCACCGCGCGCAGACTGGCGCGGCGACCGGGCGGGGTGTCGATGCGAGCAGGTCGTGACGTCTCCATGGGCACCTCGGGCGTGAGCCGGTTCAGCCGGCGGCCGCACCGGCGGGCCAGGCGGGCAGGTCCAGCGGGCGCAGACGGCGTCGATGCGCGAGGTCGAGCGTCGCGAAGTAGCGATGGGCGACCGCCTGCCAGTCATACGCCGCGGCCGTGCGGCGCGCGGCGTCGAGGCGCGCCTGGTCGCGGCCGGCGGCGGCGTCGCGGATGGCGCGTGCGATGGCCGCGCCGTCGGGAGGCGCCAGCCAGGCGTTGCCGTCATGGGCGTACGACCGCACCCCGCCGCGGTCCGACACCACGACCGGCGTGCCCGCGGCCATCGCTTCGAGCGGTCCGATGCCGAACGGCTCGTGCGGGTTGGGATGCACGAACACGTCGGCGCTGGCGTAGTGGGCGGCGAGGGCCGAGGGCGAGTCGAGATGGCCCACGAGGTGCGTGGAGGCCGGCGCGATCGCGGCGGCGCGCGACAGCAGCCGCTCACGATCGGGCCCGTCGCCGACGAGCACCAGCCGGACGTCGCGCGGGTGGCCGTCGCGTCGCAGCACGGCCAGCGCGTCGATCAACAGATCGAGATGCTTTTCGCGGGCGATGCGTCCGGCGTAGAGCAGCAGCAGGCCGTCGCGATCGCCTCCGGCGAGGCGCAGCAGCCGCTCGCGCAGCCCGGGGTCGCGCGCCGCGCGCCCGAACAGGTCGGCCGACACGCCCGGAGTGCTCACGTACACCGGCCGGGCCACGTGGTCGCCGGCGCGGAGTTCCTCGGCGCTGTACGGCGAGTTGGCGACATGGGCGTCGAAACTCGCGTGGTACACGTAGCGCACGTACCACGACGCCAGGCGGGCGCCGACACGCCCGTCGGTGACGTGGGTGCGCACGGCATCGTCGAAGCGCTCCGCGCTGGCGCCGATCACGGTGGGCCGGGCCCCGCGCACCAGCCACCCGCGGCGCAGCAGCCGCGCCAGCAGCACGAGGCTGTATTTGTCGCAGACTTCCACGATGTCCGGCCGGACGCGGTCGAGCAGCCGGGCAATCGGCGACGCGGCGGTCAGATACGACCCCGGCCGCAGCAGGCGGTACCGCGTATCGATGTACGGCGCGGGCGCGGCCGCGACGTGGTGAATCCGCACGCTGCGGCCCGCCCGTTCGATGCCGTCGCGTTCACCCGGCACGACCAGGTGCATGCGCCGTCCCTGCCGCTCGGCCGCCGAGAGCAGCGCGTGGTAGAACGTCCGCACGCCACCCGACGTGGCGTGGTAGGCGTTGGTCAGGTGCAGCGTGGTGAAGGAGCCGGGCGTGCGGGGGCGGCGCAACGGCACGGTCCTCACGCGACCTGCGGGCGGCCGGTCGCGCCGCGCGCTGCCAGTGACGTGCGACGACCGGACGCCGCGGTCCGGTAGGTGTCGAAGAGCGGGGCCAGCGCGTGCGCCCAATGCCGCGACTCGGCGTAGCGTCGTGCGGCCGCGGCCATCGCCAGACGGCGCGGCCGATCGGTGAGCAGCGAGGCCGCCGCCTCGACCCACGGCGCCAGCGTGGGCCCGCAGACCAGGCCACTGACGTCCGGCTGCATCTGCTCGCGCGGACCGCCCGCGTCCGAGACCAGCACGGGCAGGCCCGAGGCCTGCGCCTCGAGCACGACGTTGCCGGCCGTGTCGGTGCGGCTCGGGAACACGAAGAGATCCGCCGAGGCGTAGACGTCCGCCAGATCCTGGCGGCCGAGGGTGCCCAGGCACATCGCGTCCGGGCAGCGGCGGGCGAGCGTCTCACGCGCCGGGCCGTCGCCGACCACCACGAGACGGTGATTCAGGCCCCGCCGCATCAGCTCGTCGTGGAGGTCGGGCAGCAGGTCGACGCCCTTCTCGGGCGAGACGCGGCCCACGTAGAGCAGCACCGGCCGATCGGCCGGCGCCCGCCAGCGACGCCGCCAGTCGACCGACCGGCGCGCCGGTTCGAAGTGGCTGGTGTCGACGCCCCGGCCCCAGATGGCGACGTGATCGGGCGACAGGCCGGCGCGCACCACGAGGTCCACGGTGGCGCGTGACGGGACGAGCACGCGTTCGCAGCGTCCGTAGAGCCACGTCATGTAGTGGCGCATGAAGGCGCCGAGGGCCGCCGATCCGCTCAGCCGGACCGTGTACTCGGCGAGATCGGTGTGGAAGCTGCCGACCAGCGGCAACCGGAGGCGCCGGGCCGCGGCCAGGGCGGCGAGGCCGACCGGACCGGGCGTGGTGACGTGGATGACGTCGACCCCGTCCTGCGCGAGCCGGTCCAGCATGCGCCGGTACGGCGGCCAGTACATCCGCATCTCGGGATAGAACGGGATGCCGACGCCCCACGACTCGAGGGCCAGGTAGTCGGGCGAGTCGACGCCGAGCGCCGCGGCCGTGTAGACGCGCACGTCGACGTCATCCGGCGCGTGATCCAGCACCGCCGACAGCGCGGTCGTGACGCCGTTGACCTTCTCGAAGTCGTTGTCGGTGAAGATGGCGACCGACGTGCGGGTCATGCCACCAGCCTCGGCACCTGACGGACCACGTCGCCCGGTCGCTTCACCAGATCGAACAGGAGGTCCTGGTTGAACCGCTCCTCGTGCACGAAGTGCACGAAGCCGCAGGCGAGGGCCGTCGCCAGCAGCGGCAGGCCGAGCAGCCCGCCCATCAGCGCTGGACGCAGGTGGCGGCTGGCCGGCGCGCGCAGGGCGCCGAGCGCATGCTCACCGAAGCAGTTCCCGGCGAAGCGCAGGATGTCGGACGACATCGTCCAGCGGCTGCCGTGACGCCCGCCCTCGCGGCCCAGGCCGGCGCGCAATCCGGCGAAGAACTCCGTCACCGTCGTCGCCCCCGGCACCTCGGTCCACGTGGCGCCGATGCCACGCTCGGTGTGGCAGTCGCTGCCGCCCAGGCGGGCCTTGCCCGCGGCTTCGGCGAGGCACTCGGCCGTGCGGTTCTGCGATGGCAGCCGCGAGCCGTTGCGCACTTCCAGTCCGTCCACCCACGGCAGGATCGCGGCCACGTGCGCCGCGGTGAGAGGACCGTTGATGCCGCTGGCGACGTGGTTGAGCGACGTGAACAGCGCATGCCGATGCAGATACGGCAGCAGTTCCCGCACGTCGGTGCGCAGCCGCTGGATCTCCTCGTGGTGCGCCTCGAGACCGAACACGTTCAGGTGGACCCGCACGCCGTCTTCGGGGAACACGCCGGTGACCTCACAGCCGACCACCACGTCGGGACGCGAGGCGAGCGTGAGGGCGCCGCTGATCTGATCGTGATCGGTGATGGTCACCAGATCCATGCCGCGCTGCCGGGCGATGGCGTAGACACGTTCGGGCGTGTTGTAGGACTCGCGCATGACGTTGCGCAGCGGTGGGATCGTCGTGTTCCCAGAGTGCCAGGTGTGCACGTGGGTATCGAGCTTCATGTGGCGTCTCCCCGATCGCGCTGGCGTCTCCGCTGCTGGGAACAACGGGCCCCGCGGCCGCGCGGCGATGCCGGCGACGATCACAGGATGCCGGGGCGGTGCGACGGCGGATTCGCACCCGGACGACGATCCAGAAAAATCCGCCGGGTTACGCCAGGCTCATCGCGCCGTCGCCGCGGCGTGACGCCGGCGGCGCACGATGGCGGTCGACCTCCAACACGAGCGCGACACGGTGACGGGTGCGCTACCCGTCACCGTCCCTCGCGTCTCCCTGTCAGGCCGCGGCGCGTCGCCGCGGCCTGTTTTTTCAGCGGCCTGCCACGCCGGGCAGCGGCGGCATCGCGTCGGCGGCATAGGCCCGCCGGTCGAGGCCGAGCCACGCGAGCAGCGTCGCGGCGACCTGCGCATTGGTCAGCGGCGCGTGATCGCGCCACTCGCCCCGCCGGCCCATGGTGGGCGAGGCCACGGCCATCCAGGTCCGTTCCGCGCCGTCGACCTGCTCGCCGTGATCGCGCCACGTCGCCGGCGACGGACCGCGGCCGTGGTCGGTCGTGATGAGCAGGTGCGTGCGCCCGCGGTAGTCGGGCTGCGCCTCGATCCAGCGCCAGAGTTCGGCGAGGTAGGCGTCGGTGCGGGCGAACGCCTCGAGCACGCGGTCGTAGCGGCCGTCGTGCGCCCAGTCGTCGGTTTCGCCGAGCGCCAGGTAGAGCACCCGCGGCCGGTGCCGCTGCAGGTGGTCCATGGCGAGGCGGAACGTGTAGTAGTCGTGCCGCACCGAGTCCCACGGCGTCGGCGTGTCGAACTGCGCGTCGCTCAGGCGCTGGGCCGCCGCGTCCGGGGCGGCGGCGAGGGCCTCGAATCCGGCATTGATCGTGAGGCGTCCTGGCGTCTGCTCGCCGATGCCGTTGAACACGTCCCACGACGCGAAGACCGCCACCTGCGTGGCGTCGAGGCCGAGCGCCGTGCGCACGTACTCGAGCACCGTCTGCCGCGGTGATGGCTTCAGGTCGTTGCTCGTGATCTCGGCGTCGAGCGGGCGGCCCAGCAGCATCTCGGCGTACCCCGGATACGAGAAGCGGCGGCGGTTCGACAGCGCCACGACACTGCCGAGGTTCCGATTGCCCGCAATCGATCCGCGGTCGCGCAGCAGGTCCGTCCAGAGGAACGGCATCAGCTTCGCCCGCCGGGCCTCGGGTGTGGGCGCCCAGAAGCGCTTGTGGACGGGCTGGTCCTCGAGCCGCGCCTTCGGGCCCAGCGTCGAGGACAGCACCGCGGGATCCAGGCCCCCGAACATCTCTTCGACGCGCGCGCCGTCGAGGGTGACGAGGATCACGCGTTGCCCGGTGTCGGCCGGCCGCGCCGCGGCCTGGCGCGCCGCCGCCGGGGGCGCCGGGGCGGCCACCATGGCCACCCCGGCGATCGCGAGCAGGGCAGAGACGAGGGCCCGCATTCAGCCGCCCTCAGAAGCTGACACGTCCACCGACCACCATCTGGCGGAGGGGGAAGTTCGAGTTCAGGCTGGTGATGCGGCCGTAGGTGGCGCTGTTCACGTTGGTGTCGGGGCGGCCCCAGTTGGCGTGGTTGAAGACGTTGGTGATGAAGAGGTTCAGGCGCAGCGTCGCGGCGGCGCCCAGTCGCACGTCCTTGAACGCCGCGAGGTCGACGTTCCACGCGCCCGGGCCCACGATGCTGCCCTTCTCGGCGGTGCCGAACCGGCCGGCGAAGATGGGGCGGCCGCTGGCGTCCTGGAAGCCGGCGATCGAGAAGGCGCCGGTGTTGAACCACTGCGCGAGCGTCTTCGGACCATCGTTCGGGTCCTGGCCCGACACGGCATCGGCCTTTTCGCTGCCGTAGCAGCTCGTGCCCGATCCGCAGTGCGACGTGTAGAACGCCGTCAGGAACGAGCCGGACTGGATCTGCGTGAACGCCGACACCGTCCATCCGCCCACCAGCGCGTCCACGGCCGTGGGCAGGTCACCGCCGAACGCCCGGCCCCGGCCGACCGGCACGTCCCAGATCAGCGTGTTGACGAACCGGTGCGTCGGGATGTTCGTGGTGCGGCCGCGCAGGTAGTCCGGGTCGAAGCGGTTGTCGGTGCGGCCGTTGATCTCGGACTGGAAGTCGCCCTGGCCGGCGCCGCGGTCTTCGATGTTGTCGATCGAGTGCGCCCACTTGTAGGTCGTGGCGTGGGTCAGTCCCAGACGGCTCAGGGTGCCGCGCACCTGCAGCACGACGTCGTGGTAGTCGTGGTAGCCGCCGTTGTCGCGCGTGTTGACGCGGTTCCAGTTCGGATAGGGACGCGCCTCGCGCGGCAGGTTCGCGAAACCGACCGTGTTCGGCGCGATCTGGTTGAGATCGGGCGCCATCGTCAGGTCGGTGCTGTGGAACCCCGAGTAGGTGAGGCGCACCGAGTTCGTCCGGTTGAGCTCGTGCTCGAGCGTGAGGCTCCACTGCTTCGTCTCCGGATCCTTGAAGTCCGGGTCGTTGGCGGTGGAGAAGTTCTGCGTGCCCACGCGCGTCACGCCGCGGCTCGGGTCGCCCGCGAACGTGTTCGGCCACACGATGCTGTAGGCGCGGCTGGCCGCGTCGTAGGTGTTCAGGAAGGTGACGTTGTCGGACGTGTGGATGCCGGTCAGCGAGTTGAACACCGCGCCGAGCAGCCGCGCGTGATAGATGCCGAAGCCGCCGCGGATCACGGTGCGGGTGTCGCCGAAGGGCCGCCAGGCCACGCCCAGGCGCGGCTCGATGTTGTTGGTGTCGGTGTTGCGCAGCGATTCGGGGAGGCCCGCTTCGGCCGCGGTGACGATCCGCGTCGTGCCGATCGAACCGGCGAAGCCCGGCGCAGTGAGCTGCTTCGAGGCCTCGTCAGGCACCACCACGTCGCCGTTCGGGGTGTTGCGCAGGAAGTTCGAGATGTTGCCCTCGCGGTCTTCGAAGCCGGGGCGCAGCTCGTAGCGCACGCCGAGGCTGAGCGTGACCTTCGGATTCAGGCGCCATTCGTCCTGCAGGAAGAACCCGTAGTGACGCGCCACGCCGTCCACGTTGGGCCCCGAGGCCGTCTGGTCGACATCGGTCGGCAGGCCGAGCAGGAAGTTGGCGAACGGCTGGCCGGTGCCGCCGCCGGCCAGGTTGTTGTTGAAGCGGAACACCCCGAAATCATCGGCGCCCGTGAAGTTGACCGGGCTGGTCCAGTTGAACCACTTCACGTCGGCGCCGGCCTTGAACGAGTGGTGGCCGGTCGTCCACGTGACGTTGTTCGCCACCTGGAAGAGGTCCTGCGTGAGCGGCTCTTCCTGGCTTTCGCCGAGGGTGGTGAAGCCGGCGATGGCGATCGAGGGGGTGCCGGTCACGTCCGGCGGGTTGGTCGAGAGCAGGCGCAGGCCGAGTTCCTGCGTCATCGCGACGCCGCGCTTGCTGGTGACCGCGCCCTGGTCCGCGCTCGTGAATCCGATCCGGAACTCGTTCAGCAGGTTCGGCGTGATGGCCAGGTTGTCCGAGGCGACGAACGTGCGGGTCGGGTTCTCGAACGTCCGGGGCCCGAGGCTCGGATAGGTCGTGGGCGAGACGCGATCGAGATTCTTCCAGCTGAGGCGCGCGAACGCCGTGTGGCCCTGGGTGAAGTTCTGGTCGAGCCGCACGTCGAACTGGTTCGACGTCTCGGTGCCGTCGATGGCGTAGCGGTAGGTGTTGGTGCCCTCGTTGGGCGCCGGGATGTAGGTGTTGAGCAGCGCCGCGGCGACCGGGCTGATGCGCGAGGCGGGAATCCGGTTGCCGGGGAACGGCTGCCCGGTGGACGGGTCGATCACCGCCGTGGGCAGCGTCGAGAAATCGCCGCCGCGAAACGCCACGGACGGCACTACGGCCGTCGTCGACGGGGATTCCACGCGCGTGATGTCCAGCCGCTCGACCGTGCCGAAGAAGAACGTGCGGTTCCGCAGCAGGCGTCCGCCCAGGCTGCCGCCGAGGTTCATGTTCTCGCTCTTGTTCGGCGCCACGCTCTTGTTGAAGTAGTTCGGGTTGGCGTTGAGGGCGGTGTCGTTGTAGTTGGTGAAGACCGTGCCGTGGAAGTCGTTGGTGCCTGGGCGCGAGATCGTGGTGATGTCGCCGAGCTGGGCGTACTCCGCGGTGTTGGTGACGGCGCTGACCTTGATCTCCTGCACCGACTCCATCGACGGGAAGACGTTGAAGCCCTCGGCGCCGATGCCGTTCCGGCGGACGCTGGTGGTCAGGATGCCGTCCACCGACACCTCGTTCTGGTACGGCAGGCTGCCCAATCGAGAACTGCTGCCGGCGCGCTGCACCTCCGGAATGGCCTGGATGGCCAGGATCGGCGAGGTGTTCTGCGTCCGGAACGTGAAGGGCAGTGTCTGCAGCTCGCGATTGTCGACGTCGCCGCCGACCCGCGGGTTCTCGGTGTTGATGATGGGCGCCACGCTCTGCACCACCACCTGCTCGCTGAGGCCGCCGACGGCCAGGCGGGCGTCGATGCGCACCGTGCTGCGGGCTTCCCCCGGGAACGGCTCGGTGACGAAGGGCACGAAGCTCTGGAGCTCCACGTTGACCGGGTACTGCCCCTGCGTCAGGTTCAGGAACTCGTAGGCGCCAGACTCCTTCGTCGTCGTCGTGCGCACGACGTTGGTGCGCACTTCGGTGAGCGTGACGGTGGCGCCGGGCAGCACACCGCCCGAGCTGTCGAAGGCGACGCCGACGACGGCGCCGTAGGTCGACTGCGCGAACGACGGCGCAGCGGAAACGAAGTACAGAACCACCGCAAGGAGTGCGGCGAGCGAACGGGATACGGGCATCGAGTCCTCCTGGACAGGCTGCGCGGCATCCTATGGACGCGCCGTAGCGGCGCCGTGAACGGCACGCGACGCCTGCACGACACCGCGCCGACGCTGCACCGTCGTGACGCCGGCGTCGTGGCGCCGTCGCGCCACGCACCTACCGTCACGAGATGCGGCGAGGGTGGCTCGTGTGGCTGTGCGTCGTGGCGGGCGCCGCCGTCGGTGCGTCGACGGGCGCCGGACTCGCGGCCGACGACCTCAAGACCTGGCGGTACGCCGAGGGCGCCGCGAGCGAGTGGCTGCAGGTGGAGCAGGCGTTACCGCCGGAGGCGTTCACCACCACCGTGCGCCTGCCGCACCGCGTCATGCGGCCCGATCGCAGCTTGTGGTACGACACGGCCGCGACGGTGGCGCGCGGTGGCGCCCTGCTGATCGACGCCGACGATGGCGCGCAGCTGTTCGTCGCGGAACGCCGGGTGCTCGGGCGCGGCCGCGTGTTCCCGCTGCCCGACGATGTCTCCGGCCGCGTCCGCGTCACCGTGCGCGTGTTGAACAACGCGATGGCCGGCGGCCTGCGCCGGGTGGAGGTGCTGTCGGCGGCCGACGCACGCGCCGCCCTGGTATCCCCGCCGCTGCCGGCGATGCCGGTGTCGTATCTGGCGCCGGGGATGCCGGGCTTCGCGCGCCGCATGCCTCCCGCCGACCGGGCCTGCCGGTTCACGGCCTGGGCCGACAGTCAGGGCGGCCTGGCGACGTTCGGAGCGCTCGTGCGCCGCCTGGCCGGTGAACCGGGCGACCTCTCGATCGCGGCCGGCGACCTCGTCGACGAGGGCGCGTCGCCCGCGGCGTGGTCGCGGTTCCGCGACGTCCTCGCGCCGCTGGTGGCCACCACACCGCTGGCGCTCGTGGCCGGCAACCACGACTACGACGGCTACTACGACACACTGCGTGCCGACGGCTACCTGCGGGTCGTCCGTCCGCACGCGCCGGAGCCGTGGTTCGCCTGGTCGTGCGGCGCGGCGCGGTTCCTGGCGATCGACGCCAACACGGAGTTCCCGATCGGCATCGACGCCGCGTCGGCGCAAGGGCGCTGGATCGTCCGCGAATCGGCGGCGCCGGCGTGGCGCGACGCGGCGTGGCGGGTGCTCGTCGTGCATCAGCCGCCATGGTCGCGGTCGTGGGCCGGCTACGACGGCGACGAGCGCGTGCGGCGGTGGGTGCGGTTCCTCGCCGGCCGCGGGCTCGACCTCGTCATCGCCGGGCACAGTCACGCCTACGAGCGGCTCGAGCGCACGGTGGGCACGCGGGCGGTGCAGGTGCTCATCACCGGTGGCGCGGGTGGCGCCCTCGAAGACGCCGCGGCGAATCGCCTCGACGGCGACGGGGGCGACCGCGTCGTCGTGCGCCATCACTACGTGCGGGCCGCGGCCGCGCCGGACGCGCTGTCGTGGGAGGCCGTGGATCTCGACGGGCGCGTGTTCGACCGTGTCGCGCTGCCGCGACGTCGCGGACCAGGGCTGCGGGATTGACGCGGACGCCACACCGCGGTCACGGCGTCTTCACGGCGGCTGCCTAGAGTGCCGTCGACCTGCGTGACGCAGGCCCACTTCATCGGGAGTCCACATCCATGAACCGAACGCCTGTCGTTGCCGCCCTGGCCGTGCTGCTGGCGGCCCCTCTGCTCTCGGCCGGTGATGGCCGCGAGCACGTCGCCGATCGCCCGGCTCCGCTGGTGCTCGGCCACCGCGGCGCCACCGGCTATCTGCCCGAGCACACGCTGGCGTCGTACGCCCTGGCGATCGAACAGGGGGCGGACTTCATCGAGCCCGACCTGGTCTCCACGAAGGACGGCGTGCTGGTCGCGCGTCACGAAGTGGACATCACCGGCACGACCGACGTGGCCGACCATCCCGAGTTCGCCTCGCGCCGGACGACCAAGACCATCGACGGCATCACGAGCACCGGCTGGTTCGCCGACGATTTCACGCTGGCCGAGATCCGCACCCTGCGCGCCGTGCAGCGGCTGGGGTTCCGGCCCCAGCAGTACAACGGCCTCTACAAGATTCCGACGTTCGCTGAGGTCATCGAGCTCGCGCAGGCCGCGCGCCGCGCCAAGGGTCGCGTCGTCGGGGTGTATCCGGAGACGAAGCACCCGACGTATCACCAGTCGGTCGGCCTCCCGCTCGAGCGCAAGGTCGTGAGCGTCCTGCAGCGCTACGGGTGGAATCACCGGTCGGCGCCGGTGTTCATCCAGTCGTTCGAGGTCGCCAACCTCAAGTTCCTGAACCGGCTCACCTCGGTGCGCCTGGTGCAGCTGATCGACGCCAACGACGTGCGGCTCGATGGCTCGATCGACTCGGACGGCTACGGCCCGTACGACTTCGTGGCCGCCGGCGACCGGCGCACCTACGCGGACCTCGTGACGCCGGCCGGCCTTGCCGAGATCGCGACCTACGCCGACGGCCTGGGCCCGTGGAAGCGCTACATCATCGGCGGACGCGCGACCGATGCCAACCGCGACGGGCAGGCGGATGACGTCAACGGCGACGGTGCCGTCGACGATGCCGACCGGACGGCGACGCCCCCCACCTCGCTCCTCGCCGACGCGCACGCGGCCGGCCTGTTCGTGCACGCCTACACCTGGCGGAACGAAGCGCGCTACCTGCTGGCCGACTACGGCGACGACCCGGTGCAGGAGTACATCCACTTCTACTGCCTCGGGGTCGACGGGGTGTTCAGCGACAACCCCGACACCGCGATCACGGCGCGCACGCTGTTCCAGTTCACGCCCGCGGCGTGCCGTTCGGCCGTCCGCTGACCCTCCGTACGTGACGAAGGCGGGCTCCACGCCCGCCTTCGTCGCATCGACATCCGCCGTCGCTCGGCGGGCCGCCGCCGCGCCGTCAGAAGATGTGCGCCTGCGGCACCGGCCACCACCGCACCTGGACTTTGCCGACGATGTAGCGCTTCGGCACGAACCCGAAGTGACGGCTGTCCTGGCTGTTGTTCCGGTGATCGCCCATCACGAAGTAGTGGCCCTGCGGAATCACCTGCGGGCCCCAGTCGTCGTGGCTCTGGTACTCGGGCGGCACGAAGTCGGCGGCCATCGGCACGTCGTTCACGTAGACGCGCCCGTCGACGATGCGCACCTGATCGCCTTCCTCGGCGATCACGCGCTTCACGAACATCTTGTCGGGGTCGAGCGGGTAGTAGAGCATCACGATGTCGCCGCGGCGCGGCGACGAGATGCGATAGACGAGCTTGTTGACGATCAGGCGGTCCTGGTCGTCGAGCGTCGGGGCCATGCTGAGCCCTTCGACCCGCGCCACCTGGAACACGAAGGTGACGATGACCACGGCGTACAGGGCCGCCGAGGCCAGCGTCTTGATCCAGGCCCAGAACTCTTCCTGCCACGCGGCCAGCCGATCGGCCGAGCTGGCGACGGGGGCCGGTTGGGGCTGCGCGAAGCCGAACTGTGGCGGGGGGGCGTCGAACCCGCTCAGCGGCACGGCGGTGCGGGCCTCGATGGGGGCCTCCGGGGCCTCGGGAACCGCCGGCGCCACGGGCACGGACGGCGGAACGGGCTGGTCGGAACTGGCGTCGGGCTGATCCACAGACGGGACTCCTGCACCTGAATACGGCCGGAGGGGCCCGGACGTTTCGCCCGCCCCCGGAATCCCATGGTAACCGAACGGGCGTCCGGCACCCGGCCCGGCGCACAGGCCTGCACGCGATGCTACAATCGCAGGGTTTGCGGGGCCCTGCCGGTCCCGCCAGGGGAGATCATGCTTCGCCCGCTGATCAACGGCTTTGCGCTCACGTTCAAGCACCTGTTCCGGAAGCCCATCACGGTGGACTACCCGAACCAGAAGTTCCCCATGTTTCCGCGCTACCGCGGCAAACAGGTGCTGATGCGCGACGAGTTCGGCATGGAGAAGTGCGTGGCGTGCGGGCTGTGCTCGGTGGCCTGCCCGGCCGACGCGATCTACCTCGAAGCGGCGGAGAACGACGGCACGGTCATGGCCGGCCCGCGTTATGCCGCGGTGTACCAGATCCACAAGACGCGCTGCATCTTCTGCGGCTACTGCGAAGAAGCCTGCCCGGTGTCGGCCATCTTCATGGGCAAGGACTACGAGCTGGCGGTCTACAGCAAGGAAGACTTCGTGTGGGACAAGACGGAGCTGCTCGTGCCGGCGCCCGCCGCTGAGTTGTGCGCGCTCCGTGTAGAGAACGTGGGGACCTGGCCACTGGTCATGTGAAGGTCATCGATGGCAAGGGTGGAAAGGATCGCACGCTGATCATGGGTAAAAGCTGCAAGGCGGCCCTGTGGCGCTACTTGATGCAGCGGCCAGAAACCTCCTTCCCGACCCTCTTTGTGAGTGAGAGGGGCAAACCACTGCATCGCACGATCTTGGGGAGGCAGATCAGGATTATCGGTGAACGCGCTGGCGTTGAACCCTGCTATCCCCACCACTTTCGTCACACGTTTGCCGTGATGTACCTACGGGCGGGAGGCGATGCCTACAGTCTCCAGTTCCTACTGGGACACACCGACATGGCAGTCACCAAGCAATACGTGAAGCTGGCGGCAGTCGATGTGAGTGAGTTGTACAGATCGCCCCTGGATCGCTTGTAGCATCGCCGTAACGCTCTTCAATCTCCCTAACCGCAAGACTATGGCGGTGTCCGTTGAGAGGCATCAGCGTTTCGATGGACACCGCCTAGCCTTATTTGACCGACCCCGACAACACGCGCTTCTTGGATGAGATCATCCCCTTGTGGCCCAACATCGGCGGTGCACGTGAGTTTGCATCGAAGCAGGTGGAAGCGATCCTGCGGCGCATTGCTGACATTGCGCTAGACAAGCATCCACATGCAAGAGCCGCCGATGAGCTACGAGCCGGTAAGTTCCTGCTGGCGATTACTGGCGTTCGAGCAAGCGATGTAGCTAGCCAGGAGCCGGTCAAAAGGATCTTATTAGCACCAGTCAATGTGAACGTCGTGATAGGCGCAATGCCAGCGACGTATCCTGACGTGATCGACGTGATCGATGGGGAAGCAAGGTTGATGATTGAGAGTTAAGAAGCGCTAAGGCGCAATGGCAACACCAGTCCAACGTAGCCGTCACAGATATACACGTTGCCGTTAACCAAGGCAACAAAACAACAGGCTAGCCCAGTCAAAGCACTCGAAGCACCATCAGCACAGCATCATTATCCGCCACGCACCGGCCACACCGACCAGGTGTAGTTCAACTCCTTAAACATGCCGACCACGGCACCATGGAACATATCCACGTACCAGGCGATCTCTGGGTTCATGTCGTAAGTGGTACTCGACCAGTAGGCGAGGGATTGGACGCCAGTGAATTGCTGAGGCCCAGAGTTGTAACAGTCAGTCCCGGGTGTGTTTGTCAGACTAGGTGCGTTTGCATAAGTGCAGCCCAACACCACGGCTCGCGCCATCGTCTCCTCCCACTCCGTCTTCGTCGGCAAACGCCAGTCGCCGGGTAAGGAGTTGTCCGTCAGGCCACAGAGACCTCCTTGTAGACCCGCCGCCGCATTGTTTGCAGCAACATAATACCCGGAGCCAGAACAGCTCGCGTCTTTGAGCCAGATCAGCCCTGTCACCGTGTCCGTCACCGTCCCGTTCCCACAGTCCACATAGCGATTGGCATTGTCAAAACAGGGCGGCGCCGCGTCGGCTGAATAGGTGCCCGTTTGTCCCCAGTGGCCGGGCAGCAAGTTGGATGTCCATCACATCGATGACGCCGTTTTGATCCATATCGCAAGCTGGATCGTAGGATGTGTCGGCGGCACATGGCCGGACGGTGGGTGCGGCTGCACTCGGCACGGTCACGACCAAGATGAGCACGATGACTAACAAGAGAACCGATAGCTGGGACTTCATGGGTGCCTCCTTACGGTAAGGGTTGATCCGACAGTCAGTAACCATGTTAAACGAAAACCGGCGTGGTTTGTGACCAACGCCGGCTTCATGGTTTGTGGTAGTTGAAGCTACTGTGGGTTGACGAGCACCCACACCATTCCGTTCTTGTAGCTGCTTCCAGTGCCGTGCCGAGCGTAGGGCCGCTTTCGTCCACCTTGACGCCTTCGACTTGCACAGTGCGCAGCGCACGGGCATGACCGGGCCTTTCCGCCACCGTAAGGCGTTGGCCGGCCTCGATGGACGCAGCATCGTCCACCTTAACTTGCGCCGCGCCCAATACCGTGATCGCCACGTAGTCGCCGAGCCGGGCCGGGCCATCGACGCTGCGCAGTACGGATGGTGGCGTCTCGGAGCGTGCTTCACCTTCCGCCGGCTGCGGATGGCTGGGCTGCTGGGTGAAGGCCAGGTGGCTTTCGACAACGCCGACGACATTGGTGAACGTTCCACCCGCCAGGCGCACCAGCGGCGTGTGCACTGTGCTGCCGGGTATAGGATCGGCGACGCCCGACACGGCCACGATGTCGCCGGGAGTTAGGCTGTCCGGGCCGTTGACTTGGGCTACCAAGGAGAGGGAATGGAGCAGCACGTTACTGCCGTGGATTGCATCGGGTGTGTAGAAGCCCCAGTTGCCACTGGCCTGGGCTGTGTTGGCGTATACGCCAGTATTGCCGGCCGACTCCACTTTGACGCCATCGCCGCCCGCCGACCACGTACACGCCGTCGCCGCCCGTAAGGTACACGGACACGCCGTCGCCGACCGCCGAAGCCCACGAACAAGCCGGCCAATCCCGCCGAGGCCACGGACACGCCGTCGAAGGCCGCCGAGCTCACATACACGCCGTTGTAGTCCGCACGGCCGACGAACAGGCCGTTACCCTGGGCACCCGCGACCTCGAAGCCGTTCGGATCAGCAGAGACCTGGCTGGATGACGGACTGCCCGCGGTGACCACCAAGACACCGTCCTTGTCTGCGTGTTGGACAGCCAGCCCGTAGTACCCCGCCGTGCCCACGTAAATGCCGTCGATAGCGGCCGAAGTCACGGCGAGGCCATGGCCAGTGCTGTTGCTCAGTAATAGCGGCGTGTAGTCCGGCGCGCCGAACGCCCCCTGAATTTTCATCGGATTGTTGCTGCCCGTCCACGTCTGCCCAAGGTGATTGTGATTGTTGTCGCTGACAAAGGCGCCGGTTCGGTTCCAGTGGCCGGCGGTGAGTTGCACGTCGAGGATAGTGATTGCGCCGTCTTGATTGACATCGCAGGCAGGATTGTAGCTTGCACCAGGGGTGCAGGGGCTGGCCATGGGTGCAGCCGCGATGGGTGTGGCTGCGAGAACCGTCAAAACGATTACCAACACGAGCACGGATAGCTTGGACTTCATAGATGTCTCCTTTCGGTAAGGGCTTGAACAGCCAGTCGTACCTACGTTAAACGAAAACCGGCGTGGTTTGTGACCAACGCCGGCTTCATGGTTTGTGGTAGAGGAAACTACTGTGGGTTGACGAGCACCCACACCAAGCCGTCCTTTGCAGCGTCCAAGGCAATTCCCAAGCTTGAGCCACCTTCGTCCAAGGTGACACCTTCCACCATCACGCGATGCATCGCGCACCGCCCTGGCATCGTTCACGGTAACGCGCTGGCCGAGTTGCACGTCAGGCGCTGCCTTCATCTGTACCGGGCCGTAGATCACTACCGACAGAAATTCGCCCGGCCCGGCCGCTTGGCCAGTGCGCGGCACTAGGGTGGTAGTGCTATCCTCGTGGCTCGTGTAAGGCTCAGCGCGACCGCTGACAACGCCCAACAGCGGCTGCCCGGCGTGGCATGGCGCACCTGCATCAGCACTTCTACCCGGTCGAAGGAACTGGCTGCGATCCCATCCATCGCCACAATGTCGCCGGGGTGCAAGGCTTCATTGCCCGTGTTGACGGCCATTTGAGCGATACGGCAGCCCGTGCAGTTTCCTGTGACGTTGATGTCGCCTGCGAAGTACCCCGCCCAGTTGGTGGCAGCACGTATCCACACGCCCGAGTCGCCGGCGTCGTAGGCATAGAACGCGTTGGTGCCGGAGCCGTCGCTGCGGAAGGCAGCGCGGTCGGCAAGCACCACCTTGACGCCGTAGTCCTCCGCGTGACCTACCTCGAAACCATTGTTATTGTCGAGGTCGTCCAGGCCGATTGACGCACTACCTGCGCGTTTGACCGCGAAATCCGTCTTGGCCCGCCTCGAACACGGACACGCCGTTGTAGCCCGCCGAGCCCACGGACACGCCGTGTGTGCCCGCCTCGAACACGGACACGCCGTAAGTGCCCGCAAAGCCCACGGACACGCCGATGTTGTCCGCCGAGCCCACGGACACGCCGTTGTAGCCCGCCGACCCCACGGACACGCCGTGTGCCCGCCGAGTCCACGCGTACGCCATGGCCAGTGCTGTTGCTCAGTAACAGCGGCGTGTAGTCCGGCGCGCCGAACGCCCCCTGGTTCTTGAGTGGGTTGTTGCTGCCCGTCCACGTCTGGCCCAGGTGGTTGTGGTTGTTGTCGCTGGTGAAGGCACCGGTTTGGTTCCAGTGGCCTGCGGTGAGTTGGATGTCCGTCACAGTGATCTGTCCGTCCTGGTTGGCATCACAGGCTGGATCATAGGCCGTCCCTGGCGCACAGGGGCCGGCCACGAAGTCCCGGAGCGCAGCGGAGTGGAGTGGTGTTGCGCCTGCTGCAACTGTTAGCATCGCCAAGCGGATCGCTGACCTTCTCGGCATACTGGACAGACACCCACCGCCTTCTCGTGGATCGTCTCGCGGGCTGCTGACGCTCCCGAAGGTGGGCACGGACGTGTCCTCGATCATGTCGTGCAGGATGGTCTGCGCCTCCAGCCACGACATCTTGCCAGTGACCACGTCCTTGGCGAGGGCGCTCACCATGGCCCTGTCGAGTCGGTCAGTGTGCTTGTTGGCCAGCATCCAGAAGGTGGTGGCGCTGGCCTGGATGACGGCTGTGGTCGTAGTCCCGTTACCATCGCCATTCCGGGCACTGTGTCCGGACACAGACGCCGGGTGGCCTGTGCCGTTAACCTTGCCATTGCCATTGCGGAACCCGGTTCCGGTTTCAGCCGGGATCACCTGCACGGCCGCACCGTTGGTCTTGCCGTTCCGTTGCCGTTACCATTAGTCGGACACTGTGTTCGGACAGACCAGCCTGCTGGATGGCAACTGGCCCTGCCATTTCCGGCGTGGGTGCCGCTGTGGTTGCAGGCTCAGGAACCGGCTCTGCGCGCTTGGCCGGCTGGGTAGCCTTGGCCGACTGACCATTCGCCTGGCTAGGGCGCACCAGGCCCTTGAAGACCTCGTGCCCCACGCCGATCATGCTGGAGGCCTTGGTCAGGCCATCGGTGATCGCGCCCTTGCGCGCGTCGGTCATGGGCGTGTTGCCCTTGTTGGGCCGGCGACCACCAGGCGAGAAGATCGGCCACGACCACGCCTCGCCATCCTGGACGAAGGCCCAGCCGTGGGCCTGGGCATCCCAGACCACCGGGTTGCACACCGCCCTCGGTCACCTTGAACTGCAAGGCCACCTCGGTGAGCACCTCGCCCTCGATCCACTCGAACGGCGAATGGACGTAGCGCCAGCCGCAGCCACAGGGGCCGAAGACCTCGTTGAGGCGCTCGACGACGAAGGCGGCCTTGATGGATGTCAGCTCGAAGCCGCGGCTGTTGTCGGCGCTCAGAGCCTCGGCAGGGAAGGACGCGCGCAGGGCGCTGATCTGCTTCTCGGTCAACATGGTAGAACTCCTCTGCGTGATGCGAATGCGCAGCCCTCGATATAGAATCAAAAAAGCCGCCCAAGGTGGCGGCAGGGTGACAAGGATGGGAAAGCTGGCTACTCAGTTGTTCTCGCCAGCGATAGGTAGCAAGACGCACTTCACCTGGACGGGACGGCCCACCCGGTAGGACAGCACGTCCTCGACCATGCGGTGCAGGCGGAACTCCAGCCATTCGTGGGCATACTTCGACTGGGTTCCGAGCACAAAGGCGCCGTCCTCAGGCGGCAAGGGGACACAGGCGCAGAAGATCATCTCCCACGTGCCGGGCGTGACCATCAGGCGCAGTTCCTTCAGGGTGTAGTTCCACAGTTCACGGGCGGTCATGGATCATCTCCATTCGGGCGGGCGACTTGCGGGCCAGCGGCCCCAGCTTGCGGACGATGAGGCAGGCCAGGACATGCTTGCACAGCCGGCGACCGTTGACGATGGGTGCACGGTGCTCCCAGTCAGCGCAGGAGCAGGTCGAGGCTTCCACGTCCACGTCGTAGACCTCCTCCTTGCCCTTCTGCTGCGAGCGAACCTCGAAGTGACCTGGCTGGCCGTTCGCATGGACAGCGCCCTGAGCCACCAGAGCCACGGCCTTGATGCCACGTTCGGCCAGCTCGGGGTGGGCGGTGATGAGCGTCTGGGCAAGCTCCAGAGCCTTGGGCGCTTCGCCATTCAGGAGAGCAAGCTCAGCCTGCTCCTTGGTGGGGTGCGAGCTGAGGACGCGCAAGCCCAGCCGCACCTCGTACATGCGGTCGGTGCCGTTGTAGCAGAGACGGGTATCCATCAGATGTTCCTCCTAGGGGAAAGTGGTTGATCGAAAGGATCAGGAAGCGAACTGGAACAGCGAAAGCTGCATCGCGCTCGGAGCCGGTTCCGGCTTGCGGCGAGGGCGGGTTGTGAGGATCAGCGGCAGGAGTTGCCCGAAGAGCGGCAGTTGCTTGGGCGGCTCTGGCTTCACGATCTCCACCAGAGCCTGCTCCGGCTGAACGACTTCCACCAGAGCCTGCTCCACTCGCAGTCTGAGCCACTTCCACAGGCTCAGGATCAGCAAGGATCGACTTGGCGACTTGCATCATGGCGCTCTCGGCGGCGACCTGCTCCAAGAGGGCGGCCACGTCTGTGTCTTGCGCTATCCGGTCGAGCACCGAGTGCAAGGCGGCCGACTTCTGCCCGACCAGGTCGAGCATCTTGCCATCCACCGTGTTAGCGGTCATGACGTAGTGGATCTGGACTTCCTTGGTCTGCCCAGGCCGGTGCACCCGATCCTCAGCCTGCTCGGTGACTTCGGGCGACCACTCCAGGTTGGCGATGATCACGTGGTTGGCCTCGGTGATGGTGACACCGCGGTTCAGGCAGTTGGTCGAGGCCACCAGCACGTCATAGCCGTTCCTCAGCTCCCAGGCACGCTCCACGCGCTGCTGAGTGGGTGTGTCGGCTGTGACGGTGAGCACCCGGAAGCCGGCGTCTTTCAGCGCCTTGACCAGCACGCCGTGGAAGGCTCTCAAGGACGTGAAGACGATGGTCTTCTCGCCCTTGAGCCTTGGCCGCCTGACACAGATCGACGATCTTGCGCACCTTGGGGTAGCTCGTGCCCATGGTCATCGCCACCGCCGTGCCGATCTCGCCCAGGGCGTTCTCGAAGTACGGCAGGCCCTCCTTGCTGGGCACAGAAGCCGCATAGCGCATCCACCACAGCGCCTTCGAGATCGCGCCCATGTTGGGATCGTCCTTGCGCAGCTCCCGGTCGAGGATGTCCTTGGCCGCGCCGGCCACTTCGGAGTAGACGGCGGCGTGCATAGCATCCATCGGCACGTGGTGGATGTGGCGGTTCTTGGCCGGCAGGTCGGGCAGGAAGTCTGCCTTCAGCCGGCGGATCGAGGTGGGCGACAAGAGCCGCCACAGCCTGGTCAGGTTCGAGACAGCCGGGATCAGCCGGCGCTTGCCAGTCGTCAGGGTATCCTCGAACTCCTTGGTGACGAACTGGAACGTGCCGAACTGGTGCAGGAAGCGGCCGCTCCCCGCTGATACGGGAAGGGCCACAGGGGTGAGCCGTAGCCCAAGAGCCAGCCGGTCGTCCAGAACAGGTCAGTGACGTAGCCCTTCATCGGCGTGCCCGACAGCACGAGCCGGCCCTTGGCTTCCAGCGCACGCACCGCCTGGCCCACCTGCCTCGTCTTGGACTTGGCGACCTGGCTCTCGTCCAGGATCACCGCGCCGAAGAGGCCGCGGATGCGCTTGTAGAAGGGCCACTGGTAGTGCGACTTGTCCTTCTGGAAGTACCTGCCCTGGAAACCGCAAGCCGTACACCGTGCGCCGTTCCACTCCGGTTTCTTGGCCTGGCACTTGGGACACTCGGTGACCACACTCTCGTAGCTGGCGCTACAGTCCGGGCAGCGACCAGTCGTGATGTGCTCGGTCACACCCACCAGCTCGCCCTTCTTGTTGAAGTGCTCGTGACTCCATGGCTCGAAAGCCGGATCAACGAGCTTGAGCTGCTCGTAGGTGCAGATGTAGAAGGTGGTTTCGTCCGGCTGCACCTTCTGCCGCTTCTCCTCCCGAATGTCCGAGATTGCCTGATGGTCGAGGCGCACCGCCTTGAAGCCCCACCTGGCCAGCTCCTCCATCCAGTTGGGGGCCAGGAACGACGGACACACCACCAGAGTCCGCCTGTAGCCCCGTAGGGCCGCCCAGTGGGCGCTGACGGGCGTTTTGCCGCCGCCCTGCTCATAGTACAGCCCTGCCCTTCCACGCGTCGCTAGGAGCATCACATCCTCTCGCTGACCGGCATACAGCCGCTTGCCGCCGTTGCGTTCAGCCAGCTTGTCCTGAAGCTTGGTCAACTCTGCCCGCCACTTGGGGATGTCGGGCAGCTCGGCCGCTGTCTTGACCTGAGGCGTGCCAAGCGCCTGGATCAGCGCTTCCATCTCGGCGACGCTGGTCTCCTTAAGCACGATGGTGTCGCTGCCATCTTCAGGCCGCAGCTCGAAGATCGAGAAGCCCAGATCGACGTAGGTGTGCACGGCTTCCTTGCGGTCGTCCTTGACCTCACTCTTGACGTGCTCGGTGGCGCGCTGCCAGCGTAGGGTCAGGTGATAGCGCTGGCCCTCGTGGATCGTGTGCCGGCCGATCTCCACGGTCTGCACGGCCGTGTGCCAGCCTTCGTCGTAGTAGGCCAGCATCTCGACCGGATCGAGCCTGAGAGGCAGGCGTTCGCGCTCGAAGCGTTTGCGAGCACCTTCCAGCCTGAGCCTTGCTTCCTCCGAACACTCGATCTCGAAGCCCAGCCCCTTGAGCCGTTCCAGGTTGGGATCGATGCCACCCAGGAGCAGGTTGGGCAAGGACGCCACACCCTCGAACAGCCCGGTCTGTGCGCCCTCAGCCTGCGAGTAGCCCGGCACGGTGCAGTCCAGCACGTTCGCCCACAGCGCCGGCCACGGTGAGGATGGCTTGACGCCACGCGCTGAGACCTGCAGGGTCGGCGTCGTATCCACCTGCACCGCCATTTCCAGGTGCGGCACGGTGGGCAGCGTCCCGTACGGGTAGGGCCGCTGATAGGGGCTGAGCTTGGCCGTCGCCTGGCCGATCAGGTGCAGGAGCGTCAGGCGATCCGTCGCAATGCCCTCCACCGGCTGCTGGTCCCGTGGCGGGTACAGCGTCCTGATTGCCACCACGAGCACGCTCGACGCTTCGATGCCGTATTCTGGCTTGTACACGTCGGGCAGGTCGATCGAGCGCCAGCACCGTGTACTTGCGGTGCAGGTACTCGCGTGCGTCGGCGCTATTGCTCGAAGAAGCGCCGCGAGAACAGGCCGATCATCGACCCGCCTCCCTGCAGGGCACGCGTGGCGACATTACCCATGGGTAATGGTGAGAGACTGGCCGACATGATCTTCGACGGCTACGTCAACCAGCTCCCGGACACCGACCCGGGCGAGACCGCGGAATGGCTCGACAGCCTCGACGCGATCATCGACACACACGGCAAGACCCGGGCCCGGTTCCTGCTGTCGAAGCTGCTCGAACGGGCTCGCGAGAGCCAGGTGAGCTTCCCGGCCACGGTCAGCACGCCCTACGTCAACACGATCCCCCGCGAGGCCGAGCCGTGGTTCCCCGGCGACGAGTTCATCGAGCGCCGCATCCGCGCGTTCGTCCGCTGGAACGCGGCGGCGATGGTCGTGCGGGCCAACAAGTAGGCCGACGGCATCGGCGGCCATCTCTGCACCTTCGCCAGCTCGGCGATCGCTCTACGAGATCGGCTTCAACCACTTCTTCCGCGGCAAGGACGACGGCAACGCCGGCGACCACGTCTACATCCAGGGCCACGCCGACGCCCGGCATCTACGCCCGTGCGTTCCTCGAGGGTCGCCTCACCGAGGACGACCTCGACCACTTCCGCCGCGAGATCGGGCGTGGTGGTCGCGGCCTGTCGAGCTACCCGCACCCGCGGCCTGATGCCCGAGTTCTGGGAGTTCCCGACGGTGTCGATGGGCCTCGGCCCGCTCACCGCGCTGTACCACGCCCGGTTCAACCGCTACCTCCTCAACCGAAAGCTCGACGACACCAGCCCGAGCCGCGTGTGGGCGTTCCTCGGCGACGGCGAGACCGACGAGCCCGAGACGCTCGGCGCGCTCTCGCTCGCCAGCCGCGAGAAGCTCGACAACCTCGTCTTCGTCGTCAACTGCAACCTGCAGCGCCTCGACGGCCCGGTGCGCGGCAACGGCAAGATCATCCAGGAGCTCGAGGCCGTGTTCCGCGGTGCCGGCTGGAACGTGATCAAGGTGATCCTCGGCTCGAAGTGGGACGATCTGCTCGCGCAGGACAAGGACGGCGTGCTGCTGAACAAGCTGAACACCACCGTCGACGGCGAGTTCCAGCGGTACTCGGTCGAGGACGGCGCGTACATCCGCGACAACTTCTTCGGCCCCGACCCGCGGCTGCGGGCACTCGTGTCGCACCTGAGCGACGACGACCTGCGTCAACCTGCCCCGCGGCGGCCACGACTACCGCAAGCTCTACGCCGCCTACAAGGCCGCGACCGAGAACCTCGGCTCGGGCGCGCCGACGGTCATCCTCGCCAAGACGATCAAGGGCTGGACGCTCGGACCCGACATCGAGGGCCGCAACGCGACCCACCAGATCAAGAAGATGACGAAGGAGCAGCTGCTCGCGCTGCGCGACCGCCTGTACCTGCACGACGAGATCCCCGAGTCGGCGCTCGACGCCGACAATCCGCCGTACTTCCGCCCGGCGGAGGACTCCGTCGAGTACCAGTACATGATGCAGCGCCGGCGTGCGCTCGGGGGCACCATCCCCAAGCGCCGCGCCTCGCCCGCGCAAGCCGCTGCCGCTGCCGGCCGCGTCGGCGTTCGGCGAGCTGCGCAAGGGCTCGGGTGGCCAGTCGGTGAGCACGACCATGGGGTTCACCCGCCTGCTGCGCAACCTCGCCCGTGACGAGCAGTTCGGCCGCCACGTCGTGCCGATCATCCCCGACGAGGCCCGCACGTTCGGCATGGACGCGCTGTTCCGCGAGCTGAAGATCTACGCCTCGCAGGGCCAGAAGTACGAGCCCGTCGACCACGACCTGCTGCTGTCGTACACCGAGGCGAGCAACGGTCAGATCCTCGAAGAAGGCATCACCGAAGCCGGTGCGATGTCGAGCTTCATCGCCGCGGCGACCTCGTACTCGCACCGCGGCTTCCCGACGGTGCCCTTCTACACCTTCTACTCGATGTTCGGTTTCCAGCGCGTCGGCGATCTCATCTGGCAGGCCGCCGACTGCCGCGCTCGCGGGTTCCTGATGGGCGCCACCGCCGGTCGCACCACGCTGCTGGGCGAGGGTCTGCAGCACCAGGACGGACATTCGCTCGTGCTCGCGTCGACGATGCCGCCGGTGCAGGCGTACGACCCGGCGTTCGCGTACGAGGTGGCCGCCATCGTGCAGAGCGGACTCGAGCGCATGTACGGCGACACCGGCCAGGACCCGGACGTCTTCTACTACCTCACGCTGTACAACGAGAACTACCCGATGCCGGTCGCGCCCGACGTGCCCGACCTCGCCGCGCAGGTGATGCGCGGCCTGTACCGGTTCGCTCCGGCGCCGGCCGCGAGCCGCCAGGCCACGCTGCTGTTCAGCGGTTCGGCGCACAGCGCGGCGCAGACGGCAGCCGCGGCGTTGCAGGAGCGCTACGACGTCGGAGTCGAGCTGTGGTCGGCCACGTCGTACAAGGCGCTGCGCGAAGACGCACTGGCCGCCGAGCGCTGGAACCGCTTGCATCCGTCGCAACCGGCACGCACGCCGTTCGTGGCCGACCTGCTGGCCGGTTCACCCGGCCCCGTCGTCGCGGTCACCGATTTCATGAAGATCGTGCCGGAGCAGATCGCCCGCTGGTTGCCGGGTCGCAACTTCACGCCGCTCGGCACCGACGGCATGGGCCGGTCCGACACCCGTGAAGCGCTGCGTCGCTTCTTCGAGATCGACGAGGGCCACGTGGTCGTGGCCGTGCTCTCGGCGCTGGCCGGTCAGGGTCAGGTCGACGCCGACCTCGTCGCGAAGGCGATCGCCGACTACGACATCGACCCCGAGGCGCTCGACCCGTACTGGGTCTGAACGACCGGTCGGGTCACGACCACCAGCCGTTCACGTCGATCACGACGTGCACGGTCTGGTTCGAGTAGATGCACAGCGATCCCGAGCTCGACAGCGGCAGCTGTGCGCCGTTCGACACCGGCGTGTTCGCCTCGAAGTTCGCGGTCGACACGACGGGTCGGTCGCCGCACGGCCAGGCGGTGATGTAGCCCGGGCCGGCGCCGTTGGTGACGGTCAGGTTGAGCGACACGGCCTTCGCGTTCGACGGCACGCCGCGCACGCCGGCGATCGGCACCACGAGCGTCTGGCCGGCCTGCAGCTGACTGCCGCCGGTGCCGCCGTTCACCTCGGGCCGCAACCGGTCGCGGGTGTCGGTGAACCGGAACGGCGAGCTCGGCGTGAACTTCCGCACCGACCCACCGCTCAGGTAGCCGGTCACGTCGACGACGAGCTGCGTCGGGTTGAGCGTGAAGAAGCAGACCGTGCCGTCGGCGGCCACCGGCGTCACGACCAGGTTCGGGCGCACCCGTCCACGGGTCGGGTTGAGGTTCGACACGACCGGACGGGTGCCGTCGCAGGCCCACACCGTGACGTAGCCGTCGGCGGCGGCGTCGGTGCTGGTGACGTTCAGCGTGACGGCGCTGACGCCGCTCGGCACACCGGCCGTGCCGCCGATCTGCAGCGACACCATCTGGCCGCCGGTCAGGGGCCCGCGGCGCCGCGCCCCTCACGGGTGTCCATCAGGCGCACCGGTGCGATGGGCGTGAACCTCGCCGCGCCGGCGGTGCCGTAGTAGCCGTTGACGTCGACCACGAGGTGGGTGGCCGTCGTGGAGTACACGCAGAGGTTGCCACTGCCGTCGAGCGGGATCGTCGCCGCGTTGGGCGCCACCTCGCCGGCCGAGAAGTTCACCGTCGACACGACGGGTCGGGTGGCGGCGCAGTTCCAGACGGTCAGGTAGCCCCCGCCGCTCTGGCCGACGACGGTGAAGTTGGCGCTGACCGCGCTCGCACCGGCAGGCACGCCGCCGCGGCCGGCGATCTGGATCGTCTTCGTGACGCCGGCGTCGAGCTTGGTGGCGCCGAGGTTCTCGCGGGTGTCGACCACGCGGGCCGGGGTGAGCGGCTGGAAGCCGACCGAGGGACCCGACGGCGAGGCGGTCGGGGCGGGCTCGACCACGCCGGTGGCGGCGGCCGGATCGACCGTGAAGCTCCACGAGACCGTACGCGGCTGGCTGGTGACCGTCACCTGGTAGGTGCCCGGCACGAGCGGGGTGCGCGGCATCGCGACGATCGCGTCGTCCCAGTCGAGGATCGCCTGGGCGGTGCCGCTCGTGTTCAGTTCGGAGATCGCACAGGTCTCGAGCGGGCCGTTGGGGCCGGTGATCGTGGCCGACACGCCACCGTTCACGTCCTCCGGCATCATCGCGATCACCGGCAGACCCACGCTCTCGCCGCCCCAGCCGCAGAACGTGCGCGGGTCGGGGGTCTCGACGACGAACTTGTTGAGGTTGGTGGTGCTGCCGTTGCCCGGCCAGACGACGGCGGTCGACCGCGGCTGCTCGGTGCCGAGGCCGCTCAGCACGTCGAGCGTGGCGCCCGAGTGCCACTTCGGCGTGCTGGTGCTGTCGCACTTGCCGAAGCCCACCCGCTGGAGCTCGGGGCGCAGGATGCCGATCGCGTGGAACGGGCCCGTCATCCAGAGCTCGATGTGGCTGCGGGCGCTGGTGTCGTACACGCTCGACACGGCCACGTTGCCGGAGTTGCCGGCATTGTCACCTTCCACGGTGTACCCCGGCTTGCCCGGCACCTCGTCGTGGGCGATGTCGTTCTGCAGCATGTAGCACGAGTGCTTGTAGGCGCCGTCGGACAAGGTGGCGTCCGCCACCACCGGACCGAGCCCGGCCATCTCGCGGAAGTAGTTGACCGTCGTGAGCCAGTCGGCGTCGGGCGGGATGAAGGCCGGTGTCGCATCCGCTGCTGCGGTGCTCGCCATCGCGGTGCCCAGCAGGGTCAGCGCCAGGGCGCAACCCGCCAGACCTCCCGCCATCCTCCGTGCTCTCGCCATCGTCCCGCTCCGTGGTCCGCTTCCGCTGTCAAGGAGGTATCGGGTCTTTCTCAGGCGAGTCTTGAGAGCGATTCGGCCCTCCCCCACGGCGGGGCCACGATCAGACGAAGTCTTGAGATCTCACTGACGTTCGCGGCGGGCGGCACGAGCGCGGCGACGTGCCCTGAGCAGGCGAGGCGCGGCGGCGAGACCACCCGACAGGGCGGTCGCGTGTGCGCGTCGCGGTGCGAACCGGACCCGCCGCACCGCCAGCCAGAGGCCGCGGCGCACCTCGGCCGGCGGCCGGTGCCGCAGCAGCACCCAGATCCGGTTGCGCTCGCGGAGGAACGCCGCGCGATCGCCGATCGTGGCGGTGGTGGCGCTCCCGCGGTGGCGGACTCGGCTGGCGGGTGCGAGGCGGTAGCGCCAACCGAGTTCGTGGCCGCGCAGGGCGAGGTCGACGTCCTCGTAGTAGAGGAAGAAGCGCTCGTCGAACCCGCCGGTGTCGGCGACGAAGCGGTCGCGCAGCAGCACTGCTCCGCCGGTGAAGATCGACAGGTCGCGCGGCGCCCGGTCGTCGGGATCGTCGGGGGCGTGCCTCGCGATGTCGGTGCCCGCGCCGTCGGGGCCGAGCTGCACGCCGAGGCTGTTGATCGTGGGCGGGTCGGTGTCGAACAGCAGCTTCGGCTGCACCGCGCCGACCGCTCGGATCGTCGAGTTCGGCCACGAGCGGGCCGAGCCAGCCGGGCTCGACGACGACGTCGTCGTTCAGGATGAGCACCGCTCGTGCACCGAGGCCGAGCAGGTGGTGGACTCCGACGTTCATGCCGCCGGCGAAGCCGCGGTTGGTGGGGGGCACGAGCACCTCGACCTCGTCGGTCACGCGGGCGACGAGCCACGTGCGACGACCCCGCCGTTGTCGACCAGCACCACGACGACCGGCTCGTCGTCGGGCAGGCCGTACGGCTCGCGCAACGAGGTGAGGCAGTCCTCGAGCATGCCCGGCGCCGGGGCGTAGGTGAGCACGACGACACCGATCACGACCGCCGAGCGTAGGGGCACCGGACTAGGTTCTCCCGCATGACCGGCACGCTGTACATCACGGGCGATCCCGATGCCGACCAGCTCCTCAACGTCGACGGCACGGCGCTCCTGATCGGGATGCTGCTCGACCAACAGGTGCCGATGGAGTGGGCCTTTGCGGGCCCGCACACGTTGCGTGCGCGGCTCGGGCACCTCGACGCGGCGCGGATCGCGGCGATGGAGCAGGAGGCGTTCGTCGGGGTGTGCTGCGACAAGCCGGCGATCCACCGTTTCCCCGCGTCGATGGGGCGGCGCATCCACGAGATGTGCGGCACGCTCGTCGCCGATTTCGGCGGGCGTGGCGAGGGCGTGTGGACGGGCGTCGGCACCGGCGCCGAGCTGTACTCGCGGCTGCGCACCCTGCCCGGCTACGGCGACGAGAAGGCGAGGATCTTCGTCGCGCTGCTGGGCAAGCGGATGGGTGTGCAGCCCGACGGCTGGGAGGCCGCGGCCGGGAAGTTCGGCGACGAGGTCCCGCGCAGCGTGGCCGACATCCACGACACCAGCTCGCTCGGCAAGGTGCGCGAGTGGAAGAAGGCACAGAAGGCCGCGAAGAAGGACAAGCAGGACCGCCCGCTCGTCTGAGCGAGGTCTGCGCCCGGTCCACTCGGTCAGCTCCGTCGATGCACCGTCCCGACACCACCGATCCCGCGTACGCCGAGCGGCTCGCTGCGTCCGTGGCCCCCCGCCACGGGTGGCGTGCGGTCGTCGACCCGCAACGCCCGTACCGCTGGAACATCCGCCGCCTCGGCCTCGGTCGGGTGCTCGACATCGGCTGCGGCGTCGGCCGCAACCTGTCGCACCTCGACGGCAACGGGGTCGGGGTCGACCACAACGCCGACTCGGTGCGCATCGCCCGCGCTCGCGGGCTCGGGCGTACACGACGGACGAGTTCACCGGCTCGGTCCGACGACCGACCGGGTTCGTTCGACTCGCTGCTGTTCGCCCACGTGCTCGAGCACATGACCCCGCCGGAGGCGACCGGCACTGGTCCGGTCGTACCTGCCGTACCTGCGGCCCGGCGGACGGGTCGCGGTGATCTGCCCGCAAGAACGCGGGCAGGCGTCGGACGCCACCCACGTCACCTTCCTCGACGCCGCGGCGATCACCGAACTGCTGCTCGGCACCGATGTCACGGTCGAACGCACCACGTCGTTCCCGTTGCCACGCGCCGCCGGCCGGGTGTTCACCCACAACGAGACGGTCGTGGTGGGCCGGTGGGGGGCGCGTACGCCCGAGGGCCAACCGTTATGGTCTGCCGCGGACAAGGAGCCAACGATGTTTCGCAAGAAGCCGCGACCCTCGGCCGAGACGGCCACGCCGCAGGCAGCCCCGGCGCCCGCACGGGCCACGGTGCTCGACCAGTACGTCCGGACGGCGCCCACCAATCAGAACCGATCGACGTCTTCGCCGGCGAGTGGACCTCCACGCTGCCGGCCGAGGCCGACGTGCAGGCCGGCGCCGTGCCCCTGTTCGCCGATCCGCGCATCACCTGGCTGATCGACCACGTCGGCGGCGTCGACGGGTTCCGGGTGCTCGAACTCGGACCGCTCGAGGGCGGGCACTCGGCGATGCTGCACCAGGCCGGGGCGAGCGTGGTCGCGATCGAGTCCAACACCCGCGGTACCTGAAGTGCCTGGTGGTCAAGGAGATCCTCGACCTGCCCCGCTGCCACTTCCTGCTCGGCGACTTCGTCCCGTACCTGCAGGCGTGCACCGACCGGTTCGACCTGATGCTCGCGAGCGGCGTGCTGTACCACTCGCCCGAACCGCTCGCGATGCTCGAGGCGATGGGCCGCACCGCCGACCGGATCACGATCTGGACGCACTACTTCGAGCCGGCGGTCGTCGCCGCCGATCCGGGCAAGGAGCGGATGTTCGTGCCCGAACCGGAGCGGGTGTCGTGGCGAGGTCACGACCTGGTGCTGCACCGCCGCAACTACCTCGAGTCGCTCGAGTGGACCGGGTTCTGCGGCGGACCGGAGTCGTCGGCACTGTGGATGGAGCACGACGGCTTGCTGACCGTGCTCGCCGAGCTCGGGTACTCGAAGCTCACCATCGAGAGCGAGACCACGCGAACCCCAACGGCGCCTGCATCATGCTGTGCGCCGAGCGGTGACCGTCACGCAGCCGTCCGTGGTCGACCGGACACCGGTGCTCGGTCGTCGCCGCCGGTGATCGACGCCGTGCCCGACGCCCGTCCCGACACCGTCGCCGGCCCGGCTCGGAGCGGCACACGTCGGGCCGGCTCGTCCGTGGCGATCGGGCTGGGTCTCCTGGCGTTGCTCTGCTGCTGGGCTGCGGCCACCGCGAGATACGGCGGGGCCGACGAGCCGGCGCACGTGCTGCCGCGTACGCAGTGGCCCACGGCGACGTGCTCGGCGGCCCGACCACCGGTCTCACGCCCGGGTACCGGGCCGTCACCGTGCCCGCGTCGCTCGGCACGGGCGACCCCGCGTGCTACCGACACGACCCGACGCTCGACAGCACGTGTGCCGCCCCGACGGGCGGCGGCGACGAGCGGGTCGAGGTGGCCACGTCCGCCGGGACCAATCCGCCGCTGTACTACACGCTCGTCGGCGGCCTCGCCCGGCTGGTGGGCGGCGCCGACGACACCCTGGCGTACCGGCTCGCCGCCGCATCGCTCGTCGCCGTCGCGCTCGCGCTCGTCGCCCACCGGATGGCCGCCGCAGCCGGGGGCGGGGCGGCGGGCGTCGCCCTCGTCGCCGTCGCGACGCCGTCGTGCTGGGCCTTGTGGGGCGTGGTCAACCCAACACGCTCGAGATCGCCTTGTTCGCGCTCGCCGCCACCGGCGTGGTCAGCGGCCGGACGAACCCCGCGACGACCGACGCGTGGTGGATCGGGGTGCCGCTCGGCCTCACGATCGCGATGCGTCCGATCGCCGCCGTGTGGGCGGCCGCCGTGCTGGTGGTCACCGCCGTCGAGTGGCGACGACCGGTCCGGCCGCGCCACGTCGTCGTGGCGTGTGCGCCGGCGGTGGCGGCCGGTCTGTCGGTGATCGCGTGGAGCGTGGAGCACGCTCGTGGTGTCGGACGAGCGCACCGCGGGGTCGGGCTCACGCCTCACCACGCTGCGCGAGTCGATCGGCGGACTGCCACGCACCGGCCTCTCGTCACGTCGATGGGATGGCTCGAGTACCACGCTCCGTGGCCCACGGTCGCCGCATGGGCGGCGGCGGTGGTGATCGTCGTCCGGGCCAGGCCGTCGGTGGCGACCACGTCGTGGCTCGCGCTCGCCGCGGTGCTGGCCGTGTTCCCGGTGGTGTTCGAGGTGGCGCTGTACGAGCGGATCGGCTTGATCTGGCAGGGCCGTTACGGATTGCCGGTCGTGGCGGTCGCCGCGGTGCTCGCCGTCGGCACGGCGACCCACACGCCGACACGACGGCACGTGACGCTGCTGGTGTCGCTCGCCGCCGTCACCACGATCGTCACGTACTGGACGGCAGCCCGCCGCGCCGCCGTCGGGACCGACGGGTCGTGGTGGTTCCGCGACGCGGCCCGGACGAGCCGACTGCTCGGACCGGGCACGTGGGTGGTGGTGCGCCGCGCTCGTGCTCGCAGGTGCCGCGGTGGTGGCGTGGCGGCTCAGCTCCAGCGCACCGTCTGGGTCGACCGCCACCGGTCGAGCAACGCCACGCCCGCGCCGCTGAGCTGCACGTCGCCGCCCCGGTTCCACAGCGCGAGGTACAGCGAGGCGGACGAACCGGCCAACCTCGCGACCTCCACGCCGTCCGGTGCGGGCGAGCCGGGAGGTTCGACCGTGAGCCGCTCGTCGACGTGCACGACCCAGTGGACGTCGGTGTCGTCCGGGGCGACCACCAACACCACCGGGGTGCCGTCGAACAGCTTCGATCGGCCACGGGTGAAGAAGCCCCGCAGCAGCTCGTCGATGCCGTCGACCGCCGTGGCGGCGTCGATCATCGCCTCGGACGTGGTAGGCACACGACCGAGCGCGGCGCCGAGCGCGTCGACCATGTGGATCGTGGTCTCGTGCGCCTGGCGGCACGCCCAGAACGCCGCCGGCGGCGGGGCGTCGTTCAGGAACGTCATCGCCTTCAGGTCGTCTGGCGCTTCGGTGATCGCCTGCACCACGCCGGCGAGGGCGGCCTCGGCCACCCCCACCAGATCGGCCTGCGTCGCGCAGGGCCGTCTGGTTCGGCACCGCGTCGGGATCGGCGCCGCGCAGGTGCGCGGTGGACCACAGGTGCACCATCGCCTGGTCCGCGAGCAGCGCCCGCACGTCCCAGGCCGGGCACGTCGGGCACGCGGACGTCGAGCCCGGCGGCCGCTCCGTGGTCGATCAGTCGGCGGCCCGACTGGGCGACGAGATCACGGTGCTGCGACGGGGTGAGCGACGTGGGCATCGCGTCAGCATGCCACCCGTGCCGGGCGGTCAGACGATGTAGCCGAACACGTCGACGATCACGTCCGTCGCCCCGGAGTTGTTGTACACGTCGAGCCGTCCGCTCGATCCGAGCTTCAGGTACGCCTGGTTCGGCACCGGCACCCCGGGACGCGGGTTCATGATCGACGCCGTCGGTCGCCCGACGCCGGACGGCCACGCCGTGACGAACGACGGCGGCGAGCTGTTCACCGAGGTGACGTTGACGACCACGGCCGAGGCGTTCGACGGGACCGGGCTGCCCGGTCGCGATCGGCGTGGTGACGGCGCCGCCCTGGCCGAGTTGGCCGAGCACACCGCCCGGTGCCGTCGCGGCTGTCGACCAGCCGTTCTGGGCTCACCGGCACGAACGCACCGCCGCTCGCCGAGAAGTAGCCGACGACGTCGGCGACGAGGTGGGTGGCGCCGGCCGAGTTGAACAGCGACACCTTGCCGCCGGCGCCGACCTTCGCGAGCACGAGGTTCGCGACCGTGACGCCGGCCGTGAAGTTGTGCGTCGACGCGGTCGGCCGCGCCTCGCCCGTGGGCCAGCTGGTGATGTAGCCGGAGCCGGTGGGCTGGTCGACCGTCACGTTCAGCGCCACGCCGGAGACCCCGATGCGGGCACCCCGCCGATTCCGGTGACCTGGACGTCGATGGCCTGCCGCCGGCCACCGGGCCCACGGCCCCGCCGACGCCCTGCCGGTGCGGGTGTCGAGCATGCGCGCCGGCGTGAGCGACGTGAACCTGCCGCCCGCCGTGCCGGCGGGGTGGTGTAGTAGCCCACCACGTCGGCGATCACGTTCACCCAGCCCGTCGAGTTGAACAGGTCGACCTTGCCGTTGGCGCCGACCTTGACGGTCACGAGGTTGGGCACCGTCTGGCCGGGGACGTAGTTGAGGTTCGACACGCCGGCCGCGCCTCGCCGCTCGGCCATGCGGACACGAAGCTCGGCGACGTGGCGCCGTCGACGGTGACGTTCATGACCACCGCCGTCACCCCGGTCTCGGGCACGCCGCCGACACCGGTGACGTCGAGCTCGGTGAACACCTGCGTCGCCGAGCGGGGCGATGTTGCCGCCGTCGCCGGTTCGGGTGTCGAGCAACCGCGCCGGGGTGATCGGCACGAAGTAGCTCGGCGTCGGCGCCTGCGGCTTCTCGATGCGCACCGGTCCGCTCGACACCGCGCTGCCGACGTTCGAGCCGTTCCTCATCACGATGTAGACCCAGTAGGTGCCGTTCGGGAGTGTGGCCCCGGCGTCGCTTGCCGTTCCAGCGTGAACGTGTTGACGCCGGGTGCACCGTTCAGGTCACGGGCGATCCGGATGCCGTCGAACGCCCCGGTTGGTGGTGGCGTAGATGTCGGCGGTGCCGCCGACCCCTGCGTTGTCGATGAAGGTGATGTCGTAGTTGGTCGAGAACGCCGCGTCGTCGGCGAGCTTCACCTCGCGCAGCGAGAAGTTGCGCAGCCCCGGGTCCTCGTTCAGGTCGAACCGCAGGCGCTCGGCCGCATGCCGCGCCAGCCGACTTGACGCGACGGTGTTCTCGTCGTGCACCGCAGCGGCGGGGTCGGTCGCGAGGTCGATCGTCATCCGATGGCAGCCCGGGAAGACGACGAAGTCCTGGGTCTCGCTCCACGCCATCGTGTCTCGCTGGATCCAGGCGAGGCGCCCGTTCATCCCGCCGCCCGGCGTCGGTTCTCGAGCCCGAACGGGCCGTCGTAGCAGGCCTCGATCGTGAGCCGGCGGTAGCGGTCGGTGTTGAGTTCCGGGCCGAGTCGCAGCGCCACGTACGGGTCGTTCGACACGGTGGTGCCCGACAGCGCCCCGTTGGCGAAGCCGACGTTCGCGACCATGTCGTGGGCCTCGGGGACGTCGTCGAGGCCCCGAAGTCCCACGGGTTGCCGTTCTCCGTCGTCGCGTAGTCGACGCCGCCTTCCTCGTTGGGCGTGAGCAGCTGCGGGATCGGCACGCCGGTCGGCGGGGGCTGGGGGGCATCGGCACGGTGCAGCCGCACCCAGTCGAGCTGCACCCCCTGGAACCCGGCCACCGCCGCCGCGGTGGATCTCGAAGCGCACCACCGGCCCGGCCCACGGACCCTGCAGACCGGGGAACGGGTACTGCAGATCGCGACCCGGCACGGGTCCCTGGTACGTGAGGTCGAAGTGCTGGACCGAGCATCCGGCCGGCGGGTTGAACGGCAAGGTGCCCTGCTGGCCCATCGCGTTCTCGAACCGGATCGCCATCGCCAGACCGGCGACGTCGGCGCAGATGCGGAACGTCGTCTGCGTGTACAGCCCGGCATCGATCGGGTGCGCCCACCCGTCGCGGCCCCACGGCAGCACCAGCGGCCAGTCGAACAGCAGGCGGATCGTCGAGCCGTTCTGGGTGTTGACCCCCAACATGCCGCCGCCGACCGACACCCCAGCGGTCGACTGGGTGCCGACCTCGTCGACGGGGATGACGTCCTCGGCGTTCGAGAAGTCCCACGGGTCGTTGAACACGTCGGTTGCGAAGTCACCCGACGTCGAGCGCGACGCGGGCGTCGTCAGCCAGGGCGAGAGGCCGATCTGGTCGCCGGGGGCGGCGGCCTGCACGGGGCCGACGGCGAGCGAACCGATCGCGAGCCCGACGAGCTGCACGACGGCAGCGATCGAGACGCGGCGATGGCGGGAGGAGCGACGCATCACGGTGTTCATCGGCACGTGAGCCATCCGGCACGAACGCGCTGGGTGGCGGATCCGGTGAAGGATCCGTCATCGATCTGGTGGCTGAACCCCCGGCCCGGGCTCGTCGTCCCGGCCGTCACCCGATCATGTCCGAGAGGACGCCGACGCGACCTCCCAGGTCGTCGACGGCGTCACGGATCGCGCCGCGGAGCGCATCGACCTCGTCGCGGTGCGGAGCTCGGCGGCCATGTGGTCGGTGCGCGCCTGCTGCCGCGCAGTTCGGCCTCGACCTGTGCCAGGCGGCCGTTCAACGTGGCGATCTGTCCCGTGGTGCCGGTGACCTTGCCGGCCACCCGGCGCACCAGCGGCAGCACCCGCATCACGATGGCTCTCACAGCACCCATGTCACGTCCTCGTCTCCCTGTCGGTCACGTCGTGTTGAGGGTCGTGTGGGACCACGACCATCGCCTCGCCGCCCGGCTGATAGGCCCCGAGCGCCGCGAGTCGGGCGATGCGTCGCCCGGTGTCGGCGGCACTCGGTTGCCGTTCCATCTTGGCGCGTCCGGCGGCACCGAGGTGCGCGGCCAGGGCCGGTTCGTCGACGAGGCGGCGCATCCACGCGGCGGCCTGGTCGAGGTCGGGATCGGCCCACCGGGCCGTCGACGCGTACACGCCCTCGCCGTGTTCGACCGGCACGAGCTCGGCGTCGATCAGGGCCGAACACGTGTCGTCCATGAAGTCGAGGTTGCCCGAGTACCGCGTGGCGACGACCGGCCGGCCGAGCCACATCGCCTCGGCGCAGTGCAGACCGAGGCCCTCCGAGCGGTGGAGCGACACCAGGCAGTCGCAGGCGAAGCAGCGCCATCTGGTCGGCGCGGTCGAGGTGCGCGTCGATCACGACGATGTCGTCGCGGTGGGCGGTGGCGAGCAGGAGCCGCTCGTGACTGTCCCACCGCTGGTCGCCGTTGATCGACTTGACGACGAGCACCGGTCCACCGTCGTCCGGCTGCGGGAACGCCCGGCGGAACGCCTCGATCGCCCCGAACGGGTTCTTGCGTTCGACCACGCTGAAGTGGTCGAAGGTGACGGGGAACACGAAGCCGCCGTCGGGCACGCCGAGGTCCTCGCGAGCCCGCCGACGGCACCGGTTCGGCCACCGGGATCGGCACCAGCCGGACCGGCTTGTCGGTGACACGGGCGAACGCCTCGGCGACGAAACGACTGCCCGCCCAGATCTCGTCGACGTGGTCGATCGCCGCGACCATGTGCGGTGGAATCGTCTCGAGCTCCCAGAACCAGTAGGCGATCGTGTGCCGGCCCCGGAGCAGTGTGTCGCCATGATCCGCCACCAGGAAGTCGAACTGGTCGGCGTTGACGACCGCGAGGTTGGTGGCGAACGGCGCCCTGGCGGACGCCTCGACCTCGAGCGTGGTCGTCGGGCTGTCGGTGCGGTCGTAGCCGATCGATGCGACGGGCACCCGTGCCGCTTCGAGCGACGACACGATGCGACGGGCGACGTCGCCGAGGCTCGAGTCGAACGTGAGGTAGCCGACCACGTTGACGCCGTTGCGGTTGTTCGCCGGTGTCGTCGATGGCCGGCCGTCGCCAGGGACGGCCGCACGCAGCAACGGCGATCGGCCGTCGATCCGCCACGTCGTGTCGATCCACTCCCGGTACCGCAGCTGATCGGAGCTGTCGACTCGAGGGAACGCCGCCGACCAGGTCGGCGCGACGGTCGCGGAGGGCACGCCAGTACCGGCCGACCGGTGCGCCCCACGACGGTGAGGGGGTCTCGAGCCAGCGCAGGAACGCTCCGCTGTCCGGACCGTAGGGCGCTGGCGGCAGGTCGCCGTCGCCCCGCTGCCAGGCATCGATCGCGTGTGCGAGCAGGGATCGGATCGAAGCGTCGACCCGGAGACCGCCCGGCAGCACCAGCGGTCGCAGGCGACCGGTGAGCTGCGGGCGCACTCGGTCGAGCCGTTCGGTGAACTGCGGATGCTGCGACAGCCGGATCCGGCTCGGGGCGTCGGACAGTCGCACCCGCCACGGGCGGTCGCGGTCGAGGGCGTCGGCGTCGACCACGCCCACGGGGTCGCTCGGCGGTGGGCCCCAGCCGAGGCAGTGCACGGCGCTCGGATCCGCCTCGGTCGAACCGGCGCCGACGGCGAACACCCCGAGAAGGGCGGCCAACGTGTCGTCGGTGCGAGCGCCGAGCAGCGCCCGGCCGAACGCGCTCAATCCCGCAGCGGCGTCGCGGTGCAGACCGACGGCCGCCGTGGACCACACGCCGGCCGCGGCGAGATCGGTCGAGGTCGGACCCAGGCCGTCCGACGGCGGCAGCTCACCGGTGCGCCGCGCCAGCCGGACACCGCTGGTCGGCACCAGTCCGGCGAGACCCGTCTCGATCGCGACCGAGCCGACCCGGAGCGCCACGACCGCCTCCGGAGCATCTACTCCGTCGGCGAACCACCGCTCGAGCGCTGCGGCGGTACGCATCCACTCGTACGGTCGCGACGCCATCGCGACGACGAGCCTCGACCAGCCCACGCCCGTCTCCTCGGGCAGCTGTCGGTCGATCCACGCCACGGTGTCGAGGCGCGGCCGCAACTGCGGATCGCCGCACCACACCGCACCGAGCGACCAGTCCGGGTGGTGCGTCCGCACCGCGTCGGCCAGCGCCGCCACGTCCCACGTCCCGTCGGGAACGATCAGACACACGCCCGTGCGGGCGGCGACCCGGGGCGCGTTCAGCGCAGACCCCTCTCGACCCAGTCGTCGCGGAAGGGCGCGAGGTTGGGGTTGTAGTACGGGTCGTGCCGCAGCAGGTGCGCCCACCGTGCCTCGATGAGCGCGTGCTCCTCGTCGGTGACCGTCGGGTCGCGCGACGCCGACTCGAAGTGGTACAGCTCGGTGTGTGGCGTCCACACCTGGCGATAGCCGGCCGAGTGCAGCTTGAGGCAGAAGTCGACGTCGTTGAAGCTGCCGGGGAACAGCGGGCTCAGACCACCGACCGCGTCGAACACGTCGGGGCGGATGAGCAGGCAGGCACCGGTGACGCCGATGCACTCTCGCTGCACGACGAGCAGCGCGCTCGGCCCGAGCTCGTCGCCCGGCCAGCGGAACATGATGTGGTACGGGCCGCCGTTGTACACGTGCCCGGCGTGCTGCAGCCGACCGTCCTCGAAGTAGAGCTTCGCGCCCACCGCGCCGACGTCGGTCTCGAACGCGAGCGGGATCATCGGGTCGAGGAACTCGTCGGTGATCACCTCGACGTCGTCGTTGAGCATCAGCAGCAGGTCGCCCGAGGCATGGCACGCGCCGAGGTTCATCTTCTCGCTGAAGTTGAACTTGCGGTCGTACCAGACGAGCTGCACGGGCGTGTCGCCGGCCGCGGCGAGCATCGCGTCGACGTGGTGCGGCGGGGTCCAGGTGTCGACGACGAGCACGAACTCGACGCGGCGCGACGTGTGGCGCTTCACCGACTCGATCGCGCCGACGGCGTAGCAGCGCTCGACACCCCACGGCCGCCCGACGGTGCCGCAGGTGGGGATGATGACGCTGACGAGCGGGTCGCCGGGCACGGCGCGGCGAATCCGGTAGGTGCCGGGCAGCTGACCGTCCTCGACGACGGCGTCGATGCCGGTGCGGTCGCAGTGCTCCTGCAGCGCGCGCCGTCCGGCGTCGTACGCATAGGGCTTGGCCCCGGAGTCGCCGGCCACCGAGGTGGGCAGCTGACGCCAGTGGTACAGCACCACCGGGATGTGGACGACGCGTCGGGCCCGCTCGGTGGCGCGCAGGATCAGGTCGTAGTCCTGCGAGCCGTCGAACCCCTCGCGGAACCCGCCGACCTCGTCGAGCAGGCTCGCCCGGAACACCGACAGGTGGCAGCAGTAGTTCTGCGCCCGCAGCCGCTCGGGCGACCAGTCGGGCTTGTAGAACGGGTTGATGCAGCGCCCGTCCATCGACAGGTGGTCCTCGTCGCTGTAGCAGTAGTCGAGGTCGGGGTGCTGTTGCACCTGTGCCTCGACGAGTGCCAGCGCCTCGGGTTCGATCACGTCGTCGTGGTCGAGCAGCACGACGAACTCGCCGGTGGCCCGTGCCGAGCGCGTCGTTTGACGCGGCGACGATGCGACCGTTCTCCGTGCGTTCGACGAGCTTGATCCGGGCGTCGAGCGCCGCGGCCTCGCGCAGGATCGGCAGGACGTGCGGCGAGGGCGAGCAGTCGTCGACGAGGATGAGCTCCCAGTCGGCGTAGGTCTGCGCCCGCACCGACGCGATGGTCTCGCGCAGGACGTCGGCGGGCGGGTCGTAGACCGGGGTCAGGATCGAATAGCGGGGCACCACGACCTCGATGTCAGCGTCCGAGGATCTTCTTCGCCGCCGAGCGCGGCGAGGTCCACACCTGGACGGCCTTGAGCCGACGCACCACGTTGTCGCGGAACCAGATGTGGTCGCGCGTCAACCGGGCGACCTGCGCCTCGAGTGCGTGGCACCGGCCCTTCAACGCGCCCACCTCGGCCGTGGCACCGATGGCCGCGTCGCGGGCGCCCAGCAGGTCGGTGCGGAGCGACGTCGACCCTCGCTCGGGCCGACAGCGCCGCCGGGCCGGGGGGGCGGGGGGGCGGCCCGCCGCAGGAGGGGGGGGGGGGGGGGGGGGGGGGGCCCCCCGCCCCGGCGGGGTTCACCAACATCCTCACCGCCACCCGCGACCAGCTCGACCTGCGCGACCAGGCCGCGGTCAACTACTGGTTCCGAGCGCGAACCGCCCGAGTACGTGTTCCTCGTCGCCGGCACGGTCGGCGGCATCCTGGGCCAACGCCACCCGCCCGGCCGAGTTCATCTACGACAACATGATGATCCACGCCACGGTGGTGCACGCGAGCCACCTGTACGGCGTGACGAAGCTGCTGTACCTCGGCAGCTCGTGCATCTACCCGCGTCTCGCCCCGCAGCCGATCACCGAGGACGCGCTGCTCACCGGCCCGCTCGAGCCCACCAACGAGCCGTACGCCATCGCCAAGATCGCCGGCATCAAGCTGTGCGAGGCCTACCGGCGCCAGTACGGCTGCAACTTCATCTCCGGCGATGCCCACCAACCTCTACGGCCCGCACGACAACTTCGACCTCGAGACCTCGCACGTGCTGCCGGCGCTGATCCGCAAGTTCCACGAGGCGAAGGTCGCCGGCGCGACCGAGGTCGAGGTCTGGGGCACCGGCTCGCCGATGCGCGAGTTCCTGCACGTCGACGACCTCGCCGACGCCTGCCTGTTCCTGATGGAGCACTACGACGACGACGGGCACATCAACGTCGGCACGGGCCTCGACGTGTCCATCCGGGAGCTCGCCGAGACGCTCGTCGACGTCGTGCACCCGGCGGCCAGCATCGGCTTCGACGCGTCACCAAGCCCGACGGCACGCCGCGCAAGCTGCTCGACGTGTCCAGGCTCGACGCGCTCGGCTGGCGCCACACCATCGCGCTGCGCGAGGGCATCGAGCGGCACCTACCGGTGGCTGACGACGACCACGACGACTCGGCCCGCGGCGTCACCGCCGGCGCACGGCCTGAGCACCGGGCCCGACCGCCCGGCCGTCAGCGGTCCATCTTCGCCCGCTCGACCGCGAGGTCGTGGTCGACCATCCGCTCGACCAGCTCGGGGAACGACACCTCGGCTTCCAGCCCAGCTGGTCTCGGCCTTGGTGGCGTCGCCGACGAGCAGGTCGACCTCGGCGGGCCGGAGGAACTGGGGGTCGAGGCGCACGTACTGCTCCCAGTCGTCGATGCCGGCGGCGGCGAACGCCAGCGCGCACGAACTCCCGCACCTCGTAGGTCTCCCCGGTGGCGACCACGTAGTCGTCGGGCTCGTCCTGCTGCAGCATCATCCACATCGCCTTGACGTAGTCGCCGGCGTAGCCCCAGTCGCGCTTGGAGTCGAGGTTGCCGAGCACCAGCTCGTCCTGCAGCCCGAGCTTGATCCGCGCCACCGCGTTGGAGATCTTGCGGGTGACGAACTCGAGGCCGCGGCGCTCGCTCTCGTGGTTGAACAGGATGCCGCTGCACGCGAACAGCCCGTAGCTCTCGCGGTAGTTCACCGTGATGTCGTGACCGAACACCTTCGCGCACCCGTACGGCGAACGCGGGTGGAACGGCGTCATCTCGGTCTGCGGCGTCTCGCGCACCTTGCCGAACATCTCCGACGACGACGCCTGGTAGAACCGCATCGGGTTGTCCTGGCTCCCACCGACGATCCGGATCGCCTCGAGCATCCGCAACACACCCGTGCCGGTCACGTTCGCCGTCAGCTCGGCCTGGTTGAAGCTCATCGCCACGAACGAGATCGCCGCCAGGTTGTACACCTCGTCCGGCTGCACCCGGTCGACCGCGGAGATGAGGCTGGCGAGGTCGCACAGGTCGCCCTCGACGATCTCGACGTAGGGGTGCTCGCGCTGGACGAGCTCCTTCTTCGGGTTGTTCTGGCCCTTCATCAGGCCCTAGATCGTGTACCCCTTCTCGTGGAGGAGGTCGGCGAGGAAGCGGCCGTCCTGGCCGGTGATTCCGGTGATCAGCGCGGTAGGCATCCGGGCGAGGCTATCGCCGGCCTCGGCGATCACCGCGGTCGGATGCGGTCGGATGCGGTCGGAGCGGTCGGGACGGCCCGATGCGCCCGAGCGGCCGATGCGGCCCCCCCCGTCGGTACACTGGCGCCGCCATGTCACTCCGCACGGCGGCCGCCCACCGCAACCTCCTCTACCTCCTCTCGATGAAGGAGTTGCGCACCCGCTACAAGAAGTCGGTGCTCGGCTGGGCCTGGAGCCTGCTCAACCCGCTCACCCAGATGGCCATCTTCACGGTCATCTTCCTGTACGTCTTCAAGGCCACGCCGCCGGTGGGCGACCCGAGCGGGCTCAAGAACTTCCCGCTCTACTTCCTCAGCGGCGCGCTGCCGTTCAACTTCTTCTCGATCAGCGTCGGCGTCTCGATCGGGCTCGGTGCAGGGCGGAGCCGGGCTGATCAAGAAGGTGCAGTTCCCGCACGAGCACCTCGTGTTCTCGGTGATCGTCGCCCAGTTCGTGACGCTGCTGATCGAGCTCGCCGTGCTGTGCAGCGCGCTGCTCATCGCCGGCAACATGGTGCTGCCGTGGATGCCGGCGCTGCTGCTGGTGCTCGGCGCTGCTCGCGCTGTTCACGTCGGGCGTCGCGCTGATCCTCAGCGCGGCGAACGTCTTCTACCACGACGTCAACTACCTCTGGGGCATCCTGTCGCAGATCCTGTTCTACGCCGACGCCGGTCATCTACCACCCCGCCGGCATCGACGCTCGCGGCCGCTGCGGCTGGCTCGCCCTCTACGGGCCCACCGGCAGCTTCATCACCGCCGTGCACAACGTCCTGTACGACCTCCGCCTGCCCAGTCCGGGGCGTCGCGCAGCTCGTCGTGCTGGCCTTCGGGTCGTTCCTCGTCGGCGCCTGGGTGTTCAACCGCTGTCGCCGCGCTTCGCCGAGGAGATGTGAGATGAGCGAGCTCGCGCTCGAAGGTCGACCACGTCACCAAGTCGTTCCGGCTGCACCACGAGAAGGCCAACTCGCTCAAGCAGCTCATCGCCGGCAAGGGTCGCAACCGCTACGACGACTTCGTCGCGCTGAACGACGTGTCGTTCGACGTGCGCGAGGGCGAGGTGTTCGGCGTCATCGGCCACAACGGCTCGGGCAAGTCGACGCTGCTGAAGTGCATGGCCGGCATCCTCCAGCCCAACGCCGGCACGGTGCAGGGTGCACAAGCGGATGTCGGCGCTGCTCGAGCTCGGCGCCGGCTTCCACCCCGAGCTGTCGGGCCGCGACAACGTGTACCTCAACGCCGCGATCCTCGGCATGACCCGCCGCGAGATCGCCGCCCGGTTCGACGACATCGTCGAGTTCAGCGGCCTGGAGAACTTCATCGACTCGCCGGTGAAGACCTACTCGTCGGGCATGTACGTGCGGCTCGCCTTCGCGGTGGCGATCAACGTCGACCCGCAGCTGCTGATCATCGACGAGATCCTCGCCGTCGGCGACGTCACGTTCCAGCAGCAGTGCATCGAGAAGTTCGTCGAGTTCCGCAACGAGGGGCGCACCATCGTGCTGGTCACCCACGCGATGAACAGCGTGCGGGACATGTGCGACCGGGCCGTGTGGCTGAGCCACGGCGTCGTCGTCGGCGAGGGCGACCCGGCCGAGCTCGTCGAGCAGTACACCGAGCAGATGCTCGGGCACATGAGCCGCACCGCCGACGGCAGCATCCGCCGCGGCTCCGGCGAGGTCCAGGTCGAGCGCGATCGAGATGTTCGTCAACGGACGAGCCCAACCCGTCAAGCGGTTCCGCACCGGCGACGACGTCCGCATCCGGCTGCACTACCGGGCGGCCAAAGCGATCCCGCGGCCGGTGATCGGCATCGAGATCGAGCAGCTCGGCGGCGCGACCGTCACGGCGCCGTGCACCCGCGACGTCGGCCTGGTCCCCGACCGGATCGAGGGCGAAGGGTATGTCGACATCGCGCTGGCTCGGTCCCGCTGCTGCCCGGCACGTACGACCTGCACACGTCGATCACCGACTTCAACCGGTCGCACGTCTACGACCACCTGCAGGTGGCGCTGCGCTTCGACGTGATGACGGGCAAGCCGTACGAGAGCGGTGGGCTCATGACGCTGCGACCGGAGTGGTCGATCAGCTGAATCGGACGTGACCTCGCCGACTCAACGGCTGCGTGGGACTCGTCGACGCACCATGCGGAGCGGCTTGGTCACTCGCCAGCTGACCGTCGATCGGATCGCTCCGAGTTCGGCTCGGAGATTCGTCACCTCCGTCTCGAGCTCCCGCAGGCGCATCGCAGCGGCGGCCGCTGCGTCCGTGCCGTTGGCGGTGTCGGTCGGGGCGGCGGCAGCCCGAGCCGCTGCGGCTGATCCCGCTGGGTCGTTACGCCGGGTGGTCTCGGCCTCGAGTTCGGCACGTACGAGCTCGAGTTCGACACGGTGACGGTGCGCGAGAGCCAGGTCCGGCGACAACTGTTGCCACCGACGCGCGTTCTCCGCGAGGTCGGCGGTCAGCCGCTCGCGTTCGACCGCCGCATCCTCGAGCGCTTTGCGGAGCTGCGAGGTCTCCCACGCGTGTCGCTCCTCGGCCGCCGCTCGGGAGCGGTCGCGAGCCGTGAGGTAACCGTCCCGCTGGACCTGCAGCGCGACGATGATCTCCCATGCGAGCGGCATCGACGGCCAGCCACCGGTGTCGGCACCGAGGTCGGGCGAGCACCACACGTCGAGCAGATCCCCGAACACCCGTGGACCGCGATCGTGCACGACGAGTGCTGCGACGAGACGAATGACGTCAGGGGGAAGACCCGGCGACGACAGCCCGACCGACGCGGCACCTCGGCACCCGTCGAATCCGCCTTCGCCTCCCAGAGCGTGCGGAAGAAGGCGAGGAAGGAGAAGTACGGGTCGAACGGCCAGACCACGTCGGTCGGGTCGGTGTTCACCGCTCCGTGGTCGATCAGTCGGGCCCGCCCCTCTTGCCGGTCGACGACCACGTTCCAGAGCCGGAGATCACCGTGGTAGAGACCGACCTGCTCGAGCGCGGCCAACTCCCGGAGCACATCGCCGGTGATGCTGCGCAGTTCGGCGTCCGAGCAGAGGCCCACGACCTCGCTCAGCAGCTCTCCGGGGAACGTCGTGCGAGAGAGGATCGTCTCGCCGACGCCGTCGACGAATTCGACGAGCCCGGGGGCGTCCACCTCACGCGCTGCGAGCAACTCGAGCACCCGGGCCTCACGCAGCAGGTCCGAACGCAGTGTTTCGAGCACGAACGAAGGTGCACGCTCGTCGAAGCACGCCGCGGTTTTCGTGATGCCTCCGTTCCAGAAGACGTAGCGCATCAGTTGCGACTGCGCATCGCCCACGAGGGCGTGCGATCGTCGGGTGAACGACTCGATGGCGACCAATCGGCCATCGACGGCACAGTGTGTCGTGCTGCAGAACAGCGTCGGCCGAGCGACGGCGGACAGATGCGTGCCCGAGTGAACGAGTTCCCGGATGAACGCGTAGCTGTCGAGGACCACCCTGGGATCGGCCGGTTGAGCCGTCGCCCAGTAGACCGGCTCCTCACGCACCGCCATCTCGTAGATCCCGTGCGGCACGTGCCGAGTCAGCGTCTCGACGAAGGCTCGTGTTGCATCGATTCCGTCGCGGTAGACCAGGTGATGCAGGACCGACAGCCCGATCACGAGATCGACCTCCGCGAGATCGATCACGGAGGCGACGTCCGTCACGTCGCCGCAGAAGAACTCGAGTTCCAGCTCCGGGTGTTCGCCGGCGAGGTGGCGAGCGACCGCGACGTTCGCATCGAGGTAGTCGATGCCGATCACTCGATGACCCGACGCAGCGAGCGTGCAGGACGTGAAGCCTTGCGCGGACCCGAGGTCGACGATGCGCAGCGGCCGCCCGGCGACCTCGGCGAGTTGTGAGACCGTCGTGACCAGGGCATTCATGCGAGGGCTGTCGGCAGCGCGGGAACTGGCGAGCTCGGGGTGTCCGAAGATCGGTTGGTAGACCTCCGGCAGTTGCTCGATCAGCTCGACGAGTCGTCGGTCGTTCGTGTTCATCCTGCCTCGTGGAGTGGATCGATGGGCGCGAGCGCATCGAGCGCTGCGAGGAGACGTTCGGCAGCGGCAGCAGCCGTGTTGTGACGTGCGTACGAGCGTGCCCCATCGCTCAGGCGCTGACGGCGATCGTCGTCGTCGAGCAACCGGCCGAGCGAGACAGCCAGTTCTTCGTCAGAGACATCGCGCTCGACGTGCGCGACCACCTCGTTCGGCAACTCGCGAGCCGAGCCGATGGCGGTGACGACCGTGGGGAGCCCTCGGGCGAGGCAGTCGGCGACGGCGGCACTCGATTCGCCGTTCGACCGGTCGCGTAGCTGGACGGCGAGATCGGCCCACTCCATCCAACGCTCGTACTCCACGTCGTCGACGTGCCCGGCGCACACGACGCCTTCGGCACCGCCTTCGATCGTGTCGAGCACCTCCGCGCCGGCGCCCACCAGCGTCAGTTCGACGTCCGGGCGCTCGCTGCGCAGTCGCCGCACGGCACGAACCAGCTTGTCGGACTGCTTGGCGGTGCTCACGATGCCGAAGCTGACGATCCGGGCCCCCGATGCACGGACGCGTCGACGCGGCCACGGAGCGAGGCCTCCGAGCGGCCCGACGACCGTCGGACGGATCCCGATGTCCTGTTCGACGAGGTCGGCGGCGTGGTGCGAATGCACGAAGATCGCCTGCGCCGATCGAGCGATGTCCGCGAGCAGGAACACCCCTCGCTCGGCCACCGATTCCGCCCAGAAAGCCGTCATCTCGGCGAGCTCAGCTTCGGTGAAGCGTCCGGGGTAGTGCGCTTCCACGACATCCGGCCAGCGTGACTCGGCATAGCAGTTGACGAGACGGACGTCGTGCAGGTGGACGACGCCCCCGACGACCTTCAACATCTCGATCGCCGAGCGATGGATCCCGTTGTTGCCGACCGCATGGATCACGTGATCGAACTCGTCAGCCGCCCAGCGGGCCGGCAGGTCCGACAACGGGTTGACCCAGACACCCGACGGCCAGCGCACGTCGGTACCAGGATCCTCGACGAAGCAGTGGACGTCAGCACGGAGGGCGAGCTCTTCCAGCAACCGCAGGGAGTACTCGGCGATGCCGCTCCGCACCGGCGGCAGTGGGGTCACGTAGGCGATCGAACGACGGCGAAGCGGCCGCCGCGAGCGGGGCGTCCGTCGATCCAGCAGGTCGTCGTAGGCGAGCAACGTCCGTCGCGCTGCCTCCTCCCACGTGAAGTTCGGGATCGCTGCGGTCCGGAGCGCCTGCGAGAACGAGCGGTCGGCGAGGGCCCGCTCGAGGTGATCGTGGATCGAGCTGACGTCATCGCTGTCGAATCGCGCCGACGGGTCGGGCACCACCTCGCGGAGCGACGAGTTGTCGCCGCAGATCACGGGTGCGCCACATCGACGCGCCTCGAGTACGGGCAGCCCGAATCCCTCGTATCGCGATGGGAACACGACGAGCTCCGTCGCCTGGTTCATCGCGACGAGGACGGCGTCGGAGACGAAACCGGTCATCACGAAGGAGTCCTCGAAACCGAGTGACGCAGCCAGCGCCGAGAGCGCGGCGCGATCGTGGTCGCTGATCCGGCAGGCGAGCACCAGCTGGTGCCGGGTTCGCAACTCGACGGGCAATCGACCGTAGGCATGCATGACGCCTTCGATGTTCTTCCGCCAGTCGATCCCCGCTGGGACGAGCACGAATCCGGGCCGCACGCCCGGCACGGCTGCCGACACCTCGCGCAACGCCTCGGCGGGACCGCCCGGATGTGGCCGGAACGCCGCCCCGGCTCCGGCGCCGATCACTCGCACACGGGAGGCGCTGAGACCGAGGAGTTCGATGGCGTCGTCCGCAGCACTCTGTGAGTCGGTGAGCACCATGTCGGCTGCGCCGTAGAGGCCGAGCCGCGCCTGGTAGCGGAGCCGAGTGTTCGTGTCGACCAGATACCGATCGGGGAAGACAGCGGGGATCAGGTCGTAGAGGTTGGCGACGAGGGCGCCCACTCCGACCGGGAGGATCTCGGTCAGCGGACGGTCCAGTTCGATCGGCGAACCGACGTGCAGCAGATCGATTCGTCGGTTTCCCAGTTCGTCGGAGAACGCCACCCGACCGGTCGAACGGAGGCGGTCGACCGCAGCTGGCACCGGCAGGTTCGGGTTCAGGAGAAAACGGTCGACCCGGCCCGGTGCCTGCTCCTCGAGCGCCGACGCAGCTCGAGGCAGAACCGGGCGATGCCACGCTCCCCGTGAGCCCGGCTCTGCAGCGCCTGGAGATCGAAGACGATCAACGCCTGGTCCGCTCCGATTCGGAGCCCGACGACACCCCGATCAGACCTTCCAGGAACGCGGTCCGGTCCGCGGTCGCCGACAGCAGATCGGACCGTCGACGTTCGTTGTCCGACAGTTCGGCGATCCGAGCGCTGAGGCGCTCGATCGTGTCGGACTGGCGTTCGAGCTGCTCTCCCAGCCGTCCCAGCTGGGCGAGGATCGTCCCGGCCGCGTCGGCGTTCACATCCGCCAGCGCTCGCACCTGCAGCAGTTGACGTACGACGATCGCGTTCGACTCGCTGACGGCATCGGCCACGGACCGCACCATGACGGTCATCTCGTCCGAATGCCGCCGCAGCTCCAGCCCGGCGTCGACGTGGTGTACGGCGGTCGAACTCCGACGGACCTCGTCCTTGACCATCTCGAAATGGCCGTTGAAGTACTGACGGATCGGCGTACCGACGCGACGCAGGATGCCCATGGAACTCCTTCTTCGTCACCGAGTGGTGCTCGGTCGTGCCGGCCTGGACGCTATCGCAGGACCTCGCCTGCGCGGCGAGTTCCCTCACCCGTCGTCGAGGGCTCCGGAGGCAGCCGACATCTGCTCCACGAGCCAGGTCGCCGCTCCGGTGACCGCATCACCCTCGAAGTGGATCCCGTCCCCTGGGCGGTACCTGATCCCGGTGGGGTCCAGGTCCGCACAGGGAACACCCGACGGGCAGATGAACGAGGCGAGGTCGATCAGACCGACCTCGGGTCGAGCGTTCGCGTACTCGCGCAGCACCACGTCGTACGACTCGATCCGCTCCTGCTTGATCTCGGGCGTCGACGTGCCGGCGACCACCGGCACGGTGACCAGGACGACGTCGACCCCGCGTTCCTCGAACTCCCGCACTCGAGCGTCGATGAGCGTCGAGAGGGCGTCCCGTCCGCTGTCCGTCTCCAGCTCGATCCGCCGATCATCCGCGAGCAATCGGTTCTCGGCGTCCCAGATCGACAACCACACCACGACGTCCGGGTCGAACGAGGCGAACGCATTCTCGATCGCCTCGTCGACCATCTGCGGGCACGGGCGCGACCCTTCGTATGGCACCTGGCTGGTGGTGTCGAGGGTGAGACCCGGAAGCAGGCCACACCCGGAGACCGGCGCGAGCGCCAGCGGGAGCCCGGACGCTCCTGCCGACGTCAGGAGCGAGCTCTCGAGGCTGGCGACCACCGAGTCCCCGACCACCAGGACACGGGGAGCACTCGCGGGCACCTCCTCGGCGACATCGCTCGCCACCGTCGGCGTGGCAGCCAACGCTCCGTCGGCGCTGAAGAAGTCGGGCGGGCGAACGGCACCCCAGGTGACGACGACGACGACGAGCGCGGCAAGGGCCATGGACGGCGCCACGACCCGCGCTGCCGCGGCCGGTCGGAACTCACGCCGACGGATCGGCGCTTCGACGAAGCGGAACGACAGCCAGGCGAGCGTGAACGTGAGCACGACTCGAGCGATCAGGACGACCTGCGGAGGCCCCCCGAGCCGCTCCTCGGTGACGAAGACGATCACCGGCCAGTGCCAGAGGTAGATGGAGTAGGACTGGGCGCCGACCCGCACCAGTGGTTGCGACTCCATCACGCCGTGTCGCGCCGAGCCCCGGCGTCGCCGCGACGGATGTGACGAAGACGGCCGCGACGACGGCGAAGAGGAGGAACCCGCCGCGGTACATCCACAGCTGATCGTCACCGATCGTCGCGAACGCGGCGATCGTCAGGAGCGCAGCGATGAGTGCTGCTGGTCGCGCCGTGCTCTGACGAAGCGGCCGTCGTTGCAGGAGCATCGCTGCGAGGCAGCCGACGAGCAGCGTCTGCGCCCGGGTGTCGGTCCCGTAGTAGGCGCGCGACGGATCGCCGGACCCGACGCTCGTCGCCATGAGCAGCGCGGAGGCCGCCAAGGCAGCGGCCGTCACGGCGACCAGCGCACGCATCCGCTTTCGCAGCGAGAACACGACCAGCGGCCACAGGAGGTAGAACTGCTCCTCGATCGCCAACGACCACAGATGTCGGAACGGCGACGGCTCCGCGAAGAGGTCGAAGTAGCTCTGCGATACGAACACGAATCGCCAGTTGGCGACGTAGCCGATGGCGGAGAGGGCGTCGAGACGAACACCGCCGAGCTGCGTCGGCTCGAACAGCAACGTCGACACCACGACGGTGGTGAGGATGAGCACCAACGACGCCGGAAGCAGCCGTTTCGCCCGCCGGACCCAGAACGCCCGGATGTCCACCGTCGACGTCGACGACACCTCCCGGAGGAGGAGCCGGGTGATGAGGAATCCGGAGAGGACCATGAAGGTGTCGACTCCCAGGAACCCGCCCGGCATCCACGACAGGTCGAGGTGGTACGCCACCACCGCCAACACGGCGACGGCACGGATGCCGTCGAGACCGGGCAGGTACGTCGGGTGACCCGCTCCCATCGGGACGCCGGACGACGGGGTGTCCCGGATCATCACCACGAGTCGCTCCCGACCGTGGCACGCCCGGTGCCCTGAGCGACCAGCACCGACCGCTGGTACTTCAGCGTGACCCGGGCACGCCAGAAGAGGCGCAACGTGTCCACGATCATGCGACGCACGGCCGCCGGCGTGATGGTCGAGCCGGTCTCGCGAGCCAGCGTGACCGGGACCTCGACGAAGGTCTCGAAACCGGCGGCGCGAGCGGCGATGAACAGTTCGAGATCGAGCGCGAACGCGGACTCGTGCAGGTTCGGGAGCACGGCGTCGATCACCTCGCGGGTGAAGAGTTTCACCCCGGTCTGCGTGTCGCGCACGTCCAGTCGGAACAGGACGCGGATCATGGTGCGATAGCCGGCCGAATAGATCCGCCGGAGCAGCGATGCCCGAACCGAGGAGTCCGGATGCAGCTTGCTCCCGAACGCGATGTCGGCGCTGGTCACCGCCCGAGCCTCGAGCAGTTGGACCATGAGTGCGGGCGGGAGGTCACCGTCGGCGTCGATGAATCCCACGAGAGGTGAGCGCGCCTCTGCGAATCCGGTCCGGAGTGCTGCTCCCTTACCGCGATTCTCCGAGTGCCGGAGGTGCGTCAACCGCGGCAGGTCCACCTCGTCGAGGAGCCGATCCGAGCCGTCGGTCGATCCATCGGACACGACGACGATCCGAGCCTCCACACCAGCAGCGCGGAGATGGGCATCGACCGACCGCACCGTGTCGACGACCGATGGACCAGGGTTGTACGAGGGTATGACGACCGTGACGTCGACGCCCGAGATCGATCGGTGGATCGACCCGTCGCTGTGCGCCACGTGGAGGATCGGTTGCACTCTGAGCAGTGCCGGAACCAGCACCATGATCAGCAACGCGAACGCTGCCGCCGTGGTGGCCACTGCGAGCTGCATGGCGGTCGTCGCGAGCAGCTGTCCGCCGACCGCGATCGCTGCGGACGCCCACGCCGCCAACGACAGCGCCGAGCCGTGCGAGACGTACATCAGGATCGAGACCGTCGCGAGCGACAACATCGAGGCGGAGATCACCAACAGCTGGGCCGTCCCGGCCGACGTGGTGTCGTCTCCTGCGAGCAGCAGCCCGCCGACATCGTCGGCGAAGACGAGGATGATCGTGCTCGCCGTGATGCTGATCACCGCCGTCCAAAGGATCGCCGTGAGGAACGCCCGACGCAGCTCCCCCGTTCCCGAGGGCGATCGCGCCATCGACGGCAGGAACAGGAGGGTGACGGTCAACGGGAGGAACACGATGGCCCGAGCGAACACCGCGGATTCGTTGAAGAGGTCGGCCTCGATGCCGAGCCGTGAACGGAAGGCGACCGAACTCAGCGCCACGGTGATGAGCAGCCCGACGGAGCCCATCGCACCCCGGAACAGGTGGCGGGGGCTCGGCGGTCGGGCGGTCGTCGCCTGCGCCCCGGGGCGGAGCGCGTACGCAAGGGCGGTGATGACGAGTTGGGCGACGACGATGGGCAGCAGGTTGGATCTCGGATGCCGTTCCGACAGCAGGAGCGATCCGACGAGGAGTCGGACCGCTGGTTCGACGACGAGGAGCACGCCCACCCGGAGCCAACGCTCCTCCGCGAGCAGCTCCGCTCGCGGGACGATCGCGAGCATCATCGCGGCGATCGCGACCGCCACCTGGATCGCGACGACCAGCCGGAAGCCGCTGTCGGCGGAGACGACGGCGAACGAGACGGCTCCACCCAGCAGCCCGACCGCGATCCCGGCGATTCCGACGTGGACACCGAACCGGGCCGGCAGGTGCACCGGACGCCGGGGGCCGGCTCCGAGAGAGCCGACGATCGCCAACTGCAGGCCCAAGGTGAAGAATCCGACGGCGGAGAGCCCGGCCAGGACGACCCGGACATCGCTCACCTGGTTGCCGTCGAGGCGGGACGACAACAGCTGGTTGAAGAGCATGCCCCCGGTCGAGCCCAGGATCGCTGCCCCGACGAGCAACACACGTGCACGTCGCTCGGAACCGTGCGTGCGGAGTCCGTCGTTCGCCCGCCTCATGCGGCCCACACCGTAGTTCACCCGGCCCGTCGTTCCTGGCTCGGTGACCCGACTTCGAACGCTCAGCCCGAGCGGACGAAGCCCTCGCAGAACGGCTCACCGTGGAAGTACACGTAGGCGTCGTCCATCCCCTCGATGATCGCGACCCTCGACGTACTCCGGCCAGACGATCGCCTCCCACTCGGTCAGGACGGCACACCGCACGTCCATCGGCGGTTCGTCGCTGAAGGCTGCGTGCAACGCCTGATTCGGCTGGGTGTAGTCGTGGAACCGGTCCGCGACGTTCCAGTTGATCGTGTATTGGACGGACGCGAAGACCACGAACACGACGGCTACCGCCACTCGTATCGGCTGCGTGAGCCGCCCGAACGGGGCGACGACCACGCCGAGCACCAAGATCGCAGCGGTCGCGGCCGCAGCGATCGCGTAGTAGTTGTAGACGGCCCCGATGCGAGTGATCTCGTTCTGCACCTTGGCGGTGGACACCTGCACCCCGACGGCCGCGAGCCAGTAGACGGCTGCAGACGCAACGCACGCGACGAACGCGAACCACCCCGCTCGATCGCTCCGTCGCTCCGGCGGCGGGCGGAAGTTCGTCGCGAGCATGACGACGCAGAACGCGACCAGCGCGAGCACCAGCGTGGCTCCTGCCCGGAGGGCGATGGGACCGGCCAGGAACTCGCGGGACAGGTTCCACGCCGACCCCGGCAACGTCCCCAGGAAGGCGATACGGAACGTGCTCAGCAGCCCGGAGCCGACCGCGACCTCGGTGCCGGTGTAGTTCACGCTCAAGTGCCGGGCTCGGAGTTGGAACGCGACCGTGAGAACGGCCGGGATCGCGATCACGATGACGCCGGGGAGCAGCGCGGCGCGGTTCGAGGAGTCCCGTCGGAGGCGCACGAATCCCCAGACGGCGAGCGGCAGGACGGCGGCCACGCATGCGACGTTGATCTCGTAGTAGAGCACCGACACGAAACCCAACGCCCCGGCGATGGCAGCTCGCCGAAGGTCGCCGGAGCGCACCGCGTGGATCGTCTGGGTCAGCACGACGAAACCGAGCGCCGCGGAGGCGAAGCCCGACAATGGGTAGTTCGCCACGGGGTCGTGGGACCACGGCAGGTGGATCTGCAGGATGCTGTACAACGCGATCGCCGTGTAGGCCCGGCTCCGCCAGACACCGACCGGTCGATCACAGATGTCTGCGGCCGCTCGGACGAACGCCGCGACGGACACGACCGTCAGGACGTAGACGAGCAGCTTCGTGGTCGCGTACATCGCCGTATAGCGGATGCCGACATCGGCCATGAGCCACATCCACACGGCGTTCACGAACGAACCGATCACCTGGCCGAGGTAGTTGAAGTGGCCGGCCCTCGTGGTGCCGTCGATCGCGAACGTCCACACGCCACGTGGGCCGATGCCGGCCGTCGGGAATTGGAACCACGGGTTCACGAAGTCGTCGCCGACGATCGGTGCGGTGAGGATCGGCCAGAGGAAGACGGTCGACAGCCCGACGAAGAGAGCCCACCCGATCAGAGAGGGCGACGACACCGCTCGCCGGAGTCTCTGCGGCCAGGGTTCCCCTGGTTCGGCGATCGGCTCCGTTCCGTCGTCGGGCGCGGACTCGTCCCCCAGCGGAACACGTCCGGCCCCGTCGTCGAGATCTTCGGTCGAACCCGATGCCTGCACGGCGGGCGAGACTACTTCACGACCGATCGATGGGTCCGGCGTGCCAGGGGCCCGGGGACGGAGTGCGTCACGGAGAGCCAGTACGAACACGACGGACACCGTGGCCGCACCGACGAACACCGCCAGGGCGATGCGGGTCGCGAGCTCACCGCTGCGCAGGCACGTCGCCAGGAGCGCAACGGCGCCCAGGGTCCACGCGACACCGACCGCGCGGTGACGTTCGCTCGCGACACACGCCGACATCAGCAGGTTGGACAGGAACAGCATCGCCGCACCGCCGGTCATCATCACGAGCGCGCCCGCTGGAACGGACGTCTCGCCGCCGAAGAGCAGCTCGAGCCCCTGTCGGCCGACGACTCCGGCAGCGATGGTGGCGACGAGTCCCAGGCCGAGGTTCAACGAGATCGACCGGCGTACGAACGACACGAACGTCGCCCGATCACCGGATCGCACGTCCGTCGACAGTTGCGGGAGGAAGACCGCTTGCAGAGCTCCGGCCACGAGCACCGGCGCGCTGGTGAGGGAGAGCGCCACGAGCACGTCACCGACCTCTCCGGGCTCTGCGCCTCCCGCCAACGCCCCGGCAAGGGCCGGCGTCCCGATCGCGAACAGTGCTCGTGGCGGCGACGAGACCATCAGGCGTCCGGCACTGCGGGCGGAGAACTCGGAAGGACCGGCACCGCCGCAGTCGGACTCGGCTCGCATGGTCCCGACCCAGACGAGCAACACCAGGTTCGATGCGGCCAGCGCAGTGGTCGCGGCAACGGCGCCACCGCCGGCGATGAGGACGGCGCCGATCATGACCGCACGGAACGCCGCCTGCACCATCGTGAGCATCGCGACCGCGGAAGGTCGGCCGATGCCGGCGAGAATGCCTCTCGCGACCGCGATCGCACACTCGGACAGGATCAGTGCAGCCACCGACGTGACGCTCGAGAGCTCGGTGACCCCATCGCCGAAGGCACCCGTCGCCATCGCGATGCCTGCGAGGACAGCCAGCACCGAGCCGGACGTCGCGGTGACGACGCACGCACGTGCGATGTCGCCGCGAGCGCGTCGTCCTTCGGACACATCGACCGCGACGGAGCGTGTGAGCTCTTGCTCGACCGGTGTCGCGGCGACCGCAGCGCACGCGAATCCAAGGGCCCACAGCACGGCGAACGCATCGAAGTCCCCGGAGTCCAGGGTGCGCTTCGTCAACGCCATCACGCAGTACATCGCAACACCGGCGACGATGTAGGCCGACGACACGAGGACCAGGACGAGGCGAGCCTTCACGTCGGGAAGCAGCACGTTCGTCGCGAGGACACTGCGTGAACGTAGCGCTCCCGGGCCGAGGTGATCATGCCGACCTCGACCCGGATCGTAGGCTGGGACTCCTCGCCGACGAACGTGCCCGGAGCGGATGACATGACCAAGGAGTTCTACTCGCGCACTTCCATGGGCGCCGACTTCGAACGCAACCCGGTGCTCGGCGTCCAGGGCGCGCAGCTCCGCCTGCTGGAGTCGTCGCATCCCGGTCAGCTTCTGCGGGTGCTCGATCTCGGCTGCGGTGCCGGCACGCCGTCGAAGGTGTTGATGGGCGACGAGACACGGTTCTCCGTCATCGGTGCCGACCTGTCGCGCAATGCACTTGACGCGTACGTCGGGGCAACGGCCCGCGCCGGTGTCCAACTGGACGCCCAGCGACTTCCGTTCGCCGATGGATCGTTCGACGTCGTGGTGAGCGATGACGTCGTGGAGCACCTCGTCGACACCGACGCATATGCATGCGAGATACGTCGAGTCCTGTCGACGGGGGATGGTTGTTCCTGTCGACTCCAAACCTCGCGGCGTGGTTCAACCGGGTCGCGCTCCTCGCCGGCATGCAGCCGGCGTTCACCGAGGTCAGCTTCGAGAAGATCTTCGGCCGGAAGGGCGAGGACATCGTCGGTCACCTCAGGATCTTCACCAGCCGGTCGATCCGGGAGTTCCTGGAGTACCACGGTTTCGAATGCGTCGACGTCCGCGGAGCCCGCTTCGACGCCCTCCCCGACTGGCTGCGGCAGGTCGACGGCGCCTTCGCCCGGATCCCGTCGATCGCCGGCAACACCGTGATCGCGGCCCGGCGACGCTGACAGCTCCGGGCCTCCACAGGGCGAGGAGGAGCAGCCGGTAACGTCGCCGCCGTGAACTCCCCGTCGACCGGCGTCCGTCTCTCCGCACGAGCGAGCCGCCGAATCATGCGGATCGGCCGATCGCTGTTCCGGAACACGCCGTTGCAGAAGCTGCCGGGCGTCGACGCGCTGTACGGCCGTCTGGTCGCGAACGCATACGGCGGTTCCGGCACCACCGTCGTCACCTTCCGCGGGCTCGAGATCGAGATCCCGTCCGGTGACATCACCACGCTGCCGTCGCTCGCGGACGGCACCTACGAAGCGGACGAACTCGACGTGTACCTCGCATCGATCCGTGCAGGAGCGGTCGTGGCGGACATCGGGGCGAACATCGGCATCTGGAGCGCCCTGCTGTCACGTGCGGTCGGCCCGAACGGCCGAGTGGTGGCGTTCGAACCGAGTCCGGACAACCTGACCCTGCTCCGAGCGAACCTCGCCCGCAACGGTTGCACCAACGTGGAGATCGTGCCTGCGGCGGTCGGACGGTCGTCGGGCACCGCATCGTTCGAGACGACGACTGCTGGTGCCACGCACCACCTCGCCGCCGAAGGCCGCAGCGGCGACATCTCCGTCGAGGTGACGACGCTGGACGACTTCGCCCGGACGAACGCGGTCGGCTTCGATGCGATCAAGGTCGACATCGAGGGCTTCGAACCCGATGCGTTCGCCGGAATGACGAACGTGCTCGACGGCCGGCCACTGTTGCTCACCGAGTTCTCCGTGGCCCAGGCCCACGACGCACGGCTCGTGTGGGACGACACGCTGGCGGGTCTGCTGCAGCGCTACGGATCCTGCGACGTGTTCGACGGGAGGACCCGACGACGCGTCGAGCCGCACCAGGCGGACGAGATCCTGGCGAGTCCGAAGCTGCTCAACCTGCTCTTCTCGCCGAGCTGATCGCGGCCATCAGGTGCGCCTCGACCGCGTCGGCGACGTCGGTCCAGGGCACGAATTCGCGCTTCGGTTCGATCGCGAGCTCGCCGCGGAAGAACCTGACGAGCGCGTCACCCATCGCCGCAGGGTCGGGGTCGACGAGCACGCCGCCGGCCGCCGGCACGGAGTCGAGCCAGACCCCGCACACGGTAGCCGATCGTCGGCGTGCCGCACGCGGCGGCCTCGCTGACGTTGAGGCCCCACCCCTCACGCACGCTGGCGGCAGGCCAGCACGTCCGCACGGACGAGTCGTTCCTCACGCTCGCGGAAGGGCACACGACCGAAGATGGTGACGCCGGGGATCGCACGTGCTTCGAGCGCCGATCGGTACGGTCCGTCACCGATCATCCAGAGCTCCACGTCGGGGAACTCCTGGCGGACACACGCGAAGGCGTCGACCACGTGGTGCGGGCGCTTGCTCTCGACCAGCCGGGCCAGGAAGATCACCGTCGGGACGGCTTCCTTCGGCAGGTCGGGCACCTCGAACGGTGCCGCTCCGATCGGCAGCGGGTGGGCCCCGTGGATGCCGTAGGGCACGAACGACTCGGCCGACGACGGCGAGTCCGTGATCACTCGAACCCCGCGATAGCTGCGGAGCCACCACGGCTCCATCACGTACCGCCCGAGCAGCCCCACCGGCTTGGGCACCTCGTAGTCCCACACCTCGCGGGCCAACTGGTGGATGAGCGCCACGACCGGCACCGAACGCACGTCACGCGGCGTGAGGAACGGACGGGTGTTGACCTCGTCGACCACGACGTCGAAGTGCCCCTCGCCCTCCTCCTGCCAGAACTTCCGCGCCTGCCGGTACACGCCGAGGCGGCCGCCGCGGCGCACGATCCGCACGCCCTCGACGACGTCGCGTTCGGGCCGGCCCTCGACGGCACTCACGAACAGCGTGACCTCGTGGCCCTTCTTCACCAGCTCACGTGCGAACCCCTCGGTGTAGACCTCAGCACCGCCGGCGGCCGGGTGCGTCATGTCCTTCCAGTTCATGATGAGGATCCTCACGACGGGCGACCCTCCCCGCAATGGGCGAGCCACCACTGGACGCGCAGCACGACGCCGCGCCACATGCCGCTCAGGTAGGCCACGCCGAACGGCATCGCATACGTGCCGAGCACCCGGCTGTCGTGGCCGTTGGCACCCAGCGATCGTGCCCCGACCGCCGCCGCCACCGACCCGGCGACCCCGAGTCCGATCGCCTTCAGCGGGTGGCGCACGACGAACCAGATACCGATCGGCGTCGCCGCGAGCACCCCCAGGATCGGGCCGGCGAACCGGGCGCCGGGACGCAGGTAGCCGTCGATGAGGACGGTGCCACGGTGCTCGGCGTGCCGGAGGAAGGCCTGCAGCGTGGTGCACGCGTTGTAGGTGCTCGAGTACTCGGGCGAGATGTTGATCGGGGTGCGTTCGGCCACCCACCGCAACACCGCCGTGTCGTCGTTGACCTTGTGCCAGTCGGCGACCGTCGGAGCGAACGCGTCGAACGCGTCGATGAACAGCTGCCGCGGGCCGATCAGGGCCGTGGTGCCCTTGGGATAGAAGTCGAAGTCGACGATGCCGAACGAGGTCGTGCTCGGACGCTTGAAGTAGCGACGCCACGCGACGTGCTCGATCGCCTGCCAGAACCCCGCCAGCGGGTTGCCCTCGGTGGCGGCGACCACGTGACTCGTCCACACCTGCTCGTCGGGACGATCGAGACGCGGGGCCACGAACGCGAGCGCGGTCGGGTGGATGAAGACGCGGGTGTCGATGAACAGCACGTGGTCGTGCAGGGCGACCTCGAGGCCACGGCGGCGTGCGGCGAACCGACCGAGGTTGGCCTGATCGAGGAGCGAGAAGCGGATCGTCGGGTGCGCCGCCATCGTCGCCGTCGCATCGGCCGCGGTGTCGTCGGTCGACCCGTCGTCGATCACGATCACCTCGGCGGCGTCGAGCTCGGCGTTCTCGATCGCGACGGCGAGGTGCTCGAGGCTCCGACCCACCCAGCCGGCACCGTTGAACACCGGCATGATGACCGACAACGACGTCATCGACGGCTCCGGCCGGCGAGGCGCTCGCCGATCGGCGAGTAGCGGACGATGCAGTACAACGCCCGCACGCCGTCGCGCCAGCCGATCTTCTTGCCCTCGGCGTAGGTGCGACCCGAGTAGGAGATGCCCACCTCGTACACGCGCCAGCCCCCGCGGCGATCTTGGCGGTGATCTCGGGCTCGAACCCGAACCGGTTCTCCTCGGATGTCGATGCTCTGGATCACCTCGCGGCGGAAGACCTTGTAGCAGGTCTCCATGTCGGTGAGGTTCAGGTCGGTGAACACGTTCGACGCCAGCGTGAGCAACTTGTTGCCGAGCGAGTGCCAGAAGTACAGCACCCGGTGCGGGCGGCTGCTGACGAAGCGCGAACCGAACACCACGTCGGCCTTGTCGGCCACGAGCGGCTCGAGCAGGACCCCGAACTCGTCCGGGTCGTACTCGAGGTCGGCGTCCTGCACGACGACGTACTCCGCGTGGCCTGGGCGAAGCCGGTGCGCAGCGCCGCGCCCTTGCCCTGGTTGCGCGGCTGGAGGATCACCCGGAGCCGCGGTTCGTCGATCTCGGCCAGGATCTCGCGGCTCTTGTCGGTGGAACCGTCGTCGACGACGATCACCTCGCCGACGCACGGCTGCGCGAGCACGGTGTCGATGACCGTGGCGACGGTGGCCTCCTCGTTGTAGCAGGGGATCACCACGCTGAGGCATCCCGCGGGCACCGTCGTCATCGGGCGAAGTGTACCGATCGGCCCCGAGCGGCGACCGCCGCCATCGACGCTGCGGTCGGCCACGACCTCAGCGGGCGAGCGGTCAGCAGCAACGCTCGCCCGGCCTGTGCCCAGCGACCGCCGAGCAGCGCTCGCAGCGCCGCCTGGACGGCGCACTGCAGGCGCACGGTGAGACGCAGCGTGCCGGCGAGCCGCCCGGCGCCACCCGCGTTCGGCGGCGGCCGCCGCAAGCTCGCGGCAGGCCGCGTGCTCCTCGAACGTGCGCGACAACGTGGCCGAGTTCAGCTGGGTCTCCGACGCCTCGTGACGGCGGTAGCGGAAGAGGCGCTCGGGCAGCAGCTCGATCGACCCGCCCGCCAGCAGCACCCGCCCGTACAGCATCAGGTCCATCACCTGCCGCCAACGCGCATCCCATGCCGGCCGAGGCACCAGCGCCAGCCGGTAGGACACGGCCGGGCAGTAGAAGAACTGGCCGCGCAACAGCCGCTGGAGGCCGCGCTCGCCGATGAGCGTGGTGGTGCGCCGGGGCCACAACCACGACTTCACCCGGTCGGGCAGCGGCAGGTGTGCTGCCCCGTGTTCGTCGATCACCGTCGACCCGCGGGGTCACACAGGCGGCGCCGGGGTGCTGGCGTGCGCGGCGCGCACCGCGGCGACGTAGCCCGGTTCGAGCAGGTCGTCGGCGTGCAGGATCATGCACAGCTCGGCCCCTCGATCGGCCGCGAGCTCGAGGCAGCGCTCGAAGTTGCCGGCCACGCCGAGGGTGACCGGGTTCCGCTCGAGCCGGACGCGGGGGTCGGCGACAGCCGCGACGACGTCGCGGGCGCTGTCGTCGGGCGAGTCGTCGACCACCACGCACCACCAGTCGCCGTCGGTCTGTGCGACCACGCTGTCGAGCGTGAGCCGCAGGTATCCGGGGTTCGCGTAGTAGGGCACGGTGACGGCGTACGGCGTGCTCATGACGGTCCGACGCTACCGCGGGCCAACCCCGCCCGAGCCGGCCCATCGCCTACGCTCGCCCCCATGTCGACCGCGGCAAAGCAGGCGCTCGTGATGCTCGTCGGGGGTGTCCTGATCGCCTCGATCATCCTCCGCCTCGCCCGCAAGCGACTGCTCAGCACCCGCTACGCGATCGGCTGGCTCGTCATCGGCGCGCTCGTCGCCGTGGCAGCCGCGCTGATGCCCTTCGTCGGTCGGCTCGGTCGTCTCGCCAACATGACCCCCACCGCGGTGTTGCTCACGATGAGCTCGGTGCTGCTGCTCGCGATCTCGGTCCAGCTGTCGATCAGCGTGTCGCTGCTGCAGGAGCGGCTGCGCACCACCGCCGAGGCGCACGCCCTGCTCGCGCGCCGGCTCGACGAGTTGGAGCAGCGTGCCGACCGCTGACGGCACCTCCGCCGCCGTGCTCGTCGTCATCCCCGCGTACAACGAGCAGGACTGCATCGCCGACGTCGTCGACGACGTGCTCGGCGCCGGGCACCACTGCCTCGTCGTCGACGACGGCTCGCGCGACGCCACCGCGGCCGTCGCGTCCGCGCACGGGGCCGCCGTGGTCCGGCTCCCGATCAACCTCGGCGTCGGCGGCGCGCTGCGCACCGGCTTCCGCTACGCCGTCGACCACGGATTCGACGTCGTCGTCCAGGTCGACGCCGACGGCCAGCACGTCACCGAGCACATCGCCCACCTGGTCGAGGCGTTGCGCACGTCCGACGCCGACATGGTGGTCGGCAGCAGGTTCCTCGGCCACGGCGTCTACCCGATGCCGTTCGTCCGACGCTCGGCCGTGCGGCTGTTGGCGGCGGTGATCCGCTCGACCGGCAAGGCCCGGATCTCCGATCCCACGTCGGGGTTCCGCGCGATCCGACGGCCGCTGCTCGACGCGTTCGCCGCCGACTTCCCGGCCCACTACCTCGGCGACACCTTCGAGGCCGTCCTCGTGTCGGCCCGGCGGGGGTACCGGCTCGCCGAGATCCCCGTCGAGATGCGCGAACGCCAGGGCGGTCGCCCGTCGGCCGACCTGTACGCCCTCGTGCAGTCGATGCTGCGTGCGTGCACGATCCTGCTCACGGGCACCACCTTCGACCTCCCGCGCCGCGCCGACGGACGCCGGGCATGACCCGTCACCGCTGGCGATACCCGGCTCTCGTGTTCGCCCTGCTGTGGGCACTGCTCCTCACCTGGACGATCGGGACCCCGCTCTTCGCCGCTCCCGACGAGCCCGGCCACCTCTACAAGGCGTACGCGACCGCGCACTTCCAGACCATCGGCGAGCCGATCGACGACGCCTTGTCGAACATCCGCCGCTACGACGTGCCGGCGGAGATGGGCGTGCCCCCGAACATCCGGTGCTTCGTCTTCCTCGAGGACGTCTCCGCCGGATGCGTCGAACCCGGCACGGTCGGCGCCGGCGAGTCCACGGCGGCGGTGTACCCACCGTTCTGGTACGCCCTCGTCGGCGGCGGCGCCCGCCTCGTCGACCAGGCCACCAGCCAGCGCACCTACCGGGCGATGGCCGGCGCCCTGTGCGCCATGCTCGTCACGGCGGCGTTCGTGGCCGTGCGACGCTCGCGATCCCGGCGGTTCGCGCCGCTGCTGCTGCTCGGCCTCACGCCGATGGCGCTGTTCCTGTCGGCCAGCGTGAACCCGAACGGGTTCGAGGTCGCGGCGTTCGTGCTGCTGTGGGCGCTGTGCCTGCACGCCGGCCATCCGCGAGCCCCCACCGCTCGCGGCGGGCTGGTCGTCGGCGCGCTGCTCGCGATGGTGCTGTGCTCGCGGGTCACGTCGATCATGTGGGTGCTCGCCGGCACCGTGGTGGTGGTGCTCGCGCTCGGCTGGACCGGGGTGCGACCGTTCCTGAACCGCCGGTTCCTCGTGCCTGCGCTCGGCCTGGCCGCGCTGGCCGAGTTGTCGACGGTCGTGTGGACGCGCTGGGCGGGTGCCGAGATCGAGGACCCGCGGATCGCGACCGAGCTCACGACGTCGGAGGTGATCAGCACCACGTGGCGGAACACGCCCGAGTACCTGCGGCAGATGATCGGCGTCCTCGGCTGGCTCGACACCCGGCTGCCGTGGTTCGTCTACCTCCTGTTCCCGATCTTCACCGCGGTCGTGGTGGCCGGCGTGGTGTGGTCCCGCGATCGCCGGCTGATCGTGGCCGCCGTCGCGGCGATCGGCGGCGTGATCGTCATCCCGTTCGCGATCAACATCACCAGTGCTGCGTCGGCCGGGATCATCTGGCAGGGCCGGTACACGCTGCCGCTGTACGCCTCGCTCTCGCTGCTCGGCATCCTCGGCTGGACCGCCGTCGGCGACCGACGCCCCGACCTGCGGCTCGGCACCGCGGTGGGCGTCGTGGCGGTCGTGTGCTTCGCCGTCGCCGAGGTCGCGGCCTTCTGGCAGATGCTCCGTCGGTTCTCGGTCGGCGCCGGCGGCAAGATCTGGCTGGTCCAGCCGCTCGGGTGGAGTCCGGCGATCGCGCCGATGCTGCTGATCGCCCTCAACGCGTGCGCTGGTCGGTGCGCTGAGCGTCGTGTTGGTCCGTGCCGCCGCTGTTGATCCTGGAGACCTATTCCCGATCGGTGCCGACCCCAGCGATCCGAACGCTCGCTAGCCTCTCGGCTCGTGACGCGCCTCGCCATCATCGGGACCGGGTACGTCGGTCTCACCACCGGAGCCTGCTTCGCCCACCTCGGGCACGACGTGGTGTGTGCCGACATCGACGAGCACAAGGTCGAGCGGCTCAACCGCGGTGAGATCCCGATCGTCGAGCACCGCCTCGACGAACTGGTCGCCGACGGCCTGCGCAACGGCAACCTCCGCTTCGTCGTCGGCGCCGCCGAGGCCGTCCGCGACTGCGAGATCGCGTTCCTGTGCGTGCCCACCCCGCAGGGCGAGGACGGTTCGGCCGACCTCAGCTACGTCGAGACCGCCGCGGCCGAGATCGCCGACCGGTGCTGCCCTACGAGGCGATCGTGGTCAACAAGTCCACGGTGCCGGTCGGCAGCACGAAGGTCGTCGAGCGGGTGCTGAAGCGCTCCGACGTGCGGGTCGTCAGCAACCCCGAGTTCCTCCGCGAGGGTTCGGCCGTCGACGACTTCCTGCGCCCCGACCGGGTGGTCGTCGGCTGCGACGACCGGTCGGCGGCGATCAAGGTCGGCAACCTGTACGACAAGGTGCGGGCCCAGATCATCGTCACCGACCCGGCCTCGGCCGAGACGATCAAGTACGCGGCCAACGCGTTCCTGGCCACGAAGCTGAGCTTCATCAACGCGATCGCCGCCGTGTGCGAGGGCGTCGGCGCCGACGTCAACGACGTCGTCGTCGGCATGGGCTACGACAAGCGCATCGGCACCGAGTTCCTGCGCCCCGGCCCCGGCTGGGGCGGTTCCTGCTTCCCGAAGGACTCGCGGGCGCTGCTGAAGATCGCCAACGAGGCGGGCTACCGGTTCGACCTGCTGGCCGGTGTGATCGCCGTCAACGACGAGCAGTTCGACCGGGTGGCCGGCAAGATCCGCGACGCGGCCGGCGGTTCGCTCGCGGGGCGTACCGTCGCCGTGTGGGGCCTCACGTTCAAGGCCCGCACCGACGACCTCCGCGACTCGCCGTCGGTCTCGATCATCCGCCGGCTGCTCGCCGAGGGTGCCCGGGTGCAGGCGTTCGACCCGACCGTCGAGGCCACCAAGCCGGGCGTGCCCGACGGCGTCGGTCGTGTGCGCCGACGCACTGCGGCGCGACCGCCGGTGCCGACGTGCTCGCCGTGCTGACCGAGTGGGACGACTTCCGTTGGATCGACCCGACGAGGTCGTGGCGGCGTCGATGACCGGCCGCAGGTCGTCGACGGCCGCAACCTGCTCGAGCGCGGGCCTGGACCCACGCCGGGTTCACCCACCTCGGCATCGGTCGCTGACATGGCGCACCACCTGCTCGCGGGCGGCGGCGGGTTCGTCGGCTCGCACATGGCCGACGCCTTCCTCGCCCGCGGCGACCGGGTCACCGTCGTCGACAACTTCGCCACCGGCCGGCCGGCCAACGTCGCCCACCTGCACGACCACCGAGGGTTCGCGCTGATCGAGCACGACGTCACCAGCCGCTGCCCGCGTCGGTCACCTCCGGCCGCTACGACACCGTGCTCGACCTCGCCAGCCCGGCGTCGCCGGTCGACTTCGCGACGATGCCGCTCGAGATCCTCGCGGTCGGCTCGACGGGCACCCGCAACCTGCTCGACCTCGCGGTCGCCCAGGGCGCCCGCTTCTTCCTCGCCAGCACCAGCGAGGTGTACGGCGACCCGCTCGTGCACCCCCAGCCCGAGAGCTACCTCGGCAACGTCAGCTGCATCGGCCCGCGCAGCTGCTACGACGAGGCGAAGCGCTTCAGCGAGGCCCTCACGATGGCCTACCACCGCTGGCACGGGCTCGACGTGCGCATCGTGCGCATCTTCAACACCTACGGCGAGCGGATGCGCCCGGACGACGGACGCGTGGTCAACACCTTCGTCGTCCAGGCGTTGCGCGGCGAACCCATCACCCTGCACGGTGACGGCACGCCAGACGCGCAGCTTCTGCCACGTGAGCGACGAGGTGCGCGGCCTGATCGCCGTGCTCGACGGTCCGATCACCGGCCCGGTCAACGTCGGCAACCCGGGCGAGTTCACGATGCGCGAGCTCGCCGAGGTCGTGATCGAGCTGACCGGTTCCTCGAGCGAGATCGTCACCGTGCCGCTGCCCGCCGACGCGAGGGCGACCCCCTGCAGCGCCAGCCTGACATCACGCTCGTCTCGACGACACACGGCTGGCAGCCCTCGGTCGACCTCCGCGACGGTCTCGCACGCATGATCGAGCACTTCCGCCACCACGAACAGATCTGAGGAGACCATGACCGTCCTCGTCACCGGCGGCGCCGGCTACATCGGCTCGCACACCGTCCGCATGTTGCGTGCGAGCGCGGCCGCGAGGTCGTGGTGCTCGACACCCTCGAGCTCGGTCACCGTGCTGCGCTGCTCGACGCCGAGCTGGTCGTCGGCGACATCCGCGACCGCGAGCTCGTGGTCGATCTGTGCCGCTCGCGAGGTGTCGACGCGGTGGTCCACTTCGCCGCGTACAAGAACGTCGGCGAGTCGATGCTCGAACCGGCCAAGTACTGGCGCAACAACGTGGCGGGCACGGTCGAGCTGGTCGAGGCGATGCTCGCGGCCGACGTGCACCGGATCGTCTTCTCGTCGAGCTGCTCGGTCAACGGCACGCCGGCCACCGTGCCGGTCACGGAGGACGCGGCGATCTCGCCCGAGAGCGTCTACGCCGAGACCAAGGCGATGGTCGAGAAGATCCTGGGCTGGTACGGCGTCACCCGCGACCTCCGGGCGGTGAACCTGCGCTACTTCAACGCCGCCGGAGCGAGCGACGACGCGCTGATCGGCGAGGACTGGGCGTCGTCGCTCAACCTCATCCCGCTCGTCATGAAGGCCGTGCTCGGCAAGCGGCCCCCGGTGCAGGTGTTCGGCGACGACTACCCCACGCCCGACGGCACGTGCATCCGCGACTACATCCACGTCGACGACCTGGCCGACGCGCACATCCGTGCGCTCGACCACCTGGCCGGCGGCGGAGCGACGGTGTCGCTCAACGTCGGAACGGGCATCGGCAGCAGCGTCCTCGACGTCATCAAGGCCGCCGAGCGGGTGTCGGGCCGGGCGGTGCCGTACGAGATCGTCGCCCGCCGGGCCGGCGATCCGGTCAGCACCTACGCCGATCCGACGAAGATCGAGGCGGTGCTCGGCTGGCGGGCGACCAAGGGGCTCGACGAGATCGTGGCCAGCGCCTGGCGCTGGCACAGCACCCACCTCGACGGCTACGGCACCTGACCGCGGCCGGCAGCAGCCTTCGGCGACCGGCGGGAGCACGTCCGCCGAGGTCGTCAGCTCGCGAGCGACTTCTGGCGGTCGAGCCAGCCGAGCAACACGGCGACCGCCCGCGGGTCGTGCCGCAGACGGTGCCCGGCGCCGTTGATGATCCGGAGCTCGGCGTTGCCGTGCGCGTCGGCCAGACGGCGGGCGTCGCTCACCGGCACGCTCTCGTCGTCCTCGCCGTGCATCACGAGCATCGGCCGCGGCGCGAAGCGGCGCGCGGCATCGACCGGTCGGAAGCGGCGCAGCTCGCGGGCCCACTCGTCGAACGCCCGGGGGTAGCCCGCGGTGCGCACGGCGCCGATCTCGCGGGCGTGCTCGAGGAAGCGGCGTGGTTGCGCGGCCCAGTCGTCGAAGTCGGCGCGAGGGCTGAGCAGCGCGGCGCCCCGGATCCGAGGGTCGTCGGCCGCGACACAGGTGGCGATGGACCCACCGGTGTTGGTGCCGACCAGCCAGATGCCCGTGGGGTTCGCCTCGGCGATCAAGTGGTCGATCGCGTTGCGCAGGTCGTCGACCCAGCCCTGCAGCGAGAAGTCACCGTCGCTCGTGCCGCACCCGCGGAACGTGAAGGTCATCGCGGCCCACCGCTGCTCGTTGGCGATGCGATCGATGAGTTCGGGGAACGTGAGTGCGCTCTGTCGGGCGTCGAGCGGTCCGACGGGGAACCCGTGACACAGGATGAGTCCGGGCAGCGCGTCGGCACGCCCGGCCGGGCGGGCGGAGGTAGCGGGCGAGCTGCAGTCCGTTGGAGGTGAAGCTGCCGTTCACGCGAGACGGCGTCGACGGTCAGGCACGTGGCTTGCGACGGCGACGGGTCGCCCCCCGGGGGTCGCGAGCGTGTAGCCACGGTTGCGTGCCTCGACCAGGGTGTCGGGGCCGAAGCACAGGCCGACCTCGGACGCCACGATCTCGTCGATCACCGACGCGTCCTCCCAGCTGTCGAGGTCGTACACGAGCTGGGTGCGCTTGTCGCCGAGGAAGCGGGTGTGTTCGAAGCGGGTCGGCCGTTCCATGGGCCCGAAACTAGCGGTCGCCGGGCCGTGCACACGAACAGGGCGGGGGACACGAACAGGGCAGGAGAGAGCCTGGAGGCTCCTGCCCTGTCCCGACTAATTCAGCCGAACACCCGAGTTGCTGCCGACGGGACCAGCTTCGGCGGGGTGTTCAGCGGAGGTCGGCGTGGATTCGCCAGGCGGTCCAGCCTGCCGGCCTAGCGACCGACCACCTCCAGGGTCCCAAGACGTTCACTGTTCAGCTGGACCACCTCCTTTCTCTGGTGACCGCATCTCACCACACGACGACGATGGTCTCAACCCGTTTTTCGGGTGGACCGACCGGAGTCGGCTCAGAGGTCGATCGCCTTGGGGCCGACGGCGCCGATGGCCTCGAAGTAGGCGAGGTGGGCGTCGACCACGTGCACGACGTCGACGTCGTCGAGGATCTCGATGCCGGCCTGGTCGGCCTGGGCGAGCAGGTGGGCGGTGAGATCGTCCTCGCCCACGATCACCAGGTCGTCGATGTCCTGTCGTCGGTCGATCACGTTCTCGGGCTGCAGCCCCTTGGCGTGCAACCAGCGCATGTGGAAGGTGAGGAGCTGTTCGAGCTCGGCCGGGGTGAGCCGCGCCTGGGTCTCGGGCGGCAGGTACTCGGCCACGAACTCGACGACTTCGTCGATGAGGTACACCGACCGCGGCGCGACCGCGTCGAGGCGGTGCGCCTCGCGGCCGACGACGACCGCTGCGATCAGGAACGTGCACACGGCCGAGGCGGCGAAGAACACCCAGGTGATCGGCTCCACGCCGGGCACGCTACCGGCGCGCACCCTTCCGCGCGAGGCGCAGCGGCGCACCGCTCGTCGATCGAGGTGCGGGCCCCGCCGATCGGGTGTGAGAATGCGGTCGTGACGGGTGGGGCAGCCGCCGAACCGACCGCTCCCCGGGTGCGGATCGAGCTGTGCGGCACGCTGCGGGTCGTGCACGACGGCACGCTCGTCGATCCGGAACTGTTCGGCGGCAGACGTGCCCGCCAGGCGTTCGCCTACCTGGTGCTCGAACGCCATCGGGCGGTCACCCGCGACGAGCTCGCCGAGGCGATCTGGCCGGGCGAGGTGCCGCCCACGTGGCCGTCGGCGGTCCGGTCGGCCCTCAGCCGGATCCGCGACGTGGGCCGTGCGGTCGGATGGGACGGCGACGTCGTCCGGGTCGCGCACGGCACGCTCCGGCTCGATCTGTCCGACGTCACGGTCGACGTCGACGAGGCCGAGTCGGTGGTGCGCCTCCTCGAGGCGGCTCGCGCCGACCCCGACGGCGGCGCCGACACAGCGAACGAGACACCGGACGACGCCGCGCTCGTCGCGCTCGCTCGTGACGCCGCCACGGTGCTGGCCGCACCGGCACTCGCCGACATCGACACCGAGTGGGCCGAGGCGCTCCGGCGGCGCACACGCTCACTGCGGCTGCGGGCGCTCGACACATGGGCACAGGCGAGCGCAGCGCGTCGGCGACCTCGTCACCGCGGTCGAGGTGGCCGAGGTGGCCTTCGCGCTCGATCCGTTGCGCGAGTCCGTGACCCGTTCGCTCATGGCGTGGCACGTTCGTGCCGGACGGCGGGGCGAGGCCCTCCGGGCCTACCAGCGGCTGCGCAACGTCCTGGCCGACGAGCTGGGCGTCGACCCGTCGCCCGAGACCGAAGCCGTCTACCTCGAGGTGCTCGGCCACCGCGCCGCCGAACCGGTCGAACGGGTCGCGCTGCCCCCGGCCCTCCGGCCGCGGGACGACACCCCGTTCGTCGGTCGGGACGACGAGCTGCGGGGGTTGCTCGAGTGGTCGTCGCTCCGTGGCGGCGCCCGGTTGCTCGTCGTGGAGGGCGAGCCCGGGATCGGGAAGTCGCGGCTGATCCGCGAAGCCGCACGCACCTGGCACGCCGAGGGCATCGACGTGATCCACGCCCAGTTCGAGGAACACCGACCCGACTCGCTCGCACCGCTCGCCGCGCTCCTCGACGGCGACGAGGCGCGGACCTCGCTGGTCGACCGGCTGCGGCCGTCGGGTGATCGCCGATCCGACCCATCCGCCGACGTCGAGGGCGGCGATCGCGAGCTGGTACTCGACGAGGCGGCCGACGCACTCGTCGAACGCAGTCGTCGCGGTCGCCTGGTCGTGGTGCTCGACGACACCCAGTGGGCGGGCGCCGCGGCGATGTCGGTGGCCACGCGGCTCGTCGCTCGACCGGGCGTCGACGTGCACGTCGTCGCGATCCACGCGGCCGGTGGGCGTGGCCCATCGGTCGTTCGCGCCGCTCGTCGAGGCGGCCGTCCGCGCCGGCTCGCTCACCCGGATCGCGCTGCACCGGTCTCGACACGCACGCGACCGCCGCGCTGCTCGAGGCGACGGCCGCGCACCCGCTCGACGACGAGGCCCGTCGCCTCGTGAGCGAACTGCACCGCTAGACGGCCCTGGCAACCCCCTGTTCCTCGGCGAGGCGGTGCGGCACCTGCTCGCCACGGGCGATCTGATGGTCGACGAGCACGGCCGCTGGTCCGGCGACGTGCGCCGAGCGGCGACGGCGCCGGGGGTGCAGGGCCTCGTCGCCGCGAGGATCGCCGTCGCTCGCACCCGACGTGCTCGACGTGCTCGCGACCGCTGCGGTGATCGGAGCCTCGTTCGACCTCGCGCTGCTGGGCGACGCGCTCGACGGGGCGGACTCGGCCGCGCCGTCGACGTGGTCGACGCCGCGATCCACGCGCATCTCGTGCGCCCCCTTCCGGATCGACCCGGCGCGTGCCGGTTCGGCCACGGCCTGGTGCGCGACGCCATCCTCGACGCGGTCACACCACCTCGCCGGATGGCGCTCCATCGCCGTGTGGGGCTCGCGCTCGAGTCCACCGCGTCGGGCGATCGCGTGCGCGAACCGGCCGACCACTTCGTCGAGGCCGCGCCGTGGGCCAGCGCGACCCGCGGTTCAGTACTCGCTCGAGGCCGCCGAGACCGCGATCCGATCGCTCGAGTACGAAGCCGCGAGCGGCCGCGCCGTGTGGGCCCTCGAGCTCGCGTCGTCGGCTGCGGAACGCGGTGCCCTGCTGCTGGTGATCGGGCGAGCCGGCATCGACGGCGGCGACAGCCACGAGGCCCACCAGGCGTTCCTCGATGCGGCCGAGGCCGCCCGCGACGCCGCCGACCCGCTGCTGTTCGCTCGCGCCGCACTCGGCGCCACCCGCGGCTTTCGCGGTGGTTCGGAGTGGATGCCCGAGGCCTCCGGGCGCGAGCTGCTCGCCGAGGCCCTCGGCGGGCTCGACCGGCTCGACGCGGTGCCCGATCTCGGCGAAGCCGACGTGCTGCTGCGGGTGGAGGTGCTCGGTCGGCTCGCGCTGTGGACCACCGATCCCGAGCAGCGCCAGGCGTCCGCGTGGCTGGCGATGGACGAGGCCGAGCGCCGTCGGCGCCGACACCCCGCTGTCGATCGCCGCGTACGGCGTGAGCCGGATCGTGCACTGGCGGCCCGAGCACACCGACCGGCGCGTCGCCTTCGCCGACCGGGTCGTCCGAGCCGCACGCCACGATCCGAGGTTCGTGGCGCAGGTCCGATTCGGTCGGCTCGGCGACCTGCTGCAGCGGGGCGAACAGCGGCGGAGGTCGAGACCGAACTCGACGCACTCGAGTCCGATCCCGTCGTCCGGCGATCGCAACGCCTCCGCTGGTCGACCGTGGTGTGGCGAACCGTGATGGCGGTCGTCGACGGCCGGCTCGACGACGTCGAGCCGCTCGCCCGCGACGCGTTCGCGGTGTGGGGCGACGAACCGCACGTCGACGCGATGCAGGCGCTCGCGAACCAGCTCGCCGCGTTGCGGGTGATGCAGGGTCGCGCCGACGAGGCCGTCGTGGCCGTCGGCGCCTGGCGGGCGTCGCGACCCGACGTCCGCGGCATCGGCGGCGCGCTCGGCCTCGGTGCAGGCGTCGGCGGGGCTGCTCGACGAGGCTGCCGCCGAGCTGGTCCAGCTGCGCCGGGACGGCCTGCCCGAGAACAACACGTTCCCCGCGACGTTCACGACGGCCGGTGTCGCGGTGCACGCCGTCGGCGATGTCGACTTCGCCCGCGAGCTCCTCGACCGAGGCGGCACCCTCACCGGACAACTGGCCTACCAGCCCGGCCCCGGCGTGTTCCTCGGACCCTTCGACCACACGCTCGGCTTGCTCGCGCTCACCGTCGGTGACACCCACCGTGCGCGGCACCATCTGCGACGCGCCGTCGACCTCGCCGGCCGCTGCGGCCCCTGGTGGATGCAGCGGTCGCAGGCGACGCTCGACCCGCTCTGACCAGCCCCGACAGGCTCTGACCCGGCGGCCGCGTCCGGCGTTGCGCTCACGTTTGCGGGCCCGTCGTACAACGCGCCCGTGCGCGCCGATCCCACCCCTCGCCTCCGCCACCTCGTGGTCGTCGTCCTGCTGGTCGTCACCAGCGTGCTCGTCGGCCACGCCCCGATCCCCGGCTCGTCCACCCCCTCGGCCGCGGCAATCGACCCGTGCCTCACGATCGGCACCTTCTGCCTGGGTGGTGGATCGAGCAGCGATCCCCTCGAGGACGTGGTCCTCGAACTCGTCGCCCTCGGCGCACCCGTCGAACGCTCGAACATCCCGCCCTCGCTGCCGGTGGCCACCACGGTGCAGCTCTACATCGCCGGCGACGTCCCGGGGGCGGGCGTGCGCATCGGCGGCGGACCGGGCTGCACCCTCGGCAACACCTTCACGCCGTACGTGTGGGGGTACCTGATCGACCTGTCCGTGGGTTCGAACGGGTGCACGATCACCGGCGAGGGCCAACAAGGACGGTGTCACCAAGTCGCGGAGCGTGTTCATCGGTGGGTACACCATCCCCCAGGTCAGCCAGGTGATCTCGTGGATCGACGTCTGGCTGGTGCAGATCACCGCCGACCAGACACCGGTCGTGGAGATCCAGAGCAACGCCGTGTCGGAGATCTTCTTCTCCCGCCGAGGGGACCGTGCACGGCCGAGTGTCCTGCTCGGTCGCCGGGTCGTCGAACGCGACCAGCTACCGCATCACCCCCGACGGGCACCGGGCAGTGCCGCCTCTGACGACACGGCGTGGCCGGCGTGGCCCTTCGAGTTCTCGAACCAGCTCACGCGGTTCTTCCAGATCAGCGCCACGCCGGTGTATCTGTTCTGGACGCCCGGGTACGAGCCGCCGGTGTTGGTGCGGCACCCGGCCACGTTCACGATCGGCGCGAACCAACGCGCTCGGCAGCACCTACCAGTACAGCGTCTCGGGGCCCTGCCGGGCCGTCGCCGACCCAGCCGACGCCAGCCGACGGATCATCACGACCACCGGACCGGGTG
>JBAOIR010000055.1:0-164407 GCA_037045585.1 Microthrixaceae bacterium
TTCAAGGCCGCCGAACAGAACATGATCTCCTCCCGCTTCAACCTCGGCATCCTGCTCTACCATGGCTGGGGTATCTCGTGGAATCCGTTCGAGTCCTACAAGGCGTTCCTGATCAGTGCCGAAGCGGGCATGCATGAAGCCGAGTTCGTCGTCGGGCTGCACTACACCGAGAATCTCGTCGTGACGCGCGACTATACGGCGGCCCTCTACTGGGTCCGCCGAGCCGCTGAGGGTGGCTATGCCCCGGCGAAAGAGGCCCTGCCTGAACTGGAGCGGGCCGCTGCACGTGATGCACAGCAGAACAACGGGGGGAGCGACTCGACACAGTCGCCGCTTGCGTTGTTCACGGAATCCGACGATGATTCCACGGCCGGACAGGCACTCGTGACGTCGGTGCTGACCGGCGGCGATCCGGAGCTGCGCAAGGCCCTGGGGCTGTCGAGTATGCTGGACAAAGAGATCGCCGTGGATTCCCTGCGGTTGGCGGGGATCACGTCAGCGGCGCAGGCCGGGAAGCCCGGAAGCGCTCGCCATCCTCGGCAGGAATTATGAGAAGGGGCTCGGCGTGCGGCGTGATGTGGTGCTCGCCTGCAGCTATTACATCCGGGCCCTGCGTATGGATTGGCCGCGCGCATCACAATTGCTCTCACGGCTGGTGCAGGAGCAGGGCGTGATCGCGCATATCCGGTCGCAGGCACGGCACAACGATTTCGAAGCCCAGTACGTGTGGGTCGCCCTCCTGGGCCTGGGGTATGAAGGACTCTTGTTCAAAGAGCAGGCGATGCTGACGACCGGTCAGGCGATCCAGATGCTCAAGGCCGGTGTCGACCGCGGGCATGTCCCTTCGATGAATGAACTCGGGCTGTGCTACTACGCGGGTCGATGGGTGGAGGCGGATCCGGCGGAGGCATTCCGTTTGTGGACACGCTCGGCGGATGCGGGGAGCAGGGAAGGGATGATCCGGCGTGCCGTGGTGACCCTCAGGCAGGACACGGATAGTCTTGCACGATCGAAGGCGCTCTCGGTCCTCGAACAGGCGGCCGATGACGGATCGATCCTTGCGGAAATGGCGCTTGCATGGTGCTATGAAAAGGGGATCGGGGTGCCCGTGCGGACCTCCGATGCCGTGCGGCTCTATCGCGTTGCCGCCCGGCGCGGGAGCCAGGATGCCTACCGCGCGTTACGCAGGCTGCATGATGGATTGCGACCTTCCGAAACGCTCTATCACATCGACGAGCTTTAGACCGTCTCGCCGTCCAGGACGCGCCGGATCGTGGACAGCATCTCGGTGACGGTGAACGGCTTGTGCACCACCCCCCGGGCGCCCAGCGCCATCAGTTGATCGGTCTTATCCTTCTTGACGTACCCCGTACTGAACACCGCGCGCACCCCTTCGTTGATGCGGCGCAGTTCCGCAAACACCTCGTCGCCGGCCAGCTTCGGCAATCCGAAGTCCAGCAACACCAACTGCACCCGATCGTGATGTTCGCGATACATGCGGACTCCCTCCTCGCCATCCACCGCCTCGAGCACTTCGTACCCCGCGCGCGTCAGGATCTCCCGTACCAGCGTCCGCAGCATCTCTTCGTCTTCGACGACCAGGATGGTCTCTTTGCCGCCGAGCTGTGCGATCAGTGACTCCGATGGCATCCCGAGGGATGATGGTGCGCGGGATTCCACAGGGAAGGCCAGTGTCACATGGGTGCCTGTCCCCGGCGTGCTCTGGATGTCGATGTACCCTTTGTGGCTGGTCACGATGCCATAGACGACGGACAGTCCAAGGCCGGTGGAGGTTGCCCTGTCGCGTGTCGTGAAGAACGGTTCGAATGCATGGCGCAGCGTGTCGGCATCCATGCCTTCGCCGTTATCGATGATCTCGATGCAGACGTACTGGCCTTCGTTCGGATTGGGGAACCGCGCCTTCAGGTCCGCGCCGTTCATCATCCGGGTGGTGAGCGTGATGGTCCCCCCGCGGGGGAGGGCATCACGGGCATTCAGCAGGATGTTCAGGAGCGCCTGATGCAACTGGTTCTGGTCCGCAGAGACGAACGGATTGACCGGATCCAGTTGCTCGTGAAACGTGATCGTCCGCGGGAAGATCTCGATCACCATATGCATCAGGTCCTGCAGAAGTCCGTTCACGTCGACCGATGCGAACTGCAGGTTGGCCTTCGTCGTCACCCCGATCAGTTGCTGGATCAGGGACGCCCCGCGGCGCACGGCCTGATTGATGGCCGTGACGCTCTGGGAGATCTTGGCGGGGTCATCCATTGTGCGCTCGAGGCGCGACGAGTAGCCGAGGATGATGGCCAGGATATTGTTCAGGTTGTGTGCGAGGCCGACGACGAGCGTGCCGATCGATTCCATCTTCTGGGCCTGGAGGAGCTGGGATTCCAGCGCCCGCCGTTGCGCTTCGGTCTTCCGCTTGTAGAGCGCGACCTCGATCGAGGAATGGAGTTCGGTGTCCTCGAACGGCTTGATGAGATAGCCGAACGGCTCCGTGACCTTGGCCCGTTCCACCGTTTGCTTGTCCGCATAGGCGGAGAGATAGATCACCGGAATATCGAAGCGGGCCCGGATCGCCTCCGCTGCCTGGATGCCATCCATGGGCCCTTCGATACGGATATCCATGAGGACGAGGTCCGGGCGGAGCGTGTCCGCCCTGTGGATCGCGTCTTCACCGGTCGCCACCATATCCACGACCGAATAGCCCAGCCGCCGGAGACGCGAACGGATGTCGCCGGCGACGATGCGCTCATCCTCCACGATGAGGATGCGCGGGCTCACGATCTGGGGTGATGCGTAGCGGGGATCGAGTGACGGTGCTGTCGTCATACCATCAGGCCTTCATCCGTTTACCCTTTTCCTCATACGTGAAGATCCAGCCACAGACCTTCCCGGGATCGATCTCGGAGAGATTCTTCCAGTACTCCCGGTTATGCATGGTGCGGGAACTCGTTTCATCATCCGGGAGCCTTCGACCTCCTTGATGATCTGGGTGAAGCGCTGACGCCAGTGCTTCATGTTCTTCTCGCGGAGATCCACCCAGCCGTCGTGCGCCCAGCGGTCGATGCTGGAAGCATTGATCGGAAATTCATCCTGTCCCTGCGCCGGCGGGATCTTGATGGTGGACGCGCGTACGAGCGATCGGCCATCCGGCAACAGGATGGGGATGCCGATGGAGATGATCTGCGACCGCAGCTGGTCATCCGCCTCGATCAGGTCGAGCAACCGGCGGCTGAGGATGCTCGTTCCGGTGCGTGCGACCGTGCGTACGTCGCCGAAACAGACCTTGAGCAGGTACGATTCGTAGAGCAGCTTGGAGAGCCGCGGCGGCCCGAGCATCTCGAATGCCACCGAATCCACCCCGTGGTCCTGCTCGAGCTTGCGCATCGTCTTCAGGGCGCTGTGGAACATGTACCCCGCCCGGTATGTTGGCGCGAGCGTGGCATTGTCCAAGGCGTTGATGATATCATGCCCCGTGTTCCCGGCCGCGGATCTCGAAGACGGCGCTTTCCGCGATCTCTTCCGGCGTGACGAACTCCATCTGTCCGGGCGCGGACATCGCCGCGCTCAAGGACGATGCGCTCCCGATCATCGCCAGCGTCATCGCCATACTCGTCGGTGCGCTCCTCCTTACCCCCGCAGCCGCGCACCTCCTCGGTCGACTGGCAGCCAACGCGCCGCTGCCGGTTCGGGTGGCCTGGCGCGACATTGCCCGGAACCGAGCCAGATCTGCCGCCGCCATCGCAGCTGCGGCGATCGCCATCGCCATCCCTTTCGGCATCGCGACGTTCACGAGTTCGTTGGCGGCCACGTGGCAACCGCTCGTACCGACCCATGTCGCCATGATCTCTTCGAACGAACAACCGACCGGGCCACTCGCCGACACGACGATCGTTCCCGACGACGTACGCGTAATCGCAGCAGCCGTGCCCGGTGTGCGCCTCGTTCCCCTTGTCGGGCTCATCGACACACATACAACCGAACCCGGTTTCGCCGGGGTCCCATACCAGGTGAAGACAACCCGGGGGAACGGTGACACGATCGGGGTCCTCACCTCGTTCGCCAGTCCCGAACTGCTCGACCTGATGGGCATTGAACCGCCGCCGTCAGGTACCGACGTCATCGTGTGGGCGTCTGGCCGCATACGCACCGACCCTGGAGTCGCGGTCGACCAGCGTGATGCCACGATGGCCGACGGGTTCCCCAAGGCGCTCCTTCGCGACGCGCGCGAAGGCACAACGCTCGACCAGACCATCGTCGACACCTGGTTTGTTGTCAACGACGAGCCCTTCACCCAAGTCAACGTGACCGGCTCACGCTCGCCGCGACGAACACCCGCTCGACATACCTGTGGCTATCAGACAGCCCCCCGCCCTTCGTTGCCGTACGCGCGTTCGCTCTCGCTATTGGTGGACTGTTCGGCCTCGCCGCAGTTGCGGTGGCCGTCGCCCTCATCCGCACCGAGAACACCGACGACAATCGAGTGCTGGCCTCCGTCGGTGCCCGCCCTCGAACCACACGATCGATCGCGGCAGCAACCGTCGCCGGCCTCACCCTGACGGCTGCAGTCATCGCGGTCATCGCCAGCTTCGCCCTCCTTACCGGCATCTACCTAAACCCCGACGAGGCCCTTGAGTTCACGATGCCATGGTCCGAACTCGCCGTCGTGCTCCTCGTCATGCCAGCCAGCGGGGCCGCAATTGCGTGGTTTCTCACCTCAACCCGCCGTGACCACCTCACCGCCCGAACGATCTGACCACAAACAAACCCGACCGAGGCAACCGCCGTACGCGAATCCGGTAGCAACAAGGGAAGCGCTCACCGCAACTGCCACCGCACACGAAACGCAATCCAAACAACACGGTCGACGCGAACTCCGCACAACCGCCAGGCGGCGCGCCGCCGCACTCGACCAGCCGACCCGTGCACGAGCCTGCAACCTCGACCTGAAGCTGGCGCCCGATATCAGCACGCTCGGCCAGGTCGACAGACCGCACGTAACCGGCTCTTCGGATCTGAGCGGGGTGTAGGGGTCCGCTGACGCGTACGAGGGCCCTGCGAATCTGACGGTGTCTTACGCCAGCCAGATGTCGGAGAGCCCTCGTGGAATTGGACCCTACGCGCATGTGCGCGCTGCTTGTCGGCTTGCCCGACGTGTTCATCGTCGCCGTCGACGCCGGGCTCACCGGACCGATCCGAGTGCACGTCGAGACGACCGCGACTGTCGCGTTCTGTGCCGGCTGCGGGTCCAGGGCGTGGTCCAAGGACCGCCCGGTCGTCGAGTTGGTCGATCTTGCGTGCTTCGGGCGGCCGGCACGGTTGGTGTGGCGCAAGCGCCGATGGCGATGCCCGAACTCGTGGTGTCGGGTTGGGTCGTGGACCGAAGACGCACCCGGGATCGCGCCGGCACGCTTGGCGATGACGGATCGTGCCGGCCGGTGGGTCACCGCCCAGGTCGGCCGCTGTGCCCGCTCGGTCAACGAGATCGCCGTCGAACTCGGGTGCGATTGGCACACGATCAACGACGCCGTCATCGCGTATGGCACCGCGCTCGTCGACGACCCAGCCCGGATCGGCGAGGTCACCGCCCTCGGGCTCGACGAGGTGCTGTTCGCCCGCCTGGGCCGATGGCGGACCCAGCACTGGTCGACCCAGCTCGTCGACGTGCGCCGTGGCCAGCTCCTCGACGTCGTCCCGGGCCGCAACGCGGCCGGCCCGTCCGCGTGGCTCGCGGAGCGTGGCGAGGCGTGGTGCGACCGGGTCGAGTGGGCGACGCTCGATCTGTCAGGCCCGTATCGGCGGGTGTTCGACACGATGACACCGACAGCGATCCAGGTCGCTGACCCGTTCCATCTGGTGAAGCTCGCGAACCAGAAACTCGACGAGGTCCGCCGGCGGGTCCAGAACGAGACGCTCGGCCACCGAGGCCACAAGAACGACCCGCTCTATCGATCGAGACGCCTGCTCACGAAGGCTGATGAGCGGCTCGACGACCGTGGCCGCACCAAGCTGATGGGACTTCTCGAGGCCGGCGACCCTCGTGGCGAGGTGCGGATGGCGTGGCACGCCAAAGAGGTCGTCCGCGGGCTCTACGAGCACCACGACCCCGACCTCGCCCTCGAGTTCGTCACCCGGCTCGGAGCCGATCTCCAACACGACGCCTGCCCTCCGGAGGTGCGTCAGCTCGGACGCACCATCGTCCGTTGGCGCACCCAGATCGCTGCGTGGCACCAGGCCCACGTGTCCAACGGGCCGACCGAAGCCGTGAACAACCTCCTCAAACGGGTGAAGCGCGCTGCGTTCGGGTTCACGTCCTTCCGGAACTACCGGATCCGCACCCTGCTCTACGCCGGCAAGCCCAACTGGGACCTACTCGCCACCATCACACCCCGCTGAAATCCGAAGAGCATCCCGGCGGCACAATTCAATTGGAGGCTCGTTCGGACAGTTGGAGTCCGGAAATGGCCAGCAATGGTCTGGACTGTTCGCACGCCGAACCCGAAGATCGCCCGCCTCGGCAGATTTCGAGCACTCCTGGGTCGCGCGAACGAGGGCTGGAGGCGGGATGTCGGCGTCCCGACCACCTCGGCGGAAGAGCCCGCTGTGGCTTCCGACCTTCTACTGTTTCTTCTACTGTGCGGCGTGGAATAGGCGAGTAGACCATGGGATGGTGCCATTGGGGTGGAGTGCGCAAGCCCTGTGTTTCCGCAGAATTCGGGACGATCTGGTACGCAACGCGTGGCGGACCTGACGGCTCATAACCCGAAGGTCGCGGGGTTCAAATCCCGCCCCCGCCACCATCCAGAATCCAGTAACGGCGGGCTTTTCAGCCCGCCGTTGTGGTTCCCGGAGGCGGTCGATCGGCATTTGTCTGCCAAATCGTTTGCCAGTTCTGCGGAATCGGCCGGCCGTGAACTGCAGTCCGCCGTTCGGCCTCTGAACCCCACTCGTTCGAAGGCTCTTGGTTCGCGCGGCCCTTCCCGTCGGCGTTGGAAGCTGTCCGACCGATCAATGAGCGGCGGACCGGACCGCAGCGTGACACTCCAAGATGACGTCGGCGGCGCGTCGGGCATCGTCGAGGGTCGTGCGCCACGAGGAGACGCTGATACGCATGGCCGGCTCGCCAGCCCACACCGTCGGCCCGCACCACGTTCGGCCATCGGCTTGGATCGCAGCGATCACCGCGTTGGTCTCCTCTGGACCGCCGAACCGAACGAGCACCTGGTTGAGGACCACGTCGTTGAGCACCGTCACGCCCTGCGAGCGAAGGGCATCAGCGATCAGGGCCGCCGCCGCTGAACTGTCAGCAACCAGCCGTGCAATGCCTTCGCGGCCGAGTGAGCGCAGCGCGGCCCAGACCTCGACCTGGCGCGCCCGCTGCGACGATTGCGGCGTGTGGTGCATCGCCTCGAACCGGTCATCGGGCGGCAGGTACCCCGCGGCGGCGTGAAACGACCTGGCGAGGTCGGCAGATGACCGCACGAACGCCATGCCGCAGTCGTACGTCACGTTCAACCACTTGTGACCGTCGGTCGCCCACGAATCGGCGCGATCGAGACCTGCCGTCAGGTGAGCGCGGGTGGGGTCGGCACGGGCCCAGAGGCCGAACGCCCCGTCGACGTGCAGCCAGCCATCGTGGGCGGCCGTCCAGTCCTCGAGTTCGTCGAAGGGGTCGAACGCCCCGGTGTTGACTTCGCCCGCTTGGGCGCACACCAGCACCGGACCCTCCACGTCGTGAGGCAGCAGTTCAGTTCGCATCCGGCCTTGGTCGTCGGCCGGAACGACGAGGACCCGCCGGCGCCCGAGCCCGACGAAGCCCAACGACTTCCGGACCGTGGAGTGCGCCTGAGCGCCCACCACGACCGTCACCTCCGGTGCACCGAACAGGCCGTCCTCGGCCGAATCCCACCCGGCGCGGGCCAGCAGAGCGTCGCGCTGCGGCGATGCAGGCGGCGTTGGCCACCGTCGCACCCGTGACGAACGCGACGCCGGCAGCTCGCGGCAGGTCGAGCGCCTCGACCAACCACGAGCGAACCACCTCGTGGAGCTTCGCGGCCACGGGCGACATCACGGGCAGGGCAGCGTTCTGATCCCACGCCGACGTGAGCCAGGACGCGCCGAGCGCTGCGGGCAGAGTTCCGCCGGTCACGAATCCGAAGTAGTCGGGACCGGTCGAGGCGACCGTCGCCGGGCTGCCGAGCTCGTCGAGCATCGCGAGCGTCTCGTCAATCGGGCTGCCGACGGCCGGCAGCTCCTCGTCGAAGCCGATGAGTGCATCCAGCGCCGCGGGGTCCGGGAACACCCGACGGGTACCCGACGAGGCGACATAGTCGAGGGCACGTGCCGCCGCGTTCTCGAGTGCTCCGTGAACTGGGTCGGTCATGTCCGAAGCGTATCGAGCACGTATTCGTCAGGCGGTGGGCTTTACCACGAGAGCGTGGAGCTGAGTTCATCGAACGCTGGCTCATGGTGTGAGGGCGTCGGCGATCCGGTCGAGCGCAGCGATGAGGGCATCGTCGTCCGCTGTGATCGCCATGCAGATGTGGGCGTTCCAACGATCCGTCGGCGACAGGGTGCTGCCGGCGATGATGCGCACGCCGGAGCGGTCGGCGTAGTGGAAGACGGTCGGCAATGCAGGTTCGGAGGGTGCGTCCTGTGAGCTTCTGGGTCCAGGCCGAGGTCTCCGGTTCCCAGCACGTCGGGCAGCGCCGCCTTGATCACGTCCTTCAAGATCAGGACGGCGCCGAGGGCGGTGCGAGCTGTTGGGCGAGCAGTGGTCTTGCCGGTCCTGGGACTTCCTGAGATCACGATGACAGCCGCCGGACAATCTCAGCGTGGATCCGGTGCGACGAGTGCCGAGCCGCCCGCGAGCGCAAAGCCATCTGAGTCCGGAAGGTCGAAGAGGATTCGAGCGGCTCGCCGTTGGAGAGCGGTGAGCCGGTTCACGATGCAGCGGCGAGGTTGATCTCGTCGCCCGCTGCGTGGATGAGCGGGGTCCAGGCCGCGCGTAGCGGCCGGGGCAACGAGAGGTCGGGCCAGGCTTCGCGCAGCAGGACGCCGTCGACGATCGCTTCGATGTCGCTCGGTGTGCCCTCGCGGAGGACGAGCTCGTAGGCGTGCAGGCGGTCGTTGCGTTGCGCCAGGTCGAGTTCTCGGCGTGGTCCGCTCCACCAGAGGTGTGGCCCGGGGTCGAAGTGGCGGAGGCACGCTGCAGGGGACAAGCGCCAGAGGCGTGAGGGGATTGCGTATGGCCGCCGGTCGTCGGTCCACGTCCAAGCGACGGCGGGCTCGATCTCAACGTGAGCGCCAGCCGCCTTGAGCAGGGCCATCGCAATGTCGAACAACGGCTCGCGTCGGCCGTGCTCGTACGTAGCGATGTTCGGGCGCGCGATACCGGACCGATCGGCAAGAGCAGCCTGGGTGAGGCGACGATTCCCGGCGACGTCGATGAACACACAGACTCGCCCGTAGAGTTCGTCGCGTGGCTCGCTGACGAACTGGACCCCGTGCTCGCGCAGTCGCCGGTAGGCGGCATCGAACTCTTCGACCCGAAGGAACGGCCCGACTCGCCCGGCGTACTGCCCACCAATGGTGGCCAGCTGATCATTCGTGTCGGCTTGGACGGTCAATGACCGAGCGGCCTGGGGCCCGGCAGGTTCCGCCCAAGAGCCGCTGAGCTCCGACGGGACCGGCCGACCGCGTCGCGAACGATGTGCGCGCCGTGTTTGAGACCACGGCTCGCGCCGGCGGTCTGTAGTTGGGACCTTCGGCCGGAGACAGGCGGGCAGCAGGTCCGTATCGTCGAACCTGTGCCATTGATCTACGCGCTCGACCATCCCCACCGGCGTCCACCACGAGAGCTTGCTGACCTCCTCGGGGGCAAGGGCGCGAACCTCGCCGAGATGGCCTCGGTGCTGAAGCTACCCGTTCCCCCGGGCTTCACCATCGTGACGGCGGCGTGTCGTCGCTACGTGGAGAGCGGGTGGCCGCCGGGTCTCGACGCCGAGCTGGTGCGCCATGTCGCCCGCCTCGAGCGGCGCATCGGTCGTACGTTCGGCGCCGCCGACGACCCCCTGCTGGTGTCGGTGCGCTCGGGCGCCCGGTTCTCGATGCCGGGCATGATGGACACGATCCTCAACCTGGGGTTGAACGACCGGACGGTGCGTGCCGTGGCCCGATCCACCGGCGACGACGCGTTCGCGTACCGCTCCTACGCCCGACTGATCTCGATGTACGGGCGCGTCGTCATGGGCGTCGACGCCGGCCTGTTCGACGATCCGCTCGACGCGGCCAAGGCCGCCGAGGCGGTCGACGACGACTCGGCGCTGAGCGCTGCCGGGTGGCGATCGCTCTGTCGAGCTCACAAGGCGGCGATTCGAGATGCGACGCGACGACCGTTTCCGCAGGACCCGCTGCGCCAGCTCGGCGCGATCGAGGCGGTCTTCGGGTCGTGGAACGGTGCTCGGGCCATCGCCTACCGCGAGCGTGAGCACATCAGCCATGAGCTCGGCACGGCGGTGAACGTGCAGGCGATGGTCTTCGGCGATCGCGACGACCAGTCGGGCACCGGCGTCGCGTTCACCCGGGACGCGGCGACCGGCGAGGACGTGCCGTACGGCGACTTCCTGATCAACGCCCAGGGCGAGGACGTGGTCGCCGGGGTGCGGATCACCGAGCCCCTGGCCTCGCTCGCCGACCGGTTCCCGATCATCTACGACGAGCTCTCGGAGTACATGGATCTGTTGGAGGCGCACTACCGCGACATGTTGGATCTCGAGTTCACGATCGAGCAGGGTCGGCTGTGGATGTTGCAGGTGCGGGTGGGGAAGCGGACCGGCGTCGCGGCGCTCCGCATGGCGGTGGAGATGACCGCGGACCCTGCGATCAAGCTGAGTCGGGCCGAAGCGGTCGCGCGCATCACGCCCGAGCATCTGGAGCAGATCCTTCATCCGCGCCTCTCCGAGGACGGGATGGTGCCGCTGGCGACCGGTCTCGGTGCGTCGCCGGGGGCCGCTGTCGGTGTCGTGGTGTTCACCGCAGACGACGCGGTCGACCGGGCCGGTGCCGGGCAGTCGGTCATCCTCGTGCGCAAGGAGACGAATCCCGAGGACGTGCACGGGATGCTGGCGGCGGCGGGCATTCTGACAAGTCGTGGCGGGCTGGTCTCACACGCTGCGGTCGTTGCCCGGGGTTGGGGCAAGCCGGCAGTGGTCGGGGCCGACTCCGTCGTGGTCGAGGGCCGGCAGTTCACGGTGGGCGACATCGTGGTGCGCGAGGGGGACGTCATCTCCATCGACGGGTCGAGTGGCCGTGTCTTCGCGGGCGCAGCGAGCCTGTCCGTGCCGGAGCCCTCACATGAGTTCGACACGATCCTGGCGTGGGCCGATGACCTTCGCCGAGGGCGGATCTCGGTCCGGGCGAACGCCGACACCGGAACCGATGCGGCGCTGGCACGTCGCTACGGGGCCGAAGGCGTGGGCCTGTGCCGGACGGAGCACATGTTCCTCCGCGAGGACCGCCTGCCCGTGGTCCGCCGGATGATCCTGGCGGAGACCCCCTCCGAGGAAGCGGCAGCCCTCGAGGAGTTGCGGCGGGTGCAGCACGTCGACTTCCTGGAGATCCTCGAAGCGATGGATGGTCTGCCGGTCACGGTTCGCCTGCTCGACCCGCCGCTGCATGAGTTCCTTCCGAAGGTGGGCGACCTGGATCTTCGCGCCGCCACGACCGGGTTGACCTCCGAGGAGGAGCAACTCCGGCATGCCGCCGGTGACTGGGCCGAGACCAACCCGATGCTCGGTATCCGTGGCGTGCGCCTCGCCGTGATGAAGCCGGGGCTGTATGCGATGCAGGTGCGGGCGCTCCTCGACGCGGTGAAGGACCGGCTGGCCGTCGGTGGCCGACCGATCGTCGAGGTGATGATCCCGCTGACCGTGTCACGCGAAGAGATGGCCCTTGCCCGCTCATGGGTGATCGCCGCCGCCGAGGAACTCGGTGTCACGTCGACGCTGTTGATCGGCACGATGATCGAGACGCCGCGAGCAGCGCTGGTTGCCGATCAGATGGCCCGTGTCTCGGACTTCTTCAGCTTCGGGACCAACGATCTGACCCAGATGACCTTCGGGTTCAGCCGCGACGACGTCGAGGCGAAGATGATGCCGATCTACGTGGCGAAGGAACTGCTCGTCGGTGATCCGTTCGAGTCGATCGACGTCGATGGCGTGGGTCGGCTGATCTCCTCGGCGGTGGAACGGGCTCGATCGGTGAAACGGCGGATTCCGATCGGCGTGTGCGGCGAGCACGGTGGCGATCCGGCATCGATCGCCTTCTTCGCCTCGGCCGGGTTCGACTACGTGTCGTGCTCGCCCTACCGGGTCCCGGTCGCCCGGCTCGCGGCCGCACAGGCCCTCATTGGCACAGGAGGCGACACACGTTGACGGCCTTGACTGAGCAGGTGCTCGTCGAGACCGGCGGCGCCGCTGCGTCGTCGGTGAGAGCGACCATGGACGCCAACGAGGCGGTCGCGTCGGTCGCGTACCGGCTGAGCGAGGTCATCGCCATCTACCCGATCACCCCGGCCTCGCCGATGGGCGAGCACGCCGACGAGTGGTCGGCCGAACGGCGTCCGAACCTGTGGGGCTCGGTGCCCGACGTGGTCGAGATGCAGTCCGAGGGCGGCGCCGCCGGCGCGGTCCACGGCGCGCTGCAGGCGGCGCGCTGGCCACGACCTTCACGGCGTCGCAGGGCCTGCTGCTGATGCTGCCGAACCTGTACAAGATCGCCGGCGAGCTCACGCCGTTCTGCCTGCACGTCGCCGCTCGGAGCATCGCGACCCACGCGCTGTCGATCTTCGGCGACCACTCCGACGTCATGGCGGCCCGCCAGACCGGCGTCGCGCTGCTGGCGTCGGGCTCACCCCAGGAGGCCCAGGACCTCGCGGCCATCGCCCACGCCGCGACCCTGGCGGCCCGGGTGCCGTTCCTGCACTTCTTCGACGGCTTCCGCACCTCGCACGAGATCCAGAAGATCGACGCTGGTCGACGACGACACGCTGCGGGCGCTGGTCGACCCCGACGCGATCGCCGCGCACCGGCGACCGGGCGCTGTCGCCCGAGCACCCGGTGGTCCGCGGCACGTCGCAGAACCCCGACGCGTTCTTCCAGTCCCGCGAGGCGGCCAACCCCTTCCACGACGCCTGCCCCGAGGTCGTCGCCGAGGCGATGGACCGCTTCGCCGAGCTGACCGGCCGGCGCTACGCGCCGTTCGACTACGTCGGCCACCCCGAGGCCGAGCGGGTCGTCGTGATGATGGGCTCGGGCGCCGAGTGCGCCCACGAGACCGTCGAGCACCTGGTCGCGGCGGGGGAGCGGGTCGGCCTGGTCAAGGTCCGGCTGTACCGGCCGTTCTCGATCGACCGGTTCCTCGCGGCCCTGCCGGCGACGGTGCGCTCGGTCGCCGTGCTGGACCGCACCAAGGAGCCCGGCTCCACGCGGTGAGCCGCTGCTGCTCGACGTCACCGCCGCGCTGGTCGACGGCGTCGCCGCGGGGCGCCGGGCCGCGCTGCCCCGGATCATCGGGGGCCGCTACGGGCTGTCGTCGAAGGAGTTCACCCCGGCCATGGTGGCGGCGGTGTTCGACGAGCTCGCCGCCGAGCACCCCAGGCGCCGCTTCACCGTCGGCATCACCGACGACGTCACCCACCTGTCGCTCCCGGTCGACGACCCGTTCGACATCGAGGCCGACGACGTCACCCGCGCCGTGTTCTACGGGCTCGGCGCCGACGGCACGGTCAGCAGCAACAAGGCCGCGATCCGGATCATCGGCGACGCCACCGACCTGTGGTGCCAGGGCCACTTCGTCTACGACTCCAAGAAGTCGGGGGCGACCACCGTGTCGCACCTGCGGTTCGGGCCCCGCCCGATCCGCTCCACCTACCAGATCCGCCGGGCCGGCTTCGTCGCCGTCCACGACCCCGGGTTCCTGGAGCGCCTCGACGTGCTCGACGTGGCCGACGCCGGCGCCACGGTGCTGATCAACACCACCGTGCCGCCCGAGCAGGTGTGGGACAGCCTGCCGATCGACGCCCAGCAGCTGCTGGTCGAGCGGCGCTGTCGGCTCTACGCCATCGACGCCTACCGGATCGCCGAGGAGCACGGCCTGGGCCGGCGGATCAACACCGTCATGTCGACGTGCTTCTTCGCGCTGTCGGGCGTGCTGCCCCGCGACGAGGCCATCGCGGCGGTCAAGGCAGTCGGTCGAGGACACGTGGGGCAAGCGCGGCCCCGAGATCGTGCGCCGCAACGTCGCCGCGATCGACGCCACCCTGGCCGACCTCCACGAGGTCGACGCTGGGCTCGGCCACGTCGGCCGTCACCGTCGCCCTGCGGTCCCGACGGCGGCGCCCGACTTCGTCGCGAACGTCACCCGCCTGCTGCTCGAGGGCCACGGCGACCGGCTGCCGGTGAGCGCGTTCCCGCCCGACGGCACCTGGCCCACCGGCACCAGCCGCTACGAGAAGCGGGCCATCGCCATCGAGATCCCGATCTGGGAGCCGGACCTGTGCGTGCAGTGCAACCGCTGCTCGATGATCTGCCCCCACGCCGCGATCCGCACCAAGGTGTTCGAACCCGAGGCCGCCGCCGGCGCCCCGAACAGCTTCCGCCACGTGCCCGAGGCCACACCCCGAGCTCGCGGGCCTCGAGCTACGTCGTGCAGGTCGCTCCCGACGACTGCACCGGCTGCGGGCTGTGCGTCGAGGTGTGCCCGGCCAAGGACCGCTCCAGCCGAGACGCAAGGCCATCAACATGGCGCCCGCTGCCGAGCACCGTGACCGGGAGCGCGATCGTTCGAGTTCTACGAGTCGCTGCCCGACGTGGCTCGCACCCGGATCCCCGTCGAGTCCCGGACCCTGGCCGCTGCTGCCGTCGCTGTTCGAGTTCTCCGGAGCCTGCGCCGGGTGCGGCGAGACGCCCGTACCTGCGGCTGCTCACCCAGCTCTTCGGCGACCGGCTCGTGATCGCCAACGCCACCGGTTGCTCGTCGATCTACGGCGGCAACCTGCCCACGACCCCCTACACGACCGGGCCCGACGGTCGAGGCCCGGCGTGGAACAACTCGCTGTTCGAGGACAACGCCGAGTTCGGTCTCGGCATCCGCCTCGGCGTCGACGCCCAGGAGGGCCGGGCCCGGCTCCTGCTCGGCCGGCTGCGCCGCGGCGCTGCCCGACCGACTCGTCGGCGCGCTGACCGCTCACTGTGATGGCGACGCCGAACCGGTCGCAGCTCGGCGAACCGATGTCGCCGAGCTCCGCTCCCTGCTCGCCGCCATCAACCACTCCGGCAGCGACGCTCGCGATGCCGACGATGTCGTGGAGCTGGACCGGCTGGCCGACTTCCTCGTGCCGCGGTCGGTGTGGATCGTCGGCGGCGACGGCTGGGCCTACGACATCGGCTACGGCGGCCTCGACCACGTGCTCGCGTCGAACCGTAAGGTCAACGTGCTGGTGCTCGACACCGAGGTGTACTCGAACACCGGCGGCCAGGCAGTCCAAAGCCACCCCCATGGGTGCGGTCGCCAAGTTCGCGTCCGCCGGCAAGGAGACCGCCAAGAAGGACCTCGGCCTGCTCGCGATGACCTACGGCCACGTGTACGTGGCCAGCGTCGCCATGCAGGCCCGGAGCCACCAGACCGTCAAAGCATTCCTCGAGGCCGAGTCCTACCCGGGGCCCGTCGCTGATCATCGCCCACAGCCCGTGCATCGCCCACGGCTACGACCTGGTCCACTCGCCGGCCCAGCAGGCCCGGGCGATCAACAGCGGGGCGTGGCCGCTCTACCGGTTCGACCCGCGGCGGGCCGCGGCCGGCGAACCACCGCTGCACATCGACGCCGATCCGGTGTCGATTCCGATGCGCACCTACATGCGCGAGGAGGCACGTTTCCGGATGGTCGAACTCCGTGACCCGGAACGCTTCGACCGGCTGGTGCACGCCGCCGAGCGCGCCGTCGTCGGACCGCCACGCCATCTACGAGCAGCTCGCCCAGATCCGGCTCCCGCACCCGGAGGAACCCGATGGTTGACCTCACGACCGACTGGCTGGGCCTCACACTCCGGAGCCCGCTCGTCGTCGGGGCCTCTCCGCTGTGCGACTCTGCCGCCGCCGCACGTCGGTTCGTCGACGCCGGTGCCGGCGCCGTCGTCATGCACTCGCTGTTCGAGGAGCAGCTGGTCGCGGACCAGTTGGCCGCGCACCGGTTCTTCGACAGCCACGTCGACACCAACGCCGAAGCCCGATCGTTCCTCGCCGACACCGACGTGTTCGCCGTCGGCGCCACCCCCACCCTCGACCGCATCACAGCGCTCACCGACGCCATCGACGTCCCGGTGATCGGATCGCTCAACGGCGTCACGCCCGGCGGTTGGACCGGATACGCCCGCGAGCTCCACGACGCGGGCGCCGCCGCCATCGAGCTCAACCTCTACGACGTCGCCACCGACATCGCCGAAACCGGTAATCAGATCGAACAACGCCAACTCCAGGTCGTCACCGATGTCGTCGCCGCGGTGACCGTGCCGGTGTCGGTGAAGTTGTCGCCGTTCTACGCCTCGGTCCCCAGCTTCGTCGCCCGCCTCGCCGACGCCGGCGCCGCAGGCGTCGTGATGTTCAACCGCTACTACCAACCCGACATCGACCTCGACGCCCTCGACATCGATCGCCGACTCGTCCCGTCCACCCCCGCCGAGCTCCCGTTGCGACTCCACGCCCTGGCCATCCTGCACGGCCGCACCCAGCTGTCCCTGGCGTCGAGCGGCGGGGTCCATCACGGCACCGATGCCGCCAAAGCGATCCTCTGTGGCGCCGACGCCGTGCAGATGGTCTCAGCCCTGCTCGCCGACGGGCCCGCACAGCTCGCCCGCATCCACGCCGAGCTCACCGGCTGGCTCGACGACCACGGCTACTCGAACCTCGCCGAAGCTCGCGGCGCCACCGCACTCGACAACGTCGCCAACCCCCACGAACTCGAACGCCTCAACTACGCCCATCTCCTGCAGAGTTGGCAACCCCGAACAGGTTGATCGAGGCGGCCTGAATGAAGACAAGGCCACCAGCAAGGCGAAGGTCGCCGTGCCACGCGGATCTCCGGTGGCTCATCGAGGCCGTCGCCGACGAGTTCGACCGGGTCATCAGTCGTTCGAAGCTACCGGTGCTGGTGTCGGCCCGCCTCGGTGTCCAGGGCATCCCGACCATGGGCTCCTTGCCGACGGCGCGGAGATCTCCCGTCAGGTGGGTGCGCTGCCCGCCGACGGCATCCGCCGCTGGGTCGACGGAGCGCTCGACGAGCTCAGGCGAGCTTGAGGAACATCTTCTGCACGTCGGTCACGTCGTAGCCGGCTTCAGCCGACCGTGACGGGTCTTCGAGACACCACGTCAAACCCGCTGCCACCAGCACGAAGCCGACCTGCTCGAGTGCCTTGTTGGCCGCTGCGATCTGCGTCACCACATCGCGGCAATCCCGGTTGTCGGTCAACATCTGCTGGATCCCACGAACCTGGCCCTCCACGCGACGAAGTCGCTTCTGAAGGTTGGCGATCGTCTCCTCAGGGAGATCCATCGCCGCTGCGGCCGGGGCGGGCTGTGTTGCGCTCATGGGACCATCGTACGCGTACCCACCAGGGTATCAAGGGAGTGTCGTCAGCCGTTGCTGCCGTCCTACCCCTGGGGGTAGGACCTTCGCCTCTACTGAAGAGCTGAGCTGACGCATACGTTCGAACCAGCGGCCCATCGACTCTTGGAGAGGCGCGCATGACACATCGGATCGTGATCCTCGGCGCCGGCACCGGCGGGACGCTGACTGCCAACCGACTTCGCGCCGCCTACCCGGCCGGGGACGCGTCGATCACCGTGGTCGACCAGGACGACCAGCACGTCTACCAACCAGGGCTGCTCTTCGTACCCTTCGGCCTTACCCGCCCCGAAGACATCGTCCGACCTCGCAGCCGCCAGTTGCACGACGGCATCGACTACCGGCAGAGCGCCATCGATCGCGTCGACCTCGCAACAGACACGGTGCTCCTCACCGACGGGACGTCGCTCGGCTACGACGTCCTCGTCGTCGCCACCGGAGCGACACTGCTGCCCGAGGAGACCGACGGCCTCGCCGGACCGGGCTGGGGCGACAACGTCCACACCTTCTACACACTCGACGGCGCCACCAAACTCGCCGCGGCGCTCGAATCCTTCGACGGCGGCCGGGTGGTCGTCAACGTCGTCGACATGCCGATCAAGTGCCCCGTCGCACCGCTCGAGTTCTGCTTCCTGGCCGACTGGTTCTTCACCGACCGCAAGATCCGCGACCGAGTCGAACTCACCTACGTCACGCCGCTCGACGCCGCGTTCACCAAACCCGTCGCCGCCGCCGCCCTCGGCGGGATGCTCGGCGACCGGCACATCGAGCTCGTCACGGAGTTCAACACCGGCGAGGTCGACGGTCCGGGCGGCCGCCTGATCTCGTTCGATGAGCGCGAGGTGCCCTTCGACCTGGCGGTCGTGATCCCGCTCCACGGCGGACAGCCCTACGTCGCCCGATCGGAGGGGCTGGGTGACGCGTTGAACTTCGTCCCCACCGATCAACACACCCTGCAATCCACAGTGAAGCCCAACGTGTTCGCGATCGGCGACGCCACCACGCTCCCGGCGTCGAAAGCCGGCTCGGTCACCCACTTTGAAGGCGAGGTCCTCGTCGAGAACATCCAGCGGTTCCTCGCCGGCAAGGAACTCGACGCGACGTACGACGGTCACGCCAACTGCTTCATCGAGACGGGGTTCGGCAAGGCCATGCTGATCGACTTCAACTACGACCAGGAACCGGTGCCCGGTCATTTCCCGACCACGGTCGGCCTGCCCCTCCTGGCGGAATCCCGGCTGAACCACCTCGGCAAGCTCATGTTCCAGTGGTTCTACTGGCACGTCCTGCTCCCCGGGCGTGACGTGCCCGGTATCGGGTCGGACATGCCGACCGCCGGCAAGAAGCTCCCGGCCCCCGACCCCCTTCATCAGGAGATCTGACATGCCCACGAAAGCCGTCGCCGGAACTGCCGTCGACACGAACGACGAGGGGTTCTTCACGAACCCCGATCAGTGGACCGAGGCCATGGCGCCTGAGCTCGCCGCTGCTGAGGGGATCGATCCGCTCACCGACCAGCACTGGACCGTGATCCGGTTCATGCGCAAGGAGTACGCCGAGAAGGGCACCGGCCCGACGGTCCGTGTGCTCGGCAAGACATCGGGGGTCACGGTGAAGGAGCTGTATCAGCTCTTCCCGAAAGGGCCCGCCAAGATCGCCGCCCGGATCGCCGGGATTCCCAAGCCTCGCGGCTGCATCTGACAAGGAGACGACATGCCCGACGAACCCACCAAGCCCGAACCGATCGAGAAGGTGTCGATCATCATCTCCAAGGGATCCCTCGACGGGATCTACCCCGGCCTGATCATGGCCAACGGCGCCCGGGCCGAAGGCATCGAGGCCAATCTGTTCTTCACGTTCTTCGGCCTCGACGCCATCCACAAGAAGCGCCACGAGCACATCAAGGTCGCCACGGTCGGGAACCCGGGGCTGCACGTCGCCACCTGGCTCGGTGGGTTCCCCGGGATGAGTTCGGTGCTCACCCACGTCATGGAGAAGCAGATCGCCGAACTCGACATTCCATCGATTCCCGAGTTCGTCGAGATGATCGCGGACACCGGGGCGGGCATGTACGCCTGCAAGGCATCGGTCGACCTCTTCAAGATGGAGAAAGCGGACTTCATCGATCAGGTCCACGACATCATCACCGTCGGCGAGTTCTACGAGCAGGCCGCGGGCGGCCAGATCATCTTCACGTGACAACGCGCCACGCCATCGTGTGCCACGGTCTCGGCCAGAAGGCCTGGGAAGAAGTCTCTGATCCCGTCATCATCGATCACACCGACGCGATCGTCCGGGTCGACGTCTGGGGCCCGGTCGCCGTTGCACCGCCGTCTGCTGTGCAGCGGGAGTCCCCGGCTCGGTAACACAGCGCCTCAGCCGAAGAGAGCACCGAGCGCTCCGAGGGATTCGGGTCCGTAGCCCACTGATCCCACCGGCACGTCGCCCACCGCCTCGATCACACGGGCCGTCCACACCGGTCCGAAACCGCCGCACAGCTCGATGAGCTCGACACCGTCGGCAACGAGGTTGCGCGCGACTTGGACGCCGTCGGCGGCCGATCCGACGCCGACCGCAACCATGGTGAACTCAGGTGAGGACATGATCGTGCGGTGGTGGTTGGGGTCGAGCCCCGGACCCGTGACGATGAAGCCGAAGTGTGTGAGTGCCATGCATCGATGGTGAGCTGACGCCGCCGGTCATACCAGGCCTGATGTGGTCCGACGTCGGACCATACTGTGCGGGTGATCGACCTCGATCTGCTGGGCTACTTCGTGGTAGTCGCTGAGGAAGGGTCGATCGCTCGCGCCGCTCAGCTGGTACACATCGCGCCGTCGCCGCTCAGTCGCAAGGTGCGGGCCCTCGAGCGTTCGCTCGGAGTCGACCTGTTCGACCGTCGTCGTCAACGCCTCGCGTTGACACCCGCCGGTACGGATTTCCTCATCGAGGCTCGTCGCCTGATCGTGCACGCGAACCGCGTCGGCTCACCGGCTTGCGGCGCTGCCGATCGCTCGCTTCGTCTCACCGTGGGAGTCGTCGACGGCATCGCCGACATCAGCTGGTTCACCCGGTCAATGAGGGCGTTCGTCGATTCGAATCCGAGTGCACAGGTAGAGGTGGAGACATCGATGCGCTCTCACGAGCTCTTCACCGCGCTCGACGACGGCGTCGTCGATGTCGCGCTCACCTACAGCGCGCCGGATACCGGTTCCCGTCTCGTCAGCGAGCAGCTCGACGACGCGCCGCTGATGGTCGCCGTCGCGGCCTCTCACCCGCTCGCTGTCGACACCGACGAGCCCATTGCCGAGCGCTCGTTGGACGGCGAGCCAATGGTCCTCCCGTCGCCGGCCCGGTCACTGTCCGGATACTCCGAGATCGACGCCGCGCTCCGACGATGCGGCGTCCGGCCCACGGTGCGCCTCACCACCTCCGACCCACGAACGATGTTGGCGTTCGTCGGCGCGGGCTTGGGAATCGGCTTCGTGCGTGCCGGAACCGAGGTTCGCGGCTCACAGGTCGTGTTGAGGCAACCGCCGGCGGCATTCGGTATCGGCGTGACGACATACATCACCACGACCCCAGGCGAGCGGTCCGTCGCCGCCGCCTACCGCTCGGCCGTAGTGGCACTGGTTCGATCCGGGACGCACTGAATCCGACTTGGGCGGCTTGCGACGATCGTTGCGGCCACCCCCGTCGCAGTGAGGACACCGGCGACGGTCACGAGTTCCACCATCGAGGACCCTGTGGCGGCGAGTTCGCTCGGGGCGGTGCCGGTCTCCTTCGAATCGTTCGTTCGCCGTGATCGTTCGGGGGACGACACCGGAGGCGAGTCGGCAGTGCTCGTGGAGTGCGTCTCTCTCGTTGCGTCGGCGATGACTGCGGCGACGTCGGGCCGACGGAGATCGGCGAGGGCGGCTCCGGTGGCGGGGGGAAGGGCGGTGAGTCGTTGGTAGGTGGCGACGGGAATCTCGATGGGGCACGGCTGGGCGACGCAGCACTTGTGGGTGCGGCCGGCCGTGGCGTGCGCTTCGCTGAGGTACAACTTGTTGGCGGCGTGTGAGTAGCAGGCGCGCCCTTTGCACCGTGTCTTGCCCTTGGGCCCGGCTGGATAGCCCCAGTCGGCTGACAGCTTCCAGAGGGTGATCGTCTCGGCTGCCTGTGCGCCAGCGGCTGGCGTCGTTGCGCCGAAGGTGGCGGCGGCGGTGAGGCCGCTGAGCAGGAACGCACGTCGTCTGAGAGTCGGCTTCATTGGGTGGTGCTCCGTCACGTCGGTGTTGCGGTCTCCACTCCGGGAGTGCCACCCGCTTCGGTCGCTCCTCGTCGCCGGGTGTCGGCGCCGCTGCGTTGCCCACCCCGTCACCCTCCGGTGGAGGGCTCGTAGGCGGGCGCAGCGGCGCTTCGACCCGGCCACGCCTCACGACGTCGACCGGTGGCACATCCGCAATGGAGGCCTGACTGAGGTATCGGCGATCCCCGCGTCGAGCTACGTACCCACAATTGGGTAAACCTCGTCGCGACCTTTGGGTTCGTCGGGCCAGAGCCTGATCGTGACGGCAACGGAGACGAGTGCCGCGAGGAACCGGGGCAGGATCGCCAGGAGATCGCTCGGAAGGGGCCCGAGGTTGGCGACCGGTCGACCGACGATGTCACGGCTCGCAGGGTGGTCGTCGTCGGCAGTGGCGCGATTGTCACCCTGGAACGTGTATCGCCCGTCGTGGGTCCGACCCAGGACTCGATGCACGACGAGGTGCTCGTCGACGATTGATCCGTTGGTGCTCCGGTAGACGGCAATGTCGCCGGGTTGAGGGTGACCACTGTCGCGGACCAAGAGGACATCGCCGGTGTGGTAGGTCGGTTCCATCGACTGTCCGGCGACAACGACGAACGAGGTGGCGCCGCCGAGTCGTGCGGGCCACAACACGACGGCGGCGGCGAGGAACATGAACGTGCAAGCGTGCTTGGCGACGGCGCGCGCGGTTGGGGACCCGTGTCGGGCGGCGAGCGTTCGTCTCATGGGATGTCGAGGTGGAAGTTGTCGAACGTCGTGGTCGCGTCGAAGTACGTGTACGGGCCGACGAACGACTGGGCTGCCGCGGCGAAGATGGCGTGGTCAGCTGCGGAAAGTGTGAACGACAGCCGTTGGGTTCCGTCGAGGCGGGCGCGAACGGTGGTCGTCGTTGCCGGTGCCACCGGGGCGAGGGCTTCGACTCGAAGCGTCACCGACGCCGGCGCGGTGGCCACCCCTGACGGGTAGAGCCCGGTGGTTCGGCCGAGCGATACCCACGACCCGTTGTACTTCCAGAGTTCGACGGACCCGTTCGATGCCGACGTGTACTCCACTGCGAGGAGGGTCGTCGCGGTGGCGTTGCTACGGAGCACGATGCCGGCGTCCCATGCGGTGGATCCGTTGCGAGCAAGAGCGACCTCCGCGATCGACGACGTGTTGCCACTGTCGACCAGCAGCGGACAGTCGGCCCGGGTGGAGACAGCACGGTTCGAGGTGACGGTCCATGAGCACCGGGGAGCACTCCACGTCTTGGCCCCACCGTCGGTCTTCGTGCCGACGATGTTCGTTGCGTTGATGGCGTCGAAGTTCTCCCAGACGGTGACCGTCGGTGCACCGGAGGTCGCGTTGACGGCGACGCTCGTGAGGATCCTGGTGCTGATCCCCCCGAGGGTCGCCGCCGAGGCGGAGGTGACCGCGATGGACTCGACGGCGCACGCCATCCCGATCGCCAGGCTGAGGAAGGCGCCAACGCGTCGCCGGCAGGACATGTGACGCTGCCTCAGCCGCTGATGACGACTGCGGCGCCGGTGACGGCGTTGGCGTTCGCTCCGGGTGCAGCGATCGCGACCGCCGCCGACGTGCCGCTGATCGACGCGACGGAACCGGTGCCGAGGACGGCTCCTGCGGAGTCCTTGAGCGTGAGGGCGAGCGCTTTGGACGCGCAGGCGGCCGCGATGCCGCTGACGGTCACGGTCGTCGCCTGGTAGCGACCGAGGGTGGCGTCATAGGTGTTGGTGTACGCCAGGCTGACGCCGTCGGTGTCGCAGCTCGCCACGACGCCGACATCGGCGCCGTAGCTGGTGGACGTGATTCCGCCCAGGCTTGCCGCGGACGCCTGAGTGATCCCGAGGGTGGCGAGTCCGGCGAGGATCGCGATCGCCATGCGACGGCGCGAGCGGGGTGCGTCGGGGGTGGTGATGGTGGACATGGTGGCAACTCCGGTGATCTGAGGCGCCTCGGGGTGAGGCAGGTTTCAGGTATCGGAGGTGCACGACCGACGCTGTGTACCCAACTGTGGGTATTCGAGCTCGCCCTGATGGGCGACTACTCCGAGCGTGCGATGGCAACGGCGGCGAGTTGTGAGGACACGCCGAGCTTGCGGAGGATCGATTTGATCTGGGAGCGCACCGTCGCCAGCGAGACGAACGACTCCGATGCCACTTGCGCAGCCGTGGACCCCTGGGCGAGTTGGTCGAGGATCTCGCGTTCCCGGCGGCTCAACGAAGCGAGGCGAGCCTCGCGGTCGTCGTCGTGACCGCGGGATCGGCGTGCCTCGGCGATCAGTTCTTCTCGTTCGGCCGGCCGACCGAGGTTCCGCCCACTCGCGGCGTCACTGATGCTGATGACGAGCCGATGGAACGGCTCGGTCTTGCGCACGATACCGCTCGCGCCTGCGTCGAGACCGTCCCCCAGTTCTCGCGCCTCGGTGGCTCCGGTGAACAGCACGACGCGGTGCCCGGCGGCCGAGAGCGGTCGGATGATGTCGGTGCCGGTGCGGCCGTCTCCCAGATCGAGGTCGACGAGGACGACATCGGGTTGTTCGTGATCGGCGACGTCGAGAATCTCGTCCCGGTCGAGCGACGGCGAGGTCATGACCTCGATGGGGCTGCGGTCCGTGTCGCCGCTCGACAGGCTCAGACGGAGCGCTTCGACGAGCAGGGAGTGGTCGTCGACGATGAGGATCCGAAGGGGCGGTCCACCTGCTTCCGTCCTCACGTGCGATCACCTTCGCCCGGTTCGGTGGAGAGCCAGCGCTCGGTGATGCCGGCGACGACGGTGAGCAGGTCGACGTAGCGCAGTGGTTTGACGACGTAGTCGTCGGCGCCGGCCGCGGTGGTCTGCGCGATGTCGTCGGGTGAGCGCGAGGTCGAGAAGATGACGATCGGGACGTCCTCGTAGTGGTGGTCGGCTCGAATGGCCCCGAGGACCTCGCGCCCGTCGAGGCCGGGCAGGTTGAGATCGAGGAGGATCAGCCGGGGGGTTCGTGCCGGTGCACCCGGCGATCCGACCCCGAGCCTGGAAAGTGCTTCGTCGCCCGACGCGACCACGGTCAGGTGCGCGGGGGCCTCGGCGTCGTTCCAAGCGAGGCGGAACAGATCGGCGTGCGACGCGTCGTCCTCCACCATCATCACTGCGTTGTCGATGGTGGAGGTCACGCGTTCTGCTCGTGTCTCGTGTGGGGAAGGACGAGGCGGATCACCGTTCCGTGTTCGCTGTCGGCGACCCAGATCCGGCCCTGGTGGGCGTCGACGACCTTGCGACAGATCGCCAAGCCGATGCCCGTGCCTTCATAGGTGTCGCGGCCGTTGAGCCGTTTGAACATGCCGAACACCCGCTCGCGATGCTCGGACGCGATCCCGATCCCGTGATCCGCAACGTCGATCTGCCACCCGTCCGGTACGGCTGTGGCCGACACTTCGACGCTTGGCGAATCGCCAGGAGCGGTGAACTTGAGCGCATTGGCGATGAGATTCTGGAACAGCTGCTCGAGCTGGCGAGGATTGCCCGACACGACCGGGAGCGGCCCGACCTCGACCGTGGCGTTGGTCTCGGCCACCCTGACCTCGAGCGAGCCGACCGCGTTGCCGACGGTCGTCGCCAGGTCGACGTCGGTGAACGGCGCGGACTCCGTCGTCGCCCGGGAGTAGCTGAGGAGATCGTCGATCAGGTCCTGGAGGCGCTCCGCCCCATCGATGGCGTGGCCGATGTACGAGCGGGCATCGTCATCCAACTGATCGCCGCGTCGGCTCCGAAGCACGTGCAGATACCCCTCGATGACCCGGAGCGGCTCAGCGAGATCGTGTGCGGCGACCGAAGCGAACTCGGCGAGCTCACGGTTGGATCGTTCCAGGCGCTCGGCTGACTTGGCGAGGAGCACCTCCGCTCGGCGCCGTTCCGTGATGTCTTCGACCGAGCCGACGAAACCTTCCACCGACCCCTCGACCGACCTGACGGGGCTCGCCGTGGCCCGCGCCCAACGCTCGACCGCATCCGACCCGCCGACCCGGAACGTCGACTCGAACTGCTGCCCTGACGAGGCGCATCGACGGATGTCGGTCAGCACCCGCTCGACGTCGTCGCGATGGATCGAACCGACCCAGTCCATCTCGTCGTCCGGAGCCAGGCCGTACACCTCCCGCCATCGGGTGTTCGCGTAGACACAACGCCCGTCGGGCTCGGCCCGGTAGATGCCGATCGGCAACGACTCTGCGAGAACCCGCAACTGGGTCTCGGTGCGCTCGGCAGCCGCGACGCTCTCCGCAAGCGAAGCCTCCAGCGCTCGTTCGGTGGTGATGTCCTCGAACGACGCCACCACCCCGGTGAGGTGGTTCGCAGCGTCGAGTGTCGGCTGAGCGCTGACACGGAGCCACACGAGTGATCCGTCCGGCCGATGGACGCCCATGGTCTCGGCAACGACAGGTTGCGCGGTGCGAAGGACGCGGCTCGCCGGATGATCTTCCCCCGGCCAGGGCGCCCCGTCCGGCCGCACGGCGCGCCAGCGGGGATCGACCGGAGTTCTGCCGCCCATCTCGTCGCCCGACAGGCCCAACACACGCTCCGCTGCCGGGTTCCATTCCACGATCCGACCGTCGGGGGCGTGAAGCACCAGGCCTTCGGACAGGCTCTCGAGGATGTGCGCCTTGCTTCGTTCGCTGGCGTCCAGCTCGACGATGGCGTCGGAGTAGCGCATCTGGACGAACTCCTGCTCGACGAGCGCTCCCAGGTCGTCCAGCGCCTGGCGTTCGGCGTCGCTGAGATCACGTGCCTGGTGATCGATGACGCACAGCGTTCCCATCGGTTGTCCACTGGGCTCGCGGATGACCCGACCGGCGTAGAAGCGGACGTGGGGGTCCCCCGTCACCAGCGGGTTGTCACAGAATCGGAGGTCGGCGTGGGCGTCGGGAACCACGAACAGCTCGTCTGGCTGACCTTCGATCGCGTGCGAACAGAACGCGACGCTTCGCGGTGTCTCGGTGGCATCGAGCCCGACCCGGGATTTGAACCATTGCCGTTGCTCGTCGACCAGGCTCACCAGGGCGATCGGGGTGCCGACCAGCTGTGCGGCAAGACGGGTGATCCGATCGAACCGTTCCTCGTCAGGCGTGTCGAGGACACCAAGGCGCCGGAGTGCCGCCAATCGATCCCGCTCGTCTGTTGTCGACACTGTCACCCGTAGTGCATCGGCACGATGGCCTCGAAGCTGAGCGCACCGCGCTTGATGCGCTCCTACCACTTACACAAGGCGAGGACCGGTGAGTGGTTCCGAGACGGCGATCGAGGAGTCGCGAGTCTGCTTCGCGGAGTAGAGGGCGTGGTCAGCGTGGCGGAGCATCGAGGACGGGGTGTCGGTCGGTTCGCTGATGGCGAGTCCGACCGACGCTCCGAACGTCGTGAGCCCTGGGCTTGGACTTGTCGCGGAGGCGACTGAGTCCCTGAGACGGCGGGCGACAGCGAGGGCCTCGTCGGGGGAGGTAATCGGGTCCAGGACGACGACGAATTCGTCGCCGCCGACACGGGCGGCCATATCGCCACCGCCACGAATGGCGTCCTGGATTCGCCGGGCGACGTCGACGAGGAGGTCGTCACCGGCAGCGTGGCCGAGTGTGTCGTTGATCTGCTTGAACCCGTCGAGGTCGATGAAGCAGACGCCCACTCGGGTTCCGTCGGCGGATGACCGGCTGAGCGCGTCGAGTCGCGACTCCAAGAGGCGCCGGCTCGGCAGGTCGGTGAGCTCGTCCCTCGGAGAGAAGTAGGGACTGCTGCACGGATAGGTGACAACTGATCTGTGGTGCCGAGAGGTGCTGCTGGAAGGAGTCACCATGCCCAGGCCTTACCCCCAAGAGTTCCGTGAGGACGGATCCGGGTGCCGTGGGCCCGGAGATCAACTGAGAACCATCGCCGCCGATTTCGGGATCTCCGAATCGGCCTCGCCGGCTGGTTGAAGACCGCCGATGTCGAGGACGGGATCAAGCCCGGCACGAGGCTGCGCAGAACGAGGAGTGAAGACGGCCAAGCGCGGATCCGCCGCTCGAGCAGGAGAACGAGGTCCTGCGCCGTGCCGCCGCCTATCTGTCGCAGGGCGAACCTGCCGGGAAAATGATGTACCCGCTCGTCCGCGAGCTCGCCGTCGACGGTGTTCCCGTCACGGTGACGTGCCGGGTCCTCAAGCTCTGTCGCCAGCACTACTACCGCTGGCGTGCCAACCCGGTCTCCGACGGCGAGCTCGCCGAGGCGTGGTTGGCGAACGCGTACTTCGACGCCCACCGTGACGACCCCGAATTCGGATACCGGTTCCTGTGCGACGAGGTCCGCGACGCCGGCCACACCGTGTGCGAGCGGAGTGTGGCGGATCTGCCGCGACATGGGCTGGTGGTCGGGTTCGGCAAGAAACGTGGATCGAAGAACGGCAAGGGGGCGCACCGTCTCACGATGACCTGGTGCTCCGGAACTTCACCGCGGACAGCCCGAACGAGTCGTGGCTCACCGACATCACCGAGCACTGGACCGACGAGGGCAAGCTCTACTTGTGCGCCATCAAGGACGTGCGCTCCAGCGCGGAGCGCCGGTTACTCGATCGACAGCCGGATGAAGGCCCGCCTCGCCGTGACGGCGCTCGACAACGCCGTCGCGCGTCGCGGTGACGTCGCCGGGTGCATCCTGCACTCCGACCGCGGCAGTCAATTCCGCTCTCGGAAACTGCACCGGGCGCTCGCCCGCCACGAGATGGTCGGCTCGATGGGCCAGGTTGGCTCAGCGGGCGACAACGCTGCGATGGAGTCGTTCTTCGCGCTCCTGCAGAAGAACGTGGCTCGACCGGAAGCGTTGGGCGACCCGCGAGGAACTCCGGAGCGCGATCGTGACCCGGATCGAACGCACCTACCACCGGCGGCGACGACGAGAAGCACTCGGCCGGTTGACCCCGATCGAGTTCGAAACCATCATCACCACGCCCGCCACCCAGGCGGCCTAACCCCAAACCCCAACTGTCACCGGAACGTGCAGCAGTCCCGTACTCGGTCGGTCGCGTGCGGTGATGACGATGCCGCGGACGGCAGGCTCGTCCAGGAGGTTGACGCCCACACATTCCATGTGGCGCCACGCTCCAGCGAACGTTTGCACCCGAACGATGAACGGGTCGGTCGCGCCCGTGCCGTTGAGGAGTGCTGTGAGCGCTCCTGCCGCGTCTGGGAGATCGTCGGGGTGCACGATGCCGAGCACGCCGCCGGGGCTCTGCCACCCGGCGGGATAGCCGAGGACCCCTGCGGCCGACGGGCTGGAGTATCGAATCTGTCCCGTTTCATCGATGACAGCGACGAGGTCGTTCGCGTTCTGGAAGAGGTACTTGAACCGGCTCACCTCGCGGTTCATGCGATGTTCCTCGGTCACGTCACCGAACGCGATCACCAAGTCGGCCGCGCCGTCAGCGCTCGGGGTACAAGAGATCTTGATCAGGATCATCTCGCCGTCTGGCCGCTTCCAACCGGCAACGACACCGCGCACTGGTTGGCCGGTTTGTAATGCTCGAAGCACCGGCCGCTCCTCGGGTGGGAGCACGTTGCCGTCGGTGTCGTAGGTGACCCAGTTGGTGCGCCACATCTCGGTCAACTGGTCGGCCGGATAGCCGAGGATGAGCTCCGCCGCCGGGTTGATCCGGTGAATGGTTCCATCTGCCGACGCGAGGATCACGCCTTGGTCGAGCGCGTCGAGCGAGGTTCGAGCTGCCGTCTCGCTCCGACGAAGGGCGAGTTCGAGGAGCTGCTCCTCGGTCCGATCCTCGAAGGCGACGACGACTCCCGTCGTCCCACCTTGGGGTTCGACGGTGGGATGGGCGTTGACCCGCAGCCACGCAAGCGTGCCGTCGGGCCGGTGGACGCCCATCATCTCGTTGAGGACGGGAACACCTGACCTGAGCGCACGCATCGACGGATGGTCATCGCCGGGCCACGGGGTGCCATCGGGGTGAACGGCTCGCCAGCGTGGATCCATCGACGTGCGTCCTGCGAGTTCGTCGGCACTCAACCCGAGCACTCGTTCTGCGGCGGGATTCCACTCGACGATGCGCCCGTCGGCGGCATGGAGCACCAGGCCCTCGTGCAGGGCGTGGAGGATCCGAGTCTTGCTCTGGTCGCTGGTGTCGACGCGAGCGACGTGTTCCTCGAGGGCAGTAAGGCCCAGTTCGCGTTCGACGAGGCCTGCGAGGTCACGCAGCGTCGTCGCCTCGTCAGGTGTCAGGGTGCGTGCTGCACGGTCGATGACACACAGCGTGCCGACCGGCTCGCCGCCCGGTGCCCGGACCACGCGCCCTGCGTAGAACCGGATGTTGGGGTCCCCTGTCACCAACGGGTTGTTGCGGAACCGCTCGTCCGTGCCGGCATCGGCCACCACGAACAGGTCGTCGTCGGCGGCGATCGTGTGGGCGCAGAACGCGTCGACTCGGGGAGTCTGCGCGACGCCGAGGCCCACACGGGACTTGAACCACTGGCGGTCGGTGTCGATGACCGATACCAGCGCGATCGGCGTCGAGAGCGTCGCTGCTGCGAGGCGCGTCAGCACGTCGAAGCGTTCCTCCGCCGGACTGTCCAGAATTCCCAGTCGCTGCACCGCGGCGAGGCGATCGTCTTCGCCGAATCTCATTGCACACATGACGTCTTGATCGGCACGTAGGTACGAAACCCCAACCAGTCTCCGGTGCGATGGTCCGAACGACCTACCTCCACCCGACGAGGTTCTCTGGCACTGTTGCGTTGATTCGGCGGTATCGCGCCTCAGGTCAGGCGGGATCGAATCGCTTCGGTGGCGGAGCGAGGAGCAGAGTCCAACGAACGCGGCCTCGAGTCGCGTGATCGGGTCGGTGCCGCAGACGAGCTCGTCGCGCTCAGTGCGACGCGCCTGACAGTTGTTCGGGTTGGGGTCGGGGTTCTAGCCGGCCAGTCGGACCGGAAGCTGGGCGAGGCCGTTCATGAGGCAGGAGGGATGGAGTTGGGGCTGGCCGTCGATCATCCAGTTGGGCCATCGGTCGAGGAGTGCCTCGAACATGATGCGTGCCTCGATGCGGGCGAGCGAGGCGCCGAGGCAGACGTGTTCGCCGATTCCGAATGCGAGGTGTTTGTTGGCGTCAGGGCGGGTGACGTCGAAGCGGTCGGCGGTGTTGCCGAAGACCGCCTCGTCCCGGTTTGCGGACCCGTAGAACATGACGACGTAGTCACCGGCTCGGATTGGCGTACCGGCGAGGGCGGTGTCGGTGACGGTCCGGCGGATGAAGCTTCGTACTGGGGACAGCCAGCGAAGGAGTTCCTCGACGGCGCCGGGGATGAGCGACGCGTCGGCGGCGAGCAGTGCGCGCTGGTCGGGGTGTTCAGCGAGTACCTGGCCCCCACCGGCGATGAGGTTCCGCGTCGTTTCGTTGCCTGCGACGAGGAGCGTCATGAGGAACATGAGGATCTCGCCTTCGGTCAAGTGTTCCCCGTCGATCTCGGCACGCTGCAACATGGTGATGATGTCGTCGTGGGGACTCGCGTGGTGTTTCACGAGGCTCTTGGTGAAGTAGTCGAAGAGTTCGGCGAGGTCGTTGATTGTCTGGTCGGTCACGCCGCCGCCGCCGGCTTCGACGAGAGAATCTGACCATCGTTTGAAGGTGGTCGCGTCGCTGCCGGGGATGCCGATCATGTCGGCGATGACCAACATCGGGAGCGGCACGGCCACCTGATCGACGAAGTCGATGGTGTCGGCCGGATCGCAGGCGTCAAGGGTGGCCTTGGTGATGTCGGTGATCCGCGATTCGAGTTGGCGTAGGTACCGCGGTGTGAATGCGCTCATGACGAGTTTGCGGATCTGATGGTGGCGGGGCGGGTCCATCTCGAGGATCGAGACGGCTCCGTCGACGCCGGCAGGGGTGAGGTCGACGCCGGCGTTGGCGAGTGGGATCTGCCACATCTGGAGCCCGCTCGCCGAGGAGAAGATGTTCGGGGTGCGGGAAACTTCTCGGATCTCGGCTTGGCGGGTAAGGCACCAGAAGCCGCCGGGCTCGTGCCAATGCACTGGCTCGGTCGCTCGGAGGTGGGCGAACACCGCGTCGGCATCCTGCTCGTAGAAGTGGGGATCTTGGGGAGCGAAGAGTTGCGTCAACGGACGTGTTCCTTCCGGCACGCTACGGATCGGCGTCCTACCCACCCCTGGTCCCGGCCGGACCATAGCCGTTCGAAGCAATCGGCCAGACTGCGGTTCAGAGGTTCTGTTGCGTCGATCCCGACCCCGCCGACCAGCGTCGTGTGATGAGTCGCTGTCCCCGCTGCCGGGTCGCCGCGCCGCGTGGTTGGCGATCACAGGGTTCCGGTGGCGCACGCACCGGTCCACCGTGGTGGGGTGTTGGCGATCGAGACGGCGCAGGAAGTCGACCGACCGGTGCGAGGAGCAGGGGATGGGCACGATCACGGCGACGCAGAGAAGCCGCCTGAAGTGGGTCGCGCACAGGACGGAGAGGAGGCTGCAGGGGCGTTGACCGGCGACAAGGACCTGGAATCCGAAGGCAAGGCGGACCGCGCGGCCGGTGAGGTCAAGGAGAAGGTCGGTGACGTGAAGGACAAGGTCGACGACGCAGTCGACAAGGTCAAGGACGTCGTGCACCACACGTAGCCCGCCGGGCCACGCTGGCGCTCTTGCGCTGCAGAGCAAGGGACCTTCGGCACTGACTCTCGGGTCGCCGAACGATGACAGTTGAGGCGGGGCACCTCCAGGTTGCCCGCACGTGTACCCACCAAGGAGCACCTAGATGGCGAAGAAGACCGAAGAAGTCGGAGCGGAACTCCTCCTGAACATCATCGGCACGGTTGACGACGACGAGAAGGCTGCCTTCGATGCGATTCGTCGCTTCGTGGAGTCTGTCGATTCGGCGCTTCCCGGCGGGGGCAAGAAGAACGCCCCCAGCCGGAGCGTGAGGCTCGTCGAGGCTGCGTTGGACATGATCGAACAGCTCCTCGGTGTCTCCAACGACGCCGCAACACGCCTGACCAACTCCGTCCGTCAGGCGCTTCCGCAGTTCGAGGCCGCCGCTCACACAGCGGAGAAGGCCCCGGCCAAGAAGGCCCCGGCCAAGAAGGCCCCGGCCAAGAAGGCCCCGGCCAAGAAGGCCCCGGCCAAGAAGGCCGCTACGAAGACGCCTGCCAAGAAGGCCCCGGCCAAGAAGGCCCCGGCCAAGAAGGCCCCGGCCAAGAAGGCCGCTACGAAGACGCCTGCCAAGAAGTAGTGAGCTGGCCTCGCTGGCCCGGGTCGGTTGCGTTGTTACCTGGCGCGGTCGGGCCGCTGCTCAACAAGGCGGCTCGGCCCGGGTCGACGATTGTTCTGTGAAGGATGAACCTCCCCGGTGGACGACTGGAGTTGACCGCGAGCAGTGAAACGCGACGACGCGCCGATCGTGCCCGCGACTGACCTTGTCCTCTGTGCACCGGTCGCAACGGGTGCGAGCATCTGACGATGACGCGCAGCCTCCCCGACCACCCCGCCGCCGAACGACACCTCGGAGGGCGCGCCGCGTGGCTCCGGGCCGCTGTGCTCGGGGCGAACGACGGCCTCATCTCCACCGCCAGCCTCATGATCGGTGTCGCTGCCGCCGCGAGTACACGCTCGACCATCCTCGTCGCCGGCATCGCCGGTCTGACCGCCGGCGCGCTGTCGATGGCTGCGGGCGAGTACGTGTCGGTCAGCTCCCAACGAGACACTGAGCACGCCGACCTCGCCCGCGAGCGTTCCGAACTCGAGGCGTTCCCCGAGGCCGAACTCAACGAGTTGGCCTCGATCTACGAACGCCGAGGGCTCAGCCCCGCGCTCGCCCGCGAGGTTGCCGTCGAGCTGTCGGCATCGGATCAGCTCGCCGTGCACGCCCGCGACGAACTCGGCATCAACCCCGACGAGCTCGCCAGACCGGTCCAGGCGTCCGTCGTCTCGGCCCTGAGCTTCGTGGCCGGAGCGATCCTGCCGATCATCGTGGTTGCCGTCACCCCGGCGGGCGCACGAGTCGTTGCCACGATGATCGTGACCCTGATCGGGCTCGTCGCACTCGGATCCCTCGGAGCGCGCCTCGGCGGTGCACCGCAAGGTCGCGCCGCCGTACGGGTCTTCGTTGGCGGCTGCCTGGCGCTGCTGATCTCCCTCGGCATCGGCCGGCTCACCGGCAGCGTCGTGTAGAACGCCCGCTGTGACCACACCGTCGAACGACGGCCGCCCCGCCGGCCTGCAGCCGGTCCTCGGGCTCGTTCAGGTCACCGCGAGCGGGGTCGGCATCATCATCGGCGCCGGGATCTACGTGCTGCTGGGGCCGGCCACCGAACGAGCCGGCGCAACGGTGTGGATCGCCTTCCTCCTCGCCGCCGTGCTCTGCGGGCTGACAGGACTGAGCTACGCCGAACTCTCGTCGATGTTCCCGAAAGCCGGTGCCGAGTACGAGTACACGCGTCAGGTCGCCCCGGAGCCGGTCGCGTTCGTCGTCGGCTGGACGATGATCGTCGGGCTCGTGATCGCCGCCGCCACGATCGCGCTCGGCTTTGCCCGCTACCTGCGGGCGTTCGTCGACGTGCCCGAGCGCCTCGGGGCATGGGGACTCCTCGTCCTCGTCACCCTGGTGTCGCTGGCCGGAATCCGACGCGCCTCGTGGCTCGTGTTGGTGCTGGGCGCTGTCCAGGTCGGCGGTCTCGTGGCCGTGATCGTCGTCGGCTTCGGGCACCTCGGGCAGGCAGACATCATGTCCGGCAACGGCGTGAGCGGGGTCGTCGGAGCCGCAGCGCTGGTCTTCTTCGCGTTCATCGGGTTCGACGAGGTCATCACGCTCTCTGAAGAAACTCGCAACCCCACCCGAACGGTTCCGAGAGCGCTGCTGCTTGCGCTCGGCGTGTCGGCGCTCCTCTACGCATTGGTCTCGATCGCCGCGGTGAACGTGCTCTCGGCAGGTGGTGTGAGTTCCTCGGCCCGTCCGTTGGCCGACGTCATGACTCACGTTGCAGGGCCGGCCGGGGTTCGGGCGATGGCGGTCGTCGCCCTGCTCACGACGACCAATACCACGCTGCTTGCCGTTACCGCGGCGTCGCGCCTCACGTTCGGCATGGCCGAGCAGGGCAGCGTCCCGTCGTCGCTCGGCCGGGTGAATCGCCGCCGGGCACCCTGGATCGCGACCGTCGTGGTGTCCGCCACGGCCGCAGCGTTCGTTGCCGTTGGAGACCTCACAGTGATCGCCGGCGCGACCGACGTGGCGGTCTACGTGGTGTTCCTGGCCGTGAACGCCGTCGTCATCATCCTGCGCATCCGGCGTCCCGACGCCGAGCGGCCGTTCCGGATCGCCGGTTCCATCGGTCGCGTCCCGGTGATCCCCATCATTGCCACAGTCGTGACGCTGGTGATGATCCCCCAACTGGAGGTCAGGAGCCTCGGCCTGGGAGCGGCACTCGTCGCCGTCGGCTCCGCATTGGCGCTCACGGCGAGACGACGCGGGCGCTGTCGGTCGCTACCGTGACACGGTCGATGAGTGGCCTCAGCCGCGGGGTCCCTCGCACGGACGGCCCCCGTGGTTGTCGACAGAGCGCTCGCACCGCTGGACCGACGGATGAGCGCCGCACCAGCGTCAGGTCCTTCGACTCTGTTCCGCCGTGACAGTCGCTGCGAGTCTGGGGTTGTTCCCTACGGCTGCGAGGTCTTGGTCATGATGGCGTTCCTGCGGGCGTGGTGGTTGAAGGCAGTGATCGTGCTGGCAGTGGTGCTGGTCGCGATCCAGTTCGTTCCGTACGGGGTCGACAACCCGAAGGCGAGCGACGAGCCGAAATGGGACAGCGCCCAGACCCGGCAGCTGTTCATGTCGGCGTGCGCCGACTGCCACAGCAACAAGACCAAGGTGCTGTGGTTCGAGCACGTCGCGCCGGTCAAGTGGTACATCGCGAACCACGTCAAGGAGGGCCGCGACGCCTTGAACATCAGCCAATGGCACACGGCTGCAGGCGAGGGTGCCGAAGAGATGACCGAGACGATCGAGGAAGGCTCGATGCCGCCGGACTACTACACGTACTTCGGCCTACATGGTGACTCGAAGTTGACCCCTGCCGAGAAGCAGCAGCTGATCGACGGCATCAAGGCGACCATGGCAGCGGACCCACCCGTCGGCGGCGGTGACTGATCCGTTGCCCGTGCCGCGAGAGCTGGGCCGGATCCGGTCATCGCGCCGATCGGTCTGACGGCTGATGTGGACCGACCTCCAGCCCATCCTGGTGGCGATCGCCATCGGGGCGATGATCGGTGCCGAGCGTGAGCGCAGCCACCGGGACGTCCCCGACCACTTCGGTGGAATCCGAACGTTCACCGTGCTCGCGCTCGCGGGATCGCTCGCGTCTCGTCTCGACGAGCACCGTCGCAGTAGGCCTCGGGGCCGCAGCGGTGTTGATCGCGGCAGGATCGTGGCGATCGATGAAGGCAAACCACGGGTCCACGACGGTGCTCGCCGGCCTGGCCACGTACCTCCTCGGGTCGATCACGGAGTCACGGCCAGCACTCGCAACCTGCGTGGCCGTCGTGCTCGTTGTGCTGCTCATGTCGAAGGGCCGGGTCCACCACCTGCTGAAGGAGGGCGTGACCGACGTCGAGGTCGCCGACGCGGTGAAGTTCGCGATCGTTGCATTCGTCGTGCTACCTCTGTTGCCGAATCGAGGAATGGGGCCGTACCAGGTCCTGAACCCGTTCCGAATCTGGTTGCTCGTGGTGGCGATCACCGGGATTGGCTGGGTCGGATACGTCGGTGTGCGCGTCCTGGGCTCGCGCCGGGGTCTTCTCGTCAGTGGGGCGGCGGGCGGGTTCATCTCGGCGAGCGCTGTGACGGCGGCCATGGGACGAATCGCCCGCCAGGACCCGACCCGTTCGAACGCGGCCGTGGTCGGGGCGCTGGCCGCGAGCGTGTCGACGATGGTGCAACTCCTCCTCGTCGTGAGCGTGGGATCGACGAGGGTGGCGGTTCGCTTGGTGCTCCCCGCGGTGGCGGCGGCCGGACTGCTCCTCGTTGCAATCGTGCTGCTCCTCCGGTCGAAGGGTCGCAGCGATCGCGACGGGCCGGAAGCGGAGCTCACGGCACCCGATGGGGCAGGCGCCGATTCGACCGTTCGGGCGTTCGCCCTTCGACCGGCGCTCGTGCTCGCCGCGGTGATCACGATCACCGTCCTCGTGTCTCGATGGTCATCGGACCACCTCGGTCGGGGCGGTGTCGTCGGCACCGCTGCGCTCGCAGGGCTTGCGGACGGCCATGCCGGCGCCGTTTCCGCCGCTGCGCTGGTGTTGAAAGGCGAGATCTCGACCGCCACCGGCGTGTGGGCCGCGGCGGCCTCCATCGGTACGAACACCGTGGTGAAGATCGGGTTGGCGTTCGTCGGCGGGGGCTTCCGGTTCGGACGGACGTTTGCCGTCGGGATGCTGCCTGCAGCCCTGGCCTTCGGCATCGTGCTACTCCTCACGACGTAGACGCCGTCCTGAGGAGGTGAATCAAACGGCCGCAGGGTGTGGCGTGCGCTTGCCGGTCCGTTGAGCTGTGCCCTTGCCGCCGAGGATGCTCACGAGGGTGAGGAAGACGACGACGCCGCCGGTGACGAGGTATGTGATCCACATGACGGGGTTGGAGGCGTCAGTGCCGGCGGTGACGCCGTGGATGGTGCCGAGCCAGAACACTCCGAAGCTGGTGAGGTGAACCCAGCGCCACCAGCGGCGGGGCATTCGCTTCATGGCGAGTGACGTGCCCTCGACGGCGACGAGGAGGTACATGGCGACCACGCCGAGGGCGACGGGGAGCGGCTTCCATGCGTTGGCGAACGGGACGAGGAGGTCGGCGGGGCCGAAGTGGCTGTAGTTGTCGGCGACAAGGCCGACGAGGTGAATCCCGGTGAAGGCGACGGCAGTGCCACCGAGGTGGCGGTGCAGGTCGAGGAGCCACTTCGGCGCCGGCCGACCCTTGAGGAGCCGGGTGCTGAGCAGGAGTCCCCAGATGACAGCGGCGGCGACGAGCGCCCAGGCGACGATGCCGGTCGACCGTGCGATGTACCACCAGAGCTTCTCGTTCATGACATCAACTCCATGAGGTCGGGGGTTGCGGTGTAGTGACCGTCGGCGTGGATCATGAGGGCGGACGTGCCGGGGATCGTGTCGAGGTCGCCGGTGACGAACAGTGCCTTGGTGAGTGCTTCTGACCACCAGCCGGAGGCGCTGATGGCGGTGGCGGCGACGATGTCGGTTTCGGTCGGTCGACCCGTGGTGGGGTCGAGCAGGTGGTGGCGGTGCTCGTCGTCGATGATCCAGTGGCGGCGGAGTCGACTGCTGGTGGCGATGCCGACGTCGGTGACGGCGAGATGGAGGGCAGACGTGTCAGGCCGGAGGGGGTCGTCGACGTCGACGATCCACGCTCCGTCGGCGGGCCCGGGGCCGGCGACGCGGATGTCTCCACCGATGTCGACGAGGACGCCGGTCGCTCCGGCGGCGAGTGCTTCTTCGGCGATGATGTCGGCGGCGAGGCCTTTGCCGATGCCGCCGGGGTCGAGCCGAACGCCGACCGGCAAGTTCACGGTTTGCACGGCTTCGTCGAGCTCGATGTCCCAACACCCTGGAATCGGGCGCGGCTGATACTCCCGCCCTGCCCGTCCTGCGGGGATGGCGTCGTAGGTGCGGTCGTAGCCGTTGGCCTCGACGGCGTCGAGGATCGTCGGATCGAACCGTCCGGCAGTGCGCCGCCAGGCGCTGACCGACGTGTCGATCAGCCGGTACGTCTCGACGGAGACAGCGACGGGGCCATCGCCGGCAGTCGCGTTGAGCATCGACAGCTCGCTGTGCTCGTCGAAGCGGGACCAGCGAGCCTCGAGGTCGTGAACGCGCCCCACCAGATCGGCCAAGAGGGTGGTGGTCCCTCCGACCAGGGTGATCTGGCAGGTCGTGCCCATGGCCCGGAAGTGGCGGTCAGCTTCCACGGCTGGTGGCCACCGCCTTCGCCTTGACCGGTGCCTTGCGAACGACCGGCGCTGGGGCGGGTGCAGGCTTGGGGGTACTCGCAACGGGAGCCGGTGCCGCAGTCGGCGCCGCGGTCGCCGGGACCATGACGACCCGCACGACGATCGGCGGTGCAGTCGGGGCTGGCGGGGCTGGCGGGGCTGACGCCGGCGCTGCCGCTGCGATGCTCTGGGTCGCGACGGGACTGACCTGTGTCGAGGCCATCACTCCGGCCATGACGAGCGCGGCGCTCACGCTCAGGCCGGTGGCCAGGATGCGACTCCCAGCGGCAGCGTGCGGCCGGCGCTTCCGGCGGGCCGGGGTCGATGTCGTTGGGGTAGTCGTTTCGCTGTTCGGGGCCGACGTGGCGCCGGCGCGCCGGGCCGCGAGTGCGGCGATCCGGTCGTTGGGCGTGTCAGTCATCCTCCTCACCCCGTTCCTCGCTCTCCTGGCCGTCGCTGCGGTCCTCGCCGTGATCGTCGCTCTCGTGATCAGTGCCGCTGTTGTCGACGGCGACCTCGGCCGGAGCCGTGGCTTCGACCGGCGCTGTCTCCACCGGCGCCGTCTCCACCGGCGCCGCTTGTGGGGCGACGGTCGTGGCTACGCCCGTTGCCTGGTCGACGTACACCGTGATCTCCTGTGGGGCCGTCGGGGCGGCCGTCGTGGCGACCGTCGTGGCGACCGTCGGTTCGAGGTTGCCCACGTTGTCAGTGGCTCCAGCCAGGAGTCCGCTTCCGGCCACGTAGATGCCGGCACCGACGGTCAGGCTGGCGGCGACGAGTGCGGAGGCGATGAGCGCCTTGCTGCGTTCCATGATCTCTCCTGTTGATTCGGGGATGAGATCACCATACGAATCGGCCCCGAAGCGTCAGGTCCGGGCAAGGTGAGCGCAAGGTAACGATTCGCGGCCGACGTGTTGTCCGGGCCGTCACGACGGAGGTGCGCTGGCCAACACGACCACGGCATCCAACCCTCCGCCGGTCCCGGCGCGAAGCTCTGCGGTTCCGCCGCACTGCGCCGCGAGTCGGGCGACGATGGCGAGGCCCAATCCGGTACCGCCGGGCTCGGCGGACGGGCCACGCCAGAACCGGTCGAACGCTCGATGGCGCTGTTCTGCGTCCAGACCAGGTCCGACGTCGGTGACGTGCAACTCGACGCTCCGACCCGTGGCAACGGCGTCGACCCGGATCTCCGAGCCTGCCGGCGCGACGTCGAGCGCGTTGTCGATCAGGTTGTCGAGGATCTGCTCCAACGCCCCCGGGGCAGCCTCGACCCAAAGACGAGGGCTCGCGACCATGAGGTGAACGCCGGCGTCGTCGGCGATCGGAGACCACATCGACTCGCGTTCGGCCAGGATCGGCCCGAGATCGGTGGGCCGTACCTCCGGTGCTTCCGCAGCCTTCGTCAGGGCGAGAAGTCCCTCGCTGATGCGGCCAAGGCGGGCGGTCTCGGCCCGGACCGCAGCGACGGCCGGTTGCACGTCGATCGGCACGACCGCCTCGATGTTCTCGAGCTGGAGACGGATCGCGGCGAGGGGTGTTCGGAGCTGATGGGAGGCGTCGCCGAGAAAGTCCCGCTGTGCTTCGAGCAGTTCCTGTTGCCGTGCCGCGGTCTCGTTGAAGACCAGCGCAAGCTCTCGTAGCTCGGGTGCCCCGGCGTCGGTGGGTGCACGTGCGGAGAGGTCGCCCGCAGCGATCTTCCGTGCCGCCTCCTTGAGACGGTTCACGGGCCTGGTGACGAGGCCGGCCAATCCGATACCCACGAAGGTCACCACCGCGGCAACGATTGCGGCGAGGATGCCGAGGCCCACCCAGACCGAACGGACACGGTCGTCGAGGGTCGAGCTCGGGTAGGTGATCCGAACGGCGCCGTGCACGACACCGCTCGACGCCACCGGCACTGCGACATAGAGGAGGTCGGCATCGAGCGTCGTGGAGTGGCGGCGGCCTTCGGCTCGTCGTCCTTGGATGGCGCTCATGATCTCGGGGCGGTTCCGGAAGCTCGTGCCGGTGGAGGATTCGGTGTCGGAATCGGCGACGCTGTGACCGCTGTTGTCGACAACGACGATCCGCCCGCCCGGATCCCTGGCGTACGCGGCGAGGGTCGGAGCGATGTCGGGCGGAGCGCCGCGTTCGAGCGCGTCCTCGGAGAGCCCGGCGATCACCGTCGCGTCTTGTTCGATGTCGCGGAGGAGGCGGTCGCGTTCGCGAGAAGCGAACGTGCGACCCAGCGGGACGACCAACAGCAACAGCGTGACGACCGTGATCGTCAGGTAACTCGCGAGGAGGCGGCGTCTCACGCCGTCGGGTCGAGGCGGTATCCCACGCCTCGGATCGTGGAGATCCAGTCGGGATGACCCAGCTTGCGACGAAGCGCCGAGATGTGGACGTCGAGGGTCTTGGTCGGGCCGTACCAGTTGGTGTCCCAGACCTGGTCGATGATGTCCTCCCTCGTGCGCACCGCTCCGGGCCGCTCTGCGAGCATCGCGACCAACTCGTACTCCTTCGGCGTCAGGTCGACCTCGACGCCGTCGACGGCGACGCGGTGAGCGTCGCGGTCGATGCGGAGCAGTCCGATCTGCTGCACGGCTGTCGCTGTTGCCGGTTGTGCCGCTCGGCGCGTCACCGCTCCGATGCGCGCGACCAGCTCGCGGAAGCCGAACGGCTTCACGAGGTAGTCGTCCGCGCCGAGTTCGAGGAGGAGCACGCGGTCGAACTCGTCGCCGCGAGCCGTCAGCACGATGATCGGAACCTCAGAACGCTTGCGAACCTCCCGGCACACGTCTTTGCCGTCGAGGTCGGGGAGTCCGAGGTCGAGGAGGACGAGGTCGAACGACGTCGCTGCGTCGACGGCGGCGATACCGCTCGAGGTGTGTTCGACGACGTGTCCGAGACGTTCCAGGCCTTCCTGCAATGATGCCGCGATTCCCGGGTCGTCCTCGACGATCAGGACCTTCACTCACACCACCTCGCGTCACGGGCCGAAGCCGCCAGTCACGGCGGAGCCTACGGGACCAGGTGTTCTCGAAAGGTTGTGGCAGGGTCAGCGCCGGGTAAAGCCCGACACCCGGACGGGCATGCGCGCCAACATCCACCGCTCGCAGACCTCCGGCGGCATGGATCAGGCGGACCGTGGCACGGCGTGCGACACGTGCTCCGCCGCATCGGTCGTTGTACTCCCGACCTCGTTGCTGGCATCGGCCGGCTCACCGGCAGCGTCGTGTAGAACGCCCGCGTCGTGAGCTCCGGTGGCGTGAAGAGGGCGACCGAATTCGATACGGTGCACATCAGAACGAGGGGTGCTGATGGACATCGATCTGACCGATAGGGGCATGGTGTTGCGGCCGGACGTGCTGGAGGATTCGCGTCCGGCGCTACGGCCGCCTTCGAGTCGAGGCGCCGCGTGGCAGCTCCCGGGCCAGGAATCGTGCCTCCTGTGAGCGCAGAGGTTGTCATGGCCAAGCCCGGTAGGCCGCGTGAACACCGGCTCGACGACGCCATCGTCGCGGCCACGGTCGACCTCCTCGGTGAGCGCGGCTACAACGGGCTGTCCCTCGCCGGGGTCGCCGAGCGAGCCGGCACGACGACGCCGGCGATCTATCGGCGATGGTCCTCGAAAGCCGATCTCGTGCTGTCGACGGTGTTCCGCACCCAGGGTGACGACGTGGTCGCAGACACGGGCGATCTCGATGCGGACATCCGGTCGATGGTGCGGTGGAGTCTCGAGAAGTTCGGGTCGCCAGCCGGACGCGCCGCGCTCGCCGGCCTGCTGGGCGAACCGTCTCGACCCGGAGCGGGGCCCTCGCCGGAGTTGTCGCTGGTGTGGGGGCGCACCGGCGAACGGCTGGCTCGTGCGGTCGAGCGTGGCGAGATTCGCGCCGACATCGACACCGACGGCCTGATCCTCCAGCTGGCGGGTCCGGCGATGATGGCGACCGCGGTCCACGGATCCGATGCTGTGAGCGAGGAGTGGGTCGAGCGGATCGCGAGGGTCGTCCTCGACGGGGTGCGGGCGTGACGACCGACATTCGCATCGACGACCTTCGCGAACCGATCCGCGACGAGGCCGAACAGCGCATCTACGAGATGGCGATGACGATGGAGGTCGACCTGACCCCGGCGGCGCTCGTCGCCGCCGCCCATCGGCGCACCGGCCTCGACGACTTCGGCGACGACACCCTGCTCGACCGCCTGGCCGCGCAGGTGTCGGCCGTCGACGCCGACACCGGCCTGTCGGGGCTGGGCCGGTTCCTCGTGCGTCGCCGACTCGTCGGGATCCTCGCAGCCCGGCTTCGCCTCGAGGACTTCGTGAAGCGCCACCCCGAAGCGCTCGAGGTCGGACTGGAGCCGCCCATCATCGTCGTCGGCCTTCCGCGTTCGGGCACCACCCACCTCGTCAACCTCCTGGCGACCGACACCCGGTTCCGGTCGCTTCCCTGGTGGGAGGTGGTCGAGCCGATCCCCGTCCGGGGCGACGGCCCCGGGCGCGACGGGCTCGACCCCCGCTACGTGCGTTGCGAGGCGGAGTACCTGGCAGCCAAGGAGGTGTCGCCGCTCACGGCCCTCATGCACGACCGACCGCCGTCCAGCATCGAGGAGGAGTGCGAACTCCTCGACCTCGACCTGTGCACCTACGTCCTCGAGTGGCTGGCCCGGGTGCCGAGCTGGCGCGACCATGCCGAGCAGCTCGACCAGTTCGCCCACTACGCGTTCCTGCGCCGCGAGTTGCAGGTGCTCAGCTACCTGCGAGGCCCGAACCGCTGGGTGTTGAAGTGCCCGCAGCACCTCGAACGCCTCGGCCCGCTGATGGCGACCTTCCCCGACGCCACCGTCGCATTCACGCTGCGCGACCCGGTCGCGGTGCTGCAGTCGGCCATCACGATGCTGGCCTACGGCGACCGCAACCGCCGCGTGACCATCGACGCCGACGAGCTCGCCTCGTACTGGGTCGACCGGATCGAGCGCCTGCTCCGCGCCGCGGTGCGCGACACGCACCTGATCCCCGAGGCCCAGCGGGTCGACGTCGAGTTCCGCGAGTTCATGGCCGACGACGTGGCCATGGCCACGCGGGTGCTCGAGACCGCCGGGATGTCGGTGGGCGACGACGTGCGGGGTGGCCTCGACGCCTACGTCGCCGCCAACCCGCGGGGCAAGGACGGGCGGGTCGTGTACGACCTCCGCCAGCACTTCGGGCTCGACCCGGCTGAGCTGTACGAGCGGTACGCGTTCTACTTCGACGCCTTCCCCCAGATCCGCCCGGAGGTGCGCTGATGTCCGGAATCCACCGACAACGGCCCGGCGCCGCCGCGATGCAGGCGGCCACCGACTCGCCCCCCGTCGACCTGGGTGATGACGTGTGGATGTCACCAGGATGGTCGAACAGCTACCTGCTCCCGACCGACGAAGGCCGGGTCGTGATCAATACCGGCATGGGCTTCGAGGGTCCGCTGCACCGCCGGGCGTACGACACCGTCGACACGTCGCCGATCCACTCGGTCATCCTCACCCAGGGGCACTACGACCACGTCGGCGGCATCGACGCCGTCAAGGATCCCGAGACCGCCGTGGTCGCGCAGGCCAACTTCACGACGTGGCGCGACGACAACGAACGCCTCGAGACGTTCCGGTCCCGCAACTCGGCGTTCGCCTTCATGGACGCCATCATCGCCGCCATGGAGTACGCCCGATCCGTTGGTGTCGGCGCCGTCCCGCAAGCTCGTCCGGAACCGACGGTCGTCGTCGACGAACGTCTCGACCTCACGATCGGAGGTCGCGACCTCCAGCTGATCGCAACGCCGGGCGGCGAGACGTTCGACTCGATGGTCGTCTGGCTCCCGGAATCGCGCACGCTGTTCTCGGGCAACCTGTTCGGCCCGTTGTTCGGCCACGTGCCCAACCTCGTCACGATCCGCGGCGACCGCTACCGCGACGCCCTCACCTACATCGACTCCCTCGAGGTGGTGCTCGACCTCGTCCCCGAGCGCCTGATCACCGGACACTTCGATCCCATCGTCGGCGCGGCGCCGATCGCCGACGAAGTCCGCGCCATGCAGGAAGCGATGCGCTGGGTCCATGACCGGACCGTCGACGGAATGAACGCCGGCACCGACGTCCACACGTTGATGCGCGAGGTCCGGATCCCTGACCACCTCGACGTGGGTGAGGGCTACGGCCAGACCAAATGGAACGTCCGCGCGATCTGGGAGAACTACGCCGGTTGGTTCCACCACCGATCGACGACGGAGCTGTACGGCGTGCCGCCGCTCGCAGTCGCCCCGGACCTCGTGGCCGCGGCCGGAGCCGACGCCCTGGTCGCCGCCGCCCGTGCCCACCTCGACGACGGCCGCGCCGTCGAAGCGCTCCAGCTGACCGACATCGTGCTCGGCGCGGAGCCCCGCCACGACGGGGCGAAAGCCGTCGCCATCGCCGCCCACGAGTCGCTGTTGGCGGCGACGGAGAACTTCTGGGAACAGGCGTGGCTGAAGCGCTCGATCGCCAAGTTGAACCGGCCATGAGCGGCATCGTCACCTTCGACTTCTCCGGCGCCACCATCCTGGTCACCGGCGGGACCAGCGGCATCGGTCACTCCATCGCCTCGGCATTCGCCGACGCCGGTGCCGACGTGATCGTCACCGGCACCCGGAGCGAGGCCGCCTCCTACGAGGTCGATCTCGACCGGTTCGGCTATCGGCAGTTGCAGATCACCGACCCCGGCCTCGATCGACGCCCTGGTGGCGTCGATCGACCGGCTCGACGTCCTCGTCAACAACGCCGGGGCCAACCTGCCGGGCGGCCTCGACGAGTGGAGCGCCGACGGGTTCGCCGTGTCCGTCGACGCTCAACCTCGTCGGACCGATGCGGTTGACCACCGCCCTCCGTCGCCTGCTGTTCGCGAGCACGCTGCCCGACGGAGCCAGCGTCATCAACGTGTCGTCGATGACGGCGTACCGGGCCACGACCATGGTCCCCGGGTACGGGGCGGCCAAGGCTGCGGTCGTGAACTGGACCGCCAACCTGGGCCGACGCTGGGCCGGGCGTCGAGTGCGTGTGAACGCGATCGCGCCCGGGGTCATCGACACGCCGATGACGGCGCCCATGGCCGCGTTCCCGGAGCTCCTGAACGAGGAGCTCGCCCACATCCCCATGGGGAGACTCGGACGTCCCGACGAGGTCGTCGGCGCGGTGCTGTTCCTGGCGTCGTCGGCGGCGACCTACGTCACCGGTACGACGCTCGCCGTCGACGGCGGCTACCTCGCCGGCTGACCGGCGCCACGATCGAGGAGAGAACCCTGTGCTGCAAGTACGAGTCCACGGCCCCGGCGACGTCCGCGTCGATGACGTCGCCGATCCCGACCCCGGCCCGGGTGACGCTCTGGTGCGCATCGCGGCGTGTGGGATCTGCGGCAGCGACCTGAGCTACATCAAGATGGGCGGCGTCGCCGGCCCGGGCCCCGAGCCGCTCTGTCTCGGCCACGAGATGTCGGGCACGGTCGAATGGGTCGGACCGGACGTGGCGTCGGTGCGGGTCGGCGACCGTGTCGTCGTCCAAGCCGGCTCCACGGAGAACATCGGCAAGTACGGCAGCGGCGGACCGTTCGGCGGCCTCACCCCCTTGCTGCGGGTGACCGAACCCGACGTTCGGCTCCACCGGGTGCCCGACCACGTGCCGCTCGACGTCGCGGCGTTCGCTGAGCCCCTCGCCGTCGGCATGCACGCCGTCGACCAGGCCGACGTGAAGCCCGGCGAGGGCGTGGTGGTGTTCGGCTGCGGACCCATCGGCCTCGGAGCGATCGCCACGCTGGTCGACCGCGGTCACGAACGAGTCGTCGCCGTGGACCTGAGCGGGACGCGCCGCGACCTGGCGCTGGGCCTGGGCGCGCAGGCGGCGCTCGACCCGACGACCACCGACGTCTGGGACGAGTTGAAGTCGTTGCACGGGACGAAGCCGTTCATGTTCGGCCCGACCCCGGCCACTGCCGCGTTCATCGAGGCTTCCGGCGCCGACCAGGTCATCCTCGACGTCATCGATCACGCCGGGGTGGGCTCACGCCTGTCGGTGGTGGCGTTGCACTATCGGCCGATCAAGGTCAGCTTCCTGATGGTGCTGATGAAGGAGCTGACCCTTCGCGGTTCGATCGAGTACCCCGCGCGTTTCGAGAACGCCGTCGATCTCCTGGAGCGGCGGGATCTGTCGGCATTGATCACCCACCGGTTCGGGCTCGACCAGTTCGAGGACGCCCTGGCGGTGCTCGACGGGTCGAAGGACTGCGGCAAGGTCCTCATCACCGTCGACGAGTCGCAGTCGTGACCTGATGTCGTGCTACGGCGATCGGCGCCGGTTCTGGTCGGTGAGGGTGGCGATGGCGTCCCACAGGGTCGGCCAGAGCGGTTCGGGCCGGTCGTGGCCCATGTCGGTCACGATGAGGAGTTCGGCGTCAGGTATGAGCTCGGCAGTCCGCTCGCCACCGCTCGGTGCGATCAGGGTGTCGTCCGTGCCGTGAATCACCAGCACGGGGAGGCGCAGGCCGGCGAGGTCGTCCTCGAGCGATCCAGTGGCGAGCAGGGCCGCGAGCTGGCGGTCGGTTCCATCCGGACACAGCCCTCGGTCGTAGCTGGCCGCGGCGAGGGCAGCGGCGGAGGTCCTGTCGAAGTATCGCTTCGAGGACCAGACCCGCGAGGCAGCGACGGTTCCGGCGATGTAGCCGTCCCTGTCCGAGGGCAACGGGCTCATGAGTGCGGCGAAGGCCTCGGGGGTCCACTGCCCCACTTCGGACGACCCGGTCGACGACATCATCGATGTGAGGGTGGCCACGAGATTCGGATGGCGGATCGCGACGAGTTGGGCGACCATGCCGCCCAACGACGCCCCGACGACGTGAACCCGGTCGAGGCCGAGCGCTCCGACAAGGTCTGCGGCGTCGTCGGCCAGGTCCTCGAGCCGGTATGGGGCGAGGGCCCGAACGGTTTCGAGGTCACCACTCGATGCGGCACCGATGAGCTCGCCCCGGTCTACCGGGAACTGGTCGAGCTTCGTCGACCAGCCGGTGTCCCGGTTGTCGAACCGGATCACGTGTCGGCCCCGTCGGGCGAGGCCGTCGCAGAAGCCGCTGTCCCACGAGAGCATCTGCGCGCCGAACCCGGCGATCAACACGACCGCTGGGTCGGCCGGGTCGCCGAACGTCTCGTACTCGAGGGCGATGTCGCCTCGAACAACTGCCTGTGGCACCAATCGCCCTTTCGCTGTGCTTCGGGAACGTAGCAACCACGCGCTCGGGAGCCAACCTACTTACCGGCCACGCCTCGTGGTCGAGTTCGTGCGGACCGAGCCGGCTTCGCGGAGCCAAGCAGTTCGTCGGTGTGGCCGTCGTCGACGAAGATCACCTCGGCTCGACCGGTGGGACCGGCGTGTGACCGGCAGGCGTCAGGTGCTCACCGGCTGGGGCATGGCCGGCTGGGTCGGCTCGATCTCCAGGTGCGGCAGGATCCGGTCGAACCACTTCGGGATCCACCAGTTGCGGTCCCCGAGGAGCTCCATGGTGGCCGGGACGACCACCAAGCGAACGAGCGTCGCATCGAGGAAGACGGCCACGGCGAGCCCGAGGCCGAAGATCTTGAGCTCTCGCATGTCCTCGAGCGTGAACGACCCGAAGACGACGACCATGATGGCGGCAGCTGCGGTGATCACCCTGGCGGTGGACGCGACCCCGTCGGCCACCGAGGTCTTGGCGTCGCCGGTTCGCAGGTACTCCTCGCGGATGCGGGAGAGCAGCAGGACCTCGTAGTCCATCGAGAGTCCGAAGACGACGGCGAAGAGCATCATCGGGATGAACGGGTTGATGGGCCCGCCTTCGATGCCGAGGAGCCCGCCCGCCCATCCCCACTGGAAGACGGCGACGACGATGCCGTAGGCGGCGCCGATGGTGAGGACGTTCATGAGGACCGCCTTGAGCGGAACCAGCAGTGACCGGAAGACGATCAGCAGCAGCACGAACGACACAGCCAGCACGGCGCCGAAGAAGAGGAGCATCCGCTTGGCGAGGTAGTCGGTGATGTCGATGGCGATGGCGGCACCTCCGGTGACCTCGACGTCGAGGTCGGTGCCGGCCGTCGCAGCGGGGATGACGTCGCTGCGGAGACGACGGACGAGTGCGGCCGTGGCTTCGTCCTGGGGGGCGGTGGTGGCGACGAGGCTCATGAGGTAGGCGCCCGGCTGGGCCGGGTCGTCGGACATCGGGGCGGTGACGGCGGCCACCCCGTCGGTGCGTACGAGGGCGGCGTGGAGGGCGGCGACGTCGTCGGCGGACTCGCCCACGACGGTGATGAGGAACGGGCCGTTGAACCCGTCGCCGAACGCCTCGGCGAGGAGGTCGTAGGCCTGCCGGGTGTCGGTGCCCTCGGGGAAGTTGCCCATCGTCGGCCCAGCCGAGGCGAAGGCCGGCGACCGGAGCGGCGAGGAGGACCAGCACGACGCTCGCCCCGACCAGCCAGCGGAGCGGGTTGCGCTGGATGGTGCGGCTCCACCGGTAGGCGAGGGTCGCTTCCATCGGCTTCGCACTCCGTCGAGGGACGGCGCGCCGCAGCGGCCGCACGGCCAGGCTGGCGAGCAGGGTGAGGAGGGCGAGCGCACCGGCGGAGGCCGCGAGCGGCGTCAACCCGATGCCGAGGCCGAGCAGGGCGACAGACGTGAAGCCGGCGGCGATGAGGCCGCGCCAGCGGGTGAGCTCGACCCGCTCCCGGGCGAACCCGAGCAGCGCCGGGAGCAGCGTGGTGGACGTGAACATGGTGGCGAGCACGGTGGCGGAGACACCGATGCCCATGCCGCCGACCGACCCGACGCCCACGAGGAGGAGGCCGAGCATCGAGATCATCACGGTGGTGCCGGCGAAGATCACGGCTCGCCCGGCGGACTCCATGGCGATCACGGTGGACGCACGCGCCGAGTGCCCGGCGTGGAGGCCTTCCCGGTAGCGGGAGACGATGAAGAGGGCGTAGTCGATGCCGACGCCGAGCCCGATCATGATCCCGAGGACGGTGGCGTCGTTCGGGATGGTGAAGACGTTGCTGAGGAGCAGGGTGATCCCGATGCCGGCGGCGACACCGCCGAGTGCGACGGCGATCGGGAGGCCCATGGCGAGCACCGACCCGAAGGCCAGGATCAGGACGATCATGGCGAAGGCGAGGCCGAGGAGCTCGGTCTGCGGGGGGTCGATCACGGCCAGGTACTGGCCGCCCGCGAAGACCTCGAGGCCGTCGATCGCGGGGCGTGCTCGCTGATCGCCTTGCCGAGCAGGCCGGACTCGGTGTCGTCGACGTCGGACGACAAGTTCACCTGGGCGTAGGCGACTCGGCCGGCGAGGGGCCCGTCACGGCGATCTGGCTCTCACCGCTCGTCTGCGTAGGGCGAGACCACGGTCGCACCCGGGTGCTGCGGCTCACCGCGCGTCGTCGGGGAACCCGGCGTCGACCGTTGCGAACAGTTCCTCCATGGCGGCCCGGACCTCGGGATCGTCGACGCCCTGGGCCGCCCTGAACACGATCGTGCCGGTCTGCCCGCCGGTGCCGAGCTCGGGGAAGTGCTCATCCAGCACGGCGAACCCGGCGGCGCTGCCGGAGCCGGGCACCTGGGCGTTGGCGCTGAACTGCGAGCCGACCGCGCCGCCTGCGCCGAAGATCGGCGACGAGCGCGACGAGCCAGAGCCCGATGGCCTTGGTCCGGTGATCGAAGCACCAGCCGGCGACCCGGCCGAGGAGTGACCGGTGGCGACGGGCGGTTGCTGCTGACGTGGGCATGAGCCCATGGTCGTGATGTCACGTCCCGCTCCGCGCCACATCGGGACTCCGGCCATTCGGCACCCGCCGATCGGACGGTTGCCGTCTCGTCCTTTCGGCCGATCCGCCCGCTGCCGGACGTTCCTTAGGGTTGGGTGGTGCTCCGGGACGCAGCTCGTTCGTTGTGGGCCGAGCCCCGCGTTCCCGATGCGCCCGGCCGGGTCTGGCGGGACTGGGCGCTCGTCTCGGCGCTGGTGCCCGTGGTGGTGCTCGAGGGAGCGTTCCGCGAGGACCTGGTCTGGCGCGTGCTCTCCGTGGTGGTCGCGCTGGCCGCTGCTCCCGACGTTGCTGTGGCGGCGGACGCACCCGCTCCAGTGCGTCGCCGCCGCCTTCGGCCTCGTCACGGTCGTGGAGGTCGCCTCGCTCGTCCTCGGCGACGAGTGGCGGGGCCTGGACGCCACCGTCTTCGTGATGTTGTTGGTGTACGCGCTCTTCCGCTGGGGCTCCGGCCGTGACGCCGTGATCGGGCTGCCCTGATCCTGTCGATCCCGGTGCTGCTCATCGCCTTCGACGCCCAGACGCCACGACGGCACCGAGGCGAGGTCCCGCTCGGCGAGGTGGCTCAAGGTGCCGTGTTCGTGCTCCTGGTGGCGGCGGTCGGCGCCTCGGTCCGGTACGCGGACAAGGCCCGTCGCCGGGGGATGGACCAGATGAAGCTCCTCGAGCGGGAGCAGCTGGCCCGCGAGCTCCATGACACCGTCGCCCACCACGTCTCGGCCATCGCCATCCGGGCCCAGGCCGGCCGTGTCGTCGCCCCCACCGATCCGGGCGCCGCGGTGGAAGCCCTGGTCGTCATCGAGCAGGAGGCCTCCCGGACCCTCGCCGAGATGCGCTCGATGGTCGGCGCCCTGAGACAGGGAGAGGAACCGGACCTCACCCCGCAGCGCGGCGTCGCCCAGGTCGAGGACCTCGCCACCGGCCCCGGCGAACGGCCCCGGGTCGACGTCGAGCTCTCCGGAGACCTCGACGGGCTGCGGCCGTCCGTCGATGCCGCCATCTTCCGCCTCGCCCAGGAGTCGATCACCAACGCCGTGCGCCACGCCCGCCACGCCACCCGCGTCCAGGTGGCGGTGCGGGGCGAGCCCGACTGCGTCCGCATGACGGTGCACGACGACGGCGATGCCGGGGCCGTTCGACCCCAGGACGGCGACCGGCTTCGGGCTCGTCGGTATGGCCGAACGGGCGAAGCTGCTCGGCGGCACCCTCGAGGCGGGCCCCGACCGGAACCGGGGATGGACCGTCACGGCGGTGCTCCCGCGGGACGGCCGCCCGTGAGCATCACCGTCCTGCTCGCGGATGACCAGGAGATCATCCGGACCGGGCTCCGGATGATCCTCGAACGCCCAGCCCGACATCGAGGTCGTCGGCGAGGCCGCCGACGGCGCCGAGGCCGTCGCGCTGGCCCGGCAACTCCGACCGGACGTCTGCCTCTTCGACATCCGCATGCCCGGGCTCGACGGGATCGAAGCAACCCGCCAGCTCGCCGGCCCCGACGTCGCCGAGCCGCAGGCCGTGGTCGTCATCACCACGTTCGATCTCGACGAGTACGTCCATGGCGCGCTCAAAGCCGGAGCGAGGGGATTCCTGCTGAAGGACGCCGGGCCCCGAGTTGCTGGTGCAGGCCATCAAGGCCGCCGCCAACGGCGATGCGCTCATCGCCCCGAGCGTCACCGCTCGGTTGCTCGCCACGTTCGCCAACCGACACGACGGCACACCTCCGGCGCAGCCCGTCGCCCCGCTGACCGACCGGGAGGAAGAGGTGCTGGTGTCCGTTGCGCGGGGTCGCACCAACGCCGAGATCGCCGCCGAACTCTTCATCAGCCTGAGCACGGTCAAGACCCACCTCGGCAGCTTGATGAACAAGCTCGGCGCCCGGAACCGGGTCGAGATCGCCATCTGGGCGCACGAAACCGGACGCATCGGCGCCTGACGGCGGGCGATTCGACGACGGGCAGCGTGCGCCGTGAACGTGATCATCGCGGCTCCGGCGTCGCCGGTCGTCTGACAACTCCGGGGTCAGTGCGAGAAGTGGATGTTGGGCAGGACACGGCCCAGCCACTTCGGGAGCCACCAGTTCCGGTCGCCGAGGAGACCCATCAGCGAGGGCACGAGCATCATTCTGACGATGGTGGCGTCGAGCAGGACAGCGAGCGCCAGGGTGACGCCGAGTTCGGTCGGTGGGATGGGTCCGGTCACACCGAAGGCGACGAACACCACGATCATGATGAGCGCGGCGTTGGTGATGGGCCGACCGGTGCGGGCAATGCCTTCGCGGATCGCGAGTGTCGTGTCGCCGGTCGCCTCGTACCGCTCGCGGATCGCGGCGAGCAGGAACAACTGGTAGTCCATCGACAGGCCGAAGAGCAGGGCGAAGAAGAACAGCGGCGCCCAGGCGTCGACGAATCCCTGGTGTTCGATGCCGATCAGGCCCGCTCCGTAGCCGTGTTGGAACACAAGGGTGGCGAACCCGAAGCTGGCGCCGACGCTGACCAGGTTCAACAGCACCGACGAGACGGCGATCGCGAGGCTGCGGAACACCACCAGGAGCAACAGGAACGCGACGGCCATGATGATGCCGATGGCGAGCGGTGCGCGTCCGATGAGCACCTCGGTGAGGTCGTGGTTCTGGGCCGCGGGCCCACCGACGTCAGCGGCCGGGACCTTCGCACCGATCGAGTCGCGGAGGCGTCCGACCATGTCAGAGGTCTTCGCCGAGTCGACGGCCGTGGCCGGGGTGACGCGAACGACGGTCCGTCCGCTTGCGGCGGGCTGGGCGACCACCTGGGCGTTGACGACGTTGGGGTCGGCGGCAGCAAGGTCGACCACCTGTTGGGCATCGGCCGCCGAAACGGTGACGAACAGCGGCGCGGCAGCGCCGGGCCCGAACGACTCGACCAGCATGTCGTAGCCGTCGCGGCTCGATCGGCCCTCGTCGACGACGCGGGCACCGGGCATGCCGAGTCGCATACCGAGCGCCGGTGCAGCGAGGAGCAACAGGAGCGACAAGCCCGCAAGGAGGGTGCGGCCGGGGTGGCTCAATGCGAGGCCGGTCCAGCGGGCCCAGCGACCCTCGGCGGCTCGATCGGGGTCCTTGTGGCCGCGAGCGACCAGGACCCGATCGCCGAGGGCGACGAGGACTGCCGGGAGCAGTGTCAGCGCCGCGAGAGCGACGGCGATGACCGAGAGGATCATGCCGAGCGCCATCGACCGGAACACCATGACCGGTACGACGAACACCGCGGCGAGCGACATGATGACGGCGAGCGCCGAGAGGAAGACGGCCTTGCCGGCGGTCGAGAGTGTGTTGGCGATGGCGTCGATGGCCCCGTACCCGTCCTCACGTTCCTCGCGATAGCGGGAGACGATGAAGAGGCTGTAGTCGATGCCCACGGCGAGGCCGATCATCATCGAGAAGTTCATGGACCAGACCGAGAGCGGCATGGTGCCGCCGATGAGGTGCAACGACGCGAACCCCACGGCGATGCCGGCGAGCGACAGCATGAGGGGGAGTCCAGCGGCGATCGCCGAACCGAACGCCACGAGGAGGAGCAGGATGGTCGGGAGGCCGGAGAGCAACTCGGCCTTGTGGAGCGCTTCCTCGTTGGTCTTGTTGAAGTCGCTCCAGACAGGCCATTCGCCGGTGACCTTCGCCGTCGAACCCTTCGTCAGCGACAGTTCGGCAACGTGGTCGATCAACTTGCCGGCTGATTCGGGAAGCTCAGCGTCGTTGGCAGCGGACAGCGCGACCGGGACCAGGGCGGTGCGCCCGTCCCGTGAGACCAACCCGGCCTCGGCGGGCTGGGTCAGCGGGTCGACGACGGAGGTCGCGCCCGGAGCGTCGGCGAGGTCGGCGACCAGCTGCCGGATCCCCGCCGGCTCGTCGGAGATCGGATCGGTCTGGCGATAGACGACGACGGCGGCCTCGGCGCCGAGTTGTGGAAAGTCGCGTCGGAGTTCGTCGCGGACCTTCATCGAGGTGGACCCCTGTGCTTCCCAACCGGCACCGGAGAGCGCGCCCGTCAGTGTGACGGCGAGGGGAGCTGCGGCGATGGTGGCGATCAGCCAGACGATCATCACGGCACGGCGATGCGTGGCCGAGAAGCGGGCGAGGCGGGCGAACCACGGCTCTGCGGAGACCACCTCGGGTGGGCGGTCGCCGCCGGTCGAGGGTGCCGTTTCGGCCGGTCGGGTGGGGATCATGTGGGGTGACTCCTGGTGAGATGGTGGATCGAGGAATTGCGGCGCTGCGTCAGGTGGAGGTGATCAGCCGTTGGCGGCGATGGCGGCGGCGTTGTCGAGGGAGGATCGGACCTGGTCCATGTCGAGCCCTCGGATCTGGCTGATGAGGTCGTCGATCGCGGCAGCGGCGGCTTCGTAGACGGGTCCGAAGCGCATGCACGGTCCGCACCACGATGCCCACCAGTCGACGAGGACGATGCCGTCGGCGGCGACGGTCGCTTCGAAGTTGGTGGCGGTGAGTTCGATGCTGGACATGGGATTCCTTCCGGGGAGGGTGGGGGGTGGAGGTGGGGTGGCCGGGGTCAGCTGAAGTCGGCGGGGAGTCGGGCCTCTGCCCAGGCGATGATCCCGCCGGTGACGTTGTGGGCGTCGATCCCGGCGTCGCGCAGCCGGCGTGTCGCGGGTCGCGGACCGATTGCCGGAGCGGCACATCACGTAGATGGCGTCGTAGTCACGCAGGCTCTCGGGATCGACGGCTCCGAGACGTTGGTGGATCGCCCCGGGTGCGTGGCCCGAGGACCACTCTGCTTGCTCACGGACGTCGAGGAGCGCGATGCCGTCGGGTCGGTTGGCCGCAGTGAGGACGTCGACGCTGGGGAGGGTCTCGTCGGCGGGGTCGGCGTTGGGGGCGCAGGCGTTGCAGCACATGGTGGTCACCTCGTGGTGGCGGGTTCGGGGTCGGGGTCGATGGCGCAGACGGCGCCGTAGCCGCCGTAGATGTCGGCGACGGTGGCGAAGCCGTGGGAGCGCAGAAGGGACGCGGCGGTGGCGGATCGGTAGCCGCCGGCGCAGTAGACGATCGTCGGCCGGCTCGGATCGAGGTCGTTCATCCTGTCGAGCAGCTGGGGCAGCGGCAGGTTGATGGCACCGTCGATGGCGCCGGCCTCGACTTCGCCAGGGTTGCGGACGTCGACGATCTGCAGGTCCGGTTCGGCGAGTCGGCGTTGCTCGACCTCGCTGGCCGTGACGCGTGGCGCCTGCTCGGCGAGCTCGGGGTGGTCGACGAGGACTCGGTCGATGTCGTGGAGAGCGCCGATGACGTGGTCGAAGCCGATGCGGGCCAGGCGAATCCTGGCTTCGTTCTCGCGGCCGGGATCGGTGATCAGGATGACTGTCTGGCCGGGTCGCAGGACGTCGCCGGCGTATTCGGCGAATCGCCCGTCGAGCCCGACGTTGATCGCACCACGGAGGTGGCCAGATGCGAAGAGCTCCGCGGATCGACCGTCGATCACGACGGCACCCTCGGCCTGTTGGCGGAGCGTGAGGTCGATGTCGAACGCCGGGGTGTCGCGGTGGTCGTCGAGGAGCTCGCGGTCGCGTCGGTTGGAGTCGGCGGCGAAGGCGAAGTAGAGCGGTGCGATCGACTGCCCCTGGGTAACGGCTTCCACGAATGCGTCCTCGCTCATCGGGGCGAGCGCGTAGTTGGTGCGTCGCTGTTCGCCGATCGTGGACTGGCTGGCCGTTGACAGGTTCTTGCCGCACGCCGAGCCAGCACCGTGTGCCGGGTAGACGCGTGTTGCGTCCGGAAGTGTCAGGAGCTGGTCGCGGAGCGACCGGTAGAGGCGGCGGGCGAGCCCGTCGGCGGTCCAGCCGATCGAGGTGAGCAGGTCGGGGCGCCCGACGTCGCCGATGAAGAGCGTGTCGCCGGTGAACACCGCCCACGGGTCGACGTCATCGGCGTGTTCCCACACGACGATCGAGATCGACTCGGGGGTGTGGCCGGGGGTGTGGCGGATCTCGAGTCTCACGTCGCCGAGTGACAGTTGCTGGCCGTGTGCCATCGGGTCGATCGGGAAGTCGGCGTGGGCCTCGTCGCCGAAGGAGATGACCGCGCCGGTCGCGGCAGCGAGCTCGAGGTGGCCCGAGAGGAAATCGGCATGGAAGTGCGTCTCGAGCACCCGCTCGATGGTGAGACCGAAGTGCTCGGCGTCCTCGACGTACTGGGTGACGTCGCGCTGGGGGTCGATGACAACGGCGCGGCCGGTGGTCTCGTCGCCGATGAGGTAGCTGAAGAGCGAGAGGCAACCGAGTTCGTACTGCTTGAAGATCATGGTGATTCCTTGGTGGGCAGGTCGGTGGGTGGTCGGGCGGGGCGGATCAGGCGAGTTTCAGGAACATCTTCTGGACGTCGGCGAGCTCGTAGCCGGCGGCGGCCGACCGGTCGGGGTGTTGGACGCACCAGGTGAGACCGGCGGAGACGAGGTGGAACCCGACCTGTTCGAGCGCCTTGGTCGCGGCGGCGATCTGCGTGACGAGCTCCCGGCAGTCGCGTCCGTCGGTGAGCATCTGCTGGATCCCGCGGACCTGGCCCTCGATGCGGCGCAGTCGGTGGTGGAGGTCGGCGAGCGTCGTGTCGTCGAAGTCGATGCCGTGGTGGGTGGGCGTCTCGTCCATGCCCTCACCATACAGGTACCCCGGGGGGTATGCAAGGGTACCCCCTAGGGTATATGGTGGAACCATGAAGTTCTTGGAGTACGTGCTCGCCGGGCTCGGCGTGGGTGTGGTGTTCGGCCTGTTCGGCGCCGGCGGGTCGGCCTTCGCCACCCCGGTCCTCGCCGTCCTCGGCGTCCCCGGTCTCCTCGCTGTGGCGTCGCCGCTGCCGGCGATGGTCCCGGCAGCGTTCGTCAGCGCCCGCCGCTACTTGAAGGCCGGGAACCTCGATCGCCGGGTTGCCCGACTCGCGATCGGTGGCGGTGTGCCGGGCACGCTGCTCGGGGCGTTGGCGTCCCAACTCGTCGGCGGCAACGGCCTCTTGATCCTGTCCGGTGTCCTGCTGTTGGGGATCGGGGCGCGGATGCTGGTCCGCGACCGTGTCGGCGCGGCGGAACGCGCCGCGGGTCGCCGGGAACGTACGGGTGTCGTCGTCGGATCGGCATTCGGCGTCGGACTCCTCACCGGACTGCTCGCCAACGGCGGCGGATTCCTCCTCGTGCCGGTCTTCGTGCTGGTCCTCGGTCTGACCGCGGCCGAGGCGGCGGGAACATCGATGGTCGTCGTGGGGGTCCTGACCATTCCCACCCTCGCCAGTCACTGGGCGCTCGGCCACATCGACTGGACGGTCGCCTCCGGTTTCGCCCTCGGGCTCATCCCGGCGTCGCTGGTGGGGGCCCGCCTGGCGCAGAAGGTCTCGTCCGCCCAGTCGCGATTGGCCTTCGGGACGATGCTGATCGTGTTCTCGGTCTGGTTCCTGATCCGTCAACTCACCTGACACGTACCCCACGGGGTATGACTTCGGACCCTGCCGCCGGCGCGGTTCGCCTCGTACCGTTACATCGATCACTCACAGAGGAGCATGAACATGGGCCACTACCGAGACGTCGCCGCCGACCTGCGGATCCCGACCAAAACCCTTCGCACCGCCAGCCCCGACGTGTGGGCCGGCTTCGGCGCACTCCACCAGGCAGCGGTCGCCGACGGCGTGTTGCCGGCCAAGGTCAAGGAGCTGATGGCACTCGCCATCGCCGTCGTGAAACAGTGCGACGGCTGTATCGCCTACCACGCCAAGGCCGCTGTCGCCCGAGGCGCAACGGCCGAGGAATGTGCGGAGGCGCTCGGAGTTGCCCTCCTGATGGACGGAGGCACAGCGTCGGTCTACGGGCCCCGGGCGTTTGCGGCGTTCCACGAGTTCGCCGGCACCGAGTCGTCGTGAACCGGATCCGTCACCGCATCGTGTTCTCGGTGCTGGTACTCGCTGTCGTCGGGCTCACCGCCTGCTCGTCGAACAAGGGCTCGGGCGCCGGCCGGAACGGTGACGACGGCGTCACCGAACTGGCCGGCTCTGACGTTGCAGCGCGACTCGATTCGATTCCTGCGGGACGCCCCGGTGCGGAAGACGTCGCCGGGCTGGTGCGGATGCGCGAGGAGGAGCTCCTCGCCCGCGACCTCTATCTGGCCCTCGGTGATCGATGGGGGACGAAGATCTTCGCCAATATCTCGTCGGCAGAACAGACTCACACCGACGCGGTGAAGGCGCTCCTCGATCGCTCTGCCATCGCCGATCCTGCGGCGGATCACACCTCGGGAAGGTTCACCGATCCCGAACTGCAGTCGCTCTACTCGTCACTCCTCGCCGAGGGCAGCCGTTCGCTCGTCGACGCCCTCACCGTGGGAGCGACGGTGGAAGAGCTCGACCTTGCCGATCTCGCCGCCCGTGCGACCGACATCCCCGACATCGCGTGGGTCTACGCCAACCTCGAACGTGGGTCGCGAAACCACCTGCGGGCCTTCGTCAGACAACTCGGTCGAAATGGGGCCGGCTTCACGCCGAGCTACGTCGCGCAGAGCGACTTCGACTCGATCATCTCGAGCGACATGGAACGCGGCTCGGGCACGTAGTCGCAGCTCGGCGACGATCGCTCTCCGACGTGCCCCTCAGTAGGGCGGTCGTCCGAGCGTCGCCGTGACGAGGTGTGTGAGCCGCTCGGCGACGGGTGGGGGAACGACGGAGTCGGCGTCTCGAAGTTCGCCGATGGCGTCGTGCACCCCGACGAGTGCGGCGTACAGCGGTGGGCACGTCGGGCAGGCTTCGAGGTGTGCCTCGACGATCCGAGCGGTGTCGGTCGGCAGGGCGCCGTCGAGGTAGTCCGAGACGTGTTGGCGGGCGTCCCAACAGCGCATGGGCACTCCTTTGAGAGCGTGGCGGCGCTCGGCGCCGGCGGCGAGTGAGGAGACGAGCGCCATTCGACCTCGCCGGAGCCGCTGCTTCGCCGCCGGGAGGCCGAGGCCCTCGAGATCGGCGATCTCCTGCACCGTCCACTGCTCGACGTCGTGCAGCAGCACGGCGCTGCGGTAGATGAACGGCAAGCGTGCGAGGGCGTCCTCGAGTTCATCGCGGGTTGCGGCGCGGTCGATGACGTCGGCGGGGTCGACGGTGTACTCGTCGTCGTGCCACTGGATCTCGACGTCCTCGACCACGACCTCGCGGTCCGATCGCCGGGCCCGATCGATGGCCAGGTTGCGCAGGATCTGCTTGAGCCAACCGCCGAGCGATGCGTCGGCCCGATGTTGCTGCTGGCGTTCGATGGCTCGGATCAGCGTGTCCTGCGTGAGGTCTGCGGCGAGGTCCTCACTGCGGACGAGCCCGAGGGCGAACCGGTAGAGCGACGGGATCTCCGCTGCCAGATCGTCAGGCGTCATCGTGTCCGTCTCCCTGCCCGTCACGGCCGCGCTGCGACGTGCTCCTTCGAGCTGTCTCGACGGGTGGACAGGTGGGCGATCGCGTAGAGGGGACACCAGCCGACAACTCCGGTGAGCAGCGGAACGAAGCCGACGATCTTGAACACCGTGCCGAGGGTGCCGCTCACGACCTCGCCCCACCCCAACGCGAGCAGGATGATTCCTGCAACGATCCTGACGACCCGATCGATGGTTCCTTCGTTCATGACGTTCTCCTTGGTCAGACGTGTTCGCCGGAAGGTGACGAACAGACACCCTTGAGACGATCGAACGGCGGGAATGGATACATGCCCGCACCGCAGAACGTCGGGGGAGCTGCGGGCGCGACGCGTGGGGGCGTCGACCGGGGTTGTCAGGCGAGCGTGAGGAACGTCTTCTGGACGTCGGCCAGCTCGCAGCCTGCGTCGGCCGAGCGCGACGGGTCCTCCGGGCACCACGTCAGTCCGGCGGCGACGAGGGTCTCCTCGGGAAGGTCCATGGTTGCCGTGGAGGAGGTTGGCTGCTGAGCGCTCATGGATGGAGTGTAGGGGTACCCTCGGGGGTACCAGTGGTGTCGGACGCGTCCCGCGCCCGACCACCTGTCGTCGAAAGGCCCTTCGTATGTCCTCCCCGGTCCGCCCCCGACGCGTCGTCGTCGTTCTCGCTGCGTTCGGCAGCCTTCTGGTGGCCGCCTGCGGTACCGATTCGACGACGAAGGGGCAGGCCTCGTCAACAGCAGCGGATACCAGCGACGCGACGTGGACCGAACTCCAACTCACCGACGTGGCCGGCGAGTCGTTTGCGATCTCCGATCTGGCGGGCCGGCCGGTGTTCGTCGAGAACTTCGCGACGTGGTGTTCGAACTGCCTCCGTCAACTCGGTGACACCCAGAAGGCAGCAGCGGCCGCCGGCGACTCGGCGGTGTTCCTGGCACTGAGCGTCGAGACCGATCTCGATGCTGCGACCGTGGCGGACTATGCCGAGAAGAACGGCTTCGACGACATCCGTTTCGCCGTGATGACCCCGGAATTCCTCGCGGCGATGAGCGACGCGTTCGGCACGACGGCGTTGAACCCTCCGAGCACCCCGAAGGTGCTGGTCGACGCGTCGGGAGCGCCCGGCGAGATGGTGACCGGGTTCGAGAGCCCATCGGAGATCGGCGCGAAGGTCGCTGCCACGACGTGAGCGAGTACGTCGAGGCGTTCCTCCTCGGTAACGCCGCGATCCTCGGCAACGTCTGCATGCTGCCGCTCTACCCCGGGCTGTTCGTGCTGTTGGCCGACCGGGCCGAGCGCGGCGACGTCGCCGCGGTCGCTTCGCTGGCTGGGAGTGCTCGTGCTCGCCGGAGTCCTGAGTGCCATGGTCGCCGTCGGCGGACTGTTGTACGCCGTGAGCACCTCGTTCGCGGAAGTGCTGCCGTACGCGTTGCCGGTCATGTACGGCCTGGTGCTCGTTCTCGGGATCGCCATGTTGGCGGACCGGAACCCGTTGGCCCGAGTCGCCACCAGTGAGGTGCCGATACTCCGCAATCCGGTCGCCGGTGCCTACGTGTACGGCTTGGCCCTCGGGCCACTGACCCTGCCGTGTACCGGCCCGCTGATCATCTCGGCGTTCGTGCTGGGTGGTGTGAGGGGTGGCGGTGCACTTGCCGACGGCCTCGTGTACTTCCTGTGCTTCGGCGTGGGGTTCGGCTGGCCGCTCGTCCTGCTCCCGATGCTGGCGGCGCCGATGCAGCGCCGGCTCACGGGGCTGCTCACCAGGAACCATCGTCTGATCACCGTCGTGTCGGGTGTGCTGCTCGTCGGCGTCGCGGTGTTGGGCTGGTACTACGACATTCGTCCGAGCTGACCGGGTCGCGTCTGCTTGCCGAGAAGTGCACATGATGTACAGTTTCCGTCGGGAGGCGGCGACGGGTGGATGCGGCAACACGAACCGGCAAGCGGGCGTACCTCCGTCCGCACGATCGACGCCGCCAGTTGCTCGATGCGGCATCACGATTGTTCGACCGCGGCGGCCTCACCGCGATCACGATGGTCGCGGTGGCCTCGGAGGCGGGGGCCAGCCGCCGGCTCGTGTACGACCACTTCGATGACCTCGCGTCCTTGTACGAGGCCTTCTTCGAGGACCGGGTCGCCCGCTACGTCGCAGCGGTCGACAGCGGTATCCGTTCCGGAGACGGTGACACACTTGCGTCGGTCCTCGGCGCCTTCGGTCAGTTGCTCGCCGTCCCCGCCGATGACCTCCGGGCCATTCGACTGGTGATCGCGGACACCGGCATCCACGAACTCGACCGAGCCCGCCTCCGGCTCCGCTCGCACCTCGAGGAGCGGTGGCTCCCGGCGATGGAGCAACCCGACATCGACCGTGATCTCGCCGCCGCGGTGCTGTGGTCCGTGATGGACGGTCTCGTGGGTCTCGCAGCCCGCGCCGCCAACGGCGAGATCCCCGCCGACACCGCGACCGCACTCGCCGGAGCGCTCGTCGCGCGGCTTCCCGCCGCAGTCGCTGAGACACAGAGATCGATCAACCAACAACGAGGAGCTCTCCGATGACACCGCGAACCACTGAACGTCAATCGCTCGCCCGGGGCCGGCTCGGCCTTGTGGCGACCGTGGCGGTCGCGGGCCTGCTCGGCGCCGCATGCGGTTCGACCAACGATGAAGGAACGCCCCGACCATCTTCGACCACGCTGGCGGCCACGACCCTTGCCCCTCCGGCGACCACGTCGACGCTGGCGACCACAGCGGCCGGGGGGAGTCTCCGCACGAAGCGATACTGCGAGGTCCTGCTCGTCCAGTTGGCCGACGGGAACGCGACGGCCGACGTGTACAACAGCTTCCCGCTCAACGACTGTCCCGACGCGCTGTGGACCGAACTCGACGCCACGGCGATCGCGGCGTCGGAGGGCGCTCCGATCGCGGTGCTGAACGGGCCCCGGTTCTGGCTCATGGACCGAATCGAGAAGGCGGGTGATGTCACCGAACTCCCGAAGAAGGACTTCGGAGGAATCGAGATGTACCGCCAGGCATCCGTGGCGATCGGGTCGATGGCTGAGGCCGCGACCCCGTATCTGCCCCACGAGGTCGACCGCGCCAGCGTGTTCGTCTTCGACGCCGGACAGACCGTCTATGAACTGACCGATCCCGAGGGGACGACGTACGTGATGCAGACGTGGAGCCAGCAGAAGGACCCCACCCTCGCCGAGGCAGACCTGGCCGATCTGGGCTCTCGACTGCAACTCCCCGCCGGCTGGGCCTATCGCTCCCGAACGCTCACCGAGCCGCTCCGGATCGACACGACCACGGTCGCGGCCGCCGTCCTCCAGGACGATCTCGCCAACAGCTACTCGCAGATCACATCCCGCTGATACTGCCGAGCGCGCAATAGCTCGCAGTCGCTCTCGACGGAGGGGGCGCGCCCCTCGAGATGTCGGGGGTGCGCCGTCGTGATCGACCGGTTCGAGAACCTGCTTGCGTCGCGGCCGAGTATCCGGTCATACTGAACCGTATGGTTCAGTATGACGAATCGATCTCGATGCCTCCTTCGCCGCGCTGGCGGACGGCACCCGTCGCGGCGTGCTGGAACAGCTGGGACGCGCCGAGTCCTCGATCACCGACCTCGCCGAGAGGTTCGACATGACCCTCACCGGTATGAGGAAGCACGTCGGCATTCTCGAGCAGGCAGGGCTCGTCACCACCGAGAAGGTCGGCCGGGTGCGCTACTGCCGGGTCGGGGAGCGCCGCCTCGACGAGGTCGCGGCGTGGATCGAGACGTACCACCACCTGTGGGACGAGCGGTTCTCCGAGCTGGACAAGGTCATCGAACAGTTGAAGCGGAAGGAGAAGTTGGATGGGTGACATCACGGCAAGTGAGGCCGCAGCAACGAATCGCACGACGGTGGAACGGAGGTCTGACCGGGAGATCGTCGTGACGCGATCGTTCGACGCTCCGGCACACCTGGTGTTCGAGGCCTGGTCGAATCCCGAGCTGTTCCAGAGGTGGTGGGTGCCCAAGTCGATGGGCATGACGCTGTACGCCTGCGAGATGGACGTGCGCACCGGGGGCACGTACCGGCTCAACTTCGGCGAAGGCATGGACTTCTTCGGCCGTTACATCGATGTCGTTCCGCCGTCGCGGATCGTGTGGACGAACGAGGAGGACGGAGCGAACAGCTCGGTCACCACGGTCACCCTCGAAGAGCAGGACGGCCGGACGTTGCTCGTGATGAGCGAGCTGTTTCCCTCGAAGGAAGCGCTCGACGAATCGGGTACCGGTGCGGCGGAAGCGACGCACGAGACGTTTGCGCAGCTGGACGAAGTGCTGGTCACGCTCCAGTGAGGCACGCGCCTCGTGCCTACATTCGGGTCAGTTCGACGCTGCGATCGAGCAGACCGCGAAGCGCTACTTCGTCGATGGCGTCGAGGGTCTTGAGGTAGAGACAGCCGACCCCGCGGCGGTGCGGACCGAGTGAGTCGAACCGTTCGGGCTCGAGCTCGGCGTGCAGGTACAGCACGAACTCCGCCTTCCGCGCCGCGAACCCGATGACAGGCCAGGATCTCGCCCCTCGGCCCGGGTCGGAGACATCGACACCGCCGTAGCCGACGATCGACGTCCCCCAGATCACGGGTTCCTCTCCGGTCGCCTCGCGCATCAGTTCGTCGATGCGGAGGGCGTCGTGGCGGCGCCGCTCGGGGATCGCGGCGAGGAAGTCGCCGACGTCCGCGTCGGTCGGTCGGGTCTTCGGCTCGGCCATCGTGCGATCGTATCGTCGGCCTCGCTCGATGGCCGGCTCGAGCCGGAGCCGTACTCAGGAGTGGGTCGGCATGGCCGATAGAGAGGTATGGGCAGCCGGCGTGGAACGCGATCCGACACCGAGGAGCAGGTAGCGCAACTCCTTCGAACCGCGAAGGACGCGCTGGGGTTGAGCCTCACGTTTCTCAGCCGGCTCGACGGGCAGACCCAGCATCTCGAGGTCGTCGAGTCGTCGATCCCCTTGTTCCGCGACGGCCAGACCCAGCCGCAGAGCACGTCGTTCTGTCAAGCGATCCTCGACGGGCGACTGCCGCCCGTCATCCCCGACGTCGCCAAGTTGCCGGAGGCAATGCGGCTGCCCGCAGCACGGTTCCCCCGGATCCGGAGCTACGTCGCCGTGCCCGTCACCCTGAGTGACGGCTCGTTGTACGGAACCTTCTGCGCCGCCGGGTTCAGCAAGGACCGGGGCCTGGTCGAGCGCGACCGGGCCCTGCTCGAAGTGCTCTCGAGCGCTGCAGCGACGATCATCGAGCCCGGGCTCGTCGAGGGTCGTCGCCGCGATGAGATCGTCCAGCGATTGACTCCGATCATGCACGCCGGGGGGCCGACCGTCCTGCTGCAGCCCATCGTGTCGTTGGTCGACGGAACCCGCGTCGGCGCAGAAGCTCTCAGCCGGTTTCCCGCCGACTGGTCCCTCCCACCCGACGTCGTCTTCGAAGAGGCGTCGTCGATCGGGGCCGGTATCGACCTGGAGGTGCTGGCGTTCCGTCGAGCAGCGGACCACCTGGCGAACGTCAGCGGGTACGTCGCCATCAACTTCTCGCCGGACACGTTCCTCAGCGGTCGATGTCGTGAACTGCTCGCGGATCTGCCTGCCGATCGGGTCGTCCTGGAGCTCTCCGAGCACGCACCCGTCGACGACTACGACGAGCTCGCCGCGGCGCTGGCACCCCTCCGTGACCGGGGCATGCGACTGGCGATCGACGACGTCGGCGCCGGATTCTCGTCGCTCCGTCACATCGTCCTCACCGCACCGGACGTCCTCAAGCTCGACCGGAGCATCGTCGCCGGCGTCGCCGACGACCCGGTGCTGCGAACGCTCGCACGGTCCTTGGTCGACTTCGCGGGGTCGCTCGGGGCCCAGACGGTCGCCGAGGGGATCGAGACCGTCGAGGATGCCGTCGTTCTGCGCGACGTCGGTGTCGACCTCGGTCAGGGTTGGCTGTTCGCCCGCGCCGGAGCACCCGACGCGATGCAGGAGCGCTATGCGATGCCGGAGGCCACGGTTCCGGGCGGGTCCGCCTCGTCGCCTGCGGTCACTCGCTGATTCGGAGCACCTTGTCGCGGGAGTGGCTGCCCGAGATGCACTCCACTGAACGCGTAGGAACGTCGAAGTGCTCGGCGACGATCCGTCGGACGGCGTCGTTGGCCTGACCCTCGACGGGCGGCGCAGTGGTCCGAACGAGCAGGCGACCGTTGCGTTCGCCGGCAACCTCGTCCTTCCTGGCGCGAGTCACGACACGAACGTTGATCGTTCTCGATCCCGGAACCGCCGACACGAGGCAACGCTACCGCCGCACCCCGGGGCGAGCTCCCCACCGATCACCGAGCCGATGGTGCTGGCGGGAGTGGCTGCGAAACGAGAGCTCGACAGGCGGGAGCGGCAGGGCGGTGGACGGGTCCGTCCACGACTGCGAACATCGCGTTCGGAGCGCCGGGTTCACGGCGGAAGATCACGGCCGCTTCGTAGAAAGGACGGCCGGACGATCGGGAACTAGGTTCCCCGACGTGACCGAACCCAACGAATCGACCCCGAGCGCAGCCGCGTCCGCGCCCCCGACTGCTGCCGAGATCGTCGCCGGCCTCGACGTCGCCACGAAGGTCCGACTGATGTCGGGAGAGGGCTTCTGGTGGATCGGTCCGCTGACCGAGCGTGGACTCGACGCCGTCATGGTCACCGACGGTCCCCACGGGCTCCGCCGGCAGGGCGACGCCACCGATCACCTCGGTGTCGGCGGTTCGGCTCCGGCGACCTGCTTCCCGCCGGCGGTTGCGCTCGGCTCGAGCTGGGACCCGACGCTCGTCGAATCGGTCGGCAGCGCCATTGGCGAGGAGGCGCTCGCGCAAGGCGTGTCGGTCGTGCTCGGCCCGGGCCTCAACATCAAACGGCATCCCGGTGGCGGGCGCTGCTTCGAGTACCTGTCGGAGGACCCGTTTCTCAGCGGCAAGCTCGCCGCCGCCATGGTGCGGGGCATCCAGTCCCGCGGCGTCGGCACGAGCATCAAGCACTTCGCCGTCAACAACCAGGAGTCGTACCGATTCGTCGTCGACGCCATCGTCGACGAGCGCACGCTGCGCGAGATCTACCTCACCGGTTTCGAGATCGCGGTCAAGGACGCGGCGCCGTGGACGGTCATGTGCAGCTACAACATCGTCAACGGCACCTACGCCTCCGAGCACCACGAGCTGCTCACGACCATCCTCCGCGACGAGTGGGGTTTCGACGGCCTGGTGATGAGCGACTGGGGCGCGGTGAGCGACCGCGTCGCCGGCATCAGCGCGGGCCTCGACGTCGAGATGCCGTCGAGCTTCGGTGCATTCGACGCCGACATCACCGCAGCGCTGTCCAACGGGCGGCTTCCGGTCGCCGACCTCGACCGCTGTGCGACCCGGGTCGTCGAACTGATGCAGCGCGGTCGGCGCGACGGTGCCGAGCATGACGGCGCGTACGACGCCCACCACCAGGTCGCCCGCGGCGCTGCCGCTGCCGGCACGGTGCTCCTGACCAACAGCGGGGTGCTGCCGCTCGCTGCTGCCGGACGCATCGCCGTGGTCGGGGCCTTTGCCGCAGAGCCGAGGTACCAGGGGGCCGGGAGCTCCCAGGTCAACCCGACCCGCGTCGACGCCGCCCTCGACGTGCTGCGGACGCGAGTCGGCGACGACGCCACCGTCACCTACGCGAAGGGCTACGACGCCCGGACCGGGACCACGACCGATGCTCTGTTGGCCGAGGCGGTCGGCGCCGCCCACGATGCCGACGTCGTGGTGGTGTTCGCCGGACTCCCGGGCTCATACGAGTCGGAGGGATTCGACCGACCGTCACTCGACCTGCCCGCCGATCACGTTCGCGTCATCGAGGCGGTCGCGGCGACGTCGACCCCGGTCGTCGTCGTGCTCAACAACGGCGGAGTCGTGCACCTCCCGTGGGCCACGCGAATCGACGCAGTCCTCGAGTGCTGGCTCGGTGGCCAGGCCGGCGGGGCAGCAGCAGTGGACGTCCTGTTCGGCGACGCCGAACCCGGTGGTCGGCTCGCCGAGAGCATCCCCGAGCATGTGGCCCAGCTCGCATCGGACCGCCACTTCCCGGGTGTGCCACGCCAGGTGCAGCACCGCGAGGGTCTGTACGTCGGGTACCGGTTCCACGACAGCGCCGGAGTACCCGCACTGTTCCCGTTCGGCCACGGCCTGTCCTACACGACGTTCGAATGGTCCGACGCCCGGGTCACCGGCACCGGAACCGACCTCTCCGTGCAGGTGCGGGTCACCAACGTCGGTGACCGGCCCGGTTCGGACGTGGTGCAGGTCTACGTGCGCGACGTGGCGTCGTCGGTCTACCGCCCGGCCAAGGAGCTCAAGGGGTTTGCCAAGGTGCACCTCGCTCCGGGAGCGTACGAAGACGTGACCATTCCGCTGGACCGGCGATCGTTCGCCGTGTGGGACGTCGTCGCCCACGACTGGTTGGTCGAGGCCGGCGACTTCGAGGTGCTCGTGGCGCGCTCATCCGCCGACGGCGTCGCCGCGCTGCCGGTGCACGTCGAGTCGGCCGACGTGCTCGCCCCGTCGGTCGGGCCCCGGCACTTCGTGGCGACCGACGACGAGTTCGTCGCCATGCTCGGTCGGCCGATCCCCGAGCCAGTGCCGGCGCGGCCGTTCACACGGAACTCGACGCTCGGAGAACTCGAGGCCACCCCGATCGGGCGGTTCGTCGGCGCGCAGGTCGTCAAGATCGGCCTGAAGGAAGCGCTCAAGGAGTTCCCCGATCCGGACGACGCGACGCTCAAGATGATCCGGACCGCGATCCGCGAGGGGCCCCTCCGGGTGATGGTCCAGCTGGGAGGCGGGCGGATCAACTTCGCCGCGCTCGACTCGGCGATCGATGCGTTCAACGGCCACTGGTCGAAGGTTGCCTCCCGCGTCGGGCGCTCCCGGTCACGACCCTCGTCGTGACGACCCACCTCCACAGTTCAACTGTGGAGGATCGGTCATCGGTCGCCCCTACGATCGCGACGGCCCCGACGACTTCCACCGACGAGCCTTCCACTGACGAGCGTGCCACCGGGCTGACGCCGACCGACTACCTCAGGCGGATCCTCACGGCGCAGATCGGCGACCGGGCCGTGGAGTCGTCGCTCGACGCCGCGCCACGGCTCAGCGAGCGCCTCGGCAACCGGGTGCTGCTCAAGCGCGAGGACCAACAGCCCGTCTTCAGCTTCAAGTTGCGCGGTGCCTACAACAAGATGGCGAACCTCGACGCCGCCGCCCTGGCCCGCGGGGTCATCTGCGCGTCGGCCGGCAACCACGCACAGGGCGTGGCGCTGAGTGCGCGGGAGTTGGGCACGAGGGCCGTCGTCGTCATGCCGGTCACGACGCCGGAACTCAAGGTCGACGCCGTGCGAGCGCTCGGTGCCGAGGTGGTGCTGGCAGGAGAGAGCTACTCCGACGCCCACGAGGTCGCGCTGGTGCATCAGCGCGAGCGCGGGCTCACGTTCGTCCACCCGTTCGACGATCCCGACGTGATCGCGGGGCAGGGCACCGTCGCCATGGAGCTGTTGCGCCAGCACCAGGGCCGCCTCGACGCAGTCTTCGTCGCGGTGGGAGGCGGAGGTCTGATCTCGGGGATCGCCAACTACGTCAAGGCGGTCCGGCCCGAGATCAAGGTCATCGGTGTGCAGACGTCCGACTCCGACGCGATGATCCGATCCGTCGACGCCGGCCACCGCGTCGAGCTCGAGAACGTCGGACTGTTCTCCGACGGCACGGCGGTCCGCATGGTGGGCGAGGAGACGTTCCGCATCGTCACCGACCTCGTCGACGACCTGATCCGCGTCGACACCGACGCCGTGTGCGCCGCGATCAAGGACGTGTTCCTCGACACGCGCAGCATCGTCGAGCCGGCCGGAGCGCTCGGGCTCGCCGGCCTCAAGGCCTACGTCGCCGACCACGGCACGCTCGGCGAGACCTATGCGACGATCCTGTGCGGCGCCAACATGAACTTCGACCGGCTCCGCTTCGTCGCCGATCGAGCCGAGGTCGGCGAGGAGCGAGAGGTGTTGCTCGCCGTCACGATCCCTGAGGTCCCCGGGAGCTTCCGCCGGTTCGCCGAACTGGTCGGTTCGCTCCCCGGCGGGCCCCGCAACGTGACCGAGTTCAACTACCGCCTGAGCGGACGCTCCGACGCCCACGTGTTCGTCGGACTCACCACGTCGGTTCGCGGTGAGTCCACGACGATCGCCGATCGGTTCCGCAGCGCGGGCTTCGCCACGATCGACCTGACCCACGACGACCTGGCCAAGGAACACCTCCGGCACATGGTCGGCGGTCGTGATCCGCTGGCCAACGACGAGCGACTGTTCCGCTTCGAGTTCCCCGAGCGCCCGGGAGCGCTGCTCCGCTTCCTCGACCTCATGGCGCCGAGCTGGAACATCAGCCTCTTCCACTATCGGAATCAGGGCGCCGACTACGGGCGGGTGCTGGTCGGCCTGCAGGTTCCGAGCGGGGACGCCGCGGCGGTCGATACCTTCCTGGCGTCACTCGGGTTCCCCTTCATCGAGGAGAGCAGCAACCCGGCCTACCGCCTCTTCCTCCAGACGAGCGGCGACGCCTAGCGCAGTTCAGCAGCTTGCGGCGCGTTCGGCGTCGAGCGGCAGGAAGCCGATCGCCGTGGTCGTCGGCGACTCGGGAGCGGTCGTCGTCGTGGTCGTGGTCGTGGTCGACGGCGCGCCCGAGCCGGACGTCGCCGTGGTGCTCGTCGTCGGCACGGTCGTCGACGTGGTCGAGCTCGTCGTGGTGGTCCCCTTGCCGGTGCGCCGCTCGTTGATGACGGGCACCGGCACCTGGTCGAGCGGTCGTGCAGTCTCGAGCAACGCCAGCGGAGTCGCGCCCGGGAGGAGTTCGAGGCGGCGACCCGGGAGATCGGCGTCGAACTCGAAGGTCACCTCGCCGTCGAGCCACGAGGCGAGCACCCGGGCCGCCTCGACGCCGCGTAGGCCGTACCGGATCACGGCGCCGGGTCGCTTGCCGCTCGACGTCACCGACGAGTCCTCGGTGCCGGCGTCGAAGCCGATTGCATCGAGCTGGTCGCCGAGCGTGGCCAACGACGTCGCCGACGCGGGGAGGCCGACGATCACGTCACCCGGCTGCACCTGCCCCGGTTCGCGGATCCCGCGATAGATGTCGAGAAGTCCCTCCGCCTGATCCCAGACGACCAGCTGGTACGAGATCTTCGGATTCCCGCCCGAGACGGTCGGGATCTGCTCGGAGGTCAGTTCCTGCACCGAGAAGTCGCGGAAGGTCACGATGAGGTCTTGGATCTCGCCGACACTCAGATCGTCGTCCTTCTCGACCGATCCGAGCGCGGCGTTGATGAGGCCGTACGCCGTCGTGGGGTTCTTGATGCCCTCGTCGATGGCGCGTTGTGCCGCCTGTCGGATGAAGTCCTGTTGACGGGTGATGCGGCCGAGATCGCTCGAGCCGTCGGTGATCCACTTGGCCTTGGGGTCGTAGGTCTCGCCGGTCTGGTAGCGCAGGTGGCGGGACCGCGCGTATGCGAGCGCCTGCACCGGATCGATGACGATGCACCCGGTCTCGGGGAGGAACAAGCTGGTCTTCCGGTCCGAGATCGGGTGCTCGTTGTAGACGGGAATGCCGCCGAGGACATCGATGATGTCGCGGAACCCTTTGAAGTCGACCTTCACGTAGTTGTCGATCGAGATGCCGAAGTTGTGCTTGATCGTGGCGATGAGCGTGTTCGGGCCGTCGTTGCCGCCGAACGCCGAATTGATCTTGCTCTTGGACCACGACGGGGCGATCGGTACCCAGGTGTCGCGGGGGATCGACAGCAATGACGCCGACTCGGTGAACGGGTCGACGCGCAGGATCATGATGACGTCGGCGAGGTTCTCGCCCTCACGGCCGGCCTGGACCGGATCGTCCTCGTCGAGGCCGGCGCCGCTGTCGGTGCCGACGAGCAGGATGTTTCTCGGCCCGGTCGCATCGGGACGTTGGCGGGCCTCCGAGCCGATGTCGATCGTCGGGAGTTCGGATGCCTTCGCCCGGACGAGATTGAACGTGCCCGCGACACCGAGGCAGGCGACGACGAGAAGGGAGTTCACGAGGAGGAGCAGCCGCTGGGGCCAGGTGCGTCGACCCCGCCGGTTGCGACGGCGAGTCATGGGTCGAGGATGGTAGCCAGGAACGCCGTGTTCCGGACTTCGCCCGCGTCACATCGTCCGACCCGAGGGCAAGTAATCTCCAGACCTGTCCTTCGCCACCGCGCGAAGGACCACACCGGCGGGGAGGCCGTGGTGACCGACAACCCGACTGGGATTCCCCCGATGACGTTCGCTGACGGTGTCGACTCACTCGACATCCGGCTGCTGGAGCGTCCCGACGTCGTGCGCTGCGTCGTCTCGGGCGAGGTGACGATGGACACCCGCGATCAGCTCGTCGAGTGTCTCGAGGCGCTGATCGACGCTCGCCACGAGCGAATCGAGATCGACCTTGCCGCGGTGAGTTTCATGGACTCGCAGGGGCTTTGGGCGCTCATGCGGGCGCGCCAGCATGCCGAGCAGACCGGGGCCGGCGCGACGCTGACGATCATCGCCGCGGCCCCGATGGTGCAGCGGCTGCTGCACATGACGACCGTCGATTCCGTCTTCGGGTACTCCGCTCCCCGATGAGGCGGGTGCCGTCGACGCCGGTGGTCGTGTGGCCCGTCGTCCGAGCATTCTCAGAAGCCCCGGGGGGTGACGGTGGGGCCGACGGTCATGGCCGGTAGCTTGCAGAGCATGACCACCTCGAAGGGCGTACCGACGTTCATCGGAGGTGGTGCGCCGTTGCAGGTCGTCTGCTCGACCGCGTCGGATCACCAGGCGATCGCCGTGAGCGGCGAACTCGACCGCGAGACGACACCGCGACTGGCAACGGTCCTTCACCGGGCCATCGCCGAGGCGCCCGAGCGCATCGAACTCGACCTCTCCGGCGTGACGTTCATGGACTCGCAGGGGCTCCGCATCCTGCTCGAAGCCAAGCGACGTGCTGGCGACGACATCGAGATCGTCGTCACCGAGACGTCCGCCCAGGTCGAGCGCCTGCTGCACACGACCGGCGTCGCCGACGTGCTCGGTCTCGCGTCGCGCTGACCATCGACATCGACATCGACATCGACTCCGACCACGCGGAACGGCGGGCCCGAAGGCCCGCCGTCCCATCGACCGATGGACCCGAGAACGCGCTGGTTCTCGACGGCGCTGGTTCTAGAACGCGATGGCCCCGCTCGGCAGGGGCACCGCGACGATCGGCGGCAACGGCACGACGAGGTCGCCCAGTCCGGGGATACCGAGGCCTGCTCCGTTCACCGTGAACGACGGATCGGTCAACGTGATCGTCCGCGCCGCGATGTTCAACGTCGCGGCCTTGACGACGACCGTCGACGGCAGGAGCAGGTCGACCTGGGTCGTCAGGTTGATGAGCCCGCAGTTCAAACCGACAGTCGACAACGGCAACCGGAGCTGCGGGATGTTCACCACGACGTTCGGCACGGTGATGATCGGGTTGTTCGGGTCCACCCGCACCCCGGGGATCGTCACGGTGGCGCCGATGATCTGCACGCCCGGAGGCTGGTATCCGATGTTGCAGATCCCGACCGGGATCGTCGTCGCCGGCGGGCGGATCGTGATCGGCGGCAGCGGGATCGTGAGCGGTCCGAAGTCGATGCCGATGCCACCGCCGCCGGCCGGCGGCGTCTGGGGAGCGCATGCCCCGCCGATCAGGGCGAACGACGCCACGAGTCCGACCAGCGGGCCTCGCAACCTCCGCGCGGTCGGTGTCGGTGCGCGGCTGGTCAAACGTTCGTGGTTCATGTTCTCTGCCTCCGTGTGGATCGCTCTGCTTCGGTGTCCCGGGAGTCGAGGTACCCCAGTTGGCCCGTCGCTATGCGACCGAAGTCACAAAACTTGCCGACGTCCCCCGAGGGGCGCGGTCGAGCCCCCGGATCGGGGCATGATGAGGGCATGGACGCTGCGGTGCAGAACTACATCGACGCCATCGATCCCGAACGCCGTCCGCTGTTCGACCGGTTGCACGAGCTGCTCCTGCGCGAGTTCCCCGACATCGACGTCGTGATCTCGTACCAGATGCCGACGTACGTCCTCGGCAGCCACCGCGTCTACGTCGCAGCGTGGAAGCACGGCCTGTCCGTCTACGGGTGGGACCAGGGTCAGGACGGTGGGTTCACCGTGCGACATCCCGAGCTGCTCACCCACAAGGGCACCATCAAGCTCCCTCCGGCGGCTGCCGCCGACATCGACGATGACGAGTTCGCCGACCTGTTCCGCCACGCGCTCGGTGTGGCCGCCTGACCGTTGACGCCTCGCGTAGCGTTCGGACGTGGCCACGAAGGAAGAGACGACGATCGAAGTCGACGGGCGTGAGGTCCGCATCTCGAGCCCCAGCAAGGTCTTCTTCAAGGAACGTGGCGAGACCAAACTCGACCTCGTCAACTACTACCTCGCCGTCGCCGAGCCGATCATGCGCACGATTCGGGGTCGCGCCACCATGCTCCAGCGGTTCCCCGATGGGGCCAGCGGGAAGTCGTTCTACCAGAAGCGCGTGCCCGACAACGCCCCCGAGTGGCTGCAGCAGACGTTCGCCAGCACGCCCAACGGCACCCACTCGAACGTGTTGGTGGTCGCCGACATGGCGCATCTCATCTGGGCCGTGAACCTCGGCTGCCTGGGCTTCCACCCGTGGCCGTACCTCGCTGCGACGCCCGAGACCACCGACGAGCTGCGCATCGATCTCGACCCGACCCCGGGGCAGACCTTCGACGACATCCGGGCCGCAGGGTTCGAGGTCAAGGCGTTCCTCGACGAGATCGGCATCGACGCCTACCCGAAGACGAGCGGCAATCGCGGCCTGCACATCTACGTGCGGCTCGAACCGCGGTGGGACAGCTACGACGTGCGCGCCGCCGCGGTCGCGATGGCCCGAGAGCTCGAGCGCCGTCGCCCTGACCAGCTCACTGCGGCGTGGTGGAAGGAGGAGCGGGGCAACCGGGTCTTCATCGACTTCAACCAGAACGCGCCGCACAAGACGGTGTTCGGCGCCTGGTCGGTGCGCTCCCGTGTCGGCGGGCAGGTGTCCGCTCCGCTGACGTGGGACGAACTCGAAACCGTCGAACTCGACGACCTGACCCTCGCCAACGTGCCGGGCCGCGTCGCCGCCAACGGCGATCCGTGGGAACCCATGAACGCGAGCCCGCAGTCGATCGAGACGCTGCTCGAGATGTCGGCGCGCGACATGGCCGCCGGCCTCATGGACGCGCCGTGGCCGCCGGTGTACCCGAAGCAACCCAACGAGCCACCGCGGGTCGCCCCGAGCCGGGCGAAGGCCGACCCCGACTGAACCCTCCCGTGAGCGTTCGGGCACGTCGAGCGTTCGCTCGTGCTCGGGGAACGACGGCCGACGCGCTGAGCGCGGCACGTCACCAGTGGGTGGGGCGTCGCAACGATTGCGTCAACCTGGTGGACGCATCACCACGGGCGGCGTTGACCTGGGACTGCGTCAGGAACAGCGCGTCGGTCAGGTCGGCCCCGTCGAGACGGGCGCCCCGCAGATCGGCGCCGGTGACGTCGGCCCAGCGGAGGTCGGCCTGTCGGAGGTCGGCGCCGACGAGGACGGCTCCCCGGAGTGAGGCGGCGCGAAGGTCGGCGCTGCGGAGTCGGGCCGCGAAGAGGTCGGCGCCACGATGATCCGGAGGCTCGGCCCGGATGGCTCGACGGACGTGGTCGCTCGCTTCGGTCAGGAGCTCGTTGGCCGCGGAGCGTTGCGACACGAGATCGAGCTCGTTGACCCTCGTCGGCGGGCCGTCGGCGGCCTGATCGAGCTCGGCGTACCGACCGCGCAGCCGGTCCCGGAGCGCCGCGGGAACCTCGAGCTGCTCCGCCTCCCCGAGGTACCAGAGCAGCTCGTGCACCTGACGCATGATCGGGAGGAGCGCGAACATCTCGGCCTGCGAACCCCGGTCCTGCCGCCAGTCGACGCCACCGAACGTCTCCTGGGAGATCCGCTGCCCGGCACCGAAGCAGTCGTAGGTCGTGCATCCCGCGAACCCGTCGGCGCGGAGGGTCTGGTGGATCCGGCACCGGAAGGAGATGTCGAGGTTGGGGCAGGGTTCACCGGCCGGCTTGTCGATCGCGAACTCCGCCGACACGTCGAACCGCAGGGCCACGCAGCACAGACCGAAGCAGTCGGTGCAGTTCGCGTCGAGTCGTGAGCGGTCGACAGGGTCCATGCGGGAGGCGAGGCTACCGGCACCCCCGTCGGATCGGCTGCCGTAGGGTCGCGCCATGCAACGCGTCGTCTGCCAGCAGTGGGGCCCGCCGGAGGATCTGGAGATCGTCGGGCTCGACGATCCGCACCCGGCGGCCGGTCGAGTGATCGTCGAGGTGGCGGCGGCCGGGGTGAACTTCGTCGACGCCCTCTTCGTCGCCGGCACGTACCAGATCAAGGTGCCACCGCCCTTCACGCCGGGCAGCGAATGCGCGGGCACCGTGGTTGCCGTCGGTGACGGCGTCTCGACCGTGTCGGTCGGTGATCGTGTCCTGTCGTCGCTCGGTCTCGGAGCGTGGGCGACGCACGTCGACGTCCCTGCCGACGCCGTGACGCTCGTGCCCGACACCCTCGACCTCGCGACCGCAGCTGCGCTCGTCCAGAGCTACTGCACGGCATGGTTCGCGCTCACTCGCCGCACGCACGTCAGTGCCGGCGAGTCGGTGCTCGTGCTCGGTGCCGCCGGCGGCGTCGGGCTCGCCGGCATCGACGTGGCCCGCGCGCTGGGGGCCACCGTGATCGCTGCCGCCTCGTCCCCCGAGAAGCTCGCTGACGCCGTCGCCAAGGGGGCGAGCGGCACCATCGCGTACGAGAGCGAGGACCTCAAAGCCCGAGCCCGCGAGTTGTCGGGCGGTGGGGTGGACGTCGTGATCGATCCCGTCGGAGGACGCCACACCGAGGCGGCGTTGCGCTCGCTTCGCCTCGGGGGCCGCCTGCTCGTCATCGGCTTCGCCGCCGGCGACATTCCGTCGCTCCCGACCAACCAGATCCTGCTCAACAACCGGTCGGTGGTCGGCATCGACTGGGGTGCCTGGGCGATGGGTCACCCGGCCGAGCAGGCGGAGCTGCTCGACGAGGTGCTCGGTGCCGTCGCCGACGGACGGCTGCAACCGTCCCCTCCCGCGCAGCGATCCCTTCACGAGGCCGGCACCGTCCTCCGAGAGCTGCTCGATCGCCGGCTGCGCGGCAAAGTGGTGCTCACCCCGACGCGGTGACGTCGGTCAGGTCAGCCCGTAGCGGTCGTCGTCGCGGGCCACCCGACCCTCGTCGACCAGCTTCACCAGGTGCGCTCCCACCGAGCGTGCGGCGGGCTCATGGAGTTCGGCGCGAACGTCGGCGTACATCACTGCGACGAGCTCGGCCACCGTGCGGCGACCGTCCGACAGCAGGTCGACGACCTGTTGCTCGCGTTCGAGCCGGTGGTCGAGGAGCGCCTGCACGTGGGGGGCCGGGTCGGTGATCGGCGGGCCGTGGGTGGGGAAGAACGGCGCCTCGCCGCGGGCGAGGAGCAACCGGAGGCCGTCCAGGTAGTCAGCGATGCGACCATCCGGCGGCGAGATGACCGAGGTCGACCACCCCATCACGTGATCGCCCGGGAACAGGATGCCCGGCGCCGTTCGGCGTAGCAGATGTGGTTGGAGATGTGCCCCGGAGTGTGCAGGCACTCGAACTCGAAGCCGGGACCCTCGATGACGTCGCCGTGTCGGACCTCGACGTCAGGCACGAACGCAACGTCGCCGTGCTCCTCCGACTCGCTCCGGGCGTCGGGCGGATGGGGGCCGAACCCGTAGGTGGTCGCGCCGGTCAGTTCCTTCACGGCGGCCGCCGCCGGCGAGTGGTCGGCATGGGTGTGGGTGACGAGAAGGTGGGTGACCGTCTCACCGGCGACGGCGGCGAGCAGGGCGTCGACGTGAGCGTCGAGCTGGGGCCCGGGGTCGACGATCGCGACGTCGCCCTCGCCCACGAGGTAGGTGCCCGTTCCCCACGCCGTGTACTTCGACGGGTTCTCCGCCACCACCCGCCGGAGGCCGGGGGCGACCTGCACGACCGCGCCGTACGCAGGGTCGAACTCGGAGAGGAACGGAATCGCCATCACGTCGCGACGACGTGGTCGAGTGCGATCGCCACGATCGGGAGATCGCTCGCTGGCGTTGCGACCAGGAGGCCCGTGGCGGCCGGCTCGGCCGCGAGCGTTGTGCCGTCGAGCGCCGTGACCGAGGTGGTGGGGGTGGAGCGGACGAGCAGCGTGATCGAGGCCGGCATCCTCCCCGAGGGCGACCAGCACAGCGCCCACACCCGATCGCCGTGCGCCGTGAACCGCACCTCCACCCCCTCCGGTGTCGTGTCGCGGGGCCGCACCCACGGGCGGGTGCCCTGCAACGCCGCTGCGGTCGTCGTCGAGAACTCGGCCATCCAATCGAGCCGGCGGAGCTGGGCGTCGGGAATCGTCGCGTCCTCACCGCGGGGACCCACGTTCAGCAGCAGGTTGCCGCCGGTTGCGGCGATGTCGACCAGCGACCGCAGTAGATCGTCGTGTCCGAGGTGGTCGGCCTCGGTCGACGTCCGGTTGTACCCGAAGCCGTGGTCCATGCCCCGGACGCATTCCCACGGCGTCGTCTGGATCTCCTCGAACGTCGTGAACTCGGGCGTCCGGTACTGGAAGAACGGAGGTGTCGGGGGCACGAGCCCGCCCGACTTCTGCGCCGATCGACGCATCACCCCGTCGACGAGCGGTCGCGTCGCGGATGTCCGGCGGCGCGGATCACCCCGGTCGTCGGCATCCAGCGATCGTTCACGACGCCGTCGGGAACGCGGTCGAAGTAGTACGAGAACAGCGCCTCGAGCGGTGCTCGGGGCGCCGGCCAGGCGATGTCGTTCCACAGGAGCGACGGCTGGTAGCGATCGATCAGCTCGCGCACCTGCCGCTCGGCGTAGGCGGGGTAGTCGCCGCCGGGGATCGCCTCGAGACCGGCCGCGACCGAGCCGATCGGCGTGGCGTCGAACGTCCAGTCGTAGCCCCCGGAGTAGTACACCCCGAACCGCATGCCGGCGGCTCGAACCGCCGTTGCCAGCTCCCCGACGAGGTCACGTTCGCTGAACCAGCCAGGGCGGTGTGGATTCGGCACATCGGAGGGCCAGAGGCACCAGCCGTCGTGGTGCTTGGTCACGAGCACCACGTAGCGGGCGCCCGAAGCGGCGAAGCGCCGTGCCCAGTCGTCGGGGTCCCACGAGCCGAGCCCCGCGACGAAGTCGTTCGCGAACTCGGCGTAGGGCCGGGTGCCGTAGGTGTCGCGGTGGAACCGCGACACCGGACTGTCGGGGAACCGCAGGGAGTTCTCGTACCACTCCGAGTACGGGATGCGCGACAGGGGAGCGGGCTCCCGGGCGGTGAGGAGGTCGCCGATCTCGACGTCGGTGGGGGCGAACCCCGGTACCGACGCGGGCACCCAGTGGATGAAGATCCCGAGTTTGGCGTCGGCCCACCACGCCGGCACCCTCCGCTTCCGTCGGCTGAGTTCGGCATCCATGGGCAGCGTCTCCGGTCGGTCAGATGGTGCGGCCGGCGTCGGCCCAGTACTCGTCCTTCAGCAGTCGCTTGTAGAGCTTGCCGGTGGGGTGGCGCGGGAGTTCCTCGCGGAAGTCGACCGAACGGGGGCACTTCACGTCGGCCAGCCGCTCCTTGCAGTACGCGATCAGCTCACGCTCGAGCTCGGGGCCGGCGTCGGCCATGTCGACCGGCTGCACCACCGCCTTCACCTCCTCGCCGAAGTCGTCGTTGGGCACACCGAGCACGGCCACGTCGGCGACCTTGGGGTGGAGCGCGAGCAGGTTCTCGGCCTCTTGGGGGTACACGTTCACCCCGCCCGTGATGATCATGTACGCCTTGCGATCGGTGAGGTAGAGGAACCCGTCCTCGTCGAGGCGTCCGACATCGCCCAGCGTCGACCAACCCCGGCCCTTGGGATCGCGGGAGCCCGCCGTCTTCTCGGGGTCGTTGTGGTACTGGAACGGCTCGGCGTCGCCGGAGCCCTCGAAGTAGATGGTGCCCGGCTCGCCGACCGGCACCTCGTCGCCGTCCTCGCCGACGATGTGCAGGATGCCGAGGACGGCCTTGCCGACCGTGCCGGGGTGTGCCAGCCAATCCTCACTGTTCGTGTACACGAAGCCGTTGCCCTCGGTACCGGCGTAGTACTCGTGCACGACCGGGCCCCACCACTCGATCATCGAGCGTTTCGCCGCAACCGGACACGGGGCCGCGGCGTGCACGACGGTGCGCAACGACGACAGGTCGTACTTGGCGCGAATGTCGTCGGGCAGCTTGAGCATCTTGATGAACATGGTCGGCACCACCTGGCTGAAGGTGATGCGGTACTGCTCGACGAGGGCCAGGTACCGCTCGGCGTCGAAGTGCTCCATGACGACGACGGTGCCGCCGGACCGCTGCACCGCGCGGCAGAAGCGCAGCGGGGCCGCGTGATAGAGCGGCGCCGGCGACAGGTACATGGTGTCCTCGGCTGCGCCGAAGAGGAGCTGGCACAGCATCGTCACGCCGTCGGAGCCCTGGCCGAGCGCAGCGTCGAGCATCGGCACCTTCACGCCCTTCGGCTGGCCGGTCGTGCCCGAGCTGTAGAGCATGTCCTGGCCCTCGACCCGCTCCTCGTCGAGGGGGGTCGGCTCGTGCGCGGCGATCGTGGCCTCGTAGGAGTCGTAGCCGTCGACCGTCGTGTCGAGCATCAGGCGCAGTTCGACGCCCGGCATGAGGTCGACGAGCAGTGCCGCCTGGTCGGACTTGTAGGCACTCGTGATGAAGGCCTTCGCACCGCAGTCGGCGACGATGTACGCCATCTCGTCGGTCGTGAGCCGCGAGCTCATCGCCGTGTAGTAGAGCCCCGCGTAGTGGGCGCCCCACATGATCGACAGGAACCTCGGGTGGTTCTCGAGGCAGAACGCGACGTGGTCGCCCTGCTGCAGCCCCGCGGCGCGGAAGACGCGGGAGAGGCGGTTGGCCTCGGCGTCGAGCTCGGCGTAGGTGACGGTCTCTCCGGTACCCGCCATGACGACGGCCGGCTTGTCTGGTGTGGTGTGTGCGAAATCCCCCGGGAACATGCGCCGCAATCTACGACTCGCGATCGGCGCTCGCGCTGCAGACGCGCGATCCCGGGCCGGAAACTCGGTGGAACGATCCCGACGCATCGGGCACGGTGGACGGCCGACACAGCAGTTGTCCGATCGGAAAGGAGGGTGCCGTCATGCGCACCGTGATCAACGACCAGCTCATCTCGTGGGCGAGTGACATCGAGCCCGGCACCCTGCGCCAGGCCGAGAAGACGGCGCGCCTGCCGATCATCGCCGGCCACGTCGCACTCATGCCCGACGCTCACGTGGGCATCGGCGCCACCGTCGGATCGGTGATCCCGACCCGTGGTGCCGTCATCCCGGCCGCCGTCGGGGTCGACATCGGGTGCGGCATGATCGCCGCCGAGCTCGACGTGCACCAGAACCAGCTGCCCGACGATCTCGAACCGCTCCTGGCGCGGATCGCCCGGGTGATCCCGGCGGGGATGGGTCAGGGCCACGGCGACGTCGGCCGTCGCGCCGACCGGTGGCTCGCGGAGCATCGCCCGGCGACGGACCTGTCCGGCAAGCAGGCCGTGACGGCGGCGAAGCAGTTCGGGACCTTGGGTTCGGGCAACCACTTCGTCGAGGTGTGCCTCGACGAGCGCGATGTCGTGTGGGTCGTGCTGCACTCGGGCAGCCGTGGCATCGGCAACCAGCTCGCGCAGATGCACATCGCGTCGGCGCGGCGGCTGGCGAAGGATCTCGAGCTGCGGCTCGAGGACCCCGACCTCGCCTACTTCCTCGAGGGCACCCCCGAGTTCGACGGCTACATCGCCGACATGCTCTGGGCCCAGGACTACGCCCGCGCCAACCGCGACCAGATGATGGACCGAGCGCTCCGAGAGGTGCTGGGGTTCTTCGGTGTCGGTCGCGAGCGTCAGCGCATCAACTGCCATCACAACTTCACCCAGCGCGAGCGCCACGGTGAGGCTGACCTGTGGATCACCCGCAAGGGTGCGATCAAGGCCGATGTCGGCGATCTCGGGATCATCCCGGGGTCGATGGGCACCCGGAGCTACATCGTGGCCGGCCTCGGAGACCCCGACAGCTGGACGTCGTGCTCGCACGGCGCCGGCCGTCGGCTCAGCCGTACCCAGGCCAAGAAGCAGTACACAGCTGCCGACCTGACACGGAAGATGGCCGGCAAGGTGTGGTTGTCGGACCGGGCCGCGTCGCTCGTCGACGAGATCCCGTCGGCGTACAAGAACATCGACCAGGTGATGGCCGATCAGGCCGACCTCGTCGAGGTTCGTCACACGCTCCGGCAGGTCCTCAACTACAAGGGGACCTGATCCCCGGGAGCTGGTAGTTGCGGGGGAGGCGTGGACCCGCTGAGCTTGCGCTCGTGTCGGTCCTCGTCTTCCCCCCAACGGAGTCGGTGCCGCGGCGCGCCCGGTCGCCGATGACGCCGGTGCGGCTCGGTGTCGCGCTGCTGGCGCTGGCCGCGTCGTGGTCGCTCGTGACGGCGACCGGTGGAGACCACTCGGAGTTCCGGGCCAACGCCGGTCCGCTCCTGCGATCGGCTCCCGAATGGGTCGTCGACTCCGCCGTCACCGCCGCCCAGATCGGGGTCGGTCTGAGCGCTTTCATGGGAGTGATCGCGTTGTTGGCCACCGGACGCTTCGAGCGTGTCGGTGCGGTGCTCCTGGGAGCGGCGATCTCGGGGGCGTCGATGGCCGCGATCGGTTCCGTCAGCGCGGAGGGCAACTTCCACGTCGCCCGCCCTCCCGTCGTGTGGTTCGGCGTGGGCCTCGGGTTCCCGTCGCTGATCGGCATCGCTGCCATCGTGAGCGCGGTCGTCGTCGATTCGCCGTGGTGGTCGGCGCGGATGCGTCGGTCCGGGTACGCAATGGTGGTCGCTGCCGCCCTGGCCCGCATCGTGAGCACGTTGGCCGAACCGGCGACCGTCCTGGTCGCGTGCGCGGTCGGATGGGTCATCGGCCACGCGATCCTCGCCGTGGGTGGTATGCCGAACCTGCGCCCGGCGTGCGAGGACGTCGCCGCCGTGTTGTCCGATCACGGGTTCGACGCCGTGAGCATCGCCGATGTCTCGAGCCTCGCGCCGGGCTACGTGGCCATGGTCGCCTCCGACGCCGGTGGCCGCGGCGTGTTCATCAAGGTCCTGACCCGGGAGTCGTGGAAGTCGCGGCGTCTCGCACGACTGACCCACTGGATCCGGTTCCGCGACGTGGGCGAGGACCGGCCGTTCGGGTCGGTGAAGCACCCGATGGACCGCGAGGCGCTCGGTGCGCTCAAGGCGTTCGCCGACGGTGTGCCGACGGCGCGGCTCGTCGCGTCGACCAACGTCGGGACGGCGTCGCGGCTGCTCGCCTACGAGATGTTCGACGTCCGTCCGCTCACGCAGCTCGATGATCACGAGTGGACCCCGATGCTCCTGACCGAGATCTGGCGGAGTACCGCCGCCCTGCGGGCGAGTCGCACCGCGCACCACCGACTGTCGTTCGACCACATGCTGCTCGACGGCGACGGCCACGTGCGGATCGTCGACTTCGAGTCTGCGGAACTCGGCGCCCCCGAGCGCATGTTGAACGCCGACGTGGCCGAGGTGCTCGCCGCGACGGCGGCACGGTTCGGCGCGTCGGCGTCGGTGCGCGCCGCGATCATGGCCGTCGGGATCGACGCCGTCACCGCGGCTGCGCCGCGACTGCAGCCGCTCGCCCTCACGCCGCCGACTCGGGCGTTGGTCAAGCGGTCCGGCGTGCTGCCCGAGCTGACGGCGGAGGTGACCCGCAGCACCGGGGTCCCCGACGTGCCGCTCGAACGTCTGCAGCGGGTCAAGGGCAGCACGATCTTCCTCCTTGCCACCTCCGCGGTGGCGGCGTGGGCGCTCGTGCCCCAGTTGATCGGTGCCGGCGATGTCTGGGGCCTCGTGCGCAACGCGAACTGGGGGTGGGCGCTGGCCGCCCTCGCGGTCTCGGCCCTCACCTACGTCGCGGCCGCGGTCGCCTTCGCCGGCTCACTGCCGGAACCGATCCCACTCGGACCGAACGTCGAGGTGCAGCTGGCGACCTCGTTCGTCGCGGTTGCGGCGACCGCTGCGAGCCTCGCCCTCAGCGCCCGGTTCCTGCACAAGCGCGGGATCGACGCCGCCGTCTCGGTTGCAGCGGTGAGCATCAACTCCCTGGCGGGCGTGGTCGTCCACCTCGGCTTGTTGGGCGTCTTCCTCGGGCTCGGCGGCACCGATCTCCTCGAGCGCTTCACGCTCCCGTCGGCGTCGACGATCCTCATCGTGGTGGCGGCGATCGTCACCACGGTCCTCGTCTCGCTCGCGGTGCCGACCCTCCGTCGGCTCGCCAGTCTGCACGTGGTACCGCCGGTCCAGCGGGCGCTGCACGGCCTGTCGGTCGTCGCCCACTCGCCGACGAACGTGGCCGAGCTGCTCGGTGGTTCGGCGGGCGTGACGCTCGGGTATGTGGTCGCGCTCGCGGCGTCGGCGCACGCGTTCGGTTCGACCCTGCCGATCATCACCATCGCACTCGTGTACCTGCTGGCCTCGGTCGTGTCGGTCGCGGCGCCGACGCCGGGCGGGCTCGGGGCGGTCGAGGCCACCCTCATCGCCGGTCTGACCGCTGCCGGCATGAAGGCGGACATGGCACTGGGCTCGGTCCTGCTGTTCCGTCTCGCCACCTTCTGGATCCCGCTCCTGCCGGGCTGGCTGGCGTATCAGCGCCTGGTGCGGGAGGGGGCGATCTGAGCGTTCAGTCCGGCAGCGGATCGAGCGCTGCCGTGAAGACGGCCCAGATGCCCTCGCCGTAGACGCCGACGGCGGCCGTGCCGAGTTGGATGACCGCCATGAGGAGGGACACGATGATCCCGACGGCACCGTCGGCGATCGCCGACGCATCGATGTCGGGGCGCACCCGGCCCGCGGCCTGGTCGGCGCGCAGGCGGGCCGCCACCGTCTTGCGCAGTTCGAGCATCGCTGGGATGTCGATGACCCGATCGGTCACGTCCGGTTCGAGGCCGGCGATGACCCGGCGCGCGAGCGGATGCCGGTCGACCGCGGCAACGAGCGTGAGGATGAGCGTCTCGTGCCACTCGGCGCTCGCCACGGAGTCGTCGAGGAGGTGGAGCACACCTTCGCTGATGACGGCGGCAGCGTCCTCGTCGAGGGCGGCGAGGAACAGCGCTTCCTTGTTGGGGAAGTGGGCGTAGGCGGCGGTCCCGGACACCGCGGCGTCGCGGGCGATGTCGGCAACGGAGGTGGCGCGGTAGCCGTCGCGTCCGAACCGGACGATCGCTGCATCGAGGATCGACTGCCGGGTGAGCTCGCCCTTCGACGAGGGCGACGTGGCGGCCGTGGTCATGTGTGACATCCTACCAGAAATGAGAGATTGAGGAAATCTCTCAAATGCTCTACGCTGACGCCACGACCTCGGAGGAACCCCCATGACGATCACCGATGCCCCTCGCCAGACGAGCAACCCCGAACGCCACGTGCCTACCCGCCGGGTCTCGTTCGAGGAGTCGCTGCGCAACGTGCCGAAGCACTTCGCCGCCGACGGCGACCTGATCGAGAGCCACCTCGCCGTCTGCATGTCGGCCGTGTTCCCCGACGGCGAGGACTTCTTCGTCCGGTCGGTGCGCCACTACCGCGACCGCATCACCGACCCGGCGCTCAAGCGCCAGGTCGCCGGGTTCATCGGCCAGGAATCGGTGCACGGGCGCGAACACCGCGCGCTCAACGACCGCTTCGCCGAGCTGGGCTACGACACCAAACGAATGGAGCGGATCACCAAACGAGGCCTGGCGCTCCGCGAACGCATCGCCCCGCCCATGTCCAACCTGGCATCGACTGCCGCGGTCGAACACTTCACCGCGACGCTCGCCGAGCTGCTGCTCAGCGACCAGGCCGTCCGTGACGAGTTCGGCGACGAGGCCGTGCAGAACGTGTTCCTGTGGCATGCCCTCGAGGAGTCCGAGCACAAGGCCGTGGCGTTCGACGTGTACAAGGCCGTGGGCGGCAGCGAGCGCCTCCGGGTGTGGACGATGAAGGCGACTCGCCTCGGGTTCGTCGTCGGCATGTCGATCAGCGTGATGCTGTCGGTGCTCGGCGACAAGGCGGCGTACCGCGACGGCAACCTCCGTCGGAGCCTCAAGAAGCTCCGCACCTCGCCGCTCGTCACCAAACAGGTGTGGCGCGACCTGTGCGACTACGACCGCCCCGACTTCCACCCCGACGACCGCGACACGACGGCGCTCACCGACGAATGGCGGGACCGCCTCTTCGGCGAGACGGGCACGCTGGTCGGGCTGCTTCCGGGCGGGAGCTCTGCGGCATGAGCGCCACAGGCGAGGTCGAACACCTCGACGTGCTCATCGTCGGCGCCGGGCTGTCCGGCATCGGCGCCGCCTACCACGTGCAGAACGAGACGCCGTGGGCCTCCTACGCATTGTTCGAGTCGCGCGATGCCATCGGTGGCACCTGGGACCTCTTCCGCTACCCGGGCATCCGTTCCGACTCCGACATGTTCACGCTCGGCTACCCGTTCCGGCCGTGGAACCGCCCGGAGTCGATCGCTGACGGCGGGGCCATCCTGCAGTACATCAAGGACACGGCGTCGGAGTTCGGCATCGACCGCAAGATCCGCTTCCGCCACCGCATCGTCCGCGCCGAGTTCTCCAGCGACACCGCGCTCTGGACCGTCACCGCCGAGCGCACCGACGGCACCGACACCGCTGGTGGCGGTGGCGAGACGTTCGAGCTCACGTGCTCGTTCCTGTACTCCTGCAGCGGCTACTACCGCTACGACCAGGGCTACCTCCCCGAGTTCGAGGGCATGGACGACTTCGGCGGCACGATCGTCCACCCCCAGAAGTGGCCCGAGGACCTCGACTACCGCGACCAGCGCATCGTGGTGATCGGCAGCGGCGCCACCGCGGTCACGTTGATCCCCTCGCTCGCGCCGACGGCGGGCCACGTGACGATGCTGCAGCGGTCGCCGACCTATGTCGCATCGTTGCCCGGCAAGAACCCCCTCACCGCACTGGTGCGCAAGATCGTGCCGGCCCGCTACGAGGGCCCGGTGCTCAAGTGGATGAACGCGCTGGCCACGCAGGGCTCCTACCAGCTGAGCCGGCGCCGTCCCGAGCTCATGAAGCGGATCCTGCGGAAGGGCGTCGAACGCCAACTGCCCGCCGGCTACGACGTCGACACCCACTTCACCCCCAAGTACGACCCGTGGGACCAGCGGCTGTGCGTCGTGCCCAACGGCGACCTCTTCCGGGCGATCCGTTCCGGTTCGGCCTCGGTCGTCACCGATCACATCGACCGGTTCACCCCGACGGGCATTCGCCTCTCGTCGGGTCAGGAGCTCGAGGCCGACATCATCGTCACGGCGACCGGCCTCGACGTCCTCTTCCTCGGAGGCATCGAGCTGTTCGTCGACGGTGAGAAGGTCGACCCCAGTTCGCGCTTGGTCTACAAGGGCATGATGATCGAGGACGTCCCGAACCTCGCGTTGGCGATCGGCTACACGAACGCCTCCTGGACGCTGAAGGCCGACCTCATCGCCGGCTACGTCACGCGCCTGCTCAACCACCTCCACAACACGGGCCAGGACATCTGTGTCCCGCACAACGTGGCGGCGGCAGCGCCATCGGGCAAGATGCTCGACCTGTCGTCGGGCTATCTCGCCCGCGCCGCGGACCGTTTGCCCAAGTCGGGCGACACGTATCCCTGGCAGGTGTACCAGAGCTACGTGAAGGACTACCGGGCGACGAAGCGCAGCGACATCCGCGACGATGTCATGCGGTTCTCGCGGGCCGCCAAGGGATCGAACCGCTCGGTGACGAGCAAGGAAGTAGGGGTCTGACATGGAGAACTTCGACGGCAAGGTCGCAGCGATCACGGGGGCGGGTTCGGGCATCGGCCGAGCGCTCGCCGTCGAGCTGGCCAAAGCGGGCGCGTCGCTCGCGTTGTCCGACGTCGACGAGGTCGGGCTCGCCGAGACCGTGAGCCTCTGCGAGGGCTACGGGGTCAAGGTGTCGTCCCTCGTGCTCGACGTGTCCGACCGCGACGCCATGTTCGAGTGGGCCGACCAGGTCGCCGACGAGCACGGCAAGGTCAACCTCATCTTCAACAACGCCGGCGTCGCCCTCGGAGCGGTCGTCGAGTCGATGTCGATCGAGGACTTCGAGTGGCTCATGAGCATCAACTTCTGGGGCGTCGTGCACGGCACCCAGGCGTTCCTGCCGCATCTCAAGGCGTCGGGCGACGGCCACGTGATCAACATCTCCAGCGTGTTCGGCCTCGTGAGCATCCCCACGCAGTCGGCGTACAACGCTGCGAAGTTCACCGTGCACAGGTTAACCGACGCGCTGCGCATCGAGCTCGAGATCGACGACAGCGGCGTGTCGGCGACGACGATCCACCCCGGTGGTATCAAGACCAACATCGCCCGCAACGCCCGCGTCGACGAAGCGACCGCCGAGCTGTCCGGCGATGTCGGCGACCCGGGCGACATGTTCGAGAAGATCGCGATGACGAAGCCGTCCAAGGCGGCGAAGCAGATCCTCGCGGCGGTCGAGAAGAACAAGCGCCAGCCGCGCTCATCGGTCCCGATGCGAAGGTCTTCGACCTGGTCTCCCGACTCCCGGCCGGCTTCTACCAGCGACTGCTGATCAACGGGGCGAAGCGGCAGCGGAAGTAGCGCCGGGGCTTCGAGGATCCCTGAGGGGTTCAGTTGCCCGCAGCGCTCCGGCCGGCGCGGCGACCGAAGTAGGTGCCGTCGCCGAGGGAGATCCCGCTCACGTAGCCGGCGGCGGCGATGCCGGCGGTGGTGCGGCCCGCGGCGAAGAGCCCCCCAACCGGTTCGCCGCTGGCCGCACCACCTCGCCGTCGGGTGTCGTCGACCAGGCCGCCCAGCGTGAACGTGGCGTAGTAGCTGCGGTCGACCCCGAGGTCGACGACGCCGTAGGGCGGGCGCAGCGGGACCACGTACTCGGCCGCCTTGTGGAACTGGGGGTCCTCGCCGTGCTCGGCGTGCTCGTTGTAGCGATCGAGCGTGGCCTCGAGCGAGCCGGCGGGCAGGCCGATCTCGGCCTCCAGCTCCGCCGCCGTCTCCGCCACCCACCGGGGCTTGTAGCCGACGATGTTGACGGCGAACGTCTCGTCGTCGTGGACCCAGTACACCCGGCCGTCCTGGCGGAGGAGGAACTCCTTGCCCAAGCGACCGGCGTAGGTGTCCTCGTTCATGAACCGCTCGCCGGCGGCGTTGACGATGATCCCGCGCACGACGCTGCGGGGCGGGGCGAGCGGGATGCCGACCTCGATGTGGTCCATGCCGGTGACCCGAGCGCCGGCACCCATGGCCATGCGGATGGCCCGGCCGTCGTCGTGGGGCGTGCCGATGGGCACGTTGCAGCGAAGCGCCGGTGCGCAGTGCTGCTCGACCATCTCCGTGTTGAAGGTGAACCCGCCGGCGGTGAGCACCACGCCGCGTCGGGCGCGGGCATGTCGACGCTCGCCGTCGATGGTCGCCTCCAGCCCGACGACCACGCCGTCGTCGACGACGAGACGATCCACCGCGGCGTCGGTGACCGTCGTCGCCGGCCCGCGGCGGTCGACCGCTTCGAGCAGCCGCTGCATGAGGAAGCCGCCGGCGGCGTCGGGGTGGGCCGGGGTGGTGGCCGCGAGGCGCCGGTGTGGCGATCTCGGTGAACGGCCACGAGTCCTCGCCCCCGCTGAAGACCAGGCCCGACGTGTCGGGCGGTTCACGGTCGTGCTCGGGGAAGTAGCTGGCCTCGAACGGGACGCCGTGGTCGACGAGCCAGTCGAAGTGCGCGACGCTGCCCTCGCAGTAGGCCCGGACCTTCGCCTCGTCGGCGCCCGGCCCACAGGCGGCGAGCAGGAACCGTGCCATGTCCTCGGGGGTGTCGTCGTAGCCGCAGGCCTCCTGCACGGGTGTGCCGCCGCCGAGGTAGATGATCCCGCCCGACATCGCCGACGTGCCGCCGCCCATCGCCGCCGCCTCGAGCACCAGCACGTCGGCCCCGGCCTCGGCCGCCTCGATGGCGGCGCAGGCGCCGGCGCAGCCGAGGCCGACGACGACCACGTCCGCGTCGAGGTCCCATCGGTCGACGTCCGCGGCGGGGACCGGGGCGAGTGCGGAACGACCGTCGTCAGTGGATGCCATGGGCCGGGATTCTGCCAGAGCGCCGCCGGTTCGGTCGGGGCTCAGGTTGCCGAGTGTCGCCCTCGGCGATCAGAGATTGACAGAAACGATCGATCACATCGAATCATTCGATTTGAACGATCACACGGGACTGCCTAGATTGACCTCGTACCCCCAGCCATCCAACCAGCGAGGAATCTCCCAATGGCACTGATCAACACCGAAATCCTTCCCTTCGAGGCCACCGCCTTCCACAACGGCGAATTCGTACAGGTGAGCGACTCCGACCTGAAGGGCAAGTGGTCGATCGTGTTCTTCTACCCGGCCGATTTCACGTTCGTCTGCCCCACCGAACTCGGCGACATGGCCGACAACTACGCAGCGTTCCAGGCGCTCGGCGTCGAGGTGTACTCGGTCTCCACCGACACCCACTTCACCCACAAGGCCTGGCACGAGACCTCCGAGACCATCGGCAAGATCACGTACCCGATGATCGGCGACCCGAACGGCGTCATCACGACCAACTTCGACGTGATGCGTCCAGGTGTCGGCCTCGCCGACCGTGGCACGTTCCTCATCGATCCCGAGGGCGTCATCCAGTTCCTCGAGATCACCGCCGAAGGCATCGGCCGCAACGCTGCGGAGCTCCTCCGCAAGGTCAGGGCCGCCCAGTACGTGGCCTCCCACCCCGGCGAGGTCTGCCCCGCCAAGTGGGAAGAGGGCGAGGCCACCCTGGCCCCGTCGCTCGACCTCGTCGGCAAGATCTGATCCTGCCCCCACCCTCCCTCGGGCTTTTTGTGCTGCGAGGAGCGACGTCAGCGTCGCTTCTCGCAGCACGAACCCCCGGGATCCACGAAGAACCGTTCTCCTCAAAGGACACCCCCATGCTCGATCCAGCACTCTCCGCCCAACTCAAGAGCCACCTCCAGAACCTCACCCAGCCGATCGAGCTCACGGCCACCCTCGACGAGGGCGCGAAGTCGACCGAGCTGAACGAGCTCCTCGACGAGATCGCCTCGCTCTCCGACAAGATCACCTACCGCCGCGACGGCAACGCCAACCGGGCGCCGTCGTTCACGATCGACCGCCTCGGCACTGACGTCTCCGTCGAGTTCGCCGGCATTCCCCTGGGCCACGAGTTCACGTCGCTCGTGCTCGCACTCCTCCACGTCGGCGGGCATCCCTCCAAGGCCACCCAGGAGGTCATCGCCCAGGTCCGCGACCTCGACGGCGAGTTCGAGTTCGAGACCTTCGTCTCGCTCACCTGCCAGAACTGCCCCGACGTGGTGCAGGCGCTCAACCTCATGAGCACCCTCAACCCCAACATCAAGAGCACCACGATCGACGGTGCGGTGTTCCCCGCCGAGGCCGAGGCCCGCCAGGTCATGGCCGTGCCCACCGTGTTCCTCAACGGTGAGGAATGGGGTTCGGGGCGCATGACGATCGAGGAGATCGTCAACCGGCTCGACTCGGGCGCCGCCGCCAGGGAGGCCGAACGCATCGACGCCAAGGACGCCTTCGAGGTGCTCGTCGTCGGCGGTGGCCCTGCCGGCGCCGCGGCCGCGATCTATGCCGCTCGCAAGGGAATCAGCACCGGTGTCGTGTCCGAGCGGTTCGGCGGTCAGGTGCTCGACACCATGGCCATCGAGAACTTCATCTCGGTGCCCTACACCGAGGGCCCGAAGCTGGCGACGGCACTCGAGCAGCACGTGCACGAGTACGACGTCGACGTCATGAACGTCCAGAAGGCCAAGCGACTCGTGCCGGCCGCCGAGGTCGGCGGGCTCGTCACCGTCGAGCTGGAGAGCGGCGCCGTGGTGCAATCCCGGTCGGTCGTGCTGTCGACGGGTGCCCGCTGGCGTTCGATGAACGTGCCGGGCGAGAACGAGTACCGCAACAAGGGGGTGACCTACTGCCCGCACTGCGACGGCCCGCTGTTCAAGGGCAAGCGCGTCGCCGTCATCGGCGGCGGCAACTCGGGCGTGGAGGCCGCGATCGACCTCGCCGGCGTCGTCGCCCATGTGACGCTCATCGAGTTCGACTCCATCCTGCGTGCCGACGAGGTGCTGCAGCGCAAGCTCCGCAGCCTCCCGAACGTCGACATCATCGTCAGCGCCCTCACGACCGAGGTGCGTGGTGACGGCGAGAAGGTCGTCGGTCTGGTGTACACCGACCGCACCGACGACACGTCCCACGAGGTCGCCCTCGACGGCATCTTCGTGCAGATCGGCCTCCTGCCCAACACCGAGTGGCTCCAGGGTTCGATCGAGCTCTCGCCCCGCGGCGAGATCGTCATCGATGATCGGGGCCAGACGTCGCTGCCCGGCGTGTTCGCCGCCGGTGACTGCACCACGGTGCCGTACAAGCAGATCGTCATTGCCATGGGCGCCGGTGCCACCGCCGGGCTCAGCGCCTTCGACCACCTGATCCGCACCTCGGCTCCGGCCGCGGCGGACGACACGGTGTTGGCCTCGGTCTGACGTGACCCGCCTCACCCGATGAATCTCCGCGACCTCGGCTACCTCGTGGCCGTCGCCGACGAGCGCCACTTCGGCCGCGCCGCCGACATCTGCCACGTGGGTCAGCCGACGTTGTCGACGCAGATCCGCAAGCTCGAGGCCGAGCTCGGGGTCGACCTGCTCGAACGCAACCCTCGCCAGGTGCTCTTGACCGATGCCGGCGAACGAGTCGTCGAGCGGGCGCGGATCATCCTCCGGGAGGCCGACAACATCCGAGAGCTGGCCCGTCGGGCCATCGACCCCGAGTCGGGCACCGTCCGGCTCGGGGTCTTCCCGACGTTGGGGCCGTACCTCCTCCCTCACGTGGTGCCCCAGGTCCGCCGACGGTTCCCCAAGCTCGAGCTCCTGCTGGTGGAGGAGAAGACCGAGGAGGTGCTGCGTCGCCTGCGCAACGGCGACCTCGACGCCGGCCTGCTCGCCCTCCCGATCCACGACGATCAGTTGCACGTCGAGCCGTTGTTCGTCGAGGAGTTCCTGCTGGCGGTTCCCAACGACCACCCGCTGGCCGCGTCGGTGGGTCCGATCGACATCGGCGCGCTGTCCGGCGAGAGTGTGCTCCTCCTCGAGGACGGTCACTGCCTGCGCGACCAGGCCCTGTCGGTGTGCCAGCTGGCCGGAGCGAGCGAGCGGAGTGGGTTCCGGGCCACGAGTCTCGAGACGTTGCGCCAGATGGTCGCGGCCGGCGTCGGGGTCACACTCCTGCCGGAGTTGTCGGTGCGCCCTCCCGTGTCGCCGTCGGACAACATCACACTCCTGCGGTTCTCCGAGCCGGTGCCCAGCCGGACCATCGCCATGTGTTGGCGTCGGTCGACGGCGTTCGGCGAGTTCCTCCCCGAACTGGCCGAGCAGTTCCGCGATCTCCCGACCGACCTCGTCCACCCCCTCACCGGTTCTGTCCCGCGAAGGGATACAACCCGCACGCTCTCGCGGGACGAAACGGGTGTCGACGGCGCGGTCGTAGGCTGCGCGCCATGCTGCTCCGCATCTTCACCGAACCCCAGCAAGGCGCCAGCTACGACGACCTGCTGGCCGTTGCTCTGGTCGCTGAGGAGTCGGGCTTCGACGCCTTCTTCCGGTCGGACCACTACCTGCGCATGGGTGACGGCTCGCCGCTGCCCGGGCCGACCGACGCATGGATCACGCTCGCCGGCCTGGCGCGTGACACCACCACCATCCGCCTCGGCACGTTGGTATCGCCCGTGACGTTCCGGTTGCCCGGCCCGCTCGCCGTCTCGGTGGCACAGGTCGACCAGATGTCGGGCGGACGGGTCGAGCTGGGCCTGGGAAGCGGCTGGTTCGACGCCGAGCACACCGCGTACGGCATCCCGTACCCCGAACCGATCGGCGTCCGCTTCGACATGTTGGAGGAGCAGCTCGCGATCGTGTCCGGTCTGTGGGCCGCCGACGCGCCCTTCTCCTTTTCCGGCGACCACTACACCGTCGTCGACTCGCCGGCGTTGCCGAAGCCGACGCAGCGTCCCGGCCCGCCGATCGTCATGGGCGGCAGCGGCAAGTCGCGCACGCCGCGGTTGGCGGCTGCCTACGCGGCCGAGTGGAACCTGCCGTTCGCCCCGTTGGCCGACTTCGTGGCCGGCCGGGACCGGGTGCTCGCCGCGTGCGAGGCGATCGGTCGCGACCCCGGCACGATCGTGACGTCGGCCGCGCAGGTCGTCTGCGTCGGTGAGAACGACGCCGAGATCGCCCGTCGCGCCGCCGCCATCGGTCGAGAGGTGGACGAGCTCCGGCAGAACGGGTTGTGCGGCACTCCCGCCGAGATCGTCGACCGGCTGGGCGAGTGGGCCTCAGCGGGGGCCGAGCGGTGCTACCTGCAAGTGCTCGACCTCGCCGACCTCGACCACGTTCGGCTCATCGCCGAGCACGTCCTGCCCGCGGTCGCCTGACGTCGGACCCGGAACGTCGTCGGGTGTTCCCTCGAGCCGGACGAGGGCGACGCCAGCGACGATCAGCGCGCCGCCGAAGCCTTGGATGATCGTCGGCACTTCGTCGAGGAGCACCCACGCGGCGACCACGGCGAACAGGACCTCGAGCAGCGCGACGAACGACGCGACGCGCGCGCCCAGCAGCGTTGCCGCCAGGATGCCGGTCACGTAGGCGAAGGCCGTCGATGCCAGGACGATCACGGCCATGGGCACCCACCAGGCCCGCGCCGTGCCGAACAGGTCGACGTCGGCAGTGGTCGCGTCGAAGGGGAGGACGCCGGTGATGCCGGCAACAGCGAGGATCGCCGCGCCGGTGAGGAGGCCGCCCGACGCCAACGCGACCGGAGGGAGCGAGTCGGCGGCGACGTGGCCGGCGAGGTGGAAGTAGCCGGCGACGGCGACGGCTGCGGTGAGCGCGAAGGCGATGCCGAGGGGGTCGAGGTCGCTCGAACCGGTGAGGTCGAGCACGAGGAACAGACCGCCGATGGCGACGGCCGCTCCGAGGATCGTGAGTCGCGGTGGGAACGCTCGGTGCGCCGCGGACGTGGCGATCACCAGGAGCACCGGGCCGAGGAACTCGATGAGGATGGCGATGCCGACCGGCAGCCGTTCGACCGCGGCGAAGTAGCAGAGCTGCGCGCCGGCGACGCCGACGATGCCGAAGGCGAGGAGCCGGGGCCACGCCCGGATCAGGAGTCGGCCGCGGCCCCGCATCGACCACGTGGCGGCGGGCAGGAGCACTGCGCCGGCCACCGCGGTGCGCACGGCGACGGCGGCGCCGGGGCTCCAGCCCGACGACAGGAGTGGGCGGGCGAACGTGCCGCTCATGCCGAACGTGGCCGCCGACAGCACGGCCACGACGAGGCCGGCGGCGGGGTGGTCGAGCGTGCGGGATCGGGTCATCGCGTCCTTGGACCGGCGGTGCGGGCGGTGCTGGTGAACGAGGGTGTCAGGAGTGTCGTGGGAGTACACTCGTGACAGTAGGTCGGGCCGAAGTCAGGAGTCAACGTGATCTTTGCCCATGACACCGAAGCGTCGCTCCAGGCCATGGTCGACCTCGTGAACACCGAGGCGCGTTGCTCGCACTCCGGCGAGGACGAGCTCGCGAACCTCGACCACCTCGACGCGTTCATCGAGCGTCACCAGTACACGGGATCGTTCACCCGGACGGCGGGCGAACTGGAAACGGTGCGCGAACTGCGGCCCGAGTTCCGGCGGTTCTGGTCGGCGGACCGCGACGAGTCGGTCGCCATCATCAACGCCATGCTTCGTCAGGGCCACGCGCTGCCGCAGCTCGTCCGCCACGACGGGTGGGACTGGCACCTCCACGCCACCCATCCCGACGCCCCGTTCGCAGTGCGCGTCCGAGTCGAGTCGGCGATGGCGATGATCGACGTCGTCCGGGCCGGCGAGGACGAACGCTTGCGCCGGTGCGCCGCCGACGACTGCGACGCCGTCTTCATCGACTTCTCCCGCAACCGGTCGAAGCGCTACTGCGACGTCGGCAACTGCGGCAACCGCATGAACGTGACGGCCTACCGGGCGCGGCGCGCTGCGGGCGCGTAACGTCGTTCCCCGTTCACCGGGAGTTCACCCGGGACGCTGGACCGAGGGGGTTCGTCAGTGGGGACGTGGTCGAGGCGCGAGTTCTTGTCGGCGTCGTTGGCGGCGGGTGCGGCGGGCGCCGTGGCAGGGTGCGCGTCCGACGACGCCGCTGACGAGTCCGACCCCGCGGGCACGACCACCGAGCCCACGGACACGACCGTCGCTCGGGCGAAGCCGGCGACGATCAACGACATCGATCACATCGTGATCCTCATCCAGGAGAACCGCTCGTTCGACCACTACTTCGGCACCCGCAAGGGGGTGCGCGGGTTCGACGATCCCGACGTGGCGCGGCGTCCCGACGGTCGACCGATCTGGTATCAGGACAGCGACCATCATCCCGAGGGATTCGTCCTGCCCTACCGCCTCGACACCACGACGACGTCGGGGGCGTACGGGCCGGATCCGGGGCATGCCTGGGTGCTGCAACACGCGTACTGGAACGGTGGGAAGTGCGACTCGTTCGCCCGACTCGAGGTCGCCAACATGGGCTACTTCACGGCCGAGGACATTCCCTACCCCCACGCACTCGCCGACGCCTTCACGCTCTGCGACCACTCGTTCTGTTCGGTGATCGGCCCCACCACGCCCAACCGCATGTACTCGATGACCGGCACCATCGACCCCGACGGCCTCGGCGGCGGACCGGTGTTCGAGAACTTCGAGGGCCCGTTCCGCTGGGAGACCTACCCGGAGCGACTGCAGCGCGCCGGGGTGTCGTGGCGGGTGTATCAGGAGGAGGACGACTACGGCGACAACGTGCTCGAGTTCTTCGCCAACTTCCAAGGTCTGCCCGAGACCGACCCGCTCTTCGACGGTGGGGTGAAGGTTCGGGCCCGGGACGCCTTCGCAGCGGACGTGGCGTCGGGCAACCTGCCACAGGTGTCGTGGATCGTGGCGCCGCAAGCGACCTCGGAACACCCGTCGGCCGGGTCGCCGGCACCGGGACACGATCTCACGGCGCGCACGCTCGGGGCGCTCATGGCGGCGCCCGACGTGTGGGCGAAGACCGCGTTCATCCTCACCTACGACGAGAACGGTGGGTACTTCGACCACGTCGTTCCGCCGACGCCGCCTCCGGGCACCCCCGGCGAGTTCACGCAGGGAACGGCGATCGGGCTCGGATTCCGGGTGCCGACCATCATCGCCTCGCCCTGGACGACGGGCGGACGGGTGCACAGCGGGGTGTTCGACCACACGTCGATGCTCCGCCTCATCGAGACGCGGTTCGGAGTCGAGGTTCCCAACCTCAGTGCGTGGCGCCGCGAGACGTGCGGTGACCTCGCAGACGTCTTCGACTTCTCGACGACGAACGTCGAGGTGCCGGACCTGCCCGACACGACGGCGGCGATGGCCGCTGCCGAGGCGACGCGGTCGCTGCCTCCGTGCGCACCGCCGGCGGTCCAGGTCGAGCCGACCGTCGTGTAGCGCGATCCGGGCTGCGGAGGACGCAGCACGTCACCTCCAGCACGGATGGTGATGAGACCGACTCCTACGGCATGGCGACCGCGGTCAAGTGGTCGTCATAGGGCAGATCGGTGTCGGTCGACGCGCCGACCATCGCGGTCGTCAGTTCGGCGTAGCCCTCCACGGTGCTGCAGAAGGCCGTGTCGGCTGCGTCGCGGCCGGTACCGATGCGCACGAGCGTCGGTCGGGGAGCGAGCCGGGTGCTGTCGAGCACCAGCCAGCGGTCGCCGACCGCGACCTCGGCCACGGCGTGGAAGTCCATCGGGGACAGGCCGGGGGAGTACACCGACGCCATGCGCGCCGGGATACCGACGGCGCGACACAACGCGACGCACAGGTGGGCGAAGTCGCGGCACACGCCGTGGCCGCCGAGCAGTGTCTCGATGGCCGTGTCGAGGGGACCGCTGCTCCCGAGCTCGTAGGACACCCGCTCGAAGATCCAGTCGGAGATGCGCGCCGCACACTCGTACGGCTCGGCAACCGGTCCGAACTCGTCGGCGGCGAACCCGTCGAGACGGTCCGACGGGCAGTAGCGGCTCTGCCGGAGGTAGGAGAGCCGTTCGAGCGCCGTCGGCGGGGCAGCGAGCGCGACCGATGTGTTCACCACGGCGAGATAGTGCACGTCGAGGTGGCCGGCGGCGCTCTGCACCATGTGGATGCGGCCCCGATGATCGACCGCGACCTCGTCGGAAGCGAGGGCGCGCCCGTCGAGTTCGATCACGAGTGACTCCTCGAGGACCGGTCCGGCGCTCAGCGCCGGGGCGAGCTGCAACGCGAGCGTCGCACGATCGACGATCTCGAAGCCGAGCTCGCAGGTCACGGTGGTCAGCGTTCTGGTTGGGGGGTCGACGTGGTGAGGGATGGCACGACCCTGCCAGTCCCGGACCCCGACGACAACGGAGCGGACCTCCTGTTCACGCACTCGTCACATTGCGATCCCCCGACGATCAGGCGGTGGCGCCGGCTGCCACCGGGTCGAGCAGGTAGAAGTCGGCCAGGACCCGGTAGAGCTCGGGGCGGACGCGCTGCAGGGCGACCGGTCGAGCGAAGAACACCTCGGTCGCGACGGCGAAGAACTCGCCGGGGCTCACCGACCCGTAGCCGTCGAGCACCCCGCCGGTGTCGCCGCGGCGGAGACGCTCGTACGCGTCGGTGCACACATCGATCCAACGGGAGCGCGCCGCATCGTCGGGGAGCGGCGGCGTGCCGTCCACCCAACCGTCGAGCATGTCGAGGTGATGGGCGAACTCGTGGAACACCACGTTGTGCCCGTGCTCTGGGTGCCGAGCTTCGGCGGAGGCCGTGTCCCACGCGATCAGGATGGGGCCGAGGTGGTTGGCCTCGCCGAGGAGTTCGACGGGGTCGTCGGATGCAAGCCCTCCGCCGATACCGTGCTCGCCCCGGCGCTCGAACGTGGTCGGGTGCACGATCACCGAGCTGACGTTGCGGTAGCAGTCGAGCCCGAGCTCGAGGGTCAACAGCGCGGCGTGCGCAGCGATCGTCGCCCTGATTCCGTCGGTGAGCTCGAAGTCGCGGGCCGCTTCCCACCGGAGGTGTCGATCGAGCGTGTCGGTGTCGTGGACCAGCTGCGACCTCCGTTCCTCGTCGAGCCACGACCACGCCGAGACGGCGCCGGCGGCACGCTGAGCGGCATCCGACGGCGGGTCGTCGGTGCGCCGGCGACGGAGGAAGTCGAAGACCATCGGGACATCATGGTCGGCCGGCCGACCGGCGGCGCTGCAGCAACTCCGGGATCGCCGCCGCCGGCGGCCGGCCGGTCGTTACGATGCAGGCTCCCCGAGGTCGATGGAGCAACGAGATGGCAGGTGGCCTGGTCGGCCTGTTGGACGACATTGCAGCACTGGCGAAGCTGGCTGCCGCGTCGATTGACGACGTGGGTGCCGCTGCGGCACGAGCGAGCGTGAAGTCGGCGGGGGTCGTGGTCGATGATGCGGCCGTCACCCCGAACTACGTGCGCGGCTTGGCCGCGGAGCGGGAACTCCCGATCATCGGCAGGATCGCCAAGGGTTCGCTGCGCAACAAGCTGCTGTTCATCCTCCCGGCGGCCCTGTTGCTGAGCGCCATCTCCGAGGAGCTGGTCGAGATCGTCCTCATGTGCGGCGGTACGTTCCTCTGCTTCGAAGGCGCCGAGAAGCTGCACCACCGAATCACCCACGGGCCCGAGGATCACGCCGCGGCCGAGCTCGTGATCCTCGACGACGATCACGAGCAGAAGACGGTGGCCGGGGCGATCCGAACGGACTTCATCCTGTCGGCGGAGATCATGGTCATCGCGCTCAAGGACGTCCTCGACGAAGGGATCGCATCGCGGATCGCGATCCTCGCCGTCGTTGCCATCGTGATCACCGCGGTCGTGTACGGCGCCGTGGCCGCCATCGTGAAGATGGACGACGTCGGACTCCGGTTGGTCGAGACGGGACGAGCGGGCGCTGCGAAGTTCGGGCGCGGCCTGGTCGTCGGCATGCCCAAGGTGCTCGCCGTGCTGTCCACCGTGGGCATCGCCGCGATGCTGTGGGTGGGCGGCCACATCCTGATCGTCGGCGCGTACGAGCTGGGATGGCACGGTCCCGAAGACCTCGTCCATCGCCTCGAGGATCCCGTGCACGACATCGCCGGGGTCGGCGGGGTGCTCGGATGGCTGGTCAACACCGCCCTCTCCGCAGTGGTCGGCCTCATCGTCGGGTTCCTGGTCGCCGCGATCGTGACCCGCCTGCCCTTCGGCAAGCACGGCACGGGCGGGAAACACACCGACGGTGGCGATGAGATCAGCACGTCGTCGGCGCACTGACCTGACACCGTCCCGACCTGTCGCCGACGGGTCAGGCGGGCTCGTTGGGTTCGACCGAACCCCACGCGCCCTGGGTGAGGTCGACGCCGGGCGACATGTCGTCGTCGGGAGCCTCGACGTGGCGGTCGTCGGCGTCGGCGCGGTCGGCCGGGTCTCGCTCGATCGACACGGCGTCGTCGTCGAAGCCGGTGACGTTGGCGTCGGGCGTGTCCTCCTCCGACGGCGTTGCCGCCGCGTTCCGCAGTTCCTCGGTCGCCGTCTCGGGATCGTCGAATTCGATGTCGCTCATGGGAGACCGGTACCCCGGCCGGGCACCGCCGACACCGACCGCGTCGGCGCGGTCCCCCGCCCGATGGCGCACCATGCGTGCTGACGCCCATCTCGAACTCGTCACGCTCGTCGTCGACGACTACGACGCCGCCATCGAGTTCTTCGTCGGCGTCCTCGGCTTCGATCTGGTCGAGGACGCTCCTTCCGAGACGAACGACGGCCGCCCCAAGCGGTGGGTCGTGGTTCGCCCGCGAGGGGCCGTAACCGGCATCCTGCTGGCCCGGGCCGATGGCGCGGAGCAATCAGCGGTCGTCGGCAACCAGACGGCCAGCCGCGTCGGGTTCTTCCTCCGGGTCGACGACTTCGACGCCACGCGCTCGCGTCTCGACGCTGCGGGCGTCGAGTTCGTCTCCCCCGTTCGTGAGATGCCGTACGGACGCGTCACCGTGTTCGTCGACGTCGCCGGCAACCGGTGGGATCTGCTCGGGGAGTGAGGGCCGCCGCGGGCCGGGCCGGTACGGTGCGGACATGAGTCGGCTGAGCGAAATCGGTGAGAAGGATCAGTGGCGGTGCTGGATCTGTGACGAACCGGTCGACCCGGACATGTCGGTCAACGACTCGCGGGGCCCGAGCATCGACAGCATCACGACCAAGTCGAAGGCGAAGGGGAAGACGTTCGGCGCCGGCACGGAACGCCTCGCCCATCGTGGCTGTAACACGGGCAAGGGGGCTGCTGCCCCCGTCGTGCCCTGGGCCGACCACCTGTTCGTCGTCGACGCGGCGCCGATCATCGGCACCGTCGAACGGCTGCAGCGAAAGGGTGGCCGGGAGGCGATGGCGCGGTGTCCGACCCGAGCCGACGCGGCCGCGGCCGCGACCTGGCTCGTCGACCGCCTCTCGCGACTGGCGCCCGACCTGGCCGTCACGACCGAGATCGAACCCGGCGGAGGACAGTTCCTCGTGGTGGTGCGCGCCTGAGCGTCATTGGGCGCGGGTCGGGGTGGGTAGGAACCGGAGACGTTCAGCCCGGGATGCTCAGCACGTGTCGAACAGGCTGGACTGTTCGGGTGGGTCTGGTGCCCCCGCGCCTCCGGGCATCGAGCCGGGGGTGAGGCGCCGTGCGGCGATGTGGGCGCGCGCGGCTCGTTCGGCGAGGTCGGGAGCGACGGCGGTATGGGGACGGCCGGGAGAGTCGGGAGGGCGTGGACGGACTGGAGAGCCGGACCGGCCCGGGTGATCGGGATCGTCGGGACCGACCATCCGTCGACTGCCCGTGCCGGCGACGAGGGCCCAGCCCTCGAAGGTCTTGAGACCGTGGTGGAAGTGGCACAGTGGATCGAGCTCGTCGAGGCGGGTGTGCTTGGTCTGGGCGAACTCGATGCGGTGATCGTTCTGGGTCTGCGTGCGGTGACACCCCAGCACCGAGCACTGCTGGGAGGTCCACAGAAGAGCGAGCGTCTGCACGGCGTTGGGGCCGCGACCGAGGTAGGTGATGTTCTGGACATCGACCCCGTTCTCCGACACGAGATGCAGGATCGAATCGCCCAGCAAGGCCCGCGCCTCACTGACCGAGATGGGGCCGATGCCGGCGATCTCGCAGATCTCGTCGTTGTCGACGGTGCCACGGACGAGCGCCGACAGGTCGACTCGGATGAGCGCGAGGTGCTTGGGACTCGGCCGTGGCGCCGGCCTGGACCCGTTGCTCGGGTCGGCGGCGCCACGCTCGGTCAGGGCAATGAACGCGTCGAACGCGTAAGCGTCGCGGCCTTCGCGACGCCCTGTCGACTGGGCGGCGCGGTACTGGCGGTCGATCTCGCGTTCCCAGCGGGCGTTGAACGCCGCGGTCGCGGCGACAGGCCCCTCGAGTCGGAAGTTGTACGTGCCGTCGCTCCCACGCCACGCGGATGCCCGTCGTTCGCGGTGCTGTCGCTTCGCTCGTTCGTTGGCTGATTCCCCTCGGGCTTCGGCCTTGCGTCGGGCGGCCTGGTCCTTCAGGTTCTTGGTCGAATCCTGTTGCGCGGTGGTGAGCAGGTCGTCCTCGGCGGCGGGGTTGAGGGTGGCGGCATCGGCGACGATGCCGGCCTGCTCCGACGAGACGTCACCTGCCCGCATCCTCTCCGCCGTGGTGGGGAGTTGGTCGAGACGTTCCGACGTCGTCACCTGGTCCTTCGCGGCGCCGACGGTGGAGCCCGTCTGCTTGGCGATCCAGTCCTCGACCGACGGGTGACCCTCAGCGGCCCACTGCCGGGCATCCTTGACCCGACCGGCCATCAAGGTCTCGCCGTTGCCGGCCAAACGCCGGACCTCGGCGAACAGACTGAACACCGCGGTCACGTCCGGCAACGGGATCGCACGAGGGTCGAGGTCGGCCAGCACCACCTGCAGGCCGATCAGCGAGCGGCGAAGATCGGTCTCGATTCGGCGGCCCGTCGCCGTCTGGGTGGTGAAGGGCGAACTGGTGTTCGACATGCCTACATTCTGTACGCGACCCCTGACACTGAAGCCCGATCCTGACGTCATCCTGACGATTGGGCGACTTCACCCAGTCGTCGGGAGCGGCTCAGTAGTGGCGGAGCTCGACGACGGTGCCGTCAGGGTCGCGTACGTAGAGCGACGTGCCGTTGCCGCGGGCGCCGTAGCGCCTGCCAGGCCCGCCGACGACATCGAATCGGCCGCTCGCTGCGAGCCGCGTCGAGATCGGTCGGTTCGATCACCAGGCAGACATGGTCGAGCCGGTCGTTCTTCGGGTCCTGATCGGCCGGCACGGCCACGAGGTCGATGATCGTGTCGGCGCTGACGCGGACCGACGGAAACGGGGCGTCGCCCGCCCGCCATTCGTCGATGCGAACGGGGCTGAGTCCGAGTTCGCCGAGGTACCAGGCGAGCGTCGCCTCGATGTCACGGCACTTCAGCACGATGTGGTCCATCGCGGTCACCCGTAGCTCGGTTGTCATCGTCGACCTCCTCGTCCTGGTCGGGCCAGCCTGCCAGAGCGACCGAGTGTCGAGCATCTGCTACTCGGGACCGGCGATCGGGACAGTGAATCGACCCGGGAGATGGCTAGGGTCGCCGCATGCTGTTCCGGAAGGCGCACTGGGACGGCCTCGCCGATGGATCGATCACGGTGGCGTTCCGCTACCAGAAGCGACCGTCGGTGCGGGCGGGTGGCACGCTGCAGTCGAAGGCCGGACTCCTCGGCATCGATTCGGTCACGGCCATCAGCCCATCCGCGATCGACCCGGACTCCGCTCGCCGGGCCGGGTACCCATCGGCCGCGGCGGCGGTGCGCGACCTCGGCCCGCGGCCGGCGGACAAGCAGCTCTACCGGGTCGAGTTCCACCTCATCGGTGAGGACCCCCGCGTGGCGCTGCGTGCGAGCCACGACCTCGATGAGGAGGAGCTGGCGAGCGTGCTGGCACGCCTCGCCCGTCTCGACCGCGCCGCTCCGACCCCGTGGACCCGGCCGGTGCTCCAGCTGATCGCCGACCACCCCGGCGTCGTGTCCACCGAACTGGCACCGCAGGTCGGCATGGAACGGGCATCGTTCAAGCTCAACGTCCGCAAGCTCAAGTCGTCGGGGCTGACCGAGAGCCTGGAGGTGGGGTACCGCATCTCGCCCCGTGGACTCGCCGTCCTGAAGGCGCTCGGTGCGTAGCCGCCGGGTCGTCGCCCGCGTCGTCGCCGGTCTCGTCGTCGCGCTGGTGCCGGCGGGGTGCACCGACGACTCCACCTCCGGCGACGCGTCGGCCTCGTCGACGAGCGCTCCCGACACGTCGGCGACGACGTCCACCACCTCGACCTCCGAGCCCGGGTTCGACGAGTTCACGGGGTCGATCGACGACTTCTACGTCGTTCCCGACCCACTTCCGGTGGGGAAGCCCGGCGAACTCATCCGCATTCAGGACGTCGACGACGCCGGCGCCGACGGCGGCGAACGCTCGGTCCGGATCATGTACCACTCCGTCGATGCCGCCGGCCGTGACCGTGCGACGACGGGCACGGTGACCGTTCCCGTCGACACGGACGAGGACGCCGGTGACCTGCCGGTCGTCACCGTCGCTCCCGGAACCGTCGGGCTCGCGTCCAAGTGCGCGCTCAGCCGCACCGGCGCGCCGGTCCTCGACGTCGGCGTTCCCGCCGTCCGCGCCATGACCGACTACATCGGCATGGGCCCAGCGGGTGAGACCATGCCCTACCTGTCACGGGAGAGCGAAGGGCACAGCGTGCTCGACGCGGCTCGCGCCGCCCGGCAGCTCGCCGGCGACACGTCACGCGAGGTCGCGATCGTCGGCCACTCCCAGGGCGGCCACGGTGCGCAGTCGGCACACGAACTCGCTTCCTCGTACGCCCCCGAGCTCGATGTCGTCGGTACCGTGTCGTTGGCTCCGGCGGCGATGTTCGACCGCACGTATGGCGGCGTCGACGACATCGTGTCGAGGATCGTCACGTCGATGAGCCTGTACGGCCTCGCGACCGAGCACGACGACCTCCGGTTCGGCGACTACGTCAACGCAGAGACCGCGGAGGCCGGTCAGGTCATGGCGACCGACTGCGTCGACACGGTCATCGCGACGCTCGCACCGCTCGCCGCCCGGCCCGACTACTGGACGGCCGACCCGACGATCACCGAGCCCGCCGCCACCGTGTTGAAGGACAACGACGTCGGACACGTCGCGGCTGACGCTCCACTCCTGCTCGTCGGCGGCACGGCGGACGAGCGGGTCGTCCCACAGCGGGTGCAGGACCTGTTCCGCCGGTTGTGCACCACTGGCCAGGCGACGCAGCTGATCATGCTCGACGGAGCCGACCACGGCACCGAGGTACCGCGGGCGTTGCCGCAGATCGGTCGGTGGTTGACCGACCGTTTCGCCGGCGCGGCGGCAACCGACGACTGCTCCTGACGCGTCGGTCTTCGTCGACCGCGGTGCCGGCCCTCGACATCGGTCGTAGGGTGGCTCATGGCAACCAAACAGATCCCGTCGGGCAATTCCAAGAAGGTCGGCAAGACGCTCAAGGAGAAGCGGGCGGCGAAGCACGAGAAGCAGGACGCCAAGACGGCGGCCCGCAAGGCCTCGGGGACGTAGCCCGCTCGCCTCAGTCGCCCCCGGTCGGTCGTTCCTCGTCGAGGTCGGCCGCGTAGCCCTGCTCGAGCATCTCGCGCAGCTGCAGTGGCTCGATCTCGAGCCCGAGCCGCTCGTTGTAGGTGGCGCAGAAGTCGGGGGCGACGCCCGGCGCGGCCCACGAGTCCGGCTGCCACATTCCACTTCGCCGGAACGCCTTGGCGCAGTGGTGGAACACCTCGACCACCTCGATGCCGATGGCCGCCTTCGGTCGTCGGAGTTCGGTGTCCCACGCCGACAGGAGATCGGGATCGACGGTGACGCAGGCCCGTCCGTTGACGCGCACCGTTTCGTCCGCGCCCGGCACCAGGAACAACAGGCCGATCGACGGCGTGTCGATCACATTGCTCAGCGAGTCGAGGAGGTTGTTGCCCGACAGGTCGGGGAGCAGCAGGTGTCGTTCGTCGATCACGCGGACGAACCCCGGCGGCCCGCCCCGGGGCGACGCGTCGGTGTTGCCGAGCGCGTCGGTCGTCGCGACCAGGCAGAACGGCGAGAGCTCGACGAACTCCCGGAACTGGCCGTCCAGCGTCCCGAACTTCTTACGGCGAACGAGGTCGCTGGGCTCGCGGTAGTGGGCTCGTAGCTCGTCGTGGGTCGCGATCCGGCGTCCGAAGATCTCCATCGGGCCAGGGTAGGGCGGACGGCCGGAGCGGGCGGGAGCCGACGTGTTGGTGGATCAGGGCAGCTCGTATCCGAACGTCGCGGCGGCCGCCGCGACGATCGGCCTGACGGCGTCGACGTCAGCGGGCGACAGATTGTCCCGCCACCGGTCGACGCGCCGGTCGTGGTCGGGCCGGGAGTGGCCGCGGGACGTGACCGCTTCGACGAACTGCTCGTTGTTCGTGTCCTGCACCCGGTCGGCCCACGCAGCGAGCTCTGGCGCGGATGCGTCCCCGCCGACGCGTCGGCACGTGGTTACGGCGCACGTGACGGGGTCCCGGATCATGTCCTCGAATCGGTTGACCACGGCTTCACCCCGTACCAGCGCGTACCCGGCCCCGTTGATCGTGGCCCAGTGGTGGGCGCATCGCTCGACGAGCGGCCGTTCGATCCAGTCCTGCCAGTCGGGCGGGCGGGGATGATGGGCCCAGTCCTGCGCGATCCCGACCCGGAGTGAGCAGATCGCGTCGAGCGGGTGGCGGACCTGCCAGAAGATCATCGGGTCCGGCAGCACCGACCGCAGGTCGTCGAGCGAGACCGACGCTCCCGTCGGGGGCGATGAGCCAGCGGCGGTGCGAGGGACCTTGACCGCGATCGGGCCCGAGGCGGGGAAGGGCACGTCGGCGAGGAAGGGTTCGGAGTAGTACGTGTAGCCCGGAATGGCCTCGAACAGTTCGCCGAAGATCGACGTGCCGCTCCGCCCACAACCGAGAATGGCGACGTTGGCCGGCGCTGGCCGCGACTGGGTGGTCATGCGCGTTGCCCCGTCCGCCCGAGTGGTGCGGCCGCGATCACGCCGAGGTGTCGGGCAGCGGAGTTGGCGGCGCGGGCGCCGCTGAGGTGGCGCAAGGTCAGGAGCCCGTGGAGTTGGACCAGCGCAGCCAACGCCTCCTGACGCGCCGATGTCGGCGCCGACCCGGGGAGCGACGGCACCACGAGCCCGACGAGCCGGTCGACCCAACCGGCGACGAGGCTCGGCGCGAGGCTGGCGTAGGGCTGGTGGCCGGTGGCCGCGAGGCCCGACAATTCGAGGAAGACGGCCGTCAGCGGGTCGGCAGCCGTCGATGCGAGCGCCGGCCACAACTGCTGCAACAACGCCTCGACCGGCAGCGGTTCGTGACCCACGGCATCGCCGACCAGCGCTCGCAGCCGGACGTCGAGGGCGAGCACGACATCACTCACGAGGTCGCGCTTCGAGGGGAAGTAGTAGACGACGGTTCGGTCGTTGATCCCGAGGGTCTCGGCGACTCCGCCGAAGGTGAGCGTGCTCAGGCCGTCGCTCAGCGCCAGCTCGACCGCCGCATCCAGGAGGTCCTGACGTTGGTGCCGGTAGCCCACGAGCACCGATCGTAGCGACCGCTACGGTTCGGTCGGTGCCTCAGCGGCGCCGGAGCTGCACCAGTCCGCACCCGTGCGGGGCCACCTCGCCGAGGTCGACATGGTCCGGGCCCGAGGACACGACGCGACCGGTCCAGTGTTCGCGCAGCTCGCCCGACACCCAGGTGTCGTCGATGCCGGCCGCAGCGAGGTCGACGCGGCCAGAGCACGGCCCCTCGCCGAGGTTCACGACGGCGACGTCCACACGATCGGCGTGCCGTGACACGAGCACCCGCGGCAACGCCCGTTCGAAGAGGTCGACCACCGTGACCTCGCCGCCCGTGAGGGCCAGGGTGCGCGCCACGAGATCCTGACGTTCCGGCGGCAGGAGTTCGAGTCGGTCCGACACGACGACCATGCCATCGGTCAGGCCGAACACCGTGCACATCGTGTGCACCTCGGCCTCGGTCAGCTTCGTGTCGGTGTCGCGCACCATCAGACAGTCGGGATCGTTGAGGAACCAGACCCCGTCGAACGCCGATCGGGTCATCGTGTTGAGCAGTGCGTTGGCCGTCGACAGCGCGTGGCGGTTCCGGCCCACTGTCCTTGCCAGCGTCGTCGTCCAGCTCGGGGTCACGTCGGCGCCGATCCGCATGGCGTCGACCACTCCGACGGCCGGCCCGAGGGGAGAACCGCAACCGAGCACGAACGCGTCGTCGCCTGCTCCGGCGCGCACGGCGTCGAGCCCGCGACGCAGGGCCTGGGCCCGAGTCGCGGTCGGGTCGTGACGCACGCCGGGGTGCGACGCTGCGAAGAGGAAGTCGATCTTCTGGATCGCGTAGCCCCAGTCGCGGCTGATCACGTGGGCCACCTCGGTGATGTGGGCAAGGGCATCGGGGTGGGTGGTGTCGAGCACCCACATCGGGTGGAGGCCCCATCCGGGGTTGAACAGTCCGAGCACCGGTCTGCCACGTTGGTTGCGAACCAACCACTCGGGGTGTTCTGCCGCGATCCGTGAGCGGGACGACACGATGAAGGGAGCCCACCAGATCCCGGCGTCGAAGCCCGCGGCGCCGATGTCCGCGGCGACGGCCGCCATCCCCCGGGGGAACTTGTCGTTCGTCGACAGCCAATCGCCGATCGCCGTCTGGTGCCCGTCGTCCACCATCACGTACTCGCAGCCGAAGCGGGGCCCGCCGCGGCCATCGGACTCGAGCACCCGGAGATTGGCCAGCACGTCGGCCTCGGTCACCTTGGTGAAGTAGTAGTACCAGGAGCACCATCCGGTCGGATGGAGGCGGTCCACGCCACGGGCGCCGGCCGCGGCACCAGCGGCGGCAATCAGCGAGCGCAGTGCGGTGTTGCCGTCGGCGGCAATCACGATTCGGACCTCGTACCAGGGTGTCGCCGCTCCTGCGGCGAGGACCGTGTCGTCGAGATCGACCCACACGTCGAACCCCCGGACCCGGCCACCGGGAGCGTCGATCTCGACGAAACCGAAGGCGTCCGAGAGCGTCGTGAACCCGGCGCCGAGGGCACCGCTCCCGTCGCCGGCGATGACCGACAACGAATCGGAGCGGACGTGGCCCCGGTGGCGGGCGGCGCGGTGCCGGCCGTCGGTGACCCCCAGGCGTCCGAACCGAGTCGGGACGTCGCGATCGTGTTCGCCGACGCCGATCGTCCAGGTCCCGGCCCAGGACTGGTAGCTGTGCCGGTAGATCCGCCATTCGGCGCGGGTGCCGCTGAGCCCGAAGTGCTCGGTCGCGATGACCGAGCTGCGGTGGAGCGTGACGTCGGTTCCGCTGTGGTTGACGACCCGCGCCCCGACCGCCATGCCGTCGGGCGTGGGATTCGCCGTGAGCTCGACGGTCACACCGGTGTCGCCCACCCGGGCGAGCCATCCGTGGGTGGCATCGACGAGCGACGTCGCCCGCCAGTCGTGACGGTTGCCACCGACGGTCATCGAGAGGGTCGGCAGTGCCGGACCGAGGTGGACGCCGAGGACGGCATCGGCGACGACGACCCCGCCGGAGGTGATCTGGCTCTGCACGGCGCCAGTATGGTCGGCGAGATGAGCACCATCCGACGATCGGGCCCCCGCCGGTGGTTCGTCCCGTTCGCAGCGACAGCGGTGCTCCTGCTGGTGGCGCTCACCGCCTGTGGTTCCGGGGGAGCGATCCGCAGCGTCGGGCAGCAGTGACTCGGCGGGGACGGCGCAGGCGGCGCCGGCCGGGTCGGGCCGACCTTCGTCGACCGTCGACACCGACACGCCGACCGTCGGCCCCGGTCCCGCGGTGCCCTCCCGAGGGTGCGCCGCCGGTCCGACCTCCGCCGTCCAGCTCGAGCGGAGAACCGTGCCGGTCGCAGAGCTGTCCCGTTGGTACCTCCTCACGGTCCCCGAGGCGAGCGACCCGCAGGTGCCGTTCCCACTCGTGCTCGACTTCCACGGCCTCACCGAAGGCGCGGACGTGCACGCGCAGCTGACCGGCATGGGTGCATACGGTGCGTCCCACGGCTTCGTCGCCGTCATCCCGCAGGGCACCGGAGATCTCGCCCGGTGGGCCGCCGGCCCCGGCGGATCGGCGGGCGAGCCCAACATCGACGTCGACTTCGTCAACGCGATGCTCGACCAGGTCGAGGATTCCATCTGCATCGATACCTCCCGCGTGTACGCGACCGGCATGTCCAACGGCGCCATGCTCACGTCGATGCTGGGGTGTCGGCTGGCCGGCCGTCTCGCCGCCGTGGCGCCGATCTCGGGCGCAACGACGTTCGACTCGTGCGAGCCGGTGGCCACCGTGCCGATGATGACCATCCACGGCACGGCCGACCCGATTCTCCTGTTCAACGGCGGTGTCGGTGATCTCGTGAAGGCCCTCTCCGGCTCCATCGGTGGCGATGGGTCGGCCCCATCGTCGGGGCCATCCACCACCGCGCCGGCACCGACGACGACCGCTGCGGTCGATCTCGACGGCCCCGGCTATCCGGCCAACGTTGCCGCGTGGGCGCAGCGCAACGGCTGTGGCCCGACACCGTCGGACGAGCCCGTCTCTGCGACCGTGACGCATCGCACCTACGACTGCCCTGCCGGGGCCGACGTCGAGATGTACGTCGTTGCGGGCGGCGGCCATGCCTGGCCCGGCAGCGAACTCAGCCGGGCGCTCGAAGGCCTCGTCGGCACGACCACCTTCGACATCGACGCCACCGACCTGGTCTGGGCGTTCTTCCAGCGGTTCCGGCGGGGCTGAGCCTGCCCCGAATCAGGCCACGGTGGCGCGGACCCGCGCCATCGCTGCGGGCAGGTCTCGGACCGACCGCTCGACCGCGCCGCGGGCCTTGCAGAACACGAACCGGCAATCGACGACGGGGATGCCCGTGACCGCTTCGAGCGCGACGGCGTAGGACGCACCCTGGAGTTCGTAGCGGGCGAGGGCGGCATCGATCGCCGCGTCGGACGCCGCAGCGTCGGTCTTGTAGTCGACGACGATCAGCCCGTCGGGTGTCTCGATGAGCAGATCGACGAATCCTTCGATCACCCGCGCCCCGACTGGGGCCGCGACGTACAGCTCCTTGTGGTGTGTCGCCGCGGCGGCCTCGCGCACGGTCATTGAGTCGAGCGCCGAACGCACCAGTGCGGTGACGGTGCGCACCTCCTCGGGGATGGCCTCCACGTCGCACTGGCGGCGCGCCTGGAGCTCGATGTCGTGGGGATCGGCGAGGTCGAGCACCTGCAACGTCGCGTGCACGGCCCGACCGATCGCGGTGCCGGCGCGCCCGCGGCGACGGGTGGGGACTGCACCCACCGTGTCGTCGGCGGTCGGCGGGTCGGTGACGGGATCGTCGTCGGCCCACGCGGGGTCGGTCGGATCGTCGACCGCCGGTACCGCAGCGGTTGTTCCGGTCGCGGCTGGGTCGACCGGCGGCGTGAGGGCGCTGGTCGCGACGGCGGTCGCCGAGACGAACCGGGGCCGACGTTGCGGCGCGAGCAACGCCTCGCGCTCGGCGATCCAGGCGTCGCGATCGGGGTCGCCGGCCGCCGGGGATGACGGCGTCGGCGGGGCTGCCGGGACGACCGCCTCGGGCGTGGCCGGGACTCCACCGACGCCCGGGAACATCTCGACCTCCCGCCACGACCCCTGGTCGGGCGCTTCGGGACGGACGAGGTCGGGACGGTCGTGGAAGAACGTCCACACCCGTCGTGCGTACGTGTCGACCGGCTTCTCGGACACCTTGTGGTGGCACGACACCACGAGGTGGTCTCGCGCCCGGGTGGTCGCGACATAGAGGAGGCGGAGCTTCTCGTAGGCGTCCATCTCGACCTCGATGTCGGCGCGCGGTTCGTGGTTGGCGGTCGCGGCCTTGGCGTTCAGACGAACCTCGGGCGGACCGTCGTCGCCCCAGACGACGCTGACCCCCCGGCGGGCGTTGCCCGGTTGGGTCGTCATGCCCGACAGGATGGTGATGGGGAACTCGAGCCCCTTCGACCCGTGGATCGTGAGGATCCGCACAGCGTCGTCGTCGGTCTCCGGCAGCAGCGGCTCGTGCACCCGCGCACCGTCGGCGCCCTGGAGCGCCGCCCACTCGACGAAGGCCCGGAGCCCACCACCGCCGGCCTCCTCGAACGTGCGCGCCTGATCGACGAGGAACCGTAGGCGCCGCCAGACCTCGCGGGGACGAGGATCGCCGAAGGCCAGGAGATCGGCGTGGCGCTCACGAACGATGCGGTCGACGAGCGTCGCCGGCGTGAGCCACCACCGATCGACCCAGAGCGACCGCAGATGGGCGAGCGCCAGGCGCACCGGATGATCGGCCGCAACGCTCTCGGGCGGTTGCACCCGTAGGTTCCACCGTCCGCCGGCGTCGTGGAACGTGAAGAGGTCGACGTCGGAGCACGCGTACAGCGGCGAGCGGAGCGCTGCGACCAGGCTGAGCTCGTCGCTCGGGTCGTCGACCGCTCGCACCGCGGCGAGCACGTCGGCGACGTCCTGGGAGTCGTACACCAGCGTGCCGGTGGCGAGGCGATACGGGATGGCCGAGGCCTCGAGGGCGGCGCGGAGGAAGGGGAGCGAGGTGCGCGTGGGCACGAGGATCGTGACATCGGCCAACGTGGCGGGCCGCCACTCGCCGGAATGCTCGTCGTGCACGGGCCACCGCTCGGGATGGTGTTGGACGTCGCGCACGGTTCGCGCGACGTCGGCGGCCTCGGCCTCACGGAGCTCGGCGGCGCGGACCTTGGGGTTGGGGTGCGGACCGCCGAGGAGCAGGGGACGGTGATCGGTGCCGGCCTCCGGCCGGCGGAACGGCACGAGGGGCTCGTAGCGTGGCTGGGCCCCGGGGACCTCCTCGGGCATCGCATCCTCGAACAGCGCGTTGACCCAGTCGACGACCGGCGCCACGGTCCGGAAGTTGGTCGTGAGCTTCACCGACGCGCCGTCGATCCCGAACCGGTCGCGCGCCCGGAGGAACAGGTCGATGTCGGCGCGGCGGAACCGGTAGATCGACTGCTTGGGATCGCCGACGAAGAACAGCCGGCCTTCGGCGACCCGGAGGTCGGACCAGTGGGCCGGCGCTGCGGCAGGCGGCTCGAACCCCGGCCCGGGGTCGCCGTCACCCGCGTCGATCGAGCTGGCGATGAGCATGGCCAGCTCGATCTGGATCGGGTCGGTGTCCTGGAACTCGTCGAGGAGCAGGTGGGTGTAGCGCTCGTGCAGGGTCGTCCGAGCGGTCGGGCTGGTGCGCAGCAGCTCGCGAGCGAGCACCAGCAGGTCGTGGAACTCGAGGCCGCCCTCGTCGCGCCGGGCCGCTGCGGCTGCCAGCACCTCGCGGGCGGCGAGCGTGAGGAGACGTTGGAGCACCTCGTCGGCCGCGGCGTCGCGGACAGCGGCCGCCGCCTCGTTGGCCTCGTCGATCAGGGCCTTGCAGGAGGCGACGTCGCCGCCCCATGCGGACTTGGTTCCACCGCGGCCCTTGCTCCATTTCGCCCCCGACAAGGCCTGGAGCTTGCGTTCGGCGTCGGTGATGCCGACGATCGCCGACATCTCCGGGATGACCTCGGTGACGAGGTGCACGAAGAACTTGTCGTCGGGATCGGTGCACGCGGACGGCAGTGCCATCACCGCCTCGGCCGCCCGGTCGAACGGTCCGGTGTCCGCCGGACCGAGCGGTGGGTGGTCGACGGCGGCTACGTCGCCGATGCGGTCCCAGTTCTGTGCGAGCTCCGCGGCGACGTCCTTGAGTGTGGCGTGGCCCTGGTAGCGCGGCTCGAGCGGAACGCCGACCATGGCGGCCCGCACGAGCACGGCCTCGTTCGCGGGGTCGTCGTAGAGGCCGTCGACGAAGCGCTCCCATCGCGCCTCGTGTGCCAACTGCGACGACACCTCGTCGAGCACCCGCACCCTCGGGGGGAGGTGCGCCTCGGTCGAGAACTCGCCCAACAGCCGGCTCGCGAACCCGTGGAGGGTGGAGATGGCAGCGAGGTCGGCCTCGGCAATCGCGACTCGACACCGTTCACGTTCGGCCGGGTCGGTGGAGGCCTCGGCCCGGCGTTCGAACTGCACCCGGATGCGGCTCTGCAGCTCGGCCGCAGCGGCCTCGGTGAACGTGATGGCGGCGATCTCGGCGAGTCGGACACCCCGGTCGACGACGAGGTTGGCGATCCGTTCGACGAGCTGCGACGTCTTGCCGCTGCCGGCCCCGGCCTCGACGAACAACGTGCGTCCGAGACCACTGCGGCTGATGAGCTCCCGAGCCGGGGCGTCGACGATCTCGATCTCGGGGCTCATGGGGCCTCCGGCAGCAGGCGCTCACGGATGCGCAGCTCGGGTGCACCGACCTTGGCCTCGGCGTGTTCGCCCCGGTCGCGCGAGCACACGCGGTCGAACTCGCAGTAGGTGCAGTTCTCGTGGGTGTTGCGGAAGTTGTTCCACTCACCGGGCACTGCCGGGAAGATGCCGGCGTCGATACCGTCGACGATCGTGGTCACGACGTCGATCAGGCGCTGGCGTCGTTCCGGCGTCCACCGGTACCCGAACCGTGCGAAGGCGACGTCGCCGTTGATCATCCAGTAGTGGGCATCGGCCTCGGTGGCGTCGAGTTGTTGCAGGGCCGCTTCGGCGTAGATGCCGAGCTGGAGCAGGGTGCCGCCCCGCACCGGGTCATCGCCGTCGGCGCCCAGGCCCTTGTACTGGGCTCCCTTGCCGGTCTTGTAGTCGCTCACGAGCACCCGCCCCGTGTCGGATCGGTCGATGCGATCGGCCATGCCGCGGAACGCCAGGCTGCGGCCGTTGGCGAGGCGGATGGTCGCCGGCTCGTTGCCCTTCAGCCCGAACGGATACTCGACGCGATCGGGCCGCGAGCCGGTGGCGGCGCGGTGGGTGTCGTCGGCGACGAGAAAGGCATCGAGCGTGTCGAGCAGATCGGCCCGGGTGAGCGCCCAGTGCACCGGACGGCCGGTGCGGCCGCGGCGCTCGTACTCGTCGAACACCCCCGCCGCGATCTCACGGAGGCGCTCGCGGTGGTGCGGCAACCAGCGCTCGTCGGGAGGAGCAGGTGGCCCGTGTTCGATGACCTCGGTGAGGAACCGCTCGAGCACCTCGTGGACACCCGAGCCGCGATCGAGCGGGCCGAGGTCGAGCACCCGTTCGGGCTCGTCCCGTTCGCTGAGCCCGAGCTGGTAGCCGAGGAAGTAGCGGTAGCCACACGACGCCCACGCCTGCAGCCGGCTGGGCGACCAGGGATCGGCGCCCGGAGAGCGCACGCGCTGGTGCGCGAGGTTGCCGTCCCACTCGGTGAACCGGTCGGACCGCCGCAGGATCTGCGCCCACACACCGCGGTGCACGTTGGCCATGGTGGGGTGATCGGTCACGTCGACGCCCTGCGCCGAGAGCCGACTCATGGCGGCCAGGTCTCGATCGGCGAGCGAGGCGTGGACCGGTGCCGTCACGACACCGGTGGCGTGGGACGGCACAACGGTCACGACCGACGGCGGGAGACGGTCGAACTCGGTGCTGTGCACGACGGTGCCGGCCAGAGCGCGGAGGCGGTGTCGAGGAGCCATCGTGAGGGGAGCGAACGTCGGCTGCCGCGCAGATCGCCCCGGGCGATGGTGAGGACCCGGCGCTCGGCCGGCGCCGTGGCGAGGGCAACGAGGAACTGGCGGTGCTGGTCGTCGATGCGGGCCGCCCGCAGCTCGAGCTCGCCGTCGGTGAGGACGCGGGCAGCGTCGGGGAGCAGCGCGTCGTCGCGGCGGGCCGCGGGGCACAGCCCTTCGGTGCAGCCCACGAGGAACACGGCGTCGAGGTCGAGACCGGCGGCTGAGGCGAGCGGTCCGTACAGCACCCCGTCGCCGAAGCGGCCGACCCGGCCCTGGGTGACGTCGAGCTCGGCGGCCAGCGCCCGGGCGAAGACGGCGGCGGTGGGCCGCGGTTCGAGGTGGTCGAGCGCGCCGAGACGACTGAGCGCGTCCTCGACCCGTTCGAAGGCAGCCCGTTCGGACTCTGGCCACTGGCCGTGTTGCCGATCGTCCCCGAGCAGCTGTGAGAGGAGGGCGAGGCCGGCGCTGGACTTGGCGGCCCACCCCGTCGCCGTCTCGACGGCTGTGACGGCGTCGGCGAGGTGCTCGACGAACGACGCGAGCGCTCGTGTCTCGTCGATGGCAGCGGCCGTGTGCTCGATGTTGACGGTGGAGCCCGGGAGCGGCTGGTCGAGGTGGCGCTGGAGGGAGGAGCGGTGGACCTCGAGGCGCCGACGCCAGTCGCCGAGGTCGTGGACGACACCGGCCTCGCGTGAGATCGTCTCCCACGCCGCGGGCCGGGCCAGCTCGCCGTCGTGGCGCACGGGCGCGCCGCTCACCAGCGCCATGACCCGGTCGTGGCGCCAACGCTGGGCGGGGAGCGTGAGGGCGGCGAGCAGTGTGCGGCCGGCCGCCGTGTCGCGGACGGTGAGTGTGGACGGGCCGTTCGACGGGATGCCGGCCGCCGCGAGCTGCTGGCGAAGGATGCCGACGTACGGAGTTGGTGTGGGATGGAACACGCCGATGCGGTCGAGCGGCATCCCCGCCTCGGCCAGCGTCACGATCTCGCGGACGACCGCCCGGACCTCCTCGTCGGCGTCGGTGACCGAGATGATGCGCGACGCGGTCGGCGTCTCGACAACAGGACGAGGGTCGGGGATCGAGAGCCCGGCGCGAACGCAGGTGCGCCACACGGCGGCGTCGGCACCGAGGTCGCCCGTGACGCCGACCACCACCGTGGCATCGGCGGTGTGGAGAACGGCGCGGAGGAACTCGGCGATCGGCGCCGTGGTGGGCGCCGGGAGGTACCAGATCAGGTGTCCGAAGGGTGCAAGCGCGGCCTCGAGGTCGTGACGGGACGCGGCGGCGTGCGCCATGTCGGCCTCGTCGTGGAACTCGGCCAGCCGGGCCGCGATCGATCGTTGGAAGCCGGCGGCGATCCGCGCCGCGTCCGCCTTCGGACTCGAGACGTTGCAGCGACGGCTCCGAGACGTTGCTGAGCTCGGCGTACAACGCGGCGAGCGCCGTCTCGGTCGCAATGTGATCGCGCACCCGGGCGAAGGGGCCCGGGTCGTCGCGCAGGGTGAGGCGGATCGCGGCGCCGAGCACCGGATTGGTGAGGGGATGGCGGTCGAGCAGCTGGTCGGCGGCGAGGAGCTCGGCGAGGCCGAACGGCGTGAGGAACGACACGTTGGCGACGCCGACCGGTGCCGATGTGTCCGCATCGGCGGGCCGCAGCTCGCCCGTCACCAGGAGGCGCCTGGCTGCAAGCCCTGCGAAGTTGGACGGCACGATGGCCGTGACCGGCGCCAATGCTGCGGCGCCCTTGGCGGCGCGGATCGCCGACGCCAACGCCTGGCCGGCGGGCCGCCCCGAGGGCACGACGTGAACGTGTCCGATCATCGATGGTCAACCTAAACGACGGTCCTGACACCGAAGCCCGGCGGCGATCGGGTCGAGAGCGCCGGGCCCCGAGCGCCGAGGCGCGGTCGCTGAAAGAATCGGGCCATGGATCGACTCTGTGAAGGCCGGATCGTGGTGGTGACGGGTGCCGGGCGCGGCATCGGTCGGGAGCATGCCTTGGAGTTCGCCCGCCAGGGCGCCCACGTCGTGGTGAACGATGTCGGTGCCGAGGTGGACGGGAGCGGCGGCTCGATCGGACCGGCGTCGGAGGTCGTCACGGCGATCGAGGCCCTCGGCGGACGAGCGGTGGTCAACGGTGACGACATCTCGACCGATGACGGCGCCAAGCGCCTGATCGATACAGCAGTCGAGGCGTTCGGTGGGCTCGACGTCGTTGTGAACAACGCCGGCATCCTGCGGGATCGAATGCTCGTCAACATGACCTTCGACGAGTGGGACGCGGTCATCCGGGTCCACCTGCGCGGCACGTTCGCCACCTCGCACCATGCGGCCAACTACTGGCGCGAACGGTCCAAGGCGGGCGACGACGTCGCCGGCCGCATCATCAACACGTCGTCGCCGTCGGGCATCTACGGCAACGTCGGCCAGACCAACTACGGGGCCGCCAAGGCCGGCATCGCGTCGTTCACGATCATCGCCGCGATGGAACTCGCCCGCTACGGCGTGACCGTCAACGCCATCGCCCCGGTGGCCGCCACCCGGATGACGATCCCGCTGCAGGCGGGCGGCGCGCCGACCGTCGCGGACGGGGAGTGGAGTCCCGGTGACCCGGGCAACATCGCCCCGCTCGTCGTCTGGTTGGGGAGCCGGGAGGCGGCCGGTGTCACCGGGCGGGTGTTCAACGTGCGCGGCGACCGGATCAGCGTGGCCGAGGGATGGCACGCCGGCGAGGCGGTCGAGGCCGGTCGCCGCTGGGACCCCGTCGAACTGGGCGAGATCATCCCCGGACTCGTCGAGCGGGCCCAACCCAACGCCGACATGAGTGGACGGTTGCCCGACTGACCCGATCCAGGCTCACCCGGGCGAATACGCCCGGGTGAGCCTGGAGAGCGTCGTCGCTCGCCCCCGGCCCGGGAGGACTTCGGTCACAGGATGGGCACGAGTCGTACGGTGTACGCGATCATCTGGGGGTCACGGCCACGGGGGTTCCGGGCCGATCACACCAGCATCACCCAGGGGGGTACCGATGACCGATGTCGCTCCGGCCGCATCCGAGAACACCGACGCCGTCACGAACGACGAACTGGTCGACGAACTGCGTTCGTGGCTCGAGGAGAACTGGGATCCCGACCTGACCGTCGCGGACTGGTGGCAGCGGCTCGGCCTCGCCGGCTGGTGCGCCCCCAACCTGCCGACGAACGCCTACGGCAAGGGGGTGTCGCGGAACGACGCCGTGCGGATCGCCAACGAGATCGGCGACTTCGGTGCCCTCGGAGCGCCTGCCGGCCTCGGCCTCCTGCTCGCCGCACCGACGATCGCCAGCCACGGCACCCAGGAACAGATCGACCTGTACGTGCGCGACATCGTCACCGGCCAGAAGGCATGGTGCCAGCTCTTCAGCGAGCCGGGCGCCGGTTCGGATCTCGCCGGTCTCACGGCGCGTGCCGTCGAGGACGGTGACGAGTGGATCGTGAACGGCCAGAAGGTGTGGACGTCGTTCGGCCACACGGCCGACCTCGCGATGCTCATCGCCCGTACGGCCCCCGAGCTGCCCAAGCACCAGGGCATCACCTGGTTCTCCATCGACATGCACCAGCCGGGCATGGAGGTCCGTCCGCTCCGTGAGATGACGGGTCATGCGCTCTTCAACGAGGTGTTCATGTCCGACGCCCGGGTGCCGTCGTCCGCGATCATCGGTGGGCGCAACAACGGATGGGCCGTCGCCAACACCACGCTCGCCAACGAGCGGGCCGGGCTCGGCACGGGTGGTGGCAGCGGCGGTGCGGGTGCGGCGTCGCCGGGCACCGTCGTCGGCCACCTCGACCAGCGCGTCGGCGACTTCGTCACGCCTCGTCAGAAGAAGAAGCGGGCGACGTCGGGAGCGGGTCCGTCGAGTGGTGGCGGTGCTGCCAGGCTCCTCATCGATCTCGCCAAGGGCAACGGCTCGATCGCCGACGCCACCATCCGCCAGGACCTCATGCGGCTCCACACGCTCGGCGAGATCGGGCGCTTCAACGCCCTCCGGGTCAAGGCGGCCAAGAAGGCGGGTCGTGACCTTCCCGGCATGGCCAACATCTCGAAGCTCTCGATGAGTGACACGATGCGGCTGAGCCGCGACGTGGGTCTTCGCATCGTCGGCGCCCAGGGAATGCTGCACGCCTACACCGACGATCAGCGCCCTGCGATCGACGCCGCGACCGGCAATCCCTTCCTCGGTGCCGTCACCTCCATCGCCCTGTGGGCGCAGGGTCCGCCCATCTACGGCGGCACCGACCAGATCCAGCGCAACATCATCGGCGAGCGGGTGCTGGGCCTCCCCAAGGAGCCCAACAACGACAAGACGATGCCGTTCGCCGACCTGCCCAAGAACGCCTGATTCTCGGGGTTCTGTACTGCGAGGGGCACCAGATGTGGCGCTCCTCGCAGTACAGAACCCCTGGAGTCAGGCGAACGCGACACCGACTCCGACTCCGACTCCGGCGGCGAGCGAAGGTGGCCGCGTACCTCGGCTACAGGTCGAAGGTCGCGACGACCGGCGCGTGGTCGGACCACCGCTCGGCGTACGTGGGCGCCCGGTGCACCACGACGTCCTTCGCCAGCGCCGCGAGTTCGGGACTGGCGATCAGATAGTCGATGCGCCAACCGGCGTCGTTGTCGAACGCCTTCCCTCGCCACGACCACCAGGTGTACGGCCCGGAGCCGTCACCGCCGAAGCGACGGCCGAGGTCGACGAAGCCCACCTCGTCACGGAGCCGGTCGAGGCGTTCCTGTTCTTCGGGGAGAAAGCCGGCCTTGCCCCGGTTGCCCTTCCAGTTCTTGATGTCGCGTTCGTCGTGGGCGACGTTGAGGTCGCCGGTGAGGAGCACGTGACGTCCGGTGGCAGCGACCTCGCCGACGCGTCGGACGATCGCGTCGAGGAACGCGAGCTTCTCCTCCATGCGACCCGGATCGTCGGCCTGACCGGTGTGCACGTACGCCGATGCCACGCAGAGCCCGCGCCCGTCAGCCGTGTCGACGGTGCCCTCGACCCAACGCCCGGTTCCGGCGAAGCGCCCGTCACCGATCGCGGCGCTGGTGTCGGTCACCTCGGTACGAGCCGCGACGGCCACGCCGGCGCGGCCCTTGAGTGCCGACGAGGCGCCGACGTGGGACCACCCGTCGCCGAGGAGTGGCGCCACGACGTCGTCGGGCGCTCGAACCTCCTGCAGGGCCATGACGTCCGGCTTGGCCTGCGCCACCCAGGCGTCCATGCCGCGGCGCACTGCGGCGCGCAGCCCGTTCACGTTGATCGTGGCGACCGAGAGCGACATGGTCCGATCCTCCCAGATCCGAGGGCGATGCCTGCACGCGTGTGTCGGCCGAGTGGTTGACTTCGAGCGATGACGCAGACGCTCGATCCTCCCGCCCTCGGTGTCGCGCTCCGCGGCCTCGTGAAGACGTTTCCCAGCCCAGCGGGGCCGGTGCAGGCGGTCCGGGGCATCGACCTCGACATCGCTCGCGGTGAAACCGTTGCGCTGCTCGGTCCGAACGGGGCCGGGAAGTCGTCGACCATCGAGATGATCCTCGGACTCTCGAAGCCCGACGCCGGCACGGTCGACGTGCTGGGCCTCTCGCCGAAGCAGGCGATCCAGCGTGGCGCCATCGGTGCGATGTTGCAGGTCGGCGCGGTCCTGGGTGAGCTGTCGGTGCGCGAACTCGTCGACATGATGGGCTCGCTGTTCCCGTCGCCGCTCGGTGTCGACGAGACCCTTCAACTCGCTGGCATCGGCGACATCGCGGAGCGGCGCACCAACCGCCTCTCGGGTGGACAGACGCAGCGAGTCCGTTTCGCCGTGGCAATGGTGTCCGATCCGGACCTGATCATCCTCGACGAACCGACGGTGGCCATGGACGTGGAGTCGCGGGTCGCCTTCTGGGCGACGATGCGTTCGTTCACCGAGCGGGGCAAGACCGTCATCTTCGCGACGCACTATCTCGAGGAGGCCGACGACTACGCCGACCGCATCGTGCTGATGGCCCGCGGTGAGATCGTCGTGGACGGTACCGCCGCCGAACTGCGAGCAGCGTCCGGTGGTCGCCACATCAAGGCGGTCCTGGCCGGGGCCTCCTCAGAGCTCTTGGAATCTCTCGCGGGGGTCGTCACGGCGACCATCCACGGCGAGGCCATCGACCTCGCCTGCGCCGACTCCGACGTCGCGATCCGGGCGTTGCTCGCGGCCTACCCCGACGTGCACGAGATCGAGATCGTCGGTGCGGGTCTGGAGCACGCGTTCCTCGAGCTGACCGGCGAAGCGGGGGGCAACCGATGACCGCGCACTCCATCGCACCGCCCACGGCGCAGCCCACGAGGCCGACCCGGCGGGGCCTCAACGCGACCTATCTGCGCTACGAGCTGGTCCGCCTGTTCCGGAACAAGCGGTCGTTCATCTTCTCGCTGGTGTTCCCGCTGGCGCTCTTTCTCGTCATCGGCGGGTCGAACAGGGATCAGATCATGGATCTCGGCACCTACCGGGTGAAGTTCGTCCTCTATTACATGGTCTCGATGGCCGGGTACGGCGCGATGATCGCCGCGATCTCCGGTGGGGCCCGAATCGCGACGGAACGGCAGACCGGTTGGAACCGCCAGCTGCGCCTCACGCCACTGCCGGTCACCACGTACTTCGCCACGAAGGTGATCACGGCCTACGTGATGTCGGCGGCCAGCATCGTCCTGCTCTATGCCGCCGGTCTGACCTTCGGAGTGCGGATCGCATCGGCCGGCCGCTGGATCTCGATGACGGGACTGCTCCTGATCGGTGTGCTGCCCTTCGTCGCCATGGGCATCGCGGTCGGTCACCTCCTGACGACCGACGCGATGGGGCCGGCCGTCGGTGGCGGCTCGGCGTTCTTCGGATTTCTCGGTGGCCAATGGTTCCCACTGCCCACCAGCGGCGTCCTGCGCCAGATCGGCGAACTCGTCCCGTCGTTCTGGATCACGCAAGCGAGCCACATCGGCATCGGCGGCGCCGCCTGGTCGGTCAAGGGTTGGCTCGTGATCGCCGTCTGGGCCGCTGCCATGAGCGGCTGGGCGGCGTGGGCCTACCGCCGGGACACGAAGCGCCTCTGAGCTCGGCGCTAACGGGCGAGGTCGCAGGTGGCCGGCGGACCGAGTTCGAGGGTCGCCACCGCGTAGCCGGCGATGTCGCCGCCGACCTTGCGCTGCTCGGCGCCCAGGCAGTTCCACGTGTCGCCGTCGGCGATCCAGTGCCGGGCGCCGTCGTCGTCGATGAACCAGGTGGTGCCGCCGGCCTGGCGGAGCACACGGCCGCCAAGGTCACCGATCGTGCGGAGTTCGGCCCCGGGGTCGTCGACGTACTGGGCGCCGACGGACTCGACGTCGAACGGGAGCCAGCTCTCAGCCCCCGGGTTCGACTCGTCGAGGTGGGCGGTGAGGTAGCCGCGCTCGAATTCGAGCCGGAGTTCACCGCCGGACAGGAAGACGTTGGAGGTGGGGAAGCCAAGGCGACCGTCGAGCCCTCCCTCGCTCTCCCACAGGCTCCGTGCCTGTTGGGGAATCCAGAACATCTGGGTGTCGGAGCGGCGTCCGGCGATGAGTCCCCCGCTCGTCAGCTCGATGACGACGCACTGGGGGTCGTCCCCGTGCATGACCGCCGTGGGGTATCCGCCGAACGTCACCGAGTTGTCGGGTTGTGCCCGGCCCGCGATCTCGCGGTACGAGGCCCACTCGGCGGTGGTGAGCTGCACGGCCGGCTGGCCGGGGCCTGCGATCACGACCCCCTGGGGTTTCCCGTCGCGATCGGTGAGTGGGACGACGTCCGCTTCGACGAAGGACTCGACGGCGCCGGAGACGCAGAGGTCGTCGTCGAGGGCCGCGACGGCGGCCGTCACGACCTCCGACGCAGGTGCGCTCAACCCGCGTCGGCACGGCGGCGTTGTTGTCGGGGCCGCCACCCGCTTCGACGCCGACGCCGACGCCGACGCCGACGCCGATGAGGTCGGGGTCTCGGGTTCATCGGTGCCGCCGACCACGGCGATCAGGGCGAGCGCACCGATTGCGACGACACCGGTCGCCGCGATCAGTCGTCGTCCGCGTGACCGTCCCCGGCCGTCGAGGACGGCGTCGAGTCGGTCGGCCCACTGGTCGAGGTCATCGGGGCGGCGTTCGGGTTCGCTCTCGAGCAGGCGGGAGATGTGGGTCGCCAGGTCGTCGGCATCGCGGAGACCGGCCCGTCCCCCCATGAACTGGAGTCGTTCCCGCGAACACGCGGCACCGTCGAGGCGCGGCGGGGACCCGACGAGCAGGTGGTGGGCGATCGCCCCGACGCCCCAGACGTCGGCGGCGTGGCCGGGAGCATGGCCAGCGGCGACCTCGGGTGACAGCCAACCGGGTGTCCCGGCGGGCACGTCGCGCGACGGTCGGCCCGGCGAGCCGTAGTCGATGAGCACGGCCCGACCGTCGGGAGTGACCCGGACGTTGCCCGACTTCACATCCCGGTGCACGATGCCGCCGGCTCGATGCAGCGCTGCGACGCCCCGGGCGATCTGGGCGACGTGGCGGAGATTCTGCTCGGGGTCGTCGTCGGTCGCGACGTGTTCGAGTCGCCGACCGTCCACCCATTCGGCGACCATCCAGCAGACGTCGACCTCCTCGGCGTCGGGCTCGGGTTCGTCGGTCAGCGCGGTGCCGACGAACACCTCGATCGGACGCATGAGATGCGGTTCGGCGAGTACCGCGATCCGTTCGAGACGGACGGCAGCGTCGGGGAGGTCGGCGGCGCGGGCGTGGAGGAGCAGCTTGAGCGCGACGTCGTTGCCCTCGTGGTCGGTCGCCCGGTAGACGAGGCCGTCGCCGCCACCACCGGGTTCGGGCACCGGGCGCCCGTCGACGAGTGGCACGCGGTATCGACGGGGGTCGTCCGCCGGCCCCGTCCAGAGCTGCTCGGTCAACGCCCGGCGGACCGGTCCGCGGCCAGCGGCGTGGCGTCGGAGTGCCGTCGGGCCGACTCGGTGAGGATGTGGTTGTGGCGTGCGGTCTCGACGACCCGGATCCGGGTATCGCCCGAGTCGGGGCTCCAGAGACGCTTGGCGAAGAACTCGTCGCTCAGCCGTTCCAGGTGGCGCCGAACCTGTGACCGGCTCATGTACACCTTGGCGGCGACCTGATCGTGGGTTGCCGGCTCGACCGATCCGGCGAGCACCGGTTCGGCGTACGCCAGCAGCACCTCACGCTGGACGTCGGTCAGGTCGATGACCACGCCGTGGGTGTGGGGCTCGTGCACGGTCGGGTCGTCGCCCTCGTCGCGGGAGCGGGCGACGACGTCGAGCTCCCAGGTGTCGGTGGCGCCGACGACCTCGATCGTGAAGATCTCCTCCGTCGGAGAATAGGCCGAACCGGCCGCGACCGGGACGGGTGGCCCACCGGCGGCGCTCACCTGAAGTGCTCGTCGCACTGGCTGGGGACGACCGGTTTCCTCCCGGTGGGGGTCGGGCATGCCCGCTGCCTCGACGAAGATTCGCCCGTGGGCGATGACGAGCCAGCCCGCCACGCGAGGGATCTCCCAGTCCCGCACGGGTGCGTGTCCGAACCGGGCTTCACACGACTCCCCGCGGCCGAAGGTCACGACGGAATCGTCGTACAGCGGCACTTGGCAGCGTTCGGCCTGGTCGTCTCCGACCCGGTAGCTCAGCCGTCCTCGAGGTGTGGGGGCGGTGGTCGTCACAGTTGGTGTTCGCGTTGGTCCGAGGCGTGTGACATTGAAATTTGAATCAGTCCCGACGGAGGAGCACGGAAAAAGTTGAACAGGGGTGCCACTACACGTGGCGCTCCTGACGTGGCACGATGCTTCTGCACACAATGATGACACCTTGTCAGCATCGTGGGTAGGGATCCCATCTCCCTTTCTCACTGTGGTCGGACATCTCGGTTCCAACCCCGTCCGATCCGGTGAACACCCAGCCCGCCGATTCGGCGGCCCGCTCCCTCCAGGTGTGCACACCACCTGGAGGGAGCTGGTGGGCGGGAGGGCCGGGCCCGCTGACGCGTCCCGCCCCCGGCTGCGCGAAGCTGTATCTGACACATCGTCAGATCGACTCGAGGGGTAGCGATGCAGCAAGCGGAAATCGACGCGTTCCAGTTCGTGGGCCAGGACATCCCATGGCTGCTGAACCACTGGGCCGAAGCCGCCCCCGACCGCCCGTTCCTCGTGTGGGAACCCCGGTCCGGCGAGGATCGCACGTGGACCTACCGCCAGTTCGTCGATGACGTCGAGAAGGTCGCCTCGGCCCTCGTGGCTCGTGGCGTCCAGCTCGGCGACAAGGTGCTCATCCACGCCGAGAACTGCCCCGAAGCCGTGTTGGCCTGGTACGGCTGCGCCCGGATCGGCGCCGTGGGCGTGACGACCAACACCCGCAGCGTCGCCGCCGAGATCAACTACTTCGCCACCCACACCGGGTGCGTCGGCGCCATCACGCAGCCGCAGTTCGCCGCTGTGGTCAACGAGGCGGTGCCGGAGCTCGGTTGGTTCGTTGTCACCGCCGACGATTCGGTGTCGCGGCGACCGCCGAGCCGGTCGACCGTCCCCACGACGGCTTCGACCAGCTCCTCGAGCACGATCTCCCCGAAGCTCCCCGTCACACCCCCGATCCGTTGCTCCCCGCCGGCATCCTGTTCACGTCGGGCACGACGTCGCGACCCAAGGCCGTGGTCCACACCCACGGCAACGCGCTGTGGGCCGCCAAGGTCGGCCCGCAGAACATCGACATGGACGAGGGCGACGTCTACCTGATCTACCTGCCGTTCTTCCACGTGAACGCGCAGAGCTGGTCGATCTGGACCACGCTCGGTGCGGGCGGCACCGTGATCCTCCAGCCGAAGTTCTCGGCCAGCAAGTTCTGGGAGGTCATCCTCAAGCACAAGGTGACCCACATCTCGCTCATCCCGTTCGTGTTCAAGGCCGTCGCGCCCCAGCCGATCCCGGACCACACGGTGAAGGTCGGTGTGTTCGGCCTGATCATGCCGGAGTTGGTCGACTGGCTGAAGATGCGTGTGGTCGCCGCCTACGGCATGACCGAGACCGTCATCCACGCCGTGCGCGACAACAAGTACGAGCGTTACCCCCGCCTGGCCATGGGCCGGGTCGCTCCCGGCTACGAGATGATCGTCGTCGACCCCGAGACCAAGGAGATCGTCAAGGAAGGCGAGATCGGCGAGATCTGGCTCCGTGGCACCCGCGGCATCCAGCTGTTCCTCGAGTACTACGACAACGAGGAGGCGAACAACAAGGCGTTCAACGCCGACGGTTGGCTGCAGACCGGTGACCTCGTGCTCCTCGGCCCCGACGGCAACCTCGAGTACCGCGACCGCGACAAGGACGCCCTCAAGGTCGGCGGCGAGAACGTCTCGGCCCGCGAGGTCGAGGACCAGGTCCGCACCGTGCCCGGCATCGCCGACGTCGCGGTCGTGGGCAAGAGCCACGAGATGCTCGACCAGGTCGCCGTCGCGTTCGTCGTGAAGGCCGATCCGAACCAGGACGACGACGAGCTGGCCGCCGCCATCATCGCCGCGTGCAAGACGAACCTCGCCGACTTCAAGGTGCCCCGCGCCGTGTACTTCGTCGACGACTTCCCGAAGGCGACGCTCGACAAGGTCGCCAAGAACGAGCTCCGGGAGATGGCGGACGCCCACCCCGCCGTCTGACCCGATCGAGATCCCCGTCCGACTCTGGAGCGCCAAGGTGCCAAGAAGTGGCACCTGAGCGCTCCAGAGTCGCGTCCGGGAATGGATGAGCTGGCTCAATGGTTGAGTGCCTTGAACCTTTTCACCTCTCCGGGAGGCCCCCGTGTCCCAAGCAACACCGTCCGAATCCGACCGTTCCGATCTCGACCACACGGATCTGTCGCACACCCTGCCCCTGCTCCCGCTCACCTCGGGGGTGGTCCTCCCGGGCATGGTGATCACCATGGCGCTCGAGACCGACGAAGCCCGTGCCGCCGCCGAGGCGGCCACGACCGCTGACGGTCGCCTGCTGCTCGTGCCCCGCGTCGACGGGCGCTACGCCAACGTCGGCACCGTGTCGGTGATCGAGGAGTCGGGCAAGCTCCCCGGCGGCACGCTCGGTCTCGTCGTCCGCGGCGAGCGCCGCGCTCGCATCGGCGCCGGCGTCCCCGGCACCGGCGCCGCCCTGTGGGTGCAGGTCGAGCCCGTCGACCCCGAGCCCGTGTCCGAGGCCGCCCTCGAGCTGGCCAAGGAGTACCGCGCCGTCATCGAGAACATCCTCGAGACCCGCGGTGCCGCCCGTGTCATCGCGATGCTCCCGCCCGTGACCGACGCCGACGCGCTCGCCGATTCCGCCGGCTACTCACCCGACCTCGAGTTCGAGCAGAAGGTCGAGGTGCTCGAGACCACCGACGTCGAGGCGCGGCTGCGACTGGTGCTCGGCTGGGCCAAGGAGACTCTCGGCGACCTGTCGATCCGCCAGCGCATCCGCACCGATGTCGAGGAGGGCATGGAGAAGACCCAGCGCGAGTTCCTCCTCCGTCGCCAGATGGACGCCATCAAGAAGGAGCTGGGCCAGCTCGACGGCTCGGAGGCGTCGCCGACCGACGACTACCGCGCCCAGATCGCCGATCGTGACCTGCCCGACAAGGTGCGCAGCGCCGTCGAGAAGGAGATCGACAAGCTCGAGCGCACGAGTGAGCAGAGCCCCGAGCACGGGTGGATCCGCACCTGGCTCGACACGGTGCTCGAACTTCCGTGGGGGGAGACCTCCGAAGACCGTCTCGACATCGCCGAAGCGGCTCGCATCCTCGACGCCGATCACGACGGGTTGGAGGACGTCAAGGAACGCATCCTCGAGCACCTCGCCGTGCGCAAGCTGCGGGCCGAGCGAAAGCTCGCCCCGGTCGAGGGCCGGGGTGCCGGCGCCATCCTGACCCTCGTCGGCCCTCCCGGTGTCGGCAAGACGTCGCTCGGTGAGTCGGTCGCCCGCGCCCTCGGTCGCGAGTTCGTTCGGGTCGCACTCGGCGGCGTGCGCGACGAGGCCGAGATCCGTGGCCACCGTCGCACCTACGTGGGTGCTCAGCCGGGCCGCCTGGTGCGGGCCATCAGCGACGCCGGCACGATGAACCCCGTCGTGATGCTCGACGAGGTCGACAAGTTGGGTGGCGACTACCGGGGCGATCCCTCCTCGGCGCTGCTCGAGGTGCTCGACCCGGCCCAGAACCACACGTTCCGTGACCACTACCTCGAGGTCGAACTCGATCTGTCCGACGTGCTCTTCGTGGCCACCGCCAACGTGATGGACACGATCCCCGGGCCGCTGCGCGATCGGATGGAGATCATCGGCCTCGACGGCTACACCGAGGAGGAGAAGATCGCCATCGCCCGCCACCACCTGGTCGACCGCCAGCTCGACCGGGCCGGGCTGCGTGCGGACGAGGTGACGCTGACCGACGAGGCGCTCCGCACCATCGTCGCCGACTACACCCGCGAGGCGGGCGTCCGCTCGCTCGAGCGGGAGATCGGCCGCCTTCTCCGCAAGGTCGCCACGAAGGTGGCTTCCGGCGAGGCGACCGCTCCGGTCGCCGTCGACGTCGGTGACGTCGTCGGCTGGCTCGGTCGGGCCCGGTTCTTCTTCGAGGCGGCCGACCGCACCAGCGCCCCCGGGGTGGCTACCGGCCTCGCGGTGACCGGCGTCGGTGGCGACGTGCTCTTCGTCGAGGCCACCTCGATGGTCGGCTCCGCGGGGCTGACCGTGACGGGGCAGCTCGGCGATGTGATGAAGGAGTCGGCAGAGATCGCACTGAGCTACGTGCGGAGCCACGCCGCCGAGCTCGGCATCGATCCGTCGGCGTTCGAGCAGCGTCGCTTCCACCTCCACGTCCCCGCCGGAGCCGTTCCGAAGGATGGCCCGTCCGCCGGCGTCACGATGGTGACGGCGCTCGTCAGCCTGCTGACGGACCGCCCGGTTCGACCGGTCGTCGGCATGACCGGCGAGGTCACGCTGCAGGGCAAGGTGCTGCCGATCGGCGGTCTCAAGCAGAAGGTGCTGGCTGCGCATCGGGCTGGCCTGACCGAGGTGGTGCTCCCCAAGCGCAACGCCGGCGACCTCGAGGACGTCCCCGAGGCCGTCCGGGAGCAGATGACGTTCCACATTGCTGCCGAGATCGGTGACGTGTTGGCCGCCGCGCTGCGTCCGGCCGGCGCGACCGACGAGGCCGACGAGTGGGACGCTGCCCACCCGCCGACCGAGCTGCTCGCCGTCTAGATGTATTGACCATGGACGTTGTTGACGCGTGATCGGGTGAGCTCCTGAGAGAAGGTGTGGCTGTACCACCAGTCCCACCTCTCCCAGGAGCCCGAATGCACGGTAACGCCCGGCTGACCCACTGGGGTCGCCAAGAACTCGTCCGCAGAGTCCTCAACGGCACCCCGGTCTCTCACGTAGCGATCGAGATGAACGTGTCCCGCCCGACCGCTGACAAGTGGGTCGGGCGCCATGCCGAGGACCCTGACGGCGAATGGTGGCTCGATCGCTCGAGCCGACCCCACCACTGCCCGCACCAGACCCCCGAGCGGGTCGAAGCGAAGATCATCAAGCTCCGCACGACCAAGAAGCTCGGGCCGGCCCGTATCGCCGGCCAGCTCGGGATGCCGACCTCGACAGTGCACGCGGTATTGGTGCGTCACGGGATGAATCGCCTCGCGTGGATGGACCGGCCGACCGGTGTCGTGATCCGCCGCTACGAACACGACCAGCCCGGCGATCTGATCCACGTCGACATCAAGAAACTCGGCCGCATCCGCCCTGGCGGCGGGTGGCGTGTCCATGGTCGTGACAGCGCGGAGAGCCGTGCGGCGCGAGGGGCGCCCCGGGTCGGTTACGGGTACATCCATACCGCGATCGATGATCACAGCCGGGTCGTGTACTCCGAGATCCTCGACGACGAGACCGCCGCCACCGCGATCTGGCGTTCTGGCGGCGGGCCCGCTGGTGGTTCGCCCTGCACGGCATCAACGTCGCAGCCGTCCTGACTGACAACGGGTCCTGCTACAAAGCCCACGCGTGGCGCGACGAACTCGCCGGCGGCGCGATCAAACATCGCCGCACTCGCCCCTATCGCCCTCAGACCAACGGGAAGGTGGAGAGGTTCAACCGGACCCTGTGCGACGAATGGGCCTACGTCCGGGTCTACCGCTCAGAGGCCGAACGGCGGCGAGCACTTGCCGGCTGGCTCCACACCTACAACCATCACCGCTGCCACACCGCGATCGGCGGGCACCCACCCTTCACCCGCGTCAACAACCTGCCTGCTCAATACATCTAGATCCCCCCCCCCCACCCTCCCGGTGCGGGTAGTTGTGCCCACCCCCCGAGCACAACTACCCGCACAAGATGGGGGTTGGCGCGCTTGCACGCTGCGCGACGTGACGCGGGAGACGCGGGGTGACGTGACGCGGGGCGGCGCGACGTGTTGGGTGGGGGAGTCCGCTGCTCACCGGGAGGTCACGTGCGTCGAACTTCAACCCCTCGTGACGACCGCCGTCAGCGCCTGGTCGAGCTGCGTCGCGTGCTCCGGGTCGTCGAACACCCTGGGCTCCGGGACCGCCTGCTGGCGCTGGTCGACGACCTGGAACACGACGCCGGCTGGGACCCGGTGGAGGAGATCCGCGCCACGCACGAGCTGGCCGATCTCGCCGCCGAACTCGACGCGGCGCGGCGCGAGCAGGCCGAGTTGGTCGTCACGATCGCTGCGGTCGAGACCGACCTGGGCCGGATCCGGCGAGAACGCGACGCCGCGCGACGGCGGCTCGCCGAGCTCCGCGAGCAGGTCCGGCCGGAACTGCCCGCCGAGCTGGTGCAGCTACGCGTGCGACTCGAGGCCGACCGCCCGACCGACCCGCCGTTGCTCGCCCTGGCTCAGGCCGAGCGGCTCGCCCGGGCCGTGCGGTCCACCCTTGTCGAGGACGCCTGACTCACGGCCAGGGGACCGCGGCGAACGTGTCGCGGAGCTGGTATTTGAGCACCTTGCGCAGCGTCTCGTTGCGGGGGAGCGCATCGACGATCTCGAGTTGCTCGGGGGTCTTGAACCGGGTCAGCCCCTGCTCGCCGAGGTACGCCACCATCTCGTCGAAGGTGATCGCCTCGCCACCCGCGGGCGGCTCGACGACGGCGCACACCCGCTCACCCCGCTCGCGGTCGGGGAGCCCGATCACGGCGACGTCGCCGACCTTGGGATGCGCGTAGAGGAGATCCTCGATCTCCTTGGCCGCGATGTTCTCGCCCTTGCGGATGATGATGTCCTTGAGCCGCCCGGTGAGGACGACGTGGCCGTCGGGGCGGAGGTGGCCGACATCGCCGGTGCGGAAGTAGCCGGCGTCGTCGAACGCCTCGGCAGTGAGCGCCGGGTTGGTGTAGCCCTTCGTGACCATCGGGCCCTTCACGCGCACCTCGCCGTCGACGCCGGTAGGTGCCTCCGATCCGTCCTCGGCGACGATGCGCACCTCCGCGCCGGTCACGGGTGTGCCCGTGGTGTGGGCGAGCTGGTCGTCGTTGTCGGTGGGAGAGCCCTGCGTGATCATCGGGATCTCGGTCATGCCGTAGCCGTGGCAGACCTTGATGCCCATCTCGGCCACCACCTCGTGGTACAGCTCGGGCGGGAGGGGTGCGCCGCCGCCGGACAGGGCGCGCAGCGTGGGAATGATCGGATCGCCCGGCTGCTTGCGCTGCTCGGCGAGGAACATCTGGTAGAACGCGGTCGCTCCGCCGGCCATCGTGACGCCGTTCTTCTTGTACGTAGCGATGGCCTGGTCGGGCACGAAGGCCTCGATGATCACGGCCGACATGCCCGCGATCAGCATCATGATGATGTAGTCGGGGCCGGCGATGTGCGCGATGGGGAAAGCGATCGAGCCAACATCCGCCGACGTCATCTGGAGCGCGTCGGCCAGGCCCTGCCCGCCGGCGATCAGGGTCGCGTCGGTGTGCTGCACGCCCTTCGGGTCCGAGGTGGTGCCGGACGTGGAGTAGATCCAGCGGACGGGCTCGTCGCCGTCGGCGGGGTTGGCTGCCGGCGGCAGCGTGGACGGGTCGCCCGTCGGCAGTGAACCGAGGGTCAGCACCACCGGGGACGGGTCGAGGTCGGCAGCGAGCTCGTCGGCCATGGCGGTGTAGTCGAAGCCCTTCCACTCGCCCGGCACGATGCAGTACTCGGCGCCCGTGTGCTTCAGGACGAAGCCCAGCTCCTTCTTGCGGTACAGGTGGAGGACGGGGCACTGGACGGCGTCGAGGCGGCTCAGCGCCGCCATCGTGATCGCGGCGTCGATGGACGACGGAAGCTGCCAGGTGACTCGGCTCTCCGAACCGATGCCGGCGCCGGCCAGACCGGCGGCGAGGGCGGCGGCCTGGTCGCGGAACTCGCCGAAGGTCACACGGCGATCGGATTCGTCGATGAGCATCACGTCATCGGGGGTTTCGCCCGCGCGTCGCTCGATGAGTTGCCAGATGGTCGCCATGTCGTCAGTCCTTCCGGGCCGCTGCGCCGCCCGAGAACGCCGGGCCCATGTTGTGCGTCCACGATTTCACCTCGAACCGCTCGCGGATGCGCCATCCGTCGCCGGTCCGAACGAACTGGTCCTCGTACCAGAGCCCGCAGAAGAACATGCGTGGCTCGCCAGATTCGCCCTCGGGACGGGCGACACCCATCGGGTTGAAGCACATGGTTCGGCCCGAGGCGACGTCGCCGTCGATGACGAGCAACGGGTTCGCGACCAGGTGCTGGAACGTGGGGAACGGTGCGAGGGTCTCGGTGAGGTAGGTCTCGATCTCGTCGACGGTGCCCCGAGGGCCTCCGAAGGCCGTGTAATCGATCACGGCGTCCTCGGTGAAGATGTGGTCGAAATCGCCGAACGACCGCGTATCGACGGCGTGGGAGTAGCGAACCATCAGGTCCACGAGTTCGAGGCGATCGGAGATCTCTTGCTGATCGAGCATCTCTGCATCATGCCATCTCGCTCCCCCGGCGGCAGCGGTCGACGCCTACGCCCGCACGCGGTCGAGGGTGCCGTTTGCCAGGTACTGGACGTAGCCGCCGTTGGACCGGTCGCCGCCGTCGACGTAGACCCGCACCGCGACCTCGCCGGAGAACGGCAGGTTGCGCTGCGCGATCAGGTGGGTCACGCCCGTCGAGTTCGACAGCGGGCCGATCCTGCCCTCCACCGCAGCCGGAGCGGTGGGGCCGTCAGTTTTGCCTCGACGTCGTCGGCGGGGACGGTTCCGCCGAGCCGTTCGGTCGTCGTCACGTCGAAGCCGCTCTTGCCGCCGGAACGGGGATCGTCGGATCTCGACACGGACACGTCACCGGGGTCGGAGCAGCTGGCGGCGCCCAGCGGGGCAGCGAGCAGCGCGACGAGCACGGCCAGGGGGTCGGCCTTCGGTCGGATCCGAACGCGCATGGCACGAGCGGAGGGCGGCGGGGGTCGGCGTCGAATCTTTCCGAGTCGTTCATCTTGCGTTCACCTGGTCACCGCTGGGTGTCAACCAGCGATTCCTAGGTTCGCTCCTGACAGAGACACCCCTGCCAGGCGGCAGCCGTGACCGGATGCCGCTTCACCAGCCAAGGAGGCTGACACCTTGAAGAACTCCCGTAGATACCGTCCCGGCCGGATCGCCGTCCTCCCGCTCGCCTTGTTGGCGATCCTGGGCCTCGTCGTCACCGCCTGCGGCGACGACACCGAGACCGCCGACGACTCCGGTTCGTCGGAGACGACGGCCGCAGCGTCCGAGGCGACGACCACCACGGTCGCCGGACTCGACATCGACTACGCCTCCCTCGAAGGCACCCTCAACGGCTCGGGCTCGAGTTTCCAGGACGCGCTCGAGCAGACGGTGAAGGGCGAGTTCGAGAAGGTCGCCACCGGCGTGAAGGTCAACTACGCCAAGTCCGGCTCCTCCGCCGGTAAGGCCGATCTCGCCGGCAACACCGTGCAGTTCGCCGGCACCGACAGCCTGATCAAGGACGCCGACAAGGCGACCTTCACCGGCGGTGAGGTCCTGTACTTCCCGATCGCCGCCGCGCCGATCACCGTGTCGTACAACCTGGCGGGCGTCGAGGAGCTCAACCTGAGCGCCGACGTCATCGCCGCCATCTTCCAGGGTGAGATCACCTCGTGGGACGACGCGAAGATCGCCGCCGACAACCCCGACGCCAAGCTCCCGGCGACGCCGATCGCCGTGGTGCACCGCTCCGATGGTTCGGGCACCACCTCCAACTTCACGAAGTACCTGAAGAAGGCGGCCCCGTCGGTGTGGAAGCTCGACGCCGGTGACACCGTCAACTGGCCCGCCACCACCCAGGGCGCCGAGAAGAACAGCGGCGTGGCCGCCATCATCTCGTCGACCGACGGCGCCGTCGGCTACGTCGACCTCGCCGACTCGGTGTCGGCTGAGCTGACCCGTGCCAACGTGAAGAACTCGGCCGGCAACTTCGTGGAGCCCAAGCTCCCCGGGGCGTCCGCAGCGCTCGCCGGTGCGGAGATCGCCGACGACCTCACGTACGACCCGCTCGACGCCGACGGCGATGACGCCTACCCGATCACCTCGCCGACCTGGGTCATCGTCTACAAGACGCAGACCGATCCCAAGGTCGCCGATGCGCTCAAGGGCTACCTCAACTTCATGCTGACCGAGGGCCAGACCCTGGCCCCGACCGTTGGCTACGCACCGCTTCCCGCCGAGCTGCAGGCGAAGGCGATCGCCCAGCTCGACATGATCGGTTAGTCGACGACATGACCGACCTGTCCCTTCGTCCCATCACCGTCGACGACCTCGCCGGTGATCGCAACGGCGCCCGCCCGGACACCTTGTTCCGGGCGGGCGCCAAGGGCGCCGGCTACCTGGTGCTCGTGATCCTCGCCGCCATCGCGGTGAGCACGACCGTCAAGGCCTGGCCGGCGTTCCGCGCCGAAGGGTTCGGGTACTTCTTCCGTGACGACTGGGTCCCGAGTCAGGGACGTTTCGGGGCCCGGTCGATCATCTACGGCACGCTCGTCGTGTCGGCCATCGGGCTCGTGGTCGCCGTACCGCTGAGCCTCGGCATCGCGCTGTTCATCACCGAACTGGCACCGCGACGCCTCCGCTCGTCCATCACCACGGTGATGGACGTGCTGGCGTCGGTGCCGTCGGTGGTGTTCGGCCTGTGGGGGTTCCTGATCCTTCGCCCCCACCTCAAGGACTTCTACAACAGCGTCGCCGACGCCGTCAGCGGCATCCCGGTACTCCGCAGCATCTTCGGACCGAGCCTCTCGGGGCAGAGCTTCATGACCGCCGGTGTGATCGTCGGTCTGATGATCGTGCCGATCATCACGTCGATCGTGCGGGAGGTGTTCCAGACCGTCCCGATCAACGAGAAGAACGGCGCACTCGCGCTGGGTGCCACCCGGTGGGAGATGATCCAGGGGGTCGTGTTCCCGCACTCGACCGGTGGCATCGTCGGCGCGGTCATGCTGGGCCTCGGCCGGGCGATGGGCGAGACGATCGCCGTGGCGCTGGTCATCGGTGCCAGCCCACAGATCACGGCCAACCTCTTCGGCCAGGGCGAGGCGATGCCGTCGGTCATCGCCCGCAACCTCAACGAGGCGAGCGGCACGTACCAGTCGGCGCTCATCGGTCTCGGCGTCGGGCTGTTCGTGCTCACGATCCTCATCAACATTTCGGCGCGGGTCCTCGTGCGACGCGTCGATGCCGCTACCAGGGGAGCCAGCTGATGGCCGCGACCGCCACCATCGATACCGCCCCCGACCCAGCCGGCGAGTCGCCGCTGCAGCACCCGCTCGAGAGCAGCCTGTCGACGGGTCGCAGTTGGCGAAACCGCCTCGCCAGTGCCTGGATGATCGCGTCGCTCATCGTCGCCGCCATCCCGCTCCTCGCCGTGCTCGGCATCCTGGTCGTGAAGGGCTTCTCGCTCGTGGCCAGCCTCGACTGGTGGAGCAAGCCGATCCCTTCGAACGTCGCGTCGAACGCGCTCGGTGGCCAGGAGGCGCAGGAAGCGTTCGGCAACGTCGGCACCGCCGCGCCGGTCAAAGAAGTCATCTACGGCATGCAGCCTGCGATCGTGGGCACGTTGATCACCACTGGCCTCGCCGCCCTCTTGTCGATCCCGCTCGGCATCGCCGCTGCCGTCTACCTCAACGAGTACGGCGGCAAGAGTCGATCGGCGACGATCATCCGCTTCTTCACCGATGTGATGACGGGTGTGCCGTCGGTCGTGATGGGCATCTTCGTCTACACGGTCTGGGTGCTGAACTTCGAGGCGAGTGGGCGGTCGGGGCTTGCCGGAGGCCTGGCCCTCGCGTGCCTGATGTTGCCCGTCGTCGTTCGATCGACCGAGGAAATGCTGCGGCTCGTCCCCGACTCGCTGCGCCAGGCGTCGGCTGCGCTCGGAACGCCGCGTTGGAAGACGACGACCAAGGTCGTGCTCCCCGCAGCGATGCCCGGCATCACGTCGGGAGCGATGCTCGCCATCGCCCGTGCCGCCGGCGAGACCGCGCCCATCCTGTTCACGGTGGGCGTCGTGTCCTCGACCAACTTCTCGCTCTTCGGGCAGAACACCACGTTGTCGGCGCAGATCTTCTCGAACGCGACGCAGCCCGGCGGTGAGTCGATCGCCTGGGGGGCCGCCCTCACCCTGATCGTGATCGTGATGGCGTTCACGCTGACCGCCCGCTTCGTCTCCTCGAAGTTCTCCGTCCGCGTCGACGGCTGACCCCGGCTCCTCGACCGCCGGGGTTCCCGCTGCGAGGAGCACCGACGGAGTCGCTCCTCGCGCTTCAGAACTCCGGGACGTTGCCGATGTAGGTGGGGTGACCGCCACTCTGCCTGCCACGCGTCCCGGGGCGGAGGAGCGCGCGGTGGGCCGCGGTCTGGTCGCGACGTACAGCCTGACGGCGGGGCTCGGGTCGGCCCTGCTGTTCCTGGTCGAGCCGATGATGGCCCGCCAACTCCTGCCCCTCCTCGGCGGGTCTGCCGCCGTCTGGAACACCGCCATGGTGTTCTTCCAGTGCGCCCTGCTCGCCGGGTACCTGGTGGCGCACCTCGCCCAGCGCGGGACGGGTGTCGGCGGACGTGGCCGACGCGTCGTGGTCGTCGCCGTGATCGCCGCAGGCGTGGTGGCCTTGCCGTTGACGCTGCCCGACTGGCGACCGCCGACGGGGAGCGGGCAGACGTGGTGGGTCATCGGCATCCTGGCCATGTCGGTCGGCCTGCCGTTCGTCGGTCTCGCGAGCCTCAGCCCGACCCTGCAGCGATGGTTCGCCGACACCGACCACCCGCACGCGGCGGACCCGTACTTCCTGTATGCAGCCGGCAACGTCGGCAGCGTGATCGGCCTGTTGGCCTATCCGATCGTCGTGGAGCCGACCCTCGGACTGGCGGACCAGCGGCGATGGTGGAGCGCCGGGTACCTGTTGGCCCTCGCCTTGTGCGTCACCTGTGTGGTGCTCCGGCGCCGGCACCTGGCACGCCCGACCGCCGATCACGCGGCCGAGTCGGCGACCGCGAGCGGAGACCCCGCCCAGTCGTGTCGCCCGTCTCCGCTGGATCGCTCTCGCTGCCGTGCCGTCGGGTCTGCTGCTCGGCGTCACCCGACACCTGTCGACCGACGTTGCCGCGGTTCCACTGCTCTGGGTGCTCCCGCTGTTGGCCTACCTCGGCACCTTCGTGGTGGCGTTCCGCCGTGGCACCGCCCCCTCGGCGAAGCTCGTGCGGGGAGCGCTGCTGCTGAGCATCCCGCTGATCGCGACGATGGTCAGCGGCGTCGGGTCGGCGCTCGTCGCTGTCGCCATCGGCATCGGTGGGTTCACCCTGCTCGCGATGGTCTGCCACTCGTGTCTCGCAGCGGATCGACCCGACGCCACGTGGCTCACCTCGTACTACCTGTGGATCTCGTTCGGCGGCGCCGTCGGTGGCATCTCGGTCGCACTCGTCGCACCCGTGGTGTTCACGTGGGTCACGGAGTACCCCCTCCTGGTCGTGGCGGCTCTGGCCGTCGTGATGTTGCTTGCTCCCCGATCCCCGACGGCTCCGGGCGAGCCGTCCCGGGGCCCGGCCGTGCTCGCAGGCGTCGTCGTTCTCGCCGTCGGGGTGCTCTGCGTCGGCCTCTCCCGCCGTGGACCCGAACACGCCGCCCTGATGGCGCAGGTGCTCGCGGTGGGCGGTGCCGCTGCCTACGTGATCGCGAAGACCCCACGTCGCATCGCCGCTGCGCTCGCCGCGCTCGTCGTCGTGACCGTCGTCGTCGACGGTCGGTCCGGTCTCGCGGAATCACGCACGTTCTTCGGCGTGTACCGGGTGAGCGTCGACGACGACGGACGACACGTGTTCGAGCACGGCACGACGATCCACGGAGAGCAGGAGTTCGCGGCCGGTCCGACGACGGAGCCACTGACCTACTACACGCCGGATTCCGGGGTGGGGCGGACCTTCGCGGCGCTCGCCGACGATCCCGCAGCGCTCGATGTCGCGGTGGTGGGCCTCGGGGCCGGCACGTTGGCGGCGTACGGGCGGCCCGACGACCACATCGACTTCTACGAGATCGACGGGGAGGTGGTGCGCATCGCTCGCGACCCTCGATTGTTCACGTTCCTCCGCGACACCCGGGCCACGGTCTCGACGGTGGTCGGCGACGGACGCCTCGAACTGGCCCGGTCCGAGCGGCCCCTTGATCTCCTGGTGCTCGACGCGTTCAGCTCCGACGCCATCCCCGTACACCTCCTGACCGCCGAGGCCATGGACGAGTATCGCCAGCACCTCGTCCCCGGCGGGGTGATCGTGGTGCACATCTCGAACCGGTTCTTCGACCTCGCACCGATCGTGAGCCGTCTCGGTGAGCGGGCCGGTCTGCAGGCGCACCGCCTCAGCACGTCGGTGTCGACGTGGATGCTGTTGTCCGACGATCGTGCGCCCGCAGCGTTGCAGGACGAGCTGGCAGACCCGGCGTGGCGACTCGTCGAGCCCGACGGGTCGGCGCCGCTGTGGACCGACGACTTCTCGAACCTGCTCTCGGCGCTGGAGTAGGACGACGTCGGACAGCCGCCCGGAACGGGACGAGGTTGGCTACGTTCTGTCCATGAGCCGTCGCAAGAAGCAGCACAGGGGTCGCCGTCGGGCGACGCCGTGTCCGTGGTCATCGCCGCCCCCGCCGATCGGCTGTACGACATCGTCACCGACGTCCGTCGTATGGGTCGGCTGAGCCCTGAGTGCACCGGTGGCAAGTGGCTCGGGTCGGCCACCGGTCCGGCAGTCGGTGCCCGGTTCCGGGGCCACAACCGGCGGGGTCCGATCCGTTGGTCGACGACCAACCTCGTGGTCTCGGCGAATCGTGGCCGGGAGTTCGCCTTCGAGACGAAGCAGAGCGGAGCGCGGTGGCGGTACCGCTTCGAGCCGTCGGAGGTCGGTGGCACCACGGTGACCGAGTCCCACGAGATGTTCCGTCGTCGCCCCGCCGTTGCCTGGGTGTTCGCCAATCTGCTCCTCGGCGGTGCGTCGTCGCACGACGAGGAGGTCAAGGCGGGGATGCGCGCCACGCTCGAGCGTCTGCGGGAGGTCGCGGAGGCCCCCGAGGAGTCGGCCCGTCGGCGTCGCCGGAGCCGGCGTGCCCGCCGGGCGGATCGCCGCGCCGCGCTCGCGGCCTGAGCCGGTTCAGCCCGACTTCGGGTCGTAGGACCCGAAGTCGATCTGTTCGCCACGATCGATGCTGACCCAGTCCCGGGCTTCGAGGTACGGCCGGAACGTCTCGGCGATGTAGTGACCGTCGGCGACGGTCTTCGGTCGCTGCAGCTCGTACAGGTGGGGGAACTCGAGCCACGCGGTGACCGCGCTCCACAACCGGAGCGTGGCATCGCCCGCCGGCGGGTCGAGCACCACCGGTCCGAACAGCCAGTCCTGGTGCGGCCCGTCGGCGTCGGTCGAGATCCCCTCGTCGGCCGGCTGTTCGAAGCACAACGTCGGCACGCCGTAGCCGCCGGCGGCGATCACGGCGTCGTGGTCGGACCGAACGTCGTCGTGGGTGGTCGGATCGGCGATTGCCCGGTCCACGATCGTGGGGTCGAGCCCCATCGTCTCGAGGAGGTGTCGGGCGACAGCGGGGTCGTGGGGCTTGTGGCCGTCGACGTGCAACGCCGTGGCGGCGCGGAGGTACCACTCGTCGACGAGCGCCATGTCGGTCCGGCGCAGCAGCGCGCCGATGCGCATCATCGACCATCCGTAGGACCAGTCGCGTTCCCATGGGTGCTTCTTGCCCTCGACGCGGTTGACCTCCTCGAGGCTGAAGAACCGCCAGTCGATCTCGAGACCGGTCAGCCGACGTACCTCGCGGATCCAGATCGATGTCTGGTACGCGAACGGGCACATCACGTCGAAGTGGAAGGCAACGGCGGTGGGCTCGGTCATCGTGTCGCCAACCGGTCGCCGAGGCAGATGCCGATGGAGCGGGCGGTGCGGAGCGCACCGCTGTCGTCGGGCACGAGTCTGGCGCGGCCGGCGATGTCGGCGAGCGGCACGAGCTTGGCCTCATCGCCGTCGAGCGCCACCATGACGTTGCGGGCCCCAGCGGCGATCGCGATGACCGCCTCGGCCCCGTAGCGCAGGCCCAAGAGGCGGTCGGTGGCGGTGGGGGAGCCACCCCGGAGCAGGTGGCCCAGCGACAGCGAGCGTGCTTCCTTACCGGTGAGGGACTCGAGTTGTGTGGCGATCGTCGCGGCGACACCGCCGAGCCGGGTCGACCCCTCGACGGTGGTGGTCTCGCCCCCGACGGCGCTGGCGCCCTCGGCGACCACGATGATCGAGTACTCCTGGCCCCGCGCCGCCGTTCGCGGACCCGCTTGGCGACGATGTCGATGTCGTAGGGGATCTCGGGGACGAGGATGACGTTCGCAGCAGCGGCGATCCCGCTGTGGAGCGCGATCCACCCGGTGGTCCGGCCCATCACCTCGATCACCATGATGCGGCCGTGGGCGGTGGTCGTGCTGACCAGACGGTCGATGCACTCGGTGGCGAACGAGACGGCGGAGTCGAACCCCGTCGTCTGGTCGGTGTGCTCGAGGTCGTGGTCGATGGTCTTCGGGACGCCGATGACGGGAACGCCGAGCTGGCTCAGCAGGTGGGCGATGGACAGCGAACCGTCGCCGCCGACCGCAACCATGACGTCGACCTGCAGGTCACGGAGTCGGTCGGCGACCTCCTGGCCGCGACCGGTGGCGAACGGGTTGCCCCGGTTGGTCGTCCCGAGCATCGTGCCGCCGAGGTGGGTGATGTCCCGCACTGCGTCGCGGTCGAGGGTGATGACCCCGCCGGTGGAGAACAGCCCGTCGTAGCCGTCGCGGATACCGAGGACCTCCCAGTCGCGGTCGAGCCCGGCGAGCGTGACGGCCCTGATGACGGCGTTGAGACCGGGAGCATCGCCGCCCCCGGTGTTGATGGCGATGCGGCGGACGTCGGAGGGGGAGACCATCTACTGATATTGGCCGATGGCGCGGGCTGCGGAGGACCGATAGGCACCCCCGAACTTGATGGCGTGAACGACGAGCGGCGCGATCTGGTGCAGGAGGACCCGCTCGGCCCATCCGTCGGCGAGCGGGTAGGCCGCCCGGTAGGCGGAGAACGTCTCCGAACCGAAGCCTCCGAACAGCTGCATCATCGCGAGGTCGAACTCGCGATGACCGCCGTGCGCGGCGGGATCGATCAGCCAGCTCCGACCGTCCGGACCGATGAGTCGGTTGCCCGCCCAGAGGTCGCCGTGGAGCCGGGCCGGCGGTTCGGGTGGGCCGCCGAGCTCGTCGAGTCGTCGGGCGACCCCTTCGAGGCCGGCGATCACGCTGTCGGGGAGCGCCTGTTCGTCGTGGGCGATCCGCGCCAGTGGCAGCAGCCGCTGCGTCGCGTAGAACTCGGCCCACGAGTCGCACGGTTCGTTGGGGAGCCCGCGGCTGCCCGTGGGACGGCGGTCCTCCCGCCCGAACGTCGGGGCACCGGCGCGATGCAGGGCAGCGAGGCCGTCGCCCAGGTCGGCGTCGGAGCGCCGGTTCGGGCGGCCCTCGTCGATCCACTCCAACACCAGGACGTTGGCAACCCCGGCGGCCGGATCGCCGTCGCTGACCGCGATGACCTGTGGCACCGGAACCGCGTCGGTCTCGGCCAACCATCGGAGCCCAATGGCCTCGGTGGTCAGGCACCCGGGCGGACCCGCGGGTTGGGACTTGGCGAACACGGTTCGGCCGTCGTCGAGCACGATGCGGTGCGAACCGGCGTTGTCGCCCCCGCTCAGCGGCCGGGACGTCGTGACGGCGGCGCCGACCGCGGCGCCGAGCGCTGCTGCCAGCGCCGGATCCATGCGTCAGCCTTCGGCGAGCCAGTCGACCAGGACCCCGGCGAGATCCTCGCCCCGGTCCTCCTGCAGGAAGTGGCCGGCCCCGGCGATCGTCGTGTGGGGCTGACCGGCGGTGCCGGGTACCACGTCGAGCAGCTTGGCGTCGGCCCCGGCGGTGATGGGATCGCTGTCGCTGAAACAGCAGAGGAACGGGCGGTCGAACCGGCCCAGTTCGGCCCACGCCGCGCGATTGGCGTCCGACGCAGCGTTGTCGGGGGTGGTCGGGATCAACGACGGGAAGGCCCGGGCGCCGGCCTTGTACGAGTCGTCGGGGAACGGTGCCTCGTAGGCCGCAACGACGTCGTCGGGCAGCTCTGAGGTGCACCCCATCTTGATGACGTTGCCGACGGGGAGCGACGGCACCGTTCGGGCGAACTCCTGCCACATGGCGAGTGCGTCGGGAACGCGGTCGTCGCCGGTCGGGAGGGCGCTGTTGCCGATGGCGACGCGAGCGAACCGGTCGGGGTGTTCGCCGACCAGTCGCAAGCCGATCATGCCGCCCCAGTCCTGTCCGAACAGGACCACTCCGTCGAGGCGGAGGTGGTCGAAGAGGAGCTCGCGCACCCACTCGACGTGGCGGGCGAACGTGTAGTCGTCGAGTTCGGTCGGCTTGTCGGAGCGGCCGAACCCGATGAGGTCGGGTGCGATGCAGCGATGTCCCACGGCCGTCAGTACCGGGATCATCTTGCGGTACAGGAACGACCACGAGGGCTCGCCGTGCATCAGCACGATCGTCGAGCCGGCGCCGGGCGTTCCCACGGCCGGGGACTCGTCGAGGTAGTGCAGACGCAGGGCCTCGCCGCTGGCGCTGCCGACATGGGCGTAGTGAGGCGCGAAGTCGTAGCCGGGGAGTCCGGCGAAGCGGTCGTCGGGGGTGCGGAGTGCGTCCATGGTCGGAGTCTGTCAGGCCGGGATGTCGAGGTTCTGGAGGCGCAGTTCGCCGTGGGCGACGAGGCGGCCCCGCCCGTCGGTGACGTCGACCTTCCAGAGCTGTTGGCTGCGTCCCTGGTGGAGCGCCGTCGCTGCGACGTCGACCCGACCGTCGGTGAGCGAGCGCAGGAACTGGGTCGTGTTGGTGAGGCCGACGGCGACCATGTTGCGGTCGCGCACGGCCGCCGTCGCGCCGATGCTCGCAGCGCTCTCGATGGCGGTCGCGTACACCCCGCCGTGGACGATGCCCCAGGGCGTGTGGTGCTCGCGGGTGAGGTCGATGTGGCCCACCACCGATGTGCCCGTCACCTCGGTGACGATCAGACCGGCGCCACGCACGAAGGCGGATGACGAGTCGAGGTCGAGCACGTCGAACTCCTCCTGGGAGAGCAGGTGCGGGGACACGGTGGGCGCGGCGTCGGTCATGGGGGCTCCTCGGGCTGGCTGCGGAGTTCGAAGTCAACCAGTCCCACCCTGGCTGCGCAAGAAGAAGTCAGGGTACGCTGCAGTCCATGGACTGGATCGAGGTCGACACCACGACGTGCCCCGTGGCGATGACCCTGGGCCTCCTCGGGGAGAAGTGGACCCTCCTGATCGTCCGGACGCGCTCAACGGCGTGCGCCGGTTCGACGAGTTCCGACGCCATATCGGGTTGTCCGAGGCGGTGCTCTCGGACCGACTGCAGAAGCTCGTCGCCGCTGGGGTGCTGGCGACCCGGCCGTACCGGGAGGAGGGCAGCCGTCCGCGCAACGAGTACCGCCTGACCGATCGGGGCTGGGACCTCCTGCCGGTGATCGTCGCCCTGAAGCAGTGGGGCGAGACGCACCTGGCGGACCGCGACCAGCCGGTGCTGCAGATCGCCCATCGGGACTGCGGCGGTGACGTCCGCGCCGAATTGGTCTGTGCTGATCATCCTGGAACGGTGCTCGGGGTCCACGAGACGCGCGCCGTCGTCGGCCCTGGCGCCCGCGCTCGCACCGCGGTCTGAGCGCCGATCCGTCCTGCTGCGCGTCAGTTCGGTCCGCGTCGCTGGCGGCGCGTTCTTCCCGGTCGGCGGTCTACTTCTTCGACCGGGCTCCGGCGGTGAGGCCGGAGAGCATCGCGTGCACCTCGGCCAGCTGCTGCTTCATCGCCGGGACCTCGTCGAGCAGCTCGAGCTTCGTTTCGAGATCACCGAGCAGGCCCTTCACGTCGGTGAGCACCGCGGTCGCCTCGGTGAGCGTGGCGGTCGCTTGGCCGAGGGTCACGTCGACGTCGGTGAGCGTGGTGCTGACCGTGATGAGCGTCGTGTCGACCTCGACGAGGATCGGCTTCACGTCGGCGATGAGGTCATCGACCTTCTTGAACACGTCGGTGGGCAGGCCCGGGATGAGTCGCGACATGCGCCGAGGCTAGCGGTGCTGTTGACCTCAGGTCAGGAGAATGGTGCCGGTCCGGCGTTCACGCCTCTCCCGCTCGGCACGGATACGGTCTGGCGATGGCCGACGACGATCTCCGCGACTTCGAACGCGACTTCTTCACCCACGACGACGTCAGTCGCACGATCTTCCGAACGGGCACGGGCCCGGCGGTGATCGTGATGGCGGAGATTCCCGGCATCACACCCCACGTCGCGGACTTCGCCCGCAAGGTCGCCGACATCGGGTGCACCGCGGTGCTGCCCCACCTGTTCGGCACCCCCGGTCGCGACATCGACCCGGCCACCACCAGCCGCCTGTCGACCACGCTGTACGGGTTGTCGTCGATCGTCCCTGCGTGCATCAGCAAGGAGTTCACCGTGTTCGCTACCGGAGCGTCGTCGCCCGTGGTCACGTGGTTGCGCGCCCTCGCGAAGCACGAGCACGAACGGTGCGGCGGGCCGGGTGTCGGTGCGGTGGGCATGTGTTTCACCGGCGGGTTCGCGCTGGCGATGGCGGCGGACGACCGCCTGCTCGCTCCGGTGCTCTCACAACCCTCCCTGCCCGTGCCGATCGGTCGGAAGCGGGCTCACAACATCGACATCAGTCCCGACGACCTGCGCATCGTCAAGGACCGCTGTGCCAAGGACGGGCTCGAAGTGCTCGGCCTGCGCTTCAAGAGCGACAAGCTCGTCGGCGGCGCACGGTTCGCGTTCCTGAAGGAGCAACTCGGCGACGCGTTCGTCGCGGTCGAACTCGAGGATGCCGATGCGAACCCGGCGGCGGCGATGCCCCCGCACTCCGTGCTCACCGAGCACCTCATCGACGAGCCGGGGCAACCCACCCGGGCTGCGCTGGACCAGGTGCTCGAACTGTTCCGCTCGCGACTCCTGACCGACGCGTGATGCGGCACCGCAGGGCGAGCCGGCTCGTCCTCGTCGCGTGCCTCGCGACCGCTGCGATCCTGTGCCCGGCCTGTTCGTCGGACGACGACGCCTCCGCCCCGAACACGACGGCCACCACGACGAGCGACCCGGCCGACCCGGCAGGACCGTCGACGACGGCAGGCCCCGGCGGCACGTCGATCGCCGATGTCGACTTCCGGAACTTCACCTACGAGTACCCGGGTGTGGGCCCCGACGACGAGCTGTCGGAGGTGACGGTCACGGACGGCGAGTTCAGCGAGGGCGAACAGCCGGGCGATTCCTTCTACTTCGAGGTCGTCGACGTCGACCTCGCCGACCTCGACGGCGACGGCGTCGACGAAGCGGCCATCACGAACTACTTCACCACCGGCGGATCCGGTCAGTTCACCGACGTGCTGATCTACCGCTGGACCGGCACGACCGCCGAGTACGTCACCGATGCCGGCCTGGGGGACCGCGGCGACGGCGGCGTCGACGATGTGAGCGTTGCCCCCGCCGGTGGGGTCGAGGGCGACGTGCTCGTCGTGCGGCGCAACGCCGACGCCGAAGGCGCGTGCTGCCCCACGGCGCTCGAGGAGCGCAGCCTGCGGCTCCGCGACGACGAGCTGGTGGAGATCGGCGACGCCGACAAGTGGGGCATCGTCCGGGTGGGCGTCGATGCCGACGGCAACCTCACCGACGCTCCGACCGAGGTGAAGTTCCTCGCGGGCACGAGCCGGGCCGACCTGACCGGCGATGCCACCACGCCGGTCGCAGCGGAGTTCGATGCGACAGCGGGCCAGACCCTCGATCTCGCGCTCGACGCGGCGGCGCTCTCCGAGAACCCGCTCGTGGTCGTGATCAGTGGTCCCGACGGCGAGGCCGGCCGGATCGGCACCGGTGTCGACCCGTCGATCTCGTTGCCGTTGCCCACGTCGGGTACCTACCGCCTGCAGTTCGACCCGGTGCCGCCGGTCGCCGAGGACCTCGGCGTGTACTTCGACGCCGACCTGCGGATTCTCTGACGTTCGTTCACCGGAAGTACCCTCGGCGGATGCCCTGGGGTTCGCGTCGCCGTCGTGCGATCGCCGTCGCGGGGCTGGCCATCGTCGGAGTCGTCGCAGGTTGCGGCGACGACACGGCCACCTCCGACGAGGCGGACCCGACCGGGGAGTCGACGTCGACGACCGTCAGTGCCCCGTCGACCACCATCGCCGGTGGCCGTCTCGCCACCGTCGACTTTCGCAACTTCACGTACGACTTCAACGGCGCTCCACCCGATGGCTCCGACCCCGCCGCCGTGGCATCGCCGGTCGCCGTCGTCGGTGGCAGCTTCTCCGATCCGGAGGGCTCCGACGACCCGCTCAGCGCCGGTCGACGGTTCTTCGTCGTGACCGACGTCGACTACGTCGATCTCGACGGAGACGGGGAGGACGAGGCGGCCGTCAGTGTCTTGGCCGGTCACAGCAGGTCGCCCGCCCGCGACACCGACGTGCTCGTCTACCGCGCCACCGACGAGGGGCCGGCCTTCGTGACCGACGTGGGATGGAGCGATCGCGAGGACGGCGCCGTGCACGACGTGACCGCGTCCACCGGGTCCGACGGTGAGCGCCTGGTCGTGCAGCTGGTCGAGCCCATCGACGAGGAGTGCTGCGACCACGGGATCGTCGAGCGCTCCTTCCGGCTGTCCGGCGACCGGCTGGCGGAGGACGGCGATCCCACCCGCTGGCCGGTGGTCGGGTTGGAGGGCACGGGCCCCGAGCCCGTCGCCGTGTCGTTCCTCCCGGGCAGCCAGCGCGCCAGCATCGGTGGGGTGCTGACGAACGACCCCCAGCCCGTGACGTTCGACGCGGTCGAGGCTCAGGTGCTGTCGGTTCGCGCTCGTGCGGTCGAGGACGGCGACGTCCCCTTCACGGTGACGATCACCGGCCCCGACACGACGGTCCGGTCGGTCGCCGCCGGCGAGACCGTCGACGCCGGCCTCGAGCTGCCGGTCAGCGGCACCTATGTCATCGCGGTGGTCCCCGACGGCCCCGTCGCCGACGAGTCGCCCGACACCGGTCAGCGATTCTGGCTCGACTTCGTGCTCAGCGACTGACGGGCAGGAGCCCCAGGCCGGCCTGGCAGTGCGGTCCACCCCAGTGCTCGACGATCTTGCCGTCGCGGAACCGCAGCACGGCCGTGCCGTTGATCTCGACCGGCTCGCCCGACGGCGCCACGTCGAAGAACGCCGCGCCGGTGTGCGTGCCGGTGATCGTCCAGTTGGAGATGACCAGGTCGTCGGCCTCGATGAGCAGGTTGACGCTGAACTCCATATCGGGGAACGCCGACCGTGCCTGCTGCCAGTAGATCTGCTCCTGCCCACGCACGTCGGTGCCGACCTGCTCGGGCGAGACCCGAGTCGTCACGTTGGAGTGGAAGTCCTCCGACCAGTACTCGAGCACCGCAGCGGTGTCGCCGGAGAACATCGCGTCGCTGTACGCCGCGAGGATCTCGAACTTCTCGGACATGCCGGAGGGATCGTCGGTCACGATTCGCATACGGCCGAAGCTACCGAGGATGGTGCGCCAGCGCGCCGAAACCGGACCGCTGGCGCACCATCCTCCACCCGGTCCGGCCGGGTCCGGAGGACTCGCCGGTCATGGAAGGCTGCGCGTGGCCTCGAAGCGGCGGTGGTCGAGGTCGGGATCGGTCCACGCCCCGTCGACGACGAGCTGCGCAGCGAGCGCGCCGATGGCGTTCGCCGACTTGGCGGCATAGCCGTTGCCGCCGGCGGCGAGAACGAGCCCCGGTGCCAGATGGTCGACGACGGGGAGGCCGCTCGCCGTCTGCGTGATCAGACACGGCTTCGTCTCCCACGACTCGGCGGCGAGGCCCGGCACCAACGCCGTCAACAGGTCGCGCAACGCGTCGAGCTCGTCGTGATGCCGATCGCCGGACATCCATTCGCGCCGGGCCGCGCCGTCGTGCACGTGGAACATGTCGTGGCGGGTCGCCCCGAGCTTGAGGCGCACCGAGCCGTCGGGGTAGTCGGTCGGCGGGACGACGTAGAGGTCGTCGTAGGTGGGGTCGTCGAGTTCGGCGAGGATCGACGGCAAGCCGGCCAGGCGGGCCTGCTCGTCGGGTCCGAGCGTCGCCATGACGATCGTCTCGCCGCGGACGTCGAACGCCGGACAGCCGGCGAGGCCGCGTAACTCGTCGGAATGCGCTCCGGTGGCGACGACGACCCGAGTGGCCGTCACGACCACACCGGTCGCGGTCGTGACGGTCCACCCCGACGAGCCGGCCCGGAGCGAGCTCGCCGCCTCGCGGACGATGGTGGCTCCCCCGGCGGTCGCGACGGCCAGGTTGGCGCGGAGCATCCGCCGCGGATCGATGTGGCCGGCCGGGCCGGGCTCCGCCAGCAGCGTCGAGCCGCTGGGGAAGGAGAGGCGGGAGTCGAAGTCGGAAGCGGCGTCGGGCGTGTAGGTCGAGAGATCGACCGCAAGCTCCTCGGCAACCGCGGTGATCGCAGCGACCTCGTCGGCCGGCACGGCCAACACGAGGCCGACGGGTCGGTGGAACGCGATCCCCGATCGGGCTTCGAGATCGGCGTACCCGGCGATGGAGCGAGCCGCCAGGACGCCCCATTCCCGCACTCGATCGAGATGGCGGGTGATGCGGCCCGAGTCGTAGTGGCTGGCGAACACGCCCGGGTGGTTCGACCAGTCGGCGGGCTCGGCCGGTCCGACGCCGACGCAGCGCTGGCCGGCGTCGGCGAGGGCGCGCACTGCCCCCGAACCGATGAGGCCGAGTCCGACCACGGCGACGTCGTAGTGCTGGTCCGCTGTCATGACACTCCCCAGAACGGTCCGGTCAGACCGACCTCGGCGAAGTAGGCGGCGGCAGTGGACGGATCCCGTCGCGTGTACCCGTGGTCGAGGCGGCCGGAGTACCAGCCCCGTCCCAGGCGCCAGAGCGTCGCGAGGTCGAGCACGTACCCCCGTTCGTTGCCGGTGCGCTCCAGCCACCGGTCGATGCAGTCGTCGCCGCAGAACAACCGCTGGTTGCCGCACGTGTGGACGACGTCGTCCCAGACCCGCGACACGGGGACGAGGAAGTGCGCCTTCTCGCTCCCGGCCGGCGGCGCCTCGGTGCCGACGATCCAGGCCAGCGCCCGGTCGCATGCCGGGCACCGTGTGGCGACGAGGAGGCCGTCCTCGGGCATCGCGTCCTGTTGCTCCGCCAGTAGGTGGGGCAGGGCGAACGAGTCCCAGGCGCAGCCGCCCCACCACAAGGTGTCGTGGCCCATGACCGAGAAGCCCAACGGGACTGAGGCGAACGGGTGGGCCATCACGATGCCGTCGTCCTCGTCGATCGCCAGGTGCCTCGCCGCTGCCAGCGCTCGGATCGAGGTCCGCACCTCACCGGTGCCGGCACTGAATCGCCGGGCGATCGCCTCGACGCCGGGTGCCCGACCGGTGTCGGCGAACTCCCGGTAGATCGCCAGGCGCACATCCTCGTCGCTGAACTCGGGGCCGAGATCACTCGCCATCGTCGAAGTCTGCCTTCCTGCGCAGGGTGGCGCTCACCGAGCCGTCGTCGGCCCAGTCGAGATCGACCACGACGACGGTGGAACCGGCGCTCGCCACCTCCACGGCCCGTTCGCTGCCGATGACCACGACGCTGACGGCGTCGGCGAAGTCGCGGTGGCCGTCGACGCCGCCGCGGTTCACGACCACGACCGGGCGTCCCGTGCGGGCGCTGATCGACTCCCACTCGCCGTCGGGGCCGTGATAGCCCGGCGTCCACGCGGCCGTCGACACGAAGAGGTCGACTCCCTGCTCCGCGTGGCGGTCTGCGATGCCGGGTGGATGGGCATCGGCGCAGACGAGCAGGCCGACCCGACGACCGTCGACGTCGACGGGGTCCGCGGTCGTGCCCGGCGTCGCCCACGACTCGGCTCCGGGGATCACCGCGATCTTGCGGTGCCCACCGACCATCCGGCCGGATCGGTCGATCGCGAACAGCGTGCTGTGCAGCGTTCCCGTCGCAGCGTCACGATCGGGAACGTTCACGAACGCCGCCACCCCGAGCGTCGCGACGAGTTCCGCGTACCCGACCAACCAGTGGTCGGGTTGCGGTTCGATCCACGCCGTGCCGAGGGCCGAGGTGAAGTCGTAACCGGTCGACACGAGCTCGCCCGACACGACCCAATCGCAGCCGGCGGCCGCTGCAACGCGGGTCGCCTGCTCGATCAGGCGACGGTTGGCGGGCAGGTCCCCGCACCGGGGCGCGAGGTGGAGGAGGCCCAGGGTCAGCGTCGACACGCTCCGAGTCTGGTCGGCCCGTGAACGCCGTGTGAACGGCGGATCACGATCCTTCGATATCCACCGATTCGCGTTGCCACGGTCGAACAATGGGCGGAACGTCCTCGACGTGTCGGCTCGCTGACCCGTCCTCGAGACAACAGAACAACCGGAGGTAGTCCATGGCCGAACCCCGAGCGATCACCGATCCTTCCGACGCCACGGCATCGGCAGGGCGGCGGACCTACGTGGTGGACACCTCCGTCCTCCTCGCCGACGCAATGGCGCTCGAACGGTTCGAGGAGCACGACGTGGTGCTGCCACTCGTGGTGATCTCCGAGCTCGAGGCCAAGCGGCACCACACCGAACTCGGCCACATGGCGCGGTCCGCGCTCCGCTACCTCGAGACGCTCCGCAACCGTCACGGCTCGTTGACCGAGCCCATCGCCATGCCGAACGGCGGGACGGTGCGCATCGAACTCAACCACGTCGACGATTCCCGCCTCCCCGCACCGATGCGATCGGAGGCGAACGACGCCCGCATCCTCGCCGTCGCGGACAACCTCGCCCGGGAGGGCGCAGAGGTCGTCGTGGTCACGAAGGACCTGCCGCTGCGACTGAAGGCGTCGCTGCTCGGGCTGGGTGCCGAGGAGTACCAGAGCGAGCTGGCACCCCGTGAGGAATGGAGCGGCCTGGTGGAGCTCGACGTCGACGGCGCCGACATCGACCGGCTCTACGAGGACGGCATCGTCGACCTCGACGGCACCGGCGACCTGCCGTGCCACACGGGATTGGTCCTGCGCGACGGATCGCGCTCGGCAATCGCCCGCCTGCATCCCGACAAGAGCGCCCACCGCCTCCACAACGGCCGCGAACTGTTCGGGGTCAGCGGACGGTCGGCAGAGCAGCGCGTCGCCATGGACCTGCTGGCCGACCCGGAGGTCGGCATCGTGTCGCTCGGCGGCCCGGCCGGAACGGGCAAGTCGGTGCTCGCTCTCGCGGCTGGTCTGGAGGCGGTGCTCGAACAGCAGACGCAGAAGCGCATCATCGTGTTCCGCCCGTTGTTCGCCGTTGGCGACCAGCAGCTGGGGTACCTGCCGGGGAGCGAGTCCGAGAAGATGTCGCCCTGGTCGGCAGCGGTGATGGACGCGCTGGAGTCGATCGCGTCGCCGCAGGTGATCGACCTGATCGTCGCCGACGGCCTGCTGGAGGTGCTGCCGCTCACCCACATCCGGGGGCGCACCCTCGTCGATACCTTCGTCATCCTGGATGAGGCCCAGCAGTATGAGCGGCCGGTCCTGGTCACCGCGCTGAGCCGGCTCGGTGCCGGGAGCCGGGTGGTGCTCACCCACGACGTCGCCCGGCGCGACAACCTCCGGGTCGGACGCTACGACGGGGTCATGTCGGTCATCGGAGCGCTCACGGGCAACCCGCTCTTCGGACACGTGACGCTCTCGCGGTCGGAACGCAGTCCGATCGCCGCCCTGGCTGCGAGCATCCTCGACGTCCCGGTGCCGTAGCTGCTCCCGCAGTCGCAGTCGCAGTCGCCGTCGGGGCGTCGCGGCCGGGTCCGGCGGGCGGTCTCGGCGCGGCGACGGGAACTTCTAACGTGGATCCGACGACCACGAGGTGTCCGTCGAATCGACTGAGGAGTCCTCCCCCCATGCGCGCACGTCTCAACGGCCTCGGCCGTGTCCTCGTCGGAACGACCGCGATCGGAGCCGGCCTGCTGTTGGCAGCCGGTTCCGGCGTCCGCCCACGTCGGGATCGGCGAGGGCGACTACCACGCCGGGAGTTACGTGGTGGTCCCGTTCTCGGTGCCCCATGGCTGCGACGGGTCGCCGACGACGAAGTTGCGCATCAAGCTCCCCGAGTCGGTGCCCACCGCCACGCCGACGGTGAACCCCGGCTGGACCATCGAGATCGTCAAGGAAGCCCTCGACACCCCGCTCGATCTGGGCGAGGGTCGCACGCTCACCGAACGGGTGACCGAGATCGACTACACGGCCATCACCCCGTTGCCCGACGGGTACCGCGACGTGTTCGAGCTCTCGCTCCAGCTGCCGGCCGACTCCGCCGGATCGACCCTGGCGTTCCCGACGATCCAGGAGTGTGCGGAGGGATCGACGGAGTGGACGCAGATTCCCGATGACGGTCAGGACCCCGAGGAGCTCGAGCACCCCGCCCCGTCGATCGCGGTGATCGAGTCCGAAGCCGAAGAAGGCGCCCAGTCCCACGACCACGAGGCCGACGCCGGCTCGGGCGACACACCGACGACGACCGCAGCACCCTCCGACGACGTCGAGGCCGGGTCCAACAGCTCTGACCGTGGTCTCGCGATCGCCGGTCTCGCCACCGGTGTCATCGGAATGGGACTCGGAGGTCGGGCGCTGGTGGCAGCGAAGGGCTCCACGGGGTCGAAGGGCTCGAAGTAGCGACGTGCTCTAGGTTGCGGCCGATGATTCGGCGGCAGACTCCTCGCCGGGCGGTCGCCCTCCTCACCATCGCGTTCGTGGCCCTGCTCGGGGTGATGGCGTGGCCCGAGGTCGCGGCCGCCCATTCGGTCCTCGAGTCGACCTCGCCGTCATCAGGCGAGACGGTCGCCTCGGTACCCGATCGGATCGTCCTGCAGTTCAACGAGCCCGTGAACGTCGCGGACGGGGCCGTCCGTCTCCTCGATGTCGAGGGCGACGACATCGACGTTCCGGCGGCGAAGGCGGTCGACGCAACCGTGACCGTCGACCTCCCGGCGGATCTCGGAGACGGCAGCTACGTCGTCGCTTGGAAGGTCATGTCGGCCGACTCCCACCCGGTGAGCGGGGCGTACACGTTCGCCATCGGGGCACCGAGCGTCGCGTCCGACGGATCCGATCCGTTGGCCGCGGCCCGAGCCGAGGGATCGGGCGGGCCCGGCCCCCAGATCGCGGTCGACGTGGCAGCGTCCCTCGCGTACGGCGGCGTGTTGCTCGCCGTCGGCGCGGCGTTGTTCATCGTGTTCGTGGGAGCCGGGGTCTCGGTGGCTCCGCTCCGTCGCCTCGTGACGCTCGGCGCGATCATCGGTGGCGTCGGGCTGGTCGCGGGGATCGCGGCGGCCGCGGCGCTCATCGACGGGGGGTGGCCCTCGGGCGCCACGATCGGGGACGAGATCGTGGGTTCCCCGGGTCTGCAGGCGCTGCTGGGGGTGTTCGGCCTCGGGCTGCTCGTGCTCGCCGTCTCCCGTCCCTTCCCCGACCTCGTGCGTCGGATCGTCGCGATCGACGGGACCATCGCTGCCCTCGTCGCGTTCGTGATCGTCGGCCACACCCGCACCGCGTCGCCGGTGGCGCTGACGATGGCACTGGACGTCGTCCACCTCGCAGCGGCGGCGGTGTGGACGGGCGGCCTGGTCGCGCTGCTCGTCGCCTTGCGCGAGCCGTCCGACGCAGGGTCGCGTTCGACGGTCGTCGCGCGGTTCTCGTCGGTCGCTACCGTCGCCATCCTCGCCGTCGCGCTCGCCGGGGCGGTGCTCGGGTGGCGCATCGTCGGCGGGTGGGACGCGCTGACCGGTACGACCTACGGCGTGTTGCTGCTCGTGAAGGTCGGACTGTTCGCGGTGCTGGCCGCGGTGGGCGGATACAACCGGTTCCGCCTGGTCGGCCGGGTCGCGGGAGTGGAGCCGACGGCTGCGGTCGCGGTGCTCCGGCGGACGCTCGGTGTCGAGGCGCTCCTCGTCGTGGCGATCATCGCCGTGACCGGATCGTTCACGAGCATCTCGCCCGAGTCGACGCCCGCCGGTCCGGACACCACCCCGTTGACGTGCGCGGAGGTGCAGGTGATGGAGGGAATGCCGGGCATGGAGCAGATGGACCACAGCACGTGCACCGGTACCACGACGACGGGGGTGCCCTTCGACCCCACCGTCGGAGCCGAGACGGGCGGCGCGGTCACGGCACGTGACGCGTTCGGCGACGGGCTCGCGGTCGTCACGGTGTCCCCGGCGACCACCGGCCGCAACACCGTCTCGGTCACGCTCACCGATGCCGACGGCAACGCCGTCGACCCCGAGGAACCGCCGACCGTCCAGTTCCGGCTCCGCGCCAAGGAGGTCGGTCCCATCGCCGCCGACGCCGAGCGGACCGGGCCCGGCACCTACCGTCTCGTCCAGGACTTCGTGCTCCCGGGTCGGTGGGAGGTCAACGTGTCGGCGGTCCTGTCGGACTTCGAGCAGCCCCAGGCCGTGGTCGAGATCACGGTCGGCAGCTGAGCGGGCTGAGTCGCCGAAGCACCCACGGCAGCGTCATCGACGCCGTGCCCTCGGCGCGGGTCAGCCGCCGAGCTGGTCGATGACCTCGCCTGCGGCGACGCGCCGGACGTCGGCGAGGGTGAACCCGTCGAGGGCCGCCAGACGGCTCCGCCCCGGTCGGGAGGCGACCGGGAGCTGGGACTGGATGCCGATCACCCGTGCCCCCGCGGCCTCGGCCGCGGCGAGCCCGGTGGGGGAGTCCTCGAAGGCCACACAACGCCGCACGTCGACCCCCAGCATCTCGGCGGCGCGCAGGTACGGCTCGGGGTGGGGTTTGCCCTGCGTGACCTCGTCGCCGGCGACGACGACGTGGAACACGCCGTCGGGCGCTCCGGCGACGATCCGGTCCGCCATGTCGCGATAGCTCATCGTCACCAGCGCGCACGGCACGGCGGCGTCGCGGAGTTCGGTGAGCAGCTCCAGCGCCCCCGGCTGCCACGGCACCCGCTCGCCGAGGGAGACCAGCACGCGGTCGATCAGGAAGCCGATGATCTCGTCGTCGGACAGGTGCACGCCCCGACCCCGCATGATCGCGGCGGCGTTGGGCAGTGCGCTGCCGACCATCGCCTCACCGTCCTCGGTGGTCCAATCGACGCCGTGCTCGCGGGCCAGCTCGCTCTCGGCCGCGATCCAGGCGGGTTCGGTGTCGACGAGGGTGCCGTCGAGATCCCACAGGACGGCATCGGGGAGCTGGTGGTCGGGCATCGGACGAGTCTGCCGACGTTCGTCGCTCGACCCAAACTGGACACCTGTCTGATTTCCCCGGCTCGAGCATCTACGATGCGCGAATGGCGTCCGATCCCCATGCACCCGTTCCCCTCGCCCTGGAGTCGCTCACCCGCGACGAGTTGGCGGCGCTCGTCCCCGAGTACCTGCTGTGCGGTCACCTGATCGACCGCGCCGGCATGCCCCACGCCATCAGTGCCTTCGGGCGCGACGGCATGCGCGACGTCGCCATCGACGAGTGGATGGGCGCGAGCCCGGTGTACACGCGCCGGATGCAGCGGGCGCTGCGGTTCGAGGGCGACACCGTCGAGACGATCTTCAAGGGCATGCAACTCGACGTCGGCGCGCCACCCCAGTTCATGGACTTCCGCTACCGGCTCGAGACCCCCTACTCGGGCGAGTTCTGGCTCGACCACTGCGGCGCGCTCATGGACGTCGAGCCGATGGGCGACGACTACGTGGTCGCGATGTGTCACGACATCGAGGACCCGACCTTCGACGCCACCGCGATCGCCACCAACCTCCGCGCCCAGGTCCGCCCGCTGCATCGACCGCCACGCACGCCCGCCGACCGTCAGCCGCACTGCGCGTGGACCGTCATCATCGACGACGAGTACCCCGAGCTGCCGATCCCCGCGGCGGCGACCGCCATGGGGGCAACCCGCGCCGCGAACGTCGAGCTGGCCACCCCTGATCCGACCGAACCGGGCCTGGGCGACTACAGCGGTCCGCTGCTCGACGACCTGCGCTTCGGCGACTGGTCTCGTTCGGCCCTGCTGCGCATCGCCGAGGAGGTGAGCCTGCAATGGCACCTGCTGGCGCTGTCGTTCCTCAGCGCGGTCCGCTCGCGCGCCTCCCCTCGGCCGACGATGCCATCGGCATCTCCCGGCGGCAGTTCACCGGCATCGCCGGCCTGACCGCCGAGCGGCTCCGGAACCTGTTCGACCTGGGCGACGACCTCGTCGGGCTCGCGTCGGTGATCGGGCTCCATCCGGCGTTCAAGCCGGCCGCGTACGTCGACCTGTCCGTCGAGCCCGAGGCCGATCGGCTCGTGGTGACCGTCGGGCGGGGGAGCGACGCCGTGATCGACGGGGCGTGGCCCGCCCTGCTCGACGTCGACCACCTCGGCGCGCTCGACGCCATCGCCCGGGCCGTCAACCCGCGGTTCGTCTGCGAGGCGACCGGTTCGACCGGCGAGGACCTCGTCGTGACCTTCACGATGGGCGACACCGATCGGCCCGAGGCGGACGACGTGGCGCTCACCCGATTCTCGACCGGTGCCGACTTCGCGTTCGCCACCAGGGGTGTGCCGGTCGCGATCCGCCCGACGTCGCGCGCCTGACGCTCGACTGCGGCGCTACTCGACCGCCTTGTAGATGCTCCGCTTCGGTGAGGCACAGATGGAGCGGATGAGCGGCTCGTAGTGCTCGAGCGGCGGCGTGTCGTACGCCGGGTCGAAGGCCGCCTGGTCGTACTCGTGGCAGAACTCGGCGCAGTAGTCGAACCACTCGTGGCCCTCGAACTGGTCACGCAGGTTCCGGTCGGCGCCGAGGAAGTGGAAGAAGTAGTAGCCCTGGAAGATGCCGTGCTGCTCCATCATCCAGTGGTTCTGCTCGGAGATGAACGGCTTGAGGATCGCCGCGCCGATGTCGGCATGATTGGCCGGCCCCAGCGTGTCGCCGATGTCGTGGATCAGCGCGCACATGACGTACTCGTCGTCGCGGCCGGCTCGCTCGGCGCGTGCCGCCGTCTGCAGTGAGTGGGTGAGGCGGTCGACCGCGAATCCGCCGAAGTCGCCGTCGAGGAGCCGAAGGTGGGCCATGAGGCGCTCCGGAAGGCCGACGAAGTTGTGGATCGCCTCGGTCGCGATGAGATTCCAGTCCTCCTGGGTGCCCTCGTCCATGGAGTGGAACGTTGCTCGTTGTGGTGCGGTGTTCGCCGCGATCGTCGTGTCGGTCATGAGGCCCCCTGTGGCGCTGGCGTGCCGTCGTACCGTACCCCTCGTCCTCGGTCCGGTTCCTTCCCCGAAACCGGCCATTCCCTGGCCGGTTTCGGGGCGCATGATCGGTGCAGTCCCCGACCCACCCCGAAAGGTGCACCTCATGCCCGGTTCCGTTCCTCCCGTCCGCGACGAGCGCGACGGCCTCCTCGCCTTCCTCGCCCAGCAGCGGTCGACGCTGAAGTTGGCCGCCTACGGCTTGACCGACGAGCAGGCGCGAGCAGTGCCGACCTCCAGCCCGCTCAGCGTCGGCGGCCTCATCAAGCACGTTGCCGACACCGAGTCGGGTTGGATCGACCTCGTGTTGCAGCTCCCGGCCGGCGGCAACGATCGGTACCTGGAGAACTTCACCATGCGCTCCGACGAGACGCTCGCCGACGTGATCGCCGCCTATGACGCCGTGGCCGCTCGCACGACCGAGGTGATCGACAGCATTGCCGATCTGGGCCAGGAGGTGCCGGTCCCGAAGGGAGTGCCCTGGTACCCCGACGACATCGACGCCTGGTCGGTCCGGTGGGTGCTGTTGCACCTCATCGAGGAGACGGCCCGCCACAACGGCCACGCTGACATCGTCCGTGAGCACGTCGACGGCGGTACCGCCTTCCCCCTGATGGCGGCCGCCGAGGGTTGGCCGGCTACTCCGTGGCTGCAACCCTGGACGCCGACGTCGGTTCCCACCTGACCCGCGCTGACCCGCCCATCCCCACCGGTTCTGTCCTGCGGATCGGCCCCTGCAGGGGCGATTCGGCAGGACAGAACTGGGGGCCGATAGCGTGGCCCACATGCTGGGACGCAGAACGACGGCGGTGCTGGCCGCGCTCGTGGTGGTGGCGACGCTGGTCACCGGCTGCCAACCGGCGCGGGCCGGGGCGCGGTGCCGCACCACCGACTGGGGAGACGACGGCCGCGACTGGGTCCTGCAGTGCCGCAACGGACGATGGGTGCGCGCGCTCACCAAGCAGGATGCCGCCAAGATCCTGCTGGCAGCCCGGCCGGCGACGGCGATCCCGCCCACCGACGCGGCCGGCAACCCGTACCCCAACGACGACTACCCGGCCCAGTGGCGCAACGTCGCCCAGGACTCGGTGTTCGACAGCTGGGGGTACCCGAACCGTCAGTGCACCAGCTTCGTCGCCTGGCGTCTCGCGAACACCAACCGGGCGACGCTCCCCGTGCGCCCAGGCGATGCGGGGCAGTGGGACGACGTGTTGCGGTCCCACGTCGTCGTCGACGAACGTCCGGCCGTCGGGGCCATCGCGGAGTGGAACGAGAACGAGTCGTTCGGCGGCCTCGGCGCGGGACCGATCGGCCACGTGGCCTGGGTCCAGGCCGTGCACGCCGATGGCAGCGTGACCGTCGAGCAGTACAACCTCGGATCCGACGGTACGTACGTGCAGTTCCGGACGCGGGCTCCCCGCTACATCCACGTGAAGGATCTCTGAGGTCCCGAACCGGGAGAAACGGTCAGAGCCGGGCGGCGAGGTCGGAGAGCGCGACGCCGCGGCCGCCCTCCTTCATCACGTCGCTGTCCGCGCCGTTGGTGAGGTACGCGAACGAGATGCCCGACGCCGGGTCGGCCCAGCCGACCTGCATGTGCATGCCGGCGTGGCCGAACGAGGCGGGGGAGCAGGCCTGGCCGAACCCGGCGTAGCGCATGACGTGGTTGCCGTCGTCGCCGGCGATCACGAGGCCGATCGAGCGGTTGGCGGCGATGCCGAACAGCGGCTCGGGCAGCGTGCAACGGATGTTGCCCGTGGCGTCGGCAAGCACGTTTGGATGCCAGAGTTCACCCGGGTTGTGCAGCAGTGCCTGGTAGAAGAGCGCCAGCGACGCCGCCGTCATCACGCCGCCACCGCCGGGGATGCCGGCAGCGACCACCTCGGGGGTGGCGATCATCTCCGCATGCAGACGGGGGCCACCGACGGCGTCGCCGACGGGAACGGGCAGGGCGATGTGGTCCTGTCGATCGAGGGGGAGCCCGAGCAGGCGAGGCAGGCCCAGGGGGGCGCACACCCGCGCCTCGATCGAGTCGCGGAAGTCCCGTCCGTCGAGGCGTTCGATCAGATCGGCCAGCACCCAGTGAGCCGATGACGCGTGGTACTCGAACCGCGTTCCCGGCTCCCACTCGAGCTCCCAGGCGGCGAGCGCGGCGAGACGGCGGGCCGGGTCCGCTCCGGCGACAGCGCCGATCTCCGCGTTGGGGAACCCGGCGGTGTGCAGGAGCACCTGCTCCACCGTCACCGCCCCTTTGCCGGCGTCGGCGAACTCGGGGACGTACGACGCGACGGGTCGCGAGATTTCGAGTGACCCCTCCGCCATCAGCTGCCAGACGACCGAGGCGACGATCGGCTTGGTGCAGGAGAACGCGAGGAACCGGTCGTCGTTGGTTGCGTCGCCGAACGTCTCGAACGCGATCAGTTCGCCATCGCGGGCGACGGCCACTTGGCAGGCCGGGAGCCAGCCGCTGTCGACGTCGCGTCGGGCGGTGTCGAGGAGCTGCTGCAGGATCGTGGCGGTCATGTCGTCGCGGCGCAGGCGGCGCACCGCCCGTTGATCGCGAAGTGGCTGGGCTCGATGACGAATCCGGTCGTGCGTTCGATCTCCGCCGCCACGTCGGTGAGCGCGTCGTCGGTGAGTTCGAGCACCACGCCGCATCCCCGGCACACGAGGTGGACGTGGCGTTCGTGGGTCAGGTGATACACGGCGGGACCGTGGCCCATGTGAACGTGTTCGAGGACCCCCAGCTCCGCCAACGCGGTCGAGCGAGCGGTACACCGTCGAGAGGGCGATCTCGGGGTGTTCGTCCTGGATCCGTCGGCCGATCTCGTCGGCCGTGAGATGCTCGTGTTCGGTGCCGCCGAGAACGACCGAGACGATCTCGCGTCGCGCCGTCGTGACCCGCCCACCGTTCGCCCGGAACTTCTCCAGCACCGTGTCGACGTCGCTGTGCGTGTGGGGCATGGGCGCAGGATAGGACGCCCGTGACGGGTGGGTCCGTCGTCGGAGCGTTGGTCGGGTTCGGTGTGTGAACAGCGTGTGACCTTGTTGCGAATCGCTTGCAGCAACATCCGGAACGCGGTTGGCTTCGAACGATGGTCATGGACAGGGCGACGAAGTTCACGATGGCCGGTGTGGTGTTCGTCCTTCTGGGGGTGGTCGGATGCGGCGACGACAGCTCCTCGGCGCCGCCGGCAGAGGGCGGGCAGCGCCTGAAGATCGCCACGACGGTGGCCCCCATCACCAGCATCGTCGCCAACATCGTCGGCGACCGGGCCGACGTGGAGGGCATCGTTCCCGAGGGCACGAACTCCCACACGTTCGAACCGAGGCCCAGCGTCGCCGAGCTCCTCTCGACCGCCGACGTCGTCTACATCAACGGGCTCCAGCTCGAGGAGCCGACGAAGGACCTCGCCAACGAGAACCTCAAGGAGGGCGCGGACATCGTCGAGCTGGGCACCGAAACGATCCCCGAATCGGAGTACATCTACGACTTCTCGTTCCCGAAGGAGGACGGCAAACCCAACCCACACCTCTGGACCGACCCGACACTCGCCCGGCGCTACGCCGAGCTCGTCAAGGACGACGTGTCGGAACGCGACCCGGCCAACGCCGACTACTACGCCGCCAACTACGACGAGTTCTCCCGTGTCGTCGACGGGTTGGACGAAGCGATGCGGGAGTCGTTCGCAACGATCCCGAACCGCGAGCTGCTGACCTACCACGACGCCTACGCCTACTTCGCGACGACGTACGACTGGGACGTCATCGGTGCCATCCAGGTCTCCGACTTCGAGGACCCGACGCCGGCCGAGGTCGCCGATCTGATCGACCAGGTCAAGGCCGAGGGGGTGCCCGCCATCTTCGGGTCCGAGGTGTTCCCCAGTCCGGTCCTCGAACAGATCGGCAGGGAAGCCGGGGTCACCTACGTGGACGAGCTCCGCGACGATGACCTCCCCGACGAACCCGGCGACGAGAATCACTCCTGGCTGGGCCTCATGCGGTTCGACTTCATCACCATGACCGAGGCGCTCGGCGGCGACGCCACGGCCCTCGAGCGGGTCCCGGTCGTGAACGTCGCCCCCGACAACGCGAACGTATCCGCAGTGAGCGGCGACCGGCCGGTGGATCTGCGGACGCCCCTGGCGCGCCTGAGCGGCGTCACCTGCTCCTACGGTGGAGCACCGGTGCTCCGCGGCGTCGACCTCGAGGTCGCCGCATCCCAGTTCACCGGGGTCGTCGGCCCGTCGGGATCGGGCAAGACCACGCTCCTCAAGCTCCTCCTCGGTTCGGTCCGTCCGGGGGCCGGCACCGTGGAGCGACGTGACGGCCTCCGGGTCGGCTACGTCCCCCAGGTCGAACAGGTCGACTGGAGTTTCCCGATCACGGTCGCGGAATGCGTCCTCATGGCGCGCACGCCGAGCCTGCGCCGCGGCCGTCGCCTGCCGTGGTCGAGCCGTGACGAACGCGCCGAGGTGCACGAGGTCCTCAGCCGACTCGGCATCGAAGGGCTTGGCGGGCGCCACATCCGGGAGCTGTCGGGCGGACAGCAACAGCGGGTGTTCATCGCCCGCGCCCTGCTCGGCCACCCCGAACTGTTGTTGCTCGACGAGCCGACGTCGGGTGTCGACGTGCACACCCGCCACGAGGTGCTGCACCTGCTCGACGACCTGCACCGTGACGGGCTGGCGATCGTTCTCACGACCCACGACCTCAACGGCATCGCGTCGCACCTCCCGCACCTCGTGTGCCTCAACGGCGAGGTGATCGGCGAGGGTGCGCCCCGCGACGTCCTCGGTTGTTGACGTGCCCTACATCGATAAGCCGTTCTGCGGCATGGCGCTGATCGATTACTACGTTCGCCCAAGGAGTTCACCAATAGACGACTAGTTTCTGTTTGTGTGTGACCGAAATGGTTCCTGTTCCAGACGTCAGGATACTTACCTGGAAATGCAGCGTGAATGCTTACACGATCAATTTTCTAAGGGCCAAATACTGTCCCTATAAGTGTTTTTAGAATTACCTATGTTGTTTTGTATGCTTTTTTGCAGAAGAATATGGGCTGCTGAGTGAGGTCACATA
>JBAOIR010000057.1:0-9383 GCA_037045585.1 Microthrixaceae bacterium
GAGGCTCCAGCTCAGGCCGGGCGTGGCCGTCGACATGTTCGGGGTCACCTTCGAGGCTCGACGCTATCGAGCCGGCCACCTCGAAGGTTGGCATTCCCCGTGTTCCGTGGTGACGGTGCGGGCCGAGAACACCACCGACATCGTGGTGTTGTCACCCGACGTCGCGGTGACGTGCGAGGAGAACCGGGCCGGGGGCGAGTGGTTCAAGGACTCGACGTGGGAGACGAACGTGGTGCTCCCACCGGGGGTGGTCAGCGAAGGGCAGCTCATCGCCGGTCTGCCCTACAAAGAGGATGCGCCCCGACGTTCCCGCTCCTGGAATGCACCGAACCCGTCCTGCGGGTCACCGCCACCCGAGGTCGTGACCGTGATTCGATCGTGGCCTCCATGACCATCGACTCCGAGGTCATCGACGCGGCGATCGCCGCCGTCTAGTCGACGCCGCACTGCGTGGCACTAGATGATCGGGTCGCCGTTGAAGGGCTTTTCGCTGGGAGGCCGTGAGGCGACCACAGCGAGAGCGAGCGCTGCCACAGCGGGTATCGCCCCGACCGCACGTCGTCCGCCGATGTTGTGATCGCATTGTCCGCGTGGATGATGGAGTTGCGCATCTCGTCGTCGACAGGATGTCCGGTGTCGATGGAGATCTCGGTGGATCGTGCGGTACCAGGGCTGATCCGCAGTTGGCATCGCCCACCTTCACGTCCGCGGTGAGGACGAATGTCGCCGTGATCCCGAGTAGGAACGCCGCGATCCACAGGGCAGTGCGGCGAGCAGTCACGGGCGCGATGATGCCGCATGAGCGATCACCAACAGAAGGACGGGAGTTCGGGGCGCACATTGGTCGCCCCCGTACCGGGCATGGAGGATGCGGTTCGGCGCTATGTCACGCTTCGTGAGGAGATCGAGGGGGTCGGGGCACGTGGCTCGACCTCACCCGGTTCTTCACCGACGACATCGTCTACATCGACCCGGCGTGGGGTCGGGTGGAGGGCATCGACGCAGTTCGGGAGTTCCTCGTCGAGTCCATGGTGGGACTCGAGGACTGGCGCTTCCCGGTGACGGCGGCGGCGGTCACCGGCGACATGGCCATCGTCAAGTGGGACCAAGTGCTGCCCGGCACCCGGCCGGATGGTTCGCGCCGTGTCCAGTCGGGGCTGTCGACGCTGGTCTACGGCGGCGACGGGCGGTTCCGCTACGAAGAGGACGTGCTGAACATGTCGCACGTCATGGAGGATCTCGGTTCGTCGAGGTGGTCGCCGGGCGCAGGTTTCAACTTCCCGCCGGCCGTGCCGAACCGGAACTTCTCCCTGCCGTGACCGATGCAGCGATGCCCGATCCTGCGATGCCCGATCCTGCGATGCCCGATCCTGCGATGCCCGATCCTGCGATGCCTGGTCTTGCGACGCCCGATCTTGCGATGCCCGAGGACTCTGGGGCCCTCGTCGAGCGGATGTGGCTCGACGAATCATCGTGGGTCGACGTGTCGCGGGGTTGGCTGGACGACGCCGATGAGGTCTATGTCTCCCTGCTCTCCGGCATGCCGTGGAAGACCTCCTCGGTGTTCCGCTACGACCGGAGCATCGAGGAACCTCGCCTCGGCTCCTACTGGCGACCGGGCAATCCGACGCCTCACCCGGCGATCATCGAGTCGCACCGCACGCTGCAACGCCGTTACAAGGTCCGCTTCGACGGCTGCGGCATGGCGTACTACCGCAACGAACGCGACAGCGTGGCGTTCCACCGCGATCCGCGACACTCAGCGGCTCGATGACACCGTGATCGCTATCCTCACGTTGGGGGCGCAACGCCCGTTCCTGATCCGGCCCCGCGCGAACTGTTACGGCCACGAGCTCCCGGATCGGGGCGCGACGATTGATCTCGCTCCAACGGGTGGTGACCTGATCGTGATGGGTGGAGCCGCTCAGGCGGGATGGGAGCACGGCGTGCCCAAGCTGGCCCGGCGAACCGACGGTCGGATCTCGTTGCAGTGGCGCTGGACGTCCCGCCGGGGCCGTCAGGAACGTGGCGGCTCGTACTCGAAGCCCCGGCGCTACAGCGACTGACTACTCGCGACGGCCGAGCTCTTCGAGAGCGGGCGGAACAGCGACCGGCGAGCGGAGATCTGCGGCCGGGCTCGGCGTCCCGAACCGGGCGACGATGGGGACGGTTCCGGACCAGTACGGCCCATCGAGGTCCTCGGGTTCGTCGACAGGGTCGCCGGCGTGGACTTTCGCCGAAGCTTCGGCGAGTGGGAGCGCGAGGACCATCGTCCGGGCCGCTTCGGCGTCGGTGACAGGACGTTTGTCCGCCCAGTTCGCGACGACGTGGTCGGTGATCACCTCGAGCGTGTGCAGGTGCTGCGTGGCATCGTCGACCCGGGTGGCGACGCCGCGGACGACCACGCTGCGGTAGTTCATCGAGTTGTGCAGGGCCGAGCGGGCCATCACGAGCCCATCGATCAGCGTCACGGTGGCGCAGATCTCGGTGCCGGCGCCGCCCCGGAGCAGGGCGTTGCCGACCGCGCCGTGGAGGTACATCAGTTCATCGGTGATGCCGTAGGCCATCGGCAGCACGACCGGGCCCTCGTCGGTGGCGACGCCGACGTGCGCCACGAGTCCCGCAGCCAGGATCGACCGGATGGTGTCGTCGTCGTAGTGGCCGCGCGCCGTTCCACGGCGCAACGTCACTCGGGGGCTTGCGGGCTCATTCAACGACATGCGCCGAGTCTGACCTGCTTTGTGTAGGGAAACCGACCAAATTTCGGTCGGCTTCCCTACACAAAGCAGGGGGAGGGGGAGGGGGAGGGGGAGGGGGAGGGCAGGGGCTCGATCAGAGGGCGTCGAGGTCGGTGAGGATGTCGCCTGCTGGCGCGGTGAGCCGGGATGGCGGCGGAGACAGCGCCGATCAGGGTGGTCGCGAGCAGCAACGCGATCAACGCGATCCACGGCACGATCACCCGGCCGGTGAATTCCGGCGGGGCGAGCCGCACGCCGAGCGTTCCCAGCGTGGTTCCGACGAGCACAGCGAGCAGCCCGCCCGCGACAGAGCGCCAGGTTCTCGAGCGTGATCAGTCGCCGGACCTCGTGGCGGCCGGCGCCGATCGCCCGCAGCATGGCCAACTCCCGCCGCCGTTCGAGTACCGACAGCGAGACGCTGTTGGCGGTACCCAGTCCGCCGAGGAGCACCGCCCCGACGAGCAGCACCAGGATCAATCGTGTCACGACGGTGGCGATGTCGGTGTCGCGTGCGGCGAACGCGGCCGGCGTATCGACCGAGACGCTGTTGAACCCGCGGAGGCGACCGGTGAGGTAATCCCGGGCGACGCCGACCGGCGGCCCTCGGTCGTAGGCGATGGCCGCCGATTCGAAGGTGCCGTCGGCTTGGACGGTGGCCGCAAGCGAGCGGTCGATCATCGCCGGTCCGAAGAACTTCGTGCGTCGGTATCGGCCGAGCACGGGAAGGCGGATCTCGCCACCGGAGGTCGAGCGCAGGGTGACGGTGTCGCCCGGTCGCACTCCCAGCGTGGCGGCGGCGTCGTCGGACAGAAATGTGCCGCCGGCGACCGTTGCCGGCAGACGGTCGACGGGGTCGAGACGGAACTGTTCGAGCGTGGCATCGGGCGCCACGGTGGTGGCTCCGGCGAGCGTGCCGGCGGGCCCGCGGAGCACGCCGTCGACGGCAGTGGTGTCGACGTACCCGCTCGCCGATCGTGGCACTTCGAGACGGTCGCGGAGCGACGCGGCGTCGATGCGCACCACACCTCGTCGTTGGATGAAGAGCTGCGAGGACGACGCGTCGCGGTACTGGTCGTCGATCGCCTGCCGAAACGAGGCGCTCGCAGTGAGCACCGCTGCGGTCAGCCCGATCCCGATGAAGAGCGTCGCCACCGTCGCCGACGCGGTCCGGGGTCGCGCCGGGCGTTGTCGAGCGCCATCCGAGCCGTGGTGCTCGAGGAGCCGGCGGCGCGGATCAACCGGAGCAGGGGACTGATGAGCGTGAGCACGACCCCGCGCCGGTGCCGACGGGTGGTCGAGGTGCGCAGCGCTTCGAGCGGCGACACCCGACTGGCCTTCAGGGCGGGTCGCAGTGCCGAGATGACGGTGACGCCGAGTCCCACTCCCAGCGCGGCCGCCACCATCGCTGGAGTGACCATCGGGTGTATCTGGGCGGACGGCCGGAGGGTCGAGGCGCCGAGAACGGCGAGCGGGACGCCGAGCGTGAGCCCGAGACAGGCCGCGAACACCCCGACGATCGAGGCTTCCCCCACGAACACCGCGAACGACTGGCCCCTCGTGAATCCGATGCAGCGAGCCAGGGCGATCTCGGCGGTGCGCTGCGACACGATGATCGAGAACGTGTTCGACACGATGATGGCCGCCACGACCGCGGCGAGGAGCGCGAAGGCCCAGGCGGCGGCGCTGATCCCGCCGGAGATGGTGGCCACCGATGAGGCTCGGAGCGCATCGCGGTCGGTAGCCGCGATGATGCGGAGACCCGACGGCAGTGTCTCTTCGAGCAGCGTGGCGAGCGACTCCGGCGTGATGCCCGGTCGGGGGGTGACGGTGATGCGATCGACACGGCCCTGGGCGCCGAGGACGGTCGGCAGGATGTCGGACGGCATCACGATGTGGGCGTTTGCGAAGGCGAGGGTCGTCGCGGCGGCAACGGCGTCGCCGCCGTTGCCGTTGGCCGAGGACCCGGCCTGCTCTGCTCCCGTCGGCATCTCCGATACGACGCCCACCACGAGGCCGCGCCATCCCCCGGTCGGCGTCTGGAGCTGGATCTCGCCGCCGATCTCGGTGTTCGCCGCCAGGAGGCCGCCGGCGTCGAGCGCCACGGCGATCACGCCCCGCCGATCGGGTGACCAGAAGTCGGGTGGGGATCCCTCGGTCAGCGTCCAGCGCGTCGGATCCCAGCTCGACGTGAAGAGGAGACCCCGCAGGATCGGCGGTCGGTCCTGCTGGACACCACCACCCAGCCGCACGCCGATCGGCTGGTCGAAGGTTCCCTGCGCGGTGAGGACCCCGTCGATCCCGGCGATGCGATCGACGAGCTCGTTGGAGATGGCCGTCGCTTCCGTGGCGCCGTTGGCGCGAGACGTGACCACCACCGAGCCGGCGGGTATCCCGAGAGAATCGACAGCGTCCTGGCCGCCTGCGACGAGCTTCTCGAGCTGCGCGGCGACCCCGAAGGCGGCGACGCAGAACGCGGTGGCCAACGCTACTCCGAGCAGGGTCGTGGTGATCCGCCCGAGTCGGCGGCCCGCCGAGCGGCGGGCCAACCGCGCGACGACCGCGTTGCCCACATCGCGTTGCCGACATCGCGTTGCCCGACATCGCGTTGCCCGACATCGCGCCGACCGTACGGCAGCCGGCGTCGTCACAATCCGCGCCCCGTCGGGGAGGGGTTCGGTTCAGAGGGTGAACATGGCTTTGATGCAGTCGGCGCTGCGGGCGGCCACGGTCTCGTAGGCCAGGGGGGCTTCGGTGAGATCGAAACGATGGGTGAAGATGCCGTCTGTGCGGAGTGCGCCGCTCTGCACGAGCGGCAGCAGGTCTGGCCATGTCTGGTGGATCGGCGCGGTGGTCATCCGCAGGGTCACGCTCCGCAGCAGCGACATGAGGATCGGCAGCGGATACGGGTTCAGGTCGTGGACACCGATGACCGAGACCGTGCCCGCCGGACTGACGCAGGTGAGGGCGTCATCGAGCGTGGCATCGAGTGCGACGGCGTCGATGACGGCGTCGGCGCCCCGCCCACCCGTTGCCTCCATGACTGCGGCGACGGTGGGACCGAGGAGTTCGACGGCGCCGTCGGCCACGGCCCGTTCCCTGCGGCCGGCGACCGGGTCGGCCACCAGCACCCGCTCGGCGCCCGAACGCGATGGCCGAGCGGACGGCGCACAGTCCGACGGCGCCGAGGCCGATCACCACGACCGTCGAGCCGGGCCCGACGTCCGCCTTCTTCGCCCCGATCCATCCGGTGCAGAGGTTGTCGGTGAGCAGCAGCGCCGCCTCGTCGTCGATCCCCTCCGGGATCCGGAGCAACTGGAAGTCGGCGCCGGGAACGGCGACAGCGTCGGCCTGCCCGCCGGGGAGGAATCCGGAGCCGAACACCAGCGGACCGTCGACGCAGGTGACCGGATCGTTGGTGGCGCAGCCGGCGCAGTGGCCGCACCCGGCCACCGAGGCGGTGAGGACGCGGTCGCCGACCTCGAACCGGGTCACGTCCGGCCGACCTCGACGACGGTGCCGAGGAACTCGTGTCCCACCGCGATGCCGTCACCGACAGGGAGATCGCCCTCGTAGAAGTGGAGGTCCGACCCGCAGATGGAGGTGGCCTCGATGGCGATGATGGCCCCGTCGGGTCCCGACAGCACCGGATCGGGCACCTCGGTGACCGCCACGCTACGGACCCCATCGATGACGACGTTGCGCATGGGCGGAATTTGCCAGGACCGCTGTCGGTACCGCAGCGATACGATCCGGGCGTCCACGAAGGGGGAACAAGATGTCCACAACCAAGCTCGTCCGTGCCCAAGACCTCGCTTCGCGGGTCCTCGCCAACGTCTCCGCCGATCAACTCGACAACGACACTCCCTGCGCCGATTGGAAGGTGACCCAGCTCATCGACCATCTCGTGGGCGCTCAACTCTGGGCGGCCAGCGGGGTCCGCGGCACCAAGATGACCGAGACCGGCGAGGGGTCGGCCACCGGCGACTTCGCGGCGGCCTTCGATGCGGCGGCGCTTGATTGCGTCGACGCGTTCTCCGAGGACGGTGCCATGGCTCGCACCGTGAACCCCGGGTTCGGCGACATGCCGGCGTCGGCGCTGTTGGGGATGGCGGTCACCGACACGTTTCACCCACACGTGGGATGTCGCCCGTGCCACCGGTCAGAGCACCGATCTCGACCCCGAGTTGGCGACGGAGTTGCTGGCGCAGTCCAGGCAGTCGATCCAGCCGGGGTTCCCGCAGTGAGGAGGGCTCGATCTTCGGGTTGGAGCAGCCGGCACCCGAGGGTGCATCGGCGGCCGATCAGCTGGCGGCGTTCCTGGGCAGACGGCTCTGAGCCGAAACCCGCACGCTGGGGTGCCGTTCTCGAGTACCGGCGCCGAGATCGCGTCGGCCCTCGAGGATGTGAGCATTCCGACCCTGGTGCTGTCGTTGGTGCACATCACCGGGGACCTGTCGCTCATCAGGGACCGGTGGCGGCCGGCCGGGTTGTTCCTCAACGAGATCCAGGGGTTCATGACCGAGCAGGACAAGGCCGACGTGCGGGCACACGCGCTCGGGTGCTCACCGACTACCGCGACCGAGGATGTCCGGAACCGTCGCCGCTGTCCGCTGCGCAGGTCCACGAGATGATGTCGTGGATCGTGTGCGAGGAAGTGCCCGACGAGTACGTCGCGATGCTGATGGAGGAGCTCGGCCTCGACGGTGTCGACCATCGGGGAACCATCGAAGTGGGCGGAGCGCCGGACGCGCCATCGGCCCAGTCGCACGGAGCCGACGGGCGGGATCGATTCCCGGTGGTGGTGATCGGTTGCGGACAGTCGGGACTGCTCGCGGGGATCCGCCTGGAGGAAGCGGGCATCCCCTTCACGATCATCGAGAAGAACGCCGATGTCGGGGGAACGTGGTTCGAGAACCGCTACCCCGGCGCCCGGGTCGATGTGGGGAGCCACTTCTACTGCTACAGCTTCGAGCCCACCGACGAGTGGTCCGAGCACTTCGCCCAGCAGTCGGAGCTCCAGGCCTACTTCTCCAACGTGATGCGCAAGCACGGCGTCGACGAACACGTGCGATGGGACACCGAGGTGGTCGGCGTGGAGTGGCGCGACGCCGATGCCCAGTGGCAGGTGAGGGTGCGTCGCGCCGATGGCACGGAGGAGTCGCTCGTTGCCCGGGCGGTCATCTCTGCGGTCGGTCAGCTCAACCGGCCGTTCGTTCCCGACCTCGCCGGTACGGACTCCTTCGCCGGGCCTTCGTTCCACACTGCTCGCTGGGATCACGATGTGGATCTCGCCGGCAAGCGGGTGGCGATGATCGGGGCCGGTGCCAGCGGGTTCCAGGTCGCCCGGCGATCGCAGGCGATGTCGACCGCCTCACCATCTTCCAGCGCACAGCCCAGTGGATGTTCCCGAATCCGGGTTACCACGACAGCGTCGGGCCGGGGGTGAAGTGGGCCATCCGTCACCTCCCGTTCTACGGCCGCTGGTACCGGTTCCTGTTGTTCTGGCCGGGATGCGACGCCGGCCTCGCCGCCGCCAGGGTCGACCCCGACTACCCCGACCAGCAGCATGCGGTGAGCGAGATCAACGCCTTCCCGCGAGATGTTCGCCGAGTGGATCTCGAGTCAGGTCGGCGACGACTCCGAGCTCCTGGCGAAGGTGATGCCCGACTATCCGGCCACAGGCAAACGCACCTTGCAGGACAACGGGAGTTGGTTGCAGACGCTGCGACGCGACAACGTCGACCTCGTCCGTACGGGCATCGATCACATCGAGGCCGACGCCGTGGTCACCGTCGACGGCGAGCGGTATCCGGCCGATGTGCTCGTCCTCGCCACCGGCTTCCAGGTGAATCCGTGCTCTGGCCGATCGACGTGATCGGCCGAGAGGGCGCGGACCTCCGGGCGATGTGGGGTGATCGGCCGGCGGCGTACCTCGGTATGACGGTGCCCGGCTTCCCCAACTTCTTCCTGATGTACGGCCCCGGCACCAACCTGGCGCACGGCGGCAGCCTGATCTTCCACTCCGAGTGTCAGATGCGGTACATCTCGCAGTGCCTCGAGTTGCTCATCGCGTCCGACGTCGAGCGGGCGACGATGGAGCCGCTCGAGGAGCGCTACGACGACTGGCACGAACGGACGCAGCGGGAGATGTCGATGATGGTGTGGTCGCAGCCGACCATCGAGCACTCCTTCTACAAGAACGAGCGTGGCGAGATCCACGGGCTCAGCCCCTGGCGTCTGGTCGACTACTGGAACTGGACGAAGTCCGTGGATCCCGCCGACTTCGTGTTCGCCGCAAGTGGAGATCGGGGAGATCGATGAGCACCGATGCCGAGGTGGAACTGTCCTCGCCGAGGTGCGGCGCATCTGCTACGAACTGCCGGATGTCACCGAGAAGCTGAGCCACGGGTCACCGACGTTCTTCGTGAAGAAGTCGTTCGTCATGTTCCACGACGACCATCACGGCGACGGGATGCTGGCGCTGTGGTGCGCTGCCCCCGCCGGAGTGCAGGACGAGTTGGTCACTTCCGAACCCACCCGATTCTTCGTGCCCGCGTACGTGGGACACCGAGGGTGGATCGGTGTGCGTCTCGATCTGATCCCGACTGGCACGAGGTGGAGGCGATCATCACCGAGGCGTGGAGA
>JBAOIR010000052.1:0-4369 GCA_037045585.1 Microthrixaceae bacterium
CGCCCAGCCGAAGAACGTCCCGACGGCCAGGCCGAGCGTGGCACCGAGCACGGCGATGATGATCGCCTCCCACCGGATCGCCGACCGCAGCTGCGACCGGTCCATGCCGACGGCACGGAGCAGACCCAGCTCCCGGGTGCGCTCGAAGATGGACAGCGCCAGGGTGTTCGCGATGCCGAGCAGCGCGATCACGATGGCCAGGGCGAGCATGGCGTAGAACAGCCCGAGCATCGTGTCGACCTCGCGCGTTCACGTCGTCAAGGAAGGCGCCCCGGTCGAGGACGTCCGCCGAGGCGTAGCCGGCGGCCACGCTTCGATAGCCGATTCGTCGCCCGCCACGTACACCCGGAAGTCGAGCTCGTCGCCACCGTTGGCCCGGAAGGCCGCGAGGTCGACGAACTCCGCGCCCACCCAGTCGGTGCCGTCCGAGTAGATGGCCTCGACGGTGAACGTCGCGTCACCGTCGGGAAGGTCACCGGCACGGTCGAGCCGATCGTCCAGCCCTGCTCGAGCGCACGATCGGCCGAGACGGCGATGCCGTCGGCGCCCAGGGCGCCGAGGTCGCCCTCGATCGAACCCAGCGTGAACAGCTGATCGATGGTGGTGGCGTCGAAGGCGAAGAACGCATCGGTCGGGCTCCGTTGACGACGGCGGGGCTGAGTCGCGCCGCTGGGAGACGGCGTCGACCTCAGGGTTGGCGCTCGGAGTGCGTTCGGCGAGCTCGGGGCTGAGGCCGGCCGAGTTGTCGAAGGCACCCGATTGCACGATGTGGGTGCCGACGAATTCCGTCTCCAGCGAACCGGCGATCGAGGTCTTCATCGACGCGGCGAACACCGTGATGAAGCCCACCAGCCCGACGCCGATCATCAGCGACGACGCCGTGCGAGCGGTGCGCTTCGGGTTGCGCATCGCGTTGCGGGTGGCGAGCTCGCCGCTGACGCCGCGCAGCCGCAGCGGCACGCCGAACGCCGTCGCCAGCGGACGGGCCAGCACGGGACCGAGGACGGCCACGCCGACGAACGTCGATCAGCGCGCCTAGGCCCACCAGTGCGATCTCGTCGACCGCCAGCCCGGTGACGACCGCACGGCGACACCCACGGCTGCGGCGACCACGCCCCGTGACGGCACGCCGGATGGAACCAGCCCGAGTCGTCGACGTTCACCGTCGCGCATCGCCTCGATCGGCGCGATCCTCGGCGGCTCGCCGGGCGGGAAGCCAGGCGGACAGCATGGTCATGCGCGACGCCGACGCCGAACGAGGTCACCAGCGCCGACGGAGAGATCGCCAACGGTCCGCTCGGGCAGGTCGATGCCGAACAAGACATCAGCACCTTGAGGCCGGCGGCGACCCCGACCCCGGCGGCGAGGCCGGCGCCGGACGCGAAGGACCCCGACCGACGGCCGCCTCGATCATGACCGACCGGCGAACCTGGCGCCCCGATGCGCCGAGGGCCCTCAGCAGCGCCATCTCGCGGGTGCGTTGGGCCACGGTGATCGAGAACGTGTTGTTGATGATGAACGCCCCGACGAACAGGGCGACGAGCGCAAAGACCGTCAGCATGGTGGAGAAGCCCGCCAGGTCGGCGGCGAAGCTTCCCTGGTTCTCGGCGATCAGCGCCCCTCCGGTGATCACCTCGACATCGCTGTCCATGGCGGCGTCGACAGCGGAGGCGAGCGCCGACTGTGAGACGCCGTCATCGGCGGTCACCGCTACGGCGGTGGCCTCTCCCGGTGCGGCCAGCATCGTGGCGGCGGTGGCGTCGCTGAACAACACCGCGGTGGCCCCGGCCGGAGAGTCGAGCTCACCAAACCTGGCGATGCCGGAGACAGTGAAGGTGCGTGGGGCACCCTTCGTCAACACGGTCGCCACGTCGCCCGGCCGGTAGCCGGACGCCTCGGCGCTGGCCTGGTCGATGACGACCTCGTCGTTGCGGGCCGGCGGGGTGCCGCTCGACATCACCCACGGGTTCAGGTCGTCGACGCTCACCCAGTTCATGCCGAGCGCCGGGTTGTTGGCGATGTCGCCGACCGGTGTGCCGTCGGGTCCGACCAGCCTGGCGTAGCCGCTGATCCGCAGCGCAACCTGATCGACGCCGTCGACGGTTGCGACCGTATCGGCGATCGACGCATCGAGCCGGGGGCCCTGCCCGTAGCCGGCGTCGATGTCGGTCGGTGTGCGCACGTAGGCATCGACGCCTGCGTCGACGTCGGACAGTACCGAGTCGAACGTGGCGCCGACCGTGTCGCTGAAGATGAAGGTGCCGGACATGAAGGCGACCCCGATGATGATCGCAAATGCGGTGGTGAGCAGCCGCAGCTTGTGCGCTGTCAGTTCTTTGATTGTCAGGACAAACATGTTGATCAGGCCCCCTGGTGACGGTTGCGACGGATGCGGTCGAGGACCGAATCGGTGGTCGGCTGGTTCAGGTCGTCGACGATGCGACCGTCGGCGAGGAACACGGCGCGGTCGGCGTACGACGCAGCGACCGGGTCGTGGGTGACCATCACGATCGTCTGGCCCAGCTCCCGCACGGCCGAACGCATGAACGACAGGATCTCGGCGCCGGTGGCCGAGTCGAGGTTGCCGGTCGGTTCGTCGGCGAAGACGATCTCCGGGCGCGACGCCAGGGCACGGGCGACGGCTACCCGCTGTTGCTGGCCGCCCGACAATTCCGACGGTCGGTGCCTCAATCGGTGCTCCAATCCGACGGTGCCGACCACGTGGGCGAACCACTCGGGATCGATGGTGCGACCGGCGAGCTTCGACGGCAGGGCGATATTTTCGGCCGCCGTCAGCGTGGGGACCAGGTTGAACGCCTGGAAGATGAAACCGATGCGGTCGCGACGCAACTGGGTGAGCTTGCGATCGTTCAGGGTGGAGATGTCGGTGTCGCCGATCAGCACCGTGCCGGAGGTGAGCTGGTCGAGGCCGGCGGCGCTGTGCATCAGCGTCGACTTGCCGGAGCCGGACGGCCCCATGATGGCGGTGAACTCGCCGGCGGCGAACCGGACGGAGACACCGTCGAGCGCGTGCACCTGGTTGTCACCCCGGCCGTACACCTTGACGGCATCACGAACGGTAGCCGCAGCCAGCGTCGAAGGCATCGGGGCGACGGGGTCGGGTGGGGCCTGGATCATACGGCTCGGTGTGGCGGTGGGTGTCGCTGTGACGGGCATGTCGGTTCCTCACGTTGGGTCGTTGTGGATGCCTCAACGATCCTCCTGGCGGGGTCCGGCGTCGTCGGCCCTGCGACGGTTCGTCAGGGGTCGCCCGGCGTACGTCGCCAGGATGACCCGAGCATCCGTTCGCGGCCGACGAACGGCGTGGACCACAGGAGTACGGTCACATGGTGAGATCAACCGACCGGCCCCGAGCGTGGCTTCGCACCTACGACCCACTGCAGGTCGTCGATGTGGTGCTCGCCCTGTTGTTCGTCGGCTTCGGCATTGCGACGGTGTGGGGCCAGGAGCTCACCGACGGCATGCGCCAACCGAATGGCTTCGCCGTCGCCCTGATCGTGGTCGCCACCGTGCCCATCGCGTTCCGAAGGAAGGCACCCTTACTCGCCGTCGCCATCAGCTGCTCATCGATCTGCTGGCTGGTCCTCGCCGGGTTCCCCGAGGGAATGCTGCCCATAGCGGCGTTGCTGCTCAGCTACTCGGTGGGAGCGTCGAACTCGCTGCGACGGGCTGTCGCAGGGCTTGGGATCATCTTCGTGGCCATTGCTGCGCTCCGGATCGGCGACGTCCCCGGCTTCGACGGGTTCGACGCCAGCGCCAACCTGGCGTTTCTGACGATCGCCTGGGGCGCCGGGTTGGCCGTACGGTCCCGCCGCGAGACGGTTGACTCGGCGCTCCGCGAGGCCGAGGAACGGGCGAACGTCGAGCGGCAGCGGTCGGCGCGGATGATCGCCGAGGAACGACTCTGCATCGCTCAGGAACTCCACGACGTCATCGCCCACTCGATGTCGGTGATCGCCGTGCAGGCCGGCGTCGGGGCCCACGTCGTCGACGATCGTCCCGACCAGGCAAAAGCGGCGCTCGAGGCGATCTCGGGAACCGCCCGCAGCACCCTCACCGAGATGCGACGCCTGCTCGGCGTGCTGCGCGACGACGATGGCAACCGTAGCCACCCGCCGGCGCCCGCCCTCGGCGACCTTGCCGGCCTCGTCGACGACGTGCGCACCGCCGGCATCCCGATCACGTTGGAGATCGTGGGCGAACCGGCGCACCAGAGCGCCGGCACCGACGTCTGCCTACAGGATCGTGCAGGAGGCACTGACCAACGTGATCAGGCACGCCGGGCCGTTGACTCAGGTCGACGTGCGGCTCACCCACGCGAACGACCAAATCAGCGTCGAAGTGGTCC
>JBAOIR010000067.1:0-84008 GCA_037045585.1 Microthrixaceae bacterium
TCACGATCGCCGAGCCGCTCGGCCGAGCTGGGCAAGGGTGTCCTCGACTCCGCGCCCCGCTACAACGAGGTCGACGGCAGCACCTCGAGGCCCGTGGGGAGGAGCTGGCCTGGATCGCGGAGCTGAGCCGCTCGCTGGGGGACGGCCCTTCACCTTCAACCTCATGCAGATGCGCTCGATGGGCGATCACTACCGACAACGCGCTCGAGCTCAGCCGAGGAAGAGGCGAACGCCGCCGGCTTCCGGAGCCCCCCTGCGTCCGCAGACCACGCCGAGCCCCATCGGCATCTTGTTCAGCCTGGCGGCCAACACCCCCATCGACGACCTGCCGTCGTTCGGCCCCCTGCCGCGCGCTCGACGCCGCCGGTCGCCTGGCCGCCATCCGCGATCCGGAGCGGAGGTAGGCGGGCCTCACGATCGCCCTAGGGCACCTCGCAGCCCACCGAGCCCTTCGCTCGGATGTTCCCCACCGCTCCCCGACACCGGCGCCGTCTACCGCTACGGACGCGGCCGACAGCCATCGCCGTGCAGGCCGCAGCGCGTGGGGCGTGAGCCCGGTCGAGTTCTACCTCGATGGGACCGATCGCACCGATGGTGCGGCGGTGGCCAACTGGCCGGTGCTGAACGAGGCACTTCGATGCCATCGGCGAAATCTGCCGGCGTCACCGGTCACGATCATGGGCCTCGCCGATGCCGGTGCCCACGCCACCCAGATCATGGACGTGAGCCAGCCGACGTTTTTCCTCTCCCACTGGGTCCGAGACCGCGGCTTGTTCCTCACCTGGAGATGGCGTCCGGCGAAACACGAGCGGCGACACGGCTGCCTTCATCGGGCTTCGAGGGACCGCGGGGTGGTCCGCCCGGGTGCGTTCGCCGACCTGAACGTGATCGACCTCGACTCTCGATGTTCCCTGCCGCTGCCCGAGATCGTCCGCGACTTCCCCGCGGGCGGCGCCGCCCGCTTCGTGCAGCGGGCCCAGCGGCATCGACCCCACCATCGTGAACGGTCAGCCGTTCATGGAGGCGGGCGAGCACACCGGGGCGCTCTCGGGTCGGCTGCTCAGGGGCTGACGTCGGCGGTGGTGCGGGTCGCCCGAAGCGGCACGCGACCACGGTGATCGTGAGCAGCCCGAGGATCACGGCGAGCGAGATGAACGGGTCGATGTGGACCCACTCCGAGACGATCATCTTGACTCCGACGTAGAAGAGGATGATCCCGAGCCCCTTCGGCAGGTACACGAGGCGGTCGCGAACCGCTTCGAGCAGGAAGTACAGCGCCCGCAACCCGAGGATCGCCAGTGCATTCGACAAAAAGAGGATGAACCGGTCGCTGCTGATCGACAGGATCGCCGGGACCGAGTCGACGGCGAAGATCACGTCGGTGATCTCGATCATCACGAGCACGACGAACAACGGGGTCGCCAACAACTTCGCCCCGTGGCGGGTGAACAGCTTCTGGCCCTTCGTAGTGCTCGCTCAGCGGAACGAACCGACGGACCAGCTTGAGGACGGGGTTCGCCTCTGGGTCGAGTTCCTCCTCGTCGTCACGGAACACCTTGACGGCGGTGTAGAGGAGGACAGCCCCGAACACGTACATCATCCAGTCGAGGGCGTCGAGCAGCGCAGCTCCGGCGAAGATGAAGATCGCCCGCATGACCAGGGCACCGAAGATGCCCCAGAAGAGCACCCGGTGCTGGTACTTGCTGGGCACCGAGAAGTACCGAAGATCACCGCCCAGACGAACACGTTGTCAACCGAGAGTGACTTCTCGACGATGTAGCCCGTGAGATACCGGGCGGCCGCCGTTCCCCGTTGTCGAGCACACCCCACAGCACCAGCGAGAAGCTGAGTCCGATGGCGATCCAGACGGCCGACGTGATCGCCGCCTCGCGCACCGAGATCTCGTGGGCCTCGCGGATTCAGGACGAGGAGGTCGACGAGGAGCATCACGACCACACCGGCAATGAAGGACGACCAGGGACCAGACCGGCGCGTGGAAGCGCTCGTCGTCGGCGCGGGCGGCGACGGACGCTGCGTGGTGAGTGAGGTCGAGCGCTGCGATCACGGCGTGAGCCTACGGGCTGCTCGCCCCGCCCAGCGCTCCCCACGACCCACGAACGCCCGTGGACCGGGCCGGATCGTGCCTGTTAGGTTCCCCACCAAGCCTGGGGAGGTGATGAATCGCAGTGGCTTGCCCATGGGCTGTCTCCACTGCCGCAGTGCCATTCGTTACCGAACGCCGACGACCCGACGAGCCCGTCGGGAGATGACGCCTCCCTGCCCGCGGCGTCGTCCTCGCGGGCTTTCCCGACCTTCCTCACCGACGTGATTCCTCTTCCCACTCCGCCTCCCCACTCGCAACGATCCGACCATCGCCCGATGGCCGGGGTAAAGGCGTTGGAGGTGCGCCGCGGGCACCGTCGCCGAGCCGTGGCGACGCTGACCGACGTCGAGACGCCGCCGACCCACCGCACCGAGACCGTGTCCCACGTGCTCGCGGCCATCTCAACGGGCGCGTCCGACAACGAACTCGACCGTGAGGTCCTCCAGGTTGCGCTCGCCTCGGAAGGCCGGTCCCTGCTCGATCTTCCCGAGGTCGGCCTGTGGCTGGCGCTGACCGAGATGGCGCTGACCGAACCACCCGCACACCACCGGCGGGGCCGACGTCGTCGTCATCAACCTGCCCGCGACGACGCGCCGACGGGACCGCTCCTCGACGACACAGCGCTGCCCGGCGTGCCGACCTCGGCCACAGCACGGGCGCTGGCGGCGATCGACGAGGACGTCATCGACGTCGATTCGGTCGAGCTCGACCCTGGCGTGGTGGGTCGCGCCGAACCCGGCACCGACGCGAGCCCCGTCCACCGCTGAGCCGAGCCCGGCGCCGATTTGCGCGGCCGCTTCGCCGGCAACGCCAACAGACGCGGCTCGGTCGGCGCCAGAAATTTTCTCCCCCCGATCGTCGCCGCACCCGAGCCGGTCGTCGCCGCCCACCCGAGCCGGTCCCCCCGCCCGCCCCCACCGGCGAGCGCAACGCCTGAAGCGTCACACGTTCCCGACGCGGCACCCGACGACCCACCGTGGCCCACTGGTCTGGCCGCGCTCCTCGGTGATCTCGAAACCCACCTTCGAACGGTCCTGTCCGAGCCGGTCATGGTCGACGTGCACGATCGCGTCGGTCGGCACGTCCAGCGTCGAACGCCCGCCGGTCGACCCCTTGGGCGCAGTCACGTTCGTCCCGGTATTGCAGGCGTACCTGGAGACCACGCTCGCCGGCCCGCTCACGATCCGCCTTCCCGACGACGCTCGGCATGGCACCGCAACGCCCGACCCGTGGTGGCCGCCGGCCCTCGCCCGGTCGGACGCAGAGCTCGACACCCACCTCCGAACGGTCCTCGCCCATCCCGTGGCGGTCCCCCTCCGGGATCCGTCCGTGCCGGGCACCGCCGGCGTCGAGCCCTACTGGCCTCCGACGCTCGTGCGAACGCTGACCACGCTCAGCGCATACCTCGAGCAGAGCTCGACCGCCCGACCTCCGGCCGCGCCCCGGCATCCCGGCTCGCCGGTGCTACCAATGGCGCGGAGCCCGACCGCTACTGGCCGAGGCACCTCGTCCGATCCGGCACCGACGAGCTCCCGGTCGACGACCTCGCCGACCTTCCGTCGCACCCGCGGAGCCCTCCGAACAACTGGAACACGACGTCCAGTCGGCGATCGACGCCGTGGCGCTGATCGGCGAGGCCGAGCTCGACTCGTTCGCGGCCGAGACGCAGATCTCACTGTGCTCACGGCTCAGTGCGTCGCGAGCCGCTCGACCGACTGGGCCGGGTCTACCCGGCGACCCTGGCCACGTTCCTCGTCCATCGACCGGGCTCCATCCGAGCCCCACCGAGTTCGACGCCCTCGTCCCGATCTCGGCGCTCCGACGCACCAACCCCGTGGGGCGCCCGTTCTTCCGAGGCGCTGGTCCGCCTGTCGAAGCCGGTTTTCCACGAAGTCGAACAGCGCGACGAGTTCGACCACCGGGTCCGTTACCTCCGCAGGATGCAGCTCCACGTCGGGATCACCCCCGACCTCGTGCCCACCCTGCTCGACGCCGTCATCACGTCGCGCTGGGCGGGCGCTCGCAGCAGCCGCGACGTTGGCACCAGGACTGGTTGTCCGCCCATCGGGCGGTGAGCTCGGTGATCGGCGATCCCACGTTCCGGCTCCTGACCCACACCGCCCACGGTGCCCGGATGCTCGAGGCGTTGCTCGACCTGGTTCGGTGGCGATGCTCGGACCGGACGCCCGATGCCGCACCGGCGGTGCCCGATCCCGCTTCCTCCCACGCTCGTCGACGTCGCGTGGGCCCGGCTGGCGGCCAGCGCTGTCCGCTCGGTCCCTGGGGCGAGCGTGGCCGCCCGCTGCTCCGACTCGGCCGTGAACCCGGCAGTGGACCCGAGCTCGAGTTGCCCCGCAACGCCTGGCCGCGGTGGCATTTGAACGGCGAGCTGCTCGGGTACGGGTCGGCGACCCACTGCAAGACCGTGCCGTTGCCGACCAGCCGGAGCGGCAAGTGGGCGGTCACCGTCGGCACCACCCGTCACACGTCGCCACACGACATCGGCATTCAGTCCGCCGCCGACGACCGGATCGTGCTCGTCTTCGACGAATCTGGTCGTTTCCACCACCACGTCCTGCCACTCGGCGGGCGCACGGCGACGGTGATCGCCCCCGTCCGGTTCACACGTCGACGGTGAGGCCGAGCGGACGCTGTTGGTCGACCGCTGGATCGGCTTCGAGAGCATCGAGATCTGCAGCCTGACGGATCGCACCGAGATCTCCGTGTCCCAACGCGGCCACGCCCAGGTCACCGTGGCAGTCGATCACCGTCTGGGAGCGCACCTCCTCGCCACGAACAGCAACGCCCCGCAGCGCCTGTCTCGGCTGGTCTTCCACGGCCACGTGCCGCCGACCGCCGAGGTCGAGGTGATCGTCGCCGACGGACGGACACGCCACACCTCGATGCTCGCCGACCTGTGGATCGATGACGCGCGGCAGCTTCGGCCTCGACCACCTCGTCGACCCCGGCCCGCCCCGGACCGTCACGCTCACCGTCACACGGGAGGGGTTCGAGCCCGCCGTGCACGGCCTCGCGGTCCCGGGCACTCCCGCGTCACCCGCCCCCGCCGCGACCGTTCGGACCCCACACCTCGTTGCCGAGTCGGCCGACGTCGCACTTCGCCGACTCGTCGGCGCGCTGGCGAGCACGCGCTGTCCGCTGCCGTCGCGGAGGACGATGACGGCGAACGCGGACAACCCCCTCGCGGCCCACGTCTGGGAGGCGGCGATCACCGAGGACCTCGAGCGCCTCGCTGCATGGGAGCGGCACCACCGTCATCCACTCCGTCAGTGGCGGTCCACGGCGACCACCCTGGCGAACCTCGACCCACTCTGGGCGGCGCACCGGTCGTCGGAGCGGGGTCGCATCGTGCTCCCGCTGCTGACCGCTGGGCTCCTGGCCGCCCTCGATGGTGCCATCGCGACCTGGCGACGCGGTGGAGCAACGATGCTCGCCTCCTGGCCCCCCACCTCGGCGAGTGCGTCGCTGCGTTCGCTGTGGCCTATGTCGAGATCCGCAGGAACCAGCACGAGTCGCGGTTCCGCCCGATCGATCTCGATTGAGCCCTTCGGCAGGGTTCCGCTCACTGTCACACCCCCGTCGTAGCTTGGTGTCATGAGGTTACTCACACCTCCGACTGGCATCTGGGCCGCACGTTCCACGGAGCGTCGCTACAACGCGAGCAGGCAGCCGTGATCGACGCCATCGTCGACCTCACCGTCGCCACGCAGGTCGACACGGTGATCATCGCCGGCGATCTGTTCGACCGTGCCGTCCCACCGCTCGAGGCCGTGACTCTCTTCGACGACGCCGTCGCCCGTCTCCGCGCCACCGCCGCGACGGTCGTGGCGATCAGCAGCAACCACGTCTCCGCTCCGCTCCCGGTCAGCGTCCACGACCGGCTCCTGTCCGCTGGAGGCGTCACCATCCACGGCGACCTCCGCCGGGCCCATGAGCCGGTCCTGGTCGAGCCCGCACGGGGTGGTTCCACCGTCGCCATCTACCCGATCCCCTACCTCGACCGGCCACGGCCGCCGCAGTGCTGCTCGACGACGACGAACGTCCGACCCGCCGCCCGGGCCACGACAACATCACGCGGGCGGCGACGGGCGCGGGTCCGCACCGATCTCGGCCGTCGACCCGGCATCCGGTCGGTCGTCGTCGCCCACACGTTCGTGGTGGCGTGCGGGCCGTCCGACTCCGAGCGCGACCTGAGCATGGGCAACGTCGAACACGTTGTAGTCGATGCGTTCGACGGGTTCGACTACGTGGCCCTCGGACATCTCCATGGGCCCCAGGCGTTCGCCGACGGCCGCGTCACGTACAGCGGCTCGCCGCTGCCCTATTCGTTCTCCGAGGAACGGCACCACAAGAGCGTGAGCATCATCGAGCTCGGCCCCGACGGCGCTGCCACCGTCGACCGGGTCCGACTCGACGTCGGCGTCAACGTGCGATCGATCACCGGCCGTCTCGACGAGTTGGTGTCGGATCGCCCGCACACCGAGGCGGAGACGGCGTGGGTGCGCGCAACGCTGACCGACCCCGAGCTGCCCCACCAGGCGATGGCCCGCCTCAAGCGTCGCTTCCACACGTGGTCGAGCTTCGTCATCACCCCGAAGGTCGCGTGCTCGATGTCTCGGCGGCCGGCCCCCGGCGCGACCGCCGCGACATCTCGCCGCTCGAACTGACGCAGCGCTTCTGGGCCGACCAGCACGGTGCCGCTCCGACGGCGCGTAAGCTCGAGCTCATCGAGGCCGCCTACCGGGCACGTCTCTCCACATCCGGTGTGCCCGAGGTCGGGGTCTCGTGAGACCACATCGGCTCGAACTCGCGGCGTTCGGCACGTACCCCGGTCACGAGGTCGTCGACTTCGACCGACTGGCCGAGGAGGGCCTGTTCCTCATCCACGGCCCGACCGGCGCCGGCAAGTCCACGCTGCTCGACGCCATCACGTTCGCCCTCTATGGCGAGTTTCCCGGCGATCGCAGTCGCGACCGCCTCGTTTCGCACTACGTCGAACTCGGCACCCAGCCGCTCGTCGAGTTCGAGTTCACCGTCTCGGCCGGTCGTCATCGCATCTCACGCACGCCGGCGTACATCGCACCCAAGCGAGGCGGAGGCACGACACCGAAAGCGGGCGGGGTACGCCTCGAACGTCTGACCGACGACGGTTGGGCGAGCGTCTCCACCAAGCAGGCCGACGTCCGCGCCAAGATCGAGCACGTCATCGGTCTGAACGTCGCGCAGTTCCACCAGGTGATCCTGCTGCCGCAGGGCAAGTTCGAGCGCGTCCTCCAAGCCCAGTCGGACAAGCGGGAGGAGCTGCTGCGAACGCTCTTCGACACCACGCTGTTCTCCGAGATGACGTCGTGGCTCGAGGAGCGGGCCGCAACAGCAGTGGCCGATGCCGAGCGCATCGAGGCTCGCCTCGACGACCTGTCCGCCGAAGCCCGGCTCAAGTGGGGCGATCTCGAGCAGGTCGAGGGCATCGACCTGCGAGCACCGGCGGAGGAGCTGGTGTTGGCCGCGGTGGCCGCCGAGGGCCGGTTGTTCGACCACGACCTCGGCCGACCCGCCGGAACACCGTCACGGCGACTCCGCACCGTCGCTCCACCAGCTCGAACCTCCCGAGTGGTTCCGGTTCGTCGTTTAACGCACCAACGCGTTCCACGCCGAGGCCGAGCGCACCGCCATAGCTGGCGAGGGTCTGCTCGACGAGGCGCTCGTCCACCAGCGAACGGTCGATGCCGTCGCCGCTCGCTGGGATCGCCGCCACGCTGCACGGGAGCGGGTGGAACGTCTCACAGCTCGCACCGAGTCAATCAGCAACGCAACACGCACCGTGCTTCGTCGCTCCCAGCTCGCCGAGGCCCTCCGCCCCAGTCTCGACGCGGTGGCGTCCGCCGCCGAGGCCACGTCGAGACTGGGGCGGAGGGCCTCGGCGAGCTGGGAGCGACGAAGCACGGTGCGCGTCGCGTCGATCGACTCGGTGCGAGCTGTGAGACGCTCCACCCGCTCCCGTGCAGCGTGGCGGCGATCCCAGCGAGCGGCGACGGCATCGATCGTTCGCTGGTGGACGAGCGCCTCGTCGAGCAGACCCTCGCCAGCTACGGCGGTGCGCTCGGCCTCGGCGTGGAACGCGTCGGTGCGTTCGACGACGAACCGGAACCACTCGGGCGGTTCGAGCTGGTGGAGCGACGGTGCGGAGTCGCCGTGACGCGCGGTTCGGCGGGTCGGCCGAGGTCGTGGTCGAACAACCGGCCCTCGGCGGCCACCGCGGCCAACACCAGCTCCTCCGCCGGTGCTCGCAGGTCGATGCCCTCGACCTGCTCGAGATCGCCCCACTTGAGCCGGGCTTCGGCGGACAGGTCGTCGAGGCGAGCCTCGATGCGCTCGGCATCGGCCACTGCCGTTGCGGCCCGCTCCTCGAGCCACGACGTCATCTCGGAGAACAGTGTGGTGTCGAAGAGCGTTCGCAGCAGCTCCTCCCGCTTGTCCGAATCGGCTTGGAGGACGCGCTCGAACTTGCCCTGCGGCAGCAGGATCACCTGGTGGAACTGCGCGACGTTCAGACCGATGACGTGCTCGATCTCGGCGCGCACGTCGGCCTGCTTGGTGGAGACGCTCGCCCAACCGTCGTCGGTCAGACGTTCGAGGTGTACCCCGCCCGATTTCGGTGTCGTGCCTCCGCCTCGCTTGGGTGCGATGTACGCCGGCGTGCGTGAGATGCGATGACGACCGGCCGAGACGGTGAACTCGAACTCGACGAGCGGCTGGGTGCCGAGTTCGACGTAGTGCGAGACGAGGCGGTCGCGACTGCGATCGCCGGGAAACTCGCCATAGAGGGCGAACGTGATGGCGTCGAGCAGCGTGGACTTGCCGGCGCCGGTCGGGCCGTGGATGAGGAACAGGCCCTCCTCGGCCAGTCGGTCGAAGTCGACGACCTCGTGACCGGGGTACGTGCCGAACGCCGCGAGTTCGAGCCGATGTGGTCTCACGAGACCCCGACCTCGGGCACACCGGACGTGGAGAGACGTGCCCGGTAGGCGGCCTCGATGAGCTCGAGCTCCACGCGCCGTCGGAGCAGCACCGTGCTGGTCGGCCCAGAAGCGCTGCGTCAGTTCGAGCGGCGAGATGTCGCGGCGGTCACGCCGGGGGCCGGCCGCCGAGACATCGAGCACGCGACCTTCGGGGCGATGACGCAGCTCGACCACGCGGGGAAGCGACGCTTGAGGCGGGCCATCGCCTGGTGGGGCAGCTCGGTGTCGGTCAGCGTTGCGCGCACCCACGCCGTCTCCGCCTCGGTGTGCGAGCGATCCGACACCAACTCGTCGAGACGGCCGGTGATCGATCGCACGTTCATGCCGACGTCGAGTCGGACCCGGTCGACGGTGGCAGCGCCGTCGGGGCCGAGCTCGACGATGCTCACGCTCTTGTGGTGCCGTTCCTCGGAGAACGAATAGGGCAGCGGCGAGCCGCTGTACGCGACCGCGGCCGTCGGCGAACGCCTGGGGCCCATGGAGATGTCCGAGGGCCACGTAGTCGAACCCGTCGAACGCATCGATCACAACGTGTTCGACGTTGCCCATGCTCAGGTCGCGCTCGGAGTCGGACGGCGCGCCACCGACCACGAACGTGTGGGCGACGACGACCGACCGGACGCCGGGTCGACGGCCGAGATCGGTGCGGACCCGCGCCGTCGCCGCCCGCGTGACGTCGTCGTGGCCCGGGCGGCGGGTCGGACGTTCGTCGTCGTCGAGCAGCACTGCGGCGGCCGCGGCCGGGTCGAGGTAGGGGATCGGGTAGATGGCGACGGTGGAACCACCCCGTGCGGGCTCGACCAGGACCGGCTCATGGGCCCGGCGGAGGTCGCCGCGGATGGTGACGCCTCCGGCGGACAGGAGCCGGTCGTGGACGCTGACCCGCGGAGCGGAGTCGTGGTTGCCGCTGATCGCCACGACCGTCGCGCCGGTGGCGGCGCAGACGGGCGACGGCGTCGTCGAAGAGACTCACGGCCTCGAGCGGTGGGACGGCACGGTCGAACAGATCGCCGGCGATGATCACCGCGTCGACCTGCGTGGCGACGGTGAGGTCGACGATGGCGTCGATCACGGCTGCCTGCTCGCGTTGTAGCGACGCTCCGTGGAACGTGCGGCCCAGATGCCAGTCGGAGGTGTGCAGCAACCTCATGACACCAAGCTACGACGGGGGTGTGACAGTGAGCGGAACCCTGCCGAAGGGCTCAATCGAGATCGATCGGGCGGAACCGCGACTCGGGGTGGTTCCTGCGGATCTCGACATAGGCCGCAGCGAACGCAGCGACGCACTCGCCGAGGTGGGGGGCCAGGAGGCGAGCATCGTTGCTCCACCGCGTCGCCAGGTCGCGATGGGCACCATCGAGGGCGGCCAGGAGCCCAGCGGTCAGCAGCGGGAGCACGATGCGACCCCGCTCCGACGACCGGTGCGCCGCCCAGAGTGGGTCGAGGTTCGCCAGGGTGGCCGCCGTGGACCGCCACTGACGGAGTGGACGACGGTGGCGCTGCTCCCATGCAGCGAGGCGCTCGAGGTCCTCGGTGATCGCCGCCTCCCAGACGTGGGCCGCGAGCGGGTCGTCGCGTTCGTCGTCATCGTCCTCCGCGACGGCAGCGGACAGCGCGCTCGCCAGCGCGCCGACGAGTCGGCGAAGTGCGACGTCGGCCGACTCGGCAACGAGGGGTGGGGTCCGAACGGTCGCGGCGGGGGCGGGTGACGCGGGAGTGCCCGGGACCGCGAGGCCGTGCACGGCGGGCTCGAACCCCTCCCGTGTGACGGTGAGCGTGACGGTCCGGGGCGGGCCGGGGTCGACGAGGTGGTCGAGGCCGAAGCTGCCGCGCTCGTCATCGATCCACAGGTCGGCGAGCATCGAGGTGTGGCGTGTCCGTCCGTCGGCGACGATCACCTCGACCTCGGCGGTCGGCGGCACGTGGCCGCGGAAGACCAGCCGAGACAGGCGCTGCGGGGCGTCGCTGTTCGCGGCGAGGAGGTGCGCTCCCAGACGGTGATCGACTGCCACGGTGACCTGGGCGCGGCCGCGTTGGGACACGGAGATCTCGGTGCGATCCGTCAGGTCGACCTCGATGCGCTCGAAGCCGATCCAGCGGTCGACCAACAGCGTCCGCTCGGCCTCACCGTCAACGCGTGAACCGGACGGGGCGATCACCGTCGCCGTGCGCCCGCCGAGTGGCAGGACGTGGTGGTGGAAACGACCAGATTCGTCGAAGACGAGCACGATCCGGTCGTCGGCGGCGGACTGGATGCCGATGTCGTGTGGCGACGCGCGACGGGTGGTGCCGACGGTGACCGCCCACTTGCCGCTCCGGCTGGTCGGCAACGGCACGGTCTTGCAGTGGGTCGCCGACCCGTACCCGAGCAGCTCGCCGTTCAAATGCCACCGCGAGGCGTTGCGGGGCAACTCGAGCTCGGGTCCACTGCCGGGTTCACGGCCGAGTCGGAGCAGCGGGCGGCCACGCTCGCCCCAGGGACCGAGCGGCAGAGCGCCGGCCGCCAGCCGGGCCCACGCGACGTCGACGAGCGCGGGAGGAAGCGGATCGGGCACCGCCGGTGCGGCATCGGGCGTCGGGTCGGAGCATCGCCACCGAACCAGGTCGAGCAACGCCTCGAGCATCCGGGCACCGTGGTCGGTGCGGGTCAGGAGCCGGAACGTGGGATCGCCGATCACCGAGCTCACCGCCCGATGGGCGGACAACCAGTCCTGTGCGACCTCGCGGCCGCTGCGAGCGCCCGCCCAGTGCGACGCGATGACGGCGTCGAGCACGGTGGGCACGAGGTCGGGGGTGATCCCGACGTGGAGCTGCATCCTGCGGAGGTAACGGACCCGGCGGTCGAACTCGTCGCGCTGCTCCACTTCGCGGAAAACCGGCTTCGACAGGCGGACCAGCGCCTCGGAGAACGCGAGGCCGACGGGGTTGGTGCGTCGGAGCGCCGAGATCGGGACGAGGGCGTCGAACTCGGTGGGGCTCGGATGGAGCCGGGTCTGACGGACGAGGAACGCGGCCAGGGTCGCCGGGTAGACGCGGCCCAGTCGGTCGAGCGGCTCGCGACGCACGAGCCGCGACAGCGAGATCTGCGTCTCGGCCGCGAACGAGTCGAGGTCGGCCTCGCCGATGAGCGCCACGGCGTCGATCGCCAACTGGAGGTCGTGTTCCAGTTGTTCGGAGCTCCGTGGTGCCGACGGAAGGTCGGCGAGGTCGTCGACCGGGAGCTCGTCGGTGCCGGATCGGACGAGGTGCCTCGGCCAGTAGCGGTCGGGCTCCGCTCCATTGGTGGCACCGGCGAGCCGGGATGCCGGGGCGCGGCCGGAGGTCGGGCGGTCGAGCTCTGCTCGGAGGTATGCGCTGAGCGTGGTCAGCGTTCGCACGAGCGTCGGAGGCCAGTAGGGCTCGACGCCGGCGGTGCCCGGCACGGACGGATCCCGGAGGGGGACCGCCACGGGATGGGCGAGGACCGTTCGGAGGTGGGTGTCGAGCTCGGCGAGCGACCGGGCGAGGGCCGGCGGCCACCACGGGTCGGGCGTTGCGGTGCCATGCCGAGCGTCGACGGGAAGGCCGATCGCGAGCGGGCCGGCGAGCGCGGTCTCGAGGTACGCCTGCAACACCGGGACGAACGCGACTGCGCCGAAGGGGTCGACCGGCGGGCGCTCGACGGTGGACGTGCCGACCGACGCGGGATCGTGCACGTCGACCATGACCGGCTCGGACAGGACCGTTCGAAGGTGGGTTTCGAGATCACCGAGGAGCGCGGCCAGACCAGTGGGCCACGGTGGGTCGTCGGGTGCCGCGTCGGGAACGTGTGCCGCTTCGCCGGTGGGAGCGCGTTGCGCTCGCCGGTGCGGGCGGGACCGGCTCGGGCTCGGCGACGACCGGCTCGGGTGCGGCGACGATCGGGGGGAGTTTCTGGCGCCGACCGAGCCGTGCCGCTCGGCGTTGTCGGCGAAGCGGCCGCGACGGTGCCGGGCTCGGCGCAGCGGTGGACGGGCTCGCGTCGGTGCCGGGTTCGGCGCGACCCACCACGCCAGGGTCGAGCTCGACCGAATCGACGTCGATGACGTCCTCGTCGATCGCCGCCAGCGCCCGTGCTGTGGCCGAGGTCGGCACGCCGGGCAGCGCTGTGTCGTCGAGGAGCGGTCCCGCCGGCGCGTCGTCGCGCAGGTCGATGACGACGACGTCGGCCCCGCCGGTGGGTGCGTGCGGTTCGGTCAGCGCCATCTCGGTCAGCGCCAGCCACAGGCCGACCTCGGGAAGATCGAGCAGGGACCGGCCTTCCGAGGCGAGCGCAACCTGGAGGACCTCACGGTCGAGTTCGTTGTCGGACGTGCCCGTCGAGATGGCCGCGAGCACGCGGGACACGGTCTCGGTGCGGTGGGTCGGCGGCGTCTCGACGTCGGTCATGGTTGCCACGGCTCGGCGACGCCGTCCGCGCCGACCCCGAACGCGCCGACCCCGGCCATCGGGCGATGGTCGGATCGTTGCGAGTGGGGAGGCGGAGTGGGAAGAGGCATCACGTCGGTGAGGAAGGTCGGGAAGGCCCGCGAGGACGACGCCGCGGCAGGCAGGCGTCATCTCCCGACGGGCTCGTCGGGTCGTCGGCGTTCGGTAACGAATGGCACTGCGGCAGTGGAGACAGCCCATGGGCAAGCCACTGCGATTCATCACCTCCCCAGGCTTGGTGGGGAACCTAACAGGCACGATCCGGCCCGGTCCACGGGCGTTCGCGGGTCGCGGGGAGCGCTGGGGCGGGCCGAGCAGCCCGTAGGCTCACGCCGTGATCGCAGCGCTCGACCTCACTCACCACGCAGCGTCCGTCGCCGCCCGCGCCGACGACGAGCGCTTCCACGTGCCGGGCTGGTTGTGGGCCGCCTTCATTGCCGGTGTGGTCGTGATGCTCCTCGTCGACCTCCTCGTCCTGAATCGCGAGGCCCACGAGATCTCGGTGCGCGAGGCGGCGATCACGTCGGCCGTCTGGATCGCCATCGGACTCAGCTTCTCGCTGGTGCTGTGGGGTGTGCTCGACAACGGGGGAACGGCGGCCGCCCGGTACCTCACGGGCTACATCGTCGAGAAGTCACTCTCGGTCGACAACGTGTTCGTCTGGGCGGTGATCTTCGGGTACTTCTCGGTGCCCAGCAAGTACCAGCACCGGGTGCTCTTCTGGGGCATCTTCGGTGCCCTGGTCATGCGGGCGATCTTCATCTTCGCCGGAGCTGCGCTGCTCGACGCCCTCGACTGGATGATGTACGTGTTCGGGGCCGTCCTCCTCTACACCGCCGTCAAGGTGTTCCGTGACGACGAGGAGGAACTCGACCCCGAGGCGAACCCCGTCCTCAAGCTGGTCCGTCGGTTCGTTCCGCTGAGCGAGCACTACGAGGGCCAGAAGCTGTTCACCCGCCACGGGGCGAAGTTGTTGGCGACCCCGTTGTTCGTCGTGCTCGTGATGATCGAGATCACCGACGTGATCTTCGCCGTCGACTCGGTCCCGGCGATCCTGTCGATCAGCAGCGACCGGTTCATCCTCTTCTCGTCGAATGCACTGGCGATCCTCGGGTTGCGGGCGCTGTACTTCCTGCTCGAAGCGGTTCGCGACCGCCTCGTGTACCTGCCGAAGGGGCTCGGGATCATCCTCTTCTACGTCGGAGTCAAGATGATCGTCTCGGAGTGGGTCCACATCGACCCGTTCATCTCGCTCGCCGTGATCCTCGGGCTGCTCACGATCACCGTGGTCGCGTCGCTCCGGGCGACCCGCACCACCGCCGACGTCAGCCCCTGAGCAGCCGACCCGCGAGCGCGCCGGTGTGTTCGCCGTGGTCGAGGAAGTGCTGTCCGTTGACCACGGTGTGGTCGATGCCCTCGGCACGCTGGACGAATCTCGGCGAGCCGCCGGGGAAGTCGTGGGCGATCTCGGGCAGCGGGAGCCGCAGACCGTCGAGGTCGACCACGTTGAGATCGGCGAACGCCCCCACACGGACGACACCACGGTCGGTCAGCCCGATGAGTGAGGCCGTGTCCGACGTGACCCGCCGGATGCCCTCTTCGATGCCGAACAGGCCGCGGTCGCGCACCCAGTGCGACAGGAAGAACGTCGGCTGACTGGCATCCATGATCTGGGTGGCGTGCGCGCCGGCATCGGCGAGGCCCATCACCGTGACCGGTGACGTCATCAGTTCCTCGATCGCGTCGAAGTCCTGATTGAGCACCGGCCAGTTCGCGACGGCCGCGCCGTCGGTGCGGTCGAGCACGTCGAGGTACCAGGCGATCGGTGACATCCCGTGCGCCGCGGCCTGTGCCGCGATCGAGTCGTCCGGTCCGTAGCGGTAGACCGCGCCGGCGTCGGGTTCCATCAGGAACATGCGGCCGTAGGCGTCGCCGGGTTGGGTGGCGGCCTCGGCGACGAGGCGCTCGCGTACCTGTGGGTCGCGGATGGCGGCGAGCCGTCCCGCGGCGTCGAGTTGCTTCAGCGGGGCGAACGACGGCAGGTTGTCGACGAGGGTGTTGGCGGCGAGGCTGAACAGGATGCCGATGGAACGCGGGGTCGTCTGGGGACGGAGCTGTGCTCCCGTCTCGTTGGCCTGTGTCGACAGGTCGACGACTCGCCGGTAGTGGTCACCGAGCGACTGCATCTGCGCCAGGTTGAACGTGAACGGCCGGCCGGTACGACGGCTGAGCTCGGCGATCCACGCCATCTCCTCGTCGACGCGGCTGGTGGAACCGTCGGTCTCGTTGTACCGGGGCGCGCAGTCGAGCACACCCTTGCCCAGTCGGCCGAGCGGCTCGGCGATCGTGAAGAACTCCTCGGGGTCGGACCAGGTGCCGGGCACCCAACGGCCGTCGGGCACGCGGTGGGTGAGGCTGCGCGAGATCGAGTAGCCGACCGCGCCGGCCCGGAGGCCCTCCTCGACGAGGCGCGCCATCTCGGCGAGCTGCTCGGGCGATGCGACGAAGTCCTCGTCGCACGCGGCTTCGCCGCAGACGTAGGTCCGGACGGCCACGTCGCCGACGTAGCCGGCGCTGTTGATGCCCTTGGGCATGGCGTCGACGGCGTCGAGGTACTGGCCGTAGGTCTCCCAGTTCCAGTCGAGCCCCTGCAGGATCGCGGAGGCCGGGATGTCCTCGACCGACTCCATCATGTTGGCGAGCGTCTCGGCCTGGCCCGGACGGAGCGGCGCGAACGTCATGCCGCAGTTGCCCATGACCACCGACGTGACGCCGTGCCAGCACGACGAGCTCATGAGCGGGTCCCAACCGATCTGGGCGTCGAGATGGGAGTGGAGGTCGACGAACCCCGGCGTGACCAGCCTCCCGTCCGCCTCGATGACCTCGGCGGCTCCCGACGCGTCGACGTCGCCCACAGCGACGATGCGGTCGCCGTCGATCGCGACGTCCGCCCGTACGGCCGGGCCGCCCGTGCCGTCGACCACCGTGCCACCCCTGATCACCAGATCGTGTCCCATCGGGCCACCCTACGCCCGCGGCGGCTCGATCGCTCGTGGTGAAAATGGGCCCAACGACCCAGTTCGAATCGTCACCGAATTCGTTTCAATGGATCGATCCATCGAGGAGTGGGGGATCCATGGCAGATGCAACGCCGAACTCGGAACACGAGTGTCGTCACTGCTCGGGGCTGTGTGCTGGGCGGGCGGCGAAGTGCCCCTACTGCAAGCGCTGGCTACGTCGCGAGGCCGCTGAGCTGACGAACGGCCGCCGGAGCGACGATGCCCGGCTCGCGACCCGCTGATCAGTTCACCTGATCAGCGGATCTGACCAACTCCGCTGATCACCAGCGGGTGAGTTGGACGGGGCGGTCCTCGACGACCCAGTCGCTCCGCTTGCGCGACTGCACGGTGCCGTAGCGGGCGACGCCGTCGACGATGTCGACGATGTGCTCGAGCACACCGGGAGGCGCGGCCGCGGAGCCGTTCGACGAGGGCGCGTGACCGGGGAACGCCCACATGATGGACGACACGACGTCGCGGAGCCGTTGGGCGAGATCGCAACGGGCGCCATCGGTGACCGTCGCGAGCCGTCCGCCGAGCGCTTCGAGGTCGCGACGATCGCCGGTGCCGGCCACGATCCGGGCGAGGTACGCCGTCACCTCGCCGCCACCGAACTTGCAGGCCGGGCAGAGGCCGCAGGACTCCACGTAGAGGAACGACGCGACCCGGTGGGCGACGGCGTACATGTCGGTGGGTTCGCCGAACACCGTGAACGCCGCCCTCCCGAGGTTCGCACCGACGGCGTTGAGGCCCTCCCAGCAGAGCGGCGCCGCGAGGCGCGAGCGGGTCAGGACCGGTGAACTGACGCCGCTGAGCACGGCCTTCGGCGGGGACGTCGGGAGGAACCCGTTGCCGCCTTCCTCGAGCACGTCGTAGAGGCGTCGGCCGAGCTCGGCCTCGATGACGCCGTGCCGGCCGACGTCGCCGGTGATCGTGCACAGAATGTTGCCCGGCGACACCGGGGTGCCCATGGAGCGGAACCACGAGGCGCCGTTCACCGCGATGGCCGCCACGTTGACCAGCGTCTCCAGGGTCTCGACGGCGGTCGGGTTGTACGGCGCCGACAGGCGGCCGGTGACCGAGGATCGGGTGGGAGCGGCGTGGTCGGTCCGGTCTCCGTCGCCGACGAACAAGCCGTCGATCCCGGGGGCACCCCGGACAGGGAGGGGAGCGCGACCCTCGACGCATTCGAGCAGGGCCCGCTCGTCGCCGACGAGGTACTCCTCGGGGGTTCGGACGCATTTGATGCTGACCCGGTCGAGCCACCCGGCGACCTCGGCCTCGGCCAGCGCCGTGGTGAGGATCTCGTACTCGGTCTCGAACGAGTGGCGGATGGCGATGAAGGCGTCACGGGCGCCGATGGCGATGGCCGCGACGGCGACCCCTTCGATGACGCCGAGTGGATTCGAGCGGATCAGTGCACGGTCGGTGAAGCTGCCCGGTTCGGCATCGGTCCCGTTCGCCACGAGGTAGCGGGGGCCGGCGTCGGGCCCGGCGCCGGTGAGCACCGCCCATTTCGCCCCGACCGAGACCGCTCCGTGGTCGCGGGCGCGGAGACCGCTGGACTCGAGCAGCTCGATCAGCGAGGCGGCACCCAACGCCCCGGCCGCTGCAACGGCGTCGCCCTGGCCCGCCGCCCGGTACTCGCCGACGGTGCGGCAGGGCTGATCGGGGAGGAGATAGGAGGCCGGCACTGCGGCAACACTACGAGAGCGAGGCGCCCCGGGGAATCGTCGATCGACCGGGCGGCCTGTCCCTGTTCCCGGGAGTGACCTACCCTGGCGCGATGGCCGACCCGGCAACCTTCTCACGTGACGCCATGGTGCACATGGACGCGCTGTACAGCGCTGCGCTGCGTATGACGCGCAATGCCGCCGACGCCGAGGACCTCGTGCAGGAGACCTACCTGCGTGCCTACCGGGGGTATGAGCGCTTCGAGGCCGGCACCAATCTGCGGGCCTGGCTCTACCGCATTCTCACCAACACGTTCATCAACTCGTACCGGGCCAAGCAGCGCCGCCCCCAGGAGTCCGACCTCGCCGATGTCGAGGACCTCTACCTCTACCGCCGTCTGGGTGGCGTCGAGACGAGCACGCTCGGGCGGAGTGCCGAGGACCAGCTGATGGATCTGCTCAGCGAGAGCGAGGTGAAGGACGCGATCGAAGCCCTTCCCGACAAGTTCCGGTTGCCGGTCCTGCTCGCCGACATCGAGGGCTTTTCGTACAAGGAGATCGCAGAGATCGTCGACGTGCCGATCGGTACGGTGATGAGCCGTCTCCATCGGGGAAGAAAAGCGCTGCAGAAGTCGTTGTGGGAGTTCGCATCGGCACGTCGATTGCTCCCCGATGTCGAAGCCACCGACGTCGGTGGCTCGCCGTCGAGCCGTACCGAAGTTCCCGAAACCTCGCCCACAGGTAGCTGACCATGTCCGACAATTGCGATGTCGCCCTCGCCGAGCTCTACGAGTACCTCGACGGAGAGCTCACCGAAGCGGCCCGCCAGCGCATCGAGCAGCATCTGCGGGAGTGCTCACCGTGCCTCGAGGCCTTCGACTTCGAGGCCGAGGTGCGCCGCATCGTCGCCGATCGGTGCCGCGATCAGTGTCCCGAGGCATTGCGGGCGCGCATCCAGTCGGCCATCGACGGGTCCGGGGCGACGGCATGACGACGGACAGGTCGCCAGGTTGCACGATGCGACTCGTCGCGTCCTAAGCTGACACCAATGTTTGCGCTCGCCTCACTCCTCGCGGCCACCGAGAGCCATGTCTGGCACTTCTGGTTGGCAGCGCTGCTCGCCCCGGTGACGATCCTGGCGGTGCTCGGTACGGTCGCCAGCTACTTCTTCAAGGTGACCCGCTCCCGGTACCCCCGGAAGTAGCAGTCGAATCCGTGGCCACCGCTGTCGATTGGGCCACGGCTGAACGGGTAGCGAGCCGCATCGCTCGGCGCGGCGCACCCGACCTCCCCTCGGGGTACGCATCGGTCCACCGCGACTTCGAGGAACTGACAGCTCAGGCGCAGACGCTGGTCGAGGCCCACACGGGTTGGACGTCGGAGGCGGGTCTGGCCCGAGCCCGCGTCGTGGATCGCGACGATTGGATCCGCGCCAACATCGCGTCCTTTCAGCGGATGCTCCGTCCGCTCACCGATCGGCTCGAGGAGAAGCTGTTGCCCGGCCCGGCCAACTTCATCGCGTCGCGAGTGGCGGGCGCCGAGATGGGCGCCGTGCTCGGCTGGATGTCGACGCGTGTGCTCGGCCAATACGACCTGTTGGTCCTCGAGGACGAGGACGTCGACGACCAGGACATCGTGTACTACGTCGGGCCGAACATCGCGGCCCTCGAGCAGCGCTTCGACTTCCCGGAGCGGGAGTTCCGCCTGTGGGTCGCCCTGCACGAGGTGACCCACCGGACCCAGTTCACCGGTAAGCCGTGGTTGCGCTCCTATTTCCTGGAACAGGTCAACGGTCTGATGACGATGGCCGACCCCGACCCGGCGCGGTTCTTCGCTGCGATCGGCCGGGTCGCCGAGGCCGTCCGGACCCGGCGCAACCCCCTCGACGACGGCGGAATCGTCACGCTGTTCGCCACGGCTGAGCAGCGTCACACGATGGATCGTGTCGGTGGGCTGATGAGCCTGCTCGAAGGCCACGGTGACGTGACCATGGACCGTGCCGGCGGCGACCGGATCCCGTCTGCCGGCCGGTTCGGCGACGTGCTGCGCACCCGGCGTTCCAACGCCTCGGCTCCGGCGCGGTTGCTGCAGAAGCTGATGGGCATCGAGGCCAAGCTCGCCCAGTACGAACAGGGCGAGAAGTTCATCGAGGCGGTCGAGCGGGTCGGCGGCGCGCCGATGCTCGAGCGGGCGTTCGCCGGTCCCGCATCGTTGCCGACACTCGCCGAGATCCGCGAGCCGGCCCGTTGGGTCGACCGGGTGGGGTCGGGTCCGTTGGCGGTCGCCGGGCGGTGACGCGTGACGCGGCGGAGTCGCCGTCGTCGCTGACCGATCGACTCCTCCGCCGGTGCACGTTCCCTCCTGCGGGGTCGCCGGTCCACGTCGCGGTGTCCGGTGGGCGCGATTCGCTTGCGCTCTTGGTCCTCGCGTCGGCGGCGCGGCTCGACGTCACCGCTGTCCACGTCGACCATGGCGTTCGTCCCGACTCCGCCGACGAGGCGGCGCTGGTCGAGGGCGTCGCCCGGAGGTTCGGCGCGGCGTTCGAGGCCGTCCGGGTCGTCGTCGACGATGGCCCCAACCTCGAGGCGCGGGCGCGAGATGCCCGCTACCGAGCGCTCCCGCCCGACGTGCTGACCGGTCACACGCTCGACGACCAGGCCGAGACGATCCTGCTGTTCCTGATGCGGGGGACCGGTCCGGAGGGTCTTGCCGGGATCGACCGGGCTCGCCGTCCGTTGCTGTCCCTGCGTCGGGCCGAGACCGGGCAGCTGTGTGCGGATCTCGGACTCGCCGTGTTCGACGACCCGTCGAACACGGATCCACGATTCCGGCGGAATCGGGTCCGGGCCGAGCTCCTCCCGTTGCTCGACGACATCGCCGGACGCGACGTTGCACCGCTCCTGGCACGTACGGCCGACCTCCAGCGGTCGCTCCTCGAGGTCGTGGCCGCGGCGGCGGCCGACGTCGATCCGTCCGACGCCCGTGAGGTCGCGTCGCTGAGCGTCGGCGTGGCGTCGGAGGCCTTGCGAGGCTGGTGGCGCCGCGAAACCGGCGAGCACTACGCACCCGATGCGGACGCGGTCGAACGGATGCTCGGGGTGGCCCGCGGCGACGCGACCGCGGCGGACGTCGGAGGTGGGTGGCGCATCGCCCGCACCGGCCAGCGCCTCCGGCTGGAGCAGGTCTTGGGGGGCGTCGGGCAACCTCGCTAGGGTTCGCCGCATGAGCTTCGCCGATCACGACCCCGATGTCGGTGAGGTGCTCCTCACCGCCGACGACATCCAGAAGCGGATCGTCGAGATCGGGGCCGAGCTCACGGCGGCCTACGAGGGCCGCATCCCGTTGCTGGTCTGTGTGCTCAAGGGGTCGTACGTGTTCGTGGCCGACTTGGCCCGGGCCATCGACCTGCCCGTCGAGCTCGACTTCATCGCCGTGTCCTCGTACGGCAGCTCGACGCGCACGTCGGGTGTCGTTCGGCTCGTCAAGGACCTCGACTCCGACATCGCGGGTCGCGACGTGATCCTCATCGAGGACATCGTCGACAGCGGCCTGACGCTTCGCTATCTGCGCCGCAACCTCGAGGCCCGCAATCCTGCGAGCCTGACGGTGTGCACCCTCATCGCGAGGGCGTCAGCCGACATCGAGTCGCTCGACGTCGGTTACGTCGGGTTCACGATCGCGGACGAGGACTGGCTCGTCGGATACGGGCTCGACGTCGGGCAGCGCTACCGCAACCTCGGCTATCTCGCGAAGTACGTGAAACCCGACTCCTGAGCGTCGAATGCTCCGGGTCAGCCCCGTCGACTGATCTGCTGGGCTCGCCAGCCCAACAGGATGACGCCGGCGCCGAAGAGAACGAGCGCCACGCCGCCGAGTGGCTTCGAGTCACTGCCGGTGACGGCCAGCGCGCCGGTCGGTGTGGTGACGGGTGTGGTGACGACGGTGGTCTCGGCGAGGACCTCGGTGGGGATGCTCGTCGCACGGATCGGTGCCGTCGTCGGTGTCGCGCTCGTGGGCGGCGCCGTGGTGGGTGCTGCCGTCGAGGACGGGGCAGCGCTCGTGGTCGGTGCTGCCGTCGTCGTCGGTGCTGCGGTGGTGGTGGGCGCCGTCGTCGTGGTGGGCGTGCCGTTCGGGCAGACCGTCGCAGCGACGGGCACGACGCTGTTGGCGGAGCCGTCGGCGATGGCGTCGGGGCGGTGGTGGGCGCGTACCGCGGTGGCAGCGGCGGGCAGGGTCACGGTGCCGAGCGAGCCTGACCAGGTGGCATCGGCGACACGGTCGGGGAGGTCGCCGGTGAGACCCGACGTGGCGATGACGGTGCCCGTCGCGTCGAGGAACTGCAGTTCCCAGATCTCCGACGCCTGCGTGACGCCGACGCGGGACGGATAGCCGTCGCTCGAGGAGCCCGTCACGCCATAGCTGCCGGCAGCGAGCGTGACCGGCACGGTGGGGCTGTACTCGACTTTGGGGTTGTAGCCGTCCCAGTCGATGAGCCGGGTCGCCGGAAAGGTCACGTTCATGCACTCGTCGGCCGCGCCGGCAGGGGCAGCGCCGATCACGGCCGTGCCGGCCACGGCACCGGAGAGCGCCGTGAGTGCTGCGGCCAACCGGATGTAGCGGTGCTGTCGCATCGTGAGACCCCCTCGTCTGGGGCGAGGCTAACGCCCGGTCGGGGCGAATACCAAGCATGTAACTTGGAGTTCACCCGAATGGGGTGCCGGACGCTCCCGCTACAGTCCGGCCATGTCCCCGGCCCTCTCCGAGCTACCACCCCCGACCATCTCGTTCGCGAGCGACAACGCGGCGGCGGTGCATCCAGCGGTCATGGACGCGCTGGTCGCAGCCAACGACGGCAGCGCGTTGGCCTACGGCGCCGACGCGTGGACCGATCGGGTCGAGCGTCGGTTCGCCGAACTGTTCGGCACCGACGTCACTGTCGCCCTCTGCTGGGGAGGGACGGGTGCGAACGTCGTCGCACTGCAGTCGCTGCTCCGCCCGTGGCAGGCCGTGATCTGCACTGACGCGGCGCACATCGCCGTCGACGAGTGCGGGGCGCCGGAGCGGTTCACCGGCGCGAAGCTGATCGACGTCGCGGCGCCGCACGCGAAGCTGGTGCCGGAGCAGATCTCCGAGCACCTGCACCTGCTCGGTGACGAGCACCACGTGCAGCCGGCAGTGGTCTCGATCACCCAGTCCACCGAGGCGGGCACGCTCTACACCGCCGACGAGGTCGCGGCGATCTGCGACACGGCCCACGCCGCCGGACTGCGCGTCCACATGGACGGCGCGCGCATCGCCAACGCGACGGCCGCGCTCGGCGGGACCGTCGATGCGTTGCGCGCCACGACGGTCGACGCCGGGGTCGACGTCATCAGCTTCGGCGGCACGAAGGCCGGCATGATGTACGGCGAAGCGGTCGTCTTCCTCGATCCCTCGCTGGGGCGCGACGTGAAGTTCGTGCGGAAGCAGGCCGGACAGCTGCCGTCGAAGATGCGCTACGTGGCGGCACAGTTCGAGGCGCTCCTCGTGGACGACCTGTGGATCTCGCTGGCCCGGTCGGCGAACACCCGCGCCGTCGAGCTGGCCGATGCGCTCGCCGGCATCGACGGGGTGCGGCTCTCGCGTCGCCCGGAGGTGAACTCGGTCTTTGCGTCGTTGCCACGTCCCGCCATCGATCAGCTGCAGGCGTGGTCGTTCTTCTGGGACTGGGACGTGCACATCGACGAGGTGCGCTGGATGACGTCGTGGGCGACCGACGCCGACGACATCGCCGCGTTCGTCGCCGGGGTCCGCGCCGTCTGCCCCGGGTGATTCCGCCGCCCTGTGCCGGGTGAGCGCGCCTCGTCGGTAGCCTGACCGCCGTGGCACCGAGGTCTCGTTCCGACAAGTTGCTGGCGTTCGTGAGCCACCCCGTGACGGTCGCCGTGGCGGCGTTCCTCGTGATGGGGGCGGTGCTCGTCGTTTCCCGACTCGGTACCGATCCCGAGGAGCTGACCCTCCGGAAGTACCGCGAACAGGTCCTCGACGGCCGCGTGAGGACGGCGAAGCTCGGCGAGGAGTCGAACTCCGTGACGGGCAAGCTCCGCAACGGTGACGAGTACCGCACCGTGATCCCCCACGAGTACAGCGACGAACTCACCTCGCTGCTCATCGAGAACGACGTCGACGTCAGCGCCGACAACGAGACCCCGTCACTCGCCGAATCGCTCCTGTCGGACTACCTGCCGCTCGTCATCGTGCTCCTGGTGTTCGGCGGGTTCATCCTCAACCTCCAGGCCGGCGGCAAGTCCGCCAAGTTCGGGCAGATGCGGTCGAAGCGCAACAAGGAGGCGCCCGACGTCTCGTTCGCCGACGTGGCCGGTGCCGACGAGGCCGTCGAAGAACTGGGTGAGATCAAGGAGTTCCTCGAGAACCCCGACCGCTTCGCTGAACTCGGAGCGAAGATCCCGCGGGGTGTGCTCCTCGTCGGGCCGCCCGGCACCGGCAAGACGTTGCTCGCCAAGGCCGTCGCTGGTGAGGCCGGCGTTCCCTTCTTCACGATCGCAGGCTCCGACTTCGTCGAGATGTTCGTCGGCGTGGGCGCCGCTCGTGTGCGCGACCTGTTCAAGCAGGCGAAGGCGTCGGCTCCCGCGATCATCTTCGTGGACGAGATCGATGCCGTCGGTCGCCACCGCGGCGCAGGCGTCGGCGGCGGTCACGACGAACGCGAGCAGACCCTCAACCAGTTGCTCGTCGAGATGGACGGCTTTGCGACCGAGGCCGGTGTCATCCTCATGGCGGCCACCAACCGGCCCGACATCCTCGACCCCGCGCTGTTGCGTCCCGGCCGCTTCGACCGTCAGATCGTCGTCGACGCCCCCGACCTGCAGGGCCGCAAGGCGATCCTCGACGTGCATGCCCGCAACAAGCCCCTCGGCGCCGGGGTCGACCTGTTCGTGTTGGCCCGTCGCACCCCGGGCTTCACCGGTGCCGACCTGGCCAACGTCATCAACGAGGCGGCGCTCATGTGCGGCCGGCGGCACGGCAACACCATCGAGATGTCCGACGTGAACGAAGCCGTCGACCGGGTCATGGCCGGGCCCGAGCGCAAGAGCCGAATCATGAGCGACCGCGAGAAGTCGATCACTGCCTATCACGAAGGCGGTCACGCGGTCGGTGGGCCATCTCACCCCCGACGCCGATCCGATTCACAAGGTGTCGATCGTGGCCCGCGGTCGCGCCCTCGGCTGGACCCTCGCGCTGCCCGTCGAGGACCGGCAGAGCCACTCCCGCAACGAGCTGCTCGGCCGCATCGCGATGCTGATGGGCGGGCGGACGGCGGAAGAGCTGGTGTTCGGCGAGATCACGACCGGTGCCTACGACGACATCGAACAGGCCACCCGGCTGGCCCGCAAGATGGTGACTGAGTTCGGCATGAGCGACGCGATCGGCCCGCAGCGGCTGACGGCCGCGACCGACGAGCCCTACCTCGGGCGCGACGGCACCCGTGCGGAGATGTCGAACCAGGTCGCGGCGGTCGTCGACTCCGAGATCAAGCGGATCCTCGACGAGGCCCACGAACGGGCCCGCGTCATTCTCACTGAGCACCGCTCGACGCTCGATCTGCTGGCCGAGCGCCTCATCGAGCGGGAGACCCTCGACGAGGATCAGCTGGGCGATGTGTTCGCCCAGGTGGCAGGCTCCTCCGATGAGTGAATCAGGGCAGGGTGCGCACGACCTCAACCGGATCGATCCGTCCGCGACGGAGGCGGCACCGCCGGTCGATGTCGAGCGAATCGCCGCTGCGGTGCGGGAGATCCTCGCTGCGATCGGCGAAGATCCCGAACGTGACGGTCTCAAGGACACGCCGGCACGGGTGGCCCGCATGTACGCCGAAACGTGCGCCGGGCTGCACGAGGACCCGGCGCGCCACCTGAAGGTGACGTTCGACGCCGACCACGACGAGATGATCCTCGTTCGCGAGATCCCGTTCTATTCGATGTGCGAGCACCACCTCGTGCCGTTCTTCGGCCACGCCCACGTCGCGTACATTCCGTCGGCGAGCGGCCGTATCACCGGGTTGTCCAAGCTCGCTCGCCTGGTCGACGGGTACGCCAAGCGACCGCAGGTGCAGGAACGACTCACGACGCAGGTCGCGCAGGCCATGGAGACAGCGCTCGAGCCCCGCGGCATCGTCGTCGTCATCGAGGCCGAACATCTGTGCATGGGTATGCGGGGGGTCCGCAAGCCCGGCTCCACCACCGTGACCAGCGCGGTACGCGGCATCTTCCGGAGTGACCCCTCGGCTCGTGCCGAGGCGATGCGCTTCATTCAGGGCTGAGAGCAGTCAAGGCTGAACTGCTGGTCCGTTGGGCCCGTGCGATCTCGTCGCGGAGGAGATCGCGGCCTCAGTATCTCGTGGCGAAGTGAGCGACGAGGGCCCGGAGTTCGGCGACCAGGTCGTTGTCGAGCATCGGGGTCGTCCGCAACGCGCGAGGGAGAGCATCGTTCCGGCCGACTGCCAGTGAACATCGAGCCGACGCTCGATCTCCGGGGTCAGCCGGGGAATCAGACCGTCCTCGACGAGGCGGTGACCCACTCGTCGTGTCAGCTCGCGGTCGCTCGCCAGCTCGGCGCGGCGCTGCCGCTCGGCGAGCGGTGCGCTGAACCACAGGCGAGTGAGCTCGGGTCGACGACGGTAGAGGTCGAGGTGCGCGTCGAGTGTGGCCTCGAAGACCGCACCGATCGACTCGAACGGTCGGCCGAGCGCCGCATCGACAGCATCGGCGGCAGCGGTCGCGTGCTCGGTTACCAGCACGCCGAAGATCTGGTCGACATCGGTGAAGTACCGATAGACGGTGCCGACGGCGACGCCGGCCCGAACGGCGATGGCCGACGTCGTCACCTGGTCGACATCCTCGGATGTCAGCAGCTCTCCCGCGCCGGGCGAGGATCGCCTCCACCTTGGCGTTGCTCCTCTGTTGTTGCGGCACGGGTCGGGCGGCGCCTGCGGTCACGTCGCTCCCGAGACCTCGGTCAGCGTGGCGACGGCCTCGGCGAGCGCAGCCACCTTGCCGGCGTCGACCCGGCCGTAGATCTCGCGCATCCGTCGTGCCGTCTGGGCCTCGGCCGCCGACGGCATCGGCGAGATGGCTGACCTCGGGGTAGGGCGGCGCCCATCCGTGGAGCTTCACCCGGTCCTCGCCGCTCGTGGCCAGATCAGCCTCGAGCGGCGACATGCCGGACAGGGCCACGGACTGCAGGTTCACGTCGCCACGCAGCTCCCGGAGGACTTCGACGACGATGCCGGCGGAGCCGTGTGCATCGGCGGGGAGGGGCAGCCCACGCCACGCCGAGAACAGCGCGAGGCCGAAGAGAGGAGCCGCCTCGATGACGTCCCGACCGATCGTGGTCAGAACGGTTGCGGCGTCCTCCGGCCAGCTGGCACGGGCGGCCGCGGCGAGCGCATCGAGGTAGACGGCGTTGATGTGGGTCGGGGTCGCGGTGGCGACAACGGTCGGCCAGATGAGCTCGATGATCGACGGCGAGAAGAACCCGAATGCGCTTTGGACCTGCGCTGCCGTGACGTCTCCCATGGCGCCGGCCCGACCGCCGGCGTAGAGCACGACGGCGTCGTCGATGCCGGCCGCTGCGGCAGTTTCGAGGCTGACGGGATGGAAGGGAAGGGCCGATCCGAGTCGGTTGATCCGGTGGTCCATCAGGTCGATGTCGGTCGTCATCGCTCGATCGTACCCAAAACCTGAATCACGTTCAGGTTTTCCAACGATCTGGGTGTCGATTCGTGCCGCCAGCACCCGTTCTGCGCCACAGAACCGGTGGGTCCGTGGAAGGATGCGCCGATGACGACCGACCGCATCGAGGTGCAGCGCACCATCCCCGCCCCGCCCGCTGCCATCTTCGGGGTGCTGTGCGACCCGCAGGGTCATGTGGCGATCGACAGCTCGGGCATGTTGATGTCGGCCGACGGTGATGCCGTGTCGGCCGTCGGGGACACGTTCGTCGTCCACATGGACCGTGAGGCGCTCAACGACTTCCCGCTCGGTCACTACGACGTGACCGTCGAGATCCACACGTTCGAACAGGACCCGCCCGATCGCCTGGAAGATGCCGCGGCCAGATCAAGCCGCCGATCTGACCACATCTACGGGTCACCGTCTCGAGCCCGCCGACGACGGTGCGACCCTCGTCACCACCGAGCCGAGCGAGATGACCAGGTGACGATCACGACCAGGATCCCGTCATCTCCGAAGGGGCGCTGCGTGCGACGCTCGGGATCCTCGGGTTACCGTCGTCCACGGGTACGTCTCGCCCTACGTCACGGGAGCTCGGCCGCACCGCCGGTTGCGGGCGGGCCGGTTGCTGTACATGCCCTCGGCCGAGGCCGCCGACTGCACGACAACGCACCCGACGACGCCACGCCCGCGTGAAGCCGTCCGGCGCGAGGCGGGCGAGCCTGGCAGTGGATCACGGGTCGGTTCCGGTTCTGCGACCGGTGGTATGCGACCTGGGGCGTCTATGTGCCCCGAACCTCAGCCCCGGGGAGTTGGCACGCCGAGCTCGGCAGCGCTCCTCCCGAGGGTGGCACGGCGCTCGACGTCTGTACCGGTGCAGGCGCGATCGCCGCGCATCTGGCGGCCGAGGTTCCGTCGGCGACCGTGATCGGCGTCGACATCGACCCTCGCGGTGGGGTGCGCTCGGCGGAACGGTGTGCCAGCGGTCGTCGGTGACCTCGTCGCCCCGTATTCGCGACGCCCCGAGGTTCGACCTGATCACGCCCGTCGCCCCCTATGTCCCGACCGAGAGGCCGACTCCTGCCGGCGGACGTCCAGCGCCACGAGCCCCGCCTCGCCCTCGACGGGGGCATCGACCGAACCGAGTTGGTCGGCCGGATCGTGTCGGCCGCGGCCCGCCTGCTCCACCCCGGTGGCCACCTCCTCGTCGAGATCGGTGGCGAGCAGCAGGACGCGCTCGTCGACCCACTCACCGCGGCCGGCTTCGGCGTGGCCGCGCCCTGGGTCGACGAGGACGGACCGCCCGGTACCCTGGTCGCCATGTGGCGAAGCCCCAATTTGACACCCTGATCTACCATTGGCGGCGGTGATCCCCAGATCATGGGCATGCTGAACGTCACGCCCGACTCGTTCTCCGACGGCGGCCGGTATCTCGATCTCGAGGCCGCGATCGCGCACGCGCGGGCCCTCGTCGCCGAGGGTGCGTACTTCATCGACGTCGGTGGCGAGTCGACCCGACCCGGCGCCGCTCCGGTGCCGGTCGATGAGGAGCTGGCCCGGGTCGTCCCGGTGATCGAGGCGATCGCCGCCCTCGACGGCTTCGGCGCCCGCATCTCCATCGACACCACCAAGGCCGAGGTTGCCCGGGCCGCGGTCGCGGCCGGTGCCACCGTCATCAACGACGTCGGCGCCTCCCTGTGGCAGGTCGCCGCCGATCTCGGTGTGGGCTGGGTGGCGATGCACATGCAGGGCGCGCCGTGCACCATGCAGGACGCGCCCGCCTACGTCGACGTCGTAACCGAGGTGTTCGAGTTCCTCGACGCTCGGGCCGCCGCCGGCCCATTCGGCCGGCGTGTGCACGAGGTGTGGGTCGACCCCGGCTTCGGGTTCGGCAAGACCCTCGACCACAACCTCGCGCTCCTGGCCGGCATCGGCGGCCTCGTGGATCGCGGCACTCCGGTCCTGGTGGGCGTCAGCCGCAAGAAGACCCTCGGGGTCCTGCACGGCTCGGGCCGACGGACTCGCCGCCGACGGCCGTCTCGACCTCGAGGGCTTCGACGCCCCGACCGACTGCGACCGGATCGAGGCCTCGGTCGCCACGGCCACCTGGGCGTTGCTGGCAGGGCGCGCGGATCGTCCGGGCGCACGACGTGCGCCACGGTCCAGCCAGTGTGCGAGCGCGCGCGGCTTGCCGTGGCCGCCGAAGGGCCCTCCTCGGTCATCGCAGCACGGGCCCGACCCTCGGGTGCTCCGGTCGGCGACGGGCAACTGGAACGAGGACAACGTGGCAGGAAAAGGCAAGTGGGCCCAGGGCATCAGGCCCCGGCATTTCAGCTGGGTCATCCAGGACAAGCTCGCCATCTGCGAGCGCCCCGGCGGCTACGGCACCAACCACCGCAAGGTGCGCCGTCAGGAGGAGATCATCTGGATCCGCGAGCAGGGCTTCGCTCCGGTCATCAGCCTGATCCCCGCCAATCACAACCTGCACAACTACGACGAGCTCTCGGTCACCTGGCGCCACCGCCCGCTGCCGGCGACGGAGGACTACCCGCGCTACCTCGGCGACATCTACCCCGAGCTGCAGGGCCTGCTCGACTCGGGTGCCAAGGTGCTCTACCACCACGAAGAACTCGACGACCGTCTCGTCGGCATCATGGCCGGCTACCTCGTGTGGGCGGGCATCGTCGTCGAGCAACCCCGGGCGATCTTCCTGCTCGAGCACATCACGTCGCGTCAGCTCGGTCCGGCGGGTCGCGACATCGTGGCGGTCGCGGCCAAGATTCGCGCCAACGCTGCGGCAGCCGAGTAACCCGTGGCCGACGTGATCCAGCTCCGGGGCCTCCGGGCGCTCGGGTTCTGCGGTGCCCTTCCCGAAGAGCAGGAGCGCCGCCAGCCGTTCGAGGTCGACCTCGACGTCGAGACCGATCTGTCGGCGGCGGGAGCCTCCGACGCCCTCGACGACACCGTCGACTACGGCGCGCTGTGTGCGCAGGTCGAAGCGGTGATCGTCGACGAGCGCTTCGCTCTGATGGAACGCATGGCGGCACGGCTCGCCGAGGTCGTGTTGGGAGATTCCCGGATCACCGCCGTCACGGTGACGGTGCGGAAGTTGCGCCCGCCGGTGCCCCAACAGCTCGAGACCTCGGGCGTGACCATCCGTCGGACCAACGACTGATGCGGACGTTCATCAGCGTCGGGTCGAACCTCGGCGACCGTCGAGCGTTCCTCCGCGACGCTGTCGATTCGCTGCCCGACGTGGTCGCGGTGTCGAGCGTGTTCGAGACCGACCCGATGGGTGGCCCCGGCAACCAGGGCGCGTTCCTGAACATCGTCGTCGAACTCGACACCGAGCTGACGCCGAGCGCGTTGCTGAGCGTCTGCCACCGGATCGAGTCGGCGGCCCATCGGGTGCGAGACGAGCGCTGGGGCCCGCGGACCCTCGATCTCGACATCATCTGGATGGAGGGTGTCACGATGGACGAGCCTCGGCTGACCATTCCGCACCCACGCTGGAAGGAACGGAAGTTCGTGCTGGCACCGCTGCGCGAGCTCGCGCCCGACCTGGTGACGGCCCAGGAGGTCGAGATCGCCGACGGGCGGGTGTGGACGGTCGAGAACCTGTCGTGACGCGACGGGTCCGGATCATCGGCGCCGGGCGCGCCGGCGGCTCATTCGCCTCGGCCCTGGCCTCTGTTGGCTGGCAGGTCGACGGCCCGATCGGCCGGGACACCGCAGCGATCGCGGTCGCGGCGAGTGACGTCGATCTCGTTTTGATCTGCGTCGGGGATGGCGCGGTGCCCGACGTGGCCGCCTCGATCGAACCCGAGCCGGCGTGTGTTGTGGCCCACTGTGCCGGGTCGCTCGGGCTCGACGTCCTCGCGCCCCACGAGCGGCGGGCCGCGGTGCATCCGCTCGTGTCGCTGCCGAACCCCACGACCGGCACCCAACGACTTCGCGACGACGCCTGGTTCGCCACGGCCGGTGATGGGATCGCGGACGAAGTCGTCGAAGCGCTCGGCGGGCGTTCCTTCGTCATCGCCGACGACCACCGCGTCGAGTACCACGCCGCCGCCTGCATCGCCGCCAACCACCTGGTCGCGCTGCTCGGCCAGGTCGAACGGATCGGGGCGGCCGCCGGCGCGCCGTTCGAGGCCTACCTGTCGCTCGTCCGCGGGGCCGTCGACAACGTCGCCGAGCTCGGCCCGGCCGCGGCGCTCACCGGGCCGGCGGCACACGGCGATGAACTGACGATCGCCCGCCACCTCGCGGCGATCGACCCGTCCGAGCGCGACGCCTACCGGGCCATGGCCGACCAGGCCCGCCGTCTCGTCACCACCAACGGGAGCAACTGACATGCAGACCGTCACGACCATCGCCGAGCTGCGCCGCCACCTCGACGCATCCCGTGCCGTCGGTCGCACCGTCGGACTCGTCCCGACCATGGGGTACCTGCACGCCGGTCACGAGTCGCTGATGGTCCGGGCGAGCGCCGAGTGCGACGACGTCGTGGCGACGATCTTCGTCAACCCGCTGCAATTCGCCCCCGATGAGGATCTCGACGCCTACCCCCGCGACCTCGAGGGCGACACCGCGCTGGCGACCCGAGCCGGTGTCGACTGGCTGTTCGTGCCGTCGGTCGAGGAGATGTACCCCCGTCCGGTCGCCACCACGGTGTCGGTCGCCGGGGTGTCAGCCGCCATGGAGGGTGCGTCGAGGCCGACGCACTTCGACGGCGTCGCGACCGTGGTCGCCAAGCTGTTCAACATCGTCGGCCCGTGTCACGCGTACTTCGGCGAGAAGGATTTCCAGCAACTGGCCGTCATTCGTCGCATGGTGTCGGACCTCTCGGCGCCCGTCGTCGTCGTCGGGTGTCCCACGCTCCGCGAGGACGACGGACTCGCGAAGTCGAGCCGCAACGTCTACCTCTCCGCCGACGAACGTGTCGCGGCGCCGGTCCTCAACCGTGCGCTCCGGCTCGGTGCCGAGATGATCGCCGCCGGCGAGACCGACGCCGACGTGGTGCGCGGCAATGGCCGCGGAGATCGCGACCCAGCCGTACGGGGCCCTCGACTACGTCGAGGTCGCGGACGCCGATACCCTCGAACCCCAGCAGGTCTGCGGCCCGAGCAGCCGACTCGTGGGTGCCGTCCGCTTCGGGAGAGCGCGACTCATCGACAACATCGGAGTGGGTAACGTCGCGCAGCCTGATCCGGCCACCGGTACGGCGCGAGGAGCCCACGATGTCTGAACTCGATCTGCTGGTGCTCGGCAGCGGTGTGGCCGGGTTGTCGGCCGCGGTGCGAGCGGCGGAACTGAAGGGTCTCAGCGTCGGTGTCATGACCAAGGCCGAGCTCGAGCTGGCCACGACCCGCTGGGCCCAGGGTGGGGTGGCCGCCACGCTGTCGGGCGACCGGGAGGAGACCGACCTCCACCTGGCCGACACGCTCGCCGCCGGTGTCGGGTTGTGCGACATCGAGGCCGTGCGGGTGCTCGTCGACGAAGGGCCGGGCCGGGTCCACGACCTCATCGCGTTGGGAGCCCTCTTCGATCGTGACGCCGAGGGCGAGCTGGAGCTCGCCCGCGAGGGCGGGCATTCGGTCGCCCGCATCGTGCACGCCGGCGGCGCTGCGACCGGTGCCGAGATCGAGCGGGCACTCGTCGCAGCTGTTCGCGAACGGGTCGCCGAGATCTACGAGGAGACGTTCGCGCTCGATCTGCTGATCCAGGACGGCCGCTGCCGCGGGGTCCGGGCGGTGCGGGCCGACGGAGAGGTGTTCGAGGTTCGGGCGCGTCACGTGCTCCTCGCCACCGGCGGTGCCGGCCAGTTGTTCGCCGTCACCACCAACCCGCCGGTCGCCACCGGCGACGGGGTCGCGATGGCGCTCCGCGCCGGCGTTGCCATCGCCGACATGGAGTTCTTCCAGTTCCACCCGACGGCGCTCGACCATCCTTCGATGCCGCGCCCGCTCTTGTCCGAGGCCCTACGCGGCCACGGTGCCCTGCTGCGCGATGCCAACGGCGAGCGCTTCGTCGACGAGTTGCTGCCCCGCGACGTCGTCTCCCGCGCCATCACGGCGCGCATGCTCGATCAGGACATCGACCATGTCTGGCTCGATGCCACGCAGCTGGACCACTTCCACATCCGGTTCCCGACCATCGCCGCTGATCTCGAGGCGGCCGGTCTCGACCCATCGGTCGACTACCTGCCGGTGGCCCCGGCTGCCCACCACCAGTGCGGCGGCATCGTCACCGACATCAATGGGGCGACCACCCTCCCGGGCCTGTGGGCTGCCGGCGAGACGAGCTGCTCGGGGGTGCACGGGGCGAACCGGCTCGCGTCGAACTCGTTGCTCGAGGGCATGGTGTTCGGTGCCCGGGTCGTCGAGTCGATCGCCGAGGGCATCGACGGTCCCGAGGACACCGGCGCGATGCGTTCGGCCCGAGGCGTCCCGTCGACCGACATCCTCATCGGCGGCGTGCTGATCGACAGTCCGGTTCTCGCCAAGTCCGATGCCACCGCGATCACGTCCGAACGCGTCGCCGAACTGCGCCGCACCGTCCAGCGGGCGATGACCGTCCATGCGGGAGTGCTGCGCACCGCCCAATCGATCGCAGCCGCCCACGAGGTGCTCGACACGGTGTGGGCCGAGCTCCCATCGGAGCCGATCGAGCCCGACGTGAGCGAGTTGAGCAACCTGGTGCAGGTGGGCGCCGTGCTCCTGCAGGCAGCCGCTGCCCGCGAGGAGAGCCGCGGGGCGCACACCCGCACCGACTTCCCCGGAGCGGGAGGATCAGCGTCACCGGCTGGTGATCGGCTCGTGAGCGGCTACTTCGATCCGCCGATCCACGCCGTCCGCTCTGCGGTCCAGCGAGCCTTCGAGGAAGACCTCACCCCGTTGGGCGACATCACTGCGGCGCTCCTCGACCAGGACGTCACCACGGTGGCGCGCCTCGACGCCCGCGAGGCCGGTCGGCTCGCCGGCTCGATGTGCGTGATCGAGGCATTCGCCCAGATCGATCCGACGATCGAGGTCGAGTGGCGGTTCCACGACGGCGATGCGCTGGCTCCCGGCGACGACATCGCGTACGTCCGCGGCCGGCTCGCTCCGATCCTCACCGCGGAGCGGACCGCTCTCAACTTCCTCTGCCACCTCTCGGGTGTGGCAACGCTCACCAACCGGTACGTCACCGAAGCGGCCCACGGCGGTGGGGCCAAGGTGTGGGACACCCGCAAGACGACCCCCGGCCTCCGGCGCTCGAGAAGGCGGCGGTCCGCGCCGGTGGTGGCCGCAACCACCGTGGCAACCTCAGCGACTGGATGCTGCTGAAGGACAACCACATCACCGGCATCGGCATCACCGAAGCGGTGCAGCGCTGCCGCGACCTCTGGCCGGCCCGCACCGTCCACGTCGAGTGCGATCGCATCGAGCAGATGGTCGAGGCCATCGAGGCCGGTGCCGCCGCGGTGCTCCTCGACAACATGACCCCCGACCAGGTCCGCGAGTGCGTCGTCACCGCCCGGCAGCTCGCCGAGCGGGGCCACCCGGCGTTGATCGAGGCGTCGGGTGGCATCATCGCTCGACACGATCGCCGAGTACTCGGCGACCGGTGTCGACCAGATCTCGGTATCACGCATCACCCAGTCGGCCCCGGCCCTCGACATCGGGCTCGATGTCTGATCTCGGCCACCTTCGCTCGGCCGGAGCGCTCCGGGCTCCCTACTGTCGCTCCGGTACCTCGATCGGTCCGGCGCAAGCCCTCGTCGGAATCGGCGTCGATGGAGGTCGAAGCACCCGGCTGCTTGAGTCTCGGTGGACGACCCTAACCAAGGAGAACGAACCCGTGCTGCTCGCGATCGACGTCGGAAACACCCAGACCGTCATCGGGCTCTACAAGAGCGGCGACGAGAGCCCACGGGCTCCTCGACCACTGGCGCATCGCCACCGACGCCGTGCGCACCTCCGACGAGTTCGCCGTGATGTTCAGTGAGTTCCTGCTGACCGCCGGCCACGACTGGAAGGTCGACGTCAGCGGCGTTGCCGTGTGCTCCGGCGTACCGCAGTGTCACGTTCGAGCTCCGTCGTATGTGCGAGCGCTACCTCGGGATCGACCCGGTGGTGATCGGCACGGGCGTCAAGACGGGCATCCCCATCCTCTACGACAACCCCAAGGAGGTCGGCGCCGACCGCATCGCCAACGCGGTGGCCGCGTTCGACCTGTACGGCGGCCCCACCATCTGCGTCGACTTCGGCACCGCCACCACGTTCGACGTCATCTCCACGGCGGGGGAGTACCTGGGTGGCGCGATCGCCCCCGGCATCGAGATCAGCCTCGACGCGCTCTTCGGGCGGGCCGCCGCCCTCCGGCGCGTCGAGCTCATCGAGCCGCGCAACGTGATCGGCAAGAGCACCGTCGAGTCGATCCAGTCGGGCGTGGTCTACGGGTTCGCCGCGCTGGTCGACGGCATGTGCGACCGCATCGAGGACGAGCTCGGCGAGCCGACGGTCATCGCGACCGGAGGCCTCGCCGATCTCATCGCTCCCTACGCCGACGCCATCGAGCACGTCGAGCCGTGGCTCACGCTGCACGGCCTGCGCCTGGTCTACGAGAAGAACCGATGAGCACCGACCTGCCGTACGCGGCCGAGGTGACCGACACCGCTGCCGAGCTCACCTCCCGATTCGGCGAGTTGGAGCCGGGCATCGAGACCGGCCAGACCGCAGCGATCGCCGGGCGACTCATGCTCCGTCGTGTGCAGGGCAAGCTCGCGTTCGGAACGATCGCCGATCACACCGGTCGCATCCAACTGTTCGCACCGTCGCAATCGACGCCCGAGTTCGAGGCGTTCTGTGCGTTGAGCCTCGGCGACTGGATCAGCGTGTCGGGCGAGATCATGACGACCAAGCGCGGCGAGCTGTCCGTGCGGGTCGACTCGTGGACCCTGCTCGCAGCGACCCGCCGGTCGTTCCCCGACAAGTGGCACGGCATCACCGATCCCGACAGCACGCGGTACCGGCAGCGCTACGTCGACCTCTGGGTGACCGAGGAGTCCCGCGAGGCCTTCCGCCTGCGCTCGCGCATCGTGTCGCTGACGAGGCGCTGGATGGAGGACCGTGGGTACATGGAGGTCGAGACCCCGGTGCTCCACCCCATCCCCGGCGGCGCGCTGGCCAAGCCGTTCGTCACCCACCACAACGCGCTCGACGAAGACCTCTACCTCCGCATCGCGCCCGAGCTGTACCTCAAGCGCCTGGTCGTCGGCGGGTTCCCGCGGGTGTTCGAGATCGCTCGGGTGTTCCGCAACGAGGGCATGTCGCCGCGGCACAACCCCGAGTTCACGATGCTCGAGTGCTACGAGGCGTACGGCGACTACACGGTGCACATGGATCTCACCGAGCAACTCGTCGCGCACCTGGCGACCGAACTGCTCGGCACGACCGAGCTGACCTACGGTGACCGGCCCATCAGTTTGGCGGCACCGTGGCGGCGCGCTCCGATGGCCGAGCTCCTCAGCGAGCAGATCGGCGTCGAGGTCGACGTTCGCACGCCCGTCGACGAGCTGCGCAAGCTCTGCGACCAGTACGACACGCCGTGGAAGGACTACTACGGCTCGGGCAAGCTCCTCTTGGAGCTGTACGAGAAGACCGTCGAGGGCACGCTCTGGGAGCCGACGTTCGTCACCGACTACCCCAAGGAGGTCTCGCCCTTGTCCCGCGTGCACCGCGACGATCCGCTCCTCACCGAGCGGTTCGAGGGGATCGTCGCCGGCCGCGAGCTCTGCAACGGGTTCAGCGAGTTGTGCGACCCCGATGACCAGCGGGCGCGATTCGAGGACCAGGCGCGCCAGAACGCCGGCGGTGACGACGAGGCGATGGTGGTCGACGACGACTACCTGCGGGCGCTCGAGTACGGCCTGCCGCCCACGGTCGGTCTCGGCATCGGCGTCGACCGTCTCGTGATGCTCTTGACCGACAGCTCGAACATCCGTGACGTTGTGCTGTTCCCGACGCTGCGTCCCGAACAGGTCACGAACAACGTCGAGAACGCGACCGAGTAGGTCGACGTGGCCGACTGGCCGGCGGCCGTCGTCCTCGCGGGCATCACCAAGTCGTTCGACGGGTTCTCGGTACTGCGGGGTCTCGACCTCTCGATCGCCCCGGGTTCGGTCACCGCGCTGCTCGGGCCGTCGGGCTGCGGCAAGACGACGGCCCTGCGCATCGTCGCCGGACTCGAGGACGCCGATGCCGGCACCGTCGAGATCGGCGGCGTGGTGGCGGCGGGGCCGGGTGTCAACGTGCCGACCGAGCAGCGACGGGTGGGCATGATCTTCCAGAACGGGGCGCTGTTCCCGCACCTGAGCGTCGCCCACAACGTGGGCTATGGCCTGGCTCGGGCCGACCGGAAGGACGGTCCCCGCATCTCGGAGATGCTCGAACTCGTTGGGCTCGCCGGATTCGGCGACCGCCGGCCCGACTCGCTGTCGGGTGGGCAGGCGCAGCGAGTCGCGTTGGCACGCGCCCTGGCGCCTGCTCCGGCGGTGGTGCTCATGGACGAGCCGTTCTCGAACCTCGACGCCGTGCTCCGCGCCCGGCTGCGGCGCGAGGTCGGTGACGTGGTGCGTGCCGCCGGGGTGACCGTGCTGTTGGTCACCCACGATCGTGACGAGGCCTTTGCCGTCGCCGATCGTGTCGCCGTCATGCGTGACGGCGTGATCGTCCAGGAAGGCCCGCCTCGGGAGCTCTACCTCCGGCCCGCCGACCGTTGGGTCGCCGGGTTCGTCGGCGACGTCAACTTCGTGGCGGCGACGGTGGCCGACGGCGTGGCGACCACCGCGCTCGGCCGCTTGCAGGTGGAGGAGACCGCTCGTGGCGTCGGTGACGTGGTCGTGCGGCCGGAGGATCTGGTGGTGTCCGACGGCGCTGCCGAAGCAGCGGAAGCCACCGTCGCTGCCGTCGTCGTGTCCGAGGAGTACCAGGGGGCCGCGACCGTCCTCGAGGTGCGCCTCGGTGACGGCGTGATGCTCAAGGCTGCCGTCCGCGGCGATGCCCGGTTCACCTCCGGCGCGGTCGTCGGTGTGCGCCGTCGGTCCGATGCCGGGCCGGCGGTGTTCCTACCCGGTCCCTGACGCTCGCCGCCGGGACGCGAGGAGTCCGAACCCCGCGAGGAGGATGAGTCCGAACCCGCAGAACACGACCCACCCGCGTCCCGTTGCCGGCGCGGCAGTTCCTGCCGTCGGCGTGGTCTCGCGGGATGCGAGTTCGGCTGGATGATCGGTCGGGGTGCGCCGGGTCGTCTCGGTCGAGATCCCCGCGACCTTGGTGCGGTCCACCCACCTCGCTGCGATGTCCACGGTCCGTTCCGTCGAGCGGGCGCCGAGGGTTCGAGCGGCCGTGTCGGCCGAGATCGGACCGCTCGGCCGGCCGGTGGCGACGTCGGCGGTCGGGTCCGTGCCGTCGGTCTCGGTCACCGTGTCCCCGCCGTGGCCGGTTCGGGGCACCACGTTGGTCGTGGCCCAACGCCCCGACGCCGTGGTCGGTCGCCCCGTGTCCGCGTCGCTGGTGTTCGGCGTCGTGGTGGCCGGCGGCACCGTCGTGGTCGGGGCAGCGCTGGTCTGGGGCGCCCGTGGTGGTGTGGTGGTGACCGGCGTGGTGATCGGCGGAGTGGTCGCCGGAACGGTCGTCCGAGGCGTCGAGGTGGTGGTGGTCGTCGACGCCGGGGCCGTGGTCGTGACCGGAGGGACGGTGGTGGGCGGGGCGGTCGTTGGGGCAGCGGTCGTTGGGGCAGCGGTCGTAGCCGGCGAGGTCGTGGCCGGCGCGGTGGTCGTCGGCTGGGGGTCGGTGGGGTTTGCGCCGCACGCGGTGAGGCAGATGTCGAGGCCCTCGAGGACGGCGCCCGGGTCGAGGCTGATCGATTTCGCGCCGTCCTGGTCGGGCTGTGCGTCGACCTCCAGGGTCACCGCGGCCGACGGGAACCACGTTGAGGGGTATCCCTCCTTCGGCCGGCGGGGATCGACCATCGGCTCGTTCGGATCGGTGCAGTTGATCGCTGCGAGCCAGTAGCTCCCGGCCCCGAGCCCGGAGATCTCCCAGTTCCCGTCCTCGCCGACCGTCGTGACGGCCGGAACGTCGTTGGGGACGTAGGCGACCACGCAGGCGCCGCCGAGGCGGTTTCCCTCGACCGTGGAAACGGACCCGAGCAGGGTGCCCGACGGACGGGCACGCATCTGGACGTCGACGGTGGAGACCCGTCCCTTCTCGACGGTGGCACCGACCGTGACCTGCGTCGAGGCCGCGCCCGTTGCGGCAGTCGGTGAAGGTCAATCGGTAGTCGCCCTCCGGAAGCTCCAGGGACCAACCGCCGTCCTCGGCGGTTCGCGTCGAGCCACTCCCCGGGGTCGACCCGACGCACACCTCGGGAGCGCCGGCACCCCGTCGCGCCGACACGATGCCGCGCAGGCCGCGCGTGGGGGACATCGTGTGGTCGATCCAGGTCGGCTTCTCGCCCCGTCGGACCTCGATGACCTTGCTGTTGCGGACGTCGGCACCATCGTCGCCGGAGAACACCCCGTCGAGGAATTCCTCGCGCCAGCGACCCGTGGACGTGTAGCCCTGCTCGTCGCAGTTCGTGTACTGGACGAGGTACGGCCCTTCGGGAAGCGGTTGGCTGGTCCACTCGCCCGTGTCACGGTCGGCGCTGCTCCACGAGGCCATCGTCCAGTCGTTGCGGTCGAGCAGTTGCTTGGCCGGGTGGATGGCGACACACACGTCGGAGGCGGCGGCGCCGTCGGGGTCGACGACGACGCCGCTGATTCGGCCGCCGGTGTACATCCGCTGGTCGAGACTGCCCTGGTCGTCGTCGCGGATGTCGATCGTCGGCGCGGGGTTGGCGAAGCGTGGCTCGCCACCGAACCAGACGGGGACGAGGCCGCGGCCATCGGTGCAGTCCTGGAAGAGCAGCGAGTGGGTCCCGGTCGGAGCGCTGAGCTCGTAGTTTCCCTCGGCGTCGGTGGTGGTGAACGCGAGTCCGGTCAGCCCGCGCCGTCGACCACGTCCTGGACGGACACGCAGATGTCGTCGAGTGGTCGGTCGTCCTGGTCCATCACCCGGCCGGACAGTCGCGGACGGGACCGCATGACGACGTCGTCGAGGGAGTGCTTGTCGTGCGCCGGCACGTCGACGTCCTTCGACGACGCGTGCGGTCGGGCGCACCGGGGAACCACGTCTCGCTGTACCGGGCGGGCACGGCGCAGTCGGTGAATCGGAACGTTCCCCGGCCCGCGGGCACGTCCGCTTCGAACCTGCCCTCCTTGTCGGTCGTCGCGACGTCGAGGAGGGTGTCGTCGCCTGCAGCGGCGTAGGCGACGCAGACACTGTCGACGGGGACCCGGTCGCGGTCGAGGACTGCTCCGTACACGCGGCCCGCCGGTACCAGGGTGATCTCGATCCCGACCTTCTCGCCGGGCTCGACGTGCACCGCCGAGGCGGCCGCAGCCGAGGTGGCGGAGGGATGGTAGGTGGTCACGAACCCACCGATGCCCCGGCAATCGGTCGCCTTCACGAGGTGGTCGCCGGCCGCAAGCGCGTCGAGCACGAAGGCACCCTCAGCGTCGGTCGCAATGGGTTCGGACTTCGAGCCGTCGATCGAGACGCAGACGTTCGGGACCGAGGCGCCACGGTCGTCGGCCACGCGGCCGAGGATCACCGCGGGCTCGGCCGGCGGCGCTGCCGCCTCCCCCTTGGTCTCAGCGCCCGCCGGTGCGCCGATCACGACGAGTCCGGCGGTGAGGAGCCCGACCACGTTGAGCGCTGCCAGTCCGGTCCGCCAGGCGGAACCGGTACGCAGGTCGAGGTGGGCGGGGTCGAGGTGAGCAACTCGCTCCCGGGTGACATCGCGTTCCTGAGCGGTCAGCGCACACACCTCGACGAGGGCGTCACGCGCTGCGGGCGTGACCCCGAGGAGCTCGATCCCGACTCGATGCGTGGTCCGGTCGGTGGAGGCGCGCGGGCCCGTCGCCGGCTCCGACACGTGCTTGACGACCCCCTCGAGCCGTACCTGGTCGATGGTGCCCGTGACCCGCGGTACCGAGAGCACGATCTCGAGCCGGTCTCCGATGGCCGGGGCGACCGCCAGGTCGACGCCGAGGCCGTGGGGCGTGAGGTCGTGCGCGCTGCAGTTCGCGCCGTCCACCTCGGCCGAGAGCGTGGCCGTGATTCGGTGGGACGTTCGGCGCTGCTGACGCGTGAGGAGCACCTGGAGCACGTCGACGATCGGGATGAGGGTCGCGACCGCGATCGCCATGACCGCGATGCGGGCGGTGTCGTCGAGGGGTCGCAGCAGGTGCGGGAACCAGAACGTCAGGGCACGCAGGATGATGCCGGTGTTGAGCACCACGGCGGCGGCGGTGACGAGCGGGAGCTGTCCGGCGATGCGCACGGAGCGTGAGGCGGACCGGGCCTGAGGACCATCGGGTGACCCGGTCGCCGGGCGGCGCCCGCCGATGATCTGGAGCTGGAGTCCCATTCGGCGCAGGCCCTGCCGGGCGATGTCGCCGCGCCGGACCGTGCCCCGGCTCAGGGCGACGAGCGCCTCCAGGCGGAGAGCGAACGCCGGTACCCACAGGAGGGCGAGGGTGGCGAGGGACGCTGTCAGGGGCAGCCGTCCGGTGAACATGGTCGCCGCGAGCACCACCAGGAACGTCAGCCGTGCCAGGCCGTCGATCGGTCGGGTGGCGTGCTCGATCATTCCGAGTCGGGCGCGAATCGGCAGCGAGCGACGCAACAGCGGGGAGTCGGGCGAGCGCAGCGAGTGCCACCCGTCCGCAGCGTCGGCGGCGGCCGCCGCCAGGTACTCGTCGAGGGTGTCAGGGGCCGTCACGCGGACGACCGGCCGTTCGCAGAACTCGATTCGCCACGACGACGACACGAGGCGCGCTGAGGCCCGGCGCACGGCAGCGTCGCCGACGGTGAGGCCACCGACGTCGTGCAGGGCGGCCGTGCGGATCACCGAACCGGACCCGGTCCACGGACCGGCACCGATCGCTCCGAGCGCCGGACCGATCACGCGGGCGTCCACGGCGCGCTCGTCGCGGTCGGGGGCGGTGTGCAGCAGGCTGTCGCGGTTCGAGTATTCGGTCGCGGCCTGGACGACGGCCACGTCGGCGCGTTCGAACGCGGCGGTGAGCGACTGCAGGTCGGGCGCGAGCACATCACCGGCGTCGACCCAGATGACGAGGTCGAACTCGGAGTCGGCGAGCGCCGCGCTCGCGAGGCGGATCGACGACGGTGCCGGTCCGTCGAGGTCCGTCGACACGACCTGGTAGTCGGCGCCGTGACGTCGCGCCTCCCGCTCGACGTCGGCCCGGTGTCGATCGTCGAGCACGGGACGCGGTCGGGTGCCTCGGCGGCCGCGACGACCAGAGTCCGTCCGACGTCCTCGACGCCGGCGTGCGCCGCAGGGACGATCAATTCGACCGAGAGGCCCCCGTCGGCGGTGGGCGCAGCCCTGGTCGGCTCAGCGTCGGGAACCCGCCAGGCGCTCGCGGCGAAGAGGGCGAGCCGGACGAAGGTCCAGATCTCGGCGGCGAGCAAGGGGAGCGACAGCCACGGCGACGCGTCGTGGAGCGACCAACCGACGCGCCAGGTGAGCGAGGCGAGCCCCCAGCACAACGCGAGGGCGGCGACCGAACGTGCGCGTCGGCCGAGGGCCTTCGTGCCGGTCGTCATGGGTGTCTCCTCGAACGTCAGGTACCCCGAATGGGGCTCCCCCCTCTTCGGCGCGTTCGAGCGGGTGCTGTAGAAGGCGGTTCGGTGAGCTCTGGTGGGTCAGCGCGCTGCCGCTGCCTCGACGGAGTCGACGAGGTGGGCTGCTGCGGCGCTCAGGCCGTCGACCCCGGGGCCGGAGGGGAACCGATCGAGCGCCTCGACGGCGCGGGCGGCGTGGGAACGCGCTACCTCGACCGCCCCGGTGATCCAACCGCCACCGGCGACGATCTCGACGGCCCGGGCTCGATCGTCGGCGGTCATGTGGTCGGTCAGGAGCGGGCGCAGCTCGTCGCCGGCGTCGCTGGCGAGCGCCCGGAGGACGGGGAGCGTGTACACCCCTTCCTCCATGTCGTGGCCGGCGGGCTTGCCGAGCTCGGCCTCGGTGGCGACGAGGTCGAGCACGTCGTCGACGACCTGGAAGGCCATGCCGTAGGCGTGGCCGAACGTGGTGAGCGCCTCGATCTGTTCCGACGGCAACTCGGCGACGATGCCGCCGATGCGGCTCGCGGTGGCGAGCAGCGCCGCGGTCTTGCCGTCGATCGACCGCAGGTACGCATCCTCGGTGCGGGCGGTGTCGTAGGTGAACCGCAGCTCGAGCACCTGCCCCTCGCAGAGTCGGGCGATGGTGGACGCGAGGAGGCCGGCGACCTCGACGCCGAGCGACGACGCGATCTCCGAGGCGCGGGCCAGGAGGAAGTCGCCGGCGAGGATCGCCTTGAGGTTGCCCCACTTGGCGTTGACGCTCTCGACGGTGCGGCGCGTGATGGCGTCGTCCATGACGTCGTCGTGGTAGAGCGAACCCAGGTGCACGAGCTCCACCGACACGGCGGCCTTGATGATGTCGGCCGTCGCGACCCCGTCGGACCCCGCAGCGGTCGCAGCGGCGGCGATGCAGAAGCCGGGACGGACCCGCTTGCCCCCGGCCTTGATGAGGTGGCCGGCGATCTCGGTGAGGTACGGATCCTGCGACGTCACCGACGCCAACAGCTCGCCTTCGACCCGGACCAGGTCGGCGCTCATGGTCGGCATGACGTCGAGGGGGTTGGTGGTGACCACGGAACGACGTTAGCCCTCGGGGTGGGAAGGTCCCCAGCCCGCACGCTGGCGGGCCGTGTGACGTGTGTCCGACGCGAACCGCTGATCGCCCGCGACGGAAGGAATCGACGCCGAACGCGGTTGTACGGCAGCGGTTGCCGGTTTGCTGCTGCGCCGATTGTCGGAGGGCACGGTTAGACTGACGCCACGAGTCCGCAGGAGGCACTCAGTGTTTGAACGCTTTACAGATCGAGCCCGCCGGGTCGTCGTGCTTGCCCAAGAAGAGGCACGGCTGCTCAACCACAACTACATCGGTACCGAGCACATTCTGCTCGGGCTGATCCACGAGGGTGAGGGCGTCGCCGCCAAGGCCCTCGAGTCGCTCGGCATCTCGCTCGAGGCCGTCCGTCAGCAGGTCGAGGAGATCATCGGGCAGGGCGGCAGTTCCCCGTCGGGCCACATCCCCTTCACGCCTCGCGCCAAGAAGGTCCTCGAGCTGTCGCTCCGCGAGGCCTTGCAGCTGGGTCACAACTACATCGGTACCGAGCACATCCTGCTCGGCCTCATCCGTGAGGGTGAGGGCGTGGCCGCCCAGGTGCTGGTCAAGCTCGGCGCCGACCTCTCCCGGGTGCGCCAGCAGGTCATCCAGCTCCTCAGTGGCTACCCCGGCCCCACCGGCACGGGCAGCCAGACCCCGGCCGCGCCGGGCGAGAAGGCCAGCACCGGTGGTGGCTCGGGCGACGCAGCCTCGGGTTCGCTCGTGCTCGACCAGTTCGGTCGCAACTTCACCCAGCTCGCTCGTGAGAAGAAGCTCGACCCCGTCATCGGGCGCGAGAAGGAAACCGAGCGGATGATGCAGGTGCTCAGCCGCCGCACCAAGAACAACCCGGTGCTCGTCGGTGAGCCCGGCGTCGGCAAGACCGCGATCGTCGAGGGCCTCGCCCAGGAGATCGCGGCGGGCAACGTGCCCGAGACGCTCCTCAACAAGCAGCTGTACACCCTCGATCTCGGTGCCCTCGTGGCCGGGTCCCGCTACCGCGGCGACTTCGAGGAGCGCCTCAAGAAGGTGCTCAAGGAGATCAAGACCCGCGGTGACATCATCCTGTTCATCGACGAGATCCACACCCTCGTGGGTGCGGGTGCCGCCGAGGGCGCCATCGACGCTGCGTCGATCCTGAAGCCGATGCTCGCCCGCGGCGAGCTCCAGACGATCGGTGCCACGACCCTCGACGAGTACCGCAAGCACCTCGAGAAGGACGCCGCCCTCGAGCGTCGTTTCCAGAAGGTGGTCGTCGACGAGCCGTCGGTGGCTCACACCATCGAGATCCTCAAGGGCCTGCGCGAGCGCTACGAGAACCACCACCGGGTCACCATCACCGACCAGGCGCTGGTGGCGGCCGCCAACATGGCCGACCGCTACATCTCCGACCGCCAGCTGCCCGACAAGGCCATCGACCTCATCGACGAGGCCGGCGCCCGGTTGCGCATCCGTCGTCTGCAGAGCCCGCCCGACTACCGCGAGCTCGAGAGCGAGATCGCCGAGGTCACGCGGACCAAGAAGGAAGCCGTCGAGAAGCAGGACTTCGAAGAGGCCGGCCGTCTCCGTGACAAGGAGAAGGAGCTGCTCGCTCAGAAGGAAGCGAAGGACGTCGAGATGAAGGCGTCCGGCGTCGACCTGTTCGACGAGGTCGATGAAGAGGCCATCGCCGAGGTGCTCTCGCTGTGGACTGGCATCCCCGTCTACAAGCTCACCGAGGAGGAGACGGCCAAGCTCCTTCGTATGGAGGACGAGCTCCATCGTCGGGTGATCGGTCAGAACGAGGCCATCAAGGCCGTCAGCCAGGCCATCCGCCGTACCCGCGCCGGCCTCAAGGATCCCAAGCGTCCGTCCGGTTCGTTCATCTTCCTGGGCCCCTCGGGCGTGGGCAAGACCGAGCTCGCCAAGACGCTTGCCGAGTTCCTGTTCGGCGACGAGACGTCCATGATCACGCTCGACATGTCCGAGTACATGGAGAAGCACACGGTCAGCCGCCTCGTCGGTTCGCCCCCCGGCTACGTCGGCTACGAAGAGGGCGGCCAGCTCACCGAGGCGGTGCGCCGCAAGCCGTTCTCCGTCGTGCTGTTCGACGAGATCGAGAAGGCGCACCCCGACGTCTTCAACACGCTGTTGCAGATCCTCGAAGAGGGTCGTCTCACCGATGCGCAGGGTCGTTCGGTCGACTTCCGCAACACGGTGCTGATCATGACCTCCAACCTCGGCACCGCGGATCTCCGCAAGGCCGTCGTGGGCTTCTCGCAGCGCAACGACGCCATGTCGTACGAGAAGATGAAGGAGAAGGTCAACGAGGCGCTCAAGGCGCACTTCCGGCCCGAGTTCCTCAACCGCATCGACGAGACGATCGTGTTCAGCGAGCTCTCCAAGCCCGAGGTCACCCAGATCGTCGACTTCATGATCGCCCGTGTGGGTGTCCAGCTGTCGGGTCAGGGCATGGGCCTCGAGATCACCGAGGCCGCCAAGCTGCTCCTCGCCGATCGGGGCTACGACCCCACGATGGGTGCCCGGCCGCTGCGCCGTGCCATCCAGCGTCTGGTCGAGGATCCGCTGTCGGAGAAGCTGCTCTGGAAGGAGTTCCGCGCCGGCCAGATCATCCGGGTCGACGTCGCTCCCGATCCCGAGAAGGAAGGCGAGCAGATCTTCACCTTCGAGGGTCTCGAGGGCTTCGTGCCCCCGACCGTCGGCGACGTGATCGAGGCCGAGCTGGCCGCCACCGGTGGTGGCGAGCCGGTCGCCGACGCTCCCTGATCGTCGTCTGATTCCGCGAGTGCCAACGGCGCCCTTCGGGGCGCCGTTGCGCGTTCCGGTGACCGATGCGGCCGGCGGTGGCCGGTAGCGTACGTCCGGTGTTCCGGCCCGTTCGCGTCCTCGTTCCCGTTCTCTTGGCACTCAGCGTCGTCGGATGCCGGGCCCGCGCCGACGTGTTGGTGGCCGTGGAGCCCGACGGCTCGGGCACGGTCACGGTCACGGCCACGCTCGACCCCGACGCGGTGGCCCAGGTCGGCGACGTGGCCGCCGCGGTGAAGGTCGACGACCTGCGGTCCGCGGGCTGGAAGGTCACGGGCCCGAAGAAGGCCGGGGCCGACACCTTCATCACCGTCAGCAAGCCGTTTGCCGAGGCGAGCCGGCTGGGCGCCGTCCTGGAGGAGCTCGGGGGGCCTGACGGTCCGTTCCCGGGGTGGAAGCTCACGTCGTCCAACTCGTTCACCGTCTCGTCCTACGAGCTGACGGGCAAGATTCGACTGACCGGTTCGCTCGACCAGTTCAGCGACAGCGACGTCGCGGCTGCGCTCGACGGGTTTGCCACCGGGCGGAGCCCCGAGGAACTGACAGCGGCGCTGCAGGACGATCCCGACGCGCTCACGTTGAATGTCGCCGTGACGCTTCCAGGCGATCTGGACGACGTGTCGGGACTCGACCGGCGGGATCCCGACGCGAATTCCGCAGCCAAGCAATTCCGCCTTGGTGACGGGCGAGCGGTCGATACGGCCGTCGCACTCGGGTCCAGTTCGACCGACCGGTCCGCCGTGCTGTGGGTGATCCTCGGTGGCGGGTTGATCGTCGCGTCCGCCCTGCTCTTCGTCGCCGGCCGCCAGCAGGCCCGGCGGCGGCGTGGCCGTCGTCCCGCCGCCGCGGAGTAGGGCGGTGCTTCGGCGCCAGGCGGTCCTCATCCCCGGTGGCGCTCTTGTCGGTCTGACGGCGGGAGCGGCGTCGGCCGGCTTCCTCCGCTCCCTCGAGTGGGCGACCGAGGCTCAGGCCTCGAACACGTGGCTGCTGTGGTTGCTGCCCGTCGCTGGCGCAGCGATGGCGACGTTCGCGGCGAGGTACGGCGGCCGTGCGTCGGCGGGCAATCGGCTCACGATGACGCAGATCCACGCGTTCGGTGACGGCGTCCCCCTTCAGATGGCGCCGCTCGTCTACGCGGGAACGATCGTCACCCACCTCTTCGGCGGGTCAGCGGGGCGCGAGGGCACCGCCCTCCAGATGGCGGCGGGGCTCACCGACGGCGTGGGTGCGCGCCTGCGCGTGTCGTCCGAGGATCGCCGGTTGCTCCTGATCGCTGCGCTCGCTGCCGGCTTCGGCTCGGTGTTCGGAGTGCCGTGGGCCGGGATCGTGTTCGCGGTGGAGGTCGCCCCGACGGCGTGGCGCCAGCGGGTTGTCGCCCTGCCGGCCGTGGTGGTGGCCGCGGTTCTCGGCGACCGGGTGGTGGGCTGGCTCGGGGTCCACCACGCCGCGTATCCGGAGATCACCGGCGTTCGGTGGCGTGACGCGTTGATCGTCGCGCTGGTCGCACCGGCGTTCGGCATCGCTGCGTGGGGCTTCATCCGGCTGACCGAGGCGATCAAGGAGCAGTTGACGTCCCGCCTCGAGGTGCCCGCCGTTCGGGCGCTGGTGGGCGGGGCGGTCGTGATCGCGCTGACGCTGCTGGTGGGCAACCGCGACTACAACGGGCTCTCGTTGCCGCTCTTGGGACGGGCGTTCGGCGTCGTCGACATCGGGTTGGGCGTGTGGGCGCTCAAGCTGTTGTTCACCGCCGTCACGGTCGGGTCGGGCTACGCCGGCGGTGAGGTCACGCCGCTGTTCGTGATCGGTGCGACGTTGGGGGCGGCGGTCGCGCACGCGACCGGCGGGCCGGTCCTCGTGCTGGCGGCGGTCGGGATGATGGCCACCTTCGGCTCGGCGGTGAACGCGTCGACTGCGTGTGTGGTGATGGGCATCGAACTGTTCGGCTGGGGTCCCGTGGTGCCGCTCGTCGTCGGGTGTGGCATCGCTCGCCTGTGCTCGTCGGGCCGCACGCTGTACGCCCATGAGACGGTGCCGGTCGAGGCCGAGTTGCTCTGAGGGCGGCGCTCGACGCGTCAGGTGGGCGCGTCCGCGGGCCGGCAGGATGTGTCAGCACGAACAGATGTTCGTACCATCCGCGCTCGGTGTCAGCGGTGCTCGGTAGGTTCTGACCCATGGCCCTGACGACCTCGCAACCCCGTCGAAAGACCCGCTACGCCTGCATCGAGTGCGGCACCGGCGCTCCCAAGTGGTCGGGCAAGTGCGACGGCTGTGGCGAGTGGAACACGATCGTAGAGGAGCCGGTCGACGCCGACCCCGTGGTCGTCGTTGCTCCTGCGGTGCCGGCCCGCCCGATCACCGAGGTGTCGTCGCTCGACGCCAACCCACTGCCCACCGGCATCGCCGAGTTCGATCGGGTGTTGGGCGGTGGCCTCGTCCCGGGTTCGGTCACGCTCGTCGGTGGCGAGCCGGGTGTCGGCAAGTCGACCCTGCTCCTCCAGGTCTTGGCCGCGCCGGCGCGTTCGGGCGCCACGGTGCTCTACCTGTCGGCCGAGGAGTCCACGCAGCAGGTGCGCCGCCGCGCCGAACGGTTGGGCGCACTGCACGAGCGGCTGTATCTGGCCGCCGAGACCGACCTCGCCCGGGTGCTGGGCCATGTCGACCAGCTTCGGCCCTCGGTCGTCGTGATCGACTCGATCCAGACGGTCTTCGACCCCGAGTTGTCCTCCGCTCCCGGTTCCGTCGGACAGGTGCGGCAGTGCGCCCATCGCCTGGTGCGCCTGGCCAAGGAGCGAGACATCGCGGTGATCCTCGTCGGCCACGTCACCAAGGAGGGTGCGCTCGCCGGTCCTCGGGTGCTCGAGCACGTGGTCGACACGGTGCTCTCGTTCGAGGGCGATCGGCACCACACGCTGCGGGTCGTTCGGGCGACCAAGCACCGGTTCGGGTCGACCCAGGAGCTCGGCCTGTTCGCCATGGGCGAAGGCGGCCTCGAGGCGGTCGCCGACCCGTCGGAGATGTTTCTGGCCGATCGGCGTCCCGGCATCGCCGGGTCGGTCATCGTCCCGACGCTCGAGGGGCACCGCCCGCTCGTGGTCGAACTCCAGGCGTTGGTCGCAGCGAGCGGGGGCGGCCACCCGCGTCGTTCGGTCACCGGGGTCGATCCCGGTCGGGTCGGGTTGCTCCTTGCCGTGCTCGAACGGCGCGTCAACGTGCCGGTGCTCGGGCTCGACACGTACGCCATGGCGGTGGGCGGTGCCCGTGTCACCGAGCCGGGCGCCGACCTCGGGTTGGCGTTGGCGATCGTCTCATCCGCGACCAATGTCGCGGTGCCGGCCGACGTCGTCGCGGTCGGTGAGGTCGGGTTGGGCGGTGAGTTGCGGTCGGTCGGCGGCATCGAGCGGCGACTCGCCGAGTCGGCCCGCCTCGGCTTCTCACGAGCGATCGTGCCGCGTTCGACCCCCGAGGTCGACGTGGGCCTGCAGGTGCTCCGTGTGCCCACCGTCCACGCCGCAGTCGACCTCCTGGGGCTGCGCGAGTGACAGCGGCGCCGGTCGTGGGCGCTCCCATGTCCGGAACGTCCTGACCATCGGAGCGAGCGCCAGACCGGGCAGCACGAGCCACACCGGACGTCGGAGCCACCATCCGGCGGTCGCCTCGTTGCCGAGCTCGCCACCGAGCGCTTCCACGACGGCGACCGCAGCCACGTAGGCGGTCATGTGCCAGAGGAACACGGTCATGATCACCGAGTTGGCGGCGATCACGGCGCGCCACGGGCCCCGTCGCGCCAACCACCGGTTCGCTGCCGGCCGCAGGAGGAGGGCGACGCCGAGCTGGAACACCGCGAGACACGCGATCGCCGCCGTCGGGGGGTTGAGGTTGCTGAGTCGCGCTCCCGGAGTGGCCACCATCGACGCGGGGTACGGGCCCCAGGTCGTGAGGACGGCGAGGCCGGTGAGGGCTCCGGTCGTGAGGACGGCGAGGCGTCGGCGTGACCAGGTCGTGAACGTCCCGTCGGCGTACCAATACCCGAGCTGGTGCGCGAACACGAACACCAGACCGCCGTTGAGGTAGCCGACGGCGGGTGCGTCGAGATGGAACCGACTCACGTCGACGAGGGCGATCGCTGCGGCGAGCGCAACGATGGTCGAGCGGGGTGCCCGCTCGTGCAGGGCGGCACTGAGCGGCGCCAGTGCGACGACACCGGCGTAGACACCGAGGAACCACAGCGGCACGAACACGACCGTTCCCCAGTGGAGGACGCCCGTGTACCCGGGCACGAGCGCCCGCCCGGCGACGTCGAGGACGACCCACGTCAGCGCGAGCGGCACGACCGGGCGCAGGAGGCGTTCCATGCGAGAGCGCACGAACTGGCCCGCGGTGCGCCCCGCCGTTCGGTCCGACGTCAGCGATACGAAGTTCGCGTACCCGCCGACCACGAAGAAGACCGGGATGACCTGGAGCACCCAGGTCGCCATCCACCCGGCGGGCACGTCCTCGATCGGGTTCGGCATCGACAGACGGCCGGATGCGGTCCAGTGGGTGACGGATCCGACCCAGTGCCACAGCACGACGACGGTGATGCTCACGGCGCGGAGCAGGTCGACGTACCGGTCTCGGCCGGGAGGCGTGGCGTCGACCATCCGGTCGAGCGTGGATCGGGACGGGGCATCGGTCGGCATGGGTCCACCATGGCGGGGAGGCCGCGAGACCGGAATCGGGGGGAGCCCCCATCCTCGCCTGGGGCCGGTTCGGGGGATTCGGTGCCCGTTCTGCGGCGGGAACCTGAGAGTCGCCAACTAGACTGCCGAGATGGCAGCCCGACGCAGCAAAGCCCTGCTCGAAGCCCTGGCGATCGTCGCCCCGGGCCAGCCGCTCCGCGAGGGCCTCGATCGCGTCGTGAAAGCGTCGATGGGCGCCCTGATCGTGGTGGGCGACGGGCCCGAGGTTCTCAACATCTGCTCGGGCGGGTTCCTGCTCGACGCGGCGTTCTCGCCCCAGCGCCTGTCGGAGCTGGCGAAGACCGACGGCGCCATCATCCTGGCACCCGACGCCAGCCGGATCGCTCGTGCCAACGTGCACCTGGTCCCCAATCCGAACACGCCCACGACCGAGACCGGCACACGGCACCGCACCGCCGAGCGGGTCGCCCGTTCGATCGGGGTGCCGGTGATCTCGGTCTCCGAGGACATGGCCGTGCTCACCGTGTACATGCACGACGACAAGCACCAGCTCGAGCCGATCCCGTCGGTGCTGAGTCGCTGCAACCAGGCGCTGCAGACACTCGAGCGGTACAAGAACCGCCTCAACGAGGTCACATCGAACCTGGCGACCGTCGAGGTCGAGGACCTCGTGACGGTTCGCGACGTCGTCACGCTGCTGCAGCGCACCGAGATCGTCGTGCGCATCGCCGAGGAGATCCAGCGCTACCTCGTCGAGCTCGGCAGCGACGGTCGCCTCGTCCGCCTCCAGCTCCGCGAGCTCATGGCCGGCGTCGAGGACGACCGCAAGATGGTGCTGCTCGACTACTTCCAGCCCGACGCCTCGTGGAACCTCGAGCAGGCCATGGAGACGCTGTCCGACCTCGAGATGGAAGACCTCCTCGAGCCCGAGGCCGTCGCCGAGGCGCTCCACCTCTCCGGCAGCGCCAAGGACGCCGACGGCAGCTTGGCCCCGCGTGGGTATCGCATGCTGTCCAAGGTCCCCCGCCTTCCGGAGGGTCTGGCCGAGCGTATCGTCGAGCAGTTCCAGTCGCTCGACAAGCTCATGCGGGCGACCATCGACGAGCTCGCCGCGATCGACGGTGTCGGCGATCAGTGGGCGCGCACGATCAAGGACAGCCTCGGCCACATCGCCGAGAGCTCCATCCTCGACCGCTACTCCTGACCGCGATCTAGTCTGCGCTCGTGCGCATCACCCTCAACACCGGTACCCCCGCAGAACTCGCCCGTCCGACGAACGGCGAGGCCACGGGTGGGCTCGTCCTGTGGGCCGACATCTTCGGCCTCCGCCCGCTCTTCGACGGCCATGCCCAACGCGTGGCCGACGACCACGGCTGGGTTGTGGTGGCGCCCGAGCTGTACCCCGGCGAGGAGACGTTGCCGATCGAGCAGCGCCACGCCCGCGCCGCGACGTTCTCCGATGCCGACAAGCTGGCCGATGCGGTCGCTGCGGCTGACGCAACGGGCTTCGAACACGTGGGTGTCCTCGGGTTCTGCATGGGGGGCATGTACGCGATGAAGTCGTTGGCATCGAACCGCTTCTCGCGGGCCGTCGCCTTCTACGGCATGGTTCGTGTGCCCGAGCAGTGGTCCGGCGGCACGCAGGGCGACGCCATCGACGTGGTCAACGAGCGTCGCGAGCGGGGCGATCTCCACCTTCTCGGGATCTTCGGCACGAACGATCCGTGGTGTCCGCTCGACCAGGTCGACGAGCTCGAAGCGTCCGGCGCCGAGGTCGTGCGGTACGACGGTGCCGATCACGGGTGGGCGCAGGATCCGACCCGCGACAACTACCGCGAGGCGGACGCGACCGACGCCTGGGCCCGCGCCGAGGCATTCCTCGAGGGCTGAGCCGAGCCGTCGAGGGAGCGCCTACATGGCGCGGATCTCGAGCTCCCGGCGCTTGAGGATGCGGTAGGTCCGGTCGTTCTGGTCGATCCACTCGAGCTTCACGAAGCTCGAGATCGCCTTGTTGACCCGCTCACGCGAGGCGCCCACCAGGCCGGCGAGCTCTTCTTGGGTGATCGGGATCTCGAACTCGTCGCGTTCGCCGGCGAGCTCGAGCAGGTGTTTGGCGGTGCGGCCGGTCACGTCGAGGAAGAACGAGTCGGCCAGCGCCTCGTCCATGTTGCGCAGCCGCTTGGTCAGCAGGCCGATCACCTTCCACAACAGCTCCGGCTGGTGCTCCCACAGGTCGATCAGCGGGCGGTACGGGATCTCGACGACCTCGGAGGGCTCGAGTGCCCGCGCCTCGGCCGATCTGCCGAGCTTGTCGAACAGGCTCATCTCGCCGAACAGGTCGCCGTGGGTCATCAGCGCGACCATCGATTCGCGGCCGTCGAAGGACTTGTTGCCGATGGCGATGCGCCCGGACTCGACGACGTACAGCGCGTCGGCCTCGCTGCCCTCGGCAAAGATCACATCACCCCGCACCAGGTCGAGCGACCGGGACTGGTCGAGCAGCTGCTCCAGGACCTCGTCGCCGAGGTCGGAGAACAGCTCGATGGAGCGGAGCATCGTGGCATCGATCACTCCGCCACGCTAGCGGTGGAGCGGGGGGCTTCGGAAGCCGGAACGTGACAGGGGACACGCCCGAGCGGCCGGGCGATCCCCCGGTAGGCTGCTGCGGTCATGGATCACCGAATCTGGAGCATCGTCGTGGCTGCGGGCTCGGGGCAGCGGTACGGCGCTGCGAAGCAGTTCGAGCCGCTCGCCGGGGCCCGGGTGGTCGACCACTCGCTCGCCGTCGTGGCGCGGCATTCCGACGGTGTCGTCGTGGTGGTTCCTCCCGGTGAGCCCGTGCCCGACGCCCTTCGGGCCGACGTGGTCGTCGAGGGCGGTGCCACCCGTTCGGAGTCGGTCCGGCGGGGTCTCGCAGCCGTGCCCGGTGACGCGACCATCGTGCTCGTGCACGACGCAGCTCGTCCGGCGGCGACCGACGCGCTCTTCCGGCGGGTCATCGACGTGGTGCTCGGCGGCGCCGCGGTCGCGGTCCCGGCGATCGAGGTTGCCGACACCATCCGTCACCGCGACGGTGGAGTGGTCGACCGTGCCGAGTTGCTGGCTGTCCAAACGCCCCAAGGGTTCGATGCCGCCGCCCTGCGCGCCGCCCACGCCAACGGCGGCGAGGCCACCGATGATGCCTCCCTGGTCGAGGCCCGAGGAGGAACGGTCGTGACGGTCGCCGGCGAGCGGACGAACATCAAGATCACCGAACCGGCCGACCTCGTGGTCGCCGCGCAGACCCTCGGCACCTCGGGGTCGCCCGCCGCGCCGCCGCCCTCGGCGTTGAGGCTCCGCGTCGGCAACGGGTTCGACATCCACCGCTTCAGCGATGACCCCGATCGGGTGCTCGTCCTCGGCGGCGTCACGTTCGAGGGCGCCCGGGGACTCCACGGGCACAGCGATGCCGATGTCGTGGCCCACGCGTGCTGCGAGGCGCTGCTGGGGGCCGTCGGCCGGGGCGATCTCGGTTCGCACTTTCCCGACACCGACGAGCGGTGGCGAGGGGCGAACAGTATGGAGCTGCTCGCCGAAGTGGTGCGGATCGTGGCTGCCGACGGCATGGTCGCCCTCAACATCGATTGTTCCGTGATCGCCGAGTCGCCCAAACTGGCACCACGCCGCCATGAGATGGAGGCGGCGTTGTCCGCAGTGGTCGGAGCGCCGGTCAGCGTGAAGGGCCGCCGGGCCGAGGGCATCGGTGGCCTGGGTCGCAGGGAAGGCATCGCGGCCATGGCCACGGCGCTCCTCACCGGCGCCGGTGGCTGAGCACGGTGGACGACGACCGAACAAACGGAGCGAGTGACTGATGAGTGGCCCCAAGAAGCGAACCGGCAAACCGACGGGCGGGCGCCCCGGGCGCGCCGGCGAAGGGGTCCGGGCCGCGTTCCGTGTCCGGTGCCAAGGGGGCGCCGGCCCGTTCCTCCGGTGGCCCCAAGGGCGCATCGCCCAAGGGTGCATCGCCCAAGGGCGGCGCCGCGGGCGACCGGTCGAAGGGCGCTGGCCCCAAGCGTGGTGCGCCCGCCGCCTCGGCTCCGGCCCGCTCGACCCCGGCCCGCTCGACCCGGCCCGCTCAGGACCGGCACCGTCGCTGGCCCCGGTGCCGGTCGTGGCAAGGGAGGTCCTCGTCGCACGCCCGGAGCACCGCCGGTGCGCAGCGCCGACCGTGGGCTCGACGGCACCCAGGTGGAGGGCCGTCGCCGTCCGGGAGCTGTTGTTGGCGGGCAACCGCAAGGTGAAGGAGATCCTGCTCGCCGAGCAGATGGATCCCGCTGAGATCCTCGAGGACATCGTCGATCTGGCTCACGACCTCAAGGTTCCCGTCCGCGAGATCTCCAAGCGACGTCTCGACGCCGAGAGCCGGACCGAGGCGTCCCAGGGCGTCGTCGCTCACGCCGAGCCGCTGCGTGAGCACTCGCTCGCCGACCTGGCGACGTCGGTGCCCGGGTCGCCGACCCCGTTCCTCGTCGCCGTCGACGGCGTGACCGACCCCGGCAACCTCGGCGCGATCATCCGCACCGCCGAGTGCGCGGGGTGACCGGGCTGTTGTTGCCGCGGCACCGGGCGGTCCATGTGACCCCCACGGTGACGAAGTCGGCCGCCGGAGCCGTCGAGCACGTGCCCATGGCGCTCGTTGGTGGGCTCCCCGCGGCGATCGAGGAGATGAAGAAGCCGGGGTCTGGGTCGTCGGTCTCGACGCCGGCGGCGAGAAGTCGTTGCACCTCGTCGAGTCGGTGACGAGCCCGTGTGCCTCGTCCTCGGCGCCGAGGGCGAAGGCCTGTCGCGGCTCGTGCGGCAGCGGTGCGACCAGATCGTGTCGATCCCACTCGTCGGCAGCCTCTCGTCGCTCAACGTCGCGACGGCAGCGGCGCTGGCCATCTACGAGGTCGTTCGTCGACGGTCCGAGTCGGTCGGCTGATGCGTCGGGTCGGCGGGTGCCTGGTGGCGGTGGCGCTGGTCGTCGCCGCGTTGGACGTGCGTGTCGACCAACGAGGTCGACCCGTCCGGCAACATCCGCACCAACGACGCGACGCCGACGACCACGGCGCCCGTGCCCCAGGCCGGAGTCCTCGGCCAGGACGTCACGTACGGCGGTGTCGTCGTGACCGTCGTGAGCGTCGCACCGTTCGACCAGTCCCCGAATGGCACGCCGTGGATCAAGGCGGTCATGCGGTCGGAGAACGTGTCGGACTCGGTGCAGAAGAACCCCAACCTCGAGTTGATCTGCGACGAGACCCCGAACACGGGGGACTGTTCTCGGTTCGACGTGGGAGCCGAACGTGGTGCTTCCCGTCAACGTGGTCGCGGAGGGTGAGGTCATCGTGGGCTTCCCGCTCAAGGGCACGAACCCGGAGTATCCGGTGGTGACCTGCACGTCGGCGAAGCTGCGCCTGAGCGTCGTCGGTGCCCGGGAGGACGTCCCGGTCGTCGTCGACTACCCGGTGGACGTGTCGCTGATCGACCAGGCGATCCGGCGGCCTCGGGGTCCGAGCCTGCCGCTGCCTCCCCGGGGTTCCTGAGTCAGGTCCGGCCCGACCCGAAGATGTCTCCGGGGATGGCGGGCTTCGCGTGTCGTGGGCCCGGCGGCCGGCGATGACGGCGACGACCGTGACGGCTGCCGGCTGCGGCGGCGAGGAACCGGCGTTCGAGGATCAGCTGGTCGCAGTTGGTGATGAGCGATTCCTGCTCGAACTGGTCCTCGCCCACGTCACCCGTCTCGACGGCGAGGCGGTTGGTGTCGGCTTTGAAGAGGGCCGTGCCGCAGTTGCGGTCGCGATAGTGCACGTCGGTGGTCGCGAACGTAGAGGCACCCAAGACCGCTGATGATCGCCAGGAATCCCAGCGCGACTCGTTTCGGCGTCATCGGCCGATCACGCTACCAAGGCCCGGGTCGTGGACCGGCGTCACGCGGTCGCTCGGTCGAAATCCCCGTCGGCGATCGGTGCTCCGATGGGAGACTCGGCCCGTGACCCCACCCGATGACGTCTACACCCACGGCCATCATGACAGCGTGCTCCGCTCGCACCGATGGCGCACGATCGACAACTCCGCGGCGTACGTGGAGGCGGAGTTCGTGCCAGGCGCGTCGGTGCTCGACGTCGGCTGCGGTCCGGGCACGATCACACTCGAGATCGCGAAGCGTGTGACGCCGGGTCGGGTCGTTGGCCTCGATCGGTCCGACGAGGTGATCGCCGCCGCCGTCGCCGACGCGAGCGATGCCGCCGTCACCAACCTCGAGTACCGGGTCGGCGACGTGTACTCGCTCGACTTCCCCGACGACTCGTTCGACGTCGTACACGCGCACCAGGTGCTGCAGCATCTGTCGGACCCGGTCGCGGCGCTGGTCGAGATGCGGCGGGTGTGTCGGCCGGGAGGGATCGTCGCGGCCCGCGACAGCGACTACTCGGCCAAGACGTGGTTCCCGGCGGTGGGCGAGTTGGACGAGTGGCTGGCGCTCTACCTCGAGCTCGCCCGCAGCAACGACGCTGAACCGGACGCCGGCCGCCACCTCAGGTCGTGGGCGATCGCTGCCGGGTTCGACGACATTCAGTCGTCCGCGTCGACGTGGTGCTTCGCCACCGACGCCGACCGGGCCTGGTGGTCGTCGCTGTGGGCCGATCGCGTGGTGTCATCGGCATTCGCTGAGCAGGCACGGGAGCGAGGACTCGCAACCGATGCCGACCTGCAGCGGCTCGCCGAGGGATGGCGCCGCTGGGGCGCCATCCCTGACTCGTGCTTCGTTGCCGTGCTCGGCGAGATCCGCTGCCGCTGCTGATTACTTGAGGCCGGCGAGGTCGTTCGACGTGCCGTCGTAGCTGACGAGCGGCGCCGCCTCGTTCCACTGGCCTGCGGCCCGGACGATGATCCGGAGATCCTCGAGCACCCAGGGGTCGGTGGAGCCGTCGGTGTTGGTCGTCGCGTCGTCGAGCATGAGGCCGTAGTTCACGTCCTCCATGGAGTACAGGGTGTTCATGAGGGTGGCGCGGTCGACGGTCGGCGTGAGTTCGAGGCCCTTGACGAACAGCGAGCCGAAGCCCCAGCCGGCTGCGGCGATGCCGCCCTGCAGCGTGGCCTCGTCGAGGCCATTGGCCGCACCCTCGGTGAAGAACTCCTGCACCTTGGGGTTGGCCTGGTCGGCGGTGGTGCCGACGTCGAGCGTCGCCTGGGCCGAGTACAGCCCCTCGTCCTTGCCTTGCGTGAGGGCCATGGCCGTCTTGCCGGAGCAGGTGATCGACACGTAGGTCATCGGGGTCCAGGTGTCGGGGATGGCGCGGATCGCGGCGGGGCAGGGCGTGCCGCCGATGCCGACGAAGAAGACGTCGGCGCCGGAGCCGGACAGCTGGGCGACCTTCGACTCGGGGCTCGTCTCGGTGAGCGGGTTGAAGCTCTGCTCGCCGACGAGGGTGATGCCAGTGCCTTCGATGTCCTTCTTGATGACGTCCTGGTAGGCCTTGCCGTAGTCGTCATCCTGGTAGAGGAGGGCGATCTTGGCGTCGGGCTTGTTCTTGATCAGGTACTCCATGAAGGCGTGGCCCTCGGTGGCGTAGGAGGGCAGGCCGCCGATGAACCACGGGAACTCCGCAGCCTTGCCCCACTCGACCGAGCCGGTTGCGAGGCCGATGGACGGCACGCAGTTGTCGTTCATGTACTGGCGGACCGCCAGGTTGTTGGACGTGCCGATCTGGCCGACCATGGCGAAGATGCCCTCCTGCTCGACGAGACGCTGTACCTCGCCGGGGGTCTTCGCAGGGTCGTAGGCGTCGTCGGCCTTGACCAGCTCCAGCTTGTAGGTCTTGCCGTCGCCGGCCTTGACCCCGCCCTTGGCGTTGATCGAGCCGACGTAGGCCTCGAGGCCCTTGGTGACGGTGTCGTAGATGGAGTACGGGCCGGACTCGGGGCGCACCGTGCCGATCTTGATGGTGTCGCCCTCGATGCCCTTCGTGCCCTGGTAGTCGGTGCAGTCGTCCTCGGGGTTGATGAACGCCTTGGGTGCGTCGGTGCCCGAGTCGGTGCCGCCGTCGGCGGCAGTGGTGGCGGTGGAGTCGTCGGTGCTGTCGGACGCTTCGTCCTCGCGCCCACAGGCGGTGAACAGCAGTGCGAGCGCAGCAGCGACAGCTGCGAGGCGGAGTGGTCGGTTCGCGGTCATTGGGGTCCTCCCGGTGAGGTGGATGGGTCGGGCGCCCCTCAGGGCGCGGTGGGAACGGGGGTGTCGGCGGCGGTCGCCGACGCGGCTCGGCGGCCGGCGATCCGGGCGACGGTCTGTCGGTAGAGACCGACGATCCCGCCCGGGGCAACGAGCATGAGCACCACGAGCAGCGCTCCGAGAATGAGCGGCGTCACGGACTTCACGTCGTTGGGGAGCTCGGGGGTGATGACGTCGGTGAACACGTTGAGGAAGATGGCGCCGATGGCCGGACCGAGAATGCTCGGGGTACCGCCGATGACTACGGCGACGAGGATGTTCAGCGACAGCGTGAGGGTGAACGACCCGGATGAGACACGGGTGTTGTAGAGGGCGAGCAGCGAACCGCCGACGCCGGCGAGGGCAGCGCTGATGCCGAAGGTGATCACCTTCGCTGCCGCGACGTTGATACCGCTCACCTCCGCCGCCGTCTCGTTGTCGCGGATGGCGATGATCGATCGGCCGGCCCGGCTGTGGACCAGGTTGCGCACGAGGACGAAGCACACGATGGCGACCACGAGGAACAGGTAGTAGCGCCATTGGTCGTCGGCCTGGCCGCTCCACTCGGGTGCGGTGAAGCGGATCGACCGCTCGGCCATGACTCCACGGCTGTTGAGCTCGGGTGCGGTGATCCCGAGCCCGGTGCTGCCGCCGGTCGTGTCGGAGAACTGCTCGAGGACCTGGGGGAACAGCGTGGCGACGGCCAGGGTCACGAGGGCGAGGTACAGACCTTTGATGCGGAGTGCGGGGAGCCCGACGATCACCCCCGCCACGAAGCAGATGACGGCGGAGGCGACGATGGCCCCGAGGTACGGCCACTTCCACTCGTTGAGGATGAGCGCCGTCGAGTAGGCGCCGATGCCGAACAGCGCGCCGTGACCGACCGAGATCTGGCCGTTGTATCCGGTGAGGAGGTTGAGCCCCAGCGCGGCGATGGCGAGGGGGATCCAACTGGTGATCCGGCCGGTCCAGAACTCGTTGAGGGTCTGCGGCAGGACGAGCAGCACGACGACGAGTACGAGCAGCCCCACCAGGGGGAGCCACTGGCGTTTGGTGGGTTCGGCGTTCGCGCCCAGGTTGGTGGTGGAGGTCATACCCGACTCACCTTCCGTTGGCCGAAGATGCCCTCTGGTCGAACGAGCAGCACCACGAGGATCAGGATGAAGGCTGGGGCCAGGGACATCTTCTCGAAGGCCGACACGTAGCGGGGGACGACGTCGGTGAGGATGCCGACCAAGAGGCCGCCGACGATGGCCCCGACGAACGAGTCGAATCCGCCGAGCGTGATTGCGGCGAACGCGTAGATGAGGGGGAGCTGCATCAGGTTCGAGCTGAGCGAACCGATCGGCGCCGTGAATGTGCCGGCGACGGCCCCGATGGCTGCGGCGAGACCCCAGCCCACCATGAGGATGCGGTTGACCGGTATGCCGCACAGTGCGGAGGACTCGGGGTTCGAGGCCACCGAGCGCATTGCCAGCCCCATCTTCGTGCGCTGGAACAGCAGCCAGAACAGCAGCGCTTCGACGCCGAGGACGGCGAGCGCCCCGATCTTCTGCCACGCCATCTCGGTGCCGAACAGGTTGAGGCCACCGCTGCCGAAGAGGTTGACGAAGGTCTTGTCGTCGGAGCCCCAGATGAGTTTCGCCAGGGCGTTGAAGCCGAGGAACATGCCGATGGTCACAATGACCACGGCCAGCGGCTTCTGGTGGGGATCGCCGACCGGTTTGACCACCACCTGGTGGACGATGGCGCCGATGAGGAAGCCCCCGACCATGCCACCGAGGAGCGACACCCGCAGCGGCAGCCCGGCGTCGTGGAGCATCCACACGATGAACGTGGCGAACATTGCCATTTCGCCCTGGGCGAAGTTGAGCAGGCCGGTCGAGCGGTAGATCACGACGAGGCCGAGGCCGAGCATGGCGTAGATCGCGCCGTTGCCGAGGCCGATGTAGAGGTAACGGAGGAACTCAGACACGGGTGCTCCCGGGAATCGCAGTCACATCAGCTCCCGAGGTAGGCCTTGCGGATGGACTCGTCACCGTGGAGCTCGGCGGACGAACCCGAGTTGACGATCTTGCCTGCCTCGAGGACGTAGGCACGGGAGGCGAACTCGAGTGCCAGGTTGGCGTTCTGTTCGACGAGCAGGACGGCCGTGCCGGTCTCGCTGACGAGCTGGCCGACACGGTCGAAGACTTCGCGGGTCACGATCGGGGCGAGACCGAGCGACGGCTCGTCGAGGAGCACGAGGCGAGGCCGGCTCATGAACGCCCGAGCGATCGCGAGCATCTGCTGTTCGCCGCCGCTCATCGAGCCGGCAGCCTGGTCCCGGCGTTCGCCGAGCCGCGGGAACACCTCGTACCACCGGCCGATGTCGGCGTCGACATCCTTGGGTGCGCGGGTGTAGGCGCCGATCCGGAGGTTGTCCTCGACGCTCAGGTCGACGATGGTGCCGCGGCCCTGGGGAACGTGCGCGACGCCCGAGCGGAGCAGTTGGTCGGGACGCTGGTTCGTCACCCGTTGGCCGTCGAGGAGCACTTCGCCGGCCGAGTCGATCATGCCCGACAGCGCGCGGAGGGTGGTCGTCTTGCCCGAGCCGTTCGCTCCCAGGATGACAACGGCCTCGCCGGCGTCGACGGTGAAGTCGAGTCCGAACAGCACCTGGACGATGCCGTAGCCGGCGGTGAGGCCCGACACTTCGAGGAGCGCCATCAGTGTTCCTCCACCGGTTCGCCGAGGTACGCGGCGATGACCCGGGGGTTGGCCTGGACCTCCGACGGCGTGCCTTCGGCGATCTTCTGGCCGAGTTCCATCACGACCACCTTGTCGGAGATGCGCATGACCATGCCCATGTGGTGTTCGACGAGCAGCACGGTGAGCGAGTGCTCCTCGCGAAGGGCGAGGATGACGTCGCCGAGCTCGTCGACCTCGCCGTGGGTGAGCCCGCTCGCCGGTTCGTCGAGCAGGAGGAGGCGGGGCTCCGCCATCAACGAGCGGGCGATCTCGATGCGCTTCAGCGTGCCGTAGGGCAGGCCGGCGCAGGGACGCGCCGCCAGGTGGGCGAGTTGGAGACCGTCGAGGATCTCCATGGCCCGGGCACGGACGCGGCGTTCCTGGCGGAGCAGGGGAACCCACAGCGCCGCTGCCCAGAAGCCGCCGGTGGTGCGGGAGTGCGATCCGATGATGACGTTGTCGAGGACCGACAGGCCGGGAACGAGCGCCAGGTTCTGGAAGCTGCGGGCGATGCCGAGGGGCGCAATGCGGTGTGGCGCGAGGCCGAGGAGGTCGACGTCGGCGAAGCGGACGGAGCCTTCGCTCGGCTCGTAGAGGCGGCTGACCACGTTGAAGAGCGTGGTCTTGCCGGCGCCGTTGGGCCCGATGAGGGCACACACCTGACCCTCGTCGATCGTGAACGAGAGGCCGGCCAGCGCGACGACTCCACCGAAGCGGACGCCGATGTCGGAGACCTCGAGCAGCGCCAACCCATCCACCTTCTCTCGACATGGAGGGAGCAACGTCGGTCCCCCCGGGCGCCGTTCACAGTAGTTGACATGTTGCGGACAGCAACGGGCATCGTGCCGTTCTTCTGCCCGTTACTTCGGGCACCGATCGCGCGTTCGGCTCACGCCGGCGTCGCGACGACGATCGTGCCGGCGGCGCGGTCGTGGAGGCCTCGTCGCCGGTCGTCCACGAGCACGGGCGCGTAGACGGCGAGCAGGACGACCAGGCACGCCCAGCCCGAGGCCGGCGACCAGCTCTTCGGGGCGAACCACGCCAGTGACCATGCGGCGTTGGCAACGACGAACCGCACCACGGCGCGCCACCAGCCGGCCCGCGTTCCGTCGGTGGCCACGACGCCGAGCCGGGCGAGTCGCTTGCCGATCGTGGTGCCCCACCGACCGACCCCGACGATGTCGTAGGCGGCGCGCAGGCCCAACGCGAAGATGTACGCAGCCGTGGCCGGGCGCTCGACGGTGACCCCGTTCTCGACGCTGGTGGTCGTCCATGCCTGCGACGCGAGGCTCAACAACAGCGCGATGGCGACGAAGTCGATGAAGGCGGCGCCGAGCCGGGCGGCGATCGAACCGGGCGTTGGTGAGGCGTCGGTGGCCATCGGCATCAGGCGAGCCGCGCCGCCAGTTGGCGGTAGCGGCTGACCGGAACGAGGTGGACGCCGTCGAAGGCGCCGGACTCCCGGATGTCCTCGACGAGGCGGGCGGCGATCTCCACGCCGGCGTCGGGGTCGGCCTCGACCCTGGCGACGACGTCGTCGGGGACGGCGAGCTGGGGGATGTCGGCCGACAGCTTGCGGGCCATCGACGCGCTGGCGACGACCATGACACCTGCGTAGACCTTGCCGCGGAACTCGACGGTCGATCGCCACTCCGCCAACGCGTCGACGGAGAACGACACCTGGGCGAACAGCCGGTCGGCCTCGAGTTTCCACGTCGGCACGCGGCCCAGCCCGGTGGCGACCCCGATGCGCACCGGACCGCCCATCCCGTCGGCCTCGGTCGCGGCCCGGGCCTCGGCGATCATGCTGCGGACGGTGAGGTCGTCGGACCTCGATCCGGATTCGGGGCGGTCGCCGTAGACGAACAGGAAGTCGTCGACCCCGTAGGCGGCTGCGGTGAGGAGGTCGCGTCGGAAGCCCAGGACGTTGCGGTCGCGGGCGTTCAAACAGGCGATCGCCTGCCCGCCCATCTGGGCGACTTCGTGGGCCACGGCGATCGACGACACGGTGGCGCGACCGATGTGGTTGTCGGGGACCAAGAACGTGTCGGCGATCTCGCTCATGAGGCCGACCTGGTGGCGAACGTGCATCAGGTCGGGGCGCGTCGCCGGCTCGATCTCGCAGATCACCTCGAACCGGTGCTCATCCATGGCGGGAAGTGTAGGGAGCATCCGGCCGGCGCCCGGATCTCGGAGAATTCGAGAATTTTCTGGAACGAAGTGTCACACCGGTGCGTCAGAGATCCAATGACTGGACGCGACGATCGATGCCGGGGCAGGCATCGGCAGGGATGTCGCGTGATCCGAGGAACAACAACATGAGACGAGGACTGATCCGCTGTCGCGGGCTGCGGTCGACCCGGCTGGCGTGGTGCACGTCGATCGCTCGGGAGGACACCGACGACTCCGAGGAGCGCTGCGATCACGCGGTGACACGGCGCCGCACCTACGGTTGAGGCGTCGTTGAGGAGTCGCGGGGCTCCCACGAACGAACGGAGAACGCCGATGGCGCGATGGTGGGGTGTGCGGGCGACGATCGGGGCAGGGCTCGCGGTGGTCGTAGCTGCTTGCGTGCCGTCGTCTCCGCCCGAGCGGTTGGAGCCGACGCCGGTGCCGGACGGGGTGCGGGTCATGACGTACAACCTGCTCGGCGCCCAGGCCGACGGGAACGTGTTCGACGAGTGGGCGGGGTGGGCGGCCCGACTCGACCAGCTCCGGCCCGACGTGGTGGTGCTCCAAGAGGCGCAGGGCGACGACGTGTCGGCCATCCTCGGTCGAACGACGACGCCGTACGCGCTCGCGTCGTACCGGATCTGGGAGTGCGACGCCAAGGGCAACCCGGAAGGTGTGGCGATCCTGGTGCGGACGTCGATCGCGGTCGTCGGGAGCGGTGGAACCCACGTCGGCGAGTCCTGCGTCGATCCGGGGGTCCGACGTGTTCTGGTGTGGGCCGACCTCGACGTGGGTTCGGGGCCCCTTCGGGTGTACGGCACGCACCTCACGGCGGGCGGCGGAGCGAGCGCGGCGTCGCGGGAGGCGCAGATCCGGGCGATCAAGCGGATCATCGTCGCGGCCGACCCCGGGGATGACCGCCGCTGGTTGTTCGCCGGCGACGTCAACGTGACGCCCGGAAGCTTCGGGTACCGGCTCCTCACCGGAGCGGTGGCGACCGAGCCGGGCCCGTACCGGTTCATCGACACGGTGGGTGACGACCACCCGAACGCTGTGGACCCGGTGGTGTGTCCGACCGTTCCCGCCGATCCCACGTCGATGGCGACCCTGCTCGCGAACCCGGCGCATGTCCGTGACTGTGGGTACACGTCGGGATGGCCGAAGGACGACAACCTCCTCGGGTGTGACCTGCTGTCGCTGTGCACGTCATGGGAGCAGCGTCGTGACCTCAGCGTCCGAGAGCGGATCGACGTCGTCCTCCGGCCGGAGGGTGGGCCGGTGACGGTGACCTCGACGTTCGTGCCCAACCGCACCGACGCCGACTGGGCGGCCACGGGTTCGGAGTGGTTTCGACTCTCCGACCACCTGCCGTACGTGGTCGACGTCCGGGTGGAGTAGCGGCTGCCCGGTCGTTCAGCCGACCGGGACCGAGAGCAGGCGTTCGTCCCCTGCCTGGGGTGTGCCGAAACCGTCGGAGTTGCTGGTGAGCACCCAGATCGTCGAGCCCGGCCCGGGGGTCACGTCGCGGATACGGCCGACCGTGTTGACGAAGTGCGAGGTCGTCGTTGCCGGCGACGCGGACACGTCGACAGCGAGGAGGCGTCGCCCGCGCAAGGCCGCCACGAACACGGTGTCGCCGACGACGGTGATCCCCGCGGGGCTGGCCTCGGCGACGGTCCACGTCGCAACGGGATCGGTCAGGCCGGGGTCGCTGACCCCGGTCGTGCCTTCGCGGAGTGGCCATCCGTAGTTGCGGCCCGGTTGGATGAGGTTGAGTTCGTCGGTCGCGTCCTCGCCGAACTCGCTGGCCCACATGCGTCCGTCGGCGCCCCAGCCGATCCCCTCGATGTTGCGGTGTCCGTATGACCAGACGCGGGAGCCCGGGAACGGGTTGTCGGCGGGGACCGCGCCGGTCGGCGTGATCCGGAGGATCTTGCCTGCGTTCGACCCGAGGTCTTGGGCGTTGGACGAGACGAACGCGTCGCCGGATGCGACGTACAGCATTCCGTCGGGCCCGAAGCCGATGCGACCGCCGCCGTGGAAGCTGCCCTTGGGAAGGCCCGTCAGGATCGGTTGGAGTGGGCCGAGACCGTACGACCCTGGGGTGCCCGTGATCGGGGCGCGCTCGACGCGGTTGTCATCGGTGGCCGTGTGGAACGCATAGAGATAGCTGGGGGTGCCACCGGTGCCCTGCAGGACCGCGAGGCCGAGGACGCCGCTACCGCCACCGGTCGGGCCGGGCAGCGTGGCCATATCTCGCAGCGTTCCGGCGGGGGTGAGCTCGGCGATCACGCCGCGGTCACGCTGGCTGATGAGGGTGGAGCCGGTGTCGAGCCGCAGTACGTCCCACGGGGCTCCGCCGATCCCGGCCGTCAGCTCGGCGAGCGGGCCCGTCGGGATCACGGCGCCGGTGAGCGAGGAGGGTGCCGCCTCGGCGGGGCCCGTCGGCACCGTGGCGATCGTGGTCGTCGTGCTCGTGCTGGTGCTCGTTGTGGTGGTGCTCGTTGTCGTGGTGCTCGTCGTTGTGCTCGACGTTGTGCTGGTGGTCGACGCGGAGGTCGTGCTGGTCGTGGTCGAGCCCACCGGGTCGGCGCCGCCGCCGTCGGGCACGCAGCCGATCACCGCCAAGGTCGCCGCAGTCAACACCACGCGTCGCGGGGTGCGTGTCATGAGTAGCTCCGATCGGTCCGCCTGCAATGCCAACGGTACCGCTCGATTCGGGCGGGGTCAGGTGAACTTCGAGGCCCGCGGAATCGGTGACGTGAACTGGTATTGCGGCATGTGGCCGCGTCGCTCGTCGACGGGGCGGCCGAGGTACTGCCGGAGCGGAGCGTCGAGCTCGAGGAACTCGACCCCGTAGAGCCGTGTGTCCGGCGTCGGGCCCGGGGCCTCCCAACGGATGAGGGCCTTCCCGACCGATCCGTCGTGGCGGATCGTGACCATCGATGCCGGTTGCCACCGACCGTGCGTGGCGACCATCACCTGGGCGCCCGAGACCGAGACGTCGATGACTTCGGCGCTTCGGCTGGACCGTCGGCGGTGACGCAGGAACCCACCTGGCTCCTGCACGTCGAACTCCAGTGGCAGCCCGCGCGTCTCCACCCGTTGGAAGACGCGGCGATCGCGGGGGGACGTTCCCATGACCGAGGTATCGGAACGCTGAAACTCCCACTTGAGAGGTAGGTCATTCGACGTGTCTCGCCGCGTTTCCTCTCTCATGACCGCCGCAGACCGCGGGGTCCGGCTTGGTGCCGGCGGCGATGCGGGCCACGCCGCCGAACCAGCGATGGTCGACGACGTCCAGATCGTCGACCTGGGCCTCGAGCGGTTCCCAGAACCGGCGTCGTGAGTCGGCCTGGGCAAGGAGTCGGTAGTAGTGGTTCGCGACGCTGCTGGTCCGCTTGCCGTCGAGGTAGAGGTCCATCACCACGACCCTGCCGCCGGGGCGAACGAGGTCGAACATCCGTTGGAACACGTCCGGCCAGTCGGGCACGACGCTCAGGCCGAGCATGCAGATCGCGGCGTCGAACGTCGTGGGCCCGACCATGTCGGGTCCGAGCACTCGGGCATCGGCCTCGACGAGCTCGACGTTGTCCCACGCCGCAGACGTGACCTTCTTCCTGGCCCGCGCCAGCATGCCGCGGGACGTGTCGACCCCGACGACGCGCCCCGACGGGCCGATTCGCTCGATGAGGAGCGGGAGGTTCGCGCCGGTTCCGGTGGGGACGTCGAGCACGCTGGCGTTCGGTCGCAGCCGCAGGAGGTCGATCGCCTCGATCCGGTGTCGACCGTGCAGCTTCTCGGTTCCGTACTCGTACACCCAGGCGAACACGTCGTAGTGCTGCATCGTCGAGCGACAGTAGCCAGCGCGATGCCTCGCGGGTGGCTGGGCCTCCGTCAGGCGTCGCCCTGTCGTCGCACGGCTCGGATGTCGTCGGCGATCTGGAAGAACGCAGCGACGAGTTCGAAGTACATGCGGGTGAAGATCACGTAGAGCAGGAAGAAGACCGGCACGAAGACGATGCTCAACAGGATGAGCCCGACGCTCTTGGACGCGAACGCGACCAGCAGTGCGAGGCCGGCGCCGAGCGCAATGATGATGACGGCGACGAGGTAGAGGAACCGGAGTACTGCCGGCGTCACGAAGCTCTGCAGCTTGAAGTCGAACAGCGAGCGCAGGAACCCCTTGGCCTGGTCGATCGCCATGTCCTGGGACGTGCGATTCGGGGTGGGCTGCGGGAGGGTGGCGTTCTGCGGCGGATACCACTTGCCGTCGGACGCCTGCCACCAGTCCGGTGCCGGTTGGGTGTCGCTCATCTGATGCTCCAGTCGGTGTTCGTGGTGGGTGCCGCGGGGTTGGTTGGTGTGAGGGAGAACGTGGCCGTGGCGACCGACGGTCAGGGCTGGACCGGTCGGTGTTGCGGTAGGAGCTCTGGGGGAACGGGGGGCGGGACCCCGGGGCCCGGCACGGTCGTCGTGCCGGTCGTGCCCGCCGTCGGACTCGCCGACTGGCCGCGTGCCGGCGTTCATACGCCCAGAACCCGATGGCGAAGAGGCTCGAGATCGCGACGAGCGCGGACGTGCCGACGATGTTGCGGCTGGCCCCCGACACGAGACCGGGTCGGAGCAGGATGAGAACGAACATGAGACCCCCGCCGAGCCAGAGCACCTGCCAGGCCTTGCGGCTGTGCGCCCGCAGTGTGTGGCCGGGAAGGAAGTGCACCGGGATGAGCCCGATGGTGAGTGTTTCGACGCTGGAAACGAAGACGCCGCCGATGAGGCTGAGCGGCGTAGCCTCGAGGACGTTCGGGTCGGACCCGGCGACGTCGCGGCACACCGGGATCAAGAGCCACGCCACCACGGCGGTGATCAGCGTGATGGAGGAGTTGAACGCGATGATCCGGCCCCGGTCGAAGTCGTCGGGTTCGTGCGCCGACTTCCAGTTGACGAGGACCCCGTACATGTAGCCGGGCACGAAGCCGACGATCCGGGAGGCGAGGACGAAGAACCCGGCCAGTGCCAGCGTCGACGGTTCGACCATCGTGTAGCCGCGGCCGTTTCGATGGCTGAACAGCAGGTACACCACGGTCGCCGCGACCGACAGCACGCTCGCGATCGCGACGCCTCCGACGAACCCGATGATCGAGATCAGGGTGGCTGAGTTCGGGCCCCACGACGGCTGCATGAGGCTGAACAGCAGCCCGGCGGCGACGATGTAGGCCGCCACTCCGCCCGGTCGCCGCCAGCGCGAGGTGGTGACGGTGGAGTTCGGCACTGCAGCGCCGGTCGCTGCGGTCGGTGGTCCCGGCCGCCGGAACCGGTGGCGCAGGCGGTCGCGGATCCGCGCTGCGAATGCCCGGTAGTGATCGAGGTTGGCCTCGAGGGCGCTGTTGAACAACGTGGTCGGGAACACCACGAGCAGCAGCAGCACCGCCGACAACGCTCCGGTGAGGGCGACGTTCTTGACGGTCAGCGCTTCCGAGGGCGACGGGATGCCCAGCAGCGACGAGGTCACGGTGTTGGTCAGCCCGGGCCAACTCAGTCGCTCGTACTCGAGGGTGTACTGCAGCGCTCCGGCCGCGCCCGTCAGGGTGACCCGTGTGGGCGAGTCGACGACGAGGCGGTAGGCGCTTCCGTTGGTCGGGCTGGACGAACCGGTGCTCCCGAAGGACACGCCGCTGCCGGAGCGGTCCGAGGTGGTCCCTTCGAAGTCGACGGCGTCGTTCTCGAGGCACGCGTCGCCGGCCACCTTCTCGGCCCGCAGCGAGTCGCCGTCGGTGGTGAACTCGCTGACCCGGACGCCGAGATCTCGGCTCGGAGCGCACGGGGTGATGTCGGTCGTACGCCAGAGCCCGCTGAGATCGTCGATCGTCGGGATGGCCACGCCGCCGTTGCGGACGAACGATTCCGTCATCAGGACCCACATCGTGGATCCAACTTCGGAGCCGCTCACGTCGTTGTCCTCGGAGTTGGCGGTGGGGTCGGCCGCGTCGAAGGATCGACCGGGGTCCTCGCCGAAGACCCGGATGATGGTGACCTGCTGTCCGAGTCGCGTGACGAAGTCCAGCGCGCCCTCCACGCCCCAACCGAAGAAGGCCCCGTCGGCGTAGTCGTCGACCGGCTGGGTGTCGTCCGCTCCGTGGGAGGCCAGCTGTGCCTCGTATTCGCCGACGACTCCGGTCCCGTCGATGACCTCCAGCGTGAGCGAACCGATCGTGAGGCGACACGCGTCGAGGGCACCGACCGACGTGGCGCGGGGCCGCGACGTCGGTCCGAGCAAGCGGCTCACCGAGCTCTCGTCGACGAGGCGGCAGGGTTCGGGTGCGGCTGCCGCCGGCTCGCCGGATCCGAGCGTGAGGGTGACGACCGCAGCGAGGGCGAGCCCGATGGCGCCCGCAGTCGGTCGCGACCGAGGACGGGTTGTTGCGCGGTTCAGGACACGCATGCGCTGTCAGCCTCCGGCGACCACGGTGGGGCGACCGGGCGCTCCGGTCGGGGAAGATCGGTTCCCCACGGATGTACGAGCCCTTGGAGTCGACGCGGGTCAGCTGCGTGAACGCGGCCTCCTCCAGATCGACGATGGTGGTGCCGGTGACGACCCAGCCGCCGTCCTTGCTCACGTCGCAGGTTCTGCCGAGGCTGGTCTCGCCGATCTTCGTGGCGCTGTTCCGGGAGATGTCGTAGAGGACCAGCCCCGAATCGGCTTGGGTCGCGCCGGTCACCTCGGCGAGGACCTTGCCCGCAGCGCCGACCTCGCAGAAGGCCCGGATCTTGACGCTGGCCTCCTTGCCGCCGGAGCCGTCACTGGCGACGACGAAGGTGCCGTTGCCCTGCACGAGCAGTTCGTCGCCATCGGCAGACCAGGCGAGGGGCGCGCCCTGTCGGGCGACCAGCACCGGCGAGCCGGTCGCCGCATCGACGACGACGGTCCCTCCCGCTTGCATCGCGAGGGCGACCTTGCGGCCGTCGTGGGACGGCACCGGGCAGTCCGACCCGCCACGAACCGGCTCGATCGTATGGATGGCGCCGGTGTCGACGTCGTACAACGCCTGGACCGACTTGCCGTCGATGGAGGCCGTGAGCACTGTGAACCGGGTGCACTCCGCCGCTTGAACCCGAGCTGTCGCCCATTCGCCCTCGAACGGGACGATCGTCGCGTCGTCGGGGTCGTAGATGCCGGCCTCGGGGCCATCGCCGGACAGACCGACGACCACCAGGACCGGCTGGTCATCGGAGTCGGTCAGTTGGAATCGTGAGCACTGCGAACACTCGACGGCTGACGTGAGCGAGTCGCCGGTGGCCCATCCGGGAACGCTGCCGGTCGAGCCCTCGACCGGCTGAGAGCTCCCGTCGGTTCGGTAGGTGATCCAGTCGTTCGCTCCCCTGGCGACGACGGCGGTGCTGTCGGGGGACCATTCCGACAGGGTCACCCGGTCGGCGTCGACGTCGAATGAGCTGACTGCCTTCCCCGTTTTGATTGAGATGAGCTCGATGCGGGAAGGACGAACGGCGTCTCCTGGTGATGCGAGGGCGTACATCTTCGCGTCGGGACTGATCAGGTAGGACTGGTATTGGGCAAGCGGACCCACCCGAACGACGCCTTTCTCGAGCAGATCCTCGAAGTAGTTGGCGTCGTTGTCGCCGGCGAACAGGACGGGTGGCGCGTCGGCGAGGTCGATCGTGTCCTCGAGTGGTGTCGTCGTCGTTGATGTCGATGTCGATGAGAGCGCCTCGGATCCGCCGGCCGATGTGGACGAGCGACGAGTTGTTGGAGTGTCGGCGTCGGCCCGCGTGGGTTCGGCGTCGTCTCCGCAACTCGCCACGATCAGTGACGAGGCCAGGGTCAGCGCGACGACTGCGCAGAAGTGACGTGATCTGGCCATCTCGCTCCCCTCGAACAGCCATGACCCCCTCAAATGCGGGATCGATGCGGCACCGTACTATGGAGTTATTGTCGCCGTCGAAGATGAGGTAATGATCTCAAATCGGCTCGCTCCCGATCCTTCTATATAAGGCAAATCCCTGATCTAGTCGTCGTTGGTCACTGCCAGGCGCCCGGCGTGAGCGGCGAAGATGCGAGTGCCAGTGCCGGCTGCCGAGAACAGTTCGACGCAATCCCCAACCCGCCGGATGTGTTGATGGTCGAAGAAGCCGTCGGAGCGAGCGGGTCATTCGCCCTCACCGTAAGCTCCGACGACGGTCGCGACTTCGTAGTGGAGCGCCTCGGAGTCCACGACCGACGGGCTCCGGCGGCTTCACCAGGAGTACCTCGACGAGGGGTGGGTGCGACACGGCTACGCGGTCACCGTCCACAAGGCGCAAGGCCTGACGTGCGAGCACGGTCTGCTGCTGGCGCCCGACGAGACCCGACACGAGATGGGCTATGTCGGCCTGTCCCGAGGGACGCTGTCGAACCGGCGCTACGCGGTCAGCACCGAGACCGACGCCGACCTCGAACCGCACCACCGGAAAGTGTCCGAGCCCGAACGTGATTCGATCAGCCTCGTGACCGAGTCGATGACGAAAGGCGCAGCCGAAGATCTCGCCCTTCTCGTGTCGAGATCGACCGAAGCCGACGTGGGGTTCGAACTCTGATCACGCTGTCGTCAGCAGGGGTGACGGTGGCAGGGTTGTCGAGCCACCCCTTCGGACTGGACTCGCCGCCGCTCGATCAGTATCCGAAGAGGACCAGCCCTCGAACGTTGGTGTAGTTGTCCGGTCGAAAGAACGTTTCCAACCTTCGTTGGACTGTTGCGAACTCGCGTCGTGGAGTCATCGTCGGGTTCTGTCGGAGCGCGAGCGGGACCATCAGGAACAGGTAGTGAGCGTGTTCGCAGATGTGGCACTTCCAGAAGTCGAGGAGGTCCATGTTGTTGATCGTCGTCTTACCGCGTTCGACCTCGAGGATGATCCCCGAGTCGGCGAGCGGCAGGTAGTAGTCGGGACGGAGGGCGGAGGTGTATCCGGCGAAGAGTCCCCTCGACTCGTCCACGAAGCCGAGTTCGGTCGCCTCACCGAGGAAGGCGGCCTGCACCAACGCACTCGAGGTCCCGGGTTGGTTCGCCGCCTCGAGGAGCGTCGACATCTCGGGGGTCTCGAGATGCTCACCGAGTCGGTCGGCCATCCGGACCACGGCTCGCCATTCAACCGAGCTACGCCATTGCTCCTGCACGAAGTCTGACCGACTCAACATCGAACGGTCAGGCGCCGCGAAACCGCACGTCGTATTCGTGGGCGACACGCAGAATCATCCGGTCGTACTCGTAGTTGGTAGGCACTGTCGGTGTCGCGGGAAGGCTTACTGGCGTCCCGTCGTTCGCGAGGTCAACGAGAACGATCCCCAAGCCGTCGTAGCCGACGCCTTCGTCCCCGGACCGCCGAGGCAGTTGTTCGACCTTCGCCATTGCTCCAAGAGCGTCCTGGGGCTGATGGTGAGCGTTGAGTTTCCCGACCGGCGAGAGAAACGCGTCGGCGACATTTACGATCGCGAGGCCGACTGCGAGCGCTCGGTTGGATGCCCCGTGGATCACGGAGTGCGATGAGTTGAGCTCGTCGTAGAAGCGGGGGTACGACTTCGTGAAGGCGGTCATGCACGCCTTCGACTCGACCGCCAGGTACACGGCGCCGACGGCGCCCTCGACGGGGTCCGGCAACTCATCGAGCATGGCCCGCTGCTCTGGCGTGAGCTCCATGTCGTAGAGGGCGGGAAGTTCGGAGAACAGCCGCGGCCGGCGTTTCCGGGTCCAGCCGTCGTCGTTCGGTTTGGCGATGACGAGATCGAGATTCTTCGAACGGCTTGCCGCGAAGTCCTGCATCTCGTGGTCCAACCCGAAGACGACCTTCCCTTCGTTGATGTGCTGACGCAGGAGGGACGAGTTGGCGAGGAGATCGAACATCAGGCCCCAACAGGACGTGATCGAATGCCTCGCCCCACGGGAGTGGTACTGCCACAACTCCGAGTCCTTCGTCCGAGTCGGTGCGGCGACTGAAAGGGTCTGGGCGAGGATCTTGGGGCCTTCCACCTCGGTGAAACTACCCGTGGACGAAGCGAACGCCGGCGATCACCGAGGCGGATCTTCCCCGTGGGCTGACTTCACTTCCGTGGCGATCCGAGTTGCAGCCTCGCTCATGTTCTCGTGCTCCCAAATTCGGATCACGCGCCAGCCGGCTTCCCCGAGTGTTCGATCAGTGTCCCGATCCCGGGCCACGTTGGCATCGAGCTTTGCCGCCCACCACTCGGCGTTGGCCTTCGGTGCGGTCGCGTGCTCGGGGCACCGATGCCAAAAGCATCCGTCCACGAAGACGGCGACTCTGCTTCTCGTGAACACGACATCGGCGCGGCGGCGCATTCGGGGGAGTGGCGAGAGGTCGACGCGGTAGCGAAGCCCTTCTCGCCAGAGGGCGCGACGCAACTCCATCTCTGGCGCCGTGTCCCGGCGTCCTTGGCGCCGCATGCGTTGGCGAACCACCTCGGAAGAGGCGGGTGGCCGGGCGCCGGAGGCGTCGTCAGGCGACAGAGAGTTCCGAACTCATGTGTGCGACGTGGTCGGCGAGATCGTCGAGGAACCCGTCGGCGAACCTGAGGTTGCCACGGCGCGCTCGTGACAGGAAGCCGCTCGTGGCTCGAACAGAGAGAGGCTGGGCCGCATCGAGATCGACCAGATCGTGGAGATGGGTATAGGTCTCGCGGGTCGGCCACATCGAGACGTCGACTGCCCACACCTTGCCCTTGGACCCGAAGGCAGCGGTCGGCCAACGCCCACCCGGCTTCATCTCCTGACCGTCGAGAATCGGTTCGCCGGGCTCTCGGAGCCGACGGCCGACCCAGGCGGATACGCCCACGGTCACTGCATTGCCGGTGAGCTTCCACCGGGCGCCCTTGCGACCCTCTAACTCATCGGCCGGCTCTGTCCACCCGGTGGGGAAGCCTTGGAGGCGCTCCGCTTCCTCGATCGACGGGAGAACTACCCTCCGCCCGACCGGTGCCGACGGATTCCACACGGCCGGCTGCGATGCGATGCCGATCGTGGATCCACCCTTGAGCGTGGGCACGGCATCACGGGCCCATCCGACGCCTCGAAGGCCCTCGGTCCAGTAGAAGCCACAGGCCTGGTTGGAGAAGTACTGCTCAGTCGGTTCGCCGGCGTCGTCGGCGAACAGGACGGCGCGAGGGTCGATCGTCCTTGAGGCCAGGAAGATCACTCGCTGGCGGCGTTGCGGGACACCGGCGAAACGCGAGTCGACCAGCCGATAGGCCCACTTGTAGCCGAGCGCCTCGAGCTCCGATGTGAGGAACTGCATCGCAGCGCCGCCGTCCAGAACGAGCATGTTCCTGACGTTCTCGAGCAGCAACATGGCAGGTCGCGGCCGCTTGATCAGCCGGAAGACTTCGGTCACCAGGCCTGACGATTCGCCGGTGATTCCGCTCATGCGGCCCGCTTGAGAGAGGTCCGTGCAGGGGAACCCGGCCGAGACGAGGTCCACCTTCGGCAACGACCGAAGATGTCGGACATCTTCCGCCAGCGGAACATCGGGGAACTGCGTCGCGAGAACGCGGTGGGCAGGTTCCCAGTACTCGCAGAGGAGCTCGGCCTTTCCGCCGTGCATGGCGAGGCCCGACTCGATGCCCCCGATGCCTGCGAACAGACCGGCCACCGAGAGATCGTTGTACGCGGTCACGGCTCTCAAACTACATCCTTGGAACTCGGCGTCGTGAGGGGCTCTCGACAGACTCACTGGATCGAACAGCCGACCCGACCAGTCGGCGTCTGAAGTTGCTTGTTGCACGGTGATCTCGATCGAGTAGCGCGCCTGCGAGGGCGCTGGGAACACGAAAGGGACGGATCGGTGGTGGCTTCCATCCGAGAACCAAGGCGAACTGCCCAGTGATCGCCGAGGACTCCCGGACGATCACGTTGCACGCGAACCTAACGGGGAGCCATGACAGCGAACGGCGACGTCGGGATCGAGCGTGGGCTTCGGGCGACTCCTGTCCTTGTCAGCCACGATCAGATCCCCCGAACAAGAGCGCGCCGATCTGCTCTGCGGCTTCGCTCTGCATGTCCTCAATGACGTGGCTGTAGAGGTCGAGAGTGATGCTGATGTTGGCGTGGCCGAGCCGCTCCGACACCACCTTCGGGTGTACGCCTGCCGCGAGCGCCAACGTCGCGGACGTGTGTCGAAGATCGTGCAGCGTGATGGCCGGTAGCAGCAGGGGGTCGCGCAACCGCTTGAACGCTGCCGTGAACGTGTCGGGGTGTAGCGGCAGACCGTCGAGCCCGCAGAACACGAACCCGGTCTCGGTCCACGCCGGGCCGGCACGCAGCCGGTCCTCCAACTGCCGGCGGCGGTGTGCCCGCAGCGCGTCGATCGTGCCGGCGTCGAGCGCAATCGACCGCTGCCCTCGCTCCGTCTTCGGTGGATGCTCGGCGACCCGGTTGCCCTGACCGGCGGACACCCGGTTGATCCGAACGGCGAGCGACGCCTTGTCGAGATCGACCGCGCCCCACCGCAGGCCGGCGACCTCGCCGCGCCGCATCTCGGTCGTGGGGAACAGCACCCACGCGGCGATCAGCTCGTTGTCCGCGACGACATCGAGGAACGCCTTCGCCTGCGTCGCGCCCCCACGTCGGGCGTGACACAGCGATCACCCGAGGCGCGTCGACGAACGTCATCGGGTTGTGCGCCAGCAGCCCCCACTTCACCGCGTCGCTCAGGGCCTTCTTCAGAGCCCGGCGACAGTTTGCGACCGACTGGTGGGACAACGCCGACCCGTCCACTTTGCCGTTCTTGAGCAGGTCGGCCTGCAGTCGCCGCAGGTGCATCGGCGTGAGATCGGCCAGCTTGATCCGACCACCGCGCGGGATTACCCAGAGACGAAGCATCTGCTCGTAGCTCCGCCACGTCGTGATCCGAAGCGTCGGCTCGACAGCTGCGAGCCACTCGTCGAGGTACTCCTTGAGGGTGGAGGCACCTGGGTCGATGAAGCTCCCGGTGCGGATGCGTTCGAGGGTCGCGATCATCGCGTCCTCGGCCTCCTTGCGCGTCCGATGCCCGCCGACCCACTTCTGCTTCCGCTTCCCGTGTTCGTCGTGACCCAACGAGATCACGTACGTCCAGGTGCTACCCCGCTTCATCACCGAGCCGCGCATCTGCGACCTCCTCGCTCTCATGTCGGCTAAGCGCGCGACGACCGTCTCAAACCGGTCACATGGAGCGGAGGATCTCGGCCTACCGAGCCGACCTGCCGAAACGGCTGGTTGGCAAACGGTTAGCAAGCGGGGTTTCGCGACCCCTTCAAGGGGTCGAAACCCCGAGAAATGGGAGCCCGAACTCGGATTCGAACCGAGGACCTGCTGTTTACAAGACAGCTGCTCTAGCCAACTGAGCTATCCGGGCGGGATTGGCGCACAACGTGGCGCACAACCTCGGGTTGGCGCTGGCTGTTGGTGGTCAGCGTACCAATCGGTCGGTCGTCCGCTCAGTTTCGGGTGCCGCGTGGCCGTCTGGGGTAGGGCCAGCGGATGGGGGCGCGACGAAGCCGCCTGCCTCATCGCTTTCGGAGTGGCGGCGGGTCAGGCGGCGAGTTGGAGGGGGGCGGTGCGTCGTCGGTGTTGTGTGACGGCGATGGCGTTGCGCAGGATGGCCCACATGGTGACGTCGACTTGTTGGCGTCTCCAGCCGATGGTGTGTGCTCGTTCGCGGAGCATGGAGTCGTCGAGGAGTCGGTTGCCGGATTCGGTGTCGTTGCGGCGCCCGTAAATCGCGGGGTGGTCGGGGTCGTCGGGGGCGATGGCGCGGAGGTGTTCGGCGCGGTTGAGGCCGGTGGCGAGGTCGTCGGCGGTGCGGTCGAGGCGGAGCCGGAAGGTGCCGGCGCCGATCTCGGCGGGGAGGGTGTAGTGGTTGTAGAGGCGCCAGGTGTGGCCGTCGCGGTTGAGGCGGCGGACGGTGCGGGTGCGGGTCGCCGGATGCAAGATGATGTCGCCGTTGACGTTGATTTGTCGGAGGTTGGGGGTGCCGTTGACGAGGTGGATGTCGATGGTGTCGGTGGTGCCGTCGGGTCGGGTGAGGGTGGCCGGGCCGTAGTGGCGGTTGGTGACGGTGCCGTGTTGTCCGGAGTGCATGTTGGCGATGACGGGGATGCCGTGGCGGGTCATGAGGTGGTTGAGGTGGACGCCGCGGAAGGCGCCGTCGTAGACGACGGCTTGGGTGCCGGGGAGGTGGGGCAGGACCTGGTCGAGGGCTTGGACCGCCCATTTGGCTTCGCCGTCTTTTTGGGGGATCGGTTGATGTCCAAGATGATGCGTTGGTTGCGGGCGTCGCCTCGGGTGGAGGTGATGACGAACTTGTTGCCCCAGACTTGGTCGCCACCGCCGGTGATGTGGGTCTCGGCATCGGGGTCGATCTGGAGGATCCGGAGTTCGCCGGTGCGTCTATTCAGTCGGCGACGGTTCTTGCGGGTGGCTTTGAAGCGTGGGGTGAGGACTTTGCCGTCGCCGGCGACGACACGGTCGAGCGACGGGTGGGTGTAAGATCCCTCGCCGTTCGGGTCGCAGAGTCCGATGGTGACCGCCTGCGCGGCGTGTCGGCGGTGGAGGTCACCGAGGACCGCGAGCCCTTCGTCGGTTTGGAGATAGTGGTTGCGGAGCCACGCGTAGTTGGCTCGGTTGGGCGGCCGGGCAGGCAACTGCAGTCCTGGGCGTTTCGACGCGGCCGTGGCGCGAACCAGGGGCCACCAGCCGGCGTCGAGGTCGGCGAATTCGACTTCGACCTGGCGGCAGTTCGAACTTGGACCGCTGCCGCCCAGATGAGCGCAATGACCATGGGGTAGGCGCGCGGTCGTCCACCGATGGTGGGGTCTCGGGGCATGGCGGCGTCGAGCCTGTCGGCGGTAACCCACACGAAGTCGTCGGTGATGAGGGCGGTGGATGCGGCGCGGTCGCGTGAGACGCGGCCGGTGCCAGCGGGCACGTTCAGTCCGGGTCCTCGAGCCAGTCCCAACCGACGAGGCGGGCTGCGACGTCGAGACTGCGACACCCCAGCACGTGTGCCGCTGCATCGATGCGCCCGGTGGCGTCGAGAGTGCGTCGTCCGGCGGTGGCGCGCAGCGATCCGGTGCCGACGTTGGGGAGATCGCCGAGCCCGGCTTTGGTCAGGAGTCTCCCGACCGCGACCACGACCGAGGTGTGTGCGATGCCGGGCTTGGCTTTCGAGGTTCGATACACGAGGTGGCCGTCGTCAACGGTTTCGATTCGGCGACGTAGCTGTGCGACGCCCCAGTTGGAGAGCTGCGCGACACGAGCCCGAGTGTTTCGTGATCCCTCAAGGCGGACGGTCCTTGTGCAGAGGTCGACATCATCGCTGGTGATGTAGGCGATCTCACTCGTGATCGCCGACGCCTCTGCAAGCGCCACAATCGCAGGGAGCCGCGTCTCATGAAGGGTTGAGAGGGACGCGCCACGGATGAGGTCGATCTCGATGTCGGTGAGAGGACGCGGGGTCTGCTTCCCGTGATGGCAAGGCGAGATGCAAGGTTGGGTCGACGATGCTGCCGTCGTTCTTGCTGTGCAGGCGGAAGACGAGTCGCAGCGCTGATCGGCGCTGATGTTGCGTCGCCGGTGACGGAGATCCACCGCGCACGCCAGGAGCGTCAATGAACTGTTGAACTAGAGCGGCGTCGACGTCGACGACGTCAACCACGCCATGCGAAGAGGCGAAACGCACGAACCGGCGAAACGTGGCCCGAGTCACCGTCCACGACGCCTCCGAATGCCCGAGCTCGGTCAGCCAACGCTGGATCTCAATCTCGAGGCTCGCCAACGAAACACCCCGTGGGGGGCACGTGTATCATCTGCCACGTCGGGACCTCCTGGGGTGCCGGCCACGGCCCCGGGATGTTCACGCATCGCCGGGGCCACTTGATGTCACTATCAAGCGTTAGTATACGTAGGTGGCTTCATCATCGTCAAGCGTCGACATACAAGACTGTCAACCCGTTGGCCTTGCGGAGATCGCTGCTCGGCTTGGGGTGAAGCGTCAGACGGCGAATGTCTGGCGTACTCGTGGTGTGCTTCCGACCGAGCGGTGGGTCGTGAGCGGGGCTCCGGCGTGGCATTGGCCCGACATCCAGGCCTCGGCCAGGGAAACGGGCCGGCTCTAATAGGTCGGGGAACATTGGACAGCGCAAAGGTCGGGGGTTCGAGTACTACAAGGTGGAGCTAGTGAAGGCTTACTCCAACCTAAGTTCACGCTGCGGTCAAACACATCGTGCACTAGTACTGGCGAGAAAGGAGCGGGCCGGTTCGGAAGTCCGGGGCGACTAGCTTCCCGCCCCTTCGGCATGTGCGTCGGCTGGATGCGGAGTAGGTGGCCGATCTCGTCGAGGCGTACCAGGCCGGCGACTCGGCTCCGGTCGTGGCGAGGCGATTCGATATCGACCGGTCGACAGTGATGGCTCATCTAGAGCGGGCCGGCATTCGCGCGACGGCCGTGTCGGCCAAGCACCTGCAGGGCTACCTCGGAGGCACGCGTGGCGGTACAACCACCGCTTCGATGCTCAGCCGATGTTCCGCACGCTGTTGCAGAACGCCACAGAGGATCGCGAAGCCTCGCGTGACGAACGGTTGCGCCGACAGGTGCATCCGCGAGCTACGGCGAGAGGGCTACATATCGCGGAGGACTTCGATGACGATAGCGAGCGGAACACGACGAACCCCGACACTGATCGGGGGTTCGTCGGTTGCTACGGGCTAGTAGCGAGTTAGGCGGGGCAGAGTACTGCTGTCTGGTTCTCTTGCCCGGAGAAGGGTTCCAGCTCGAGCCTCCCGACCTTGATGTCGAGGTAGAGCTCGATGGCCTCTTGCAGCGACTCCTGCAGTTCTCCGAACGTATCGCCGGCTGCGAAGCAGCCAGGCAACTCAACAACCTCAGCCCAGTCACGAACCACCCTCCATGTGAACAGCCACGGTGAGTTCGCTCGGCACTTCGTTCACTCTTGGTTCCTCGGCATGTTCTCGTGGGTCACTTGAGGCCCGCTTGCTTGAGTATCGCATTCCGCAGGCCCGGAGAGTAGTCCTGGCCTTTGTGCTGGGGAAGTGTGATCGGTCGTTCTCCGGCCTTCTCCATCTTCACCTGATGCTTACCCCCTCCGGTCGGCTCCCAGCCGATTCCCGTAAGGAGTTCGATGGCGGATTTCTGGCTAAGGACGCTGGGGAGCGTTCCTGCCCGATGCCGCGCCATCAGTGTTCCCCCCGTTTGAAGTTCGATCTCACTGGCGAATGCCTTTCACTAGTAGCCCGTAATGCACCTCCCCCTGTAATCGGCTGAGACGTCCGTGTCCCTGACCAACGATGCGACCCGCATGTTACCAGCGGTGAAGGGGGCGTGTAATTACAGCCGTGAAATCACTCAATCTGCAAGCAGAAGCGCGCGGATCATTTTCCGATCGGTCCGTCGTGTTGTCCTCGACGTGCGCCACCTTGCGGAGCGCCGCCATCACGTCCTCACGGTCCGGTATCGGAATTTCCGCCCCTGCGGGGTGGTCTGCGTAGGCTCGTCCGACTCGTCAGGCACGGGGAAAGGGTAGGCCTTGGACGCCGAACGCACGCACTACCTCAGGGCAGATCAAGCCCGGCGAGTGCATCTTCTGCGGTGCCACGGAGAACCTGACCAAGGAGGACTACCTGCCGAAGTGGATGAAGGAGCTGTTCCTGCCGGTCGCCACGATGAAGGAGCAGGGTCTGGATGGCGTGGACTATGGGTTGGTCAAGCGAACAGGAATGACCCACTCCCTCAAGAAGGTCGTGTGCGCGACATGCAACTCGGGGTGGATGAGCAGAGTGCAGAAGCTTGTGAAGCCGGTGCTCGGGTACATGATCGTCACGGACGAAAGCGCTAGCTCCGAGCTCGACTACGACGGAGCGGTAGCGGTCTGTCTCTGGCTGGTCATGACTGCGATGGTCTACGACTTCGCTGACGCCAAGCCGCACCCAGTACTTCTCGCGGGAGTCCCGTCACACCTTCGGCCAAACTCGCCTCCCCCGCCCTGGATCTGGGCACTGGTCGGGCGACGACGGCTCGCCGGGCAGCCAGCCGTGTACTTCGGCCAAGGAACACTCGATCTGGCAGTCATGAACGGATCGGTAGCCACGCAGCTTGACGGTCACGTATTTAACGTCGTCATCGGCCACGCAGTCCTGCAACTCATCCACATCCCCGACGAACCTGAACTCCTGCGGGAGCTTGTCATCAGGCGTCGCGACTTTGGCCGGAGGACGCCTTCTGGTCATCCCAGACGGGAAAGGCATCGCTTGGCCCCCTAGCGCTCAGTTCGAGAGCGGTGAGGCGGAGCAGGTTCTCGGACGGTTCTGAGCCATTATACATTGATGGGATAGTTACCGGTCGACAAGTCCGGGTATCTCACGCCTGCATGTCAGGCTTGACCAACCCCGCTTACCCGTATCGGCTCACGGTTGGCTTGTTGATGCTGATCCGGACCCGGAGCCCAGGTGCCA
>JBAOIR010000034.1:0-11157 GCA_037045585.1 Microthrixaceae bacterium
GCCGCTACAGCGAGGACCTCGACTACGTCGCCTATGACCTGTCGGTCGCAGACAACGACATGCGGACCATGCGCACGGCGCTCGGCGAGATCGCCAAGCGGGTCGGCGTCGGTGTCGCGTCGCACCCGACGACCACTCGGAGTCGCCTCACCGAACGGTTCACCTACACCAGCGTCCACGGCACCCCACGGCGACTCAAGGTCGAGATCAACCTCGACGACGTACCAGCCGCGGCTTCGTTCGACCGCCGGCGCCTCACCGTGGCGACCGACTGGTGGACCGGATCCGCCGAAGTGCTCACCTTCCAACCGGCCGAGCTGATCGCCACCAAGTTCCGTGCCCTTGCCCAGCGCAGCAAGGGGCGAGACCTTAACGATCTCGATACCGCCCACCGCGTCCTTGGAATCGACAACGACCAACTCGGCCAGATCGCCGCCCACTACCTCCACCATGCTGGTGTGGGCCCCAACCAGTTCCGTGCACGTCTCGCCGCGCACCTCGCTGAGCTCGACTTCGTCACCGACGTCGCCGTCTATCTCATCGACCCGACCACTGCGGGCGATCCCCTCACCCTGGTAAACCGCTGGATCCGCTGGAGCGACCGTCACCTCGACCTGCCCTTCGCCCGGATCGCCCACGACGATGCGCCCAGCAAACGCAAGGCGCAGGCAATCGTGGACATCAAGCATCGACTCTCATCAGGTGTGCAGCAGTGCCCCGTCCACGAACTCGACGGATCGACCTGGCGGCGATGCCCCCACCAACTCAACGGTGATCGCTGCCCGAACCACGGATCCATCGAGGACCCCGAGGCTGACCCTGCCGGGAACCTGAGCGACGGGTCACTCGAGGGGACTGGGCGCCGGACATGCTGACTGTCTCGTACTCGAAGGTCGAGAACGTCGTGAACGCCCCCATGGACCCCGCCGCGACCGAGGTGCCCGATGGCCGTCGACCAGTTAGATGCGGCCAGACCGTCGAGGACTAGCGCCAGCAGAAACGAGGCCGCTACGTCGACTCCAAGGGTTGCCCATGGCAACGAACGGATTCCAACCGCGACACCAACGTCGTATCGGACGACTGCATCATTCTCTTTCGCCGCGGTCCCCGTTGGGGGGGCACCGACTCGCTAGACGTCGCGGAGCTATCGGCGACTAGCCGCGACCGCCGGGCACCGAAGTGAGGAGGCTCGCGTTGGATTCCTCAGCGAAGGCGAATGCGGCCGAGATCCGCGGCGAACCGGCTGGCGGGTGCGCTGTAGCAGGCATAGTCGGCGCCATGGGTCTGGGCTGCAGCAAAGGTCCACAGGAACCATCCGTAGCTGCAGAGGTCGCCGGCTGGACATGCACTTCAACCGACGACGGAAAGGGCAACACCGTCCTCGAATGGCAGGGCGGCTCCCTCCCGGCAGAGCAGACCGGGGCGTTTCCCGTGAAGTCCATCGCACCAGACGCAGTCGGCGAGCTCACCACCACCAAAACGCCCAATTCGATCGCTGCGGAACGGCCGTCTGCGCCCGTGCGTTCTACCGAGCCCCTCAAGGTCGCCTCTGGGCCATTGACCTGCGGTTTCGTCAGATGCGCTGTTCTGCTCGACATTCGAGCGCACCGGTCTAACGATTGTTCTACCGGGTTCCGGACCGCCCGGACCCGGAAGAACGAGGAGGATCCGCCATGCAGGGACATGTTGCCCGCAAGCGCGACCGCTACTACGCGGTCATCTATGAAGGACTCGATCCCGTCACCGGCAAAGAACGCCGCAGCTGGCATCCCGCTGGCACAGACCGCACCGAAGCCGAAGCGCTCGTGGCACGTCTCGCCGCCGAACGCGACGGCCGCAACGACGAGGTCCGCTCCCTCACCTTCGGCGCTTACCTAACCCACCAGTGGCTTCCAGCCAAGCGTCTCGAGCTGCGAGTCAGCACTCATCGCAGCTACGTCCACAAGGTCCAACGCCACATTCTCCCAACCCTCGGTCGTCGACGGATTCGCCTGCTTCGGCCCCAAGACCTTGAACGGCTCTACGACTCGCCGCTGGACTTCACCGGCGGAACCAGGCCGCTCGCTCCCAAGACCGTCTACGAGGTCCACCTGATAATCCGCGGCGCCCTCGACCATGCGCTGCGCCGAGGACTCGTCAGCCACAATGTCGCCCTCGCCGCTTGCGCACCCAAACTCGCTTCCATCCCAAAAGTGGAACGGAAGGCTTGGACCGACGACGAGTTACGGGTGTTCTTGCGCGCCGCCGTGGGACACCGGCTCTTCCCCGCCCTATGGCTCTCCGCCAACACCGGTGTCCGCCGCAGCGAACTGCTCGGTCTGCGTTGGAGCGACCTCGACGTTCAACACGCCCGCCTTTCGATCAACCGTGGACTCGTCGCAGTCGGCTACGAGCTCCACGAAACACGCGGCAAGACCGACCACTCCCGCCGCTGCATCGACCTCGACCAAACCACCCTCGGGGTCCTCGCCGGTTGGCGGGCCCTGCAAACAGCAGAGTTCACCGCCGTAGGCATCGACGATCCAGGGTGGATGTTCACCGCAGCCTCAGGTGGCCCCGTGCACCCGCACTCGATCAGCCAAACCTTCGACCGCATCGTGCGCCGATCACCGGTCCCGGTCATCCCCTTCCACGGACTACGCCACACTCACGCCAGCCTGCTCATCACCCATGGCATCGACTCCAAAGCCGCCTCCGAACGCCTCGGACACAGCGACTTCGTGTTCACAGTCCAGACCTACCAACACACCTTCCCAGCCACGCACACCGATGCCGCCCGCGCCATTTGAATACTTCCTCCACACCACACAGCGCCGAAAACCCCGCGCTCCCCAAAGCCGGTTGAACACCCGGGAGAACACCACCCGAACCCGGTAGAACGCCCAACAACGACGAATCCCCAGGCCCGTCAGGACTGGGGATTCATGCGGTCGTTGGTGGCGGGGGCAGGATTTGAACCTGCGACCTTCGGGTTATGAGATAGCAGCCCGTACCAATGCGTACCGGATAGTGCCCTTCTGTAAGGGTTTCGGCGGTCATTCTACCGCTGTCGTGCCAGCCCGTACACCCCTGTGACGTGCCGCACAGTAGAAGGAACAGTAGAAGCACCGCGGCGCTGCACTCGGGTTTGCGGCGGGTCGACGAGCGGGGCCTCCGACCAGCGATGCCCACGGCAGGACAGCACGGTGAGGCCGATGAGATCGATCTTCGGGTTCGAGCGTCATCGGCGATCGCAGCCCAAGATCAGGGCGTCACGCGATCTGGACGGCGTCCTTCAGCCTGACTGGGACCTTCTCGGGGAACGACACCACGAGGTGCCGGTCCAGCGCAGTCGCTACACGGGCGAGGGTGTCGATCCGGTTGCGCGCCCCGCCTCCCTCCTCCATTCGGGAGATGACCGACTGGGTGGTGCCGACGCGCTCGGCAAGCTCACGCTGGCTGAGCCCGGCTCCGGCGCGCAGGTTATAGATGAGCTGCCCGAGCGCGAGGTCCTGCTTGACTCCTGCCCGGGTTCCGGCGTCAGGGCCGGGCGCGTCTTCTTGACGTCGTCCCAGCGGGAGTAGTTGGCCATGGTCGTCTCCTTCACGGGTTCCGCTCGGCGCAGCTCTCGGCGACCTTGCGGGCTCTGGCGATCTCGGTGCGTTCGTTAATGCGTTGCTTTCGGAACGTGGTCAACCGGATGATCAGCCCATCCTTGGTGAATCGGTAGGTAATCCTGCGGGTCTCATCAACGAGTACCGCCACACGGCCTGAACTAACCGGCGACCGAACGAACATTCTTAAGACCCTCGCCGCGCCGTGTGTCTATGACCCGGCATTCAGGCCCGCACCTTCCACCCCCGGTCGAACTCGACCGACCTCCGCAGAACACCCTTCGACGAGCTCTTCCGCACCCTCACGCCCGCCGGACGGCCAGCGTCGTTCCTCCGGCTGAATCTACGAACCCCGAACCGCTCGGGATGAGTTCTCGGCAGCCTCAGTCTCGCCTCAGCACGCGGAGGATAGAACGATGCTCCGATCAATCGTGATCGATGGGGTCAGAGACGTCGGCGAGCTCGCCGAGGTCGCGAGCCTCTGACCCGCAGACAACGGTGTTCGTGGACGACCAGTTTCTGCTGGCGCCTGGGCGAATCTGCGCCCGTCGGCGAGTGGCTCGGATTCTTCGAGGACCACCGTGACTCGCTGAAGCTCGCGGCCTTCTACTCAGACGTCTGGCCACCCGTGCCCGACCCAGCGCACGAGAGGACGTTCCGAGGCCGTCTGAACTTCGACACCGCAGAGGACGATGAGCCTTGGCACCGGCTACTTCGGCCGCTATGGCGCCGTCCCACATCCATCAGGCGACTTCGGCGGCTACCAGGTGGTAGTCGACAGGGCACTTGCGGACAGATTTCTTGACCGTCTGCGAAATGGAAAAGCACGCTGCACCCATGCTCGCCGGGCTCCTCGACGACCCGGAGGAGCTACGTCGCCTGCTCTCGTCATTTGTCGATTCATCGAGAGTCCGCAACTCCCTCAAAATACCTGCAGGTTTGGCGCCAGTCCGCTTTGCGCTCGAGGACCTGCGGGAAACGTCGCACTTGGAGTTCGAGTTCGAGTTGAAACTTGGACGCTCTTACGGACGGAAGACGACGAGCCGCCTCCTCCGCGCAATCCGCACGATCCTCTGCGCCTCAGCCTCGCTTCCGGTCTTCGAGCGGTACGGAGAGGACTACGCCGGAAACCTCCTCAATGGCGCTGCAGCGCGCTGCCTTCTCGACGAAGCCCTGAGGCGACGAGTCGATGGCGTACGCGAGGCCAGCCTCTTTCGCGAGACGGTGCTGAATGGCCTCGATATCCGTGGATGGGTCAATGCTCAGCCGCTGTCCGTTCCATGCCTTCCGGTCTCTCTACGAAGACAGCTCGCGATTCCGCGGTTGGGTGTCCACGCAGGATGCAGACATGACCCTCGTTCAGGAGTACTACCGGGAGGCCACTCGCACTACCCGCGTTCGATCGATCCCAGCGCGAGCCACGCGGTGGTTCCTGTTCACTGGTCCCGGGGTGGCCCTTGACCTGGCCGGCGCGGGTGGAATCGGCACTGCCACGGGAGTAGCCGTATCGCTGATCGACGCCTTCATACTCGACCGGGTCACGTCAGGCTGGCGGCCAAGTCACTTCGTCCAGGAGCTTTCGAGCACCGTGGTCGGGTCCTAGTGGATCGCCCTGACCGCCGTTAGATCGCCTTGCCCAAGAGCCGGTCACACAGCTCGGAGGTCGACCCCCCCCGGCGTCGTCGAGATCCAGCGTCTCAAGCGCACCGAGGTGCTCCTGATACAGATGCGGCAGGCCCAGTCGAACAGCTTTTCCGGTGACGAGCTCCATCGCCAAGAGGAGGGTGTTCGCTGCATCGATCGGTGGCTGGTCGGCTGCTCGCTGGATTCGCCGATCGAAGCGCTCCAGGTCCGAGTCCGGGCCCCACCTTGTAGCGGCCGTCTGAGGCTGCCGGAACGTGTCGACGGCCGAGAAGGGCGCGGGTACGAATCCCGTGGAGTGTTGGGGTTCTTGGGAGCGGTCCGGTCCACCACGTGGTGAGCCATCGGCGTGATGCTCGATGTGCACGACCAAGTGCACACCGATGGCCCTGTCCGATTCTGCCCTGTCCGAACTGCTTGATCGTCGCTCGGCGGCTACCAAGCCGACTGCAGTAGGCGAAGGCGACGGCGGCCTGGTCGGATCCTCGCAGGGTTCGCCTGCGATCTTCGGCTGCCCATCGGGCGCCCGCTTGCCTGCGACCTTCGTTCGCCGGAGAATCATCGACGTGAGCTGGCTCGACGTTCTGCTCGACGACGTGCCCGCGACTTGAGCGGGGCTGCCCGCGGGGCGGGGCGCCGCAACCTGCGCCCGTCAATTGGCCGTACATCCCGTTCGTACCGCTCGCCGGATCCAGTCCACTCACCCGTCGCGAGCCAGAGCTCATAGTGGAAGAGCCACTCAGCGGCCCACGGCACGACAGTCGTTGCGATGGCCATCGTCTGATCCCACTGGCCCTCGAGGTGCAAGCACAGCCAGCGCTGCGTCGAGTCTTCGTACACGTGCGGGAGTTGCTTGCCGGCACCGGGATCGAGCACGGGGTCAACGACCTGCACCCACACGATCGGATCGCCGACCTTGTAGGTGAACCGCACGGTATAGGTGCAGCTGAGCTTGGTCGGCGTGAACTCCGCCTCCCATCGCAGCTCATCCGTCACGCCGCCGCCGTTGTCGGGTACCTGGGCGATCCGGACCTTGCCGGGCCAGCTGGCCATGATCCCGAACGTGTGCTGCCACACGGTGAGCGGCTTCACAAGGGGATCGTCGGCCATCGATCAGCGCTGTGGGACGTGGCCCCCGTGGAAACGATGAGGACGGAGGTCGGTCCGCGGGCTGGCGTTGGTAGACGGGCCGGTGGTCACGAGGCCGCTGGAGGTGACTCCAGCAAGGCCGGCGCCGACCGCTGCAGTGGTGTTCATCCCCGTACCGCGCGTGGCGGCCTTGGTGACGGTGTCGAGACCGAAGCTCTCGCCGAGCCGGGCGACCATGTGCTGAAGGCCAGCGGGCACGCGGTCGAAGTCGTCGATGTCGCGCCGCAGCTTCTCGATCCAGGTGAGGAACTTGGCTTGGTGTTCGTCGGTCCAACGGTCAGCGAAGTTCTCCTTCGGCTGCATCGGGTTCTCGAGGACCCACATGCCGGAAGGGGTCTTCGTCATGAGAGTGGGCAGGCGGTCAGCGGCGTTGGCGAGCTCGTCGATGAGGTTGCCCCCGCTGTAGGAAAGCGCAGCGAGGTGGGTGAGGATGATGGAGGGCGGCTGCAGGCTCGGGTCTCCCGCGAACATCTCGTTGCGATGGATCTTCAGCGTCTGGGCGAGGCGATGCAGCGTGGTGCGGACCTCGTCGTCGGGGATGTCCTCGACGTCGACGTTGGCGGCAGCGGCGAGCGCGCTCTTGCGGAGCAAGACCTCGCTCATGATCTGCTGCTGCTGGAACCAGTCCGAGTAGGCCTTCGGGTCGCCGAACTGCCATCTGGTGAGTTTCCGGTCGGTGAGCAAGATGCCGCTGTCCTGTCGCGCCTCGGGATCACCGATGGCGGGGAGCCAGTCGACGTGGACGCCGGGATAGCCGATGGTCCAGCAGCGGCCGCCCTCGTCGCAGCCGGTTGGCGGGGTGTCCCCGCTGGCTTCTGCATTGGCGAAGCTCTTGATGACATCGCCGACCTCGCCCTTGAGCTCCGCCTGGGTGAGCTGCTCCTTCGGCTTGGAGGACCGGACGACGACGTCGAGGTCGTAGTCAGCCTTGTTGGAGGGGCGGACGACGGTCCCGAGACGCACTGAGCCCTGCGGGTACACCTGCCAGTCGGTGTCCTCACCGAGGTTCTCGCGCAGATGCGTCTCGGCACGCCGGTAGATGCCGCGGAGCACCAAGCGCATCTCGGGCCGGAGATCCATCTCCTCAGCGGCGTTGGTCAGCAGGTCACTGAGCGGGTTGTCGGTGTTCACCGTGGGGGTCATGGTCATGGTGTGCTCCTTGGAGGCGGGATATGGCGCTCGAGGTTGGCGGGGCGGATCATCGGTGGCCGACCTCCATACCGAGCCGGTAGCCGGTGCCGTCCTGGCGGTCGTAGATCGCCAGGGTCGGATGGGTGTCATCGTCGAAGACACGGCCGAGCGTCACAGAGCATGCGAGGCCAGCGGCAGCGAACACGTGGAGCCGGTTGACGGTCTTGTAGCCGTCGCGCTCGATCTTCCCGACGAGTTCGTGCAGCGCTCGGGTGAAGTCGGCAAGCTTGCTAGGGCTGTCGACGACGTTCGGGTGCGCCGTGCTGGCGGCGACCGTGAGCACGGTCAGTCCGGCGACCTCGTCGGGTAGCTCCGACGGGTCGATGGTGCCTGAAGCGTTGATGATCAGCACGGCCTCGGTGGGCTCGTCGGTGGTGGGCGGCACGTCCACGGTGAAGGGAAGCTCGCCCGCTCTCGAGGGCCAGATCCAGTTCTGGGTGAGCCGGTCGCGCTGGTACACATCGACCGGCACATGGTCCCCTAGCTTGGTGCCGAGGTACACGAGGACCGGGATCCGAGCGAAGGCGAAGACGCTCATGTGAGTGATGTCGCCATTGGTCCAGCCAGCGGCGAGTGTGTGGTCGAACACCTCGTCGATGCGGGCCCGGACAGCGGCGTAGTACTCGGGGGTCGCCTGCTTCTCGCCGGCGATGCCGCGCAGGTCGATCTCGATCTCATTGCGGTCGGCGAGCCGGAACTTCGGGTAGCGCATGGCGCTATGCATCACGGCGTTGGCGACGCCGGTCTGGTCGACCTCGACGCTGTCGTCGCGAACCTTCGCGAGCAGGCGCAGTGGGACGGTCGGGTGCTGCGGATCCAAGCCGGTGAGGAACGTGATGCGCGCGATGTGGTCTGCCTTGCGTTGACGGAGCCAGTCGATCGGGAACATGTCGCGTGACCCGGACTTGTCGATCTCGGCGTGGTTTGACTCGCAGACGAACATGAGGTTCGAGGGGTCGTTCCGTTCGTCCTCGCCCATGGGGTCGTCGAGCCCACGAGGCGAGTTCTTGTTCGGCTGGAGCCCGATCATGTGGGCGAGTTCCCCGAACGGGACTGGCGTGGACGTCAGTCCACCCTCGAGGAGGTAGGCGTTGCACAGCGCGCACCTGCCTCCGCACTCGACAAGCATGCGGGTCCGTTGCTCAGACGTGAGGTCCTTGCGCTTGTAGCGGACAGGCTTCGGGAGCCCCTCGACGTGGGGGCGCTCGGCGAGTTGGTTGGGCGTTCGGGACATCGGGACTCCTAGATCTGCGCCCCCCATCTGGGGTTCACATAGGAGAACGGCCCGAGGACTCGATCCGTCCAGTTGCTGCTAGGAGCAGTCCTTGCAGCACTCGCTCCCGTGCTCGAACAGCTCGGTGTGCTTCTGCAGGAAGCAGCTCTGGCAGAGCTTGGTGGGCGGACCCTTGTCGCAGCCGCAGTGCCCGTTCGGGCACTTGTAGTCACCGCACACGCACGACTTGCCCAGGGGCGCGAAGGAGAACCCGCACTCGGGGCACTCGATGTCGTCCTCGGCTGCGAATTTCCCGAGCGGGACCGATAGACCACCGGCGGCCGGTCGATCGAGGGTCAGCACCGCGAACACCCACCCGTCGTCGCACGCCACGGCATCGGCGTACATAAGCGTGCTCGTGTTGCCTGCGGCGAACTGGACGGTGGTTTGCCCCGTCCTGTGGCCGCTGTTGGCGACCTGAGCCAGGAGGCCCGAGCTGGCCTGCGGCGTCGAGCGAGCGACGTGCCAGGGGGTCGAGCGGTGCGAGGTGAAGACGGCGACGTTGTCGCGCAGCAGCATCACGGCGCCACGTTGGGTGAGTGCGTCCGCACCTCGGATGCAGCAAGCCTCGCGGGATGCCTGAGTGATGAGGAACAGGGTCTGCATGGCGGTGGCGGTGACCCCGCCGGAAAAGGCCTCGTCGGCATCTGCGTCGGTCACCAGGAGGCGCCCGGCGATGGCGTCGGCAACGAGTTCGTGAGACTTTCGTTTGTCCTGGTCGGGAAGCTCGTAGAGCGCATCGATGATCGTGGCGTCGCTGCGGGACAGATGGTGACCGAGCTCGTGCAAGATCGTGAAGCCGTCACGCCGTCGGCTGATCGACTCAGTGATCTCGATCTTTGGCGGGTCGCCGGGCGTGTAGAGCCCGTGGACGCCGCAGCCGCCGGAGATCGTGTGGCCTGGGGGGTGAACAACGATGTCGATGCCGTAGAGCTCCGCCACAGCGTCGTGGGGATCGTCGGCGAGGAGTTGGTGATCGTCAGGGTCGAGGCCAGCGGTGATTCGCTTGGCGTGAACCGATGCGGTGAGGCGGCTAATCGGAAAGGGCATCGTCGATCAATGCCTCCCAGTTGCGGTCCTCGTGCCCGGTGGTGCGAGCGGCCTGCTGCATGAGCGGCAGGGCGACGGCGTACATTTCCTCGGGAACGGTTCGTCGAGACGCGGCTGCCCGAGTCCGGAGCTTGCGAGTGCGGGCGGGCTGGTCGAACAGAGCAACGACTTCGTCGTCGATCACAGGGCTGGCGGCGGCAGCGACCGCCGGGGCGGGCACGTTGAACGTGCGAGCGACGGAATCGATCTGGGCCGGGGTGAGCTCTCGCCGTCCGTCGAGGACCTGGTCTGCATCGCCAGGTTCGAGGCCGGTGGCCTTCGCAAGGCTGCTGGGTCGGATGCCACTGATGAGGTCACGGAGTCGCACCGGGACCTCTGATTGCCAACGTGCCGACGCGACGGTGGCGAGATCGTCTTCGAGGCGGGCAAGTTCTTCCCGCCGAGGGTCGAGATCGCCAGCGATCGGAGGGAAGGAACCTGTGGGGGTGATAGTCGCCGCGGCGACCCGGCCGAGAAGGTCAGGTGCCGACCCGAGCCGTTGGTCGAAGGCTCGCTGAGGCAGGCGGGCTTGGACGTCGGCCCAGACGTGCACGACGGCCCCGGTGACGGGCGAGTGGTCCTCGGGCACGACGACCGTGTGGTCGTTTCCGGTGAGCGGAGCAGTGGCAGCGCACACCTCGAACGTGGCCGCAGTGTCGGCGGCGGACAGCACGTAGACGAGGACGCGGGCGTCATTCCACATTCGCGAGCCAGAGGTCGCCAGGGTGTGGATCGGTCGTATCCTCCGTCGGTGGCCATGGCGGGGCGCCCAGGCGCCGACGGAGGTTCTCGCTAGCCATGCGTGTCCTCCTTGGTGCCTTCGTCAGAACGTCCGATCAGCGAGAATCGTCCAGCGAGGATCTCACGCCCGATGTGCCGAAGGGCCCCTTCGGCGTCCGGGGCTTCTTGGGCGAACGCTTCAAGCTTGGCAACGAGCGACTTCTTGACGGTGGCACCGGTCGACTTGCCTTTGCCGATGGCCGCTCCGAGTGCGTCGGTGCTGATTTTGGGATCGGTCGCGTAGTGCGGGAGGGCTGCGTTCGTTGTCGGTCAACTGGCTAAGGAAAGCGACAGCAGCTTCTGCGCAGGCTGGGGGGATGTCATCGTCGACGGCGGCGAGTGCCGTTGCTTCCTCGTTGATCGTCTCGACGTTCCAGAGCAACGGCAGATTGAGCCGGCGGGCGACCACATCGACCACGTCGTCGAGGAGCACCGGTCCGC
>JBAOIR010000072.1:0-180164 GCA_037045585.1 Microthrixaceae bacterium
GCTGGTATTCCGCGGCGCGCTGCGTGGCGCCCGAGAAACTGACCCAGCCCACGCGGTAACCCGCCGCCCGATACACCTTCGAGAGACCCGAAAGCGTGGCGCACAGCGTGTCGTTGACCAGCGAGGCAATGGGCACGAAGGGCGTGTTCTCGTAGGTGATGCCGTCGTAGATCTCGTCGGAGAACACCATGAGGCCGTGCTTCTCGGCCACGCGCGCCAGGCCCTCGAGCACCTCGCGCGGATACACCGCGCCCGTGGGATTGTTCGGATTGATGACCACCAGTGCGCGCGTGCGCGGGGTGATCAGCGCTTCGACTTCCTTCGGATCGGGAAGGAAGCCGTTTTCCGGACGGCAGGGGTAGTGCACCGGCTTGCCGCCATTGAGCGTGACGGCCGCGGTCCACAGCGGATAGTCGGGCGCCGGCACCAGCACTTCGTCGCCGGCGCTCAGCAGCGCGCGCAGCGCCATGTCGATGAGCTCGGAGGTGCCGTTGCCAATGAAAATGGTTTCAGGAGAGCCACCGCGCGCGCCGCGGTTCTGCTGCTGCAGCAGGATGGCCTCGCGCGCCGGATAGATGCCCTTCTGGTAGCAGTAGCCCTCTGCCTGGTGCAGGTTCTGCACCAGCGCCAGCCGCAGGATCTCCGGAGTGCGGAAGCCATACGCGCCCGGGTTGCCGATGTTGAGCGAGATGATCTCGTAGCCCTGGCGCTCCAGCTCGATGGCCCGGCGCGCCAGTGCGCCACGGATCTCGTAGCGGACGTTCTTCAGGCCATCGCTGGGCTTGATGCTGGCTTCACTTTTCATCCGGAAAGTTTAGCCCTGCCAGGGGCCGCATGGCCAGAACCGCGTATACTTGCGCCCCGGTATTGGGCCGCAATTTCCAGCATGAAACGCATATTTGTAGGCATTAAGCGCGTCGTCGATTACAACATTCGAATTCGCGTAAAACCTGATAACACAGGTGTCATCACGGATGGCGTCAAACAGAGCATCAACCCGTTTGACGAAATCGCCCTCGAAGAGGCGCTGCGCCTGAAGGAAAAGGGCCTGGCCGACGAGGTGGTCGTCGCCTCCATCGGTCCTGCCGAGGTCCAGAACCAGCTGCGCACGGCGCTCGCCATGGGCGCCGATCGCGCGCTGCTGGTGGAAGCCACGGGCATCGAGCCGCTGGATGCGGCGCGCATCCTGCTGAAGCTGGTGGAGCGCGAGCAGCCGCTGCTCGTGCTGCTCGGCAAGCAGGCCATCGACGACGACAACAACCAGACGGGCCAGATGCTGGCAGGCCTGTGGGATCGCCCGCAGGCCACCTTCGCCTCGAAGGTGGAAATCAACGGCAGCACTGCGCGCGTCACGCGCGAGGTGGACGCGGGCCTCGAAACGCTCGAGGTCGACCTGCCCGCCGTGATCACCACCGACCTGCGCCTGAACGAACCGCGTTTCGTGAAGCTGCCCGACATCATCAAGGCCAAGAAGAAACCGCTCGAAACCCTCACTCCCGCCGCGCTCGGCATCACGCCGCGCAGCCGCGTGAAGGCGGTTCACTTCGCGCCGCCCGCGCTGCGGCAGAAGGGCATCGTGGTGAAGGATGTGAACGAACTGGTGTCGCAGCTGGCGGCCAAGGGACTTATCTGATGTCGCGAGCAACCCGGTTTTCGACCGCGGGAGTCACCTGATGTCGCGCGTACTCGTCATTGCCGAATTCGGCGCATCCCTCGACGCCACCGCCAAGTGCGTGCGCTGCGCCACCGGCCTGCCCGGGGCCAGCATCGACGTGGTCGTCTTCGGCAGCGGCATCGCGGCCGTGGCCGCTGCCGCCGCCCGGCTCGCCGGTGTCACGCGAGTGCTCGCCTGCGACAGCGAGGCCAACCGCAATGCACTGGCCGCGGTGCTCGCGCCGCAGGTAGCCCGGCTTGCCGCCGGCTACACACATGTATTTGCGCCCTCCACCACCTTCGGCAAAGACCTTCTGCCGCGCGTGGCGGCGCTCATCGATGCGCCCATGCTCAGCGACATCATGGCCGTGGAATCCGCCACTCGCTTCCGCCGTCCGATCTATGCCGGCAACGCCATCCTCACGGTCGAGGTAGAGGGCTCGCCGCAGGTCTTGGGCACGGTGCGAATCGCATCGTTCGACGCGGTGGCCCAGGATGGCGCGGCCAGCGTCGAATCCATTGCGCCCGATACGCCCTCCATCACCCATACCCGCTTTGCCGGCATCGCGGCCTCCGGTGGCGATCGCCCCGACCTGCAGGCGGCGCGTCGCGTCGTATCCGGCGGACGGGCGCTTGGCAGCGCCGACAAGTTCGGCTTGATCTACGAGCTGGCCGACACGCTGGGCGCCGCCGTGGGCGCCTCTCGCGCGGCCGTGGACGCGGGCTATGCCCCCAACGACCTGCAGGTGGGCCAGACCGGCAAGATCATCGCGCCGGAGCTGTACATCGCCGTGGGCATTTCGGGCGCCATCCAGCACATGACGGGCATCAAGGATGCGCGCACCATCGTGGCCATCAACAAGGATGCGGACGCGCCGATTTTCGAGGCCGCTGACTACGGCCTGGTGGCGGACCTGTTCGAGGTGTTGCCGCAGCTGACCGCTGCGCAAGACGTCCGGCTGACCTAGAGCCGGGCTAGCAGGTAGTCGGCGGCGGAGACCTTGAACTCTCCGCCCTGCTCCACGTGCAGCTGCTCGACCACGCCGTTCTTCACGACCATGGCAAAGCGCTGCGAGCGCTGACCCATGCCAAAGCCGGAGGCGTCGAGCCCCAGCCCAAGCGCGCGGGCGTATTCTCCGTTGCCGTCGGCCAGCATCAGCACCTTGTCGCCCACTGCGGCTGACTTGCCCCAGGCCTTCATCACGAACACATCGTTCACCGACATGCAGGCGATGGTATCGATGCCCTTGGCACGGATCTGGTCCGCCAGCTCGACGTAGCCCGGCAGGTGCCGGGCATCGCATGTGGGGGTAAAGGCGCCGGGCACTGCAAAGAACAGCACCCGTTTGCCATCGAACAGCTGCGCGGTGGTCAGGTCGGCAAGCCCGTCGCTGGTGGCGATCTTGAACTTGCCTACCGGAACCTTCTCGCCTGCCGCGATGGTCATTGCGCTGCCTTCCTTACTGGACGTACAGCGACCAGAGCTTGGCGATGCGCGTGCTGGCCGGATCTTCCGTCTTCACGGCCTTGAACGACTTCAGCGCGCCGGCCTTGTCACCAGCGCGGGCCTGCGCGATGCCCAGCGTGAGCTGCGCATCGGCGAGGTTCTTCAGGCCACCCTTGGTGATACCCGCATTGAGCGCGGCAACGGCCTTGTCGTTCTGGCCGTAGCTCAGGTACGCATTGCCCAGCGCCACGTCCAGATCCCCGGTCTTGGCGGTCTTGGCCTCGACCTCGAGCTTCGGCAGCGACGCCTGGTCCTTGGCCGTGGAGTCCTTCAGGGAAGTGAGCATGCGCGCGGTGCGATCCTTGTCACGCGGCTCGACGAACACATTGGCCGCGTTGCCGGCATCCAGGACAATCTTCGCCTCGCCGGGGTTGCCGCCACTGATGGCCAGCTCAGCCATCTCGGCGTAGTCGCTCGGCTGCTGCATGGTCTGCGTGGCGACCATCAGGCGATAGACCTGCAGCGTCTGCCGGTCCGTCAGCTTCAGCTTGCGCACCGAATACAGCAGGTTGTTCCAGTACTCCTTCTTCGGGTAGTACATCACCAGCTTCTCGAGCGTGTCGGCGGAGCCGGTGTTGTTGTTGCCGCGCTCGTAGGCGCTGCGCAGCAGGATCAGCGTCTGTTCCTTGGGCTGCTGGCCGCGGCTTTCCTGGTCCTTCACGTAGTCGGCGATGAACTTGGCCGCCTCTTCGTGCTTGTTCTGCAGGTAGAGGCCCTGCCCGACCACGGTGTAGATCTCGGCATCGGCGCCGCCGGCCTTGATGACGCGATTGCCGAGCTCGACCGACTTGGCGTAGTTCTTCTGCTGGTAGTGGATGACCGCCAGGCTCTTGGTGAACTGCGCCTGCTGCGCCGCGGGCATGAAGCCCGACTCCAGCTGCGCCTCGATGGCCTTCACGGCTTCGGTGTTGTTGCCCAGGCGCTGGTAGCAGGTGCCCAGCAGCTGATTGGCCACATAGGAATCGAAAGCCGTGCGACCTGCAAGATCGTTGCCTTCCTGCGCCTTCTTGACGCATTCGTTCCAGTTCTTGGCCTGGTAGGCATCATTGGCGGCCTTCAGGATCTTGGCGGCGCCCTTGGACACCTGGGGACCTTCGCCCGCCCAGACAGCCGTGGAGCCCGCCATGCCGGCGGCCAGAGCGACGGCCGCAGCGACGGCCGGAAACAGAGATTTCGACATGTACGACCCCTTGCTCGACTTGCTCATGAGCGCCTCAACTGGAAATGTTCCTGTCTGTAGCAGGTTTATCGCAACCTGCTGAACTGGGGCTGAAAAGCCCCCGTCAAGTGCATCTGACCCCCTGCCAGGATCAGTCGCGGAATTCCGTCACGTTGGTGAAGCCCATCTTCACCATCTTGGCCCGCTGGGCCGAAGCCATCACATTGGCCACCACGTCGTACCGGGCGCGACGATTGGGGCGCAGGTGGATTTCCGGCTGAACATCCTTCGCGGCCTCGCGGCGGAAGTAGGAATCGAGCGTGGCGATGCTCGTCACCGGGGTGACCTGATTCCAGATGATGGTGCCGTCGAAATCGATTTCGATGTCGATGACTTCAGGCGGAACCGGAGGCGGCGGCGCATCCGTCGGCCTCGGCATGTCCAGCAATACGCCGTGATTCTGCGTGGGCAGCGTCACGATCAGCATGACCAGCAGCACGAGCATCACGTCGATGAGCGGCGTCGTGTTGACATCGCACATCGGCTCTTCGGAGCCGCCAGAGGAAACATTCATCGACATGTTGGTTCTCTCGAAAGACCTTAATTGACTCGCGGCCTTGGGCTCGGTGAGGAAGGACACCTTCTGCAGGCCCGACTGCTGGATGACGAACAGCACGCGCGCCACGTTTTCATAGCGGGCGTTGCGGTCGGCCTTCAGGTGCAGTTCCGGCTGGGGATCCAGCCGGGCCTGCTCGACCATCAGTTCCAGCAGCTTGGCGCGGTCCTCGACCCGGCCACCCCGCCAGTACACGTTGCCATCCCGGTCGATGGAGACCGGGATGTCTTCGGGCTTGGTCTGGGTGGCGATATTGCGCGGGTCGGGCAGATCGACCTTCACGGTAGGCACGATCACCGGAATGGTGATGAGGAAGATGATCAGCATCACCAACATCACGTCCACGAGGGGCGTGGTGTTGATGTCCGACATCACCTTGTCGTCACCATCGGATCCGGGAACACTCATCGACATGGTCTTGATCCCTTAAAGGTCGTTTGCCCGAAGCCGTCTTACTTCTTGACCGCAGCAGCAGGCGCCGCCGGACGTGCAGCAGGCACATCAGGCTTCACGCCGCCGATCAGGTTGGCTTCGAGGTCGCCGGTGAACTCGCGCATGATGTCCTGGATGTGCTTGTTGCGCTTCAGCAGGATGTTGTACGCGAACACGGCGGGCACCGCGACCAGCAGGCCGAGCGCGGTCATGATGAGCGCCTCGCCGACGGGGCCGGCCACCTTGTCGATCGACGGCTGACCCGACAGACCGATCTTGATGAGGGCGTTCAGGATGCCGTACACCGTGCCGAGCAGGCCGACGAACGGAGCCGTCGAACCCACCGTGGCCAGGAACGACAGGCCAGCGGACAGCTTGCCGTTCAGGCTGTCGACCGAGCGCGTCAGCGCCATGCCGAGCCAGTCGCGCAGGCTGATGCGATCGCCCAGGCGACCCTCGTGGTGCGCCGCAGCGCGGATGGCGCTCTCGGCGATCACGCGGAAGTCGTCATCCTTCGGCAGGCGGTCGGCACCCTCGCGGGCAGAACCGGCAGCCCAGAAGTTCTTCTCTACGTTATGCGCCGCCTTGGTCAGGCGGTACTGGTCCCAGTACTTGGTGAAGGTGATGTACCAGGACACCAGCGACATGATCAGCAGCGCGCCCAGAATCGTGTACGAGACCGGCGTACCGTGGGTGATGAGTGCCTCGATACCATACGGGTTGCTGGTAGCGGCATCGGCCGCAGCGGCCGCGACTTCGTTTTCCATTTGTATCCTCGATTACTGAGCAGATCCGTACAGGACGGGGGTTGTTGACGCGAAAGAAATCTATCTCTTGGGCAGCTGGAAGCGGATGGGCACGGTGCCGCAGGCATCGTCCACGGGCTTGCCATCTACAGTCGGCGGCGTGAAGCGCAGCAGCTTGGCCACCTTCACACCGGCCTCATCCAGCCGCTGGAACCCGGAAGTTTCTTCTGTTTCGGCCGTCTTCACGCGGCCATTGATTCCGATGTAGACCTTGATCTTGGCGACACCCTCTTCTTCCAGGCGGCGGGAAGTCTCGGGGTAGTAGTCGTCAACACTGGGCTGCGTGGACTTCGGGTTCAGTTTCAGTGCCGTGCGCACCACCTGACGGGGCGGCGGCGGCGGCGGCGGCGCCGGTGGCTGCGGCTTGTCCGTGACGTTGCTGATCGCGTTCGTCGGCGGAGCGTCGGCGGTAATGGTGATGTCGATGACCGGCGGCGGCACTTCTACCGGCGGCAGTTCCATCTTGGGCGGCGGCGGCGGCGGAGGCGGTTCTTCCTCCTTCACCTCGTTGACGATGTCCACCTTGATGGGCTCGGTGATGGACTCGAGGAGCTTGACGGCCAGGCCGCTCTTCAGCGCCCAGAACAGCACGATATGGAACAGGATGAGCGCGACCATGAAGCCGCCGCGTCGGGATAGCCAGTTGCCATTCGAATGTGTGTATACGCCCATGATCTCTCTTTTTCTAATCAGCGCTGGCCTTTCAGCCTGACCCCGTTGTGCGAGCGCCGCAAATTAGCGACGTTTGTGTTCCCGCGCAAGTATTGCGTCGACTGTACCCCGTGTGGCAATGCCGAGACAACCACGGCGCTGCAACAAAACCAATCATCAGGGACATCAATCATCAGGTTGCTGCGGATATCGAATCAACTGTAAAGCAAGCCGCAATCATTCACGAGGTGACCGCGCCGCGACTGGCGCTGCTCACGGTTCGCGCATAACGCGCGAGCACACCTCGTGTTGCATAGGGTTTTCCCGCGCGCCAGGCCTTTTTCCGCGCCTTCATCTGGGCCGCCGAAACCTCGACGCTGATGCTGCGGCGCTTCGGGCATCGATGGTGATGCGATCGCCGTCGCGCAGCAGGCCGATCGGGCCGCCCAGGCCGGCCTCGGGCGTGACATGGCCGACGACGAAGCCGTGGCTGCCGCCGGAGAAGCGGCCGTCGGTGATCAGCGCGACCTCGTCGCCCAGGCCTTGCCCATGATCGCGCCGGTCGGGCTGAGCATCTCGCGCATGCCGGGGCCGCCCTGCGGCCCTTCGTAGCGGATGACGACCACGTCGCCCGCCTTCACCTTGCCGTCGAGGATCGCTGCAGCGCCGTCTCCTCGCCTTCGAACACGCGCGCCTTGCCGGTGAAAGTGAGGCCTTCCTTGCCGGTGATCTTGGCGACCGCGCCCTCCGGCGCGAGATTGCCGTAGAGAACGACCAGGTGGCTGTCGTTCTTGATGGGTTTGTCGAAGCGGCGGATGATGTCCTGCCCGGCCGGATAGGGCTTCACGTCGGCCAGGTTCTCGGCCACGGTCTTGCCGGTGACGGTCATGCAGTCGCCGTGCAGCAGGCCGCCGTCGAGCAGCATCTTCATCAGCGGCTGGATGCCGCCGATGGCGACCAGCTCCGACATCACGTACTTGCCGCTCGGCCGCAGGTCGGCCAGCACCGGCACCCGCTTGCCGATGCGCGTGAAGTCGTCGAGCGTGAGCTTCACGCCCGCCGCGTGCGCCATGGCCAGCAGGTGCAGCACCGCGTTGGTGGAGCCGCCGAGCGCGATCACCACCGTGATGGCGTTCTCGAAGGCCTTGCGGCGTCAGGATGTCGCGCGGCTTGATGCCCGCTTCACCAGCTCGACCACGGCCGCGCCGGCGCGCCGGCAGTCGTGAGCTTGTCGCGGCGAGATCGCCTCCTGCGCGGAGCTGTTCGGGCAGGCTCATGCCCAGCGCCTCGATGGCCGAGGCCATGGTGTTGGCGGTGTACATGCCGCCGCAGGAGCCCGCGCCGGGAATCGCGGTGCGCTCGACTTCGAGCAGCTGCGCCGTCGCATGACGCTTGCCGGCGGCGTGCGCGCCGACCGCCTCGAAGACCGAGACGATGTCGCCGTGGCTTGGCGCCGGGCAGGATCGTGCCGCCGTAGACGAAGACCGACGGCCGGTTCAGCCGCGCCATGGCCATCACGCAGCCGGGCATGTTCTTGTCGCAGCCGCCGATGGCCACGAAGCCGTCGAAGCCCTCGGCGCCCACGACCGTCTCGATCGAGTCGGCGATCACCTCGCGCGACACCAGCGAATACCTCATGCCGGCCGTGCCCATCGAGATGCCGTCGGAGACGGTGATGGTGTTGAAGATCACCGCCTTGCCGCCCGCCGCGTCGACGCCCGCCGCCGCTTCCCGGGCCAGCTGGTCGATGTGCATGTTGCAGGGCGTGACCATGCTCCAGGTCGAGGCGATGCCGATCTGCGGCTTCTTGAAATCCGCGTCGGTGAAGCCGACGGCGCGCAGCATGGCGCGGCTGGGCGCCTGTTCTTCACGCCGTCGACCACCTGGCTTCGAATGGGCGCGCGGATTGACGGACCTTCTTTGCCTTGCTCATTGCGACCGGTTTCCCCTGCTGAGTTGCATACGTTTGAATCCGATTGCGCCCGCCAGTGTCATCGCCATGGGCAACAGCAGCGCGTACCGCCCCGTCCGGGTGCGCGCGCGTCAGCAGCGAATACACCAGCACGCCTGCCGGCGGCGCGATCAGTCCGCGCATGCCGGTCAGCGTCACGTTCACGCCCATATATTGCTGCACCTTGCCCAGCGATGCGAAATCGTTGTGGCCGAGGTTCCAGCCCAGGTTGGCGCCGGCCGTGGCGATGCCGAACAGCATCGCCGCCAGCCACAGCAGCGGCGTGAAGCCGGTGAACACGGCCATGACCACCACGGCCATCGCGGCGATCAGCACCCAGCACTGCCGCGCACGGAATTCCACCACATGGCCGGCATCGAACATGCGCGCCCACATCGGCGTGAACAGCGGCACGCACAGCAGCGGCACGATGGTCAGCAGCACCACCTGCGTGGCCGCGGGCAGGTGCAGTTCGTCGGAATACATCACCACCAGCTGCGCGGCGATCATCAGGTTGCCCGCCCCATACAGGGCCAGCGCGGTCATGAAGCGCCGGTAGGCCGGATCCTCGCGCAGGATGCGCCGCATGACGGCGAAGCTGAACAGCGTGTCGCTGGCGCCCTCGGCATGCTCGGCCTGGCGCAGCCGAAACGCCTGGCGCACGCGCATCCGTCGGTAGGACCAGGCGGCCGCAAGACCCGCGATGCCCGCCAGCGCATACAGCCAGCGCGTCAGCAGCGGCTGGGTCTGCAGCACCACGCCGGCAAAGGCGGCCGCCAGCGCCATGCCAAGCGCGGTGACGGTGACGATGCCGCCGGTGATGCGGGCCAGCATCTGGCGCGGGTAGTTCGCGCTCCACACGGCCGTGCGCGCCGTGAGCACGCCGGCCCAGACCACCCGCGCCGCGATCACCGACACCACGGTGAAGGCCAGGCCCGCGCTGGCACGGGGCCACAGGCCAATGGCCCCGACCAGCACGCCGAACAGCGCCAGCAGCAGCGCCAGCATGCGGATGCGCTCGCGGCCGTGGGCAAGGTTGGCCCAGACGAAGCTGGTCATGTTGGACAGCGCCGGGGCGCCGCTGACGAAGGCCGCCGCAAGGTTCACCACATCGCGCGAGGCAAGGCCGGCGAAGCCCTGCTTCACCAGCACGGCTGCCGTGGCGCCCTCGACCATGCCCAGCGTGAAGCCCGACAGGGCCCAGGGCAGCAGTTCGCGCCGGTACAGCGCCTGCACCACGGCGCCGGGCTGGGCCTTCATCCGAATTTCTGGCGCAGCCAGGCGGTCACCGCGCGCACGCCCTGCGCCTCGGCGCCGGCGGGGCGGCCGGGCCGGTCCCGGGGATTCCAGCCGTACACGTCCAGGTGCAGCCAGCGCGCAGGGTCGGCCACGAAGCGGCGCAGGAACAGCGCCGCGGTGATCGAGCCGGCAAGCCCGCTGGGCGGCGCGTTGTTCAGGTCGGCGATGCGGCTCGACAGTTCATCCTCGTAGCCATTCCACAGCGGCATCGGCCACAGCGGATCGGCCACCGCGGCGGCCTGCTGCACGAGCGAGGCCACAAGCTGGGGATCGCCGCCAAACACCGGCGGCAACTCCGGTCCCAGCGCGATGCGCGCGGCGCCGGTGAGCGTGGCGAAATCGATCAGCAGGTCTGAAGGTTCCTCGCCGGCGGCGTGCAAGGCATCGGCCAGCACCAGGCGCCCTTCGGCATCGGTGTTGCCGATCTCGACGGTGAGGCCCTTGCGCGAGCGCCAGACATCGCCGGGCCGGAACGCGGCGCCGTCGACGCTGTTCTCCACCGCCGGAATCAGCACGCGCAGCTCCACCGGCAGCCGCGAGCATGGCGCAGTGCGCGCGCCACGCCCAGCGCGCAGGCCGCGCCGCCCATGTCTTTCTTCATCAGCAGCATGCCGGCGGCCGGCTTGATGTCGAGGCCGCCGGTGTCGAAGCACACGCCCTTGCCCACCAGCGTCACGCGTCGGCGCACCGGGCTGGCGGAAGCGCAGGTCGATCAGGCGCGGCGCGCGGCGGCGAACCCTGCCCCACGGCGGCCACCAGCGGGATAGCCGCGTCGTCAGCGCCGCACCCGTGGTGACCTGCGAGCTCGCCGCCGCCCTGTTCCGCCACGGCGCGCGCGGCAGCTTCCAGTTCGGCCGGGCCCATGTCGTTGGCCGGCGTGTTGATCAGGTCGCGCGCGAGCCAGGTGCCCGCCATGCAGCGGCGGCCAGTGTGCTTACCGGTACACTGCGGGGCGGGCGCAGGCGCGGCACGTTGCCACCCGCCTGGCCACTGGCTCAGCCGTCCGACTGGCCATCCGCCCGACCCTTGCCGATAGCGGTTGAAGCGGTACGATCCCAACGTCCAGCCCGTGGCGAACAGTTCGTCGCGCGCATCACCGAATTCAGCGTCCAGCGCATAGTCGCCCGCGGGCAGGCGGTCACCGAGACCCAGCCCCCAGCCACAGCAAGCTGCGGGGGATCGGACAGTGCACCATTGCCCGTGCCGACCAGCACCGTGCGCGATCCCGACTCGGATCCCGTACGGACGCGGCTGCCCCGCAGCGCCAGCCACTTTCCGTGCATCGGCCTTGAAGCCGCTGCGCGGCAACCAGTCCTGCAATGCAGCGGATTGCGTCGATACCCACTGCGGCAGTACTCGCGCTCGGTCAGCCGCAGCACATGTGCTCGGCTGGTCGACGACATCGACGACGGTGAGCTGGCAGGCACGGTGGATGCAGGCACTGGGTTCACGCGCGAAATTCTAAGACATCCACATGCCTGACGCGTCAGTCATTGGAAAAATCGGGCTATACTGCGCTGCTCGGCCACAGTGGCCCTTCGTTCGCTCATACGGAGTTTCGCGATGCGTCTATACGGTCCCAAAGATGTCGACAAAACCGCCCTGCGCCGCGCGCGCATTGCCATCCTGGGCTATGGCAGCCAGGGTCGCGCCCATGCGCTGAACCTGAAGGACAGCGGTTTCGACGTGGTGGTGGGTGTGCGCAAGGGTGACAGCTTGAACCAGGCGAAGAAGGACGGCCTCACCGTTCTGCAGCCGGTCGATGCCGTGAAGGGCGCCAAGCTCATCGCCATCCTGGTGCCCGACACCACGCAGAAGGCGCTGTACGCCGAGATCAAGGATTCGATCCCGAAGGGCGCGACGCTGCTGTTCGCGCACGGCTTCAACATCCACTTCAAGCAGATCAAGCCGCGCAAGGATCTGAACGTGGTGCTGATCGCGCCGAAGGGGCCAGGTGGTCTCGTTCGTCGTCAGTACCAGCAGGGTCGTGGCGTTCCCGCGCTCATCGCCGTGGCGCAGGGCCCGCAGAAGACCGCCTTCAACATCGCGCTGGCCTATGCCCATGGCATCGGCAGCACCCGCGGCGGCGTGCTCGTCACCACTGGTGAGGGGATCGTCACGGCGGCGGAGGCCAACCGCCTCGACCCCGGACGCCTCGTCGTCTATTCGGGGACGGTCAGCAACGACGAGTCGACGTTCGACGGTCTCATGGCGACCCACCCCGAGATCGTCATCACCGACACCAACCGCAAGGCGGGGCGCCGCTGGGGTACCACGAAGGACAACGACGGCTACACCGAGATGGCCGACGAGACAGCGCCCGCCGATCCGTCCGACAACCGGCTCGACCTCTTCGACGACCGGGGCACCGACGTGCAGACCGTCGCCGAACAGGAGGGCGCCGTCCGGGCGACCGCCTCGGGATATGGCAACCCGCTGTCCTTCACCCCCGGCGACCGCGCCGTCAACGCCGTCGACGCCGATCCGACGACGTCGTGGAAGGTCGGTGCATTCAGCGACGTCCGCGGCGAGTGGCTGCAGCTCGCGACCGAGAAGCCGTCCGCTCCGGGATCGTTGACGCTCACCCAGCCGTCGCTCGACGTCAACCGCTTCATCACGAAGGTGCGTCTCACGTTCGACGGCAAGGATGCGCTCGACGTCGATCTCGGCGACACGTCTCGGTCGTCCGGCCAGCGCATCGACCTCGGCGACCGGACGTTCTCGAAGCTGCGGATCACCGTCGTGGCGACCGACCGTGGTGTGCTCGGTTCCTACAAGGGCGTCAGCGGCGTCGGCTTCTCGACGGCGCGTCTCGGGACGACCGACGCGACCGTCGAGGTGATCCGCCCGCCGGTCGACCTCCTCGACGCTGCCGGCACCCGGTCGAACGACCTTCGCCTGTCCTACGTGTTCCACCGCCGTACCGCTCCGCTCGACTCCGGTGCCGTCGACGAGGAGACCGCGCTGCACCGCCGGATCGACCTGCCCGTGGCCCGGCCGTTCACGGTCGAGGGCAAGCTCCGGCTCTCGCCCGACATCGGCGACGATCAGCTCGACGCCCTGCTCGGGGTCGGCGGAGCGAAGATGACGTCCTCGAGCGGACTCCGTGGCGATGCGCGGTCACGGGCGTCGAAGACCGTCGATGGCGACACCACGACCTCGTGGCAGTCGTCGCTCAACCCGCAGGGCCCGCAGTGGGTCGAGTTCGCTGCGCCGACCTCGATCAGCGGCACCCTCGACTCGCTGACCGTGCTCGCCGACGGACGGCACTCGGTGCCGACCCGGGCCCACCTCGAGGTCGACGGGGTCGCCCAACCCACGTTCGATCTGCCTCCGGCCGACGACGGTGACCGCGGCACGGTGCGCACGCTCGACATCGATCCGCAGTCGTTCAGCGGGTCGGTGATCCGTGTTGTGGTCGACGAGTTCCGGGCGGTCACGGCGCCCGACTGGCTCACGCACAGCCCCGTCACCCTCCCCGTGGGTATCGCCGAGCTCGGCTCCGACGCGTTGGCGACGCTCCCGACGACGATCGAGCCCGGGCTGAGCACGTGCCGCTCGGATCTGGTCACCCTCGACGGCGCGCCGATCCCGGTGCAGATCGCGAACGCGACCCCCGACCTCGACTCGGCGGAACGGGGAGAACTCGTCGCGTTCTCGGGTTGTCCCGGCGTCGAGGGGGGCATCAACAGCTTCGACGTCGCCAAGGGCTCGACGCGTGTCGACACGGCCGACGGCCGGGCGAGCGGCCTCGATGTCGACCAGCTGGTCCTCACCTCCGACCCGACCGGCGCCTCGTCGGGCCCGGCCGCGACCTCGGTCGGTCTCGACGTCACCACCACCAGTCCCGTCAGCTACACCGTGACACCGACGAAGACGGCGACCGAGCCCTATTGGCTGGTCCTCGGCCAGTCGAACAACGCCGGATGGCACCTCACCGTCGGAGATCAGGACCTCGGCGAGCCCACCCTCGTCAACGGCTACGCCAACGGGTGGCGCATCGACCCGGCGAAGGTCGGTGCCCAGCCCACGTTCCACCTCGACTGGACCCCACAACGGCCCGTCTGGATCGCGCTCCTCCTCTCCGGACTGGGCTTCCTCATCTGCCTGGTGCTGGCGTTCCGCCCCGCGAAGGCGCAGATCCGCGGCGCCGGCGCCCCCATGCACCCCGACGGGCTCGGCCTGCTCGACACGTTCGGGCGCCCCGTTGCGTGGAGGCAGACCGCTGTGGCCTGCGGCGTCGCCGCCGTCGGCTGTGGTGTGTTCGTCGGCCCGGTCTGGGCGATTCCCGGTGTCGTCGCGATGCTCGTCGGCCTCCGGACCGACCTCGGCTGGCGTGCCGTCCGGTTCGCCGCCCTGGGCGCGCTCGGTCTCGCTGCGGCATACGTGGTCGCCAAGCAGTGGCGCAACGACTACCCACTCGACTTCGACTGGCCCCAGCACTTCGAGGCCGTCCACTCGCTCGGCATGTTCGCCTACGCCCTGTTGGGCGTGGAGTGCACGATCGAGGTCCTCCGCGCCGGCTGGCGCCGCTCTGCTGACCTCGAGCTGGACTGATCGACGAACCTCGGGCTGACCCACTCACATGGCGACGCCTGAGCCCGAGGTTGGGATCAGCGTCGCCCAGGCCACGGTGTCTGAATGTCATATGACCTACTTGGGCCAGGTGTTTGCTCATCGGCGGGGCTGAGGCTCGCCACGCGCCGACGTTGTCGAGCGATAGTGCCGTCGCAAGGAGGCGAGCAGTCCGAGATCGATCAGGATCAGGGTTCCGGCGACAACGCCCTCGACAGGCCGCTCGTCAACTCGACCGGCGAACCACGTGACTGCACCTGTGAGCAGAATGCCGAGCACAAACGCGAGGAATCTCGACAGAAGCGGTCCTCCGACGACGGCCGCACAGACAGCTCCCCCTGCGAGGGGAGTAGCCGCGATGACAATCAGCAAGAGACCCATCGAGCGACCTTGGCGGGCTGACCCTCTCGGTGTCAACGTCAGCGCAGCGGCTACTTCAGGCGGTCGTTGAGTCGTCCGTCGACTAGACGAGTAGTTCCAGGGATTCGCGCGCTCCGCGCGATCATCCACCAGCTGAGTGGCGAAGGTGTCCACGATCAGAGGGCCTAACAAACCCTGATCCCGGAGGACGCAGCGCATGAACTCTGACCTGGACACCCTCACGACCCGACTCTACGTCACCATCGATGATCTCCTCATCGACCACCCACAGTGGGCACCAGAACGACCGGCCGTCGGGATCGTCCCCAGACTCAGCGATGCCGAACTCCTCACCCTCGCCGTCATCCAAGCCCTGCTCGGCTACACGTCCGAAGCCCGGTTCATCCGCCACGCCCGCACGCGCACCTCCGCCCCTGGTTCCCGTATCTGCCCGAACGACCCGGCTACAACAAACGCCTCCGCCACTCCGGCGAACTGTTCCAACACGTCATCGCACACCTCGCCCGCCAGTGCCCGTCGTGGAATGACGACCTGTGGCTCGTCGACTCGACACCCGTCGAATGCGGCCGTTCCCGCGAAACGGTGAAACGTTCCGACCTCGCCGGGTGGGCCAGCTACGGATACTCCGCGTCGCACTCCCGCTGGTTCTGGGGCCTGCGACTGCACCTCATCTGCACACCCTCGGGCTTGCCCGTCGCGTACACGCTCGCCGGCGCGAAGGCCGACGAACGCGACACCGCGCTCGACATGATCGCCTTCGGCGACCTGGACACCGCCGGATGCACACTGATCGCCGACAAGGGCTACCGGCGCGCCAGCTTCGAACATCAACTCAACCAGGCTGGCATCACGCTGATCCGACCGAACCTCAAGTCCGAGAAGCAGCGGCCCGGGGGCCGCTACCTCAAGGCGTTCCGCCAGACCATCGAGTCGGTCAACGAAACCCTGAAAGGCCAACTCGACCTCGAGCGCCACGGGAGGTCGAAGAGAAGCCCGGCGTGTGCGCCCGCGTGTTGCAACGACTCCTCGCGCTCACCGCCAGCGATCTGGCACAACGAAACCACCGGGCGTGACGGACCCGCCCGATCACTCACCGCCTACGACCACTGAACCCCTTGGAACCAATCATCTAGGCGGCGGTGTCGGAACCACGTATGAGGCCGGGGGTTGACTCGGCGTAGGCTCACTCAGATGAGTGGGCAAGGCTCCGTCGGTCCCTGCGCTCTGTGCGGGCGAATCGTCGAGGCGAACGGTGCGTTCGTGAACGTCGGGCCGACGAATTGGAACGACCCCGAAGCGCCCAAGGCCAGGCGATGGGTAGCTCCCCACACCGAAATCCATGGTTGGACGCCGTTCGTCGTTACGCATCCGGAGTGTTTCGCTCGCGAGGAAGGTGCAGAGGCGTTGGAAGCTCTGATCGCCGCTGCGCTCCCGCAGACGGAGCCTCCTGCGTAGGGATAGCCCGCCACGCCACGGTGTCGGAATGTCATCCGAACCGACGCCGAGTCGATGGCGGCATTCTCGATCGCTCAGATGGAGTCCGACTGCACTTCAGCGATCGAGAGTCCGCCGCCGCCCAGGCGACGGTTCCGGAATGACGCCTGAGCGAAGCTGGAGGTTAGGTGGCAGTTCGTCGTGAGATACTTGTCCAGGTGACTCGACCAAGGGCGTGGCGTCGATCGATCAACAAGACCAAGGCCCGCAAGGACACCCGAGGGGCGTACCACGGGTGGCCGAGGTAGTCGCGTGTCAACGGTTCGGGTCGTCAATAGGTTCGTCCGTCAGAGGACGTGGCCAGAGCATCACGATTGGATCACCGTCGCTGTCTACCTGGATGGCCGAATCGTCGCGAACCTCACCCGCTACGAACGGCGAAAGCCCTTCGTTCTCGACGTTTCACCCGGCCACCACTCATTCGAAGTCCGGGCCGGACCGAAGGTTCTCCTGACGACAGAAGCTCGAGTCGCCGCCGGTCGCACTGTCGACCTTGAGGTCTACGAGCCCAGGTGGAAGCCGTTTCGCGGATTCGGACCAGCAGCGCTCGCGGTCACGACTCGATGAGCGATGCCACGAACCCGGCGATCGGCACGGGGGGGGCTCGACGAGGCCGGTGCTATCGCCATCGTCGACGTGAGAGCGACCCTCCCCGGAATAGTCGGTCGGAGTGTGGTTGATCATCATCACATGCTGACGCTGCACATGGACCGCGACACCGTCGAGAGCCTGGCGGCAGCTCTCAGGGCGGCACCGCCGACGACGATCGGTGCCTCGATGCTCAAAGAGTTCGATGAAGGGCTGGCTTCCGCCGACTGAGGTGTCCGCCAGGCAACGGTGACGGAATGTCGTATGGGACTGCTGGGAGCATTCGAGGGATGGGGACTTCCTGTGAACAGATCCTCCCTGCGGCAGGAGTTCTCTCTCATCCACGATCTCGTCTGGATGGTCGTAGCGCCGAGCGCAACGGTGATGTTCATCCTCCAGATTGTCGACGTCGTAAAACACACCGAGTGGTGGCGCTTCCTCGGCCTGCCCTTGTCGCTCGCGCTCTGGTTCTGGGTTGTGGGCGGAGCTTGGAGACGAATTTCCTGGCAGAGGAGCACGTCGCGAGGCGGTCTGTGAGCGCAGTGACGGGCATCCGTTGTTCAAGGCATGCGGTCCACCCACTCGACCAGGCGGCGTTGATCACGTGTGCGCGAGGATCCGAACTGTGACCTCTCGGCGCCATGTTCGGCAGCCTCAACCCGTGAGCAGCCGGTCGCCGGATCGGGACACGTTCCTGTCGTGGCCCCAGAACGTGGGGAACGCTGTCGCAGTTGCGGTGTTGTGCCTGGCTCCAACCGCCGTTGCCGCCGCCACCGCTGGCGAATCGGCGGGAGTCGTCGCCACGCTCGTCCTTTTGGTGTGGCTCGTTCCGCGGGCGCTCCGACTGGGGGTCACCCTCGATGACCACATCTGCACCATCCGGAACGTCTTCAGGACCCACCGCATCAGCGTTGCCGACGTCGAGCGGTTCGACTTCGACTACAGCTGGGTGAACATGTGGCAAAACGAGATCGCCGTCGCGCAGCTCAACGACCAGCGGCGGATCGTCGTCACCGGGCTGGGCTTGCCTCGGCAGCGCCGGCTGCAGCGCACGGGTCGCCAACGTCTCGGCCGGATGAACGCCGCACTGCGCCGGCGCCAGCACGCCCACCGGATGCTGCAACCCAGGTGACAGCGCGATCAGTCGTCGAGGCGTCGGTGGTGCCGGTGCTGGTCGGCGCCCGCTGGAGCGTGGGCGACGGCCCGTCGCCTCGGAATGCCCCCGCCGCAACGTGACTACCGCGCACCTCGTGTTTGACGGCGATTGAGTGTTTCCCGGTCCAGGCGACGGTGCGGGAATGTCATCCGAACCGACGCCGAGTCGATGGCGGCACTCTCGATCGCTCAGATGGAGTCCGACTGCACTTCTGCGATCGAGAGCCCACCGCTGCACACCCGACGATGCGGGAACCACGCATGACGGCCGGACGAAATCCATGCGAGATGTGTCATCGGACGCCACATTCCGCATGGATTACGGAGGGCTCACTCGCCCACCCGACGGTGCGGGAATGACGTATGAGCTGGCTCACCGCAGCGCCGATGGAAGCGTGCAGAATGTGCCCTCACCGGGCGCTTTTCTCACACGGTTCAGAGCGCACCCTCGGCCAGGCCACGGTGTGGGAATGCCATCCGACTCGGCTGATCAGCTACCGGTCTTCCGAAGCTTGTCGGTGTCGCTGGCGATAGTTCTGCACGACGATCACGGCGAGCACCCCAAAAACTGTGACACCGAAGAGGCCCGCAACCGTCAGCGAGAGCACGATCCAGCCGTTGACCATTGGGGTCGAGCGTAGCTCTCGGCCAGTTCGGCCGTTCTGACGCTCGACCAGGTCACGGTGGCGGAATGCCATCCGACGAGCTTCCCGCTGGACCGAGCAGGATGTGGTGGTGAACGTGAAGAACGAGGCGGGTTGCTGGCAGTTCGAGCTGTCAGAAGGTGTGGTGACGCAGCTCCGTGTCGGCTACGGATTCTGCTTGCTCCTCGAGGACGGCTTGCTCATCGTGATCGAAGAGCCGTTCAACCTCTCGACTGTGACCGGGACCGTGCTGGTACCACCCGGCGAAAAGGTCTACGAGGTTGACGCCGCCCTTCCCCTGTTCAATCAGAGGGCCGAGCGTATTGAAGCGTCAGCCTCGGGCGAGCTGCGGATCACGTTCGAGTCAGGAGCCACGATCGACGTTGGCGCCAACGACCGCTACGAGAACTGGCAGATCGTTGCGCCTGATGGTCGCCAGTGGATCGGTCTTCCGGGCGGTGGCGTGACCTCGTTCCCGGCCGCATCGTCGGACACCGCTGGGTAATCGGATAAGCACGGGCTGGACCAGGCCACGGTGAACACGTCTGATCGCCCCGAGACTGACTCGCCCCAGGCGACGCAGCCCGACTACAGCAGCGGCTTTCGGGCGACCGCGATGAGGACGAGCGTCGACGGATCGATGTCGGGCGTCGTGAAGAACTCGGCGTCGGTGATACCGGAGTTGCCACCACCCTGCTCGTCGGCCATGAAGCGGTAGGCCACGCGGCGGCCGGCGGCGTGGAGTGCCACGAACCACTCGCGGGGCAGCTTGTGACGCCAGCCGAACGGGTCGAGGCGCAGCAGTTTGGCGGCCATGTTGCGCCGCTTCTCGAAGTCGGCCTTCACGAGTGGCGTGGCGTCGAGGCCGATGATCTCGACGTCGGCGAAGCACCGGCCCAGCGTCTCGCGGAGATCCTCGGGATCGAACAGGTACACGTGGTACGGGTTCTCGAAGTCGGCCGGCTCGTTGGGCGTGATGAAGAACGCGGTGCCGCCGGGGGCGAGGACGCGGGCGACCTCCTGCACGTGGAACCGGGGCTCCACGAAGTGCTCGATGAGGTGCGACGAGCACACGTAGTCGAACGCATCGGACGCCAGGCAGAGTGCGGCGCCGTCGGAACACGCCGTCATGAGGCCGATGGACGCCTTCTCGCGTCGGGCCTCGGCAGCCGTGGTGGCGTCGTAGTCGATGCCGATGAGCGTGCGGGCATCGTCGGCAAACGTCGCCGTGCCGTCGGCCAGGCCACAGCCGAGGTCGAGGAACCGACCACCGGGCTCGAGGCGCTCGCGCACCTCGCGGTACCCGGCCGCGTGGAGGGCCAGGAGGGAGTCGGGTGTCTTGCCCTCGATCGGGCGTTCACCGGTGAGTTTCATGGGCGCGTAGCATAGGCGCCCGTGGCCCGACACCCTGGAGACCGGTCCGGCGCGCCCGTGGCCTCGCAGGCGACGATCGACGCCCTGCACACGCTCGTCGAGCGCAGCGGCATCGAACGCGTCCACATGCTGGCGTGGCGCGATCTCGACGATGTCGAGGCCGGCGGGTCCGAGGTCCACGCCCACAACATCGCCTCGCTGTGGGCCCAGGCCGGCATCGAGGTCATGCACCGCACGTCGTTCGCCGCCGGGCATCCGGCGCACGTGCGGCGCAGCGGCTATGCCGTCGTCCGCAAGGCCGGGCGCTACATGGTCTTCCCTCGCACCGTCGCAGCAGAGCTGGCCGGCCGCAACGGCCACCGCGACGGATTGATCGAGATCTGGAACGGCGTGCCGTTCATGTCCCCGTTGTGGTGCCGGGGGCCGCACGCCGTCTGGCTGCACCACGTGCACGGTCCCATGTGGGAGATGTCACTGCCCCCGGGGCTCGCCAAGGCCGGCCGCATCCTCGAGGAGAAGATCGCCCCCCGCTTCTACCGGTCGACCCCGATCGTCACGTTGTCGGACTCGTCACGCGACGAGCTCATCGAGGAGATGGGGTTCCGCCCCGACCAGATCACCGTGGTGCACCCCGGCGTCGACCAGCGCTTCGTGCCGGGCGCCGGCAAGACCAAGAACCCCCATGTCATGGCCGTCGCCCGCCTGGTACCGGTCAAGAACTTCGCCCGCCTGATCCGCATCATGGTTCGGGTGCGTGAGGCCGTGCCGAACGCCTATCTCAGCATCGTGGGCGACGGCTACGAACGCGAGCAGCTCAACGACCTCATCGGCGAGCTCGGCGCGCACGACTACATCCGCCTGCTCGGCCACCTCGACGACGACGACGTCATGGACCTCTACCAGTCGGCGTGGGTCGTCGCCTCGACGTCGATTCGCGAAGGATGGGGCATGACGCTCACCGAGGCCGCCGCCAGCGGCACTCCATGTGTGGCGACCCGCATCGCAGGCCACCGCGACGCCACTGTCGACGGTGTCGCCGGCCTGCTGGGCGACACCGACGACGAGCTCGTCGCCCACCTGGTCGCCGTGCTCACCGACGCCGACCTCCGCGAGCGGCTCTCCAAGGGCGCGATCGAGCGGGCGTCGCAGCTCACCTGGGAAGCCGCCGCGATCGGCACGTTCGAGGTCCTGGCGAACACGGCGACGGCCGGGCACCGCGACGGAGCGGGCACGGGGGCCCGATCGTGAGCGCTCCCATCCTGTTCCTGCACGGCATGGCGACCAACGCCCGTCGCACCTGGGGTGAGACGGGCTGGCTCGACCTCGTCGGGGATGCCGGCCGAGAGGTGCTCGCGTTCGACCTCCTCGGCCACGGCTCGGCGCCGCAGCCGACCGATCCCGCCGAGTACGACGCATTCGAGCAGTACGTCCTCGATCGCCTACCCGACGAGCCGGTCGACGCCGTCGGGTTCTCGCTCGGCTCCCGCACGCTCCTCGTGCTGGCCGCAGCGCACCCCGAGCGCTTCGGCAAGCTGGTCGTGTCCGGCGTCGGGGCCAACCTGTTCCGCCGTGACGGCTCGTCCGCTGCCCTGGCCGACGCACTGGAGTCGCGGGACGAGAGCAACCCGATGGTGCATCACTTCCAGCAGTTGGCGGCATCCACGGGCCAGTCGATCGAGGCACTGGTTGCGCTGCTCCGCCGGCCCAATCCGCCGCTCGTCGACGCGGACGTCCTCTCCCGTGTGACCCACGACACGCTCGTGGTGCTGGGCGACAACGACTTCGCCGGTCCCGCCGATCCGCTCGTCGAGGCGCTCCCCACCTGCCGATTCGTCGAGCTGCGCAACGTCGACCACTTCGCCACGCCGAAGTCCATGAAGTTCCTCGACGCCGGCCTGCAACACCTCGACATCTGAACGGACTCGTTCCGCAGGGTTCCGATCCTCAAGTTCGGCGGCCGCGCACCGAAGGAGAAGTGTGTCGACTTCCCCGCGCAACTGACGATCCGACCGACGGGCGATCCCGCTCGTCGCTCTTCCGGTCCAAGCCGACCGATCGTCTGCAGCGGCAGGACGAACCCGTCGACGAGCTGACGGGCCTGCCCGAACGTCGGACCCTCGTGGCCGCGTTCGAGGAGGCCGTACGGCTCGCTCCCCCCGGCGCCCAGGTCGCGCTCGGACTCATCGACCTCCGCGACTTCAAGCGAATCAACCAGATGTTCGGGCGCGACGACGGCGATCTCGTCCTCGCCAGCGTGGTGCAGCGCTTGTCGAACCAGCTCGGCCGCACCGCACCGCTCGTACGCCTCGGCGGCGACGAGTTCGCAGTGATCACCACGTGCACCGGCGGCCTCGACGCCGTCGACGACCTGGCCGTGCTCGTCATCGAGGCGCTGCGCATGCCGTTCGAGATCAGCACCTACACCGTCCACGTCGGCGTGAACCTCGGGTTCGCCATCGTCGATCCCGGCGCCGATGACCTGGCGTCGGCCACCAAACGCGCCGACACCGCGCTGTACCGCTCCAAGCTGCAGGGGCCCTACCGCTACGAGGTGTACGAGCAGTCGCTCCACTCCCAGGTCTCCCCCGCGGCGATCGTGGACTGGCTCCGCTCCGCCCTCGACAGCGGCGACCTTCGCCTCGTCTACCAACCGATCCACACGATGTCTGGCGACCTCGTCGTGGCCGTCGAGGCCCTCCTGCGGTGGGACCATCCCACCGAGGGGCCGCTCCTCCCCGATGTCGTCCTCCCGGCGCTCGAGGACTCCGGTCTGATCGTCGAGGTCGGCAACTGGGTGATCGACGAGGCCTGCCGGCAGGCCCGCATCTGGCGTGACGCCACCCCGCACGGGATGCCGCCGATCGTCTTCGTGAACATCTCGCCGCGCCAGCTCCTGTCGTCGGAGTTCCTGCCGTCGCTCGAGGCGGCCATCGAGCGGCACGGCATCGATTCCAACCAGCTGTGCCTCGAACTCGGGAACATGTCGACGATCCCCGAGACGTCGCAGGCGTGGATGTTGTTGCGGGAGTGCAAGGCGCTCGGCGTGCGGCTGGCCCTCGACAATTTCGGATCGAACGACTCGTCCTACGGGCTCATCCGCAAGCTGCAGCTCGACTACATCAAGCTCGGCCGCCAGCTGACCAGCGCCCGCGGCTCGACGGCCCACGACGATGCCATCACCAACAGCGTCGTGTCGCTCGCCCGGTCCCTCGGCTTCACCACGATCGCCCAGGGCATCGAGGACCCGGCGTCGCTCGAACGTGCCCGCACGTTCGGGTGCGACCTCGCCCAGGGCTTCTACTTCGGAGTGGCCGAGCCCGCCGACGCGATCGACCTGCAGATCGCGACCGGACGCTCCACGAGCCGCGCCGTCTTCCGCTGACGCTCCAGTTTCGCGGGTACTTGCGTTCGCCCCCTGGGCACAACTACCCGCAGAAGCTGAGGGGCGGGTCAGAACACGTCGGCCGGGGGTGGGCCGAAGCGGCCCAACAGGAAGTCGCGCATCCCCAGCAGGCGCGCCCGGGGATGGAACACCAGCGGGGCCGTCGCCGGCCGGAGCACCCCCGAAACGACCTGACCGAGGCTGATGAGCAGCCGGATGGCCACGTGGTACCGGCCTGACATCGTGCGGACCAGGCGCAGCGTGTTGCGCTGCTGCAGGTAGTCGACGAGGGCCACGCTCGACCCCAGGTGCACGTTCTGCACGCGGGCTCCCCGCACGAGCCCGCACGTCCAGCCGGCGGCACGAGCCCGCAGGGCGAGGTCGGCCTCCTCGCAGTACGCGAAGAAGGCCTCGTCGAACAGCCCGACCTCGGCGACGCACTCACGCCGGAGGGCCATGAGCGTGCCGTGGGGGTAGTCGGCGGGTTGCCAGCCGGGTTCGGGTGACCCCGGCATCGTGATGCCGCCGAAGTAGGGGTCGATGTAGGGGATGTGGCCGTCGCCGACGTCGGCGCAGGCGAGGCCGGCCATGGGTTCCGCCGCAGCGGCAGCGAGGAGGAGCTCGATGCAGTCGGGTGCCATCGACACGTCGTGAGGGCACAGGAAGGCCCACTCCGAGCCGTCGACGTCGTCGAGCCAGCGCTGGAGGCCGGTGTTCGCTCCCCCGCCGAACCCGCCGTTGTCGGGCCGATCGACGATCTCCACATCCGGCGCGTGGCCGAGTAGCTCGTGCAGACGGGCACGCTGCTCTGGCCGTGAGTCGTTGTCGACGACGATGCACCGCAGTCCTGCCACCGCGACCGCTGTCTGAACCCGGAACTCGCCGATCGTCGCCGCGGCAGCGTCGGGTTGGTTCCAGTGGACGATCACGACGGTGACGGGAGCGACGGTGACCGGAGCGACGGTGTTCGAGGGGACAGGCACGACCGATCATCCTCGCGCAGCTGCAGGCCGTGTCGACCCGAACAACCCGATGACCTGGTTCCCCACGACCACCGGGGGTTAGCCGCGAGCGAGGGACAGCGCGTGGGTGACGAGCGTGAGGAGCGCGTCGCGAGTCGACGTCCGCTCACGGGCATCGGTCAGGAACAGCGGCACCGACTCGCTGAGCGCCAGCGCGGCCCGGACGTCGTCGGTGTTGTGCGTGACGACCCCGTTGAAGCAGTTCACGCTCACGACGAAGGGCAGGCCTCGGGCCTCGAAGTAGTCGATGGCAGCGAACGAGTCGGCGAGTCGCGTGGTGTCGACGAGGATGACAGCGCCGATCGCGCCCTTCACCAGCTCGTCCCACATGAAGTGGAACCGCTCCTGGCCGGGTGTGCCGAACAGGTAGAGGATCAGGTCGTCGTTGCCGAGCGTGATGCGCCCGAAGTCCATGGCGACCGTCGTGGCCGTCTTGGCGGTCTGGTCGTTGACGACGTCGACGCCGACACTCCTGCCCGTCATCGCCGCTTCGGTTCGCAGCGGGTCGATCTCGGAGATCGACCCGACGAACGTGGTCTTGCCCACACCGAACCCGCCGGCGACGACGATCTTCACCGGCATCGGGACCTTGAGCGGGCCCGGCACGTCAGAGGGCCTTGAGTCCATCGAGCACCCTTTCCAGGAGAGAGACGTCGGATCCGGGAGACGCGGTCGCCGACGGATGGGCGCTGCGATCCAGACGACCCGTCATGAGGAGATCGCCGACGAGCACCCGGGCCACACCCAGCACCACGCCGAGGTGGGCCGAGATCTCGGCAACCGACATCGGCTCGGAGGCGAGGTCGAGAATCCGGCGCTCCTCGGCACCGACCTCATGGCGCACCGAACGACCGCGCTCGTTGGTTCGAACCAGTGTCTCGAGCGGGAGATCGACGTTCGGGCGCGTCCGACCACCGGTCATCGCGTACGGCCGGATGCGCATCATCCGGTCGACGTCGGGGCCGGGATCGGGTGGTGTCACCGCGCCAGCGCCCCCTGGAGCTCCGCACGGAGCTCGGGCGTCAGGACGGGGCCGCACTGCTCGACGAGGCGCGCCATCTCGTAGCCGACGAGTCCGACGTCGCAGTTGCCGTCGGTCATGACGGCCATCGACGAGCCCTCGCCGATGCCGGTGACGAAGATGAAGCCGTACTCCATCTCGATGATGACCTCGGTGACCCGTCCCCCGCCGAACGGCGCGGCGGCGCCGTGGGCGAGCCCGATCAGACCGGACGCCGCCGCGGCGAACCGGTCAGCCGACTCACGGGTCAGCCCGGCGGACATCGCCATCAGGAGCCCGTCGGCCGACACGACGATCGCGTCGCGCACGCCGGTCACCCGCTCCGCGAAGTTGCGGACGAGGAAGCTGATGTTCATCGCGTCTGAGCTCATGGCATTCATCGTTCGTCGACTCCATCGGTGAAGGGATTCGGGTCGTAGACCGGAGGCTGGCCCGACGGGGTCGGATCCGCCGGGTGCTGAGCGGACAGGTTCGGATCGGCCGGAGCGTCGCCACCGCCGGACCGGCCCGTCGAGAGACCGTTGCGGTACCGCGACAGCACGCTGCGGACCTCCTCGGGCGCACGTTGGGGTGCAGCGCTGCGATCCGCCGGCATCGGGCCGTTCTCCGCACGTCCGCCGTCCACTCGACCGCCGCCGCCACCCGGTGAGCGCTGTGGGAGCGCCGGTGCCGGAACCGCCGGAGCAGGCTCACCGACGACTGCAGCGGCCGGCCGGGGGTGGACGATGGGCGCTGCCCAGAGTTGGGGGATGGCCGGCTGCCCAGGAGGACTGGATACGCCCGCCGGCGTGGTTGCCGCCGGGCCGGTCGGAGGCGTGGTGGCCGCGCCACCGGGCACACCCCGGACGGCAGCGACGGCAGCGGCGGCGGGGGCGGCGGGTCGAACGCCATCGGGTCGAACGTGACTGCGGGCGGGGGAAGGGCCGGACCCTCGGGACCGGGGTCGGCGGCGGGAGCGTTCTCCCCGAGCAGCGAGTACAGCCCCTGCTCGAACGGCGTCCCTCGGGGAGCATGTCGACGAGCTTGGACGGTGCGGGGGCCGCCGGCAGTCGTTCCTCGCTCCACGTGATCGCCTCCGCCGGGTCCCACGGGGTGAACGGTGTCTCGTCCGGACCGTCGGAGTCTTCCGATTCGTAGGGCGGCGGAGCGGTGGACACCGGCTCGCCGACGGGCGGGTCCCCGAACGACGCGGCGCCGGACGGTCCGGGGACAAAGCCGGCCCCGAACGACGCTGGCTCGAACGACGCGGGCTCGAACGACGCCGGCTCGAACGAGGCCTCGACCGGAGAGAATCCGTCGACGTACTCACCGTCCGCGGTCCACCCCGCGGTGGCACCGACCGGGCGGGTCGGCAGCGTCGCGGCGGCCGACGACACCTCGGCGACCGGAACCTCGGCGACCGGAACCTCGACGGCCCGGACGAGGGACGGGGGGAAGTGTGACCTCGGCCGTCACCCCACCCGACGCCGATGCAGCGAGATGCACCGTGATTCCGTGCCGGTTCGCCAGCGTTCCGGCGACCACGAACCCGAGGGACCGCGACAGCGCCAGACCGACCGGCGGTGGGCTCGCGAGCAGTCGGTTGGCGACCTCCAGCCGGTCGGGCGCCATGCCCACGCCGTAGTCGCTGATCGAGATCACGTAGCCGCCGTCGACGGCCCGATGGCCGATGATGTCGACCGTCTTCTCCGGAGGCGAGTACTGGGCGCCGTTCTCCATCAGCTCGGCGAGCAGATGGGCGATGTCCACGGCGCGCACCGCCGATGGCCTCGGCGTCCTCGACCGCCATGAGCGTGATGCGGGCGAAGTCCTCGACCTCGCCGACGGCGACGCGGATCACGTCGGACAGCCCGACGTCGTGGGCACGCCGCCGAGGGGCCTCGGCGCCGGCCAGCACGAGCAACGACTCGGCGTTCCGACGCATCCGGGTCGCAAGGTGGTCGAGACGGAACAGGTTCTCCAACTGGTCGGGATCCTCCTCGTTTGCCTCGAGGCGATCGATGAACTGGATCTGCCGGTCGAGCAGCGTCTGGTTGCGGCGCGCCAGGTTCACGAAGATGTCGCTGATGCCCTTGCGCAGCGACATCTGCTGCTCGGTGGCCACCGCGACCATGGCGTCAACCCAGCTCGTTCAGGGCCGATCCGACCTCGGCAAGCTCGTCTCGCGAACCGGTCTCGACCTCGGTGAATCGCAGTCCCTGCACGCCGGCACCCGACTTGAGGCTGTGCACGAGGGCCGGCACCTGCTCCTGGGAGATCTCCCGAGCGGCGTCGGTGAGGCGGCGCAGCGTGGCGGTGAGGTGGCGGCTGATGACGAACGCCAGGAGCAGCACGAGAATGCTCGTACCCACGGCACCGGCGGCGAAGTAGACCACCGAGGAGTCGGCGGCCTCGGCAGCAGCGGCGAATCGGGCGATGTCGGCGTTGTAGCCGGCACGCTCGACACCGACAACGGCATCGAGTCGGTCGCGACCGACGCCGGCCACGTGTCCGCATCGGCGCCGAAGGTCGACGCGGCGTCGGGGTTGGCGAGCTCGGCGAATGCGTCGTCGGTCCGAGCGGAGCCGACCGACGAACGAGCGGCGTCGAAGCGTCCGAGCTCCTCGGTGCCGGCGTAGTCCTCGTAGGTGTCGTAGAACATGCGGGCCCGCTCGACGAGCTCCCGGGCCACGACGGCGTCGGCGGCACGCCCCTCGGGCGTGGCGTCGGCGGAGAAGAGCCCTGCTGCGGTCGCTGCGGATCGGGACTCGGCCTCGATTCCGGCGGCGAGCCACCGCCGGCTGGCCGTGGTCGAGGCGGCCCCGTCGGCGACGAGTTCGAGCCGGCCAACCCCCCGCCAGATGGCCGTCGATCAGGTTCGAGTACGCCTCGGTGGTGGCCGCAGCAGTGGTGCCCCGACGTCCCCGGTCGCGTCGAGCTGACCGCGCCCGCGACGCAGCCGCCGAGGTCCTTCGCGACGGCGGCATCGCCGCCGAGCGTTTCGCCGCTCCGATCGAGCACGGTGTCGAGCCGGGAACCGGCCTCGTCGGTGGCGATCCGCTCCGTGACCAGGGTCGCCTCGAGCTCGGTCGACGGGGCGGCCGCGACGGTCGCGGCGGCGACCCGTTCGACCTGGAGCCGGTGGACGTAGGCCGACGCCGTCGCAGCGACCTCGGATGCCTCCCGGGTCGTTTGTGCGGCATTTCGGTCGTCGAGCCGGTCTTCACGCCGAGGCCGGCGAGCCCGCACAGTCCCAACGCCGCCGGCAGGAGCATGACCAGCAGCTTCGTACGGACGTTGAGTCTGGAGAACATGAATCCTGTCCGATGATCGCTGCCGGTGCCCCTGTGGCTCGGCCCACGGCGGTTCCACCGCCTCGGCTCTGTATCGGCCACTCCCCGCGGGCCCTTGAAAACAGCGATCCCCTCGGCGCAGGGGTGATTCCGCCCCCCGCCTCGTTAGCCTTTGCGGAGGTGAACGCAGCCACCACCTTGCAGGGCACCATCGGCGACATCGCCGTCGACGACGTGCTGCGCCTGCTCGAGAGCCGGCGCCAGACCGGCGTGCTGCTCGTCAACCCGTCCAACCCCCTGCGTCTCGTCCTCGCCGACGGCGCGATCGGTGCTGGGCGTGTCGTCCTCGACGATGGCGATCGGCCGGTTCCTGCTCGGTGCGGGATGGTGACGGCCGAACAGCTCGAGGAGCTGCTCGGGCTCGTCCGGAGCCGTCTCGGCGAGCGTCAGACCCGCAGCCTCGACGAGATCCAGGTCATCGAGATGCTCGTCGACACCGTGCCGGCGGCGGACCTCAGGGTCGCCGTCCGGGCACAGGCCGTTGCCGTCATGTTCGAGACGATGGCGCTCCCCGACGCCTCGTGGACGTTCACCGAGGCAGCGCCCCACCCCCTGGCCGAGCGGTTCGCGTTCGGCGTCGGCGAGCTCCTGGAGTCGGCCGACGAACAGATCCGGGCGTGGCCCGAGTTGCGCCAGCGGGTCGGGGACGACGCCACCCACCTTCGCCGCGTGCCCCGTCTGGGCGTCGCACCAGACCCCGGTGATCCTCGACGCCGTCGACTGGGCGGCGCTCAGCGAGATCGACGAGCGGTCGACGGTCGGCCAGATCGGCCACCGCCTCGGCCTCGGGCGTCCCGACGCCTACGCAGTGCTCGCCGGCCTGTTGGACCGCGGCGTCGTCGAGCCCGGCTGACCAACACGTACCTGGGACGCGGGTTCAGACCAGGGGGCGATCCGTCGGCACGATCGGTGCGGGCAGGTCGCTGTGGCCCTCGAGGAACGTATCGACGGCTGCCGCACACGCGCGGCCTTCGGCGATCGCCCACACGATGAGGCTCTGGCCGCGGCCGGCATCGCCGGCCACGAACACACCCTCGACGTTGGTGGCGCCACTCGCTCGACCGGGCGACGTTGCCGCGGTCGTCGAGGTCGACGCCGAGCTGGTCGAGCAGCGGACCGCGCTCGGGGCCGGTGAAGCCCATGGCCAGGAACACGAGATCGACGTCGAGCGTCGTGTCGGACCCTTCGACCCGCTCGAAGCTCATCCGGCCGTCGGTGAACTTCTGCTCGACCTCGTGGTACTCGAGGCCGACGAGCTGGCCGTCGTCGCCGACGACGAACCGCTCGGTGTTGACGGCGTAGACCCGCTCCCCACCCTCCTCGTGGGCGGACGTCACCTTGTAGCTCATCGGGTACGTCGGCCACGGGTTGGCCGTCGGACGACCGTCCACCGGGCGCGGCATGATCTCGAACTGGTGCACCGACGCCGCACCCTGACGGTGCGCGGTGCCGAGGCAGTCGGCGCCGGTGTCGCCGCCGCCGATGATGACGACGTGCTTGCCGTTGGCGTTGATCGGCGTGTCCTCGGGGGCGAGGTCGCCCTCCTGAGCCGCGATTCGCCACGGCAGGTATTCCATCGCGAGATGGACGCCGATGGCCTCGCGGCCGGGGATCGGCAGATCGCGGCTCTGGGTCGCGCCGACGGCCAGCACGATCGCGTCGTACTTGGCCTTCAGCTGCTCGACGGTGATGTCGGTGCCGACGTCCATGTTGCAGAGGAACACGGTGCCCTCGGCGCGCATCTGGGCGATGCGGCGGTCGAGGTGCCGCTTCTCCATCTTGAACTCGGGGATGCCGTAACGGAGCAGCCCCCCGATGCGGTCGGCGCGTTCGTAGACGACGACATGGTGCCCGGCGCGGGTGAGCTGCTGAGCGGCAGCGAGGCCCGCGGGACCGGAACCGATGACGGCGACCGACTTGCCCGTCTCCTGGCTGGGACGGAGCGGGGTCACCCAGCCCTCCTCCCAGGCACGGTCGATGATCGAGACCTCGACCTGCTTGATGGTGACCGGGTCCTGGTTGATGCCGAGGACACACGCGCCTTCGCACGGTGCCGGGCAGAGCCGACCGGTGAACTCGGGGAAGTTGTTCGTCGCGTGGAGCCGCTCGATCGCCGCCTGCCAACGGTCCCGGTACACGAGGTCGTTCCAGTCGGGGATGATGTTGCCGAGCGGGCAGCCGTTGTTGCAGAAGGGAATCCCGCAGTCCATGCACCGGCTCGCCTGGACCTGGAGGTGGTCATCGGGGAACTCCTCGTAGACCTCCTTCCAGTCGCGCAGGCGAACGGGAACGGGGCGGCGCTTGGGCAGCTCGCGGCCGTGCTCGATGAATCCGGTGGGCTTACCCATGAATCGTCAATCCTTCGATGAGAGCACTGCAGTTGTCCTGCAGATCCGCCCCTCCAGGGGCGGAATCGCAGGACAGAACGGGTGAGGTCAGGGCCGTCGGGTGCGTCATGTGAGTCATGTGCGTCATGTGCGGGCCGATTCCATGATCGCCTCGTCGACGTCGCGGCCCTCGGACTCGGCGAGCGCGATGGCATCGAGCACCTTGCGGTAATCGCGGGGCATGACCTTGCGGAACGCCGCCAGGCTGGCGGGAACGTCCTCGAGGATCTTGCGGCCGACCTCCGAGCCCGTCTCGGCCACGTGTCGGCCGACCGTGATCTCGAGGAAGTCGCGGTCGCCCTGGTCGAGTTCCTCGATCAGGACCATCTCGCCGTTGAGGAGGGCGACGAAGCGCTCGTCGGGGTCGTACACGTAGGCGATACCGCCCGACATGCCGGCGCCGAAGTTGCGCCCGGTCTCACCGAGCACCACCACCCGACCGCCGGTCATGTACTCGCAGCCATGGTCACCCACACCCTCGACGACCGCCGTGGCACCGGAGTTGCGGACGCAGAAGCGCTCGCCGACCCGGCCCCGCAGGTAGATCTCGCCGGCCGGTCGCGCCGTAGCCGATCACGTTGCCGGCGATGACGTTGTCCTCCGACACGAACGGGCTGTCGGCAGGCGGGCGGACGACCAACCGGCCGCCCGACAGGCCCTTGCCGACGTAGTCGTTGGCGTCGCCCTCGAGGCGCAACGTGATGCCGCGGGGCACGAACGCACCGAAGCTGTTGCCCGCCGAGCCGACGAAGTCGACCTCGATCGTGTCGTCGGGAAGCCCGTCGCCGCCGTACACCTTGGTCAGCTCGTGGCCGAGCAGCGTGCCCACCGTGCGGTTGACGTTGCGGATCGTGTGGCGCAGGCGCACCCGCTGACCGTCGTCGAGCGCCGGGCGGGCGCCCTCGATCAGCCAGCGGTCGAGGGCACGGTCGAGCCCGTGGTCCTGGGTCGTGGTGTTGTGCCGCGCCGCACCCTCCGCCAGCTCGGGCAGGTGCAGGATCGGCGACAGGTCGAGACCCGACGCCTTCCAGTGGTCGATCGCGGCTTCGGCATCGATGCGCTCGACGTGGCCCACGGCCTCCTCGAGCGTCCGGAAACCCAGCTCGGCGAGGAGCTCGCGGACCTCCTCGGCGATGAACAGCATGAAGTTCTCGACGAACTCGGGCTTGCCGCTGAAGCGCTCCCGCAGGAGCGGGTTCTGGGTGGCGACGCCCACGGGGCAGGTGTCGAGGTGACAGACCCGCATCATGATGCAGCCCGAGACAACGAGGGGCGCCGTGGCGAACCCGAACTCCTCGGCGCCGAGCAGCGCCGCGATGATCACGTCACGGCCGGTCTTCAGCTGGCCGTCGGCCTGCACGACGATGCGGTCGCGGAGGTCGTTGAGCAGCAGCGTCTGCTGGGTCTCGGCCAACCCGAGCTCCCACGGGGCGCCGGCGTGCTTGAGCGACGTCAGCGGCGAGGCGCCGGTGCCACCGTCGTGCCCGCTGATGAGCACCACGTCGGACTTGGCCTTCGCGACGCCGGCGGCGACCGTGCCGACCCCGACCTCGGCCACGAGCTTCACGTGCACACGCGCCGCCGGGTTCGAGTTCTTGAGGTCGTGGATCAGCTGGGCCAGATCCTCGATCGAGTAGATGTCGTGGTGCGGCGGCGGGCTGATGAGGCCCACGCCCGGCGTCGAGTGCCGCGTCTTCGCGACCCACGGGTACACCTTGTGGCCCGGCAGCTGGCCGCCCTCGCCGGGCTTGGCGCCCTGGGCCATCTTGATCTGGATGTCGTCGGCATTGGTCAGGTACTCCGACGTCACACCGAACCGGCCCGACGCCACCTGCTTGATCGAGCTCCGCTTGGAGTCGCCGTTGTCGAGCGGCACGAAGCGCTCCGGATCCTCGCCGCCCTCACCGGTGTTGGACTTGCCGCCCAGACGGTTCATGGCGATGGCGAGGGTCTCGTGCGCCTCCGCGGAGATCGAGCCGTAGCTCATGGCGCCCGTCGAGAAGCGCTTCACGATCTCGGTCGCCGGCTCGACCTCGTCGATCGGGATCGCCGTCGCCGCGTCGGTCTTCAGCCGGAACAGGCCGCGCAGGGTGGCGAGGTGCTCGGACTGGTCGTTGACCAGCGACGTGTACTCCTTGAACACCTGGTACTGGCCGGTGCGCGTCGAGTGCTGGAGCTTGAACACCGTCTTCGGGTTGAAGAGGTGGTATTCGCCCTCACGACGCCACTGGTACTCGCCGCCGTACTCGATGTCGCGGTGGGCGACCTCCTCGGGACGGGCGGGGTAGGCCTTGACGTGGCGACGCCGGACCTCCTCGGCGATGGTGTCGATCTCGATGCCGCCCAGACGGCTCACCGTGCCGGTGAAGTACTCGTCGACGACTCCCTCGCCCAGGCCGATGGCCTCGAAGATCTGGGCCCCGGTGTAGGACGCGACCGTCGAGATGCCCATCTTGGACATGACCTTGAGGATGCCCTTGGAGGCGGCCTTGATGTAGTTCTCGACCGCCGTGCGGAAGTCGATGCCCTCGATGATCCCGTTGCGGATCCGGTCCTCGATCGTGTCGAACGCCAGGTACGGGTTGACCGCGGCGGCGCCATATCCGATGAGCAGGCAGAAGTGATGGATCTCGCGAGCCTCGCCCGTCTCGACGATGAGGCCGACCTGGGTGCGGGTCTTGTTGCGGATCAGGTGGTGGTGCACCGCCGAGGTGAACAGCAGCGACGGCACCGGGGCCATGGTCTCGTCGGACCGCCAGTCGCTGAGGATCAACAGGCTGTAGCCCTCGGCGATCGCCTCCGACGCCTCCTCGCGGATGCGGGCGAGCGCAGCGCGCAGGCCCTCGCCACCCTCGGCGACGGGATACAGGCAGCTGATGCGCTTGGTGCGGAAGCCGAGATGGGCTTCCTCGACGTGTTCGAGCTTGGCCAGCTCGTCGTTGTCGAGGATCGGACGCCGCAGCTCGATGAGGCGGGCGCTGTGCGGCTGGGGGTCGAGCACGTTGCCCTCGGGGCCGACCATACGGCCGACGCTCGTGACGAGCTCCTCGCGGATGGCGTCGAGCGGCGGGTTCGTGACCTGCGCGAACAGCTGCGCGAAGTAGTCGAACATGAGCCGCGGCCGGTTGGAGAGCACAGCCAGGGGTGTGTCGGTGCCCATCGACCCCAGCGCCTCGTACCCGGCCTTCGCCATCGGGTCGACGATGAGCTTGAGCTCCTCGTGGGTGTACCCGAACGTCTGCTGCTCGCGGCGGGTCTCGAGCTCGGACTCGGTGATGTGGATGACGTCGGGCAGGTTGTCGAGGTGCACCAGGTTGTCGTCGAGCCACTGCTGGTACGGCAGCGCCGACGCCAGTTGGTCCTTGATCTCCTGGTCGCTGATGATGCGGCCCTGGGCGGTGTCGATCAGGAACATCTTGCCGGGCTGGAGGCGACCCTTCTGCACGACGGTCGCCTGATCGATGTCGAGCGTGCCGACCTCGGACGCCATGACGACGAGGCCGTCGTCGGTCACCCAGTAGCGGCTCGGGCGCAGACCGTTGCGGTCGAGCACCGCGCCCACGAGGGTGCCGTCGGTGAACACGACCGAGGCCGGGCCGTCCCACGGTTCCATGAGGCAGGAGTGGTAGCGGTAGAACGCCTTGCGCTCCGGCGTCATGTCGGCGTGGTTCTCCCACGCCTCGGGGATCATCATGAGCACGGCGTGGGGCAGGTCGTACCCGCCGAGATGCAACAGCTCGAGGGCCTCGTCGAACCGTGCCGTGTCGGACGCGCCGGGTGTGCAGATCGGGAACACCCGGCTGATGTCGCCCTCGCCGAAGTGGGGGCTCTGGACCATGGCCTCACGGGCACGCATCCAGTTCTGGTTGCCCTGCACCGTGTTGATCTCGCCGTTGTGGGCGACGAAGCGGTACGGGTGTGCGAGCGGCCACGACGGGAACGTGTTCGTCGAGAACCGCGAATGCACGAGGCCGATGGCCGATTCGACCCGCTCGTCCTGCAGATCGGGGAAGAACAGCGCCAGCTGAGGCGTCGTCAGCATGCCCTTGTAGACGAGCGTCCGCGCCGACAACGACGGGAAGTACACGAGCGGATCGCCGGCCTCGTCGACCAGCTCGTGCTCGACGCGCTTGCGGGCCACGAAGACCCGACGGTCCAAGTCGATGCCGGTGAGGCCCTCGGGCGAGCTGATGAACACCTGGCGGAAGGTCGGCATGACGCCGAGCGCCGAGTAGCCGATGTCGGCACCAAGCGGGTCGGTCGGGACGTCGCGCCAACCGAGCACGGTCAGCCCCTCGGAATCGACGATCTTGCCCACGGCATCCGCGGCGTCGTCGGTGTCGGCGGTGCTGCTCGGCAGGAAGGCCAGGCCGACGGCATAGGCGCCCTCGGGCGGCAACTCGAAGTCGACGACCTCGCGGAGGAACCGGTCGGGGATCTGGATGAGGATGCCGGCCCCGTCGCCGGTGTTGACCTCGGCGCCCGTGGCGCCACGGTGCTCGAGGTTGCACAGCGACCCGATCGCCTGCTGCACGAGGCGGTGGCTGCGGGTGCCGTCGATCTGGGCGACGAAGGACACACCACACGCGTCGTGTTCGTTCTCGGGCGAGTAGAGGCCCTGCGCCGCGGGGAAACCGCTGCGGGCAGCCGGCGATGTGCGCTTCGTGGTGAGCTGGACGGGTACGCCGCCAAGAGATTCTCTGGACATCGTTCTCCCCTGGTGGATCGGATCCGCCGGCCCGTTGCCGACGAAGATTGCGGTCACGCCAGGGACGCCGTTGGCCCTGGGAGAGGTGCAACAGGATACCCGGTACGCGCGACGCCATCACAAACGAGTTACCGGTAGGTTTGCCCCCATGGCGCGTAGGACCGGACCCCGCTGGGGTCGAATCGCCGGCCTCGGCCTGTGCGCGTTCGTGATCGGCAGCCTGGCGGGCTGGATCTTCGGCGGTGCCGACGACGCCACCGTGTCCACCGCCGATCCGACCACGACGACCCTTCGTGCCGACGGCGGCACCGACGCGCCGCCCTCCACCGGTGCGACGTCGACCACCGTGGATCCGGCGGCTCCGGTGCGCGATCAGATCGGGGCCGGTCAGCCCGTGACGTTCGTCTTCGGGGGCGACATCCACTTCGACGGGCCCCTCGCCACCACGCTGGCGAACGCCCCGGACTCGATCCTGGCCGGCCTCCAACCCACGCTGAGCGACGCCGATGTCGCGGTCGTCAACCTCGAGACCGCCATCGGAACCGGAGGCACGAAGGCAGCGAAGGAGTTCAACTTCCGCGCGTCCCCCGCCGCGTTCGGTGCCCTGACGAGCGCCGGTGTCGACGTCATCGGCATGGCCAACAACCACGCCCTCGACTACGGGCAGGACGGCCTCACCGAGACCCTCGCAGCCGTCGCCGAGACGAAGGCCCCGGTGATCGGCGTCGGCGTGAACGAAGCGGCCGCGCTTGCTCCGTGGACGTCGACGGTCAACGGCCAGCGGATCTCGGTGATCGCCGCCACGTCGGTCCTCGACGGCAACCTCATCGATTCGTGGACCGCGACCGAGGACCATCCGGGAGTGGCGTCGGCCAAACGCGTCGACCAGCTCGTCGCCGCCGTCGAAGCCGCCCGCAAGGTGTCCGACACCGTCGTCGTGTTCCTCCACTGGGGTACCGAGACGAAGTTCTGCGCCAACCAGAACCAGCTCGACCTCGCGCCCCGCCTGATCATCGCGGGTGCCGACCTCGTGATCGGCAGCCACGCCCACCGGGTGCTCGCCGGCGGCTACCTCGGATCGGCCTACGTCGGCTACGGACTGGGCAACCTGGTCTTCAAGGCCGGGAGCGGCGACGGCCGCGACACCGGTCTCCTCCGGGTGACGGTGACGGGCCGCCGCGTCGACGACGCCGAGTGGCTCCCGGGCCGGATCGGCGGCAACTACCTGCCGACGCTGCTCGATGGAGCCGACCGCGATGCCGAGCTGGCCACCTGGAACTCCCGTCGGGCCTGCTCCGAACTCGCCGACGCCCCCGACTCCTGACCGGACTCGGCCACCTCGCTCAGGCTCGCTCCCTCGCCCCGGGAGCCGCTTACGCTGCGGTACCTCGGCGTCTGATGGCCCCGGCTGACCCGATATTCGCTGCGAGACTGGCGGGCGTGACCCACCCGACCAGCTCCGCCGCCGCCGACCTGCTCTCGTTCATCGACGCATCGCCGTCGCCCTACCACGCTGTCGCCGCGGCCGTCGCCCGGCTCGACGCCGCCGGCTACGACGCTGCCCCCGGCACGCCGACGCCCGGCCAGCTCCCCCGGCGGGGCTACCTGGCCGACGGCGGCCTGCTCATCGCGTGGGACGTCGCCGACGCCGCCCTGCCCTGGCGCATCATCGGGGCCCACACCGATTCGCCGAACCTGCGCATCAAGCCCCGCCCCGACCTCGGTGGCTCGGGGATGCGGCGGCTGGCCGCCGAACCCTACGGCGGAGCGCTGCTCAACTCGTGGCTCGACCGCGATCTCGGGCTGTCGGGCCGCGTCGCCGTGCGCGAATCGGACGGGACGGTCGGCGAGCGACGCTTCCGCGACGACCGGCCGCTCCTCCGAGTCCCCCAACTGGCGATCCACCTCGATCGTGAGATCTCCACGACCGGACTCCTGTTGAACAAGCAGCAGCACCTGAACCCGGTGTGGGGGCTCGGCACACCCGTCGAGGGTGAGTTCTCGGCATGGCTCGCCGACGCCGTCGGCGTGGTCGCGACCGACGTCCTGGCCTGGGACGTGATGTGCCACGACACCCAACCCTCGGGGTTCCTCGGCATCGAGGAGGAACTCATCAGCGCTCCTCGCCTCGACAATCTCTGCTCGTGTCACGGAGCGCTCAGCGCCCTGCTGGCAGCACGCCCGGTGTCGACGAACACGATGATCGCCCTCTTCGACCACGAGGAGATCGGCTCGGAGACCGCCACCGGCGCCGCGCTCACCCCGGCTCCAGCAGGTGCTCGACGCGTTCGGGCCCCTCGACGCCGCCGATTCGCGGGTGCTGTCCGCCGACATGGCGCACGGGACGCACCCCAACTATCCCGAGCGCCACGAGCCGAACCACCCCATCGCCCTCGGCGGTGGCCCGGTCGTGAAGGTGAACGTGAACGGCCGGTACGCGACCGAGGCGATCACCAACGGCGAGTTCGTCGCGGCGTGCCACGGCGCCGGCGTCCCGACCCAGGTGTACGCCCACCGGGCCGACCTGGCCTGCGGATCGACGATCGGCCCGATCACGGCGGCGCGCCTCGGCATCGCGACGGTCGACGTCGGGATGCCCCAGCTGTCGATGCACTCGTCGCGGGAGCTCATGGCCGCGTCCGACGTCGACCACATGGTGACGGCGTTCACCGCCTGGCTGTCGGCCTGACCGGCTCGCCCGGACTCGACGTCGCCGCCGACGCGTCGACCGTCTCCAGCACGGCGGCGACCGCGGCACGCTCCTCGTCCCCCGGCGGTTGCGCGGCGAACCGTGCCCGGTCGACGAGTTCACCCACCGCACCGAGCCGGTCGTCGCCGACGTGCACCCCGAGGGCACGGGCATACGACGTCGTCGTCTCCGCCGGGGCCCGGTCGCGGCCCCACCGCCGCCCGAGCCGTTCGAGGGCCAGCTCGGTCTCCGCCGGCCAGCTCACCGGGCCCCGGCGGCGGCTTCGACGGCCCGACGGCCGAGCCCGACCGAGCCGAACGATCGCCCGCACGAGCGCTGTCGCACCGTCGACGAGCGCACTCCACAGGCCGAGGACCAGCGCGAGCCCGAGCAGGACCCACGACCCGTACCGCGACAACTGCGAGCCGAACGACTCGGGGGTATCGCCCGCCAGCGTGACCCCCGCCGTCGGGTCGAACGGGACCCAACCCACCCCGGCGAACCACACCTCGGTCCAGGCGTGGGCGTCGCGCTCGCGCACGAGGAATCGCTGCGTGACCGGATCCCGCCCCTCGGGGACGTAGCCGACCGCCAGGCGGGCCGGGACGCCGCTCGCCCGCAAGAGCACGGTGAAGCTGCTGGCGATCTGCTCGCACCATCCCAGCTTCGACACGAACAGGAAGTCGTCGACGACGTCGGCGTCGGACGGCGCCACGGGAGCGTCGAGGGAGTACCGGGTGTTGGCGTCGAGCCACGATTCGATCGCACGCGCCTTGTCGTACGCGGTCGTCGCGCCGGCGGTGATCTCGAGGGCCAACCGGCGGACCCGTTCGGTGGTGACCGGATCCGAGGCGTAGCGGGCCGTCAGGTCGGCGGGGATCTCGGCCGCGTCGGCCGAGCGAAGCAGGTCGGGGGTGAGGTCACGTCGCTGACGACTCTCGACGCGGTACCGGGCGCCCTTGCCGAGTGCCAGGTTCGTCGCGACCGAACCGTCCTCCCACTGCAGCAACGTGGTGGGTGCGTCGACGCTCACCGCGCTCGGTGCCGTCGGGAGCGCCGACAGGTACGGCGCCTCGACCGTGACCTCCTGGGTGATCGACGTCGCGGCCGCCGACACGAGGTCGTCGTCGGGCGGGGTGATCGTCCCCGACTCCGGCACCACCGTCAGGTCACGGACGCTGCGCGTCCACTGCTGGCCGTCCCATTCGTCGAAGGTCTGGGAGCGCCAGAAGCTCGGGAGTGCCGTCGCCACCGACAGCACCACGGCGTCGCTCAACCGCGGCCGCGTCCGCATGTCGAGGCGTTCGGTCGCGGCGACCGCGCTGCCGATCGAACCCCGCTCGAACGACGGCCGGTCCCCGAGGCTGGGGCCGTTCGAGAACCCCTGCGCCACGGCCGGACCGAGCCCGACTCCGGCCGCGGCGACCAGGCACACCACAACGACCACGATCCGAACGAGGCGGCCCCCGCCGCCGCTGGATCTGCCCCCGCGGGACCCGGCACCCGACACCACGGTGCCCTGCCGCCACATCCACCGTTCCGATCGTGCGGCCAGCACCAGCGCAGTCGCCGACGCGGCGATCCACCCGAGCATCAGCAGCGCCCCCGACGCGTCGTCGATGGCCAACGACCCGAACCGGAGGAGCAACAGGGCGCCGATGATGACCATCCATCGCGTCGTGGAGCGGACCGACACCGAGCGCAGCGCGCCGACGGCCAGGGCGCCCGAGACCGCCCCGCCGAGCATGGCCCACGACGGATCGCGTCCGTCAGCCGGCACGAGACGGGCAGCGATCCCGACCGAGGCGGCGGTCGCCACGATGACGCCGACCAGGACGCCCACCGGGAGCGCGACGCGGTCCGCAGCGACCTTCGAGGAGGCTCGCCGGGCCCCGACGGTCGGGTCGGCACCGGTCGGGTCGGCGCCGGTCACGACGGCACCCCCGGAGCGAACACGACCGTCGTGGTGGCACCGTCGGGGGGTCCACTCGGGCGATCGACGGGGCCGGGGGTCGCTGCGGCGAGACGTCGGCGTGCTTGCAACGGCGTGGCGACCTCGGCGGTGTGGGCACGGCCGTGCTCGTGGGTGCAGAGCAGCACGCGGCCCCCGAACGCCAACACGGCCGCGGCCAGACCGGCGGCCTCGGCCACGGCCCGTTCGACCGCAGTGTCGACCGCGGTATCGACTGCGGTGTCGGGAGCGGCACCGACGGTGGGGCCGTCGACCGCGACGACCGCGGGGCCGAGGTCGACGACCAGCACGACGCCCGGCCGTGTGGGTGGTTCGAACTCCCGCACAACGAGCGACCCGACGCGGGCCGACGACGGCCAGTGCACCAGGTGGGCGGGGTCGCCCGACCGGTACGGGCGCACCGACCGCACCTCGTCACCGCCGTGGGCGGCCGCACCGGCCGCCTCGTCACTCCCCGTCTCCGGCGCGACCGGTGGGGTCCACGGGCGATGCACCGGGTCGGGGCCCACGAAGAGCGGGACGGCGAGCGGCACCTCGACCCGGCGCGACACCGACAACATGCCGAGGGGTCCGTCGGTCGACATGGTCACCACCAGCGACTCGACGACGGAGCGACCCAGCGTCAGCTCGACCGCTGCGGCCCCCGACGGCACCGACCACCACGGCTCGGTCCCGTCGATCCGCAACGCCAGGGTGTCGACCAGGCCGGGTGACCGAACCCGGACTCCCAGACCGAACGCAATGCCGGCGACGGCGTCGGTCGGAACGTCGACGATCTCGATCCGCACGAACCGCACCACGACCAGCGGCCACACCGCCCCCACGACGACGAGCCCGACGAACACCGTCCACACGAGCCCCGCCAACGCCGGCTCGTTGATGCTCGACCGGGCGGCGAACACGGCGACCGCGACCGCCGTCGCCGTCACCCCGAAGGCCGTGGGCCGCACGACCGTGGACCGCACGACCGTGGACCGTCCGGCCCGAGCGGCGCGGTTCACGAACGTGGCACCGGGACCCGGCCCAGGATGCCGAGGAGGACGGGCCACGCCGCCTCGACGTCGACGCCCTGGTGGAGCGAGACGCGGTGCGCGCACCCGGGTACGAACACGTACTGCACGTCGTCGGGAGTGACGTAGTCGCGTCCCGACAGCACGGCGTGGGCTCGGGCCATGCCCAACAGGCTGGTCGACACCCGCGGCGACACCCCGGTGGCGATCACGGGATCGGTCCGAGTGGCGGCGACGAGGTCGAGGACGTATTCGACGACCGACTCGGCGCAGTGGAGGTGGTGCACGGCGGCGATCGCGGTGGCGACCTCGGCAGGCGTGGTGACGGGCCGCACCGCCGGGAGCTGGTCGATGCCACCACGGCCGGTGATGATCTCGCGCTCGGCGTCACGATCGGGGAGGCCGAGCGACACCGTCATCGCGAACCGGTCGAGTTGGCTCTCGGGCAGCGGGAACGTGCCGAGCTGGCCCGACGGATTCTGGGTGGCGATGCAGAAGAATGCCGGCGGCAGGCGATAGGTCGCGCCGTCGACGCTCACCTGCCGCTCCTCCATCGGCTCGAGGAGCGCCGACTGGGTTCGTGGCGACGCACGGTTGACCTCGTCGATCAGGACGACGTCGGCGAACAACGGGCCCGGCCGGAACTGCCAGGTGCCCTGCTGCGGTTGGAACACCGACGTGCCGGTGATGTCCGACGGCAGCAGGTCGGGGGTGCACTGCACCCGACCGAACTCGCCGCCGATGGCGACGGCGAGCGACTTCGCGAGGAGCGTCTTGCCCGTACCCGGCAGGTCCTGCAACAACAGGTGGCCGCCGCTCAAGAGCGTGGTGAGGGCAAGGCGTACACCATCGGGCTTGCCCTTGATGGTGCTCGACACCGACCCGAACAGCGCCGACGCGAGTTCGGTCACGGATCGGTGGGGCGCGAACCCAGCGGGCGGCGCAGTCGAGGAGGCGTCGGGCGCGAGATCGCTCATGGGCGTTCAGCTTGGCACGGCCTCGGCGACGCGCCGAGGCGACTCGGGGTCGGACCGAGGCGGACTCGGGGTCAGACCGGGGCGACGGACGCGACGATCCGGTCGCGCACACCGACGTCGCAGTCGCGGCCCCACCGTCGGGTTCGATCACGAGCACGGCGAGCACCGCGCCCTCGGTGCCGACCATCCAGCCCCGGGCCACGAGGCCTGAGCCCGGCACCGTGCCGCTGAGGCCGATGGCCGGACCGAGCGATGAGGTGGCCGGCTCCACCGGTCCGAGTTCCATACCGGCGGTCGAGAACACCGTCCCGGCCTGGGCGTACAGGAGTGCCGGAGCGAGGGCCGGGTCCGTGGCGAGCTGGGCGATCATCGGGTCGGAGCTGAGGTCGACCTCGACGAACATCGTGCCCGCGGCCACCTCGTCGACGCTCAGATCCCCGGTGCGCAGGAGATCGACCACGAGAGGACGCCCGGTCACGTCGACCGGTTCGGTCGTGCGGACCGGGGTCTCGGGGAGCTCGACGCGGAACCGGCCCGACGCGGTGGTCACCGTCTCCCACGTGCCGTTCCCGTCGGACCGGGTCGACCACCACGTGATGGCCGCAGCGCCGAGCGCCACCACCACGAGGACCGGCAGGAGCAGTCGGGCGACAGAACGGCGACGCCGCGTCGGCGCCGAGGGAACCGGCGCTGGTGCGATGGGAGCCGGGACGGGCGATGGACCGGCGCCCCGCCCCGGCGGGACCGGCGCGGCGCCCCATCCCGCCAGGTTCGGCGCGGCGGTGGGGAGCACGGGTGGACCGAACCGGGACGGGGGCGCGGGGACGATCGCGGTCCCGCACAGTGGGCACGAGGTGACCGACGGTTCCACCGCCGCGTGACAGGTCGGGCACGACACCAGCTCCACGTGACGACCTCCACTCCGCCGGCGGGCCGAGCCCGATGCTCAGCTGAAGCTACCGCCCGGGGGCAGCGGATCGTCGGAGGGCGACGGCACGACGGGGGCATCGGGGGTGTTGTCGTGGTGGAACGCCTGGAACGGCTGCTGGGTCGGGTCGTCGGGCAACAGGCGCGCCGCCGCCTCGGCCCGCTCAGCGTTGTCCGCGATGATGCGACTCGCGCCAGCGGGCGCCGCCAGGAGCGCCTCGCCGACCGCCGACGTTGCCGACCATGCCGGGTCGAGCGCCGGGGCCGTCAGGGTGACGGCGGTGGCGGCGGGACGATCCGGCCAGGGCGTGATCTCCCACAGCAGGGCGGGACGTTCGCCGTGCCACCGCAGTCCGTAGGACAGGAGTCCGGCGCGGGTCGGGAGGTCGTGGGCCTCGAAGGGCTGTCCGGCGAGGCGCACATCCCATCCGGCCAGGATCGCGAGGGCGTCGCCATCGTCACGGACGGCCTCGTTCGTCGTCGCGACGACGAAACGGGCGCTGGCCCCGACGTCGGGCGCACTGTCGGAGCCGTCGGCGGGGACCTCGGTCCAGGCGAGGCCGTCGGCCAACCGTTCGAGGAGACCGGCCGCCGTCGGCAGTTCGGGAGCGAACGCTCCCAATCGGTCGGCGGCAGCGCCGACCGCGGCGGCCACGTCGGGTTCACCCAGTTCGGCGAAGGTCGCCGCGGCGCCGAGGAGAGCGCCGCGCGCCCCGATCGCGGACGCCACCGCGTCACGGCGCTTCCGCTTGTCGAGCCACCGGACGGCGTCCGCCATGGGCCCGAGGTACAGCTCGCAGAACGATCGGTCGGCGCCGCCCGCCCACCAGGCACTGCACGCCCGGAGCAGTTGCAGCGTGGCGGCGACGGGGTCGGCGGCGGCGATCGAGCCGTTCGCCCGCTGCCGTTCGAGCAGGTCCACCAGGGCGGACGGGTCATCGGTCCGGCCCATCCGGCCCGAGGCCTCGGCGAGGAGACCGAGCGTCAGCGCAACATCGGCCCCCGACGTCGGAGCGGCGGCATCGTCGTACCCCAACATCACGTCGCACTCGGCGGCGAGGAACGCGGCACGGTGGAACGGGTCGAGTTCGAGCCGCGGCGTGCCGGTGAGGTGGGTCGCCCAGCCGGCCACGATCCGCTCCGGGGCCGGAACCGAGCCGCGATCGGCGAGCGCCGACACATCGGCGGTCTGCGCTCCGGGGGTGAACGTCGCGACGGCGTGCGCGGTGTGGGGCAGCGGCACGAGCACGGCCACGGCCCCCGGTCGGCCCCACACCGGTCGGTCGGGCGTCATCGTTCCCGCCTCGAGCACGGCCAGGAGGTCCGCTGCGGTCGCCGACGCCGCGTACCCGAGGGCGGGACGGGTGAGGACCAGCCGGCCGACCCCGTCGACGTCGATGCCGTCATCGGTCAGTTCGATTCGCTCCGAGGACTCGACGACGTACGCGAAGGCGACGGGGATCGGCGACGAGTTCTCCACGTCGAACACGACCGACGGGCGCGCCACCCCGCCGACCCGCGCCACCGCGACCCGGCCGATGGCGTTGCCGCTCGGGATCCGCACCGACGACTCGACCACCGGTGTCCCATCGACGAGGCGATCACGGGTGGACGGTTCGGCCTCCGGACGATGCCAGCGGTCCTCGGCGCCCACCCACCACGACACCCGGGTGCCCGACCCGGCGAACGACGCGACGCCCCCCGGGCCGGCAATGGCGACGACCCCGGCATCGAGCTCGCCGACGCGTGCCCTCCGGACGCCGACGGGACCGACGCCGAGACCGGGATGCGGGATCGCTGCGGTCGGGGACGAGCCGGAGATGGGGTCGGAGGGTCGGTTCATCGGGGCGCCACGCTACCCGGCCCGCGCCGGACCACCCGAGTTCGGTCCCCGGGGGTCCCCCTCCCTGGGCTTCGTTTCGGATTGCACCGGACAGGGTACGAAGCGCCCCGGAAGGCTCGGAGGCGAGACGAGATGATCATTGGCGGGAAGATGGTTGGCGACGAGGCCGTCGCCGCGGGCGGATCGTGGGGGCCCATCATCGTGGCCGTGGTCGGCATGGTGATCACCGTCGCCGTGTGCGGCGCTGCTGCCGCACTGATCTCGCGCCGACAGCGCTCCCGCCGCGACGCTGCGCTTCCAGCGCACCCAACCGGCGTCACCACTTCGACGACCCGGACGGCCCCGACGACCCTCACCATCCCACCGGCCCCGACGGACTCACCCCTGCTGCCGGTCGCCGCGCCCCTGTCACTGTTCTCCCCGACCCCGACGCCGGTACCAGCCGCAGCGGGACCGATGTTCGACAGCGTCGAGCCCGTGCCGCCGCCACCGCCCCCCGTGTTCAGCGCGTCGATCAACCTCGCGAGCGACATCCGCGTCGTCCGCGCCACGGCCGCCACGGAGCGAGCGATCGCCGCACTCCGTGCCGCCCACGACCAGCGGCCCGACCCGACCCCTCGCGTGCGTTGGCCGTCGCCATCGAGGCCGCTGCGAGCGGCTGGCTCGAGAACCGCAGGATCACCCCCGACGAGGTCGTCCGCCTCCTCGATCCCGACCGCATCGGCGCCGACCCGATGACAGCCGACATCGCCGACGGGTTGCTCGACCTGCTCGAGGGCCACGACGCCAACGTCTGGGACCTCGCCCTCGCCTTCGCCGAACGGCTCGGACACCCCCACGTCGCCCGAACCAGCGACCACTACGGCAACGAGGCGGTCGCCGGCACCCTCGTCGAGCAGGTCGCCGCGGTCGCAGCGCTGGACCAGAGCGACTTCGTCGGCCGGCTGGGTGGCATCGTCGGACGCGGGCTGCTCGCCTCGTGGCCGGCACGGACCGGGCGACTCGAACAGCTCCCGCTGATCGTCAGCCCGTCGCTCGCTGCCGCCGCCGATGGCCTCGCCGACACGAGCGTCGATCCGTCGGATCTCATCGTGGGGCTCCTGGCGGTCATGGAAGACGCCGCGATGCGAATGATGCGTTCCGAGCAGGGCGTCGCCACGTTGCGACGCCGTTACCTCGATGAGGTCGGTCGCCCCGCGAGCCCCTCCCGGTCGAAGTTCGCCGACAAGTCCTCGCCGACGACACGGTGGTTCGCCGACGGCCCGGCCACGATCGACGTCGTCGGTCGCCGCCTCGTCGATCTGATCGTCGGGTCACCGGTGGTGACGACCGCGCTCGTCGCCACCGAACTCGAGGTCGACAGCGACCGGGCGCGCGTCGCGCTCGACGGCCTCGCCGAGCGAGGCTGGCTCGAGCGGCTCGACGACGCGGCGACCGGCTCGACGCGCTGGCTGGCCCGCGAGGTCGTCGATCACGCGACCCGCCCGTTCGCCCCCGAGTACTCGCCCCTGGACCCCGTCACGATCGACCTCACCGTCTCGTGCCGCACCGTCGATCTCGTCGCTGAACCGTCCCGCTGACCGCCACCTGCCTTGCTGGTCGGCCGTGACCAGGACGCTCGGCGACGATCGGTGCCCGCCGAGAGGGCGCATGACCGGCTCGTTCCTCCCCAGCGACCGGGCTTCTCGGACCGGTGACGACACCCGGCTTTCGACCCAGACGCGACGAAGGGACCGACCACCCCGTGGTGCCGGTCCCTTCGCAACGCACCATGTCGGCGTCATCCGTAGTAGATGACCTGCCCGACGCCGAGCAGCGCTCCGCCCGACCCGGGCAGCGCGATGCGGTTGGTCCAGCCCTCGTAGGTCTCCGTGTCGCCATAGATGTAGTCGACGTGAATCGCCCGCATCCGGAGGTACACGTTCGAGGGCGTGTTGAAGAACGTGCCGCAGCCGTTGCTGTCAGTCCGTCCGACCCGCAACCTCTGAACGGCTGCGCCGGAGCTGTTGACCCGCCACAGCTCGACAGTGCGGTTCCTGTAGTCGGTGCCGGGGGCGGGGGCGTTGTACCCCCAGTCGAAGCAAGCGGTGGTGCTGGTCGCTGCGCTGGCCTGCGGCACACCGACTCCCACGGTTGCGGCAGCGGCGACGATTCCGGCGATGAGCAGTTTACGGACGTTCTTCATGGCTCTTCCTCCTTGGTGGGGCCGGGCTCGTGCTCGGCTTGATGCGTTCATCTTGAGCCGGGTCGGCGCCGGGTTCCGTGGGCGGAACGACGCCCGGAGTGTTCGCTGGAACACGAAGGACCGCGACGACGCCACTGGTTCACTCGAACGAGCACGTCCGGCAGATCCCGCCGAGCGATCCGGACGTGCACAGCGACGCCGCCCGGTGACCGAGGCGCGATCGGCAAACGTCACCTCGCGTGTGCTCAGAATCGGCCGCCTGACGAGCACATTGGGCGTGCTCCGAGTTCCGGAGGCGATGACGAGAACACCATCGGCTGCGACGACGAAGACAAACGGGCCCCGGCCTGATCGAGCGACGAGTTCACTCTTGTTCGAAGGTTCGGGGGCGCGGCGAAGGACCCACCGGGTGGGTCGTTCGCCGGGTTCAGGTGCGATCGGCCGGGGAGTCGGGCCCGATCGTGTTCGGGGTCACGTGCCGGGTGGTGCGCCGGATCTGATGGTGCCGTGGCGTTGGCACCAGAGCTTGATGCCCGATGGTGTGGTGATCCAGGACCAGCCGTCGTCACCGATCTGGAGGTTCCATCCCTTGCGGTGGATGACGCCGTGGTGGTGGCGGCACAGGAAGACCATGTGCTTGATGTCGGTCGTTCCGAGGTCTCGGTGCCATTGGGCGATGTGGTGGGCGTCGCACCAGTCGGGCCGAAGACCGCATCCGGGGAACACACAGCCACCATCGTGGGCCTCGAGTGCTTTGCGTTGTTCGTCGTTGGCGTTGCGCAGCTCCCGGCCCATGTCGAGGGGGAGGCCCAAGCTGTTGAGGATGATGGTCCACACCGCCATGTCACACGCCAGCGCGGTGGCGGATCCGCGAATGAGGGGTTTGCCGTCGATGTAGACGAGGTCGGGGGTGTCGGCGTTGATCACCAGGGTCGCTTCGACTTTGGGGCGGGTGGCCTTGCCGTCCGTCTGCTTTGACCATCAACCCGCGGCGGCAGAGTTCGGCGAACGCCAACGCCATGAGCGTGTCCCGGGACGGGACAGCGATCTCACCGTTGGTGCGTTCGCAGTCGCCACGGAAACGGCGCCACAGCTCGTCGGCGGTCTGCTCGACCGGTGCGGGTCGTGGTCGCAGTGTCTCCGACCAACTGGCCGGCGACTCTCGTCCCATCTCTGCCGCCGCGGAGGCGCAACCGGTTGTTGTTGGGATCCTCGGAGGGTTCTGGGCCGTCTTGATCCAACAAGGCGGCGACGATTGCGACGCGTTGGGCCCAGTCGGCGAACGTCATCGACGCTGATTCGGCGATCAGCGACGCTTCCATCTCCCGGAACTCGGTAGCGATCCGATCGTTGATCGCGTTCGCCATCACCTTCGCCCGATCCGCACACAAGCGGCCCTCGCGCACGGCCCGATCGGTCTCGGGGAGATCGAGACGCAACGACACCGCCAACCGCACCCGGGCTTTCGCAGCCGCAGGGGCGATCCCGGTTTCGTGGGCCAACCAGTTCGCGGTGCGATGACCGGACACGACGTCGGTGGTGCCGCGGGCGTCGAGTTCACCCAACAGCGCGCCCTCCGCGGCGTGGAGGGACTGGACCGCCTTCTCGATCGCTTTCACCCCGGCCAACAGGTCGTCATCCGCGTAGAGGTGCTCGTCGAGGCCGGCGATCTTCGCCGTCATCTCGGTCAGCACTGTCACGTCGAACATGTGTTCGAGTGTACCGGAAGGGTCTGACAGTCAACCGCAGGACAGGGCGTTTCGTGCCGATCGGGTGCAATCACCCAGGCGGCCGAGAACCGAGCAGACCCCGCACGCACCGGCTCGCGACCCCAAGGCCCCCTCCCCGGATCGGGGGTTCAGTCTGCGGCCTCGAATGCCGATCCATCGGCATGGACGCCGTGACCCCGAACCCGCCGCATCACGACGCCACCCACACTGTGCGCGTCGTCGTCGCCGAGGACAACCCGATGCTCCGAGCGGGATTCGTTGCGCTCCTCGACGCGTCCGACGGCATCGCCGTCGTCGGCGAGGCCGGCAACGGAGCCGAGGCCATCCACATCGCGCTCGCGACGCACCCCGACGTCGTTCTCATGGATGTGATGATGCCGATGCTCGACGGCATGGTCGCCACCCGCCAGCTCTTCGAAGCGCACGACCGCCTCGCCGCCGTCGGGGTCTCCCGCCCGCGGGTCGTCATGCTGACCGACACGGGCGGCGACGAGTACGTCTACGAGGCGCTCCGCGAGGGCGCCCGCGGGTTCGTGTCGAAGGACGCCCGACCCGACGAACTCGCAGCGACGATCCGCACCGCTGCCGACGACGGAGCGATCCCCTGGCCCGCCGAAACGGTCGCGCTCGTCGCCCGCCTCACGCCCGGTCGTCCCGACCGGCCCGACATCGCGGCGCAGCGTGCGGCGCTCTCCACCGGCGACGCGATCGTCGTCGTCGGCATCGGGCGCGGCCACACCGACCGCGAGATCGCCACGAACCTCGGGATCGGCGTCGGCGACGTCGCCCGCCGCGTCGAGCGCCTACTCGCCACGCTCGCTCGACGCGACCGGACCCAGCTCGTTGTGTTCGCCTACGAGAGCGGCCTCCTCACGCCTGCCGTCCGTTCGACGACTCGGGGGTAGGGTTCGGGGCGTGACGAACGTCCACGACTTCCAGGCCACCACCATCGACGGCGAGGAGAAGTCGCTCGCCGACTACCGGGGCCGGGTGATGCTCATCACCAACGTCGCGTCGAAGTGCGGGTTCACCCCGCAGTACGCGGGCCTCGAGAAGCTGTACGAGACCTACGAGGACCGTGGGCTCGTTGTGCTCGGGTTCCCCTGTGACCAGTTCGGCCACCAGGAGCCGGGCGACGAGGCCGAGATCGCCAACTTCTGTTCGCTCACCTACGACGTGAAGTTCCCGATGTTCTCGAAGATCGATGTCAACGGCTCGGGTGCCCACCCGCTCTACCAGTGGCTGAAGTCGCAGAAGGCCGGTCTCCTGGGTGGTCGCATCAAGTGGAACTTCACCAAGTTCCTCGTCGACGGCGACGGCAACGTCCTGAAGCGGTACGCGCCGACCACCAAGCCCGCCGACATCGCCGCCGACATCGAAGCGGCCCTCGGCAACTGACCGTCCGACCCGGTCACGCCGGATAGGTGTCGACCTCGGTCGCCTTCACGCTGACCCACACGTCCCCGCCGGCCCGCAGACCCAGTTCGGCGACGGCCTCCTCGGTCACCTCCGCGACCACCGAGGGGGTGCCGGTGACGTGGATGCGGACCCGCCCTGCGATCGGTTCCAACGCGTCCACCGTGCCCGGCCAGGCGTTGCGGGTCGAGCCGTCGGGCGGTCGGAGGTGCACGGCAACAGCGTTGGGTCGCACGGCGACGAAGACGTCACCGGCCGTGGCAGCCGCGACGATGAACCGACCGCCGCCCACGAGGTCGACCGCCGGTCGAACCGCCTCGACCGCACTCCCGGCGGGCGGGCGGGCGGCCACCCCTCGATAGAGGTTCACGCCCAACAGATCGGCCACGTAGGCCGATCGGGGACGCCGCGCCAACTCGTCGAGTGTTCCCTGCTGCACGACGCGCCCGTGCTCGATGACCACGGCGCGATCGGCGAGTGCGAACGCGTCGATCGGATCGTGGGTCACGAGGAGGGTTGCGCCGGCATGTTCGGACAGCCGACGCCGGAGGTCACGGCGGACGTCGTGACGGGAGGTCGCATCGAGTGCGGCGAGCGGCTCGTCGAGCAGCAGGAGGCGAGGCTCCGGGGCCAGGGCCCGAGCCAGGGCCACCCGCTGAGCCTGCCCGCCCGACAACTCGTCGGGACGACGGTCGCCGACCGCGCCGAGATCGAACCGCTCCAACCAGGCATCGGCATCCGAACGGGAGGCCACCCGAGACCTGCCACGACACCGGAGACCGAACGCCACGTTGTCGCGCGCCGTCAGGTGCGGGAACAGCAGGTGCTCCTGGAACATCATGCCGATCCCCCGCCGCTCCGGAGGGAGATCGACCCCAGGGCCGAGCAGCGTGGTCCCGTCGAGCGCGATGTGTCCGTGCACCCCGCGTTCGAGCCCGGCGATGGCGCGCAGCAACGACGTCTTGCCCGCCCCGTTGGGCCCGAGCACGGCGACGACCTCGCCGGCGCCGACAGCGAGGTCGACGTGCAGCTCGAACGCGTCGCGCTGCCAACGGAGCTCAGCACGGACGACCGGCTCGTCCGTCGACACCGCTCCGGTCGCTGCGGCCTCGGTGCTCACGCGCGCCCCAGCCAGCGGTCACGGAGCCCCACGATGACGGCGAGCGACACGGCCAACAGCACGAGGCTGAGCGCGAACGCCCGACCGGGGTCGCCGTCGAGTGCGAGGTACACGGCGAGCGGCAGGGTTCGCGTCCGGCCGCCGATGTTGCCGGCGAACGTGATGGTCGCGCCGAACTCCCCGAGCGCACGCGCCCACGCGATCACGGCGCCGGCGACCACGGCGGACCGGACCTGTGGCAGCGTGACGCGGCGGAACGAGGTCCACGGACGCGCCCCCAACGTCGCCGCGGCGTCCTCGTAACGGGTGTCGGCACCGCGCAGCGCCGCTTCGACCGTGATCACGAAGAACGGCAGCGCAACGAACGTCTCGGCCAGGATCGCTCCCGCCGTCGTGAAGGTGAGTTGCACACCGAACCAGTCGTAGAGCGGTTGGCCCACGATCCCGCGGCGACTGAAGGCAGACAGCAACGCGACACCCCCGACCACCGGCGGCAGCACCATCGGGACCAGGACCAGGGCGCGAACGACCGACTTCGCCGGGATCGCCACCCGCGCCAGCAGCCATGCCAACGGCATCCCGAACGCCACCGACAACGCCGCTGCGCCGAGCGAACAGACGAGCGAGAGGCGCAAGGCGTCGGTGGCCTCGGGGTCCGACAGGTCCGAACCGAGCTGGCCCCACTCCACCTGGCGCAACAACCCCACCAGCGGGAGGCCGAAGAACGCGAGCGCGACCGCGGCCGGGACGACCAGCATGATCGCCGGCCGGCGCCGCCTCGGCGTCACGGGGCGATGAACCCCTCGGCCACCAGTGCCGCTCGACCGGCGGGGCCCGACACGAGGTCGACGAACGCGGCGGCGAGGTCGCGGTTGGCAGTGGTGTTGACGACGGCGATCGGGTAGCTCGCTTCTGCGTTGTCGGCGGCAGGGATCTCGACGGTGTCGACGCCCGCGGTGGCGCGGGCGTCGGTCAGGTACACGATCCCCGCGTCGGCGTCGCCACGGGCGACGGCCGCGAGCGCAGTCGCCGCGTTCTGACCGCGGGTCACGCGGTCCTCGGGGAGGGTGACGCCGGCGCGACCGAGGATCTGATCGGCGTACCTCCCACACGGAGCCGTTTCGGCACAGAGCGAGATCACCCCCGCCGACGGGAGATCGGCAAGTGCCGAGATCCTGTCGGGGTTGCCGGGCTTGACGACGATCGCCATCGTGTTGCGGGCGAACACGACGGGCGTGTCGTCGACGAGTCCGGCGTCGACGAGGGAGTCCATGTCGGCCGGATCGGCGGAGGCGAAGACGTCGGCCGGTGCTCCCGAACGGATCTGGGTGGCGAGTGTCTTCGACGAATCGAAGGCGAACTCGATGCTCGTACCGGGGTGGTCCGCTTCGAACGTGGCACCGAGGTCGGTGAACACCCCGGTCAGGGAGGCGGCGGCGGACACGATGATCGAGCCCGAGAGCGGCGCACCCGAGCCGGCTGACGCGGCCGTGTCGGTCGAGGTGGTCCGGTTCGCCGTGACGTCGGCGTCGCGTCCGCCGCACCCGGCGAGCAGCAGGCCGAGCGCGAGCGTCACCACGGTGGCGACGACGGAGCGGAACACGGGCGGGCGCATCGTCGACGCCCTCAGCTCGTCGGTGGCGGCACTTCGACCACCACGTTCGTCGACTTGATGGCCGCAGTGGCGACATCGCCCGGTTCGAGCCCGAGTTCGTCAACCGCCTCGCGGGTCATCAGCGACACGATCCGGTGCCGCCCGGCGTGGATCTCGACGATGGCGGTGAGCTTGTCCCGCTCGACCTTCGTCACGATGCCCGTCAGCCGGTTGCGGGCCGATTGGCGGAGCACACTCTCCGGTTCGAAGGCGGCCGTCTGGTCGAGCAGGTGGCGGGCGAGGTCGGCACCCGAGATCTCGCGGTGCCCGCCCCGGCCCCGCGACGACGCGAGCCGGCCGTCGTCGCACCACCGACGCACCGTCTCGGGGCTGATCCCGAGGAGGTCGGCAACCTCGGAGGTCCGATACCAACGCATGTGGGGCAATCTAGTCGCTCAGCCAACATATGTTGGCCGCGAGCGCCCTCTCAGCCTGCGGATGTGGGCGGCGGATCGGTCGGCGGCGGGTCGACCGGGGCGACGGTCGTCGTGGGATCCGGCGGCGCGGTCGTGGTCGTCGTGGTCGAGGTGGTGGTGGTGGTCGACGTGGTCGTGGTGGTCGCGAGGAGCTGCAACGAACCGGGAAGGAAATCGAGGAGGCCATCGCCCGTGACGTCGGCGGAGAGCTGCTGGTCGTCGGGAACCTTGCCGACGAAGCGGACCACCGCCCGTGCCAGCGCCCGGGCGATCTGGAGGTAGGCCAGTTCGTCGGAGAGCATGGCCGCGTCGGTGCCGTTCTTGAGGTTCCCGAGCTCGGCGAGGATCGCCGGCCGGTTGGCCGTGTTGAGGTTCGCCAGGTCGTTGCGCTCCTGTACCCCGTTGGTCCCGACATAGTTGGCGGGACGACCACCGATCACCATGAGCTCGTCGCGGACCATGCCCGCCAGGCGAGCCGACTCGGCCACGCCGTCGGGATCGAGGGTCGGCTTGGCTGCTGGGTAGATGATGTGGAACCCCGACGACCCCGGGCCGCTGCCGTCGGCGTGGATGGAGATGAGCGCGGTGGCGTTCGCGTCGCGGGCGATCGCTCCCCGCTCGTCTGCGCACGGACCGAACCCGTCGAGGTCGCCGTGGGTGAGGATCACCTCGGCGCCGATGCCGCGCAGGATCGTCGACAGGCGCGTCCCGACCTCCCAGTTGATCCGCATCTCGTCGAGCCCGGCGTTGGTCGACGACCCGGCGGTGTTGCAGAGCGGCCCGTCGCCATCGAGGCTGCCGGCGCGTTGCACGTCGGAGTACTTGTAGTTCTGTCCGTTGTGGCCGGGGTCGACCACGATGACGGTGCCGAGCAGCGGACCGGCCTTGGTCGGCCCCTGACGGAGCGGCAGCGCCCGCGGGGGCATGGTCGTGGTCGGACCGGCGGTCGTCGTCGACTCGCCGGGCGCAGTCGAGGTGACGGCGTCGGAATCGGCGTCGATCTCGTCGCCGCCCGAGCCCCGGACCGCCGCCAGGTCGACTCGTTGGCCGGTCGGACCGCCGAGCGACCGGCTCACGACGGCGATGCCGAGCGCCAGGACGGCCACGCTGACGGCGACCGAGATCCACTGCCGTGCCGTCATGGGTGGCGGCTCCATCCGCTCAGGCTATCGGCGGGCTCCCGGATTCAGGGCGACACTCGAACCCGTCGGCGCGGCTTGACCCAGTTACATAACGCGACCAATGTTTGTGCGAGATGGCCACCCAGGGGGAACGACGGCGCCAGACGCGCACTGCGCTGCTCGACGCGGCAGCGGCGCGGTTCGCCGAGCGCGGCATCGCCGACTCGACCGTCGACTCGATCGCCCTGGCCGCCGGTCGCACCTCGGGCGCCATCTACGACCACTTCGGCAGCAAGGAGGGCGTGCTGTTCGCCCTGCTCGAAGGATGGGTGGACGATGTCGCCGCCGTCCTCAGCGCCGAGCTGGTCAACGCCGCCACCCTTCCCGAGCGCATGGCAGCGCTCTGGCGCAACATCAGCTCCCCCGCCGTCGGCAGCGGTCGATGGATCGCACTCGAGCACGAGCTGTGGAGCTACGCCGTGCGCAACCCCGCCGCCATGGAACGACTCGCCGAGCGCTACCGCGCCGCGTGGGCCGGCCTCGACGAACTGGCGGCCGGCGAGTCGGGCGAGTCCGGCGCTCCCCTGCTGGCCGTCCTGCTCGGACTCGAGATGATGCGCCGCGTCGATCCCGCCGCCGTTCCCGACAGCACTGCCATCGCGACGCTGTGCGCCGTGGCCACCGCACCGTCGGTCGCCGACCCTCACTGACCCTCACCGGCCCTCGCTGACACCGACCGATCCAACCCGTTTCCCGAACCATCCCGGAGTACCCCCATGACCGTCACCGAACCCACCGCCGACCTGTCCGGCATCGACCTCCTCGCGTCCACCTGGGGCGCCGGCGAACCCCACGACCAGTTCGACCTCCTGCGCCGCGAGGCACCCGTGTTCTGGCACCCCGAGCCGCCGGAGAAGGGCCCGGGCTTCTGGGCGGTCACCAAGCACGAGGACGTCCGCGCCGTCAGCCGTGACAGCGAGACCTTCTCCTCCGAGCTCGGTGGCACGTTCATCCCGACCCAGGAGGAGGAGATCCTGGCGCAGATCCGGCTCACGATCCTCAACATGGATCCGCCGAAGCACCACCGCTACCGGCGCCTCGTGTCCCGCGGCTTCACGCCCCGGGTGATCGGCAAGCTCGTCGACGACATCGGCGAGCGCGCCGCGAGAGTCGTCGACAACGTCATCGAACGAGGCGAATGCGAGTTCGTCGAGGAGATCGCGGCGCAGGTTCCGGTGCAGATGATCTGCGAGATGATCGGCCTCGAACCCGACCAGTGGCCCCGCATGTTCGAGATCTCCAACCAGCTGATCGGCTCGCTCGACGATCCCGACTACGTCGTCGAAGAGGGCCAGGAGATGATGGCGGCGATGGAGATCTACGCGCTGTGCGACGCCGTGGCGGCTGACCGTCGCGAGAACCCCCGCGACGACATCATGACGGCGCTGGTCAACGCCGAGATCGACGGCGAACGCCTCGACGACATGGACCTCAACCTCTTCTTCGTGACGCTGGTCGTCGCCGGCAACGAGACCACCCGCAACCTGATCAACCACTCACTGCTCGCGCTGCTCGACCATCCCGAGCAGGCCCAGATGCTGCGCGACGACCCCTCCCTGTGGGACTCCGCCGTCGAGGAGATGCTCCGCTGGGGCAGCTCGATCCACAACTTCCGCCGTACCGCCACCCGCGACACCGAGATCCGCGGCGTGAAGATCAAGGAAGGCGACAAGGTCGTCATGTACTACGCGTCGGCCAACCGCGACGAAGAGGTGTTCGAGAACCCGCACACGTTCGACATCCGCCGCACCAACAACGACCACGTCACCTTCGGCGGCGGCGGCGTGCACTACTGCCTCGGGGCCAGCCTGGCTCGCACCGAGATCAAGGCGACCATGCAGCAGATCGTCGAGCGGATGCCCGACATCCACCTCACCGCGGCGCCCAACCGCCTGCACTCCGACTTCGTCAACGGCATCAAGACGATGCCGGTGGCGTGGACCCCCGGTGCGAAGGTGCTGTCCTGACGCTCAGACGCTCCCCTTGGGGAGGATCAATTCGGTGGTGATCTCCCGCTCGGGCGCCGGTGCGCCCGAGCGGAGCGTCGGGGTCCCGTAGGGATCGGCGGCGCCGAGATCGACGCCGTACCCGAGATCGGCGAAGGCCGCGATCGTCACGGCGCTCATCGGGTTGTTGTTGTGGTCGATCCACCCGGTCATCAGCTCGCCGTTGAACACCGATTCGCGCCAGTGCGAGTCGGCCGTGCCGCCGCCGCCGAGTTGCTCGACCGGCACCGCGCCCGAGCCTCCGATGGCCTGCCAGGCACCGACCGCGGTCGCTCCGGTGAACGTCGGATCGGACGTACCGGCGCCGATGAGGCCGCGACCTGACCACACCGTGCCGAAGCCGAGCACGTGGCCCATCTCGTGGAGGATCACCGCCTCGAAATCGCCGTCGGCCTGGAGGTCGGCCACGTCGGCGACGTCGAACTTCATCACGCCGTACACCGGGAGCCCGGTGCCGTTACGGGTGTAGCACGGGCCGGCCTGGCCGAGGATCGACCCGATGCCGTCGATCGGAGCGATCGTCGCGTCGATCAACAGGTCGTCGATCGAACCGTTGAACGCCGGGGCGCCGGTCCCGCAATCGTCCGCGGGCAGGTTGAGCGACACCGTCGACAGGCCGCTGCGGATCGCCTGAGCCCACCGGGCGGCCGCGTTCGTGAACGCCGCCTGCTGGGTCGGGGTCATCGTCCCGTTCATGCGAACGGTGATGTTGAACGCGTCCGAGGAGGGCGCTGCGACGTTGATCGTGGTGAACGCCACGGTGCTCGCGACACCGTCGCTGACCGTGAGCGCGACCACGGTGGCGCCGACCGTCGTGAACGTGGCCGACCGCACCGAGGCCGAGGTGCAGTTGGGGACGGTGCGGTCCTGGGTGCCGTTCTGGTCGAGGTCCAGCGTGCAGGTGAGCGGCTGCCCGTCGGGATCCGAGATCGTCCACAGGAGCGGCGTGGTGACCGGGGACGCACCCGACGGCCGAGTCGCGGTGAACGCCGAGATGACCGGGGCGCGGTTCTGGCCCGGTTCGAGCGTGGTCGTCGGGCCGGACCCGACTCCCGGATCGGCCGGGCACCCGCTGAGGACGAGCAGTCCGACAGCAGCCACGACAACAGCTGCCGACCTCCGACGTGTGATCATGGGCTCCCCTCCCGCTTGACGGGAGGAACGCTAGTGGAGGTCAGCCGCTCGTCGAAATGAGGTCGTCGAGGCCGGTGAGCTCGAGCAGCCGGACGACGTTGTCCGACGGGCGGGCGAGCACGAAGTCGACGCCTCGGCTCGACGCCGTCATCTGCGCCTGGAGGACCAGCCGGAGGCCCGCGGAGTCAACGAAGGTGACCCGCTCGGCGTCGAGGGTCAGCGTGTTCGCAGCGGTGGCGGCGGCTCGCTGCACCGCGCCCTCGACCACGACCACACCGTCGTGGTCGAGCTCACCGGCCAGCTGCACCATCATCGAACCGTCGGCCGCCGTCGTCAGCTCCGCGGTGGCGGCTCGACGCGTCATCTTCATGGGTCCAATCCTCACGGTCACCTTCGTTCGCTGGCCGTCCGTCAGCCGGGCATCGTCGGTCCGGGCCCGAAACGCTGTTCGGCCGTTGATACCCGGTGTGGCCCGGTCCAAACATGACGAATCGTTCACCCGCCCACGCCGGCGACTACTCCTCGGGTTCGAGGTGATCGGGGAACCCGAACGCCGCGAACAGGGCCGGGTCGAGGAAGTGGTGGAGGCCGACGATGCGGTCGCCGTCGGTCTCGATGAGTTGGAGGGCGAACGGCCGGCGGGTGCCGTCGGGAGCGAGCTTGTAGGCGCCGAACGCGGCGGTGCCGTTGGCCCTCGTTGCGAGCAGGCGGGAGTCCTTGCACGCGATGCCCTGGCCCAGATACCACGCGGCCATCTCCGACGGGCCCTGCAACCACAAGGCGAACGGCGGCATGGAGAACGTTGCGTCCTCGTGGATGAGCGAGACCAGCTCGCCGATGTCGTAGCGCTCGAACGCATCGACGTAGCGATCCAGCAGCGCAGCGTCGTCGGCGGCGACCGCCACGGGCTCCGACGCCGCGAGCCGGCCCTCGTCGAGGGTGGCACGACTCCGCTGCAGCGCGCTGTTGACCGACGCCACGGTGGTGTCGAGCAATGCCGCGACCTCGTCGGCCTTCCACCGGAGCACCTCGCGCAGGATCAACACCGCCCGCTGCTTGGGAGGCAGGTGCTGGAGCGCTGCCACGAAGGCCAGGCGGATGCTCTCGCGTGACGCCGCGAGCTCGGCGGGATCGCCATCGACGGGGACCACACGGGAATCGGCGATCGGTTGCACCCACGCGTGCTCGGGCTCGGGCGAACCGAGCACCCCCGCTGCGGTGGAGCTCGGCCCGAGGTCCATCGGACGCGCCCGCCGCTCGCGCCCCTTCAGCATGTCGAGGCACACATTGGTGGCGATGCGGTAGAGCCACGACCGCAGCGAGGAGCGACCCTCGAACGAGTCGAGCGACCGCCATGCCCGGACCATGGTCTCCTGGACGGCGTCCTCGGCCTCGAAGCCGGACCCGAGCATGCGGTAGCAGTACCCGGTGAGCTCGCGGCGGTAGTCCTCGAGCTGGCTCTGCAGTTCGGCGGCACTGAGCGCTGCCGTGTCGACGGGGGCGCCGGTCAGGTCGGTCATGGCCACATCGTAGGGACCACCACCGACAGCGACCGCTCGGTTCAGACCCGAATCCGCTTCTGTTCCCCCATGCCGAACATGTCGTCGACGGTGAGCCGCGCCGCGCCCGTGTCGATCTCGCCGGAGTACCGGCCGAACGGGCCGTAGTAATCGGCGAGGAAACTGCGGGGACCGACGTGCTGCTCGTTGCGGACCGTCGGCTCGAACGTGACGTCGACCTGACCGAGCCGGTCACGGACGCGCCACGGACCGTGCACCCCCTTGGGTCGCTCGAACGTCACGGCTCCGAGACGGTGGACCTCGTCGCCGACCCACAGCGCGTTCTCGTTGTAGACGTCGGGGTTGCGCACCTGATTGTCGGTGAGGTTGAACCCGACCACACGACCGGTGCCGTCACGGCTGGCGGCCGTGACCCAGTCGTACTTCATCGGCGAGGGATAGTGGCCCTTGTGGTCGTCGAGGATGAGCACGGCATCGCCGGCGGCGAACTCGACGTGCTCCTCGCCGAGGGTCAGCGCACCGTCGGCGGGCATCATGCACTTGTTCGAGTAGAGCGGGGTGCCGTCGGGAAACGGGTGGCAGATCACGAGGTGCCCGGCCTCGCCGGGTGCGCACGAACCGGCGACGTCGAGCGTCATCGGCGCGACCCCTCGACGGGCCTCCTGCTGTGCCGTGACCCGGAGCCGCCCCGATCGCAGTGAGTTGGTGAAGGTGACCGTGAGTCCGTGCGATCGACCCTGCGACTGGGTGTGCTCCAACCCCTGGGCGACGCGGAGGCGCGCCGACGGCACCTTGTGCTCGAAGCGGTGGACGGTCCCGGACCGCTGCTCGACGGCCACGATCTGGACCAGACCGAGGAGCTTGGCGTCGTAGACCGCGCCGAGCACGAACCAGTGCTCGTTCATCAGCTGGAACGCCTGCCACTCCTTCAACCGCGAGGCGTGGAACGCCCGTGCCGGCCCGGACCATCGGTCGAGCAGGTTCACCTCCGGCACCGGGGCGTCGTAGGTGCCGAACGCGAACTGCCCGCCCGAGACCAGTCGAGCCGGGGGCGGCGTGCGGTCCGGGGGCGGCGTGCGGTCCGGGGGCGGCGGCGTCATGGTCGGCGAGGCTATCCCGCACCCGAAATCGGGCACGATCCGATCGTCGAACGACCTCCCGTTCGCTCGCGATCTGTTGGAGAATGGCGCCATGTCCGCTGCACCTCGCCCCAACGTCTGCTCCCACATCGGCCTCTGCGTGAGCGACCTCGACCGATCCCTGCGCTTCTACTGCGACGGCATCGGGTTCGAGGTGGCCGAGGGCTACGACCTCGACGACACGATGCTGCCCGGTCTCGACCTCGCGCTCGAGGTGCCCGGCCCCGTCGTCGTGCGCAGTCAGATGATCCTGCTCGGAGACTTCCGCATCGAGCTCCTCGCCTACCGCTCCCCCGCTGTCGACGGGAGCCCGTCGGTCCGCCGCAACCAGGTCGGCCTCACGCACCTGTCGTTCCTCGTCGACGACATCGACGCCGCCATCGCCCGCGCCGTCGAGCACGGTGGTCACCTGCTCGAGCCGACGCGTCAGTCGGTCGGCATCGAGCTCGTGTTCCTCGCCGACCCCGACGGCACCCGCGTGGAGTTCATGCAACGATGACCGACGGCGCCGCGAGCCGAACGCTCCCGCACCTCGCCCACTGGGGAGCGTTCCGGGTGACCGTCGAGGACGACTGCGTCATCGCCGTCGCCGGCCACCCCGACGACCCGGCGCCGTCGCCGCTCCACGAGAACGTGGTGGAGGGCGCGGAACGAGGCCGCGTGGCGCGTCCGGCGATCCGCGAGGGCTGGCTTCGCAACGGCCCCGGCCCCGACGACCGACGCGGCACCGACCGCTACGTCGAGGTCCCGTGGGACGAGGCACTCGATCTCGCCGCCACCGAACTCGACCGGGTGCGGACCGAACACGGCAACGAGGCGATCTTCGGAGGGTCCTACGGCTGGTCGAGCGCTGGCCGGTTCCACCACGCGCAGAGCCAGCTCCACCGGTTCCTCAACTGCATCGGCGGCTACACGGCGTCGGTCAACAGCTACTCGCTGGCGGCCTCGGAGGTCCTCGTCCCCCATGTGCTGGGCACGCTCGACGACATCCGATACCGGGCCACGACCTGGCCCGACATCCTCGAGCACACCGAGCTGGTGGTGGCGTTCGGCGGCATGAACGTCAAGAACGCCTGGGTGACCCCCGGTGGGGTGACCCGCCACACCCTCGCTCCCGCCCTCGCCGAGGCGGGCCGGCGAGGTCTGGCGTTCGAGCTCGTCGGCCCGCTCCGCGACGACCTGCCCGCCGACGTGCGCGCCCGGTGGCACCAGGTCCGCCCCGGCACCGACACCGCAGTGATGTTGGCCCTCATCCACCAGCTCGTCGTCACCGACCAGTACGACCGCGGGTTCCTCGAACGGTGCACGGTCGGTTGGGAACGCATCGTCGACGACGTGCTCGGCCGACGCGACGGTGTCGTGAAGGACGCGGCGTGGGCCGAATCGATCTCGGGCGTGCCCACCGCCACCATCGTCGAGCTGGCCGACCGCCTGGTGTCCCAGCGGTCGCTCATCACGGTGAGCTGGGCGCTGCAGCGCGCCGAGCACGGCGAACAGCCGGTGTGGGCAGCGATCGCGCTCGCCGCCTTCGTCGGCCAGATCGGCCTCCCGGGCGCGGGGTTCGGTCACGGCTACGGCTCGATGGCCGACGTCGGTCTGCCCACCGTGCCGGGGGCGCTGCCGACCCTGCCCCAGGGCCGCAACCCGGTGCGGACGTTCATCCCGGTCGCCCGCATCACCGACCTGCTGACCCGGCCGGGCGAAGAGCTCGACTACAACGGGCGTCGCCTCCGCCTGCCCGACACCCGGCTCGTGTACTGGGCCGGTGGCAACCCGTTCCACCACCACCAGGACCTGTTCGGGCTGCGCCGAGCGTTCGCCCGGCCCGACACGGTGATCGTCAACGAGCCGTACTGGACGGCGACGGCCCGCCACGCCGACATCGTGTTCCCGATCACGACGACGCTCGAGCGCGACGACATCGGCGCCGGCCGCAACGACGGCTACGTGAGCGCCATGCCCCGGGTGCTCCCTCCGTTCGGCGACGCCCGCGACGACTACGCGGTGTTCCGTGGCCTCGCGGCACGCCTCGGCGTCGAGGAGACGTTCTCGGAGGGTCACGACACGATGGGGTGGCTGGCGCATCTCTACGGCCGCTTCCGCGCCCGTCACGGCGAGGCCGGCGTCGATCTCCCGGAGTTCGGGGAGTTCTGGGAGCGCGGCGAGGTCACCCTGCCCGCAACGCCACGCCACCACACCGTGTTCGAGGGGTTCCGGCACGATCCCGACGCCCAGCCGCTGCCCACCCCGAGCGGGCGGATCGAGCTGTTCTCGTCGACGGTGGACTCGTTCGGCTACGACGACTGCCCGGGCCAGCCGACGTGGCTGCCGCCCCGGGAGTGGGCCGGGTCGGAGGTTGCCGATCGCCACCCGCTCACGCTGGTCGCCAACCAACCGGCCCGGCGGCTGCACAGCCAGCTCGACGGCGGTCGGTACAGCCAGGCCGGCAAGATCGGCGGTCGGGAGGTCGTCCGGCTCCATCCCGCCGACGCCGTCGCGAGGGGCATCGGCGAGGCCGACGTCGTCCGCCTGTTCAACGACCGGGGTGCCTGCCTGGCGGCTGCCGAACTCACCGACTCGGTCGCGCCCGGTGTCGCGCAGCTCTCGACGGGGGCGTGGTTCACCCCGGTCGACGACCCGACTGGTCCGCTGTGCGTCCAGGGCAACCCCAACGTGCTCACCGCGGACCACGGCACGTCGCGCCTGGCGCAGGGTTCCATCGGGCAGCTGACCATGGTCGAGGCGGAGCGGTACGACGGCGTTCCCGACGACCGGGACCCGTATCTCCCACCGATCGTGGGGGTGTGATGGCCGCGGATCGCCCGACGCTCGTCGCGCTGCCGTCGCTCGACGACCTCTACGCCGCCGAGCCCGAGGAGTTCGTCGCCGCCCGCAACGCGTTGGCCAAGCAGCTCAAGGCAGCGGGCGACAAGGACACGGCGGCCGAGGTCGCGAAGTTGCGGCGCCCCCCGGTGTCGGCGTGGGCCCTCAACCAGGTTGCCCGCAGCCGCCCCGACGAGATCGAGGCCCTCATGACCGCCGCCGCCGACTTGGCCGGAGCGTTGGCCGATCCGGCCGGTGCCGACCTGCGGGCGATCCAACGGGCGTTCCGCAGCGCCATCGAGGCCGTGGTTCGCACGACCCTCGACGTCGTGTCGTCGAGCGGCCGCAACCCGTCCCCCGGCCTCCAACAAGCGATCCAGGCGACCCTGCAGGCCGCCGCGGTCGACGACGGCATCGCGCTCGCGCTGCGGTCGGGCGTTCTCGCCGAGGACGAACCGGCGCCGGGGTTCCTGTTCGTCGAGTCCGACGAAGCATCCCCGGCCCGGCCGGCGACGAAGCCGGCGACGAAGGCCGCAGCGCCCGTCGGCTCCCCGAAGAAGGCGGCGATCGGTCGACGCACCCGTCCCACCCGGGCGGCAGCGGACCCAGCCCCCGCTGAGACGACACCCGAGACCACCGGAGCGAAGGCTGGGGCGACCGCCGGAGCGAAGGCCGAGCGAGCGGCCGAACGCGCTGCGCAGCGGGAGGCAGACCGCAGCGCCGCCAAGGAACGCGCCCGGCTCGAGACCGAGGAGCGCGAAGCCGAGCGACGGCGCCGGGCGAGGCTGGCGGAACTCCGCAGCGACGCCAAGCGGCTCGAGAAGCGCGCCGACCGGCTGGAGGCCGTGGCGATCCAGGCGGAAGCGGCCGCGGCATCGGCGCGGACCGAGGCCGACGAGGCCCGAACCGAGGCCGATACCGTGCTCCGGGCGCTCGAAGCCGCCGAGCGGGCCGAGCGGGCCGAGTAGCCACACGCGCACCGTGGCCTGGCGCCGCGCCCGTTCTTCAGTTGTCAAGGATCGGGTGACGCCGGCCGGCGGGAGGGTCAGCCGGTGTCTGCGAGCCGGAGGTGGGCGGGATGCCGGGGGTCGGATGGCGGGACGAACGCTCGTCGTCCGACCCCCTCGACGAGCTGCCAGTTCTGTCTGGTCTTCAGATCGTGGTCGTGCTCGCACATGTGCTCGGACTCGCCCAGCACGGTGTGGCGGGTGCGGGCGAAGTCGTCGCGGTGCTCGTACTCGAGGTTGATCTGCCGGTCGCATCCCTGGACCACACACTTGGGGTCGGTCCACAACCGGGCGATGCGTTGTGCTTCGGTGGGTCGTCGTGACGGGTTGATCACGTCGATGACCGCCGGCCCGTTGGTCGTGACCAACCGGACGATCGCATCGCCGTACATCGCCCGCGCCTCAGCAACCGACACCGGGCCGACACCGGGGATCTCACACACCTCGCCCTCGCCGACCCGACCGCGGATCAACGCCGACAGATCGACCCGAACCAGCATCAGCTTGCGGATCGACACTCGCTTGGGTCGCTGCCTCGCCCCCGACGTTGCGTCGGTTGCGTCGGCTCCATCGGCGACCGCGTCGGGAGGAGCGGCGGATCGACCGCAGACGACATCGAGCAGCGCGTCGTACGCGTACTGGTCACGGCCCGCTCGCTCGGAGGCAGGCAGGGTGCGACGTTCGGCGAACAGCTCGCCCACACGGTTCTGCAGGGCCTGCTGCAGTTCGGCGCCCGAGCCGAGTGGCCCTTCGGCGTACAGCCACGCCCGCCCGTTCTTCACACCCCACGACGCTGTCCGTTCCGCATGCGCCTTCTTCTCGCGCTGCCGCTTCGTCAGCTCCGACTCGACCTCGGCCTTGCGACGCGCCGCCTCCTGGCGGGTGTGCCGCAACGAATCCCGACGCGCCGTGTCCAACAGGTCGGGCTCCGCTGACGGATTCGCCGTCGCCCCGTCGGCCACGGCACCCGCTTGTTCGGCGGAGAGCTCACCGCTCCGCACTGCGTCGGTCGTGTCAGGGAGGGCGCTCAGCCGCTGGGAGGTCTCCAGTTCTGCCCGAGCCCGCCCCGGGCTCGTTCCCTGACGGGCGGCGAGCCAGTCGGCGGGGTTCGGGCGGCCTGCGCGTTGCCACTCGCCCGACTCGACGGCGCGAGCCGACATCAGGACCACCCCGGCCTCGCCCAATCGGCGGAGTTCGACGAACGCGTCCAGCACGTCGACGGCGTGCGGCAGCGGCACGTGCAACGGTTCCAACTCGCCGACCACCTCGGCGAGCGGCGCGAGGAACTCCCGGATCACCGCCCCGAGGTTCGACGGTCGAACTGGCGTTCGTCTTCATGGAGCCATGATGCCATGCACCACCGACACCGCGACGCCGAAATGGCCCCGCCGACGTCGACTGGGTAGATCTCCCAGCGGATCCGGCCACAATCTCGCCCACCGCCTCAAGTCCACGGCAACTCACGCCGAAGTATCTGCATCGGCCCGCTGTGGATGTCACACCCGCAACCGAGGTCGGCGCCTTTGGGCGCATGCGTTGATGATGAGCGTTGTGTAGAGCAACCCGGAGATCGGGGTTCGGATGGCGAGGGGGCAACCCCACGTCAGAGGAATCCCGGTCGCCCCTGAAACACGGGTCACGTTCGTCGGAGTATGTGCTGCCCCTGAGCGATCGGGGGTCGGCCCGGTAACACGAGGTCAGGAGCGCGAATGGCGGATGTGGATGTGGATCCCACAGCGGGTCGTGGCTTGTCGATCGCACCCGGGTGGGGCATCGGCGGTGCCATTGGGTCGAGCCAACGTAGTCTCGACCCGATGGTGACCGATGCCGAAGCCCGGGTGCTGTCCGCGATCGACGATGGCCGCACCGTCGAGCTGCTCACCGAGCTGGTCCACGTCCCGAGCGTGACGGGCAGCGATGCCGAGTCCGACCTCCAGCACCGATGCCGGGCTCTGCTCGATGGCGGTGGCATCGAGACCGATGCGTGGCGAATCGACCTCGACGAGCTCTCCGCCGACCCCGAGTTCCCCGGCACCGAGGTCGAACGCACCGAGGCGTACGGGATCGTGGGCACCACGATGGGCGAGGGTGTCCCGGCGCTCATCCTCCAGGGCCACGTGGACGTCGTGCCGATCGGCGACCTCGACAAGTGGGAGGGGTCCGATCCCTTCGGTGCGACGATCCGGGGAGGCATCCTGCACGGTCGGGGTGCGTGCGACATGAAGGGTGGCCTCGCCGCCATCCTGGTCGCCGTCGAAGCCCTGCGGACGGCCGGCATCGAACTGGCGCGGCCCCTCGCCGTCCACACCGTCGTCAGCGAGGAGGACGGCGGGCTGGGTGCGTTCGCCACGATGCGGCGAGGCCACCGCGGCGACGTCGCCGTCTTTCCGGAACCGGCCGGCGGCAAGGTCGTCGTCGCCAACGCCGCGCTCACGTTCCGGCTCACGGTCCACGGCCGCGCCGCCCACGGCCGCGTTCGGCACGAAGGCGTCAGCGCGGTCAACGCGCTCTACCCACTCCTGCGCAGCAATCGGCACGCGCTGGAGGAACGGCGCAACCGCACACCCGACGCCCTGTTCGCCGATCTCGCCTGCCCGTACCCCATCTCGATCGGGGTCGTCCACGCCGGCGACTGGGCGAGTTCGGTCCCCGACCGGCTCACGGCCGAGGGTCACATGGGCGTGATCGTCGACGAGGACCCCGACGTCGCCCGGGCCGCGCTCGTGGAAGCGATCGCCGACGCGTGTGCCCGGGATCCGTGGCTCCGGGAGCATCCGGCGACCGTCGAGTGGGTCGGCGGCCAGTTCGCCAGCGGCCGACTCCCGTCGGCTCACCCGCTGCTCGACGAGGTGCAATCGGCCGTTGCCGACGCCACCGGACGAGCCCGGCCCGTCCCCGGCGGGGCCCCGTGGGGCAGCGACCTCCGCCTCTACACCGGCATCGGCGGCATTCCGTCGCTCCACTTCGGCCCGGGCGAGGTGAAGCACGCGCACGCCCCGCGTGAACAGGTTCCCGTCGCCGACGTCCTCGACGTGGCGCGGTCGCTGGCGCTCCTCGCACTCCGCCGCTGCGGGGTCCGCAGCACCGGCTGACGCCAATCGGCCGACCGACGCCCTGGACCGGCCGGCTCGTGGCAGCCTGGGCGCTCCCCACGAAGTGTGGCCCTACTCCAACACGACCCGCGGCAACATCGAGGTCACCCTCCGGGTCGTCTGAGCGTCGCTCCTCTCGACCGGGCTGCGCTCAGCCTCGCGCCGCCACGATCCGGGCCATGCCCTCACGCCACCCGATCGACGCCGCCCCGACCAGCTCGTGCTGGCGGGTGATGTCGATCACGGCGCTGGGGATCGCCTGATCGGTGTGGTGGAACGTGGGGGTGCCGCCCGCCAGGCGACCGAGTTCGGCGCTCCACTCCTCGATCGAGGCGACCTCGGGCCCGGCGAGGTTCACCACCGTCGCCGGTACGGCGGCGACGGCAAGCAGCGCCGGGATCAGGGCGATGATGTCGTCGTGGTGGATCGGGTTGTAGCGGCCACCGTCGCTGTGGACGTCGATCGAGGCACCCGCCAACAGCATCTCGAGGTGGAAGACCGGCCAACCGTCGTCATCGCCGTAGGGCACGTTGAGGCGGGCGATCGTCGTGGGGAGTTCCCAGTGGCGCGCACCGAACTGCGCCATCGTCTCCCCCGCGATGTTCGCGATCGAGTACGTCGGCATGACGGCGCCGTGGTGGTCGCCGAACGGGTCGGTCTCCGCCATCGGAGCGCCGCCCGTCGGCCGGTACACGGCGGTCGACGAGCAGTGCAGGAACGACCGGGCGCCGCGGAAGTGCGACATGAGATCGCCGACCGCCTCGCCGTTCGCCGTGAGGTCCTTCGCCCACCGGCCGATCTTGGTGACGGCGAAGTGCAGCACGTGGTCGACGTCGGAGGGCACCGCGGCGACGCCCGACGCCTCGGGCCCGCCCCGGGTCAGGTCGACGACCCGACAGTCGACCCCCGCTGCCTCGAGCGAGGCCCGCGCCGCGGCGTCGGAGAACCGAGCGAGGCCGATGACCTCGTTGTCGACGGCCAGGGCACGGGCGATGGGCGCGGCGACCTGACCGGTCACGCCGGTGATGGCGATGCGGCGACCGGAGAGCGGGACGACCTCAGGAGCAGGCATGTCAGTTGCCGGAGATCCCGCCGCCGATCGACGGGATCGACTCGACGGGAGCGCTCCCATCGCCGGTGTCAACGCCGCAGTCGAGCAGTCCTCGGCTGAGCGCCTCCTCGAGCTCGGACGAGTCGCCCGACGTGCTCGCATCGGAGAACCACCCGAGCATCGTCTCGGCACCTGCGCTGCCGACGACCGACTCCACGACGCACTGCGCCGTCGCCTCATCCTGGCCCTGCGAACTCAGGATCCCTGCAAGGAAGGTCACCGCCGACTCGTCGGTCATGCAGGGACCGAGCGCCTCGAAGAACCGGGCACCGGCCTCGTCGTCATCCATCGCGCTGACGGCGGCGATGAACTCGCCGGCCTTGGTGTACTCCTCGGCGAAACCGCCGGAGACGCACTGCGCCTCGTCCTCGCTCAACGGGAGATCGGCCTGCGAGGTGATGCCCTCGGAGAATGCCCGGAGGGCCTGGTCGAGCTCAACGCAATCGTCGAGCGCCCCGACGAGCAGGTCGTTGTCGTCGGAGCCGAAGTCGGTCAGGTCGAACTCGCCGCTGTCTCGGATCGTGTCGAGCCCGTCCGCGCTCAGATCACCGAGGACAGCGTCGGCGACGCACTCGCCGGCTTCGGGATCAATGTTGTCCTCACCGACACCGACGACGTAGTCGATGACGGCCTGGCGGTCGTCGTCGGAACCGGAGTCGCCGTTGTCGTCGTCGGCCGCCGTGGTGGTGGCCGCCGGTTCCTTCGAAATGGTGATGCCACCGCCGCTGTCGCCGCAGCCGACGAGGGAGACGGAGGACACGAGAGCCAGAACGGCGAGTGAGGCAAGGCGCACGGGAACTCCTGTGATCGGGGAATCTCAGGCTATCCGGCAACTCTCCTCTTCAACGGCCCGAATCGGGCGCTGTGTTCACTTGAAAACGAACCGGACCAGCTTCTCGCGCCAGCCGCCGTAGGGCGGGTACAGGAACGTCGGGTCGGGCCGGGTGCTCTTGGGCAGCACCGACTTGTGGTGGCTGAACGTGTCGAACCCGGACTTGCCGTGGTACGAGCCCATGCCCGACGGGCCCACGCCGCCGAAGGGCAGGCTCGGGGAGCCGATGTGCAGGACCGTGTGGTTGACGCACACGCCGCCCGAGCTGGTCTGGTCGAGCACCTGGTCGACGGTGTCCGACGGCCTTGGAGAAGATGTACAGCGCGAGCGGCTTGGGGCGGTCGTTGACGAAGGCGATGGCCTCGTCGACCGACGACACCGACAGCACGGGCAGGACCGGCCCGAAGATCTCCTCCTGCATGACCGGCGCGTCGAGGTCGGGGTCGACGACGACGGTCGGGGCGAGGAACTTGGTCGCCCGGTCGGCGTCGCCGCCGATGGCGACCGTGCCGCCGCCGTCTTGAGGAGGCCCGAGAGCCGGTCGTGGTGCCGCTCGTTGACGATCCGGGCGAGGTCCGGGCTCTGCTGGGGTCGGCGCCGTGGAACTCGCGGATGGCCCCGATCAACTTGTCGACGAAGCGTCGCGCACGGACGCCTCGGCGAGCACGTAGTCGGGGGCGATGCAGGTCTGGCCGGCGTTCATGAACTTGCCCCAGGTGATGCGCTGGGCGGCGACGTCGAGGTCGGCGTCGGCCGCGACGATGGTCGGGCTCTTGCCGCCGAGCTCGAGCACGACCGGCGTGAGGTGCTTGGCCGCGGCCTCCATGACGACCCGGCCGACGTTGGTGGAGCCGGTGAAGAAGATGTGGTCGAACGCTGCTCGAGCAGCGCGGTGGTCTCGGCGACGCCGCCCTCGACGACCGCGATCGCGTCGTTGTCGAGGTACTTGGGGACGAGGCGGGCGAGCACCGCGCCGAGCACGCCGGCGACAGCTCGGTCGGCTTGGCCACCACGCAGTTGCCGGCGGCGACGGCGGCGGCCAGCGGCGAGAGCAGCAGCTGGACCGGGTAGTTCCACGGGGCGATCACCAGGGCCACGCCGAGCGGCTCGGGGATGATGCGGCCTTGCCCGGCTGGGAGGTGATGCCCGGGATGACCTTGGTGGGCTTGGCCCACGAGGCCCACGTGCTTGAGCAGGTGCTTGACCTCGGCCTTGGTGAAGCCCGATGTCGGCGGCGTACGCCTCCACGACCGGGCGGCCCAGGTCGGCGGAGATCGTGTCGACGAAGTCGCTCTCGTGCTCCTTCATCATCTTGAGGAGACCCTCGAGCTGGCGACGCCGCCACTGCAACGGGCGTGTACGACCGGAATCGAACGTGGCGTGTACCGAGTCGACGAGCTCGGTGAAGCTGGGCGCCGAAGCGGCAGTCGAGTCGGCGGTCGAACCGGTTGCGGGAGCGGTGTCGGTCATGTGCCCCACGATACTCCCCCGCCACCGACCCGTTCTGTCGTGCAGGAGCCGCTGAGATCAGCAGCTTCTGCACCACAGAACCGGTCTGCATGGCGGGTAGCGTGCCGCCGATGGCCGAGCAGCTGAACCTCCGCGACGCACTCGCCGCTCGGCCTCGACGCAGCGACGACCGACGTGACGGTCGTGCGCTCGGCCTACCTCGCCGCCATTCGTACCGCGGACCCTGATCGCAATGCCGCAGCGGGCGCCACAGCGGCCTCGGCTCGCCTCACCGTCGCCTACCGCGGTCCCAGGACCGACGCGCTCGTCGCCGGCGTGCGGACGCCGGATTCCGACGAGACGTTGCGTCCGGCCGACTGCACCAACTCCGCCGTGCCGTTGACCCCGCGGGAACCGCAGCGGTGGTGATCACCGTCGACGTGCGGGTGATCGCCGACGACACCATCGAGGTCTGCGGCACCGCCCGATCTCACCTTCGCCTGGCTCGTGCAGACCGGCCACGTCGTGGGCGACGTGACGTTCCTCGACCGGTCCGCCGCCCTCCTCCAGATCCTGGTCGCCTTCGTGGACGAACCCGTCTGCCAGATGATCTTCGACCTCCAGGGCCGGGCCGCCCACGGCACGACCGAGGTGTTCTGCACCATCGACTCGATCGAGGACCGCCCCGCCCCACCGATCGACGCCGTCACCCGGTTCATCGCCGAGCACCTGGCCGAGACGATCAGCGCCGGCTGACGGCAGGGTGACCGTGAGTTCCGGGCGCCAGCGGTACGTATCCGACCCGCTGGCGCCGCCCGAGACCGAGCGAGCGACCCGTCAGACCTCGTCGCGCTGCTGGCGTTGCAGGCGCAGTGCCACGACGGCGACCGCCATCGCTCCGAGCACGATCACGATGTCGGGTGCGGACGGCGAGATCCGCTCGGCGAACAACCCGAACCCGGCGGTGAGGATCAGCAGCCCGTTGCGCACCAGGTCGATCCACGACACCGGCTGCGTCGAGGTCGCCCCGAAGCACGCGCACGAGAGGACCGCGCCGGACCGAACGACGCGCACCAACACCACGGTGAACCCGATGAGGAACGCGAGCGCCACCGCCGCGCCCACCCACGGCACGGCCAACAGCAGGATGGCCACACCGAACTCCAGGAACGGCAGCACCTTCGCCGCCGTCTCGGGCGAGCGGATGCCCATGGCCTCGAACTCGGCGGCGACCGTCGCCGGGGCTCGCAGTTTGGCACTGCCGGCGGCCCAGAAGATCACGGCCAGGAGCACGGCGCTGACGTAGCCGACGCCGGCGAGGGTCACGTCACGTCGCCGATCACTCCGCCGACCGGTAGCCGCGCTCGATCTCCCAGCGCCGAGACGCCTCGCCCATCGGGGTCGTCGGATAACGGTCGACGAACGGCCAGACCTCCTCGGCCAGGCGCCGCCAGTTGGCGACAGCGCGGAGCTCACCGAACAGGGCGTACAGCCCGAGGTTGATGCGCTGGATGACCACCATGAACGACGGCAGCGTCACGCTCTTCATCACCTCGGCGTAGGGGCCGCTCAGGTCGAAGAATCGCCGGAGGCTGTCCGGACCGCGTACTCCGAGGTGACCGCCATGGTCTCGTCCTTCAGCACCATCTCGAAGAAGTGCGAGAAGTACTCGTGGATGAGGTCGTCGGACAGCTTGGGATCGTCGACCAGCACTCCCGCCTCGGACCACACGCGCCGGACCTCGACAGGGTCCTGGCGGAGCACCATGGCGGTGATGAGGCGCTGGAACTCGGCGATCTCGTCAGGCGTGAACACCTTGCAGAGGCCGAAGTCGAGGAACGTGACCTCGCCACCGGGTCGGAACAGGTAGTTGCCGGGGTGCGGGTCGCCGTTGAACACACCGAGCCGGTAGATGCCCCCGAACGCGAACCGGTAGAGCGTCTCGGCCGTGAGGTTGCGTTCCTCCTGACTCCACTCCAACACGTCGGTCCACTTCGCCCCGTAGGCCAGCTCGGTGCAGAGGACCCGGCCGGTCGACAGCTCGTGCAGCACCTCGGGCACCGAGATGGTGGGGTGGCCACCGAAGTAGTCGACGAATCGCTGTTGGTTCTCGGCCTCGTTGCGATAGTCGAGCTCCTCCAGCAGCCGGTCGCGCAGCTCGGCGACGAGGGGCGCCGGGTCGAGGCCGCTGAACAGCATGCCCATGGCCCCGAACAGCAGGTCGCTGTTGTCGAGGTCAGCGCGAATGGCGGCGTCGACACCGGGGTACTGCACCTTCACGGCCACGGCGCGCCCGTCGTGGGTGACGGCGCGGTGCACTTGGCCGATCGACGCCGAGGCCATCGGCTCGCGCTCGAACGACACGAACACCGTGTCGGGCTCACCGCCCAACTCGGCGCGGACCACCCCGGCGACGAGCTCGTAGCTCATCGGCGGGGCGTCCTGCTGCATCTGGGCGAGGGCCTGCCGCACCGGCTCGGGCAGACCGCCGTCGAGGTAGCTGGCCATCTGGCCGAGCTTCATGACAGCGCCCTTCATGTTGCCGAGCACCTCGGCCACCTGCTCGGCGGTCTGCAGTTCGTAGCGGGCCTGCAGCTCGGCCTTGCGTTCGTCCGACACGAACGCCGACCCGACCGTCTTGCGGGCGTAGTTGGCGCCCGCGACCGTGCTGAGCTTCACCAGCTCAGCGGTGCGCTCGCTGCGACCGGACGCCATCATCGACGCCGCGCCGACGCGACGTCGGCGGGACACGAGTGCCCCGCCGACGGTCGCTGCGCCAAGGGCGAGAACGAGAGATCGGACTCGCAACGGGTGGGTCAGGACTCGTCGATGGTGATCGAGTTGATCACGACATCGGTGCCGGGACGATCGGAGCGATCGGTCTGCACCTTCTGGATCTCCTCGAGCACCTCGAGGCCGCTGATCAGCTTGCCGAAGAGCGAGTACGACGGCGGCAGGCCGACGCCGGACGGGCCGGACACGATGAAGAACTGGCTGCCGTTGGTGTTGGGGCCGGCGTTCGCCATGGCGAGCGATCCGATCTCGTACTGGCCGCGCTGGGGCAGCTCGTCCTCGAAGCGGTAGCCGGGGCCGCCGCGACCGGAGCCCTCGGGGCAGCCGCCCTGGATCATGAACCCGTTGATGACCCGGTGGAAGATCAGCCCGTCGTAGTAGTGGTAGCGGGCGAGGTTCACGAAGTTGTTGACCGTCTTGGGTGCCTTCGACGGGTGCAGGTACGCGACCATGTCGCCGAGCGAGGTCGAGATCGTCGCCTGGTAGCTCTTCTCGGGATCGATCGTCATCGGCATCGGCGCCGGGAACTTGGTCTGGCGCTCCGAGCTGCCGTCGGCGGCCGGTGCGGGGGTGGAGGAGCTCATCGTGAGACCTTTCGTGGGTTGCGGAATCCGCGGGACAACCTAGCGGCACCGAACCCAGCGGAGGAGGCCGAGACCGTCAGGATCCGCCGGCCCCGAACTCGGCGAGGATCGGGAGCGCCTCGGCGTTCTTCAGCTCGAGCACCGAGGCGCCGCCCTTGTTGGCGCCCACCGTGGGGAGGACCAACGTCTCGGGGTTGGCTCCGCCGAGCTGGCGGGCGAGCCCGACGAGGTCGAAGAACCCGACCTCGGAGTCGACCCGGACCCCCTTGGCCGCTGCACCGCCGACCTTGGCGAGCGTCAACGGGTTGCGGTTCTCACCGACGGTCTTGAGGACGGTGCGGATGAAGTTCTGCTGACGAACCTGCCGGCCCAGGTCGGCGGTCGGTTCGAGGACCGGCTTCCCGTCGATCTCTTCGGTGTAGTGCCGCGACCGCACGTAGGCGAGCGCTTGGGTGCCGTCGAGCTGGTTGTCACCGGCCGTCGCGATCTTGAGGCCGGAGTTCGCGTCGATCACCGGGTGGGGGAAGTTGATCGTGATGCCGCCGACCGCGTCCACCATGCCGGCGAAGCTGACGAAGTCGACCTCGATGTAGCGGTTGATCGGGATGCCGAGGTTGGCGGTGACGCTGCGCACCAGGTTGTCGGGGCCCTGCGCGTAGGTGCCGTTGATACGACCCTTCTTGCCGGTGGCCACGTTGGTGACCCACAGGTCTCGGGGGATGGACATCATCTCGGCCCGGTCGCCGTCGACGCGCAGCACGATGATCGTGTCGCTGCGTCGACCCTTGACCTCGGTGCCGGTGCCGATCACCCCGACGTTGGGGGTGTCGCCCTCGATGCCCTCCCGCGAGTCCGAACCGACGATGAGGTAGTTGACGGCGCTCCCGGTCGCCGGGACGAGGGCGTCGCCCAACTCGACGCGGTAGAGCCCGTTGAAGGTGTTCCACCCCCAGAACAGCACCCCGCCGAGCAGCAGGATCACGAGCAGCGGCAGGTAGAGGAAGATCCATCGGAGCTTGGGGCGGAACCACTTGGCCTTCGGGCGCAGCCGGGACGGACCACGGTCGCGGCCGCCGGGCGAGTCGGGCGCGGCCGGGGACGGGGCGGTGCGCTGGGGTGCCCGCGTCGGGGCGGCCGGCGCCTGGGCCGCGGCGCGGTACTGCTCCTGGGCGCGCGCCTGGGCCGCCGGGCTCGAGGCGACCGGGCTCGACGCGACCGGGGCCGCTCCGGGGCGGGGGGATCCGGCCGGTCCGGCCGCTCCGCCGGTGGGTGAGGCCACGTAGTACTGGCGACCGACACCGGGGTCGTCGGGAGGACGGGCCGCTGCCGGCGAGGTACCCATCACCGTCGTGTGATCGGGATCCGGCGGGGAAACGCGTTGGCCTGGTGGTACGACCCGGTCCGGCGGCGGCGCCGCCGAGCGCTCCGCCGGGACGGGACCACGTTCGAGGTCCTCGAGCCGACGCAGCCGGGCCCACACGTCCTCGGAGGCTGGGGCGTCGTCGGCGGGGGCGTCGTCGGCGGGGAGGTCCTGGTCGTTCACCCGGCAAGTCTGACCGACCGCCGATGGTCGAGCGGTGCATGGGTTCTCAGGAACCTGGGCGACCGATTTCGGGTCGACCCCCGATACCCTCACCTTGAGTGAGTTCAACAACACCTCGAGTGGTTGGCGGGAGCGAGATGTCCACGCACTGGCGAGCAACGGAGACCGACGGCCTACCGGAGTTCGCCGCGCCGCAGGACGATTCCGGCAGCGACCTGGTGCTGGCACCGCTTCCCGGGCTCCCGACCCGTTGGGACGCGCTCGACCCGTCGGGCCAGCCGATCCGCCACCCCGACGCCGCTGCCGGGAACGGCATCGACGTCCGCAACGGGTTCATCGAGACCGTCCCGCTCGACCAACGACCGTTCGGCGACCCGGCGTTCCGTGAGCCGGCCTTCGGCGACGCGGCGTTCACCGAACCGGCGTTCGGCGACGCGGCGTTCGCCGCTCCCGCCCTCCGGCCCGGCGGCCACCCCGCGCCGATGCCCGCTCCCGGCCCGTCGGGAATCACTCCCCTCGCCCCGCCCCGGGACGCCCTGCTCCACGATGTCGAGCGAGTGTGCCGGCGCCTCGTTGGCATCGAGGCCGTGGCCCGGTCGATCGCCGTCGACGCCGTTGACGCCTCGACCGACGCGCACCACCCCGACGGCGACCCCTCGACCGCGATGGCGGCCGCCGTGCGGTCGTGCCTCGCCGTCGACCTCGCCGACGAACGCCGGATCCCCTACTACCAGCACCGCGCCCGCCTCCGCCGCGACCTCGCCCGCCGGACCGACCGCGACCGCGCCATCCTCGCGATGCGCCATGTCGTCGGGGTGCCGCCGAGTGGCGTGGCCGCACGTCTCGACGTGCCCGAGAGCCAGGTGCGGGAGACCGCGTCGGCGTGGTGTCCCGACGACAGCCGGGTCGACAGTCTCGCCCTCCTGCGAGGCATCGACAGTTGGATCAGCTCCGATCTCGGCAGCGCCGCACCGGGCGTGACCGGCCACGAGCTGGCCCACCTCGACGACGTGATCTGAGCCACCGGCCGGGCGGCAGCTCCCCGACGAGGACCCCCGGTAGACTCCCCCGCCGTGTCCCCGACCTCCCCACGTCTCCTCCGCTCCGCCGCGCCCCGCCGCCGGGGCTCCCGCCTGGCCGCCGTTCTCGCCGCTGGTCTCCTGCTCGCGCTCCCCGCGTGTGGAGACGACGAGACCGGTGTGAGCACCGCATCGTGCACCAAGTCCGGTTCGCCGGACTGGGATTCCGACACTGCAACCCGCGACGGCGCCCCGTCGATCACCGTTCCCTGTGGCGCAGCGCCGAAGGAACTCGGCATCGACGACCTGAAGGTCGGCGACGGTGACGAGGTCACCGACGGCACCGTCGCCGTCGTCGACTACATCGGGGCCAACTACTCCAATGGCGTGGTGTTCGACGCGTCCTACGGGCGCGCACCGTTCCCGGTGACGGTCGGCGCCGGCCAGGTCATCAAGGGCTGGGACCAGGGCCTCGTCGGCATGAAGGTCGGCGGCCGGCGGCAACTCGTGATCCCACCCGATCTCGGGTACGGCCCCCAGGCCAACGGAGACATCCCGGCGAACGAGACCCTCATCTTCGTCGTGGAGCTCCGCGCCGTGATCACGCAGCCCGAGAACCCGGCCCCCGTCCCCGGCGGCACCGTGACCGAACTGGTGTCGACCGACGAGATCGTCGGTACCGGCGACGCGGTCGAGGACGGCGACACGGTGACGGTGCACTACGTCGGCGTTCACGGCGGCAGCGGTGAGGTGTTCGACGCCTCGTGGACCCGGGGTCAGCCCTTCGACGTCCAGGTGGGCGCCGGCATGGTCATCGCTGGGTGGGACCAGGGCCTCGTCGGCATGAAGGTCGGCGGCCGTCGACGCCTCGAGATCCCCGGCGACCTCGCTTACGGATCCGAAGGTCGTCCCCCGACGATCGAGCCGAACGAGACGCTGGTGTTCCTCATCGACGTCCTCGGCATCAGTTGACGATGGAGCCGACTGCCGTCAGCCGGGCCATCCTGGGCGGGCTGATCGCCGACGACACCCGCCGCGACGAGGTCGCCGCCTCGGTCACCGCCTGGATCGGGTCACACGCCGACCGCGTCGGCCGCCACACCGTGGCGTGGACCGCGGCCAAGAGCGTCGAGCTCGGTCTCGACGCGATCGACGCCGGGGCTGCGGCCATCCCGACGCCTGCACAGCTCAGCGTCTTCCGTAACCTCCCGGTCGGGAGCCGGGTGGTCGTGGCGCTCCACGAGTTCTGTGGGCTCGGCGACGACGAGGTCGCCCGGGTGACGGCCCGCCCGATCGCCGAGGTCAAGGTGCTGCTCGACACCGTGGGCGATGACGTCGCCCCGGTGCCCGAGCCCGCCCCGGTGCCCGAGCCCGCCGCTGCGCCCGAGCCCGCCCCGGTGCCCGAGCCCGCCGGGCGGCCCGCCCGCACCCCCACCTGCGGTCACGCCGCCCGCCGCGATCGCCGCCCCGAGCCGGTCGGCCCGCAGGAAGGCCGCCGCAGGCCCCCGCGCGTCGCGCACCCGTTGGTGGATCGTTGCGGCCGTGGTGGTCCTCGCGCTCGTCGCCGCCGGCATCGCGGCCAACAACCTTCGTGACGACTCACCGGCGACGACCACCGGTGCTGCGTCCGGTCTGGGCGACGCTGCGTCGGTCAGCCGTGAACAGTTGTCCGCCGGCTGCGCAACGCCCGCCGGTGACGCCGCCGTCACACCCGGCACCGTCGACACGACGATCGACGGGACGGCCCGCAGCTACCGCGTGATCGCTGCCGCACCGGTCGCCGCCGGTCGGCCCCGCCCGCTCGTGATCGCCTTCGGCGACGTGGGACAGTCCGTCGACCAGCTGGTCGCCGAGTCCCGGCTCGACGACCTCGCTGCTGCGCTCAAGCTCGTCGTCGTGACGGTCGCCCCGTCGGGGGATCCCACTCAGTGGAACGTCACCGGCTCGTCGGACGGCCCCGACGACGCTGCGCTCGTCGAGCAGATCATCCGCGACCAGGCGGCGCGGCTGTGCATCGACCAGACCCGGGTGTTGCTCGCCGGCCGCGGCGCCGGCGCCCACGTGGCCGCCGCCTTCGCCTGCTCCCATCCCGGTGAGGTCTCAGGGCTCATCCTCGTTGCCGGGGTGTACCGCACGTCGTCGTGCACGACCGCCGGGCCCTTCTCCATGCTCGCGGTCCTCGGCGCCGACGACGACACGTACCCGATGTCGGGCGGCAACTCGCCCTCGTTCGAGGAGGCGTTCGGCGACCGTCTCGGCGACGGCGCGGCGTACGAACCCGTGGCACCCCCGGCGACGCTCGACGCCTGGGCCGACGAGCTCGGCTGCGTCAGCAACGCGAGCCAGCAGATCGGGCTCGCGACGGCCCGGATCGACACGACGTGCGACGACGACGGCGAGGTCTGGCGCGTCGTCATCCCCGGCGCCGGCCACGAGTGGTACCCCGCGACCTACGACCTGATGGTGCAGTTCCTCACGACGGGGCCGTTCCGCACGACCTGACCGGCCGCTCCGACCGACCTGACGGGTCCGGCCGGCACCAACGGGCGTCGGCCTATCGGACGGCTTCGAGCAGATCGGACAGCGCCCCACACGCCGGCACCACGACCGCGTCGGTCGCCGACGGGCCACGTCCGACGAGGAGCAACGACCCGGTCGTCGTCTCGGCGACGAGGAACCCGACCTCGGGCACCACCACACGCGACTCCATCTCGCCGATCATCGACCCGACGGTGGCGGCGTCGTTGTCGAGCGTCGTGGCCACCAGGTCGACGGTCGCGTCGAGCGACAGCTCCACCGCGTCGGCGAGGACATCCAACCCGACGGGCCCGGACGTCACGTCGATCCCGAGGAGCACCGACAGGGCGAGGAATCGGGCCGCCACCCAGCTGAGCGACTCCTCGCGGGTCCGGTCCGACGTCGTCGGACCGCCCGTCCCGATGTCGCTCATGGGGGCCCGGTCGAGCACCAGTTCGAGCGACGAGGCCGAGGCCCACGCACGCTCGCCGAGCCCGTAGAGGCGGGCGAGCAGCACCACGTCGGCGTCGGACAACGTCGCCGCACCTCGCTCGACCACGACCAGCTGGTCGGGAAGGAACCGTCCGTCGGATTCACGGGCGATCGCCGCCATCGTCGCGCCGGACTGTCCGCGCTCGCGGTGCAGCGCAGCACCGAACCGGGCGGCGGGGACGAGGTTCTCCTCGTCGAGGACGGTTGACGTTGCGGGCACGCAGTCTCATCGGCGCGTCCCGCCGTCCGGTTGAGGATCGGCGGCGCCAAACGGCCGCCCGACCTATGGCCGGGGTTCGTCCGCACCGCCCGTGGATCAGTGCTGACGAAACGGGGGTCACCGGAATGGCGGCCCGCTCACCCACGACACGAGCGAGTGCCGAACCCCCGAACGCAGCGGCAGTACACGGTGGTACTCGAAGGAGGGGAAGACGACGGCGGTCCCCCGCCGGCGGCTCAGCTCGGTGAAGGCATCGAGCTGGTCGTCGTCGTAGTCGTCGGCCACCTCGAAGAACTGGATCTCGCCGCCCTCGTAGTCCTCGGGATCGGTCAGCTGGATCACGATCGACAACTTGCGGGTGGCGACCCCACCGTCGAGCCCGTCCTGGTGCCACGAGTAGAACGCACCGGGCTCGTCGTAGAACGTGAACTGGAGGTCCTCGCCGAATCCCGTCAGGTCGAAGCCGTACCGGCGGTTCGCCCGTTCGGCGATCTTGGCGAGCTTGTCGTACACCCACCAGCTGTCGTCGTCGGGCGCGATCCAGGCGGTTCGGGACCGGCGGATGGACTCGTCGTTCACCTCGTCGCCGTCGGTGCCTTCGAGCCCGGCCGACTCGGCCCGCAGCTGCTCACCGAGCGCGACGATCCGGTCGCACTGGCGAGGGGTGAAGGCGTTCGGGTGCAGCTCGAACGCCTGGTACGGCGGAGGAACCGGGGTCCCGAGCAGGGGCCGACCGGTGAGCGGTTCCAAGGTGGTGCGGGGCGAGCGTCGGGCCGACGGCCGGGACTACTCGGCCTCGGTGGTGGTGGGCTCGGCCTCGGTGGTCGTGGTCGTCTCGGCAGCGATCTTCGAGCCGGGGCCATCGGGGCTGTAGAACAACGTCGTCGGGGGCGCCTCGGTCGTCGAGCTGGTGGTCGTCGGATCGGTGGCCGGGATCGCCGCGTCCTTGTCGCCCGTGATGCGCACCGGTGCGTTCGCATCGGGACGGGAGCAGCCGGCAAGGCCGACGGACACGGATGCCGCCAGCACGAGGGCGCAGATCTTCTTGCGGGGACCAGTCATCGTTCGATTCTCTCCAGAGTCATCCGGTGCTCTCGGGGACCCGACACTCTGTCCCACGACGCTCGAGCCGAGCAATTCTGCCGCGCCGCCCGTTCTGTCCCGCGGATGGGTGCAGATCGCACGCCCTCGCGGGACAGACCGGGCGCGTCACGGCGTGGGTCGTCACGACGTTGGTCGTCACGGCCGGTAGAAGGGATTCCAGATGCCCTGGTCGTCGGAGAGCACGTCGGCGACCGACGGGCGGTGGTGGCCGGCATTCTCGAGGGCGGCGTAGGTGGCCACCCGGTTGTTGAGGAACACGACGTCGGAATGGGCGACCGTCGCGCCCGGGTCGACCCACACGGCGCAGATGAGGAGGGCCTCCTCCGCGACGTCGGTCGGAATGATGCCGGCCGAGACGGCCTCGACGACGCCCGCGGCGACCCCGGCCTGCGCCGCGCCCCATGTCACGTCGGCGTGGTCGCGGTTCGAGGTGGTCGCCTTGGAGACGAACAGGGTGAACGGCTTCACGGGGAGCCCGGGGCGAGCCACGACCATGAAGGGCGCGTGCCCGGCGCTCGGCGTCGCGAGCGCCTGGACCCAGGCCTGGCCGACGGGGCTCGTGCGGTCGCCGAGCACGGCGTTGATGTGTGCCGCCGACGTGCCGCTGCCCTCGAACCCCTCGCCGATGAGCATGCCGGTCCAGCTCACGGCCGACCTCCGTTCCTCGTCATTGCTGTTGTCCTCCGTTGGATCGAACACCGGGCCCGGCGACGGTCTCGGGCGACCTGCCGTACCGCACGAGCTTCAACAGTTCACTCGAATCGGTACCGGGAACGGTGTCGTACGCGAGCAACGCCACGTGGCGGGGAACGTCACCCTCGATCTTGGTGACCCGGTGCAACGAATTGCGACCCTCGAACAACATGAGCGTGCCGGGAGTCATGGGCACGCTGCTGACCCGCGAACGATCTCCGGCGAGCACGGCCGACACCTCGTCGTACGCATCGTCCTCGGCGCTGCGCAGGCGGGCCACGCTCTCGAAGTCACCGCCGCCGGAGCTCGACTGCAGGGCGATCGACACTACGAAGTCGGTTTGGTCGAAGTGCCATCCCAGCTCGTCGCCGGCGCTCATGGCGGCGATGTTGAGCGCGCCGAACGGGTCGGCGTAGTGGTACAACGCGGGGCGGTCGAGCATGCGGCGGATCATCTCGGTGAACCGTGGCCACTCGTACAGCACGCGGAGCAACGAGTCGGCTCCGATGAGGTCGTAGGCGACGGCCGTCAGCGAGTTGTCGACGAGGGCGCGACGCGGGTGGCCCTCGGGGAACGACTCGTCGGGCAACCCGAGATACGGGGTGCCCTGGACGAGGGAATGGTGGCCGAGCGGGGCCAGACGGTCCGCTTCGGCGCACATCGTCGCAACCGCCTCGGGGCGGACGAACCCCGGGAGGATCGCCACGCCGTCGGCGGCGAGATCGGCGCGGGCGGCCAGGATCCACGGGTAGCAGTCGCTGTCGCCGAACGGATACGCGTCGGTGTCGACCACCGACGCCGGATCGGCCGCTGTCGGCAGTGTCATCATCGATCGGCTCATGTGGCCCTCAGTCTTGGGAGTAGAAGACGTTCTTGACCTCGGTGTAGTGGTCCATCGCCGCCATGCCGAGCTCGCGGCCCATGCCAGAACGCTTGAAGCCGCCGAACGGCGCCTCGGTGCGTACGCTACGCGTCGAGTTGACCGAAATGACACCGGTCCGCACGGCGCGGGTCACCCGGATGGAGCGCCCGAGGTCGTTGGTCCACAACGAGCCCGACAAGCCGTAGGGGCTGTCGTTGGCGATGCGGATGGCGTCGGCCTCGGTGTCGAAGGGGATCATCGAGGCGACCGGGCCGAAGATCTCCTCCTGGGCGACACGCATGGAGTTGTCGACGTCGGCGAGGACGGCCGGCGTGAGGTACCAACCGGGGCCGCTCGCCTCGCCGCCGCACAGCCGGTTCGCGCCCTCGGCGGCACCGATCGCCAGGTAGTCGAGGCTGGTCTGACGCTGCCCCTCCGAGATCATCGGGCCGAGCTGGGTCGACTCGTCGAGGGGGTCGCCCGTCACGAGGCCCTCGGTCACCTTCACGAAGCCCTCGACGAACTGGTCGTACACGCTGCGGTGGACGATGAACCGGCTGCGGGCGCAGCAGTCCTGGCCGGTGTTGTCGAACACCGACATGGGAGTCGCGGCGATCGCCGCCTCGATGTCGGCGTCCTCGAACACGATGCACGCCGACTTGCCGCCGAGCTCGAGCGACAGCCGGGTGATGTTGTCGCTCGATCGACGCATGATCTGCGCGCCCGTCGAGCTGTCGCCGGTGAAGCTGAGCTTGGCGACGCGGGGGTCGCCGGCCAGCTTGTCGCCCACCGATGCCCCGGGCCCGGGGATGACCGAGATGCACCCGCCGGGCACCCCGGCGTCGAGCAGCACGTCGGCGAGCATCAGCGCCGTGATCGGGGTGAGGGTGGCGGGCTTGATGACCACGGGGTTGCCACACGCCAGGGCGGGGGCCACCTTCCAGGTCGTGATGAGCAGCGGGAAGTTCCACGGGACGATGAGGCCGCACACGCCCACCGGCTCACGGAGGACGACGTCGAGGCCGTTGTCCTGCACGGGGATGGTGTGGCCGTAGTGCTTGTTGGCGGCGCCGGCGAAGTACTCGAACACGTCGGCGGCGGCGTTGGCCTCCCAGCGGGAGTTGCCGATCGGGTGGCCGCTGTTGCGGGACTCGGCGATCGCAAAGTCCTCGGCCCGCTCGCGGAGCAACTGGCTGACCTTGAGGAGCACCTTGCCGCGGGCGGTGGCGTTGGTGGTGCGCCAGGTGCCCTCCTCGAACTCGGCGACCGCGGCGTTCAGCGCCCGGTCGACGTCGACGCTGCCCGCCTGGGCGACGGTGGCAAGCGCCGCACCGGTCGACGGTTCGTAGGCGGTGAACGTGGTGCCCTCCGCTGCGGGCACCTTCTCGCCGGCGATCACGAGGTCGTAGGAGCTGGCGAGGGGCTGGTGAAGGGGGGCTGACGACATGGCCGGATCGTACCCCCGGCCCATAGTGTGTCGCCGCAACGGAAGTTCATCGCCCCCAGGGGTTTTGTAGTGCGAGGAGCGACGCGAGCGTCGTCCCTCGCAGCACAGAACCCCGACGTCACCCCCTCAGGAGCACAGCAATGGGTCGCCTCGACGACAAGATCGCCATCATCACGGGCGGCGGCGCCGGCATGGGCCGCATCGCCTGCCAGCGGTTCGCCGCCGAGGGCGCCAAGGTCGTCGTCGCCGACAACAACGCCGACGGCGCCGCCGAGACGGTCGAGGCGATCACCGCTGCCGGTGGCACCGCGCTCCCCGCGACCGTCGACGTCCGCGACGCCGGCCAGGTCGAGGCCATGGTCAGGATCGCCGTCGACAACTGGGGCGGCCTCGACATCTTGTACAACAACGCCGGTGTCTCCCCCGGCGACGACGACACCCCGCTCAACACGAGCGAGGAGACCTGGCAGTTCACGTTCGACGTCAACGTCAAGGGCCTGTTCCTCTGCAACAAGTACGGCATCCAGGCCATGCTCGACTCCGGCGGCGGTTCCATCGTCAACGTCGCCAGCTTCGTCGCTCACATGGGCGCCGCCACCCCGCAGATCGCCTACACGTCGTCCAAGGGCGCCGTGCTGGCCATGACCCAGGAGATCGCGGCGATCTACGCCCGCCAGGGCATCCGGGCCAACTCGCTGTGCCCCGGGCCGGTGCTCACCCCGCTGCTCGCCAAGTTCCTGTCCGACGAGGAGAAGCGCCAGCGCCGCCTCGTCCACATCCCGATGGGTCGCTTCGGCGAGGCCGAGGAGATGGTCAACGGTGCGCTGTTCCTTGCCAGCGATGAGTCGTCGTACATGACCGGCCAGTCGCTCCTCATCGACGGCGGCATCACGAAGACCTACACCACGCCACTCTGAGCGGGGCGGTCGCGGATTCCGGTCGTCGCTGGGCCCGGGGACGACCGACTTCGTGGCGGGCATACGCACGCAGCACTGTTGACACGTCAGATGGGATCGCACCGGGTGCGTCTGGCCTCGCCGCGGGGACGGGCGCTTCGCGGCGCCCCCTGGCCATCGGTGGTCTCAATCCCGGGGGGGCCTGGGGTTGGAGAAGCGTGTGTGCGATGTCACGATGGGTCGGTGCGCCGGTGTTTGCCAATCCTCACGGCCGTTCTGATCGTCGGAGCCTGGGGTGCCGTCCTGCGACCTGCGCCGCTGGCACCCGTTGTCGCATCACCATTCCAGAACGTGCAGGCAGCGGAAGACTTCGCCTGCCAGCTCCGACCGCTGACCGCGCCCAAGGGGGATCGAAACGGTGAGATTGCGTCGTCGGTCGACCGCACCGAATTCGCCGTGCTCGTATCGGGGAACGCGGTGCAGATTCTGGGCTGTATCGATTGGCGGGCATCAGGAGTACCTGATCGCACCGTCTGACGATCAGACCGCTGTCATCGCCACGCTCACAAGCCTCCTTCATTGGCCGAGCGACCTCCCTGCTGCGATCAAACGCCAGGACTCCGGCGTCCTGGGAATGAGCCGGTGGCACTACCAGTCGAGCGGATACCTCCTCATCGAAGTCGCCGACTCGGCCCGAGTTACCTGAGCGGCCTGATCAGCAACAGCGGAAGGTCCGCGACTTTCCGACACAGACGCCTGGCCGACGGCGCGATCTCGATCCGTGCCAGAAGTGACCCGAAACGTCGCTTCCAGCACGAATTCCCCGGGCCGTCTCATGCCTCATTCCCGCACGGTTGGCTGGCCGAGTGAGCGTTCCGTACTCCATGCAGAACGTGACGTCCGCCGACACATCTGGCATGGATTTCGCACGCTCGTCGTGCGCGGGGACCACACCGCTCAACTTCTCGTGAGGACCAGCTTGAATTCGATGGTGCCGGCGTCGCGCACCGTGACCAGGCCGGGGATCTTCGGGGGGTCGATACCGAAGTCGGCGAGCTGCACCTCGATCTTGCCGACGACGGTGATCGTGTCGCCATCGGCCACGGCGTCGATGGTCGCGATCGCAGGCTGCTCGGTGCCCCGCAGTTCGAGCGTGCCGGCCACCTCCACCGACGTGGGCGCCGTCGCGGACGGTGAGCCCGGAATCGCCACGGCGTCGGCCTGACGGAAGGTCGCCGTCGGGAACTCCGACGTCTTCATGATGGTGTCCCGGAAGGCCGTGTCCCGCAGCGGTTGGTCCGAGGCGACCGACGCCAGGTCGACGACCACCTCGGTCGCGGTCAACTCTCCACCCGCCAGTGTGACCGAGCCCTCGACGGTGCTCGTGCGCCCGGTGACGGTCGTCTCGCCCATGGGCGTGTCCTCGACGATCCGGTACCCCGCCTCCGACGTCGGGCCGACCGTCCACGTGCCTGACAGCGCCGCGAGGTCGTCCGCTGCCTCGTCGTCCACAGCGTCGTCGGCGCCGCCCGGATCCGCCGTCGAACCCGTCGTCGCCGAGTCGAGGGTGAACTCCTCGTCCGCCTCCGAGGAGAACACGTTGTCGTACACGAGGTACCCGCCCAGACCGACGACGACGAGCAGAGCTACGAGGATGATCGGCTTCTTCATGCCGAGAAGCTAGGGCCACTGCGGGCACCACCTGACCGGGCGGCCGATCGGGCCGCCCCGGGCCGCTACATTCTGCGGTCACCGGCTGCGACGCCTGCGAGGCACGTCGCCACGAGAAGGACTCCGCCATGCTCACGATCGACCGGCTCCGCGAACTGCACGACCTCGGCGAGATCGACACGGTCCTCGTGGTGTTCCCCGACATGCAGGGCCGCTTCATGGGCAAGCGCGTGATCAGCTCGTTCTTCCTCTCCGAGGTCCACAACAACGGTGGCGCGATCGAGGCCTGCGACTACCTGCTGGCCGTCGACGTCGACATGAAGGTGCTCGACGGCTTCCGGTTCACGAGCTGGGAGACGGGCTACGGCGACTTCGTGTGCCGCCCCGACCTGTCGACGCTCCACCTGGTGCCGTGGCTCGAGAAGACGGCCCTCGTCATCGGCGACCTCGTCGACCACGACGGCGCCCCCATCGAGGTGTCGCCCCGGGCGATCCTGCAACGGCAACTCGGCCTCGCCGCCGATCAGGGCTACACCGTCAAGGCCGGCACCGAGCTCGAGTTCTTCCTCTTCCAGGAGTCCATGGAGCAGGCGTGGAAGCAGGACTTCAAGGGCCTCACGCCCTCCAGTCCGTACGTCATCGACTACCACATCCTCCAGACGTCGAAGGACGAGTGGCTGATCCGCAAGATCCGCAACGACATGGCAGCGGCGGGCATCCCGGTGGAGAACTCCAAGGGCGAGGCCGGCCTCGGCCAGCACGAGCTGAACCTCCGGTATGCCGAGGCCTTGGTGATGGCCGACAACCACACCATCTACAAGAACGGCGCCAAGGAGATCGCGGCACTGGCGGGCAAGGCCATCACATTCATGGCCAAGCACCACATCGACGAGGTCGGCAGCTCGTGCCACATCCACTCGTCGTTGTGGGACACGGCGACCGATCGGTCGCTGATGCCCGACGAGTCCGGCCACGGCCTGAGCGACACCTTCCGCTGGTACCTCGGCGGGCTGCTCGCCACCGCCGCGGAGTTCGCCCTGTGCTGGGCACCGTTCGTCAACAGCTACAAGCGCTACCAGCCCGGGTCGTGGGCGCCCACCGCCATCGGCTGGGGCACCGACAACCGCACGCTCGGGTTCCGCGTCGTGGGCCACGGCCAGGGCATGCGGGTCGAGAGCCGGGTGCCCGGCGCGGACTGCAACCCGTACATCGCGCTCGCCGCCACCGTCGCCGGCGGGCTCTACGGCATCGAGAACAAGATCGAACCCGGCGACGTGTTTGCCGGCAACGGCTACGAGTCCGACCTGCCTCGCATCCCCCACACGCTCGTCGATGCCATCGCCGCGTGGGAGAACTCGGAGATCGCCAAGGCCGCGTTCGGCGACGACGTCCACTTCCACCTGCTGCACATGGCCCGCCAGGAATGGCTCGAGTTCAACAACCACGTCACCGACTGGGAGCTCCGCCGCAACTTCGAACGGCTGTAGGCCATGAGACGACCCCTCATCGCCATCACCTGCCAGCGCTACCCGGCCGGCAAGCTCTACAAGCTGGAGCCGGCGTTCGCCGTCATCAGCGACTACGTCGATGCGGTGTGGAGGGCCGGCGGCATGCCGATGCCGGTCTTCCCCGTTCCGGGGACCGACGCCGACGGTGGCGGCACTGCGTCGAGCAACGCCACGGTCGTGCTCGACCAGGTCGACGGGGTCATCGCCATCGGCGGTCTCGACGTCGACCCCGCCCGGTACGGCCAGGAGCCCCACGAGACCACGTTGCCGGCATCGGTCGATCAGGAAGATTTCGAGGTCGCGATGATCGAGGGCGCCCTCGACCGCGGCACTCCCCTCTTGGCCATCTGCCGGGGCACACAGCTCCTCAACGTGGCGCTCGACGGCACCCTCCATCAGCACATCACCGGCCGCGACGGGCTCCAGGCGCACGGTGTCCCCAACGGCGGCGGGGGAACGACGAACGACTATCTCCTCGACGAGGGGTCACTGGTCGCCGAGGTCATGGGCGGCGTGACGGCGGCGGGTCGCTGTCACCACCATCAAGCGGTCGACGAGGTCGCTCCCGGCCTCATCGTGACCGGCCGAACCGCTGACGGCACCGTCGAGGTGCTGGAGCTGGCCGACGCAGCGTCCTGGATGCTGGCGGTGCAGTGGCACCCCGAGGAGACGGCGGCGAGCGACGCTCAGAACCAGGCGCTCTTCGACGCCCTGGTCGCCGAGGCCGCCGCCCGAAACGCGTGAACCTCGGGGGTTTGTGCTGCGAGGAGCGACGTCAGCGTCGCTCCTCGCACCACAAAACCCCCTGGGTCAGGAGGCTTTGGTGATGAAGGGCATCTCGACGACGGTGGCGTCCACGAGCGTGCCGCGGGCATCGAGCTGGACGGTCGCCCCGATCTCGATCGACGGGTCGAGGAATGCCATGGCGATGCCGTGCTGCAGCACCGGCGAGAAGTTGCCCGACGACACGGTTCCGACCGGCTCGGCACCCGAGAGCACCGTCATGTCGGCACGGGGTGGGCGCTTGCCCTCGACGCTGAGGCCGCGGAGGATCGGCGTGACACCGGCGTCCTTCTGGGCGGCGAGCGCGTCGCGACCGATGAAGTCACCCTTGGTCCACGACACGACCCACTCGAGGCCGGCGTTGAGGGTGGTGATGCCCGGGCCGAGCTCGTGGCCGTGCAGCGGCAGGCCGGCCTCGAGCCGGAGCGTGTCGCGGGCGCCGAGGCCGGCCGGCTCGACGCCCACCGAGAGCACGGCGCGCCACACATCGGCGGCCCGATCGGTGGGAACGGCCAGCTCGAGGCCGTCCTCACCGGTGTAGCCGGTGCCGGCGGCGACGATCGTGGTGCCGTCGAAGTCGACGTCGATGCACCGGAACCGGCCAACCGCTGCGGCCTCGGGCATGACGGCCGCCAGCATCGAACGAGCTTGCGGACCCTGCACGGCGATCACCGCACGGGTGGAGCCGACGTCCTCGACGGTCACGTCGTCGGCAGCCAACGAGGTGAGCGCACCCACGATGCGGTCGGTGTTGGAGGCGTTCGGCATGACGTCGAAGACGTCGTCGGATCGCCACCAGACGATGATGTCGTCGGCGACCGATCCGTCGGTGTCGAGCGAGTGGGTGTACTGGCACCGACCCGGCGCGACCTTGTCGACATCGTTGGTGAACGCCCGCTGCAGCGCATCATGGGCGCCGGGGCCGGACACCCGCACGGTGCCGAGGTGGCTGACGTCGAACGCCACCGCAGACGTGCGGCAGGCCCGGTGCTCGGCGAGCGTGCCCGCCGAATAGTTGAGCGGCATGTCCCAGCCGCCGAACGGCACCATCTTGGCACCGAGATCGCGGTGGGCAGCGTCGAGCGGGGAGGTCTTGAGCGTCACGGGCCGACCTTACTGGCCCCGGCGCGGTGCGGACGCAGCCGCACTCGGCGCCGGTGGACGCAGCCGGTTGGCTTCAGCCGGCGTGCTGGGCGCCGCCGTAGGTGACCTCGGGCGTGTCGGGGCTCGGGTGCAGGTCGACGATGCTCGCGTCGAGCTCGTCCTTCACGCCACCGAGCTGCAACACGTTGAGGACTCCCTGACCGGAACGGAGGGCGTCGATGAGCTCCTCGCCGGTGCGGACGAGCACCGAACCGGTGCCGCTGATCACGAGGTTGGCGGTCGTGACGTCCTCACCGAGGTGTTCCTTGAGGTACGTGAAGACCGTGCGCACCTGCTCGAGCTTGATGCCGGCGTCGAGGAGGCTCTTGATGACCTTGAGCTCCAGGAGGTCGCGGTAGGAGTACTGGCGTCGGCTCCCGCTGCCCGAGGCGTCGGTGAGGGACGGCCGCACGAGGTCGGTGCGCGCCCAGTAGTCGAGCTGCCGGTACGTGATCCCCACGATCTCGGCGGTTCGACGCCCTGAGAATCCGACGGTCTCGGCTGCTGCAACGTTGTTCTCGGTCATTCCTGCCCTCACGACATCGGTGAAACTACGTGCGTGTCAACATACCGAGGGCCGCGCGTCAAGGCAACGACCATTCGCGCGATCCGCGCGATTATTCGCGCGGATCGCGGCGAACGCCGCCTCGGGCGGCGGTGATCAGGACGCGAAGTCCTCCGGATTGACCGAATCGATGAACTGGCGGAACTCCTCCACCACCTCTTCGGGGTTGCCCGAGTCGACTCGTCGTCGTCATCGACCACGTCGGCGACGCCGGCCTCGTTCATGACTGCGTCGTTGACGTAGATCGGGCACTCGACCCGAGCGGCGAGGGCCAGGGCATCGGACGGGCGAGCCGACACGATCCAGTCGTCGCTGCCGTTCGTGAGGTGGAGCTCGGCGAAGAACGTCGCCTCCTTGAGCTCGCTCACGACCACGTGGTCGATCTCGATGTTGACCGCCTCGAGGACGTCCTTGAAGAGATCGTGGGTGAGCGGGCGTGGTGCCTGCACCCCCTCGAGGGCGAAGGCGATCGCCGTCGCCTCGGGGCCGCCGATGAAGATCGACAACGATCGCGCAGACCCCGTCAGCTCCTGCAACACCACGATGGGCGTGTTGGAGGCGACTTCCACACTGACACCGATCAGCTCGACCTCGATCATTCCCGGAACGATAGCCCGCTCCCACCCCCGTCAGGGAGGGCAGGCGCGGGTGATGTTCGGGTCAGTCGCCGAGGTGCGACCGGAGGGCCTGACGCACGAGCGCCCGGCTCAGGTCGTCACCCGCCCCGGCCAGCTCGCCCAGGGTCGCCGACGCCTGGTCGTGGGCCTTGGGATTCCGCTGCTTGAGCAGCGGCAGGATCATCTGCTCGTAGAACCCGGCTTCGCGCTCGGCGGCGTTCTTGAACATCCGCAGGTGCCGCGGCTCGACACCACGGGCCAGGAACTGCGCGACCGCCCGCACCACGGCAACCGACGACGCGTCGTAGGTGGCTTCACCACCGATGACCATGGGGGTCACCAGGCCGTACTCGATCATCGACTCGATCGCCTCGGCCGGGACCCCGGTCACCTCGATCACCTCGGCCAGCCCGAACCGGACACCCCGGCCGATGCCGACGGCGGTCGGTTCGGCCGGACGCGACGGCGCCGATTTGCGCGGCGACTCCTGCAGCGCCGCCAGCCACGCCGCGGCAGTGTGCTCCTCGGCCTCGGCGCCGGCGACAGTCTCAGGAGCGGAGGGCTCGGTGACGGAACCAGCCGCCGGGCTGGCGGCAGGGCTGGCAGCGGCAGGGCTGGCGGCGGGTGCGGGCGGCGCCTCGACGGGCGGGGTGGGCTCCGGTGCGGGCCGATCGACGTCGGCCGTCGCCACCGCAGACCCTGCCGGCGACGCCTGGGGCGATGCACCGGCGGGACGGGTGCGGCCGGGTGCCCGTGGCGCCCATGGCGCCTCCATCGGCGGAGTCGGCGCCGGAGCGGCACCATCCTCGGACCACAGGTTGGGCTGCACGGCGACGGCGGACTCGAAGTCGATCTCGCCACCCTGCTCGAGCTTCGCCTTGATGACCTTCAGCGGGAGGAAGTGGTCACGCTGCTGGCGCAGGATCCAACGCAACCGCACGATGTCGGGCTCGTAGAACTTCCGGTAGCCCGACGGCGTGCGCTCGGGATCGATGAGACCCTGCGCCTCGAGGAAGCGGATCTTCGAGATCGTGACGTCGGGGAACTCCGACTGCAGGAGCGCCAGCACCTCGCCGATCGAGAGGTGCCCGATGTCATCAGTCGTCTCCATCGTGCGCTCCGAATGCGAAGACCAACCGGTACTTGCCGACCTGCAGTTGGTCACCCTCGGCGAGCTCGTGCACGTCGACACGGTCGCCGTTGAGGTAGGTGCCGTTGAGCGACCCGACGTCGCTGACGAGGTAGTGGGTGCCCTCGAGGCGGATCTCCGTGTGTCGCCGCGACACCGTCACGTCGTCGAGGAACACGGTGCTCTCGGGGTGGCGACCGATCGTCGTCACCTCGGGATCGAGCGCGAACCGCGAGCCGGCGTTGGTGCCCCGGATGACAACCAGCAGCGGTTGGTCCTCGTCGCCCACCGACACCACCGGGTGCGTCTCGGTGTGCTCGGTGTCGGCACGCTCGAGCGGCGCCGCACACCGAGCAGAAGTTCGACTCCGCCGCGTTGGGCGAGCCGCACTGGGGGCAGACGGCCCGATCCACGTCAGTCCTGCAGCCCTGCTCAGCCGTCGACGAGCGACTGATAGCCGGCGGCGTCCAGAAGCCCCTCGACCTGGGCGGCGTCGGTGACCTCGATCGTGCAGATCCAGCCCTGACCGTAGGGATCGCTGTTGAGCAGCTCCGGCTGGGACTCGAGGAGCGGGTTGATCTCGGCGATCGTGCCGTCGACGGGCGAATAGATGTCCGACACCGACTTGGTCGACTCGACCTCGCTGAAGGAGTCACCCACCGAGACGGCGGCTCCGAGCTCGGGGATCTGGACGAACACGACGTCGCCGAGGTTGTCCTGGGCGAAGTCGGTGATGCCGATCCGGACGGTGCCACCCTCGAGCCGGACCCACTCGTGGTCGGAGGAGTAGCGCAGATCGTCGGGAAAGTTCATGGCCACGGACTCTAGTGGATCGCCGGGCTCTCCAGCAGGGGTCCGACGGTGGCGACGGCGACCGGCGCCGGCGTCAGCGCCGCGCCTTGCGGCGGGGCACCGACCCGGTGACCACGGCGGTGTTCGTGCCCGAGATGTGGCCGGCGTTGTCGACGGTGAGGGCGACCACGCGGATGGGGCCGTTGCGGGTAACGGGCACGGTCACCTGCCCGAATCCGGCGCCGAGGAACCCGCCGACGACCTGGTCGTTGGCGATGAAGAAGGTGCCCATGATGCCGTTGGGGTCGGTCACGAACACCCGGGCGACGTAGGAGCCCGACACCTTGGCGCCGGCGGACGGGCTGACCAGGAGGCCCAGAGGGTTGGCGTTGTCGGTGACCATGGTCGCCGAGCCGGCCAGCACGCGGTGGCCGCCGGCGTCGGTGACGACGGCCTCGACCACGTGGGGGCCGTCGCCGAAGAAGCCGGTGTCGAACCGGAGGTCCTGGACCCGCGCCGGGTTCGCGAGGGCTGCGACGAGGGTGCCGTCGAGGCGCACCTCGACCATCACGATGCCCTGGTCGTCGTCGCTCACGACCTGCACGACGGTGGTCCCGACCTGGTAGCCGCCGGCGACGGTCATCGTCGCGGTGGGCGGCGTGACGTCGGGCGGGTTCGGGGTCGGGCCGGGCGCAACGGTCGGAACGGCTGCGGCGGCCCGGCCGGCGTCGAGGATGCCGTAGCCGACGACGCCCGCGGTCGATGCCGGGTCGGCGGTCGTGAGCAACGCCGTCGCGATCATCTGGCGATCGGCGGCGGGTCGGATCGTCCGCAGCAGTGCTGCCGTGCCGGTCACCAACGGCGCCGAGGACGACGTGCCGCAGAAGTAGTCGGGCGAGCCCGACATCACGACCCAGTTGCACCACGGGGCGGCGACGTCGACCCACGTGGGGCCGCGTCGGCTCAACGGGTGGAGGTTGCGTTGACCGTTGACGATGCCGCCGACCGAGATGACCCCGGGCTCGGCCGCCGGGTAGCTCTTCTCGCTCTTGCCGTCGTTGCCCGCCGAGGCCACGACGACCACGTCGCGAGCGTACGCATAGGTGAGCGCGTCGGTCACGGCCGGGTCGCTGAACCGGCCGCCGAGGCTGAGGTTGATGACGTCGGCGCCGTGGTCGGCCGCCCAGACGATGCCGGCAGCAACGTCGAACATCGAGCCCACACCCTCACGGTCGAGCACCTTGACCGGCAGCACCTGGCAGCTCCAGCACATGCCGGCGGTCCCGCCGCCGGCATCACCGGCCGCGGCGGCGACGAGCGCCGACTCGGTGCCGTGATCGGCGTCGTCGGAGGCGTCGGAATCGCCGTTGACGAAGTCGTAGCCCGGAAGGACCCGGCCGGCGAGGTCGCCGACCGGGTTGACCCCCGAGTCGACGACGGCGATGACGACCGACGGAGCGCCCGTCGAGACACCCCACGCCGTCGGTGCGCCGATGCCGCGCATCGCCGACTCCTGTTGTGGCCAGTACGGATCGGTCGGCACCCGTTCGAAGGCGCGGACCTGTTGGTCGGCCTGGGCGGTGTCGACGTCGGCCACAGCGCCGAGACGGCGCACTGCGTCGAGGGCCCGGCCGGCCGGCACCTCGACGGTCGTGGCGCCGATCGCGTCGATCGTGGCGGTGATGCGACCGGTGCCGCCCGTCGCCGCGGCGACGGCGGCAGGGTCGAGTGCGCCGTCCGCGGTGACCGTGATGGCGACCACGCCCGACGTGGCGTCACCGATGGCCGATGCCGTCTGCGCCGATGCCGTCTGCGCCGAGGCAGCGCCCCCGACCACGAGGTCGACGGCGAGCACCGTGGTCGTCACTGCCGACGCGAGGCCCACGAGGGCCCTCCGCCCGATGGACGGACTCACGCGGCGGCCTCCCGCTCGGCACGGCCCTCGGCCAGTGCCTCACGCCCCTTGACGACGTACTGCCCGGCGGCGAGGAGCGAGAAGATCACACCGGGAACGAGGAACACGTAGGCGACGACCTTCCACGTGGTCGTCCACCAGTCGGACATGCCGGCCTGGCTGGCGATCAGGAACGCCGGGAACGCACCCATGTTCGCGAAGGTGCCGCACTTGCCCCACCACGTGACGTCCATGCGCTTGGCACCCATCGCCGTGATGGCCACGACCCACAGCGACACCAGCACCTCACGAACCAGGATGAGCCAGGCGAACCACCAGGGCGCCGCACCGTCGACGATGATCGCCACGATGCCGACGACCATCATGAACCGGTCGACGGTCGGGTCGTACATCTTGCCGAAGTTGGACGTCTGGTCGAAGCGGCGGGCGACGTAGCCGTCGACCCAGTCGGTGGCGCCCAACGTGCCGAGCAGGAACCCGGCCCACCCTGGTGCGTCACGCCCGAACAACAGCCACAGGAACAGTGGGACGCAGGCCAGGCGAACGGTCGTGATGATGTTGGGCAGCGTCACGATCCGGTCGACGGCCAGGTCGCCCAGGCCCTGCTCGTCGGCGTCGGGGCGATGGATCAAGTGATGATCGTGGCTGCTCACAGACGAAGAGCCTACGCCCCACCACCGACAACCTCCCCGTTACGATTCGGCCATGACCGACGAGACCCCCGAGCCCACGCTGTTCACCCGCATCATCCGGGGCGATCTCCCCGGGCGATTCGTGTGGCGCGACGACGAGATCGTGGCGTTCCTGACCATCGCACCGCACCAGCCGGGGCACACCCTCGTCGTGCCGGTGGCGCCGGTCGATCGCTGGACCGACCTCGCCGACGAGGTCTGGATCCGGCTCAACGTCGTGGCGCTCGAGATCGGTCGGGCCATGGAGACGGCGTTCGACTGCGTGCGCGTCGGCACCGTCATCGCCGGCCTCGAGGTGCCTCACTGCCACGTGCATCTCATCCCGATCCAGTCCGAGGCCGACCTCGGCTTCGGCAACGCCGACCACCACGCGTCACCTGAGTCGCTCGATGCCGCCGCCGAACGGCTCCGGGCCGAGCTGCGAGCTCGAGGCAACGGCGCCATCCCCGCGTCCTGACGAACGCCTTCCCTGGTGGAGCGCGTCGCGTCGGCCGAGGTTTGGACCGCTGCGCACGACCTGCGTGCGCTGCGATTCACTCCTCGCACGCCTCGCCGGCGGAGCGAGCCGCTACAGCAGTGACTGTTGCTCGGGGTCGCCGGCGCCGAGGACCTGCTCCGCAGGGATCGGTTCGGCCAGGTGCCGGCCGACGTTGCGGACGTTGCTGACGTCGGTCGACACGGGATGCATCGTGAGGAGCGACGCCGGCGCCGGCACGAGCAACCGCTGCAACCGCTCGACCTGCAGGTTGGACGGATCGAGCCAGTCGTCCCACGCCCGCCGAGGGAGGATCACCGGCATGCGGTCGTGCACGGGCGCCATCGTCTCGTTGGCCTCGGTGGTGATGATGGTCGTCGACCGCACGACGACCTGCTCCCCTGCCACCTGGCCGCGCCATTCCGCCCAGAGGCCGGCGAACGCCAGCGGCTCGTCGTCGCGGCGATGGACGAGATACGGCTGCTTGCGTTTCTGGCCGGCGACGGACTGCCATTCGTAGAAGCCGTCCGCCGGGACGATGCACCGCCGCCGGGCGAAGGAGTGCTTGAACGAGTTGTTGGTCGCCAGCGTCTCGGCCCGGGCGTTGATCATGCGGTTGCCGATCTTGACGTCCTTCGCGAACCCCGGGACGAGCCCCCAGTGGAACTGGTCGAGCTTCCTCTGACCCGCCGACCGAGCAGAGCCGTCCTCGTAGACCACGTAGACGTCGAGGGTCGGCGCGACGTTGAAGTTGGGTTCGAGCGGATCGCCCATCATCATCGCCGCGAAGTACTCGGCGATCTCCTCCGGCGGCGATGCCGACACGAACCTTCCGCACATGTCTCCGACCGTAGTTCGGACCACCGACGCTCACCGGGGCGCGCCGCCTCCGCAACTAGGTTCTTCGGATCGTGACCGATCCCCACTCAACCGCCGGCAACCGCCGGTTCGGTGAACGCCGCCGGGCACCGCAGTTGTCGGTGATCACCCCGACCTTCAACGAGGTCGACAACGTGGTGCCCCTGCTCGACAAGCTCGAGGCCGCACTGGTCGACCTGAGCCACGAGATCCTCGTGGTGGACGACGATTCGCCCGACCGCACCTGGGAGGTCGCCGAGGAGTACGCCGCGACCCACCCCAGCGTGCGGGTGTTGCGCCGCTTCAGCGACCACGGCCTCAGCTCCGCCGTGATGGCCGGCATGGAGGCGAGCACCGGCAAGGTGATCGCCGTCATCGACGCCGACATGCAGCACGACGAGCGGGTGCTGCCCGACATGGTCGCGGTGCTCGAGTCGGGCGATGCCGATCTCGTCGTCGGCACCCGCGCCGCCGACGGCGGGAGTTACGGCGAATGGTCGGCCTTCCGCCGCGTCGTGTCCTGGGTCGCCGCGATGATCGCCCGGGTCTTCCTGCGGGTCTCGACGACTGACCCCATGTCCGGGTTCTTCGCGATCTCCGCGACGCCTACCGCAAGGCAGCACCGGCAGTGAACGCCCAGGGCTTCAAGATCCTGCTGGAGTTCATCGGCCGCAACCCCGGCCTTCGCGTCGCCGAGGTCGGCTACGAGTTCCGCAACCGCGTGGCCGGCGAGACGAAACTGTCGCCGTCGATCATCCGGTCCTACCTGCTCGCCGTGTTCGAGCTGCGCTTCGGACGCCAGGTGAAGGGCCAGTTCTTCCTGTACTGCCTCGTCGGGGCCTCCGGCGTCATGATCAACCTCGCGGTGTTCTCGCTGTTCGAACTGCTCGACGCCGGGTCCATCGACGTCGGGTTCGCCCGCCCACTGCGCTGGTCGCTGATCGCCGGCATCGCCGCGGTCGGTCGTCACGAACTTCGTGCTCAACAACTACTTCACGTTCTGGGAGCGGCGGTACCGGCGCCACCACCTCGTGCAGGGCTTCGCGTTGTTCGCCTGCTGGTGTCGGGCCTCGGCGTGATCGTGCACGTCGCCGTGTTCCAGTTCCTGCAGGAGAACGGCTGGGGCAACGACGTGTTCGGTGAGGGTCCGACCCGGCTGATCCACGACGGCGTCGGGTTCGTCGTGGCGCTCGTGAGCAACTACTTCCTCAACGTCAACTACATCTGGCGGCGCCGACCCGAGGTGTGAGGAAGCGGCCTCGGACGCCGGATCGAGAGTTTCGAATTCGTTTCGATCTTCCGCCGGATCGGTGGCCCTTGGCTGATCCACCATGTGGGGGACCCACCGGACGCACCGTGGGACGACGGCAACGGAGGCACGATGGAACCACGGGACGACGCACCGACCACGGGCCGGAGATGGTTGCCGTGGGTCGCCGGCGTGATGGTGATCGTCGGCGCTGTCGTCGCCGTTGGCGTCTTCGGCGTGCAGACGCTGTTCATCGACGACGAAGTCACCGAGGCCGGACCGACGTTCGCTTCGGGCGCGGCCGCCGCGCCGACCACGACCGTCGCGCCAACGGCGACGACCGGGCCGCCTGCCGAACCGGCGTCGACGCCGACCACGGCATCGCCGACCACGGCATCGCCGACCACGACAGCGGCGACACCCGCCGTTCGCGAGGTGGCACGGGGCACGTTCACCGAGGTCGACCACCCCGGCGCCGGCACTGCGGTGATCCTGACCGACGGCACGCAGACGTTCGTCCGGTTCGAGGACGACTTCGCGACCGACAACGGCCCCGACCTCTTCGCCGTCGTCTACCAGGGCGACCGCCTCATCGAACTCGCACCACTCAAGGGCAACCGTGGCTCACAGAACTACGAACTCCCTGCCGACGTCGATCCCTCGACAGTGACGAGCATCGGGTGTGGTGCAAGCGCTTCGATTCGACGTTCACGACCGCCCAGCTCACCTGATGGCGAGCCACCGACCGGCGGCAGCGTGCGCCACGTGCCGAGCGCGTGTCAGACGCCGGAGTTGGCGGCGATGACGGACTCGATCGTCGCGACGACCTCGGCCGACGACGCACCCGGTGCCAGGATCGCGGCGACCCCGGCGGCCTCGAGCACCGGCACGTCGCGCTCGGGGATGATGCCGCCGACGACGACGGGGATGGTCAGACCCTGCTCGCGGAGCAGCTCCACGACCGGAGGGACGAGCGCGAGGTGGGCGCCCGAGAGCATCGAGAGGCCGATGGCGTCGACATCCTCGTCGACCGCCGCGGCCACGACCTTGGCCGGCGTCTGCCGGAGCCCGGTGTAGATCACCTCGAAGCCGGCGTCGCGGAGGATGCGCGCCACGACCTTCACACCGCGGTCGTGGCCGTCGAGCCCCAACTTCGCAACCAGGACCCGCCCTTTCGGGACGTCGTACTCACCAAAAGCGTCCATCAGCAGTACGTCCTCAGATCCGAGCTGTTTCTTCCCAGCGGCCGAACACGTCGGCCATGGCACCCATCATCTCGCCGAGCGTGCAGTAGGCCCGCGATGCCTCCATGAGGACGGGCATCAGGTTGACCTCGGGGTCGGCGGCGTCGGCCCGCAGGCGGGTCAGGACCTCGTCCACGGCAGCGGCGTTGCGATCGTGGCGCACGGCGTCGAGCCGCTTGATCTGGAACTGCTCGACCTCGCGGTCGATGTAGAGCGTCTCGGGCTGCGGCTCGTCGTTGCCCTCGAAGAACTCGTTGACCCCGACGACGACGTGGCGGCCGTCGTTGAGCTTCCTCTCGAGGTCGTAGGCCGCCTGCGCGATCTCGCCCTGGAACCAGCCTTCCTCGATGCCGTGGATCGCGCCCTCGAGCATCGATCCGTCGCCGAACGCGTCGATCTTGGCGAACAGCTCCTCGGCCTGCCGCTCGATCTCGTCGGTGAGTGCCTCGACGAAGTACGAGCCGCCGAGCGGGTCGGCAACGTTGGTGACCCGAGTCTCGTGGGCGATCACCTGTTGGGTTCGCAGGGCGATGCGTGCCGACTTCTCGGTGGGGAGCGCCAGCGTCTCGTCCATCGAGTTGGTGTGCAGACTCTGCGTGCCGCCGAGCACCCCGGCGAGCGCCTCGATGGCGGTGCGAACGATGTTGACCTCGGGCTGCTGGGCCGTGAGTGACACGCCGGCCGTCTGGGTGTGGAATCGCAGTTGGAGGGACTTCGCGGCCTTGGCGCCGTAGCGCTCCTGCATCCAGCGGGCCCAGATGCGGCGGGCGGCACGGTACTTGGCGATCTCCTCGAAGAAGTCGAGGTGCGCGTTGAAGAAGAAGCTGAGGCGCGGCGCGAAGTCGTCGACCTTCAGCCCGGCCTTCAGACCCAACTCGACGTAGGCGAACCCGTTGCCGAGCGTGAACGCCAGCTCCTGCGCCGCGGTCGAACCGGCCTCACGGATGTGGTAACCCGACACCGAGATCGCGTGCCACCGCGGCATCTCCGCAGCGCAGAACGCCATGGTGTCGCGGACGAGGCGGAGCGAGGGGCGCGGCGGGAAGATGAACTCCTTCTGCGCCTGGTACTCCTTCAGGATGTCGTTCTGGAGGGTGCCACCGAGCCTCGCCCGCGACATGCCCGCCTTCTCCGCCGCGGCGATGAACATGGCGAAGATCGGCGCGGCCGGCGAGTTGATCGTCATCGACGTGGTGGTGTGCTCGAGGTCGATGTCGCGGAAGAGATCCTCCATGTCGGCCTGCGTGTCGACAGCGACGCCGCAGGTTCCGACCTCGCCGAGGCTCATCTCGTCGTCGGAGTCGCAGCCCATCAGGGTGGGCAGGTCGAACGCGGTCGACAGGCCGTCCCCGCCGTTGGCCAGGATGTCCTTGAAGCGCCCGTTGGTGTCGATGGCGGTGCCGAACCCGGCGAACATCCGCATCGTCCACAGCTTCGAGCGGTACATCGAGGCGTAGGGCCCACGGGTGTAGGGGTACTCCCCCGGGTGCTCGGCGTCGTCGGGGCCGTACACCGGCTCGATGGGGATGCCCGACATCGTCTCGAACTCGGCGTCACGGGTGGGCGACGAGGCGAACGCCGCCTCCCAGCTGGACCGCGATGAGGGTCGGGGTGCATCCATGGGGACCACGCTACCGCTCCTCGCCCCGAGGGCTCAGACCGGATCGGCCGGGGCGGTGCGCGAGACTGCGGGCATGCACGAGGCCGACGAGACCAGCAGTTCGCTCCCCGAGACGATCGTGTGCGTCGACTGCGGCGGCACCTGCCACCGCACCTCCCTGCCGCTGGACGGGGGCGACGAGACGGGCGACATCGTCACGTACCGCTGCGAGGACTGCCACGACCGCTGGGACCTCATCGCCGGCGACCCCGCCGACCTCGACGACGACGGCAACAGCCTCCTCGACGACCACCGTGGGCACCTGCACTGATGGCTGAGCTCTACCCCGAGATCGAACCGAATGCGACGTACTCGCTCGACGTCGGCGACGGCCACGTCCTCTACGTCGAGGAGTCGGGGAACCCCGACGGCAAGCCCGCGGTCGTGGTGCACGGTGGGCCCGGCGGCGGCTCGGCCCCGAAGCAGCGGCGGTTCTTCGACCCCGAGGCGTACCGCATCGTGCTGCTCGATCAGCGTGGGTGCGGCCGCAGCACTCCCACCGCATCGGTCGAACACAACACGACGTGGCACCTCGTCGCCGACCTCGAACGTGTTCGCGGACCTGGGGATCGACCGCTGGCTCGTGTTCGGTGGTTCGTGGGGCTCGACCCTGTCGCTCGCCTACTCACAGATGAACCCCGAGCGGGTCACCGAGCTGGTGTTGCGTGGCATCTTCCTGCTCCGCCGCAGCGAACTCGACTTCTTCTACCAACACGGCACATCCGACCTGTTTCCCGACGCATGGGAGCAGTACCTGGCGCCGATCCCCGACGAGGAGCGTGGCGATCTCGTCGTGGCCTACCACCGGCGCCTGTTCGGCGACGATCCCGAGGCACAGCTCGAGTGCGCCCGGGCATGGGCCGACTGGGAGTGGGCCACCGCCTACCTCGAGCAGCGGCCGGGCACCGACTCCGACCAGGAGATGCTCAACCTCGCCCGCATCGAGAACCACTACTTCGTGAACCGTGGCTTCTTCACCCACGAGACCCAGCTGCTCGACGGCGTCGACCTGATCCGGCACATCCCCGCGGTCATCGTGCAGGGCCGATACGACTGCGTGTGCCCCATGAGGACCGTGTGGGACCTCCACCGGGCCTGGCCGGAGGCGGAGTTCGTGCTCAACCAGCGCGCCGGCCACTCGATGTTCGACCCCGAGAACACGTCCGCCCTCGTCGACGCGGTTGACCGGTTCCGCGCCGTCTGAGCGTCAGTCGCTCACGTTCCTCGCCGCGATGACCCGGGTCGGGGTGACCCGCACGACCATCTCCGGTGGCACGGCGTTGCGCCGGCCGTACTGCTCGGCGAGCTCGTCGCCCATGTAGCGCCGAGCCGTCTCGGTGGCCCAGTGCAACAGCTCGTCGGGATCGGTCGAGGTCGTCGTCGTGCCGTTGATGGTCACGAAGTCGAACGGCGGCACTTCGTTGTCGAGGCACAGGCTCACCCGTCCGTCCCGCAGGATCGACTTGCCCTTCACGGTGTCGGCGCTCGTGAGGAACACGATCTCGTCGCCGTCGCGGGCGATCCACACCGGCGCGACCTGTGGCGACCCGTCGGCTCGAACGACGGCGAGCTTGGCGGTGCGGGCCGGTGACTCGTCGACGAACGTCTTCCACCACTCGTGCTCGGCATCGGGCTGGGCATCGGTCTCGGTCATGCCGGGCACAACCCTCGACGGGGCGCGGGCTATTCCGCCGCGACCCGTCGGGGTGCGGATCAGGGTTCGATGACCGCCGCAGCGGTGCAGGTTCCCGCGGTCGTCGTCACCGGGTTGCAGCGGGAGGCGACCTTCGTGCCGAACGTGACCTGGTAGCCGGTGTTGAACCTCGGCTCCCCGGGTGGGTAGTCGGTGTGAACGATCTGCGCTCCCGACGCGAGCGCGATCTCCCGACGGGCCACCGACGGGTCGGGAACCGTGTCGTCGTCGGCACGGGTCCGCACGATGTAGCCCTGCTCGACCAGGCCTCGGATCGTCGCGCCGTCGTTTGGCGTGTTCTCCTTGATGATCGCCGCGTCGGGTTGGCCCGGCACCGACGACGTGAACATGGCGCGTCCCTCGAGCGACGGGTGACCCGACAGGTAGGACGAGCGCAGGCCTTCGTTGTCCAGGAACACGAGCACCTTGCCGCGACTCGGCGACGGTCGGCCACCCCGTCGTCGTGATCGCCTCGCGCAACGTGGACGCGCCCTGGCGGACATCGTCGGGGGTGATGAGTCGGTCACCGATCGCGGCGCGCAGTTCGGCGTCGACGGCGTCGAGCTGGGGGCCGTCGAACGGCACGATGGGGGTGAACCCGAGTTCCGCGGGGAGTCCGAGACCCTCGCCCTTCAGCTCGACGTCGATGACGATCGGCAGATGGTCGGGGTGAGCGTCGGACCAGGTGCGGATCTGTCCGAGGCACGCCTGCAGGGTGACGCAGGTCGTGAGGAAGTCGACGTCGGCGATGTGCAGCACCTTCAACCCGGGTTGGTCGAGCCCCGGCGGGATGTTCGGCTGCTGCACGTTGAACAGCTCGACGAGGCGTGGGACGGAGAACCGGCCGCCGAGCGGGTCGGCGTAGACGTCGAGTTCGAACGTTCGGACGCCGCGTTGCAGCTGCGTCGGCAGCGGCGCGTGCGTGTAGTTGAGCGACAGCGGGTTTCCGAGGCCCTCGACCAGACCGGGCACGGCCAGGCCCCCGAGCGTGAGCGGGATGAGGATCGTGCCCTCGGGGGCGATGTGGTAGCTGTTGTGCGACCCGACGAGCTGGATCTGGTTGAGCCGGATCTGGTCGTCCCCCACCACGACCGTGGGCTCGGTCGTCGTCGGGCCGCCTCCCCCGCCGATGTCGGGCACACATCCGGCCAGCGTCGCCCCCGCCAACGCGACGCCGAGCGCCCATGCCCAACGAGACGTCCTACCGCGCACTCCTGCCATGTGGCCTCCCCGCCCATCGCACTCCCCGGGCCCCATCGTCGCAGCCGGTTGAACACGAGGCAACCGATCGGGGAACACGGAGTGACACTCAGGTGACGTACGGGCCGCGACCTGCTGGCGGGAACATCGCTCCGCCGGTGGGCGTTGCAGGCACCATGACCGATTCCACCGCGCCCGCAACGCTTCCCGACCTCCCCGGCGGCCCCTACGACATCGAGTTCTTCTTCGATCCGGGCTGTCCGTTCGCCTGGCAGACCTCGCAGTGGGTCCGCCGCCTGGTGGAGCTGAAGGACATCAAGGTCGGCTGGCGATTCATCAGCCTGAAGTTCATCAACGAGAACAACGAGAACATGCCCGCCGGATACCTCGAAGCGGCCGAGAAGGGCCTGCGCTACCACCGGATCTGCGCCGCGGCGCGTGACCGGCTGGGCAACGACGCCGTGTCCCGCCTCTACCAGGCGTACGGCGAGCGCTACTGGTACCACACGTCGGATCTCGACTTCGGCGAGCGCATGGCCGAGGCGGCCGGGCGCGTCGACGCGCTCGAGATCCTGCAGGAGCTGGACCTGCCGGTCGACCTGGCCGACGCGGCCGACGACTCGACCTGGGACACGCTCATCCGCGCCGAGAGCGACGCTGCCTTCGAGCGGACCGGTCCCGACGTCGGCACGCCGATCCTCACGTTCGACCCGCCGCACGGCAACTCGCTGTTCGGTCCGGTCATCAGCGCCGTGCCCGACGACGAGACCTCGGTGAAGTTCTACGAGGCGCTCCGGACCTTCGCAGACTTCCCCGAGTTCTCCGAGCTCAAGCGCACCAAGCGGGCGCCGCTGGACCTGCCACTGCTGCAGTTCTGACCGCCACGCCGCCGGGATCGGACACGGTCGCGGCGGGAATCGCCGGCGGCCGGGTCGCCACCGTGACGACCTCGCGGTCGTCGAGTCGGATGGTCGCCCGACCCTCGGCCCGGAGCACGGTCTTGGCCCGCAGGAGCGCGTCGTCGGCCAGGTCGAGGATGTCGTCGAACGGCTGGCCCGAGGGGCCGTGCGCGAGCCCGAAGCTGACGCCGACCCGGAGGTTGCCTTCGCGGCACTGCACGGGCCGAGCGGTCACGGCCGCCACCAGCTCCTCGGCCCACCCCTGCGGGAGCTCCTGATCGACGAGCCCGAACACCACGAACTCGTCACCGCCCCAGCGGGCGGCGGCGGTACCCGGCGGAGGTGGTCGGACAGCGCCGACGCCACCGATGCCAGCACACGGTCACCGACCGCGTGACCGTGGGTGTCGTTGACCTGCTTGAAGTGGTCGACGTCGAGCGCCAGCACCGTCCACCGGGAATCGGCCGGTGCGGCCCGGAGCATTCCGGCGATCTGGTCGTCGGCGCCGCGACGGTTGGGGATGCGACACAGGGGGTCGGTGTTGGCCTCGTCGCGCCAGCGTCGGCGTTCCTCATCGAACAACGCCTGTTGGCGGGCGAGACGGCGGGTGACGCGGAGGAGGAGCAGCCCGACGATGCTGGCCGCTCCAACGGTGCTGAGCATGGTGACGACGGCGATCCCGGCCTCGTCCCACGACGCCCAGATCGTGGCGGCGGGGGCCAGGATGGGGGTGACGGCGGCGAGGGTGCCGACGGCGACGGTGCGTCGCGTCCGGTCTTCCCTGCGCTGCCCGGTGATGGTGTGTCTCACGTCGCCAGTCCTCCGTGTGTCGCTATGGATACGAAGTGGGCCCCAGTTCGAGCGGTCAACCGCTCATGGTGGCACCTTACCCACGGACCGTGGTACTGACACCGGGTGCTGTAAGAAACCCCTCAGCCGGGGGAAGGCTCCCCGAACGTGACGTCGGTCGACGGTCAGGCCGGCGTCAGGTCGCGAGACCGCGCTCGACTCGCCCGGCGGGCGTGCGCGGCGATCGAGTCGGTCAGCGCCGGCCACAGCGGCTGCGGCAGATCGTGGCCCATGAGGTTGTGCACCTCGAGCGCGGCGCCGGGGATCGCACGGGCGGTCGCCACACCTCCGCTGAGTCGGACGAGCCCGTCGGCACGACCGTGGATCACGAGCGTCGGCACATCGAGGTTGCGCAGGGCCCGCGTGCGATCGCCCGACGCGAACATGGCGCTCAGCTGGAACGCCATGCCCCCACGCTCGGGTGACCGCTCGTAGGCCTCGGCCAGGAACGTCTCCATGGCGTCGCGGTCGAAGAGCGGCCCGCAGGTCACCTCGGCCCGTTCGAGCTCGTAGGCGAGCGCGAGGTCGCGCTCGACGGGGGTCGGCTGCATCACCTTTCGCAGGACGCGCGGCGTGGGGAGCCCCACGTGCAACGCACCGGTCTTCGACATGATCGAGGTCAGCGATCGGAGCCGTTCGGGCCGTTCGATGGCAAGGGTCTGGGCGATCATGCCGCCCAACGAAGCACCCACGACGTGCGCTGCCTCGACACCGGCGTCGTCGAGCACCGCGGCGGCGTCCGATGCCATGTCCGACAACGTGTACGGCACGGGCCGACGCGCCGGACGCGGACCGAACAGCGTCGCCATCTCGCCGAACGACGGGGGCGTCGCCGCAGTCGTCGACGACAGGCCGACGTCGCGGTTGTCGAAGCGGATCACGCGATACCCGTGGTCGACGAGACGGTCGCAGAACCCGTCGCGCCAGGCGATCATCTGAGCGCCCAGCCCCATCACGAGAAGGATCGGTTCGCCGTTCGACGGGCCCCGCTCCTCCCATTCGATCTCGATCTCACCGTTCAGCGCACGCCCCATGGCGCACCACGCTACCGGTCGACCGGGAATCGGGCGTGGCCCGACACCACGACCCGGTTGCGCCCGAACCGTTCCGCCTCGCTCACGGCGTCGTCGGCGCGCGACGGGTGATGTCGGCGAGCGCATCGGCATCGGCGACGACCGTGCCGACCGACACCGTGATCCGGCGGGCCGTCGCGTCCTCGTCGAGGCCGAACTCGTCGGCCTCGACGGCCACCCGGAGCCGCTCCGCGACCTCGGCGGTCTCGTCCTTGCCCGCCGACGGGAGAAGGACGCCGAACTGCCCGTCGCCGTAGCGGTACACCAGGTCCCCGTCGCGCACCGCGCCGGCGACCACGTCGACGAGTTCGCGCACCAGGCCGTCGATCGCGGCGGGCCCGACCTCGTGCCCGATCCGCAGGAAGTGGTCGATCGCGACCACGGCCAGTCCCACCTGCCCGTCGGCAACGAGGCCGAGGTCGTGGTCGAGACGCCGGCGGGTCGGCAGGTCGGTGAGGTCGTCGACGAGCGCCGGTTCGGCCGGCAGTTCGACGGCGGCGAGTTGGCAGACGGCGTCGAGGTCGGCGATGCCGAAGGCGGTCGCGCCGTGCCGCGTGCCGACCAGCGCGCCGATCGCAGAGCCGTCGATCACGACCGGGGCCACGATGTAGGCGCGGGGAGCGACGGATCCGTCGTCGGAACCGGTGTCGACCCAGCGGCGAGGTGCGACCTGGTCGATCGCCGTGGACACGCCGTCGGGGAGCAGCGCGTCCGACCCGACCGGCTCGCCGGACAGGGTGGCGACTTCGAGGGCGCCCCGACCCGACCGGACGACCACGGCCACAGTGAGGGCGTTCGTCGACTCGAACGCACCGGTGGCCATCTCCACGAGGGCAGCCGACCGGTCGGGGGCTTCGGCAATCGCGCGGAGGGCCCGTTCGAGATCGGACTCGACCGTCGGCAGCGCTGTGACCACGGCCCGGCGGCGCCGGACGTCGCGGACGACCGACAACACGAGCAACGTACCGATGGTGAGCAGCACACCTTCGGCCACGGCGACCACGATCACCCAGAGCGGCGACATGGTCGGCAGCGGTGCCGCACCGAGCGGCGACGTGGCGAGCGGCGCCGAGGTGGGCTCGGCGTCAGCGGTGGAGAGCCCGATCGCAGCGCCGGCCCCCAGGATGGCCAGCGCGAACACGGCGACCCCGCCGGCCCGAACCACGTTGGAGGTCTTCGAATCGGTCGTCACCGTGGAGGTATCGACCGACGACGCCGTCGTCCTGAGAATTCGGACGAGGTCACTCGTCGACGGGCGTGACGACGATCGACTCGACGACGACCTGGTTGCGGCCACGGTGCTTCGCCTCGTACAGCGCGTGATCGGCCCGTTCCTTGACCTCGGTCGGGTCGATCCGGCTCGCCACGGTCGTTCCCACCGAGATCGTGACCCGGCCCGCCGGCTGCGTCTCGCCGCCCGGGAAATCGTGGGTCTCGACGGCGAGGCGGAGCCGTTCGGACACGTCGGCCGCCTCGACGGGAGTGGTGTCGGGCAGCAGCACGCAGAACTCCTCCCCGCCGTAGCGGTACACGACGTCTCCGGCGCGCACCGCGCCTCGAAGGAGGGCGGCGACGCCCTGAAGCACGTCGTCACCGGCGACGTGGCCGTGGGTGTCGTTGAACTGCTTGAAGTGGTCGATGTCCACCATCACGAAGCCGATGTTGCCCGACCCCGCACCCAGCGCAGCGACCAGATCGCGGTCGAGGCGACGCCGGTTGCCCAGTGCGGTCAGGCCGTCGGTGAGCGACAGTTCGGCGACGTTGTCGTGCAGCCCGGCGGACACGAGCGCGGCTGCGGCCATCGGGGCGAGTTGACCGAGTAGATCGAGATCCGCCGGGTCGAACGGTTGCTCGACGCCGCGCCGGGCCACCACGGCCCCGACGATGGTCCCGTTGCGCACCAACGGAACGGCGAGGACGGCGCTGGGGCCGCCGGCGATCGCTGCGTCGGTGACGACGGTCCGGATTCCGACGCCGGTGTCGAGCACCCGCCGGACGATGCCGCGGCCCAGGTGGCCGGGGACGAGCGATCCGACCGTCGTCTCGGTCACGACGGTCGGTAGTGATGAGCCGTCCTCCACGGACACGACGGCGGCGGTGTCGGCGCCGGTGAGTGCGACGGTCTCCTCCAACAGGATGCGATGGATGTCGGGGACCGCCACCGACGATCCGAACCGGCGACTGGCATCGAGGAGGCGAGCGACGCCCGAGTCGGTGGCGGCCACGGCAGTGGATCGCCGTCGCCCCCACACGACCATGGCGGCACCGAGCGCCGCCACCACAACGGCGGCACCCGCTCCGAGGACGACGACGAGGACGAGGGATGTGCCGTCGGCCCGAGGCTCGGGTCGTGGGGCAACTCCCCCACCCGCTGCCGGCGCGGCCTCCTCGGCGGAGGGCGCGCTGCCGTTGCGGTGTTCGAGATCGTTGAGCGCGTGCTCGTACACCGAGGCGGGCATCGCGATGGGCGTGCCCGACTCGATCGCCCGGACGGCGTCGGGAGGAAGACGTCGCAGCGCGGCGCGGACATCGGGGCTGAGCGGGACGCCGCCCAGCAGGTCCAGCTCGTGGGCGGCGTCCTCGTCGGAGGCCTGGAGCCAGTCGATCAGGTCGCGGCGGGTGTACCCCTCGACCTCCGATCGCCAGTCGTCGGCGACGTCACGCAGCTTCGCCGGCAGTGGCTCACGGAACGCACCGAGCTCGACGAGTGCGAGCACCTCGGACTCGACGGCGACGAGCGCGTCGGTCGTGTCCGGCGGCGCTGCATGGGCCGTTGGACCCAGTCCCACCCCAATGGCCACGACCGCGAGCACCAGCGCGGCGCTCCTCCCGATTTGACCCCATGTCGTCGTTCTCCGCACGAGGCAGGTATCGGATCGCCGGGGGGAGGACCTGAGAAGGTCAGGTCCCGGGACCCATCGACCGGAGCGAACGAAGAAGTTCTCAACAGCGGCCGAACCGGGCCGATACGGGTTGGGTGATTTCACCCAGCCATGGGTGGGGGCGCGAACTCGACTCCGGAGGACATCATGGAACTCAACCCTCGCCGCATCGTCGGTGGCCTCAACCCGCTGCGGGTCGGTGTCGCGTTGATGCTCGTCGGCGGCTCCACCCTGGGGCTGGGATTGGTCCAGACGACCACCGCATCGATGCAGCCGAGCTGCCCGGGCGGAACCCAGCTCATCGCCAAGTTCGAGTGGTCGGGCCGGCACTACGACTTCGACGGCCCCTCCGGCAACGGCAGCGTCGTGAACATCGGCAATGACCGCGACGACGGGGGCACCTGGACGTCGACCAAGCCGGTGTCGCACCTGATCGTCAAGGGCGGTCCGGGTTCGGTGACGGCCACGTTCACGCCGCCCGCCTCGAGCGGGACGTTCTCCAACGCCGGTCTGCCCAAGGTCGGGGGCGGCAACACCCCCGACATCTCCAACGTCCAGTTCTGCGGTGCGATCCCGCCGGCCACGACGACGACGTCGACGACGACCACCGTCAAGCCCACGACGACCAAGGCGACCACCACGACGAAGGCCACGACCACCACTGCGGCGCCGACGACCACCAAGGCCACGACGACAACGAAGGCCACGACCACCACCGCCCCACCGCCGACGACCACCAAGGCCACCACCACCACACGGCCGCGCCGACGACCACCACCACCTCGACGACGACCACGTCGACGACGACCACCTCGACGACGACCACCACGGCAGCGCCGACGACCACCACATCGACGACGACCACCACGGCCGCGCCGACGACCACCGTCGCCGGGGCCACCTCGGTCCCGTCCTCGACGTCGAGTTCGACGAGCAGCACGTCGACGAGCACGACCTCGACGAGCACGACCATCTCGCCGTCGGAGGTCCGCAGCGAGACGTCGATCAGCAAGGACGACAACGTGCGGGTCCTCGCCGACGGCACCGTCCAGCCGCTCGCCGTGACCGGCAACACCTCGCTGCCGCTCGTGATCGTGGGCATCGTGCTCCTCGCAGCGGGCGCGGCGATGACCGTCGTGACCCGGCTCCGTACCCGCCGCACCGACGCCTGAGGCCGGGTCCGACCCCACCGACGGCGAGCCGCTGGTGACACCTGATCGCGGCCGAGGCCTCCCTCGCTGGTGCGGGGCCTCGGCCGTGGTGCTCTCGCTCGCGGTCGCTGCGGCGATCGTCGCGACGAGCGACGAGCATCGACTCCTTGCCGTCCTGCTCGCAGCGGCGACGGTGTGGTCGGCGGCGCCGCTCGTCGTCCTTCTCCTGTCGGGGACCGGAACAGTGGGGGCAACCGACCCGACGCCGGCGGGACCGACGCCGACCGGGCCGCCATCGGCGGCGTTCACGACAATCGTGCGCGTCGGCGACGAACCGCTCGACATCGCCCGCACGACGGTCCTGCTCGCTGCAGCCGCCGGGCCCACCATCGTCCTCACCGGACCGGGTGCGCCGCCGCAGCTGCACCGCCTCGGAGTGCCGGTCATCGAGGACGCCGACGCCGCTGCAGGGCTCGTCCGGGCCATGGCCAGGGTCGACACCTCGGCAATCCTCCTGGTGTCGGGCCGGGCCGTTCCCGTCGCCGACGCGTGCCGCCGTGGCGCCGCCCACCTCGAGCCTGGCATCGGCTGGGTAACCGGTCGAACCGCGCCGTTCAGCCGCGACCGCTACGTCGGCGACAGCCGCCACGACGTCACCGTCGCACTCGTCGCGGCCGCACGGCGACGAGGCCTCGTCACCTGGGAGCCCGACGCGACGATCATCGCCACCGAACTGCTCCGCTCCCACCCCCTCGACGCTGACCGTCCCCTCGGCAGCTGGCTACGACGTTGCGCCGGCGAGGGCTGGGGCGGAGCGGCGCTTGACGAACCGATCGCCCGCCGGGCGGCGCCCGTCGATGCTGCGGCCTACTGGCCCGACACGATCGCCCGTCAGTGGGGCCGCACGGCCGATCTCGCCGCAGCGATCGGCACTGGATCGACGCGGTGTCGACTCCTCGCCGCCGGACTCACGCTCCGCGAACTGTTCGCCGTGCCGCTGCTCTTCGCGTCGGCCCTCCCCCTGTTCGCCGCCGGTCCGACCACCCCGTCGACGACGACGGTCATGGTCGCCTCCGTCGCCGTCGCCGCGGCGGGGATCCGGTGGGCCGCGCTCCGACAGGGACTCGGGCTCCCGATGCGCCCCCTGCCGCGACGTCACCGCCGCGATGCACAGCACACCCGGTTCTCTCGTCGCTGTCGGCGCTGCCGTGACCCGGCGTCGCCGCGCCCCGCGCCTGGCGCTCCCCGAGCGGCCGCTCGTCTGGGCGGCGCTCCTCCTCACCGTCGTGACCGGCGCCCGGCTCGTCGACGGGACGACCCGCCGCGGCCGTCCGCCCCGGTCATGGGGACGGCGCTTGCGGCGCTCGCCGCACTCTGGGCGTTCAGCATGGGAGCTCTGGCGCAACGCAACTGGGAGCGGAGCACCTACCGGGTGCCGCTCGACGTCGGGTTGGTGTCCGCCGGGACGACGTTCCGGACCGTCAACGGGTCACCGTCAGGGCTCGCGCTCGTCCGGCAGTGCGACGGACCCGACGTCGACGCGACGGCCACTCGGTTGGCCGTGTCGATCGCGTCGACGACGGCACCGCGATGTCGACGTGTCGGGCACGAGTCTCGGGCCGTCGCCGCTCCGGCGACCGCGAGGTCATCGGTCTCGTGCTCAACCTCGGCGACCGGGCACGTGCAGCCTGGGTCGACCAGCTCGATCGGGCAGCCCAGGGCTCCGGTCCCGAACGAGCCGGTGCCCGGGTCGACGCCCTGACACGAGGCCCAGCGGCCCCCGATGACGGTCCTCGACGCGGTCGCGCCGCACGGGTACTCGACGGGGCCGGCGCCGCGCTTGCAGCGATCGTCTCCCTGGTGGTGGTCGCCGCACTGGTCCTCGTGCTCTTCGGCTTCCATCCGCTCGTCATCCGGAGCGTGTCGATGACACCGACGTACGCGATCGGCGACGTCGTCGTCTCCGAGAACGTTCTGGCCGGCGACCTGCGCCCCGGGGACGTGGCCACCGTCCCCGCCGACGCGATCGGTGAAACCCTGACCCATCGCGTCGTCTCGGTCGCTGGAGTCGGATCGTCGGTCACCGTCGAGACGTGTGGCGACGCCAACACGACGGGCGAGCGCGTCGTTCTCGATACCGGCACGACCGTCGGGCGCGTGCGTTGGTCGGTGCCCTGGCTCGGGCGCCCCGCCAACTCCTTGCGAAGCTCGCCGGTGCGGGTGGCGCTGGTCGGGGCGGCCGCTGCCCTCCTGATCACCGCCGTTCGCCGCCGGGTGCGCTGACCGGTCGAGGCGCTGTCCTCAGGACTGCGGAACTACGCTCGCCGGGTGTTCCCGACCCGCTTCGACAGCATCCTCGACCTCGCCCGCCTTCCCTGGTTCGACGTGCAGGGTGGTAACCGCCTCGTCGCCGACCCCCAGGTCGGGCCCGTCATCGACATGCACACCCATCTGGCGATGGCGTACCTGGCCCGGCACCGGGTCGATGTGCTCGCCGAGACGGCAAGCACCGCCTACTACCTCCCGCTGACGATGCCGTTCGACCTGTCGCCGTACTCGAACCTGAACTTCGACGCCGAGTCGATGTTCGCGATGAAGGCCGACCTCTCCGTGCTCTCCCTCACCCCGTGGGGCAAGCGCGTCACTCACACCGCACCCAACCTGCTGCGCGAACATGGACGACCTGGGCATCCGTGATGCGGTGCTCCTGCCGTTCGACCTCCCGTTCGGCCCGTCGAACGCAGACGTGTTCCTCGCTGCGGCCCGTCGGCATCCTCGACTCCATTCGTTCGCTGGCGTCCATCCGTCGGACCGCCGACTCGAGCAGCGCCTCGACGAGCAGATCGCTGCCGGAGCCGCCGGCCTCAAGTTCCATCCGAACGGCCAGTTCATGGCTGCCGACCACCCCAAGACCGTGCACCTCTGCCGTCGCTGCGGCGACCGCGGCCTTCCCGTGCTCATGCATTGCGGTCCGGTCGGCATCGAACCGAAGGCCGCCGAGCGTCGCAGCCAGGTCGCCCGATACGAGCAGGCGATCGCCGAGAACCCCGATACGACGTTCATTCTCGGGCATTGCGGGGCGCTCCAGCACGAGGTGGCGCTCGACTCGTTCGTCGACCGCTACGACAACCTCTACTGGGAGCTGTCGAGCCTCGGCCTCGACGCGATGCGCACCGTGTTCGATCGGGTCGCTCCCGATCGTCTGCTCTACGGCACCGACTGGCCCTTCTACCACCAGGCCATCACGATGGCCCGCGTCCTGATCCTCACCGAGGACAACGACGCGCTCCGTCGAGCGGTCCTGCACGACAACGCAGCGCGACTGCTGGGCCTCGACAGCGCCTGACGGCGCTCAACCGGCAGCGGAGTTGCCGGCCGGCAGTTGGGCGGCGGCAATGCGGCGGATCGAGCCGTCGGGGTTGGTGTACTTCAGGACGTACGAGCCCCGCTGGCTGAGCCGGCGGTCGATCGTCACGGCGATGGTCTCGTCGGCCACGGGGGCCGTCGCCTTCTCGGAACGTTCCCCGAACCGCACCACGACGTCGACGGTGGCCTCCGGGTACCGGTCCCGGAACACCGACGCCAACGACAGCTGCACGGTCTCGCCCTCCGCGGTGTAGCCCACGCCGGCGACGTCGTCCTCGGGCTGGTCGGTCGTCGCGCCGCTCAGGACGTAGCCGTCGTCGGTCAGGCCGAGGTAGAGCTGGAGGGTCAGGTCGCCCCCGACCGTGGCGCTGAACCCGCACCGTTCGCTGCTCAGCGCGAACGACGCCGGATCGACGTCGACGCCCCACTTGGCGAGCGCCATGGCGAGCTGGTTCGGGACCTCGGCCAGCGTCTCGCCGAGCAGTCCGTCGATGCCGCCGGGCCACAGGTGAGGGATCGGGTCCTCGCTGAGTTCGCACTCGGTGTCGGGGGTACACGGGTCGCCCCCGCGGCCGAGCGGATCGTCCCAGGTGGCGTGCAATGGGTCGAACCCGACGATCGAGCCGTTCCGGACCGTGATCGCAGCAGGACCCTGGCCGGTGATGGACACGTCGTCGGCGACCGGCACGTCGGAGAACTCCAGCGCCGTGCCGCCCTCGACGACGGCGACGTCGACGGCCGCCACCCCGATCACGGGCGAGATGAGCACCAGGTAGGTGCCGTCGGGCGGTTCCGCCGCGCCTTCGGTGCCCTCGACGGCTGCCGGCTTCTGCACGCAGGGGCGGAGGGTCGTGGTCGGAGGCGTCGCCCGCTCGGTCACGGGAACCGTCGGCTCCCGCGTCGCCACGAACACCCCGGCGGCGACGAGCACACCGGCGGTGGCGAGCCCGATCAACACCATCGGCCAACGGCGCTGCCGAGACGGCCGTCGCTCCGCGTCCATGGAGGGTCAGACTACTGACGGTTCGTCACCGCTCGCCCCGCAGGGGTTCGTCCGGCCCCCGGCACACCGCACCCCACCGGGATCAGGTCGAGAGCAGCTCCCGCACGAGGGACGCGATCTCGTCGACCTCGATGTCCGTCCCATCGACCCTCATGACCAGTTCGTAGACGAGATCGTTCGGGATGTCCGTCACGGCGCACCCGTTGATCTCCAGGAAGACTGCCGCACTGAGCCATCCGAGTCGCTTGTTGCCGTCGATCAATGGATGGTTGTTGACGACGGAATGGAGGAGCGCTGCCGCCTTGGTGATGAGATCCCCGTAGGCGTCTGCTCCGAACGCGCTGGTACGTGGCCGCGCGACTGCGGCACCGAGGAGTCCGACGTCCCGGACCGGCGGTGGATCGCCCAGCATCGCGGTTGCGAGGGCGAGGAGATCGTCGAGGTCGAGGTACTCGATCGTCGAGTCGTCGGTCATTCTCCGAGGCGACGGAGCGCGTCGGCGTGGGCGACGAGAACCCGCGCAGCTGTCGAGGCGACCCGGTCGGTGTGGTCGGCCCGGTCGACGAACTCACGGACGGCACGCCGTGCGGCGTCCTGCATCGAGATCCCCTCCAGCTCGGCGCGCCGCCGGAGTGCAACCTGCTCGTCCTCGGTGAGGCGGAGTGTCATCGCCATGGCGCCATGGTATCAGTTCGATACCAGCGGCCTCCCCGGGTTGGCCCGCTGTGAGCCGCCTCGCCACGCCGCGTGGCCCGGAAACGACGAAACCCCCGCCAGGGCGGGGGTTTCCGGTGTCGGGCTGACAGGATTTGAACCTGCGACCCCTTGACCCCCAGTCAAGTGCGCTACCAGTCTGCGCCACAGCCCGTGACGGGGTGCCACCCTAGTCGACAGCGCCGGTCCAGCCGGAAACGAGTTGGGAATCCAGGCTCAGCCGGGCGTCTGCGCCCGGGTGAGCCTGGATCTCGCCGCGAAGCCGCCGGTGACGCCTACGTCCGCAGGTAGGCGAGCACTGCGAGCACCCGCCGGTGTTGGCCCTCGTCGGGCGGGAGCCCGAGCTTCGCGAAGATGCGTTGCGTGTGCTTCTCGACGGCGCCGTCACTCACGACCAGCGCCTGGGCGATCGACGCATTGGACCGGCCCTCCGCCATGAGGCCGAGCACCTCGGTCTCCCGTGGCGTGAGGGTCGAGACCGGGTCATCACCACGGCGCCGCACCATCAGCTGCGACACCACCTGCGGATCGAGCACCGTGCCACCGGCGGCAACCCGCTCGACGCTGTCGAGGAACTCGTCGATGGCCGACACCCGATCCTTCAGCAGGTACCCGACTCCGCCGCTGCCCGTGCCGAGCAGCTCGTCGGCGTAGGACACCTCGACGTACTGCGACAGCACCATGACCTTCGCCTCGGGCCACTCGGCCCGAACCGACACGGCGGCCCGCAGCCCCTCGTCGCTGTGCGACGGCGGCATGCGGACGTCGACCAACGCCACGTCGGGTCGTTGAGTCAGGACGGCCTCGACGAACGACGGACCGTCACCGACGGCGGCGACCACCTCGTGGCCGACCTCGGTCAACAACAGCTGGAGACCCTCCCGCAGCAGCAGCGAGTCGTCGGCGATCACGATCCGCACGGCACCTCGGCTTCGACGACCGTCGGTCCACCGTCAGGCGACCGGACGTTGAGCACTCCGTCGGCCGCCCGCACCCGGTCGTGCAGCCCGACCAGGCCATGACCCTTCGACAAGTGGGCACCGCCGAGCCCGTCGTCGCTCACCCGCACCCGCACCTCCTCGCCGACCAAGTGGACCGTCATCATGCACTGCGTCGCGCCACTGTGCTTGGCAACGTTCGTGAGCGCTTCGGAGACCACGAAGTACACGGCGGTCTCGACGTGGTGGGGCAACCGACCGGCGGGGAGGTCGATGTCGACGTCGATCGGCACGATCGAACGGGCAGCGAGCTCCTCGAGCGCCGCCCGGAGGCCACGATCGGTCAACACCGGTGGGGCGATGCCCCGCGAGAGCGCTCGCAACTCCTCCAGCGTGTCCTTGGTCTGGCGCAGCGCGGCGTCGAGTGTGCCCTGCAACTGAGGGTTGTCGGGCCCGGCCTGCTTCTGCGCCCGACCGAGGTCCATCGACAGGCGAACGAGCCGCTGCTGGGGCCCGTCGTGAATGTCGCGTTCGAGGCGCTGCAGCGCGCTGGCCTCGGCCGACCGAGCGGCGCGCCGCCCGACCACGAGCTCGTCGACCTGCTGTTGGGTCTCGGCCCGGCTCAGGAGGAGGAGCTGGGCCAGCCCGGTCCGCAGAAGGCTGAAGGCTCGGACGACCAGCGGCAACGTCAGGGCGAAGACAACGCCGGTCGCCACGTAGAACACGGCCTTCACCGCGAACGACTGCCCGAAGCCGAGGAGTTCGGGGAGGTCCTCGTCGCCGCCACCGTTCGGAACGGCCCAGCCCCATGCCGGGAACGACAAGCCGGCGAGCGCACCCGCCCACCAGGTGAGGACGAACGACCACCCGACCGTCGCCGTGACGAAACCGACGAGCGCGTGCAACACATCGAGCCACGATTGCGGGTCACCGAGCGGAGTCACCATCCGCCGGAACCAGCCGGCGTCGGGGGCGGGCCGGTGATAGTGCACGGACGGGAACTCCCGCCCGAGGACGCCGGCGACCTGGACTCGCTCCAGCTGGGCGAACCCGCGGGCGACGAAGATCGTCGCGGTCAGGATCGGTAGGCCGATGACCGTGACCAGGAGTCCGGCGCCGACCGACAACCCGGTGACAATCAGGACGAACGCCGCGAGCGCGATGGGGAACCCCACCAGCAGGTACGCGCTCGCGGCCGAATCGACGGATCACCTCCGGCAGTCTCGTGGACCCCGCTCCGACGGCGGAGGACTGCATCGGCACAGGGCCGGGGGTGGGATTCGGAACCGTTGCGTCACTCATGGGTCCAACGGTACGAATCCGGGTCCGCCGCGCCGATCCCGCACCCTGGCGTCTCCGTTGTCGGGCTACCCCGAACCTCGAAGTGGCTCCTAGAGTCGACTCCCGTGCTGTCCGCCCGCCTCGCCGAGATCGTCGACGTGTTGCCGCTCCGGCCCGGCCTTCGGGTGCTGGAGGTCGGCTGCGGCACCGGCGCCGCCGCCCGAGCCGTCGCGGCGCTCATCGGCGACGGTCACGTGCTCGCCATCGACCGCTCCCGCACCGTCCTCGAACAGGCCGTCCGTGTCTCGTCGACCGAGATCGAGTCGGGCACCCTCTCGTACCGCTGCTGTGCCGTCGAGGATTTCGAACTGCACCCCGGCGAGCCACCCTACGACCTGGTGTTCGCCGTGCGGGTCGGCGCCCTCGACGGTCGTCACCCGGAGTCGACCGAACCGGCGCTGCGGCGAATCGTCGTGGCCACCGCACCCGGCGCCCGCCTGTTCATCGACGGAGGGTCACCACTCGTCGAGTTCGCGTTGTGAGTCGAGCCAGCGCGTTCAGGAGGCGAGGGTGGCCGAGCCCAGTTAAGAGAGCAGCCATTCGATGCCCTGGATGAGGCGCCAACCGAGGTAGATCGCGAGTGCGATCACCATCAGCCAGAAGTGCCAGGGGATCTTGGTGCTGGGCGCGTTCTCGTCGGGATCGGCGACGTGGTGACCGTCGGGGCACTTGCCCTCCTCGGTCAGGGTGCTCGGCGTGTAGAACCGATCGCAGTCGTCGCACCAGGGCATCGCCGCACTGTCTACACCCGCGCCCATTCCGGTTTCGAACCCGGGTTCGGCTCGCCGCTGAGGCGGTCTCAGCCGCGTCGGGTGAGGCTGAGGCGGGCGACGGCCTCGTGGTGGTCGGCCGAGCCGGCCGCTGCCACCGCCACCGCCCGCTCGAGCACCGCCTCGTCGTACGGATGGACGTGGGCGAAGGCCAGCAGCTCCGGCGTTCGACCACGCGCCAACAACGATTCGCGGGAGCGCGACGTCGAACACGTGGCGGTGGTCGTCGGCGAACGGCGCCTCGCTGTCGACGAGCAGCGACCCGCTGTAGCCGGCAGTCACCCGACCGAGGTCGCCCGACCGGAGCTCCGACCGCAGGGTCGTCACGTCGACCTCGACGGGAACGGTGAGGCGGTACGGCCGGGACCCGATGCCACCGCCGAGCAGCTGCCGGAGGTGCGACATCTCGGCCTTGATCGTCGTGGGGCTGATGGGACGGTCGCCGTAGACGTGCCACCGCAGTTCGTCGAGTGTGCTCGGGCCCTCGAGGGCGAGGGCTGCCAGCAGTTCCATCTGGCGCGGGCCGAGCGCGAGCGGCTGACCGTCGAACGTCGCCTCGGCGTGGCCGAGCAGCCGCAGTCGGAGGCCCGAGGGCTCGGGAGTGTCGTCGTCGGGCAGGTGCTCCTCGACGAGGCGGGCCAGCGTGCCGACGGCAACCTCGGCGAGCGGGGTGGCGCGATCCCACCGTCCGGACAGGTCGATGACCCCGATCGGGCGACCCGCTCGGTCGTGTACCGGCGCCGACCAGCACACCCAGTCACGCACCGCATCACACCAGTGCTCTGCGGAGAACACACTCGCCGGGCGCCCCCACCGGAGCGCGAGGCCCAAGGCGTTCGTGCCAGCAGACGACTCGTCCCAACGCCCACCGGGCACGAACCCCACGGTCTCGGCGGTCCGCCGCATGCTGCGCCCCCCGGCGCTCCACAGGATCCGGCCCTCCTCGTCGGTCACGGCGGCGACCAGGTCGCCGGCGTCGGCCGCCTGGGTCAGCCGTTCCTCGAGACCAACCTCGCTGCGTCGGATCGGCGACGCCGCCCAGCGCTCCTCGACCTCATCGGGCTCGGCGTCGACCGGCGCAGCGGCGCTCGACGCGTCGATCACGGGGCGACAGCGCGACCACGAGTCGTCGATCTCGGGGGCGGTCGCCACGCCGCGTTCGCCACCGAAACCCCCTTGGTTCGTCTCGAACCGTACCAACCTTCTGCCAACCGTGGGCGGCGCACAGTGAGGAGGAGACCGCGGCAGGGGGTGCGGTCCACGATCCCTCGAGGAGTCCGACCATGTTGTTCCCAGCACCCGGTGGCGAAGGCAGCCCCATCACGATCAAGAGTCGCTACGACAACTTCATCGGCGGCGAGTGGGTCCCGCCGGTCGACGGGCGCTACTTCGAGAACATCTCGCCGGTCGCCGGCAAGACGTTCTGCGAGGTCGCGCGCTCGACCGCCGAAGACATCGAGATGGCGCTCGACGCCGCCCACGCCGCGAAGGCCGCGTGGGGCCAAGACCTCGCCCGGCCGAGCGGGCCAACATCCTCAACAAGATCGCCGACCGCATCGAGGCACAACCTCGAGCAGCTCGCCGTCGTCGAGACCTGGGACAACGGCAAGCCGATGCGCGAGACGCTGGCCGCCGACCTGCCGCTGGCCGTCGATCACTTCCGCTACTTCGCCGGCTGCCTGCGCGCCGAGGAGGGCTCGATCGCGCAGATCGACGACACACCGTCGCCTACCACTTCAACGAGCCGCTCGGCGTCGTCGGCGCAGATCATCCCGTGGAACTTCCCGCTGCTGATGGCGGCGTGGAAGCTGGCGCCGGCGCTCGCCGCCGGCAACTGCGTGGTGCTGAAGCCCGCCGAGCAGACGCCGGTGACGATCATGCTGCTGGCCGAGCTGATCGGCGACCTGCTGCCGCCGGGCGTGCTCAACGTCGTCAACGGCTTCGGCGTCGAGGCCGGCAAGCCGCTCGCGCAGCAGCCCGCGCATCACGAAGGTGGCGTTCACCGGCGAGACGACGACCGGCCGGCTCATCATGCAGTACGCCTCGGAGAACCTGATCCCGGTGACGCTCGAGCTCGGCGGCAAGTCGCCGAACATCTTCTTCGCCGACGTGATGGCCGAGGACGACGACTTCTTCGACAAGGCGCTCGAGGGCTTCACCATGTTCGCGCTCAACCAGGGCGAGGTGTGCACCTGCCCGTCGCGCGCGCTCGTCCACGAGTCGATCTACGACGAGTTCATGGAGCGCGCGATCGCGCGCCGCCGAGTCACGCCGGGCGACCCGCTCGACACCGACACCATGATCGGCGCCCAGGCGTCCAACGACCAGCTCGAGAAGATCCTGAGCTACATCGACATCGGCAAGCAGGAGGGCGCCAAGGTGCTCATCGGCGGCCAGCGCGTGACGGTCGGCCGGCCACGAGGGCGGCTACTACGTGGAGCCGACGGTGTTCGCGGGCCACAACAAGATGCGCATCTTCCAGGAGGAGATCTTCGGGCCGGTGGTCTCGGTCACGACGTTCAAGGACGAGGCCGAGGCGCTCGCGCTGGCGAACGACACGCTGTACGGCCTCGGCGCCGGTCGTGTGGACCCGCGACTCCGGCGTCGCCTATCGCATGGGCCGCGGCATCCAGGCCGGTCGCGTGTGGACGAACTGCTATCACCTCTACCCCGCCCACGCTGCGTTCGGCGGCTACAAGCAGTCCGGCATCGGCCGTGAGAACCACAAGATGATGCTCGACCACTACCAGCAGACGAAGAACCTGCTCGTCAGCTACTCCCCCGACAAGCTGGGCTTCTTCTGCTTACGCTGCGGTGCCTCGGCTGATGGCCTCGGCCACCTCCGCTCAGGTTCGGTCGCTGCGCTCCCTGCTTACGCTGCGGTGCCTCGGCTGATGGCCTCGGCCACCTCCCGCATCGATTGCACGGAGGCGGCCGTCGATCTGATCGACCGACTGGTGGAACAGCACGGACCGGTGCTGTTCCACCAGTCGGGCGGCTGCTGCGACGGGTCGAGCCCGATGTGCTTCCCGCTCGGCGAGTTCCGCATCGGCGGGTCGGACGTCCTCCTCGGCGAGGTGCACGGTGCACCGTTCCACATGAGTTCGGAGCAGTTCGAGTACTGGAGCCACACCCACCTGACCCTCGACGTCGTCCCGGGCCGCGGCGGTGGCTTCTCGCTCGAGACGCCCGAGGGTGTCCGGTTCCTGATCCGGTCGCGGCTCTTCACCGACGACGAGCTCGCGGAGCTGCCACCGGTCCACGTGGGACCGGTGGCAGCCGAGCAGTAGCTGTCACTCCGACTAGGGGGCGACCGAACCGGCGTCGCTGCGGTGCTGGAGCACCTCGATGTGCTGGCCACCGTTCGGCACGCGGAACGTTGCGCCCGTCCAGGCCTCGGCGTCGGGGTCGTACGTATCGATGTGGCGGTATTTCACGATCATCTCGTCGGGGTTGACGTCGACGACGACGTAGCCCTGCTGCTCGAAGTTGAGGTGGCGCATGCCGGGGTTCTGGCCCATCAGCCAGTTCTCGGCGAGACGCAGCGCCGCGGACGCGGCCTCCGACGGCAGACCGCCGAGCAGTGACGTCTTGATGTCGGGGTCCGCGGTCATCGACTGGGAGACGAACTCGAACGCCGCCACCGGGCCGCCGGCATCGGGATCGGTGCGCAGCTCGGACGCGATGGCGATGTGGGTCTGGCCGGTGGCGAACACCGTGTTGTCGACACCGGCGTCGAGGATCGCCTGCAGGAGCCCCCGGCGCTCGACCATGTAGTCGTCCCACCCGTCGCTGCGGATGTAGATGCCGGCATTCGGCGGGAGGCCGTCGCGGAACGGACGGAGGAACTCGAGATTCACGAGCCGCCACGGGCTGATCGGCACGCCGTTGCCGACGATGCGCCAGTCGGCGGTCGAGTTCGCGAGCGTGTCCACCAGCCACTGGTACTGCTCGGGCCCGAACTGCGAGCGGCTCGGGTCGTACGCCGTGAGGCCGTCGCCCTGGGTGAAGTCGCCGCTCTCGAGATATGGGTCGCGGTGTGATCGGACGTCGATCATCGGGATGTCGGCGAGGCTGCCCCACGCAACATTGCGGTAGGTGGTGTCGGCGCCGTCGTTGAGGATCGGCATGTTCTCGAACCATGCCTGCCGGCCGGCGGCGAGCCGAGCTGGCGGGCCGTACTTGTCGACGCCGTTGTAGAACTCGCCGTCGTCCCACATGGCGACCATCGGAACGGTGGCGTGGAACTCCCGGAGCAGCGGGTCGCGACGCCAGCGGTGGTAGACGTCGCGGTAGTCGTCGAGGGTCTGGGTGCCGGTGTCGCTGACGTAGACGTAATCACCCAGGTGCATGAAGAAGTCGAGGTCGGGTTCGGCGGCGGCGGCGCGGTGTGCGACGAACCAGCTCGGGTTGAGCTGCTGACAGCTCGAGAACGCAAACCGCATCGAGTCGACGGTGGCGCCGGGCGCCGGTGCGGTTCGCAGCCGCCCCGTCCGCGAGGCGGAGCCGTCGGCCTCGAAGCGGTACCAGTACCAGCGGTCGGACTGCAGGCCGTCGACGAGCACGTGCACGGCGTGGTCGCCCGACGCCTCGGCGGTGACGACACCACCGGCCACCACCGTGGCGAACGAGGGGTCGGTCGCCACGCTCCACAACACCCCGACCGGACCGGGGCCCGCCTGGACCCTCGTCCAGATCACCGCACCATCGGGGCGGGGGTCACCGGCGATGACCCCGTCGACGAAGGGGACGGGGTCGGGATCGGTGTGGTTGGGCGCCGGGTAGGTGGGCGACACCGACGGCGCGCACCCCGCAAGCAGGTACGCACCGGGGACGCCGATGCCCAGCGCCTTCAGCAGATCGCGGCGGCTCATGCCCCCGCGACCGGCCACCACTCGTTCGGGATACCCCGCCATCTGTCCTCCCCGGCTCGCCTGGACAGATCGTAGGTGGGCGAGCTCCCCCACGGAAGCTGGGAAATCTTCCTCCGAACCGAACTGGTGTTCGTTTCCGTGATAGAGTTCAACTTGTGACCTTGATCGAGGCGACCCGCGACGAAACGGCGATGTCGGCGAAGGCCGACGCCATCCGCGAGCTGTCCGCGCACCTCCACGCGGCGAACGCACGGCTGGCCCAACTGCTCGCCGACTTCACCGCCGACGACACCTGGAACATCTCCGGCGACTGGCGGTCACTCACCCACTGGTTGGGCATCAACTGCGGATTCGCCCGCGCCGAGGCCGAGATACTGGCCCGTGTCGCCGCCGCCGCCGAGGCAATGCCGACCGTCCTGGAACGCGCCGGACGCGGCGAGGTGTCCTTGCACGTCGCCGCCGGCGCCGCCCGCGTGGCGACGCCGGAGAACGAAGCCAAACTCGCCGAGATCGCAGCGTCGTCGACACCCGCAAGCCTGCCGAGTCTTCGGCAACTACCGCACCGCCAAGCGCCACGACAACGAACGGCTCGCCGACGAACACCGCGAGACCGAAGACGGTGACCCCGCAGCAACCGAACCCGAACATCGGTCGTTCTGGCGGACCTGGTTCGACGACAACGGCACCTGGCGCGTCAACGGCGCCGCCCCACCCGAAATCGGCGCACTCCTCGACCGGCTCTACGAAGCCGGCCACAAACACGCCGAGCTGACTGCGGGCGAAACGGCAAACGCCCACATCGAGGCAGCAGACGCACTCCGAGCAATGGCCGACCTCGGCCTCGACAGCGCCGACCACCGCCGCCTCCGCGACGAAGGCAACGAACGCTTCTTGGTCACCGTCCTCATCGACCTCGAAACCCTCGTCGACAACACCATCCGCCCCGACTCCATCTGCCGCCTCCAATCCGGCCCCCACGTCACCCCCGGCCTCGTACGACGCCTCGCCGAAGAAGGCACCCTGCAGCTGATGTGGCACCGCACCGGCATCCCCCTCAAACTCGGCCACGAAACCCGACTCGCCACCCGCGAACAAAAACGTGCCCTTCGCTTCCGCGACGGCGGCTGCTCCGTGCCCGGCTGCACCGCCGAAAAACACCTCCACGCCCACCACATCGAATGGTGGCCCCTCGGAGCAACCGACATCGACAACATGGTGCTCCTCTGCCGGTTCCACCACCGCCTCCTACACCGAGGCCTCATGTCGATCCGCACCGACGGATCACAAACCTTCGTGTTCCGCGACCGATACGGCCAAGAAATCGGCCGACGAGGGCCACCACCAGGCGGGCCACCCGGCAAACTCGAGGACCTCCCCGCCCACCGCAACCTCGGCATCAACGCCGACACCACGCGACCCCTCGGCGGGTACTGGCCACTCACCGACTACGCCCGCAACGTCTGGGTCGAAGCCCTCCTCACCGCCAGCGAACCCGCCCCCCGCGTCGACGCCAACTACGCGATCGCCCAGTAGCAACCACGCCGGATCAGACCGCCGGCACGCAGGTCAGACCGGCGGCACGCCGTGGCGACGGTCGCTGAAGACGCGGGTCTTGCCGGCCGCACGGGTCAGGCGCCGGGTGATCTCGGTGCGAAGGTCACCCCACTGCACCACGGCGTCGATGACGAGCTCGGAACCCAGCCGCAGCAGGTCGACGTCCTCCTCGTAGATCCGCCGCTGCTCGAGGATGAACGCCTCGCGTTCGTCGAGGTCCTCGATCGCTGCGATCTTGTTGGCGAACACGGCGTTGACGGCCGCCTCGGGGCCCATCACAGCGATCTTGGCCGTCGGCAGGGCGATCGTCGCCTCCGGCTCGAACGCCGGCCCGCTCATGGCGTAGAGACCGGCGCCGTACGCCTTGCGGAGCACCACCGAGATCTTCGGCACCGTCGCCTCCGACACGGCGGTGATCATCTTCGCCCCGTGGCGGATGATCCCCTGGCGCTCCACCTCGGTACCGATCATGAAGCCGGGCACGTCCGCCAAGAAGATGAGCGGGATGTTGAACGCATCGCAGCACCAGATGAACCGGGCCGCTTTGTCGGCGGTGTCGGTGAAGAGCACACCACCCTTGATCATGGGGTTGTTCGCCACGAACCCGACCGGCGAGCCGTCCATCAGACCGAACCCGACGACCATCTCCGGCGCGAACAACGGCTTGACCTCGAAGAAGCTCTCGGCGTCCACGAGACAGTCGATGACCCGGTGGATGTCGTAGCCCATGGTGTCCTCGGCGGGCACGATCGACGCGTCGAGGTCGTGGGCGGGAGCGACGGCCTCGTAGGTCGGCGGGTCGTGGCGCCAGTAGGTCGGCATGTACGTGAAGTAGGCCTTGGCCTGCTCGATGGCGTCGGCGTCGTCGTGGGCCAGGTTGTCGCCGCACCCCGACACCGAGCAGTGCATCCGGGCGCCGCCGGTCTCCTCGAGGGTGGCGACCTCACCGATGACCATCTCGGCCATGCGTGGCGAGCCGAGGTACATCGAGGCGTTGCCCTCGACCATGATCACGATGTCGCAGAACGACGGGATGTACGCCCCGCCGGCCGCGGACGGGCCGAACAGACAGCAGATCTGGGGCACCTTCCCCGACAGCCGCACCTGGTTGTAGAAGATCCGCCCGGCACCCCGACGACCGGGAAACAACTCGACCTGGTCGGTGATGCGGGCGCCGGCCGAGTCGATGAGCCAGAAGACCGGCAGGTTGTCGCGGAGCGCGATGTCGGTCATGCGCACGATCTTCTCGACGGTGCGGGCGCCCCACGAGCCGGCCTTCACGGTGGGGTCGTTGGCGACGATGACCGCAGCGCGGCCGTCGACCTCGCCGACGCCGGTGACGACGCCATCGGCCGGCAGGTCGGTGGCGCTCGCGTTGGCGAGCAGGCCGTCCTCGACGAAGGTCCCGGGGTCGCACAGGAGGTCGATGCGTTCCCGCACGAAGAGCTTGTTCTGGCGCGCCAGCTTCTCGGCCTCCTTGTGGAGGTTGCCCTGGGGAGCACGGGCCAGTGCGGCGGCGAGCGGGGCGTCGGGTGCGTCGGTCATGGGGTACGAGTTTGGCGGCTCGGGGGTCACGGCGGCGAACTGCTCGGCATCTCCCACCCGGTCGTCACCGAGGTGGACGGCACGAACTCGTACCCCGCTGCGATGATGCCGTCGACGGTCTCCGCCAGCAGATCTGCGTCGAGGTACGGGTGGAAGAAGAAGCCGACGACGTTGTCGCGGACCACGCGGCTGCGCCGTGCGGTCTCGACGATCTCCTCGGGAGTCCGAGGGTCGTTGTTGTTGTACCCGACCTCGATGACGTTGCCGAGGTTCTCGGGGACGACCAGGTGCCCGTAGATGTCACGCACCGCGAAGGGGAAGAACTGCCCGATCGGGTGGTCGGCGTCGAGATCGCCCGACTCGCCCGGAGCGAAGTACATGCCGCGGTCGAACCTCGTCGCCGGTCCGCCGCCGTTGAGGCCCGCGTAGACGTCACCGATCGCCCGATAGGTGGCCTCGGAGGCGGTGTAGTGCGCCGGTTCGAACATCCGGACCTCGTCGAGCGGAATCCCTGCCTTGGCGAGCATCGTGCGCGCCGTGCGCAGCCGGTCGGCGGCCCACTCGACGGAATCCTCCTCGACGGGGCCGTCGAGGACGACGTCATCGGTCGCCGGGTCCACGTGGGCACGGAAGAACTCGAAGTCGTTGGCGCTGACCCCGTCGTAGGGGTTGTCGACCTTGCCGTACTGGTGGGTCAGCCCGTGGCTCACGATGGTGCCGCCGTGCTCGAGGCCGTAGGCGATGGCGGCGACCACCTTCGGTCGCTCGTCGAGCCGAAGCGTCGGGATGCCCTTCGAGCCGTACTTGGTGCCGTGCACACCGATCGGGTCCGCGTACAGGGGGAAGACCGCCATCGTGAAGGGAATTCGCCGCTTCACGAGGACGTCGATCGAAGCCCGCAGGAGGACCGGATCACTCGCCGGTCCGATGTCCTCGAGCCGAACCAGGGCACGGTGTCGTTCGGGAGTGTCGGGTGTGAAGGCGCCGAGGAGCACGTCGGCCCAGGCGACGTACCGATCGCGTTCGGAGAGGAACGTGTACGGCGATTCCGCGAGGTAGGTCAGGTTGTGGGCGCGAACTCCCCACGGGAACTCAGTGCCGTCCTCGGCGACGATCGTGCCGAGCGTCGTCGCCACCACCGGATCGTCGACGGTGATCGTCACGACCTCGTTCGAGTCGCCGGATGCGGTGCGGTCGAACTCGGCGCCCTCGTAGCGCACCTTGACCATCGGGGCGCGTCGAGGAGTCCGGGAGTGAAGCCGTACCCGCCGGCGGTCAGCCGGTCCCCGAGCTGCCAGATGTTGAGACCCGCCCACACGATCGGCGTGGACCCGCCGACGACGTCGTCGAGGAACACCGTCGGGATCGGCTCGTCGAACGTCGTGCCCACGTAGAGCACGCCGCCGAAGGACGCCGCCATGCCGGCGGTGTACTCACCGATCGGCAGACGGGTGACCGGGCCGAAGTGTCCGAGCAGATTCGCCGACAGGATGGCGTCGGTCTGGCCGACCGTCGACCACGCCCCCGACGTGTCGTACAGCACCAACATCGGCAGCGCCGCCCGCTCCGGCAGTGTGGTCGTCGGCGTCGCCGAAGCCGAAGCCGACGCCGGCACGACCGCCGACGTGCCGTCCGTCGGCGCGAGGGGATCGGCTCCCCCACCGACGCCCAGCACCACGGCGGCGACGACCGCCACTGCACCGACCGCCGCCATTGCGGTGACGCGCCGCATCAGTGTTCGTCACCGGCCGCCCACTGCGCGCGCAGCACCCGCTCGGCAGCCTTGCCGTGTGGTGTGTAATCGAGCGTCTGGTCCTCTCCGGTGTCGGCCAGGTCGTCCCACATCCACCACTGCACACCGTCGATCCACGAACGGTCGGCGATGGCCGTGAACAGGGCCTCGTACCCGGCGGCCTGTTCGGCGTCGGACCGTTCCTCGCTGATCTCCCAGTTCCACGGCGCGGTGGTCGACCCCACCTGGCTGGCGTATCCGGCTTCGGTGAAGATCACCGGCTTCCCGAGCCCGGAAGCAAACGCACCGAGTTCGTCGAGCACGGGGCCCCATGCCGTCACCAGTCGGTCCACGTCGGTCGTGGGTTCGGTCGACAGCTCGAAGTAGGCGTCGACGCCGATGTCGTCGAGGCGATCCCAGAAGGGGACGTCGGTGTAGCCATCGAAGTTCGCGGCGTACGTGAGTGGCCCGCTGTAGACGGAACGGATCGCTCCGATCACGTCGGCCCACTCCCGGGGACGATCCATGGTGCCGGCCAGTTCAGTGCCGACGCTGAGCATCTCCACCCCGGTCTCGGTGGCGAGGTTCGCGTAGCCGACCATGAGCTCGCGGTAGCGATCGAACCAGGCCGCGGGGTCGACGGGCACGATCTCGGCGCGATCGGTGTCGTCCTCGACGTCGACATGCGGCTTGAGGATGACCCGAAGACCCACACGGTGTGCCTCGACGATCGCGGTGCGCAGGCTGGTGTCGCTCGCCGTCTGCTCGGGGTCGCGATGGGGCAACGACGCCGACGTGTCGTCGACGTACCAGGTCGGGATGATCGTGACCGCGCTTGCGCCGGTGGCCGCGATCTCACCCAGCGCCGTGGTCGCCTCCGCCCCGGCGTAGGCCTCCGCCTCCCACACCGGGTACGCCACGCCGTCCCACTCCCGGACCGCGCCGGTCGACCGCGCGCTCCCCGCCCCGGCTCCCGGATCCGGATCGGACACCACGTCCGACCCGGAACAGCCCGCGAGCAGGAACGCCACCATCAACGCGGCGAGGCGGGGAGCCGTCGACGGCATCACACGTCGTTCGGCCCGACCCAGGTGTACCGCCCGATCGCGTTCACGCCCTCGACGAGCTGCTTCAGCGGTTCGACGCCCAGGAACGGGTGGTAGAAGTAGCTCGCGAAGCCGTCACGGACCACCAGCGACGTGCGGGCTCGCTGCACCAACTCGGGGATCAGCACCGCCGGATGCTGGTTGTACGCCTCCGGCTCGTAGTTGCCCATGTTCTCCGGGATGACCTTGGTGCCGTAGACGTCGGTGACGACGTACGGGAAGAACTGGCCGGTCGGACGGGTCGTGTCGGCCTTCCCGGCGGCGTTGCGGGGGAAGTACAGACGCCGATCGTACGCCGTGAGGTTCAGCGCCTTCACCGCCTGGTAGTCGGCCTCCGACGCCGCGTAGTGCGGGAACTCGAAGATGTTCGACACCGGAACGAGGGCGAGAGCGAAGTCGGTGCGGCCCGACTGGATCCGCGCCTTCGCGTTGGCGGTCGAGTCGTTGGCGACCGGCCCGTCGAGGACCACGGCGTCGGTCGCCGCGTCGACGTGGGCGCGGTAGAACTCGAAGTCGTTGGCCGACACGCCGTCGTAGGGGTTGATCAGCGAGTCGAGCTGGTGGGTCCGGCCGTGTTGGATGACAGTTCCACCGCGGGCCTGGGCGTACCGGAGGGCGGACGTCAGTTTCGGCGACTGGTACAGGTACGTGCTCACGGCCTTGCCGCCGTTGTTGACGCCCCGCGGGTCGCGGTACCAGCTGTAGGTGGCGAGCGTGAACTTGATCTTCTTGCTGTAGAGGTAGTCGACGATCTGGCGGAGCTGGGTGGGGTCGGTCGTGGGACCGACGTCCTCGATGCGGATCATCGCGCGATGCCGTTCGGCAGTCTGCGGAGCAAGGGCGTCGAACAGCAGATCCGACCAGGCGAGGTAGCGGTCGGTCTCGCTGATGTAGCTGTACGGGTTCTCGCCGACGTAGGTGAGGTTCTTCGAGCGGATCGCCCAGGGGAACTGGGTGCCGTCGTCGGCGACGGCCGTCGCGACCGCCTTGGCCTTGGCGGGGTCGTAGACGACGGAGTTCATGATTCCGGCGTTGTTGAGCGCCGAACGGGTCAGGGTCGCGCCCTTGTAGGCGACCTTCGACACCGGGCGGGTGTCGTACCCGGACCACATCCAGCCGAAGTCAGCGGCGAAGGTCGGGGTCGCTGCCGTGAGCTGCCAGATGTTGTCAGCGACCCAGATGACCGGCTTCGTCGCCGACGTCACGTCGGACAGGAAGGCGGCGGGTAGCGGCTCGTCGTAGGTCGAGCCGACGTAGATCGTGGCGGTGTACTTGGCGATGTCGCCCTTCGCGTACGCGGTGACCTTCTTGCGGGTCACGGTCCCGAAGTGGCCGGCGAGGTTGGCGGTCTGCACGGCGTAGATGTCGCCCAGCCAGGCGTACGGCCCCGTCGAGTCGTACAGGACCAGGGTGGTCACCGTCGCCGCTGCCGCCTGAGGTGCCGCGTCGACGGCACGCTCGGCCTCGGGCTCGGCCAGTCCGATCCCGAACGTCGCGGCGATGACCGCCACTGCGAGCAGGATGGATCGGCGCACCATCTTTCGAGGTCGAGCGGTCCGAGGTTGATTCGTCATTGCGGGACTCCTGGTCTCGGTGGTCGTGGATCGGGTTTCGGGGTGGGCGGTCATCGAAGCGCTCCCAGTCGTTCGGCGGGGAGTTGAGCGGGGCGCTGGGCGAGCAGTTCGTCGAGTCGACCGATGGGGTCGCCGTCGAGCGTCACCAGCTCGATGTGGACGTCGGTCCGACGGGCAACGGGCGACGGGGGCGGCTCGGCGATCCGGGCGAACCAGCGGACCGATGCCGGGAGGTAGGGCAACACGTCGAACCCGGTCGGGAGCGCCTCGTCGCCGGTCCCGGTGGTGCGTGCCGTCTTGGCCCACCCGTGGCGCCGGCTGATGTGACGCACCGTCGCCCGCACGCCGGCGAAGTACCACATGTACCCGTAGAAGATGTAGAGGTGGGCGAACGCGATGCCGGCCCCGATGCCGAGCTTGGGCTCGGCCCGCAGGTACACGTAGGTGACGACGGGCGCGAGGCCGAACGCCAGGAGGTACAACAGCACCGGACGGACGCCGGAGAACATCAGCGCCGTGTCGGCTGCGGGCTGGGTGGCCACCAACCAGCCGAGTCGCGCCAGCCAGACCAACGACGCGGTCTGCAAGATCAGCATCAGGAGCGGGTTCACCAGGTGGAACGCAAGGTCGAACTTCGGCCACGGCCGCAGGTCCGAGCGCAGGATCCGGCCGATGAACCTGGTGCACTGCAGGTGACCCTGGAACCAGCGCGTCCGCTGCTTGATCAGCGGCCGCATCTCGACGATGCCCTGCTGGCTGACGTGGGTCTCGTGGCAGAACCGGTTCGTCCACCCGCCGAGGAGGAACTCGATGCCGAGCTCGAGGTCCTCGGTCAGGCAGTCGGACCAGGGCGCGTCGCCGAGGGACATGAGGGCGCTGAGGCGGGCGAACTGGCCGTTGCCGCCGAGCCCCGCCGAACCCAACGTGGAGCGGCCGCGTTGGAACAGCTCCGTGTAGCTCGCGAACTCCATGTCCTGGAGACGTGCGACGACGTGGTCGGAGGCGTTGTGGATCCGGACGCCGATCTGCACCGACGCCCGCCGAGGATCTGCGAAGTGCGGCGCGACGAGGTCGAGCGCCTGCGGGTCGAGCCGGCCGTCGGCGTCCATGACCGCGACCACGACGTCGTCGGGCGATTGCCCGGCGGTCAGCACGTGCTGGCGGAGGTGGCGATACGCGGCGTTGAGCGCCTCACCCTTGCCCTGCCGGGCGTTGGGCGCAACCCGCTGGAAGAGCCACACACGTTCGGGGTCGTACGACTCGGTGACCGCCGCGGTTCCGTCGGTCGACCCGTCGTCGATCACCATCACGGCAAAACGGTGGTCGCTCTCGATCGCCAGGAGACGGTCGATGGTCCGGCCGAGCACCAGCTCTTCGTTGAGGCACGGCACCATGAAGACGAACGAGAGGTCCGTCGGCGCCGGAGCGTCGTCGTGGCCGACACCGGCGTCGGATTCGCCCCGGCCCTTGACGTACATCGCCAGCGTGTACGCGACGATCAGGGCAGTCGCCACGACGATGGCGGTCTGGATCATCGGCGTGGGTGCTTCGCCGTCCACGCCACGGCCACGAGGGCCAGCGCGATGAGGAGGAACCCCACCAGCGTGAGCAGCGGGGAGTTGGCCCCGGTCAACGTCGCAGCGACGCCCGGGGTGCGCTCCGTGGAGGAGCTGATCAGTTCGACCCCGAGGACGGACGCGCCCACGGCCGCCACAGGTGTCATGGAGATGTACATCGAGTTCTTCCTCGCACAGAGTGTGGGCACCGGATCGGTCATGCGACCGACCACCGATGCCTCGTCCCACGGGCCGATTCGCCGGTCGGCCCGAGAAGCACCCCAACGGTTCGATTCTGAAGCGGTCAAAGGGCCTTTCGGCTCACTTGATGCTGTTTGAATCGGTCGAGATCGCCTCGTTCAGGGGGTGCGGCGCACGGCGAGCACCGTGATGTCGTCGGTCACCGGGCCCGACGCGAACTCCTGGGCGGCGTTCACCAGCTCGTGGCACATCGTCTGCGCGGGCGAGTCGTCGAACCGGCGCACCACCGCAGCAATGCGCTCGTCGCCGAAGAACTGGCTGCCCGAACGGGCTTCCGCCACACCGTCGGACAGCGCGACGACGATGTCGCCCGGCTCGAACGCGAGTCTTCGCGGGACAGGAACTTCGCCGCCGGATCCATCATCAGGACTGGACCGGTCGCCTTCAACGGCTTGAGCTCGCGTGTTCGTGGCTGCACCAGGCCGGCGGGTGCCCGGCAGACGCGTACCGCAGCGTGCCGGCCTCGCTGTCGAAGATCAGCACGCACAGCGACACGAACTCCTCGGGCCGCTCGTAATCGGACACCTGGCGGTTGAGTTCCTCGAGCGCCTGGCCCGGGTCACGGAACCGACGCAGGTACGACCGGAGGAGGTACTTGGTCTGCAGCGCCGTGATCGACGCCTCGACATCGTGACCGGACACGTCGCCGACGACACAGCACAGGCGGCCCGACGGTAGGTGGAACACGTCGACCAGATCGCCCGACATCACGCCCGACACCGCCTCGTGCACCGTGCCGACCTCGTACCCCGGCGTTGCGGGCATCTCGACGGGGGCGAGGCGCTCGGCCCAGCGGGCCGGTGCCGTGTCGGTCTGGGCCAGCATCTCGAGGGCACGCTGCTCGACGCGCATCCGCTGCTCGGTGAGGCGGGCATCGCGCCGTACGTACCGGGCGAGCCACAGGCTGACGACCACCGGCAGCGCGATCACGCCGATGAAGTACCAGCCGGTGGCGTCCTTCGTGAGCGCGACGAGCCCCACCGCCAACGCCACGGCGAGGTACAACCCTGCGGTGTGCAGGTCGTGGGAGATCGCTCCCCCGGCGATCTGCAGCAGGTCGGTCGCCGACGCGTCGATCTTGCGGACGGTCCGGTATCGCACGTACGCGGCTCGGCCCCACACGAGGCCGCCGACCAGCGCAACGACGGCTGTGGCGACGAGGAACCAGCGCTCGATCATGACGCTGTCGCCGGCTCTACTCGCTGCGCTTCCGGACGCGCATCTTGATGGGGGTCGCTCCGAGGTCGAACGCCTCGCGGAGCATCCGCTCGAGGTAGCGGAGGTAGTGGGGCGGGACCACCTTGTTGGCGAACAGCGTGAACGTGGGCGGATCGGTCGCACCCTGCGTCGCGTACATGACCCGCACACCATGCGGCCCCGGCTGCGCCTGCTGGGCCCGCCGGATGACGTCGTTGACCTTCCGGGTGGGAACCCGGCGGTGGTAGGCGTCGATCGCCGTCTCGAGGGCGGGCACCAACCGGTGCACACCGCGACCGGTGAGCGCCGAGATGCGCAACACCGCCGAGTCGCCCAGGAAGTGCAGCTTCTGGGTCATCTGGTAGAGGACCTCGTTGCGCTGGTCCTCGTTCATCAGCTCCCACTTGTTGAGGAGCACCACGATCGGGCTGCCCGACGCGTCGATGCGCTCGGCGAGCCGTTGATCCTGGTGGGTGATGCCCTCGGTCGCGTCGATCACGAGGAGCGCGGCATCGGCCTCGTCGACCGACTGCAGCGCCCGCACCATCGAGAAGTACTCGGTACCGTCGTCGATGCGGCTCTTGCGGCGCATCCCGGCCGTGTCGATGAACTTGATGGACCCGTGCTCGGTCTCGACGACCGTGTCGACCGAGTCGCGGGTCGTGCCGGGCATGTCGTGGACCACCGAGCGGTCCTCGCCGATGAGCCGGTTGAAGAGCGTCGACTTGCCGACGTTGGGGCGGCCGACGAGGGCGACCGAGAACAGCGCCGGCATCTCGTCGGCGTCCATGTCGAACTCGGGCTCTTCGATCTCGGGCGGGAAGTGGCTGACGACCACGTCGAGGAAGTCGCCGGTACCTCGCCCGTGGAGCGCGCTCACGGGGTACGGGTCGCCGAGACCGAGGGACAGGAGATCCCAGATGTTGGCCTCGTGGCGGGTGTCGTCGACCTTGTTGGCGATGACCATCACCGGTCGGTCGATGCGCTGCATGAGGCGGGCGACCTCGAGGTCGTCGTCGGTCACCCCGACGTTGGCGTCGACGACGAAGAGCACGACGTCGGCCTCGGAGATGGCCTTCTCGGACTGCTTCGACACCTTCTTGTCGAGCGCCGAACCACCACTCATCCAGCCGCCGGTGTCGACCAGCAGGAAGTCGCGGCCGTTCCAGTTGGCCGGTACGACCTTGCGGTCGTGGGTCACCCCGGGCAGCTCCTGCACGATCGCCTCGCGGCGACCGATGATGCGGTTCATCAACGTGGACTTGCCCACGTTGGGCCGGCCGACGATGGCAACGGTGGGCAACTCGGGGAACGTTTCGATGTCAGTCATTGCGTGCGATCTCAGTCATTGCGAGTCCTAACGCCCGCCGCAGCGCGACGCCGTCGGTGGGGATGATGTCGACGGGTCGGGGAAGGTCCTCGGGGGTGAGGCCGTCGAGGAATCGGCCACCGGACAGACACACGTCAGGAAGAAGATAGCGGTGACCGGCCGGTTCCGACGAAAGCACCCGCTGGAGGTCCTCCCCCACCATGAGTCCGGCGACGCCCACGTTGCCGCCGAAGAACCGCGCCTCGACCTCGATCAGACGTACGTCGTCGCGCCCGAGGCTCGCGATCAGCGGGGCGAGGACCGACTTGCCGTACGACCCGGTCAGGATGCCGATCGGTGCGTCGGCCTTGGGCGGGCGCGGTCGCAGGAGCACGCTCCCCGGCTCCGCTCCCTCCGGCATCCGGGGGGCCCGGTAGCCCTCGGCGGGCGCACCGTCGACCCAGTTGAAGAACCCCGTCTGCACGCCGATGGCCTCGTCGGTCGCTCCGGTGAACTCGAGCTCGAAGGCTCGCGCCATGCCGATTCCGTCCTCGTGCATCGAGAACCCGTCGTACGCGCCCGGCTCGGGGAACGGCTTGCCGGCGATGAGGTAGTACTCGTCGGCGGCGTAGACCATGCGATGGCCGAGGTGTTGGCGGAAGATCTCCTGCCACTCGTCGACGAGGTCGACGACGGCCTTCGCCTCCTCGACCGTGTGGAGCCGCATACGGGGCTCCTTGTTGAACTTCGACAACCCCAGTGGCACCACGGCGACGTCGGCGAGTTCCGGGTACTCGTCGAGCACCCCACACAACGTGTCCTCGAGGATGTCGCCGTCGTTGAGGCCGGGACACACCACGATCTGCCCGTGGACCTCGATGCCGTGGTCGAGGAGCGCCCGCAACCACCGCAGGCTCATGGCGCCCCGCTTGTTGCGCAACATCTCATTGCGAGTGAGCGGGTCGGTCGCGTGGATCGACACGTACAGCGGCGACAGGTGCTCGGTGATCACCCGTTCCAGGTCGGCCTCGGTGAAGCGGGTGAGCGTCGTGAAGTTGCCGTAGAGGAACGAGAGCCGGTAGTCGTCGTCCTTCAGGTACAGGCTCTTCCGCATGCCCTTGGGCAGCTGGTAGATGAAGCAGAACTCGCAGTGGTTGTCGCACGTCCGCACCCGGTCGAACACCGCCGAGTCGACCTCGATGCCGAGCGGTTCACCGTCGTCCTTCTCGATGTCGATGTCGATCGCCAGGCCGCCCCGGTCGATCGACAGGCTCACCTCGGCATCGTCGGTGAGGACGCGGTACTCGATGACGTCACGGATCGGCTGGCCGTTGACGGCGGTGAGCAGATCTCCGACCGCGACACCCCCGCCGTCGGCGGGGCTACCGGGAGCGACCGCAACGACTCGGGCAGTGGACATGGGGATCCAGGCTACCGGGAAGCGGGGACCTGCCCGCCGAGGGTGGGCAGACGGCGCCATCGCGGCGTACAGTCCCGACAGGTGCGAGCGGTGATCGCTCGGCAAGGGGGAGATACGAAATGCAACGTCGGATCAGACTGATCGGCGCGGTCGCTGTGGCCGCACTCACCGCCTTCACGGCGTGCACCCCACCGCCCCAGCCGCGCCCGCCGCTGCCGACCCCCTACACCGGGGGCACCAACCCAGACCTGGCGCCGCAGGCCGGCGACGCCGCGTATGTGGAGCCGGGTCCCTACGTCGCCGGTGTCACGACCGTCGAGATCGAGCCCGGGCGCCAGGCCGAGGTCTGGTACCCCGCCGCACCCGCGTCCGCCGCCGGGGTGAGCAAGGACGTGTACCGGATCCGCTCGTTCCTGAGCCCGTTCCTGCAGTTCCTCCTGCCTCCCGACATCGATCCGCCGTTCGAGACCGACGCGTTCCGCGGCCTCCCCGTGTCCGATGACGGTCCGTTCCCGGTGGTGCTGTTCAGCCACGGCGCCGCCTCGTTCCGGCTCCAGTCCACGTTCCTCACGACCCACCTCGCCCAGTGGGGCTTCGTCGTGGTGTCGCCCGACTACTTCGAGCGGGGCCTGACGTCGCTGCTCGGAGATCCGCCTGCCCCAGCCCGCCCCGACACCCAGGTCGCGAACCTCGCGATCACCAAGGTGCGGTCGATGTCGACGGCTTCGGGCCCGTTCCAGGGCTTCGCCGAGACCGACCGCTTCTTCCCCATCGGTCACTCGGCGGGTGGCGGCACCTCCATCTCGTTGCTGTCACGCCCCGACGTCAGCTTCGCGATCCCCATGGCGGCCGGTGCGAACCCCGACTCCGGTGCCGTGCCCGCCGTGTTGTCGGACACGTCGAAGTCGATCATGTGGATGGGTGGGCAGAACGATCAGGTCGCCGCGCTGTCCCGGGTCCAGTCCGGCTACGACTACACCGCCGGCCCCGACGCCCTCGTAGTCATCCCCGGATCGGGCCACAACAACGCGTTCACCGACATCTGCGAGATCGCCCGCGACGAGGGCGGCATCGTGACCCTCGCCATCAACGCCGGGTTGCCGCTCCCCGACCTCGTCATCACCCTCGGCCGTGACGGCTGTGTGTCGCCGCCGGCGTTCGAGGGCCCCACCGTGTGGCCGATCACCCGCCACTTCGTCACCGCTGCACTCCGCTTCAACGCCGGACTCGACCCCGAACCGGTCGGTCTGGGGTCGCAGGTCGTCGGCGAGTTCAGCCCGGCACCGTCCACCTACCTGCATCGCCCCTGAGTCCGGCGGGCGGGGCACCGCCCGTAGACTGGGCCCATGGCTGTCGATCGAGTGCTTCTGGCCGCGCCGCGGGGCTTCTGCGCGGGCGTGGAGATGGCCATCAAGGCGTTGGCGTGGATGGTGCGGGCCTTCGAGCCGCCCGTCTACTGCTACCACGAGATCGTCCACAATCAGCGGGTCGTGCAGCGTTTCCGTGATCTCGGGGTGGTCTTCGTCGACGACATCGCCGAGGTGCCCGAGGGTGCCCCGATCATGCTGTCGGCGCACGGCTCGGCCCCTGAGGTGGTCGCCGAGGCCATGGCCCGCGGTGGTTACGTCGTCGATTCGGTGTGTCCGCTCGTCACCAAGGTCCACCACGAGGTGAAGGTGCGAGCCGGCAAGGGCTACCAGATCGTCTACGTCGGCCACGAGGGCCACGAAGAGGCGGTCGGCACCATGGCCGTCGCGCCCGAATCGACACACCGCGTCGAGTCCATCGCCGAGGTCGCCGCGCTCCCTGCCTTCGAGACGCCCGTCGCGCTGCTCGCCCAGACGACCCTCAGCCACCGCGACTGGAAGGACGTCCTCGACGCCACCAAGGAACGCTTCCCCGACATGTGGGTCCCCGGGCGCAGCGACCTGTGCTTCGCCACGACCAACCGCCAGACGGCCCTCATGAACATCGCACCCCGGTGCGACGCCATGGTGGTCGTCGGCTCCGCCAACTCGTCCAACACGCTCGCCCTCGAGAAGCTGGCCCGCGAGGCCGGATGCCCGCAGGTGTTCCGCATCAACGACGCCGACGAACTGCCCGACGAGCTGTCGGGAATCGTCGGGGTCACCGCTGGGGCGTCGGCACCCGAGGACCTCGTCGAGGCGGTCATCGCCCGTCTGGCACCGGCGAACGGGGTCGAGGAGGTCCGCACGACCGACGAGGACGAGTACTTTCCGCCGCCGCGCAACCTGCGCGACCTGCTGCTGGCCGTCGACTCGTTCGCCACGTTCGCACTCGGCGGCGACCCCGTCGACCGTCCGGGTCTCAACGACCGCAAGCTCCCGGCGAGCGACGTCCTCAGCTCCCTGGCCTGAACCAAGGGTCGCAACTGCCCTGCGAGGGCGTTCTCGACTCACGGTTTGGCGAGCAGCGACCGGACGACCTCCACGACCTCGTCCGGCGAGTCGCTGATCTGGTGATGGGTGAACCGCACCGGCCGCTGGTCGTTCATCAACGCCAGCTGATCACGACGCCGGTCTCGCTCGAACGCCTCGAGCCGGGCATGGAACCGTCTGCCGTCCAACTCGACGACGAGCCTGGCCGCGTCGTACCAGAAGTCGACCCGGCCCGCCTCGCCCGGGGCCCAGTCGAAGGTCACCTGCGACTGCGGGATGGCGAGGCCGGCGCCGACGATCAGGTCGAGGAACATCGCCTCGAGCTCCGATTCGGTCGGCGGCGTGCCGTCGAGCCGGACGAGGACGTCCCGCATGCGCTTCGTCCCCGGTCGGCCCTGCCGGCTCACACGGGCGAAGACCCGCTCGACGCGGTCGAACGTGGTCAACCGATCGCGCAGCGCCGACTCGACGACCGACGAGAGCTGCCGAGGCGGCAGCGTCGCACCGAGATCGACCAGGGTGCGCTCCAGCGTGGTGACCGGGAACCCGCGACGTCGCGTGACGTCGATCGCATCGAGCGCGGACCGGTGCACCGCGACCCCACGACACCGTCCCGTCGAGCCCGGCGGGACGCACACGTGGACGACTCGGTCGTCGACCTCGACGCCGTGGACCCGACCCGCGGAGTGGTGCCCCAGCACCGATCCCGACACGGCGGCGAGCGCCGCGGTCGCAAGCATCTCGAACGTCTCCGGCACCCCGGCGATCACCAGCATCCCGCACGGCAATCGGCGCCACTCGCCGGTCTGCACCCGGTGGCGGCGTTGCTTCGCCGACACGCCCTCGCGGTCCAGCACGTCGGGCAGCAGCACCCCGTGGTCGCGGGTGGCGCAGCGCATGAGCCGAAGCTGGTCCATGTTCTCGATTCGTCCGGTCGATGACGGAGCGGGGGGAAGGGGACGGACCAACGGTACGAGCGGGGCCGACGCCAGGCCACGGGGGACCTCCCCCATTGGAACCGAGGGCCCGAAGTGCCCTCCGAGGGCACATTCGACCCTCGGCTTGGCGTCAGCGGCCCCCGCTCGGCGATGCTGGCGCCCATGGACACCTTCCGTCTCTTCCTCCACGTCCTCGCGGCCTCGGTCTGGGTCGGCGGCCAGATCGTGCTCGGCGGTCTTGTGCCGACGTTGCGCAAGATCAGCCCCGAAGCGCCCAAGTTGGCGGCGCAGGCCTTCAACAAGATCGCGTGGCCCGCGTTCGGGGTCGCGCTGGTCACGGGCATCTGGAACATGCTCGTGGTGGAGGACCTCGATCAGGCCCTGTTCGGGATCAAGTTCCTGCTCGTGATCGTGTCGGGCGCCGGCGCGGCGATCCACATCGTCGGCAAGAGCAAGGCAGCCCTGGCCGTCGGCGGCGCGTTGGCCTCGCTCGGAGCGATCGCCGCGATGTACGTCGGCCTGGCGCTCTAAGTCGACGTCCGGCGGTCAGCCGGCGAGCCGCCGGGCTTCGTCGTAGACCCCCTGCACCTCACCGCGCAGCTGCTCGGTCAAGGCCGAGATCGCCGAACGGGGCACACGCCCCTCGATGTCGACATCGGGGTAGATCGGCTCGCCGATCACGATCACGACCTTGTGGGGCAGGATCCACTTCTTGCCGATCGGCATCGCCTTGTCGGAGCCGCCGATGCCGATCGGGATGATCGGCACCCGCTGCCGTGCCGCGACGAACGCCGGACCGTCGAACAGGTCGGCGACGTGGTCGCCCGACTTCCGGCGGCCCTCCGGGAACACGACGACCGGCTCCCCTGCCGCCAGCAGGTCCTCGCACGTCCGGATCGCGCTGAAATCGGCGGTGTCACGCACCACCGGGAAGGCGCCCATCACGTTGAGGAACCGGTCGACGAGCCCGCCGAGGAAGATCGACGACTTCGCCATGTACCGGACCGGGCGCTTCACCGCGAGCCCGGCGAGGAGGAAATCGAGGTTCGAGCGGTGCACGGGAGCGACCACGAACGCACCGGATCGGGGCACCCGTTCGCCGCCGATCACTTCGAGCCGCCAGTACGCGCCGGTGAGTCCGCGGGCGAGGGCCCACAACACCCGGTAGGCGGCGAGGGCGATGGGACCGCGTGGGGATGGTTTCATGAGGGTTCCTTTCGTGCGACCCGCCCGAGGCCACGGGCCTCGGCTTCGGCCACGATGCGATCGACGACCTGCTCGATCGTGAGGTCGGAGGTATCGACGATGACGGCGTCATCGGCGGGTCGGAGGGGAGAGTCGGCGCGAGTCGAATCGATCCGGTCGCGGTCGGCGATGTTGGCAGCGGCGGCCTCGAGGTCGAAGTCGCCCAGATCGTCGCCGGCACGGCGGCGGGCCCGCACCTCCGGCGACGCAGTCAGGTAGATCTTCAAGGGGGCGTCGGGGAACACCACGGTGCCGATGTCGCGGCCCTCGAGCACCCCGCCGCCGCGGCGGGCTCATCCACTCCCGCTGCAGACCCCGCAGTCGACGGCGGACGCCGGGATGCGTCGCGACGATGCTGACGTTCGCCGACACCTCCGGCCCCCGGATCTCGGTGGTGACGTCATCACCGTTGATGGTCACCCGCTCGTCGACCACGATCTCGGCGCGTTCGGCCGATGCCGTGGCCCCCTCCGCGTCGTGCACGTCGACCGCCGCCGCAGGACCGCGAACGTGACGGCGCGGTACATCGCCCCGGTGTCGAGCATCGGCAGGCCGACCCGGTGGGCGACCATCTTCGAGATCGTCGACTTGCCCGATCCGGCCGGGCCGTCGATGGCGATGACCCGATGTGGGCGTTCTCGTTCACCGAGGCGTTCCTCTCAACCGTTCGAGCACCGACCAGTACCCGGAAAGGTCTTGGCCACACAGCCGGGGTCGGCGATCGCGATGCCCGTCGCCCGCAGCCCGAGCAGGGCGAAGCTCATGGCCATGCGGTGGTCGTCGTAGGTCTGCACCACGGCCGGGTGTAGGGGCGCCGGGCGCGACGACGTACCCGTCAGGGCGCTCGTTGGCCTCGATGCCGCAGGGGCGCAGCTCGGTGACGACGTTGCCGATGCGGTCGGTCTCCTTGTGGCGGATGAAGCCGATGCCGGTGAGCTCGGTCCGGCCCGTCGGCGACCGCGGCCACCACCGCCAACGTCTGGGCGACGTCGGAGAGGTCGGCCAGGTCGGCGGTGATGCCGTGCAGCGGCGCCCCGCCCCGCACCTTGACCGAGCCGGGGCGCCGCACGACGTCGGCGCCCCATGCGGACCAGCAGGTCGGCGAAGCCCCAGTCGCCCTGCAGGCGTCGCCCACGCCGGTGATCGTGACGGGCGCCCGGCACCATTGCCGCCGCTGCCAGCAGGTACGAGGCCGCCGACGCGTCCGGGCTCGACCTCGTAGCGGGTGGCGCGGTAGCCGCCCGGGGCCACGACGAGCTCGTCGTCGCCCGACCACTCGACCTTGGCGCCGAACCCCCGCATCACCGACGCCGTCAGGTCGACGTAGCTCCGACACCAGCGGGCCGTCGACCTGCAGGCGCAGGCCGCCGGGCAGCGCCGGGCCGACGAGCAGCAGCCCCGAGAGGAACTGGCTGGACGCGTCGCCCCGCACCTCGACCCGGCCGGCCTCGACGGCGGGATCCCCGCACGACGACGGGCAGGTGCCCGGGGTCGCCGTCGTCGTCGACGGTGGCGCCCAGGGCGCGATGGCGGCGATGCCGTCGGCCATCGGACGGGCGCCGCAGGGGCGGGGCGCCGTCGAGGGTGGCGGGTCCTTGCCCGAGTGCGAGCAGCGGCAGCACGAACCGGGACGTCGTCCCCGACATCCGGGCGTCGAGCGTGGCCGAGCGCGCCGGCCACCGGCCGCTGATGCCCCCACCGCTCCACGGTCGCCGTCGACCTCGATCTGGGTGCCCAGCGTCCGCAGCGCAGTCGACCATCGCGTTGGTGTCGTCGGCTCGAGGGTGCCGGTGAGCCCGCCGGCCCGTTGGCGAGCGCGGCGCAGACGAGGGCCCGGTTGGTGATCGTCTTCGACCCGGGGATCGGCACCGTGACGTGCGGGGGCGCCGAAGGGGGCTCGACGGTGAGCGGGTCGGGCAGCGCCCCGAGGTCGGCGGGTCCAAGGGCATCGGCGCCGCTCAGGTGAGCGCTCGCAGCGACGGCCGCGTAGCCGTCGGCGAGCAGGCTCTCGACGAAGGTGTCGCCGTGGCCGCGTCGACGAGGAGGATGAGCACGCCCTCGCGCCCTCGACCGAGTGGGCGATCTCGATGTCGACGAGGCTCACCCCAGCTGGGTGGCCAGGGTGGTGACGCGGGCCAGCTCGCCCTGGCGGTCCGGGATGGGCACCCGCAGCTCGGCCAGGTCCTCGGGGCGGGCGTAGCGGTCGGCAGGCTCAGCCGCGCCTCGCGGGCGCCTTCGAGGGCGCCGACGAGGGCGTCCCGGTCGCCGGCGGCCACGACCTCGCGCATGGCCCCGAGGGCGGCCATCAGCTCGTCGAGCTCGGCGACGATCGCTGCCTGGTTCTCGGCGCAGATGTCGGGCCAGATGCCGGGGTGGCCCGCCGCGATGCGGGTCATGTCGCGGAACCCGCCGGCGGCCAGGCGCAGGAGCGGACCCTGGCCCGGTTGCACGGCCCGCCGGTCGGCCAGCCGCATGAGCGTGGCGGCGGTGAGGTGGGGCACGTGCGACACGGTGGCGACCATGGCGTCGTGGCGATCGGGCGAGCGAGAGCACCTCGGCGCCGAACGGTGACGATGGCCCGCAGTGCGCGAGCGGCGCCTCGGCGTCGGTGACGCCCGGCGGCGTCAGGACCCACAGTGCGGCCCTCGAACAGGTCGGCCCGGGCCCCGTCGACGCCCTCCTGTTCCGAACCTGCCATGGGGTGCCCGCCGACGAAGCGGGGATCGGCCATCAGCGGCAGCATCGGCGACTTCACGCTGCCGACGTCGGTGACGACCCAGTCGGCCTGATCGAGCAGCTCTCGGGCCGCCGCGGCGATCGCGCTGACGGGCGACGCCACGAAACAGACCTCGGCGGTCAGGATCGACACCGACCTCGTCGATGGCGCCCAGCGTCCAGCGCCGCCGCCATCGACCTCGGGGAGGAGATCGCGGCCGGTGACGTGCCAGCCCTGCGCCCGCAGGGCCAGCCCGATGGACCCGCCGATCAGGCCCGTGCCGACGACGACGGCCCGGCTCGCTCATCGGATGCCGTATCACTCGGGCAGGTCGTCGCGCAGGCTGCGGGCGTCGTCGAGGTACACGTGACGCAGCTCGTCGCGACCCAGTTCGGTCTCGAGGTGCATCATGACCCGCATGCACCGGGGGGTGGCCCCGTCGATCGACAGCTCGCGGGCGCAGATCAGCGGAACGTCGCCCAGGCCGACCTTCCGCGCCGCCGTCGCCGGGAACGTGCTCGTGAGGTCCTCGGTCGCCGTGAAGATGATCGAGATCAGTGCGTCGTGGGCAATGCCGTTGCGTTCGAGCATCTCGGTGACGAGCTCGACCACGCGGTCGGAGAGGTGGTCGGCGTCGTCGACGTCGACGGTGGTGGCCCCACGCAGGGCCCGAACGCTGGTGGGCATGGGACGGGATGCTACCTGTCCCCCAACCACCCGCTACTCGGCGGCTCCGGCGGCGCGTTCGAGCGACCGCACCTCCTGCTGGGTCAGCTCCCGCCACGGCCCGGGCGCCAACGTCGTGTCGCTCAGCGGGCCGATCCGGGTGCGAACCAGTCGCACCACCGGATGACCGACGGCGTCGCACATGCGCCGCACCTGACGGTTGCGACCTTCGTGGATGACGAGGCGGATCAGGTTGGGCGCGACCAACGCCGCAGTGGCCGGCGCAGTGGAGCCGTCCTCCAGTTCGACGCCCTCGCGAAGTCGCCGCAGGGCACCCCGCGACGGTTCGCCCTCGACCTCGGCCAGGTACTCCTTGTCGACGCCGAAGCTCGGATGGGTGAGCCGATGGGTGAGGTCACCGTCGTTGGTGAGGAGCAGCAGGCCCTCGGTGTCGGCGTCGAGGCGACCCACCGGGAACACCCGGGGCTCGGCGGGCACCAGCTCGACGACGGTCGGACGCCCATGGGTGTCCTGCGCAGTGGTCACCACGCCGGCCGGCTTGTTGAGCAGGTAGTAGACGAGGCCCGGCTCCACCCCGATCTGGCTGCCGTCGAACTCGACGACGTCGGCGAGCGGATCGACCCGCTGGCCGAGATGGGCGATGACCCCGTTGACCGAGATGCGGCCCTCGTCGATGTAGATCTCACACACCCGACGGCTGCCGATACCGGCCTGGGCGAGGACCTTCTGCAGGCGCTCGCCCTCGGGCAGACCGCCGGACTCGCCGCTCAATCGTCCGCGCAGCGACGTCCAGGGCGTCGACGAGACCGGCGACCTCGTCGACCGCCGCGTCGACCACGACGACGGTCGGGATCACCCGGCTCGACGGCCATGATGACCCGGCGCCGCCGCCCTCGTGCGCCGACGAGGACCGCGTCGGTGGGCCGATCACGGCGACATCGTGAGCCGCCGAACTCCTGGTGGTCTCCCCACCGGGGCGTCGTGCGCCGAATCCTCGTTGGCCCACGGGAGGCCCGCTTCGAGCGCCTCGACGACGTCGGGGCCCGGCACGAAATCGCCGAGCGGCGGGAGCTCGTCGAGGCTGTTGAGCCCGAGGCGCTCGAGGAACAGCGATGTCGTGCCGAACAGCACCGCCTGGCCGGGCCCCGGATCGCGGCCGAGTTCGCCGATGTAGCCCCGCTGCTGCAGGGTGCGCATCACGCCGTCGACGCTCACGCCACGGATCGCGGCGACCTGCGCACGCGAGATCGGCTGCTTGTAGGCGACGATCGACAGCGTTTCGAGCGCAGCGGCCGACAGGCGCGCCGACTGGCCGGTGAGCACAAAGCGCTCGACATACGGCGACAGCTCGGCACGGCTCTGGAACCGCCAACCGCCGGCCACCTTCACGAGGGCGAACCCCGCTGTCTGGGCGTCGTACTCGGCCGCCAGTTCGACACAGAGCTCGTCGACTCGAGCGGCGGGGATCTCGATCAGCTGCGCCAGGAGGCGAGGATCGGCGGGTTCATCGGACACCATGACGATGGCTTCGAGGGCGCGCTTGGCCTCGGCCGCCAGCGGCGATCGGTGCTCGATCGGTTCGGACTCGGACATCGGCTATCCCTCGTACATGTCGACGAGCGCCAGGTCGGCGCCGTCTCCCAGCTCACCACCCGTCCACTCGATCGTGATGTCGCCGAAGTTCGTCGGCTGGTCGAGATCGATGTACCCCTGCTTGAACAGTTCGAGGACGGCGAGGAAGCGTACGACGATCTCGAGCTTCTCCACGAATGCGGCCGTGAGGTCTCGGAACGAGATCCGGCCGATCCGGGGCAACTCGTCGATGAGCTCGGCGACCGCCTCGACGACCGACGCACGGATCGGGGCCACGTGGAACAGGTCGATGCGGGGCTCGGGCTTGGGCGCCGTCGCCTTCATGAACGCCGACCGGAGCTGCAACGGGGTCACGCCGACCAGCGAGTCGGGCGTGAGGTCGATGAACCGCTCGTCGGGGCCCACGGTGCGGGCGAAGCACTGGCCGGCGCTGGCGTGAAGGTCGGCCAGCACGATCGCGGCGTCCTTGAACGTCTTGCACTCGAGCAGGCGGGCCAGCAGGAGATCGCGTTCTTCCCAGATACCCAGTTCGTCGTCGAGATCGCCGTCGTCGAGACCGGGGAGCAGCCGGCGGGCCTTGAGCTCGACCAGCGTGGCAGCGATCAGCAGGAACTCGGTGGCGACGTCGAGATCCATCTCCGACATCTCGGAGAGATGGGTGAGGTAGGCGTCGACGATCTTCGTGAGCGACACCTCGTACAGGTCGACCTGGTCGCGGAGGATCAGGTGTAGCAGCAGGTCGAACGGACCCTGGAACACGTCGGTCTGCACGTCGATCGCCACGAGCGGCATCCTACAACCGGCCTCGCGTCGAATTACAACAGGGTGATTCAACCACCGCTCCCCTAACCTGTCCCCATGGCACGCGTCTTCTCCGGCATCCAACCGACCGGCGACCTCCATCTGGGCAACTACCTCGGAGCGGTCGTCAACTGGGTGCGCGACCTCGACCGGGACGAGTCGATCTTCTGCATCGTCGACCTGCACGCCATCACGATCCCCCAGGACCCGGCGGAGCTGAAGGCACGCAGCCGCAATCTCGCCGCGCTGCTCATGGCCTGTGGCCTCGACCCCGAGCGGTGCATCCTGTTCGTGCAGTCACACGTGCCCCAGCACGCCCAGCTCGCCTGGCTGATGCAGAGCGTCGTCTCCTACGGGGAGCTCGGCCGCATGACCCAGTTCAAGGACAAGAGCGACCAGCACAAGTTCGTCTCCGCCGGCCTGTTCACCTACCCGGCCCTGCAGGCGGCGGACATCCTCCTCTACGACACCGAGAAGGTCCCCGTCGGCGCCGACCAGAAGCAGCACATCGAGCTGTGCCGCGACGCCGCCGAGCGGTTCAACGGCCGCTACGGCACCGAGGAGCAGCCGATCTTCGTGATGCCGGTGCACTCGACCCCCGCTGCCGGCGCCCGGGTGATGGATCTCCAGCACCCCGACAAGAAGATGTCGAAATCGCTCGACTCACCGCAGGGCACCGTGCTGGTGCTCGACGACGCGAAGTCGATCGAGAAGAAGTTCAAACGCGCCGTCACCGACTCCGAGGGTGTGGTGCGCTACGCACCGGATGATCCCGACAAGGCCGGCGTCACCAACCTGCTGTCGATCCTCGCCGGCGCCACCGGCGACGACCCCGAGGCGTTGGCCTCCAAGTACGAACAGTACGGCCCCCTCAAGGCGGACGCCGCCGCTGCGGTGATCGCACAACTCGTCCCGATCCAGGAGCGTTACGCCACCCTGGTGGCCGACCCCGCCGAGCTGGACCGACTCCTCGCCGTTGGCGCCGACAAGGCCGAGGCGATCGCGGCACCCGTCCTCCACCGGGCCACCACGGCGATGGGACTCGGCCGGGGCTGACTGGGCTGACCCCGCCCGACGTCGGGCTATTCGTCGGCAGCGGTGAGGATCTCGCCGAACTGGGCTGGCACGGTCCAGGCGTCCGCGGGTAGGTGGTGCTCGACGGACCAGGCGATGACCAGCGGATCGCTTCCGGCGAGCTCCAGCATCTGCTCGCCGATGATGCCGTAGCGCAGGTACATGCCGACCCGACACGTGAATCCCGACTTCTCCTGCCAGATCTCGGCCAGATCGAGTCCACCGACCGCACCCGAGAGGGTCGCAACGGCGCGGCCATAGGTGCCGAGACGGGCCTCGGTCTTGCCGACGTCGTGCAACAGGCCGGCGGCGACCGCAATCTCGAGGGCCACCTCGGGGGCCACCCCACCGGGCCCGAACTGCTCGGCGTACGCCGCTTCGACACGGCGGGCAACACGAACGGCGTGTCGCCGATCGGGGTTCGACATCTGGGTGAACAGGCGCTGTTCACGTTCGTTGAGCGCTGCGAGCGCCCACGACACGTCCGTCGCCGACGGCGGGCCGGGACGGAGCGACCCGAAGAAGCGCGGGATCCGGTGGGCGAGGTCGAGCTTCACGACCGCGCTCCGGCCGGACGCCGCGCCCGGGGGTGGCTCTCGCCGTAGACACGCCACAACCGTTCGGTGACGACCTTCGTGTAGAGCTGGGTCGTCGAGATCGAGGCGTGGCCGAGGAGCTCCTGCACCGCTCTGATGTCGGCACCCCGGTCGAGCATGTGAGTGGCGCACGAATGGCGCAGCACGTGGGGCGAGACGACGTCGGCCAGGCCGGCCCGGCCGGCATGGCCGTCCAGCACGAGCCAGCCGCCCTGACGGGTCAAGCGCCCGCCGCGCTGGTTCAAGAACACCGCCGTCTCGTCGTCGCGGCTGCGCCAGCGCGTCGGGAACAGCGCCGGCCGGGCGTCGAACCACATCGCCAGCGCACGACCGGCCACACTGCCGATCGGCACGATCCGCTCCTTGGCCCCCTTGCCGAAGGCCCGCAGCAGCCGGCCGTCGAGGTCGATGTCGCCCATCGACAGCCCGACGGCCTCGGAGATCCGCAGACCGGAGCCGTACAACACCTCGAGCAGCGCGCGGAGTCGCGGAGCCCGACGGGGCCGTCGGCCTGCGCCACCGCGGCGAAGAGTCGCTCGATCTGCTCCTCGGTCAACGCCTTGGGAAGGCTCTGAGGCCGACGCGGTGTCTCGAGCCGCAACGTCGGATCGTGGTCGGTCCGCTCCTCGGCGGACAGGAACCGGTGCAGGCCCCGCACCACCGTGACAGCTCGGATGACCGATGCCGGCGCCAGGCCCTGTGCCCGCAACCACTCGACGTGAGCCTCCACGTCCTCGTTCGTGGCGTCGCGGACCGCCACGCCGTGCTCGCCCAGCCAGGTGAGGTATCGGCCCAGGTCCCGCCGGTAGGCGGCGAGCGTGTTGCGCGCCCGGCCCTTCTCGACGGCCATCCAGGTCAGGAAGGCGTCGACGTCGGCCTCGGGGGTCATCCGATCAGGCGGTGGTACGCCAAGGTGAGCCCGACGATCGTCTTGGCGTCGGTGAGGGTGCCGTCGGCGATGCGGTCGTACAGGTCCGCGAGCGGCAGGTGCACGATCGTCATGTGCTCCTCCTCGGGGCCGTCGACCGAACGTTCGACACCGGTGAGCCCGGTGGCGAGGAAGATGTGGTTGACCTCGTCGCAGAACCCCGGCGAGTGCAGCAGCTCGACGAGCGGAATGAGTTCGGTGGCCTCGAGGCCCACTTCTTCACGCAACTCGCGTGCCGCGGTCACGGCGGGCGGCTCGTCGGCCACGTTCGCGCTTGCCGGCCGGGAGCTCGAGGAGCATCTCCTCGATCGACGAACGGAACTGCCGGACCATCACCACGGTCCCGTCGGCCAGCACCGGCACCACGGTCACCGCCCCGGGATGGTGGACGACGTCGCGATCCATGATCACCCCGTCGGGCCCCTCGAACTTCGCGTTGGTGACGCTGATGACGAACCCCTGATGGATCAGGTCGTCGCCGACCTTGCGAAAGGGGTGATCGTGGACGTCGCCGAGGAGATCGGAGTCGGACCCTGCTTCCTCCGACCGTGCTACCTCAGACCGTGCTTCCTCAGACAACGGCGTTCGCCTCGTCCAGCTCGATGATGTGGGGATTGCGGCCCTCGGCCCGGGCGCGGGCCGCAGCCACGAACTCCCGGAACAGCGGCGCCGGATTGGTCGGGCGGCTCTTCAGTTCCGGGTGGGCCTGGGTGCCGATCCAGAACGGGTGGTTGCGCAGCTCGATGAACTCGACGAGGCGGCCGTCGGGCGATTCGCCGCTGCACACGAAGTCGGTGCCCTCGAACTTGGCCCGGTAGTCGGGGTTGAACTCGTAGCGGTGACGGTGGCGCTCGGACACGACCGTGCTGCCGTAGATCCGGGCGACCTGCGAGCCTTCCTGCAGGTGCGCGGTGTAGGCGCCGAGGCGCATGGTGCCGCCCTTGTCCTCCACGTCGACCTGGTCGGCCATGATCGCGATCACCGGGTGCGGTGTGTCGGGGTCGACCTCGGCGGAGTTGGCGCCGTCCAATCCCAATGCGTGGCGGGCGTACTCGACGGTCATCACCTGGAGGCCCAGACACAGACCGAGGGTCGGGATCTGGTGTTCGCGGGAGTACTGCGCCGCTTCGATCTTGCCTTCGACGCCGCGCTCACCGAACCCGCCGGGGATCACGATGCCGTCGAGGTCACGGATCGCACCGGACTCGAGCAGGCCGGGGACATCCTCGGCGGACATCCACTCGATCTTGACGTCGGCCCCGTGGTACGCCCCGGCGTGGTTGAGCGATTCGACGACCGACAGGTAGGCATCGGGCAACGCCACGTACTTGCCGATGATGCCGACCCGAACCGGAAACGTCGCCGCCTTCACCCGGTGGACGAGGTCGCGCCAGTTCGTCAGATCGGGTGGGGTGTCGGTGAGACCGAGCAGGCGACACACCTCACGGTCGAGCCCCTCGTCGTGGAGCACGAGCGGGATGTCGTAGAGGCTCTCGGCATCGGACGCGTTGACCACGGCCTCGACGGGAACGTCGCAGAGCGACGAGATCTTCTTCTTGAGGGCCGGGTCGATCGGGCTCTCGGAGCGGCACACGATGATGTGGGGCTGGATACCGCGGCTGCGCAGCTCGGTCACCGAGTGTTGCGTCGGCTTGGTCTTCTGCTCGTGGGCCGGGCCGATGAACGGCACGAGCGTGAGGTGGATGTAGCAGACGTTCTCGCGGCCGACGTCGAGACGGAACTGTCGGATCGCCTCGAGGAACGGGAGGATCTCGATGTCGCCCACGGTGCCACCGACCTCGGTGATCACGACATCGACGTCGTCGTGGGCGAGCGCGGACACCCGACGCTTGATCTCGTCGGTCACGTGGGGGATGACCTGGACGGTCTTGCCGAGATAGTCCCCGCGGCGCTCAGCCGCGAGCACCGCCGTGTAGATCGAGCCGGTCGTGGCGTTCGACCCCTTGGTGAGGTTCTCGTCGATGAAGCGCTCGTAGTGGCCGAGGTCGAGGTCGGTCTCGCCGCCGTCCTCGGTCACGTAGACCTCGCCGTGCTCGAAGGGATTCATCGTTCCCGGGTCGACGTTGATGTACGGATCGAGCTTCTGCATCGTCACCCGGAGGCCCCGGGCCTTCAACAGTCGCCCGAGCGACGAGGCCGTCAACCCCTTGCCGAGGGAACTCGCAACGCCTCCGGTCACGAAGATGTGCTTGGTCACCGGTATCTCCTTGAGGACACTCGCGGACTCCGAACGCTCCGCTTGCCGAGGGTTGTCGGCTGCGCCGACGGAACGACCGTCCTGATGAGCGAGACGCTTCGGCGCTCGCTCCCGGTCCCAATCACCCTAACGCGACGCGCGGGGTGCCCCGGGACCCCCGCGGTGGGGCGACCCGAGGCGGTCGAGCGCGCGCAACGGGCCGACGGCATCGATGATCCGGCTGAAGGACACGAACTCCGAGCTCACGTTGAGGGCCAACAGGACCACGAGCACGATCCACCGCTGGGTCGGCGTCGTGGCGACCACGGCGCCGAAGCCGAGCACCGCACCGATCACGTTGGAGCCGGCATCGCCCAGCATGAACACCTCCCGCAGGTCGGGCCCGAGGAGCACGCGCCGGCAGCACCGATCACCAGCGCGACCGGGACGAGGCGGTGGTCGAGCGTCGAGAGAGCGAGCACGACCAGCGCCAGCTGGCCGACCTTGTTGACCCGGCCGGGCGCCCGGTCGAACAGGTTCGCGAGGTTTGCCGCCAGGCAGACGAGGGCGGCGTCGCGGAGGTAGCCCACCCGGCCGTCCTGCGGACCGCCCGACAGGATGGCGAGGGCCAGGAACGGACCACCGACCATCTTGATGAACCCGGTCGTGACACGGCCCTCGATGAGTGCCTTGAGGTGACCGCTGAATCCCCCGCTCTCGCCGAGGCCGCCGATGTCGTCCAACATGCCGAGGAACACGAACGCGACGGCGAGTTCGACGGTGGTGGGGCCCACGTCGCCGAGGACCGCCCACCCGACCGAGCCGGGCCCCATGATCGACCGGCCCACGTCGAAGATCACCGCGTGCACGCCGACGACGAACGCGGCGGCGAGCGGCAGCAGGATGCCCACGGCGGTCGGCAACGAGTGGTCGCGGTAGTTGTGCCGCTGGAACACGTACCCCTCGAAGATGCGGCGGCTCCGTGACCACAACACCGCCGTGACGACGAATCCGAGCAGGTACGCGCCGACGATCTCGATCAGGTCCGTCACGACGCGCTCCGTGCCCTCGATGTCGATCACGAGATAGCTGACGTAGGCGGCGACGAGTGCGAGCATCATCGCCGGCAGCGACACGCCGGAGTCGTTGAGTCCCATCGCCAGCACTCCGAGGGTGAGCGCTCCGACGCCGAACGCCCGGAACTGGCTGTGGTGGCGGTTGAGTCGCTCGAGGGTGTGGTTGGGGCGCCAGGTCAGGTACATGAAGTACACCAGCGCGACGGGGATCACCCACGCCCACACGCTCGTCAGCACCCGGAGGTTCGCAGCGATCTTGCGCTCGATGATCTCCCCGGCGTCACCGTCGAACAGCTTGGCGACGAACCGGCCGAGGTGGGTCCGGTCCGCGGAGGGGCGGTTGAGATCGAGGGCAGCGAACGCCGCCAGGATCGCGACCGTGCCGCCGGCGATCAGCGCCATCAACCGCACTCGCACCTTCGTGCCGCGGAACATCAGGAGCGACACCGTCGCGGCAGGGACGAACGCCAGGACCCCGCCCACGTCGGACCCCATCGCGGGGTGGCCGTCGAGAACGACCGTGACGAGGAACCAGGCGATGACCCCGATCGTGGTCGCCGCTCCCATGGTCGTGCGACCCGACGTCCGCCGCTCGACGACCACGGCCGCCAACAGGAGCGACGAGAGGGCGATCATCGAGAAGGCCTGATTGCCGAATCCGGCGAAGCGTCCGGCGACGATCGGCGAGTAACCGAAGATCGTGTTGATCTGCAGGTGCCCACCGGTCGCGATGTCGACCGCCAAGACGAGCCACAAGAGGCCGAACAGCAGCACCGGGGGTAGCCCGCGGTCGAACCGCCGGGTGAGGGACGCGAGGCCGGCGCAGAGGATCGCTCCGAGGGCGACGGCCGCGCCGAGCACCGCCGGTGAAGCGATCGACACGAGGCCGAGCAGGAACGTCACGGGCGGCGCCGCCAGCACCACGAGGGCGAGACCCCGCACCAGTCCCGACAGTCGCGGCAGACGCGCCAGGCAGAGCACGGCGAGCACGAGGTCGATGACGAGCACGACGATGAACACCACGGTGGTGGGCCCGAACGCCTGGTCGCGCACCACGGCCCGGTCGGCGCGGTCGATCATCGTGGCGGTGCGCTCCGCGACCGTCGCATCGTCGGCGTCCGACGACATGGGCGTGTCGTTCATCGACGACGGCACGGCGATGTCGTACCGGTCGAGAACGGACGGGGCGATGTCGGTGAGGGTGACGAATCCGTCGCGACGGGTCGAGCCCGAGGTGGCCCAGCCGGTGGCGATGCCGGGACCCGCCATGGCGAACACTGTGAGCTGGTTCTCGGCTGCGGGCGGGGTCGGCCCGACCACGATCACGGTGTCGCGTTCGAAGTCGACGCGCTCGAGCATCTGGCCGACGAGGTCGTCGCCGGCCCGCAGCGCCCGCGTACTGCCGGTCGCCCTGGTCCGGCGTCGCCATCTCCCGGGCGGCCTCGGCCCGCTCGAGGTCGCTCAGCTCGGCGAACACGACGTCGTCGTTCGCCCACGCAGTGTCGAACACCGACATGAAGACCTCGGGATCGACCGCGAGCCCGTAGGCGGCCCGGTCGTCGACGCGGAGGAGTTCGGCAGAGACCATGCCGCCGTCGACCTGACCGGTGGTGTCCATGGCGGCGAGGCCGGCCTGCCGGAACCGCGGCACCCCGAACTGCCGGTCGGCGTTGGCGATCACCGCCATCGACCGGCCCTTCCTGCCCAGCGCGCCGGCGAGCGCGCCCGCCTCGGCACCGAAGTACTGCTCGTCCTCGTTGTAGTGGTCGATCGCCGGCTTGCCCATCGCCAGGATCGGCCGGGTGGGAGTCTTGCCGGTCGTCCGCTGGTAGACCGCGGTCGGGTCGCCCTCCAGGATCGGCTCGGTGCGGTCGACGACACTGCCGTCCACGTCGATGACGGTGCCCATCCGGTTGCCGGCGCCGATCGTGAGGTACGCATCGCCGGGTCGGGTGAGGCTCCCTGCCGTCCGCGTGCTGCACAACGCCACGGCCGACCGCTCGAACAGCTGTGTCAGGTGGGGCGGGCGGATCTCGTCGACCTGCGCCCAGGTCAGGCGGGGCGCGGCGATGATGAGCACGCGGCCGGTGGAGGAGTCGGCGCGCTGCCCGGCCTCATCGCGGCGAGCCGATGCCGACGCCGCCGGGGCGAGGGATACGACCGCCCAGAGGGCCAGCAGTCCGCCCGCCAGCGCCTGTCGGGTCGCGTCTCATCGGCCGAGCACCTCCTCGTAGATCCTGGCGACCTGACGCACCAGTGCATCTGCACCGTAGATGACGGTCCCCCGCTCCCGGCTGACCGCTCCCGCGGTCTGCCTCAGGTCGGGCGAGCCCACGTAGCGGGAGAGGGCGGCGGCGAAGGCGTCGACGTCGCCCACGTCGACGACGGTCCCACCGTCGCCGAGGAGTTCCTCGGCAACGCCGACCCGGGTCGAGACCACCGGTCGGCCGAGCTGCACCGCTTCGACGACGACCAGCGGGACCGCCTCCCAGCGGGAGGTGAGGGCGACGACGTCGGCCGCCGCCAGTTGCTCGATCGCGTCCGGCGAGGCCCCTGCGAGACGCAACGACGCCGCGACGCCGGCCTCGTCGATCGACGCCTGGAGGTCGGGGCGCGACGGCCCCTCGCCCACGATCGCCGCCCGAGCCGAGGGATGCTCCGAAACGACGGTGCGCCACGCCCGCACGAACAGGTCGAGGTCCTTCTGGGGGTGCAGCCGGGCCACGACGACGACGAGCACGTTGTCGTCGGATGCCCCGAGCTCTCGCCGCACCTCGCTGCGGTCGCGCCGAGGGTGCGGGACGGGCGATACCGGCAGGATGAACGACAGGCGGCCGGCCCCGACGACACCGGCGAACTGCTCGGCGATCCCCGGCGAGGCGGCGATCACCCGGTCGACGCGCCCGATGAGCAGCCGCTCCAGGCGGCGCAGGAGCCCGGCAGATCGACCCGAGACCTCGTCGAGCACCACGTTGTGGATCGTGAGGACGATCGGAATCCGGCGGCCGTTCGTGCCGCGGCGCCGGCTCAACACCGCGACCCAGCCGGCCTTGAGACCGTGGGCGTGGATCACGTCGACGCCGCGCAGCGATCGGAGTTGCCGCACCGCCCGGGCGATCGGCGCCGGCGAGAACGACGACGGGACCCCGACGACCTCGGCGGTTTCGCCCAGGTTGTCGAGCACCCCGGCCGGTCCGGCGTAGGTCACCGCCCAGCCCTGATCGGCGAGGATCGAGCCGAGCGCGGCGACGTGGCGGCGGATCCCGCCGGTCGACGGCCCGAGCAGCTCGAGGACGGAGGGAGCGCTGGTGTCGGAACCGATCACGCGTCTGCTCCAGCGTCCCTGCCGGCGCCCAGGGTCGCGATCGCCACCTTCGGCGTGGGACCACCGACGGCCCAGTTGACACCGATGAACGCGACCACGGCGACCGCGGATGACGCCACCAACGATGCGACGGCGGTCGGCTTCGACGACCAACCGATCGATCGGCTGCACACGTAGCCGATGCCGCCGGCGGCGACGGCCGCAGCGACGCCACGGAGCGCCGGAGCCACCACACCGAGGCGCCCTCCACCGGTGGCGGCGATGCGGCGTGCGACGAGCAGGCCCAGCGCCAGCGCACCGCCGAGGTTACCCACGGCGTAGGCCCCGGCGAGGCCGGTGACCAGGTCACGGTCCGCGAGCCGAGGAACGGCGGTGAGCATCACGACCGACGTGACCGCGACGAGCCCGAGGTTCACGACCGCCGGCGTCTTGGTGTCGGCGGTCGCGTAGAGGGCGCGGGTGAAGAACAGCAGCAACCCGAAACCGACGATTCCCGGGGCGAACGCAATCGTGGCGCTCGCGATCTCGGGGGCGAGGCGCGCCGCCTTGCCGAACGACAGGAGCCGAGCGCCGGGATTGGCCACGGCGAGCGACACGGCGGTCGCCGCCAACGCCATGTACGCGATCGATCGGGTCGCGAGACCGACGCTCCGCCGGTAGGCCGGCCAGTCGAGGGCATGGGCGGCGCGGGTCATCTCGGGGAACCGCGTCGTCATCACGGGGACCGAGAACAGCGCGTGGGGCAGCGTGAACAGGATGAACGCGAACTGGTACACGGTCGGACCGCCCGCCGAACGGTTTGCGACCTTGAGGATCACGACCTGCACGACCTGTGTGAGCGCCAGGAACACACCGGCCCACGCCCCCTCACGCAACAGGGAGCGAACTGCGGGATGTCGATGGTCGAAATGGGGCCGCAGCCGGAATCCGCTCCGCCACACGGCAGCGACGGGCAGCGCGCAGAAGATCACCACACCGAGGGTGGTGCCGCCGGCCAGGATCCAGAGCTCGGCCGCAGTCAGATCGAGCGTCAGGGGGCCCTCATGGATCGCTCCGAACCACAGGTAGCAACCGATGACGACCACGTTGTTCAGCGTGGGGGCGAACACCGGCAGCGCGAACCGGTTGCGGGCGTTCAGCACGGCGGTCGCGACGACGTTCGCGCCGTAGAACACGAGCTGTGGCATGAAGAACCAGAGGAACAGCGCACCCAGCTCGACCTCGGCCTGTCGGACCGACGCCGAACGTACGTCGCTGACGAGCAACCCCATGACCTGCGAACCGAATGCGACGGCGGCAACACCGATGAACGCCAGGAACCCGCACAGCAGGCCGAGCACGGTACCCGCCACCCGCTCGGCGTCCTCGCCCGAGCCGCCGTCGGCGGGGAGCAGCCGCACCATCGTTGGCACGAGTACCGCCTGCAACGCGCCGGCGGCGAACAGTTCGAAGAGGATGTTCGGGACGGTGTTCGCCGAGATGTAGGTGTTGGCGAGGTACGTCTTCGAGAACACCGCGGTGAACACGACAACACGGGCGAACCCAGTGAGGCGGGACACGACCGTGAGGATGGCCATCGACCGCGCCGAGCGGTTCAGGTCGGTCATCGACGGATCAGCCTGACGGGGTGGGGAACGGCTGGGAGGCCGATTCGGCGATCCCGTACGAACCGGTCGAGAGGCCGGGCAGCTCGCCGAGCGCGAGCACAACGGCGAGGCGCCCGAACGGTTCGTCGACGTCGTCGACGGTGATCAGTCGACCGGAGAGGTCGTCGTCGTCACGCAGCGGGTCGACGAACGTGCCCCGTGCGGGCACCCCGTCCTGGTCGATGACCTCGAGCGCCGTACGCGGATTGCGTACCTCTCCGACGATCACACCGGTCAGCCGTGCCGCGAGGGCCCGGACGAGGGGCACGACGATCTGATTCGGACGGAGTTCTGCGCCCTCGCCCGAGAGGAGCACGACGTCGAGGCCGCCGGTCGGCAAGGTGCGGGAGCCCGGTTCGCCCTCGTTGGGAGACTCCCAGTCGAGGAGGTCGGCGTCGACCAAGCGGCTGAGGACGTCGAGCGCCGGGTCCGGCGTGGACGGCTCGATCGTGGTTGTCGTGAGATCGGGGTCGGCAGAGTCGGCAGAGTCGTCCTCGACGGGGCTCGCCGCCGCGATGAGGCCCTGGGCGAGCTCGCCGACGACCGCCGCCTTGACCTTGTCCTTCGCAGCGTCGATCCCGAGCGCGGTCGCGGCCTGGTCGGCGGTCTCGGGCTGGTCGAGGTCGACGCGCGCGTCGAGCCACACGATGCCGAGCGGTGCGCCACCGGCGTCGCGGATCGACGTCTGCAGCGCCCGCACCACGTCCTCGTCGATCCCCCGCACGGCGATCAGGAGCACCGGACGTTCGCCGATCGTGTCGGGGAGCAGTTCGGGAAGCACCTGCGTGCCGAACGCCTCGTCGGCGGGCACCTGCGATTCGAGCGCCGTTCGGAGGCGGTCGTTCTCGGAGCGCAGGTCGGCGTTGCGGGTGTCGAGGCTCTTCTGGCGGCCCTTGAGCACCTCGACGGTGGCGCGGTCGAGCAGGGTCGAACCGGCGAACATGCCGATGGCGAGCGCCAGGAAGATGGCGACGATGCTGACGATGTGGAAGCGGAGGTTGATCATGAGTCGGTAGTTCGTTCTTCCATCAGCCGGTGAGGTCGGCCCAGATCGAGTGAATGACGAGGCGGATGGGGTCGGAGACGATCACGATGATGATGATGGCGGCCAGCGCCCCGGCCACGAGCAGCATCAGGTCGCGTTTGCGCACGGCGGAGTGGTACAGCCGGTTCACGCCCTTGGCGTCGACGAGGATCGGACCCACCTTCATGCGGGTGAGGATGGTCGACGCCATACCCGACCGGCCCTTGTCCAAGAAGTCGACCATCGACGAGTGGGTACCGACGGCGACGATCAGTGACGCTCCCTGGTTGAACGCCATGAGCATCGCGATGTCCTCGCTCGTGCCGGACGCCTTGAACGTGAAGTAGTCGAGACCGAGCTCGTCGAGCCGTTCCGCACCGGGGGCGCGACCGTTGGGAAAGGCATGCACCACGAGCTTCGCTCCCCCGCGCAGCGCCGATTCCGACACCGAGTCGAAGTCGCCGACGATGATGTCGGGCGGCATCCCCATCTCGACGAGCGTGTCGGCCCCGCCGTCGACACCGATCAGGATCGGGCGCTGTTCGTTGACGTATCCGGTGTTGCGCAGCAGCAGTAGGTCTTCGCGGTAGTCGTGGCCGCGCACCACCATGAGGACGTGACGCCCCTCGAAGGAGATGCCGACGTCGGGCACTTCGAGGTCGTCGCTGACGAGGTCGCGATTGTGGTCGAAGTACTCGACGGTGTTCTCGACGAAGCGGATGAACTCCGCGCCGAGCGTCGCTCGCGACCGGTCGTGGATCTCGGCGATCGACTCGAGCGACTGCCGAACGCCGGTGGCGACCACCTCGTCGCCGATGAGCACTTCGTCACCGTGGATCGTCACCACGGTGCCGTCCTCGAACCGGTCCATGATGTGGGTGCCCACGCCGTCGAGGAGGGCGATGCCGGCTTCGAGCACGATCACCGGCCCCTCGTTGGGGTAGCGCCCCGAGCTCGATTCCGACGTGTTGATGACCGCGACGATGCCCGACTCGGCAAGCGTCTCCGCAGCGACCCGGTCGAGGTCCTTGTGGTCGATCACTGCGACCTCACCGACCCGGAGGCGCTTCACGAGGTCTTTGGTGCGGGTGTCGGTGCGCGTCGGCGCCGGTGACGACGATGGAGGCGACCGACATCAGCCGACCCGGTCACGGGCGGCGAGGTCGAGCAGCTCCTCGGCGTGACGCCGGGCGGTCTCGCTGTCGGGTGAGCCCGACAGCATGCGGCTGAGTTCGATGACGCGATCGTCGCTGTCGAGCTGACGGATCGTGGACACGGCGAGGCCGTCGCCGGACTTGGCCACCGACAGTTGGACGTCGGCGTAGGCCGCGACCTGGGGGAGGTGGGTGACGACCAGCACCTGGGTGCCCGACGCGAGCCGGGCGAGCGCACGGCCGACCGCGGTGGCGGCCGTGCCGCCCACACCGGCGTCGACCTCGTCGAACACCATCGTCGGGGCGCCGACGCTGAGCACCTGGTGGAGCGCCAGCATCGTGCGCGACAACTCTCCCCCCGACGCCGCCTTCGCGATCGGTTGTGGGGCCATGCCGGCGTTGGCGCTCATGCGGAACTCGACCTCGTCGCCGGGATCGGGCCCGCCGACCACGACCTCGACGCGCGCCGACCCGAGCGCCACCTCCTCGAGGTGGTCGGCCACGGCGGCGGCCAGCTTGGGGGCGGCCTTGCGCCGGGCGGCGGCGACCTTGGCGGCAGCGGCGGCTTCGGTGGCCCGGGCCTCGGCGATGGCGGCCTCGAGGGTGGCGGCCCGGGCCTCGTGGGACAACAGGTCGTCGAGCTGCTCGGCAGCACGACGGTGGAACTCCATGACATCCTCGATCGTCTCGCCGTACTTGCGGCGCAGCTCGACGAGGAGTTGTCGTCGGGAGCGGATCGCGTCGAGCCGTTCGGGGTCGGGTTCGATCTGCTCGGTCACGGTTCGCAGCTCGTCGACGACGTCGGTCAACTCGGCGAGGAGCCCGTGCAACCGTGTCGCCGTCGCCGCGAACGGCGCCCGGTGCTCGACGGCGGCGAGCGCGGCGGCCACGAGGTCGGTGGCGGCACCGTCGTCGTGGAGCCCGGCGAGGGCGCTGGCGCCGGCCTCGAGGTGGGCGAGGGCGTCGGCCAGGAGGTCCTCCTCGGCGACGAGGCGTTCGTCCTCGGACGGATCGTCGATCGCCGCCGCATCGAGCTCGTCGACCTGGAACCGGAGGAGGTCGATTTCGCGGGCCCGGGCCCGTTCGTCGCCTCCGAGCGCTGCCAGTTGCGCTTCGAGTTCGCGGCGCCGGGACTGCGCGACGACGAGGGCAGCGAGGTTGATCGACCCGAACCGGTCGAGGGCGTCGCGCTGTGCCCGGGTCGACTGGAGACGCTGGTGGGAGTGCTGACCGCAGATCTCGACGAGCCGACCGCCGATCTCGGCGAGCCCGGCGGCGGTGGCCATCTCGCCGTTCACATAGCAACGCGAGCGCCCCTCGGCGGGGACGACGCGGCGGAGGACGATCTCGTCGTCGTCGGCACCGGCCTCGCCGGGAACCGCGAACCGACCCTCGACCACGCTCGCGTCTGCTCCGGGGCGGACCCTGGTGGGATCGGTCTTGCCGCCCAGCAGCAGTGCGAGCGCCTCGATGATCATGGTCTTGCCGGCGCCGGTCTCGCCCGTGAGCGCGCACATTCCGGCCCCGAAGTCGAGGCGGAGATCGGCGATCACACCGAGGTCACGGACGGCGAGCTCGAGCAGCATTGGGCGCAACGATAGGCGACGCCACCGACACCGAGCTGCCAGTCGACCGGCGCCGCCGACCGACGATCTCAGCGGTCGGGCAGACCGAACTTGGTCTTGAGCACCCGCTGGAACGATGGCGGCCCGAACCGCACCAGACGGGCGGGGACCGGGTCGGCGGTGCACACCACCGCATCGCCGACCTCGAGGGTGCCGCCGGAGTGTCCGTCGACCGAGAGGTGCGCCGGGCGGCCGCCGGCCACTGTCATGCGCACGACCGCGTCGGGGGCCAACACCAGCGCGCGGTCGAACAGCATGTGAGGTGACACCGGCACGAGCACCTGGGCGCGGTGCCGGGGATCGACGATCGGCCCCCGGGCGGAGAACGCGTACGCGGTCGAGCCCGTCGGTGTGGCGATCATGACGCCGTCGGCGACGTAGGGCGTGAACGGTTCACCGTCGAGCGACACGTCGATCCGGATGGTGTGCCCCAGTTCGGCGCGTTCGAGCAGGATCTCGTTGAGACCGGCGTCGGTCGCCTCGACGGTGCCGTCGGAGCGCTCGATATGAGCGCCGATCCGCATGCGCTCCTCGATGATGTACCCACCAGCCAGGAACCGCTTGAGAGCGGTACGCCCCGCTGCCGGCTCGAACTTCGGCTCGATCGACGTGAGGTACCCGAGCTGGCCGACGTTGATGCCCAGCACGGGCGCCTCGGAGCGGCACGCGAGCCGGACCGCGTCGAGCATGGTCCCGTCGCCGCCGATTCCGATCATGAGGTCGAGCCCCACGGCGATCTCGTCGTCGGCGAACCCGGCATCGGCGCGGTCGAGCCGCTTGGCGTCGACGTCGGTGAACCGGATCTCGTGCCCCGCTCCTCGAGCCACGCGGCGAGTTCGGCGCCGAGTTCGGCTGCGAGCTCACGCTCGCTGTGCAACAGGAACGCGAACGAACTCACGAACCGCCCCCGGGCGCGTCCGCGGCGCGGAACCACACGAGGAACTCCGTGTTGCCCTCGGCTCCGTGGATCGGCGACACCATCTGGCCCATCATGGTCGCTCCGCTGTCCTCGAACGCGGCACACACCTCGGCGATCGTCCGGCGCCAGATCTCGGGGTCGGTGATCACTCCCCTGCCCCGGGCGACCTCTTCGCGCCCCGCCTCGAACTGGGGTTTGACCAGCAGGACGAGATCGCCGGCGGGGCGCACCGCGCCCAGGAGCGGTTCGGTCACCTTCGTGAGCGAGATGAACGACAGGTCGCCGACGACGAGGTCGACGGGACCGCCGATGTGCTCGGCCCGCACGTCACGCAGGTGCGTCCGCTCGCGACTCAACACTCGGGGATCGGCTCGCAGCTTCTCGTGCAGTTGGCCGCGGCCGACATCGACGGCCACCACCTCGGTCGCACCGCGTTGCAGGACACAGTCGGTGAAGCCGCCCGTCGACGAGCCGGCATCGAGCACGCGGCAACCTGCGGGGTCGAGCCCGAAGTGGTCGAGCGCTGCCTCGAGTTTCTCGCCACCTCGGCTCACGTACCGACGCGCCGGCCCTCGCACCTTCAGCGCATCGCCGGGGTCGACGAGCCGCGCCGGTTTGTCGGCGGGCGCCCCGCCGACGGTGACGAGGCCCTCGCCGATGAGCCGCTGCGCCTCGGTCCGGCTCGCGGCCAAACCCCGGCGCACCAGTTCGGCATCGAGCCGGCGCCGAGCGCTCACCTCACGCGTCCGCTGCGAGACGGGCGTCGACGAGCGACGCCAGGTCGGCCGCGACCCACTCGGCCGGTTGGTCGGGCGGGACGTCCGCCGCGCCGATGTTGCCCGTCAGGACCAGCCCGAACGGCCACCCGAGCGTGGTCGCCATCGCTCCGTCGGTGTTCAGTGAGTCACCGACGAAGACCCCGGAGGTGCCGAAGCGCTCGCGGATCAGTGCCGCCATCGGGGGATGGGGTTTGCCGGCGATGACTGCGCGGGTGGCGGCACCGCGCTCGATCGACGCCAGGATCGACCCACACCCCGGCGTGGGACCGTCGGCGGCCGGGTAGATCGGATCGTCGTTGGTCGCAACGAGCCGGGCCCCGCCCAACACGGCGCGGACCGCGGCCGACATCGCCGCGTAGTCGAACGTCGAGTGGAACCCGACCAGCACCGTGGCGGCGTCGGCGAACCGCTCGTGCGCCACGATCTCCGCGCCGGCGAGCTCTGCCGCTTCCCGGGCCCCGTCACCGGCGCACAGCAATACCCGCTCGCCCGGCGACAGCAGCGACCCGGCCGCCTGCGCCGAGCTGATGACGTTCGTGGCGACGTCGGTGGCAACGCCGAAACGGGCCAGCTTCTCTTGGTAGAAGCTGACCCGCTGCGACGAGTTGTTGGTGCAGAAGACCACGGTGTGGCCGGCTGCGCTCAGGCGAGCGGTGGCCTCGGCGGCGCCGGGAATCGGCGTCTCGCCGAGCCACATGACTCCGTCGAGGTCCAGCGCCCAGACCTCGGCCGACCCCACTTAGGCGACGGTGATCGACGGATCCAGGTAGACGTCCTGGATCGCGTTGAGGAGCTCCACGCCCTGGGCACGGGGCTTCTGGAAGGCCTTGCGCCCCGAGATGAGGCCCGTGCCACCGGCACGCTTGTTGATGATGGCCGTCTTCACAGCGTCGGCGAGGTCGGACGCGCCGTTGGACTCGCCGCCGGAGTTGATGAGGCCGATGCGGCCCATGTAGCCGTTCGCGACCTGCCAACGGGCGAGATCGATCGGGTGGTCGGTGGTGAGCTCGGAGTAGACGAGCGGCGACGTCTTGCCGAACTTGATGGCGTTGAAGCCGCCGTTGTTGGTCGGGAAGCTTCTGCTTCACGATGTCGGCGCCGAGCGTGGCCCCGAGGTGGTTGGCCTGCGCGGTGGTGTCAGCCGCAGCGTGGTAATCGACACCGTCGACCTTGAAGCCGTCGTTGCGGAGGTAGCACCAGAGCACGGTGAACAGGCCGAGCTGGTGGGCCTCTTCGAACGCTGCGGAGATCTCCTGCATCTGACGACGCGATCCTCGGCAGCCGAAGTAGATGGTCGCGCCGATGCCGGCAGCGCCCAGGTCGAACGCCTGCTGGACGGACCCGAACATGATCTGATCGAAGCTGTTCGGGTAGGTGAGCAGCTCGTTGTGGTTGACCTTCACGATGAAGGGAATCTTGTGGGCGTAGCTCCGCGACACCGCGCCGAGCACACCGAAGGTCGTGGCGACGGCGTTGCAGCCGCCGTCGATGGCGAGCTTCACGATGTTCTCGGGGTCGAGGTACTCGGGATTGGGGGCGAACGATGCCGCCGCCGTGTGCTCGATGCCCTGGTCGACGGGGAGAATGGACACATAGCCCGTGTTGGCGAGGCGCCCGTGACCGAACAGCTGCTGCAGGTTGCGGAGCACCTGCGGCGAACGGTCGCTCTGGGCGAAGATGCGGTCGACGAAGTCGGGCCCGGGGAGGTGCAGCTGGTCCTTGCTGATCGTCTTGGACTCGTGCGACAGCAGCGCGTCGGCCTCGTCGCCGAGCAGGCTCTGAATATCCACCTTGTTCTCCTGGGATCTGGGTTGGTCTGTGCTGCCAAGGGTAAACAGTCCGGCCCCGGCTCGCTAGTTCATCCGTTCACAAAGTTCAGTTGATGGAAGCTGCCCGCTCGGCCGCGTCGGCAAACTCGGGGATCGTGCGCCGCGACCCACCCCATGAGCACCCGGGCCTTGGGAGCTCGCCGCTGCGTTCGTAGAGATCCGCCAGTGCGTAGGCACGCCGGAGGTGGTGGTACTTCGGTGCCTTGGGGGCCTTCCACCCCTTTTCTCGCGCTCGCGGACGGCGTCGGCGAGCTTGCCACGATCGGCGAGCGACCCCGCGACGACGATCCGGCCTTCGTTGACGAGTTCCGCCGACGGTGACGACTCGCGGAGTTCGGCCCAGAGCTCGTCGACCAACGCATACTTCTTGAGCGCTCGGTAGCAGTCCGCCAGGACCGGATGCTGGTCGACCGACAGCCCACTGACCTCTCGGAACGACTCGAGCTGGCGTGCCGCATCGGTCCAGTTGCCCAGGCGATACTGCGTCAGACCGAGCAACTCACGTGCCGTCGCCGATCCGGGCGCCTCGTCGACGATCGGTCGGAGGATCCGGCGGGCATCGGGGTAGCGCTCCGACGCGAAGGCCACGGCCGCATCCGCAATACGTGCCGACAACGTCTTGGCGCGCTTGGCCCCAACGAGGGGCACGAGTTCGGAGATGTCGACCTCGCGGACGCGGCACCTTGGGACGACGACGTGACGACGACTCCGTCGACGCACCACGCACCGGCCCTTCGTCGATCCAGACCTCGGGTTCGCGGGCTTCCTTGGCCGGCGGGCGAGCCCCCGGGGGCGGCGGAATCCGCGTCCCGGCCTTCTTGGCGGCGATCGCCTTCTTCGGTAATTCTCGCGCCGGCGTACCGTCGGACCGCAGACCACGTGAACGTTCGACGGCATCGGCGGCAGCGGCGCGAGCACCCTTCGGCATCGGGTTACCGTGTGCCGGCCGCGACGAGTTGGGCCGACCACCCGGGCTGGTCGGACGCGATCCACTGGGACGCGAGAGCCTTCGGCGGGACGTCGAAGAATCGCGCCCTCGGGCCGGAGGCTGCGGGGACATGGAGCGAGAGTAGCCGAACCGACGCATCGCCCGAAAACCCGGGCCAAAACGCAAACGAGGGCCCCGAAGGGCCCATCGTTGCTTACATAAGAAATCCGGCGGCGACCTACTCTCCCAGGGACTCTCGTCCCAAGTACCATCGGCGCTGAGAGGCTTAACTTCCGTGTTCGGGATGGGAACGGGTGTGACCCTCTCGCTATGGCCACCGAAATCAGTTGTCAACTCAAAAGGGGTGTCCCAATACGGGACAGCCCTCGAGGACTTCATAGCGAGCACGAACTTCCATATAGAAAGACCAAAGCCCTCGGCCGATTAGTACCGGTCAGCTGAACGTGTTACCACGCTTACACTTCCGGCCTATCAACGTGGTCGTCTACCACGGGCCTTACCAGGTTAACCCTGTGAGTGACCTCATCTTGAAAGGAGCTTCCCACTTAGATGCTTTCAGCGGTTATCTCTTCCGCAGGTCGCTAACCAGCCATGCTCTTGGCAGAACAACTGGCACACGAGAGCTGCGTCCATCCCGGTCCTCTCGTACTAGGGATAGCTTTTCTCAAGTCACTTCCGGCTGTAGAGGATAGGGACCGAACTGTCTCGCGACGTTCTAAACCCAGCTCGCGTACCGCTTTAATGGGCGAACAGCCCAACCCTTGGGACCTGCTTCAGCCCCAGGATGCGATGAGCCGACATCGAGGTGCCAAACCTTCCCGTCGATATGGACTCTTGGGGAAGATTAGCCTGTTATCCCCGGGGTACCTTTTATCCGTTGAGCGACGGCGCTTCCACACGCTACCGCCGGATCACTATGCCCTGCTTTCGCACCTGCTCGACATGTACGTCTCGCAGTCAAGCTCCCTTATGCCATTGCACTCGACGGCTGATTGCCAACCAGCCTGAGGGAACCTTTGGGCGCCTCCGTTACTTTTTAGGAGGCGACCGCCCCAGTCAAACTACCCACCTGGCACTGTTCCCGGACCGGATAACGGTCCTAGGTTAGAGTCTCGCCATACACAGGGTGGTATTTCAAGGATGGCTCCACACACACTGGCGTGCATGCTTCCTAGCCTCCCACCTATCCTACACAATGCATAACAAAACTCAATACCAAGCTATAGTAAAGGTCCACGGGGTCTTTCCGTCCTTCTACAGCTAACGAGCATCTTTACTCGTACTTCAATTTCGCTGAGTCTGTGGTTGAGACAGTAGGGAAGTCGTTACGCCATTCGTGCAGGTCGGAACTTACCCGACAAGGAATTTCGCTACCTTAGGACCGTTATAGTTACGGCCGCCGTTTACTGGGGCTTAGGTTCAGAGCTTCGCCTCAAGGGCTAACCCTTCCCCGTGACCTTCCAGCACCGGGCAGGCGTCACAGCGTATACAGCGCCTTACGGCTTCGCACGCTGCTGTGTTTTTAGTAAACAGTCGCTTCCCCCAATTCTGTGCCACCCCTTCGAGCTCGGGGAGCAAGTCCCTTCACCCTAACGAGGTCATCCTTATCCCGAAGTTACGCATGCATTTTGCCGAGTTCCTTAACCACAGTTCTCCCAATCGCCTTGGTATTCTCTACCTGTCCACCTGTGTCGGTTTGGGGTACGGGCACCGTGCCAACTCGCTGCTAGGCTTTTCTCGGCAGCATAGGATCAGTGACTTCGCCATACGGCTCGGTATCACGTCTCAGGATATATGAGGACCGGATTTGCCTGGACCTCTCCCTACACGCTTACCCCAGGACAACCATCGCCTGGGTTCACCTACCTTCCTGCGTCCCCCTACAGCTTTCCGCCTCGAAGTGGGTCGGATCGTTTCGGAGGTAAACCCCCTGACATCCCCTTAGCAACCAAGAATTGGAATGGACGCGGACACGGTGGTACCGGAATATCAACCAGTTGTGCATCGACTACGCCTTTCGGCCTCGCCTTAGCTCCCGACTCACCCTGGGAGGATTAGCCTTCCCCAGGAACCCTTGGACATTCGGCGGAGGAGCTTCTCACTCCTCTTTCGCTACTCATGCCAACATTCTCACTCGACCACGCTCCACGACGGTTACCCTCCGCTTCACTGCGCGATCGACGCTCCGCTACCACTCGCCTCGAAAGCGAACCCGTGGCTTCGGCTCTACACTTGAGCCCCGTTACATTGTCCGCGCAGGACCACTCGACCAGTGAGCTATTACGCACTCTTTCAAGGGTGGCTGCTTCTAAGCCAACCTCCTGGCTGTCTATGCAATCCCACATCGTTTACCACTTAGTGTAAAATTTGGGGCCTTAGCCGGCGGTCTGGGCTGTTTCCCTCTCGACCAACGAAGCTCATCCCCCGTGGTCTCACTGCCGCACTCTGGAGCCATGGCATTCGGAGTTTGGTTGGGTTCAGTAAGCTTGTGGGCCCCCTAGCCCATTCAGTGCTCTACCTCCACGGCTGAACATGCGACGCTGTACCTAAATACATTTCGCGGAGAACCAGCTATCGCCGAGTTTGATTGGCCTTTCACCCCTATCCACAGGTCATCCCCGCCGTTTTCAACCGACGTCGGTTCGGACCTCCACGGGGTCTTACCCCCGCTTCATCCTGCCCATGGATAGATCACACGGCTTCGGGTCTACAGCATGCGACTGAACGCCCTGTTCAGACTCGCTTTCGCTCCGGCTCCCCCTCACGGGTTAACCTCGCCACATACCGTAACTCGTAGGCTCATTCTTCAAAAGGCACGCCATCGCGGCCACGACAAGTCTGACGACACTCTGACTGCTTGTAAACCAACGGTTTCAGGTACTATTTCACTCCCCTCCCGGGGTACTTTTCACCTTTCCCTCACGGTACTCGTTCACTATCGGTCGTCTACGTATACTTAGCCTTACGAGGTGGTCTTCGCAGATTCACGCCGGCTTTCCCGGATCCGGCGTTACTCGGGAGCACAAACCAGAGGCTGCATACGTTTCGTGTACGGGGCTCTTACCCTCTATGGCCCGACTTTCCAGACGCTTCCACTACGCAGCAGATTTGTAACTCTGTGGGAGACCAGTGCTCCTCCATCAGGTCCCACGACCCCGTACTGGCAACGCCACTAGGCTATAACACCAACACGGTTTAGGCTCTTCCCGTTCGCTCGCCGCTACTCAGGGAGTCGTTGTTACTTTCCTTTCCTCGGGCTACTGAGATGTTTCAGTTCACCCGGTTCCCTCTACCGCCCTATATATTCAGACCGGAGTGACACCCCATGACGAGTGCCGGGTTTCCCCATTCGGACATCCACGGATCAAAGGCTGGTAGGCAGCTCCCCGTGGCTTTTCGCAGCCTCCCACGTCCTTCATCGGTAGTAGACGCCAAGGCATCCACCGTTGGCCCTTTGTAGCTTGGAACTACAAAGATGCTCGTGCTCGCTATGAAATTCTCAAGGCAAGACACGCCACCACAAGGCCGTGCCCACACGAGGGCGAAGCCCACAAGGGCCGCTCGCTCCCTCACAACGGAACAGAGAACGCAGACCAGTGCGTCAACTGGGAACTGGCGAGCGTCCGACCGTCGGTCATCGCACCAGAGCTCCTTAGAAAGGAGGTGATCCAGCCGCACCTTCCGGTACGGCTACCTTGTTACGACTTCACCCCAATCGCTGACCCCACCTTCGACAGCTCCCTCCCTTACGGGTTGGGCCACTGACTTCGGGTGTTGCCGACTTTCGTGGTGTGACGGGCGGTGTGTACAAGGCCCGGGAACGTATTCACCCCGGCGTTGCTGATCCGGGATTACTAGCGACTCCAGCTTCATGAAGTCGAGTTGCAGACTTCAATCCGAACTGAGACCGGCTTTAAGGGATTCGCTTGACCTCGCAGTCTCGCAGCCCGTTGTACCGGCCATTGTAGCATGTTTGCAGCCCTGGACATAAGGGGCATGATGACTTGACGTCGTCCCCACCTTCCTCCGAGTTGACCCCGGCAGTCTCCTACGAGTCCCCGGCATTACCCGCTGGCAACATAGGACAAGGGTTGCGCTCGTTGCGGGACTTAACCCAACATCTCACGACACGAGCTGACGACAGCCATGCACCACCTGTGTACGGCCCCGAAGGACACCATATCTCTACGGCTTTTCCGTACATGTCAAACCCAGGTAAGGTTCTTCGCGTTGCCTCGAATTAAGCAACATGCTCCGCCGCTTGTGCGGGCCCCCGTCAATTCCTTTGAGTTTTAGCCTTGCGGCCGTACTCCCCAGGCGGGGCACTTAATGCGTTAGCTACGGCACGGAAAGGGTTGATTCCTTCCCACACCTAGTGCCCAACGTTTACGGCGTGGACTACCAGGGTATCTAATCCTGTTTGCTCCCCACGCTTTCGCTCCTCAGCGTCAGTACCGGCCCAGAGTGCTGCCTTCGCCGTTGGTGTTCCTCCTGATATCTGCGCATTTCACCGCTACACCAGGAATTCCACACTCCTCTACCGGACTCTAGTCACCGCAGTATCGAGTGCTCCACTGGGTTGAGCCCAGATTTTTCACACCCGACTTACGGAACCGCCTACGAGCTCTTTACGCCCAATAAATCCGGACAACGCTTGCCCCCTACGTATTACCGCGGCTGCTGGCACGTAGTTAGCCGGGGCTTCTTCTGCAGGTACCGTCATTTTCGTCCCTGCTGAAAGCGGTTTACAACCCGAAGGCCTTCATCCCGCACGCGGCGTTGCTGCGTCAGGCTTTCGCCCATTGCGCAAGATTCCCCACTGCTGCCTCCCGTAGGAGTCTGGACCGTGTCTCAGTTCCAGTGTGGCTGATCGTTCTCTCAAACCAGCTACCCGTCGTAGCCTTGGTGGGCCGTTACCCCACCAACTAGCTGATAGGCCGCGAGACCCTCCCAGACCGAAAAACTTTCCTCAACTGGCCATGCGACCAAAGGAGAATATCCGGTATTAGCTTCGGTTTCCCGAGGTTATCCCAGAGTCTGGGGCAGGTTTCTCACGTGTTACTCACCCGTTCGCCACTAGATCTTCCGGAGTGCAAGCACTCCATGGATCCCGTTCGACTTGCATGTGTTAGGCACGCCGCCAGCGTTCGTCCTGAGCCAGGATCAAACTCTCCATCGAGATCAGAAACGCCCCCGACCGAAGTCAGAGGCGAGACAAATCAGAGAGCTGGGTTGGTTCTGGCGAACCTTCCCAACTGGCACAGTTCGAATCATCACTGACGTGATATTTCCGAATTATGCATTAAATGTATTGAGGGTCGTTCGAGGTGCGCTTTCCCGAGGGAAAGCTCCATTCACGTCGAACGCCCGCACTAGCTTTTGTGCGTCCTCTCTTCCGTTGTCAAGGAGCGCGTCGCCGGCATGCGAATGCCGACTGACTCCACCGGAACTCGTTTCCGCTCGTCTCCGAGTCGAAATCGTTGGTTCCGTTTGCCCCGGCTGCGAACCGCTTGAAGCGGCGCCCCGAGGCGAAGAGGCACGATAGTCGTGCCTGGAAGCCGTGTCAACTTCTTCCGGAGGAATTTCTGCGCCGAGCACGGGCCCTCGTGTCCGGCGGAGTGTGCGTCGCTGGGAAGCACTGTAGCGCGGGTCCCCCACGCACTACGTCAACTCGGACGACATCTCGCCCGTGGTGCCACCAGATCGGGCCGACCGGGCACAAGAATGGGCGGCGATGTCTGTCACCTCCCGACCCAACCGCTGGGCGCCCCGTCGCTCGCCACGTGTCTCGTCGTGGGCGCCTGCGGCTTCCAGGGGCGCAAGCTCCCCACCATCAACGCAGCGGCCTCGGGCGACCGCACCCAGATCTTCGCCGCCGACGGCACCCTCATCACTGAGCTGGCCAGCGAGGAACGGCGGCAGTCCCTCCCACTCGACCAGATTCCGCGGATCCTCCAGAACGCCGTCGTGGCGATCGAAGACGAACGCTTCTGGGAGCACAACGGGGTCGACCCCAAGGGCATCCTCCGCGCTGCGGGCAAGACGTCCGCTGCCGGCGAGGTCGCCCAGGGCGGCTCGACCATCACCCAGCAGTACGTGAAGAACGCACTCCTCAGTCCCGAGCAGGACATCCAACGGAAGATCCAGGAGGCGAGCCTCGCCATTCAGCTCGAGCGCACCCACACCAAGGGGTTCATCCTCGAGCAGTACCTGAACACGATCTGGTTCGGCAATCGGTCCTATGGGGTGCAGCAGGCGTCGAAGGGGTACTTCGGTCACGACGTCCAGGGCGTGACGATCGCGGAGGCAGCGCTGCTCGCCGGCATCATCCAGTCCCCGAACCGCTTCGATCCCTACAAGCACCTCGATGCCGCCACGACCCGCCGCAACACGGTGTTGGGCAAGATGCTCGAGCTCGGCTACATCACCGACGAGGAACACGACGAGGCCGAGAGCGCTCCGATCACCCTGGGCGACAGCACGACCACCGAGGTGCAGCAGCGCTACCCCGCCGCCCACTTCGTCGAGGAGGTCAAGCGCTTCATCCGCTCCGACCCCCGGTTCGGCGACACCGAGGAGGAACGCAACAACCTGTTGATCAATGGCGGGCTCTCGATCTACACCACCGTCGACCTCGCCATGCAGGCGAAGGCCGAGGAGGACGTGAAGAAGGTCTACCCCGACCAGAACCGGCCGCTGAGCGACCGCCGCAAGGACCCCGACATCGGCCTCGTGTCGATCGAGGCCCGTACCGGCTACGTCCGGGCCATGGTCGGTGGGTACGACTACTTCGACACCGACACCAAGGTGCACCCCTACGCCCAGTACAACCTGGCGGTCGGCAAGGGCCGCCAGGCGGGTTCCACGTTCAAGCCGATCGTCCTGGCTGCGGCACTCGCCAGCGGGATCAAGCCCAACGCCACGTTCCCGGCGCCGTCGTCGACCGTCATCAAGGTCGCCGGCCAACCCAACTGGAGCGTCAAGGGCCACGGCCTCGGGGCGAAGGCCAACCTGACCGAGTGCGTCGTGCACTCCGACAACGTGTGCTTCGCCAACCTCATCGCCGACAAGCGGGTCGGGGTCGACCGGGCCACCGAGTTCGCCGGAAAGATGGGCGTCGACATCACCCCGTGGGACCCGTCGACGCGGACCGGCTTCAAGCGGGTCCTGTCGCTCGTGCTCGGGGCCAACGACTCCACGGTCCTCGACATGACCGAGGCGTACACCGTGTTCGCCAACCGGGGCCTCCACGTCCCCGCGACCCTCGTCACCAAGGTCGTCGACGCCAACGGCACGGTGCTCTACCAGCACCAGCACACCCAGGAGAAGGTCATCGAGCCCGAGGCCAGCGACGCCATCACCCAGATGATGGAAGGGGTCCTCACGCGGGGCACCGCGTCGGGGAAGGGCATCGGTCGGCCCGCAGCGGGCAAGACCGGCACCACCCAGGACGAGACCGACGCATGGTTCATCGGATACACCCCCGACCTCGTGACCGGCGTGTGGGCCGGATACTCCGAGACCTCCAAGCGGAAGGTCGGCTCGGCGGGTGCCACGGCCGCCGCCCCGGTGTGGCAGATGTTCATGAAGGATGCGCTGGCCGATCGTCCGGCGGTCGACTTCGACTTCAGCACCAACCCCGTCGCCACCACGACGACCGTGCCGGCACCGAACACGTCGATCTTCGAGACGGCGGCGACCCCGACGATGGTCACCATGCCCGAGGTGGGGTCGGGCAACGTCAACGATGCCGTCGCCAAGCTCAAGAAGGTGGGACTCGTGGTCCAGCGGATCGACGTTGCCAACCCGCCGGGCGTCAACAACGGACAGGTGATGGGCCAGTCCCCCGCCGCCGGCTCCTCGGTCCCCAAGGGAGCGACCGTGACCATCGAGGCCACACCGGGCAACCCGCCCCCGACCGGGCCGATCCCCGATGTGGCCGGCCTCCCCGTCGCCGACGCCGTCGCCGGCCTCGAGAAGCTCGGCTACGTCGTCACCCAGACACCTGCTCCTGCCCCCGCCGGCTTCCTACTCCCGAACGGTCTCGCCCCCACGCCCGGCATCGTCTGGTCGATCGCCCCGGCTGTCGGGACGGTGTCACCGGATGGCAAGCTGTCGGTCAACATCCAGCCCTGACCGCGGCCCCGGCCGCGTCCGCCGCCGATCGATGGTGCACCCATGCCCAAGCGTTCTCCTGTGACCGACGATGCCGACCGCGACCGTGAGGCCGTGCTCCCCGCCGACGTCGTCAGCGGGGACTCGAAGCTGCCGCCGCAGGTCCGCACCTGGGGCGTGCGGTTCCTGATCCTCGCCGGTCTCGCCTCCACCCTGCTGTGGGTCGGCGCCATCGTGTACGGCGCCGTCGGCGATCCGCACCTGGCCGGGTGGTTGGAGGATCGCACGTTCCCCAAGGCCGCCGAGCCGATCTGCAAGGCCGCGCTGGACGACGTCAACGCCTTCCCGCCGGCCCACGAGTCCCCGAGCCCTGCGGCCCGGGCCGACGTGATCCGGGCGTCGACCGCCCGCTTGCAGACGATGCTCGACGACCTGCGGGTCGAGGTCCCCGACACCTCGGACGCCAAGTGGATCAACATGTGGCTCGACGACTGGGGTGTCCACCTCGACGACCGCCTCGACTTCGCCCGGCGTCTCGACGAGAACGGCGCCAAGGAGGAGTTCTTCGAGTCGACCAAGGAGAACACCCAGATCTCCAAGTCGCTCAACGGCTTCGCCGAGACCAACAAGATGGAGTCCTGCAGCACCCCCGGCGACGTCTGACCGCCGCGCCTCCGACTGGAGCGCTGAGGTGACAGAAACTGTCACCGGAGCGCTCCAGAGCAACTGAGCGCTCCGGTCGGGTCAGTGGAGGGATCTCGCGAGGGTGAAGGCCGATCGGGCGAGGCGGAGGAGCCCGGCGTCGACGTCGTAGGTATCGAGCTCGGCCTCCGGGACCCACCGGAGCGCCTGGCTCTCCTCGTTGCCCGCCGGCTCGGCCCCGGGCGGAGCCACCACCAGGTAGCGCAGGTCGAGATGCAGATGGGGATCCTCCTTCGGAGGAGCGACCCGGTGGATGTCGAGATCGATGGGGTCGGACCACACCCCGGAGGCCCTCGATACCGGACTCCTCGGTGGCCTCCTTGAGCGCGACGGCGGCGAGGTTGGTGTCGCCGTCGGCATGGCCCCCCGGCTGCAGCCAGCGCTGGAGCTTCGTGTGGAACAGCAGCAGGGCCCGCTCGGCGGACGAGTCGACGACGAAGGCCGATCCGGTCAGGTGCCCCGGTCGGGCAGCCCGCACCGCAGCGTCGGCGCGGCCGTCGATCAGGTGGGTCATCAGGATGCGGTCGCGTTCGAGGGCATCGTCGCCGAACGGCACCGCAGCGATCGCCTCCAGCGCCTGGGCGACATCGATCGCCCGATCCAGTTCAGGGGCACCAGCGGTCAGGAACACGCCCGTCATGATGGCACCCGGAACCGCCACGGGATCTCCTGCGCCACCGAGATGCCGACCCGGGGGCCCACAAGGGGAACGGCCGGGGGCGGAGTGCCATCGTCCAACAGCCGAATCGACCGGCCCCCGACGTCTGCTCCGAGCGCCACCCCATTCGCCCACTGCCCGATGCCGAGGGCTTCGCACAGCTTGGCGGGACCGTTCGCGAGATCACGGTCGCGGCGGGCACGAGGGCGGGCGGCCCGGATCGCGTCCATCCCCTCGAGCGGTTCGACCGCCCGCAGGAGCACCGCCTGGGGATCGCCGACCGCACCGGTCACGACGTTGGCGCACCAGTGCATCCCGTAGGAGAAGTACACGTACACCGTGCCCGCCACGCCGAACATCGGCCGGTTGCGTGGGGTCTCGCCCCACGCCGAGTGCGATGCCGGGTCGTCGAGGCCGCCGTACGCCTCGACCTCGGTGATCCGGCCGGAACGAACGTCACCGTCGCCCAGGTCGACCCGGAGGACCTTTCCGAGCAGCGCCGGCGCCACCACCGACGAGTGGTCGAGGAGCAGCGTCGAGGGAACCCGTCTCAACGCGTGAGCGACCCGGCCCGGGAACGATCGTCGGCGAGACGGACCCGCGCTGCGACGAGCTGGGTCTCGACCGGCACCGGGCCCGCTCCGCCCGCCGTCGTCCGCATCCTCACCGGGACGCCAGGGCGCATCAGGGCTGCGGCCTCGGGGCCGAGGGTCGGTTCGGCCTCGACCAACGGCGCCAGTTCGACGCCCTCGTCCATCGAACGGCGCACGATGGCCCCCACAACGGCGTGGGCATCCCGGAAGGGCATGCCACCCCGCACGAGGTACTCGGCCAGGTCGGTCGCCGCGGCATACGGACTGTCGGCGGACGCCGCCATGCGGTCGGTGTTGAACGTGATCGTGTCGAGCATGCCGGCAACGGCGCCCAGCCCCCGGCGGACCTCGTAGAAGCTGTCGAACAACGGCTCCTTGTCCTCCTGCAGGTAGCGGTTGTAGGCGAGCGGCAACGCCTTGAGCGTGGCCAACAACCCGGTGAGGTTGCCGATCGCGCGCCCCGCCTTGCCCGCGCCAGCTGGGCGATGTCGGGGTTCTTCTTCTGCGGCGGCATCGACGAGCCCGTGGTAGGCGTCGGACAGGCGGACGAAGCCGAACTCCTCGGTCGACCACACCACGATCTCCTCGCCGATGCGGCTCAGGTGCAACGCGATCATCGTGAAGTCGAACAGGATCTCGGCCACGAAATCGCGGTCGCTGACGGCGTCGAGCGAGTTGGCGAACACCAAGGCGAACCCCAGGCGCTCGGCGTTGGCGATCGGGTCGATGGGGAGGCTGGAGCCGGCGAGCGCCCCCGCACCGAGCGGCGACACGTCGAGCCGACGATCCGCGTCGACGAGGCGGTCGAGGGTCGCGGCTGAACGACCAGAAGTGCGCCAGCAGGTGGTGGCGCAGCAGCACCGGCTGGGCCTGCTGCAGATGGGTGTAGCCGGGCAGGTAGGCGTCGCCGGCCTCGTCGGCCCGAGCGACCAACACGTCCTGGAGGGCAACCACCCGCTCGGCGACCGTCGCCACCGCGTCCTTGCAGAACAGGCGGAACGCCGTGGCCACCTGGTCGTTGCGGCTCCGGCCCGTGTGGAGGCGGGCGCCCGGCGTCGCCGGCCAGCTCGGTGAGGCCCCGGCCCGCTCGATCGCGGGTGTGGATGTCCTCGTCGGTCTCGAAACGTAGGTGACTCGCCCCGAGGAGCCAGTCTCGGCCTCCGGTGGTAGCGAAGCGCCGCCCTCGACCGCTCACACACCTCCGAAGACGCTGAGGATGCCGGCCACGCCCAGCCCCGGCCAACGTGTGCCCGGCAGCCCCGCGGATGTCGAAGCGGGCGAGGCGTTGGTCGAAGGGCAGGCTGAGCGTGTACTCCCACAACTCGGCGGCGGGCCCTTCGGCGAATCGGCCGTGCCACAAGGGCTGTGCGGTGTGCTCGTTCTCGTCAGACATCGTTCTTCAAACTAGTGGTGGGTAGGTTGGGCCAGTGAGACTGATCCCCTTTGGTACGTCGTCGGATTGCAGCCCGACACCATAGCGGAACGTCGGCTGCTCGGGGTCGACCTTCGGCAGGGAGTGGATCCTCGTCGACTGCGGCGAGGGCACCCAACAGCAGGTCATGCGCAGTCCGCTGAAGTTGTCGAGGCTCTCGGCCATCCTCATCACCCATCTCCACGGCGACCACGTGTTGGGGCTCCCCGGGTTGTTGGGCACGATGGGCATGGAGGGCCGCACCGCTCCCCTGCAGCTGGTCGGGGTCAACGGGATCGGTCGCTGGCTCGACGTGATGTGTGAGCTTCCGATCCTCGGGATCGACTTCCCGATCACGATCACCGAGCTGGTCGACGACACCCTCGGCGCGGCCGGCGAGCCGCTCCACGTCGCCGATGTCGGTGGGTTTGCCGTGAGCACGCTGGCGCTCCGCCACCGGGTACCGGCCTTCGGCTACCGGATCGTCGAACCGACGCGCCGCGGCCACCTCGATGTCGAGGCGGCTCGGGCGTTCGGCGTCACCGACGGCCCCGACCTGGGGCGGCTGCAGCGAGGCGAGACGGTGCCCAGGCCGAACGGGCCCCGTGCATGCCCGAGCCAGGTCGTCGGTCCCGACCGGGCCGGTCGAATCGTCACCGTGCTCGGCGACACCACTCGCTGCGCTGCGTCGGTCTCGTTGGCCCGCGACGCCGACCTGGTGGTCCACGAGTGCACTTACGCCAACCACGACGCCGCCCTCGGGGAGCAATGGAAGCACTCGACTCCCGCCGATGCAGCTTGGGTCGCGACCACCGCCGGAGCACGACGCCTGCTCATCAACCACTTCAGCTCCCGCTACGACGATCCGAACGAGCTGATCACCAAGGGCGCGCTCCGACTTCGAGTCGACGATCGCCGCCAACGAGCTCGAGCCTGTCGACATCCCTCGTTGTTGACCGGTTCTGTCCCGCGACGGGACACCAACGGCACACGTTCGCAGGACGGAACGAACGGGCGCGGGTCAGGCCGAGCCGGTCCCCTGGATGGACGACCACGTCTTCACGCTCAGGCCCCAGAGCTGCACGAAGCCCTCCGAGTCGGCGTGGCGGAAGCGATCGGCGGCGTCGTAGGTCGCGAGGCCGTAGTCGTAGAGCGACTTGGTGCCCGGCGCCCGACCACGAAGCACTGGCCGCCGGCGCCGTCGACACCAGGGGTGAGCGCCAGGCGAACCTCGCCAGTGACGTACTGCTGGGACGACTGATCGAGGGCATCGAGCGCCTGCTTGAGGGGGCTGAACCACAACCCGTCGTAGATCAGCTCGGCGTAACGGTGCTCGA
>JBAOIR010000061.1:0-3737 GCA_037045585.1 Microthrixaceae bacterium
GACCCGCCACACACGCCGAGGAGTTCTTCGCGCTGGCACGCCGCGGCCTGTGCGTGTCGATGGGACCCGACGACAGCTATGTCTCGTCGATCCACGTCGCCGACGGCGGCCGGGCCGTCGCCGCCGCGCTCGCCGCGCCGGCCGGGATCTACAACGTCGTCGACGACATGCCACTCACCAAACGCCAGTACGCCGACGGATTGGCTCACGCCGCTGGTAGGCCAGCCCGCCTGCGGTTGCCCGGGCGCGCCGCTCGCCTCCTCGGCGACAGGACACTCGGTCTGCGCCGGTCGCTGCGGGTCAGCAACCAGCGCTTCCGCGACGCCACCGACTGGGCACCACAGTACCCATCTGCACGCGAGGGCTGGCTGGCAACGGCCACGATCCTCGACCACACCGACTGAAAGGTCAGTGAGGCCGCGTGGCGGGCTTCGACGCAGTCTCGCAACGGGTCGACGTGGACGAGGGGCCCGACGACGGCGAAGCGAGTCGTTCTTGCCAACGGCGTGTCTCATCGGTTCACCGAGCTGTCGTCGGCGTATCAGTTCGATTCGTGTCGAGCGCGAGGTCAGTTCGCGGGCCGGTCGAGCCGGTAGAGCCGGGACGTTCCCTGGTCGCGTGGATCGGAGACGTCGAGTTCGCCTTCCCAGATGGCCCGGTACCCGTTCTTCTCAAGTGCGCGCCACGACGGCGGATTGGCCGGGTCGACGTCGACGATCGAGCACGTCGCATCCGGGTAGCGACGCCATCGGTCCTTGAGGAACTGTCTGATCACGGCAGTGCCGAGCCCCTTTCCGACCAGCGACGGCTCGGCAATGAAGTAGTCCACCGTGAACGTGTCACGCGGTGCATCGACAACCTGCAGGGCGCTCCACCACTCGTCTTCGTCGTGGAGTTGGCAGCTCTGGATGAACGCGCACTCCACGCCATCGATCACCACGATGAAGTACTCGACCGCGTCCTCGCCGTCGACACCGGGCCCGAAGTCCTCTTCGAGCGACGAAGGCGACGGGTCGTGATGCCACCAGGTGCGGACGTGTGACCTGGCGAGCCAGTCGCCCAGCATCGGGAAGTCCTCCCGGCCGAGGGGTCGAAAGACGAAGCGGTTCGCCGCCAACGCATCGCCATCGATGTCGATCATCGACGGAACAGTAGCGAGCTTCGGTTTCGCGTCGACGGGTGTCTCCCTGTGCAACGGAGTGGGTCGAACGCACTCTGAGTGAACGGGTTCGACAGCACCGCCTCTTCGACGCCTTCGGCCGAGACGCTGGGCCGAGCCCCACGGGCCACCAGGCTGCTCGTCCGCCGATCATGCGTGTGCGGATAGAAAAGAAGTCTTGACAGTCAAGAATACTTGACTATACTCCAGGAGATGGTAACTGCTCCGGAAACCCTCGCACGCATCACCCGTCTGGTTCTCGACCTCGACTACGGAGACGAGCAGGAACGTCTCCGGTACTACGAGACGTACGCACTCGCAGTACACCTGCAGCTCATCGGGCTGCCAGCGGTCGGCGCCGCGGTGATCGCCGTTGCCGGTCGCTCGGCGACAGGACCCGTACTGGTCATGCTGGCAACGGCGTTCGTGGCGATCCTGTTCGGGCTGTCCTACCTACGACAGCACGGTGTTCGAATGAAGGCCATTGCACTGAGCGAGCGCAATCGGGGCTACATGATCGCCTACGCCGTTGCGTACCTCGCGCTCGTCAGCGCCATAGCGTTTCGTGGCAGTCGGTCAGGCTTCGAGGGCGGCTTGGCGATCGGCGCAGCATCCGGCATGGTGCTCGGGATCGCTGCACTGGGCGCGCAAGCCCGGCGTCAGCGCAGTGCTGAGGACGCCCCGAGCACTGACGCCTGACGGTGGCGAGATCGAGCGGGCCTGTCCGACCCGAAGCTGGTTCCGACTTCTCCGGTGAGCGCATTCGAGCCAGACGAAACACGAGCTCGGCATCAGCCAGCAGGGGCTTGCAGACGCGACCGCTGTGAGCCGCCAGACCGTCATCTCCATGGAGCAGGGCAACTACGCGCCTTCGGTGTACCTCCGCTCAGGGTGGCTGCCGCACTCGACGTCACCGTCGAGGATCTTTGGGGCTGAAGCTGCCCCAGAAGGCCACCTCAGACCGCTCCCGAAACAGCACCCCCGATCGCCGGGAGGACATCGCGCGACCGCTCGTGGCTGTGGCGCGAACGCGCCGGTCGCTGTCCGCCGACAGAACGCTGACCTCACGCCGAGACGAACACATCCCGGGCCTCGTCGCCCAGCTCACGGAATCCGCACGCTGTCCCGGGAAAGGTGAACGTTGCCGGCACCCAGCCAGCGTGGGTCCCGCCGGTTACGACGTTGTCACCGTCGCTCGCGTCTATCGTGACTCCGTCGTGACGTGCATGGTCATCGATGTCGTCGTGAGCCCGACCAGTCGCCGGTCTCGCTCCCACCGGACAAATCAGGAGAACAGAGAATGAACGACATCATCGTCGGCGTCGATCAGTCGACCACCGCCCGCACGGCCGCAGAGACGGCAGCGTCGCTTGCCGCGGCATGCGGCTGCAACCTCCACATCGTGATGTGCGTGAAGCCCGGCATGAACCGGGAGTTCGCCGTCGGCGGCGACCGCTGGCGCGTCGACTCGTTGTCGGAGGCGGAGAACTATCTGCACGACCTCCGTAGAGCGTTGGGGCACGACATGATCACGTCGACCGTCGCATTCGGCGACCCGGCGACGACCCTGTGTGAGGAAGCCCAGCGACTGGGCGCGCGCATGATCGTCGTTGGCAATCGCCGAGTGCAGAGTGCGAGCCGCATCCTGGGTTCGATCGCGGTGGACGTCGCCAAACAGGCTCCGTGCGACGTTCTGATCGCCAACACCACGGCCAGCTGAAGCCCCCGAACCGTGGCGCGACACGGGGACGAGCAACGTTCGGTCGAGGCCACGACCGAGCGGTCAGGTGAGCTGGGGGCGTCGTGGACGACGGATCGGGTGACTGATGTGCGGCGTCGCTGGTGATGATGTCCTCGGCGACGCCGTCGCCGCGTGCCGGCGTCGAGCTCCTCGTGCTGGCCTCTTTTGGTACTGCAGGACCGCCTCGCCGGCGGCTCCTCGTGTCAGTGCGGTCTGGATCGCCGCGCCGACGTAGGTCGACTCGGGAGACGAGGTTGGGTTGTGTTCCTCGGGGCTGGTGCACTTGTTGCCCGCTTCGCCGGCCTGGGTGTCCATGAGGGCAAAGTCGGTGGGACCGAACCAGTCGACGACGGCCTGCACGTCGCTCGACACGTCGGCGCTGCCGAGGGCTGGGTCGTCGCCGGGAAGAGTGCCTCACCGGAGAGTCGGTCGTTGACGCCGGCGACGGCGAAGCCGGCATCGAGCAGCGGTTGCACCTTGCCGCCGGCCATCGCGCTGTTGCCCATGCGGAAGGCGTCCGCCCGCAGGGTCAGCCGGGTGGATTGTCGGCCACCGTGACGGTGACGGTCAGTGTCCGCCCGGAGGTGAATCGCAGCGTGGCGGTGAAGGTGCCGCCACGAACCAGCGGGCGGGCGAGGTCGACCAGCATGTGGTTGCCGCCCGGCCGGAATGCGAGGGTGCCGCCGGCGTCGACGGCGACCTCGGTGACCTGCTTCATCGTGACGGTGTCGCCACCGGCCGCGCCATGCTGGTGCCCACCGCTCCCCGGCAGCATCGGAGGTGTGCAGTTCGGCTCGTCGGGCGACACCGGCTGGGACGTCCACGCCGGGCAGGGCG
>JBAOIR010000084.1:0-9336 GCA_037045585.1 Microthrixaceae bacterium
GGAGCCGTGGGTCGAGTTCGCGTGCGCACGCCGTCCACCTCGTAGCTTCCGAGCTGTCTAGGAACGGCAGCATGGAAGGGACGGCGTGCGCGTCAGCAAGGTACTTCGTGCGATCTGCGGGTTCACTCGCGAGGTCGTGATCATCGGTGTCGACGTGGTCGAGGGGCCTCGGCGGTCGCTACGGGTGCACGTGCGACCGAAGGCTCGCCGGCGGGGCCGATGCGGTCGGTGCGGGGAGTTGGCCGTCTGGTATGACCAGGGCGACGGAGCCCGACGATGGCGGCACCTTGACGCCGGCTACGCGACCGTCGACATCGTCGCGGTCGCCCGACGGGTCGACTGCAGATCGTGTGGCCCAACGGTTGCCCAGGTTCCGTGGGCGCGACACGACACCGTGTTCACCAGGGCGTTCGAAGACCTCGTTGTGCACGACGCAATCGTGGGCAACAAGCAGGCGGCAGCGGACCGCTACGGAGTGTCGTGGCGTGCGGTCAACAACATGTGTGTCAGGTTGGCGACCGAGGCCCTCGACCGGGTCGATCTTCTCGACGGCCTGGTCGCTGTGGCGATCGACGAGGTGAAGTACAAGAAGGGCCACCGCTACTTGACCGTCGTGTGCGACCACATGACCGGCCGAGTCGTGTGGGCCGCGAAAGGCCGCTCCAAAGACGTCGTGAACCTGTTCTTCGACCTGCTCGGCGATCGTGCCGCCGACCTGCAGTTCGTGACCGCGGACGGTGCTACGTGGATCACCGACGTCGTCGCTGTCCGGGCACCTGACGCGATCGTCTGTATGGACACGTTCCACGTGATCGGGTGGGCAACCAAGGCCCTCGACGAGGTCCGGCGGGCCGAGTGGAACCGGCTGCGTCGCACCGGCACCAAGCGGGCAGCGAAGGAGTTCAAGGGGCTGAGGTTCTTGCTGCGCCGCAACTGGGAGAACCTGACCGGTGCTCAGAAAGGGGTGATCCGCGAACTCGAGACAGCGAACCGGCGCACCTTCCGGGCCTGGCAACTGAAAGAAGAGTTGCGCGACATCTTCGCCCTGCCGCTGCTCAAGGCCCGGCGGGCGCTCGACGCCTGGCTCGCCTACGCCAGCCGATCGAAGCTGCCGGCCTTTGTGAAGCTCGCCCGCACGATCCGGAACTATCGGCCGGCGATCGAAGCAACGATCGAGTGGCGGCTCACCAACGGCATCGCCGAGTCCAACAACGCGTCGATCGGAAGAATCCGCACCAACGCCCGCGGGTTCCACGACCCCGAAGCGTTCATCACGATGATCTACCTCGACCGTGCCGGCATCGCACCACAACTCCCATGGCTCAACGCCTCATGACCCACGGCTCCGTCAGTTGTCCCACAAATAAGCCGTTCAGCTCAGTCGATGAAGGACGCCAGCGCCTCGGACCGTTCGCACTCGATCACTCCGGGCTCGACGGCCACGGCGGAGAGCCATTCGGGGCGGACGACGGCGGCGACGACCACCGGGTCGGGCACCGGGGCCGACTCGAACGCGAACCGCACGTAGTTCAGGGCGTAGTCCGGAGGCCGGACATCGCGGGCCAACTCGACCATGGCGAACGGGTCGGGGGTCTCGCCGTGACCGAACCGGGGAATCACGACGAACGGTGAGCCCGGCTGGATCCCGCCTCCGGCGATGCCCGGACCGTCGCAGATGATCACGCCGTGTACCCGTGGGGCACGGGCGCCGGCGAGCAGGAGGCCGACGTACCCGCCCAGACCGCGTCCGACCACGGTGGCCTCGCCGAGGTGCTCGAGCGCGGCATCAGCGTCGCCGAGGAGCATCTCCGCGGTGTATCCGCCACCGCGGGGAAGGGTCGAGCGGCCATGCCCGGTGAAGTCGAGACCCCACACGGGACCGGGCCACGGGGCGACCCAGTCGGGTGCGACGGTCGGCGTGCGCTCACCGAGCCCGTGCAAGAGGAGGAGCGCCCGGCCCTCGCCCTCGCGGAGGCACTGGAGCGCCAGGTCGCTCCGGCCGTGCCGGACCCAGGCCGTGGGCTCGCTGTCGGTGCCGCTCATTCCGGCGCACCGACGAAATCGATCACCATGTCGGCGATGAGTTGGGGCTGCTCGATGTGCATGAAGTGGCCGATACCTTCGAGCTGCTCGAAGTGTGCGCCGGGCGGGAGGTAGGGGAGAACGTCGTTGGGGCGCGTGCCCCACCCCATCACCTCGAGTTCGAGGCCGAGCACTGCCAGGAACGGCATGGACAGGCCGGGGAGCCGCAACATCGACCACTCCGGCCGCCACGGGCCGAATCCGCCCATCCGAAGGGTGGGGTCGATGCGCCAGCGCCAGCCGTCGCCGTCGTGACGACCACCGACGGTGACCAGGTACCGCAGCCAGTCGTGATCGAGCCGGGTGTTCATCCGCCCCCGCCGCGTGGCGAGCTCGTCGATCGTCCCCGGACGACGCTGTTTGTCCGAGACACGCCGACGGTGATCGAGCCAAGCACCCAGCTCCTGCGCCAGCATTCTCGTGCGTTCGTGCTCCGCGATGTCGGGCATGGAGCGGCGCGATGGAAGGCCGTCCAAGTTCACGAGATGTGTGAACCGATGGGGAAATGCCTCGGCCAACTGAAGGGTGAGTGCGCCCCCTTTGGAATGGCCCAACATCGGAAGTGGAGCGGGCCCGATCGACTCGAGCACCGTCGCGGCATCGCGGAGGTCGGCCTCCCAGCTGTAGAGGTCGGCCCATGCCGAGTGCCCGTGGCCTCGATGGTCCCAACTGACGACGCGCCACCCTTGGGCCACGAGCAGTGGGGCGAACACATTGAGGGTCTCGGCGAAGTCGAAGCCGCCGTGGGCGAACAGCAGCGGGGGCGCCGACGGGTCGCCCCACTCCACCTTGGAGATCGCCACACCGGCCGCGTCGAGGGTCTCGCGGCGGTCGGGCCGCTTCGCCCCCGGATAGTGGACGACCTCGATGTCGTCTGTCACGATCCCCGTTCCGAGAGCGCCGGCACGAACCGACGATTCATCGGATTCGCTCGTGGTCACACGGCCAATCTAGGTCGATCGGCCCGGGCCTGATGACCCACGCCCGCCGAGGACTACCCAGCGCACGGTCGCGCCGTACAACAGATAGTATGAAAGCGGGCTCCCTCGCCCGTTGAGTGCCAAATTTCCGCAGGGTTCGCCCGTGCGGGACAACCCTGTGTTCCTCCGCCACCAGCGGCGGGACCTGCGAGGAAGCCATGCCCGAGCACGGGAAGTCGATTCTGAACCCGTCGGCCACCAGTCCGTCGAGCCCGAACGAGTTCGGCGCGCGTCGCGCGCCACCGCGCCCGTCCCGAGCTCGGTCGACATGGTGGCCGCACTTCGGGCACTTCCCTTCGGCGGCGTCGACGAGACGGCCCGCAACCTCGACGTCTCCCCGCAGATCCAGGCCACCATCTCCCCGGTCATCAACGCGTTCCGGTGGGCCGCCGTCATGTACGGCATGATTTTCGGTGCCGCCGCGGCATTCAAGGGCTCCTACAGCGTCGTCGCCACGTTGTCGGTCTGCCTGTTCCTCACGTGTTGGCGCACCATGATCCCGATCCGGCTCGGATCGCGGGTCCGGCTCGATCGTGTGGTCGCGCTGACCGATGTGCTCATCTTGGGCCTGGCCGTCGGCGCCTCCGGTGGGCCGGTGTCGCCGTTCGTGTTCTGCGTGATGGCCGGCATCGCCGTCGCCGCGTTCGGTTGGGGGTACCTCGACGGCGCCCTCGCGTTCGTCATCGGCTGGGCGGCCATGATCGTCGGTCACGCCATCCATCCGGCCGGCGAGACGGTCACCCTCGACCGGGCGGTGGGCCTGCTCCTCGGCTCCATGGTGTTGGTGGCGCTCGGTTCCGCCTTCCTCCGCACGCGACTGATCGAGGCCGAGGAACGTCGCCGTCGGCTCGCCGGCCAGGTCGACACACTCGCCGAGACCAACGACCTGCTCACGATGCTCAATGCCGTTGCCCGCACCCTGCCGACGAGCCTCAACCAGCGCGAGGCGATCGACGCCGCCCGTCAGCAGGTCATCGACACGTTCCGCAGCAACGTCATCTGCCTCCTCGAGTACGACGAGGCGCACGACGAGTGGATCCCGAAGTTGACCGAGGGGTGTGCGGTCAAGCCCACGTCGTCGGTCGACGAGTTGCCGGTGCACCTGCGCCAGGCGATGGACAGCCGCGAGCCGTGGCTCGTTCCCGACCTCACCGCCGGGTCGCTTCCCGGCATCTCTCCCACGTCGGGGTCGGGGCTCTACACGAAGCTCGAGTCACGCGGCCGGGTCGTGGGTGTGCTCGGCATCGAACACGCAACGCCCGGTCAGTACCGCGATCGCGACCGTCGTCTGCTCTTGGGTATGGCCGACGTCGTGGCGCTCACGCTCGACAACGCCCGCTGGTTCGGCCGCCTCCGATCGCTCGGGGCCGAGGGTGAGCGCGCCCGCATCGCCCGCGACCTGCACGACCGACTCGGGCAGTGGCTCACCTACATCAGTTTCGAACTCGAGCGCTTCATCTCGACCGACGGCAGCGGATTCGTGCAGCTCACCCAGCTGTACGCGGACGTGCAGACGGCGCTCGACGAGTTGCGCGAGACGTTGCGTCAGCTCCGCAGTGGCATCACCGAGGATCGCCCGCTCTCGATGGTGGGCAAGGAACTCGTCGACCGGTACGCCGGGCGCACCGGGCTCGAGGTGGCGTTCAGGGTCACGAACCCCACGGAGAAGATGCCGGTTCCGGTCGAGAACGAGCTGCTGCGTATCCTCCAAGAGGCATTGAACAACGTCGACAAGCACGCGAAGGCGAGCCGGGTCGACGTCACGTGGGCAGTCGATGCCGGGACCGCCAGCCTGGTCATCGCGGACAACGGACGGGGCTTCGACGCCGCCAAGGGGGTCCGCGACAGTGCGTACGGCCTGGTCGGAATGCGCGAACGCGTCGACGTGATCGGAGGGCGCATCGCAATCGAGAGCGCCGTCCAACAAGGAACCACTGTTTCAGTGAGTGTCGGAGCCATTCCGGTGGCGAAAGAAGGATGACATGTTGAAGATCCTGCTAGCAGACGATCATCAGATCCTGCGCGAAGGCATCCGGCGTGGTCTGGAGGAGGCCGGCGAGTCGGTCGTCGGGGAGGCGTCAGACGGCGAGGAGGCCATCGAGCTCGCCCGGTCCACCAACCCCGACATCGTGCTGATGGACCTCTCGATGCCTGTCCTCGACGGGGTCGAGGCGACACGGCGCATTGCCACCGAGCTCCCAGACGTCCGGGTGCTCGTCCTCACGATGCACGACGATCCGGGCCGCACCCGAGCGGCCATCGCTGCGGGCGCATCGGGCTACCTCACGAAAGGCACGTCATTCGCCGAGGTGCTGCAGACGATTCGACTCGTGGCATCGGGCGAGACGTTCCTCAGCCCGGCGCTGGCCGTTTCGATGCTGCGCGCTGCCGAGGACGCCGCGGCGACCGAGGACCTCCTGAGCGAACGCCAGGTGGAGATCCTGCAGAAGGTCGCCAACGGCTACGGAACCAAGCAGGTCGCCCACGATCTGGGCATCACCCAGAAGACGGTGCACAACCACCTCAATGCCATCTACCGCAAGCTCGACACGCAGAGCCTGACCCACGCCGTGCTCAGCGCGGTCCGGCTTGGCATCATTCATCTCGACCAGAACTGACGACTTCCCGTTCCAGGCCGGGTGAGGGACCACAAGGATGAGGGTTTCCACCGCCACTCGTGGCGTGATCATGCTGTTGCAGGGCCTGTTGTCCTTCCGCGTCGTCATGGCCCTCGCCACCTCCGCGTCGGTGACAGCTGCGGTCGCGGGCCCGATGGCGTACCAGGCCACCAAGGCGCGTGACGAGGTCGTCGCAGCGGCGCCGACGACCACGACCACCACCACCGTGCCGACGCTCGATCCGCCGCCGCGGTCGGTGCCGAACGCGGTCACCAGCACGACGAGCACAACAACCACGACGACGACGACGACCACGATCGCCGGCCGGCCGGCTCACGCCTCGACCACCACGACCACCACGACCGTCGCCGGCCAGCCGGCTCCGACCACCACAACGCCGGCGATCACCGCCACGGGCCTGTTCTCGAGCGTGTACTCCGACCATCGCGAGCCCACGCCGCTCGACAAGAGTCGGGCCGGGGCTCGGGTGTGGATCTTCTACGACGGGCCCGGCGTCACGTCGGTGACCTACTGGGTCGACGACCCGACCGGCTCGGGCCGGCCGACGCGGGTCGCCGAGGGCCCCTTCGACCTCGATCCGGCCGGTACCGACTGGCGGGTCCAGTACGGGCTCGGCCCCCACACCGTGCTCGCCGAGGTCACGACGGTCGACGGCACGTTCCGGCGGCTCGCCACCTTCGACGTCTATCGCTGACCGAGACCGGGCGACGTCGGGGCCGGCCGTCGCGACCGGGCTCCGACGACGGATCGACGCCGCAGGGTGGGGCCCGTACCATCGAGCCGGATCGAACGCCGACCTGAGGAGATGACATGGCCGAAGTGACCGGATTCGCGGCACCGGGGTTCGAACGAGTGCGCGATGCGTTCGCCGGCAATTTCGACGACCGCGGTGACGTCGGCGCGGCCGTCGCGCTGTACCGCGATGGTGAACTCGTGGTCGATCTGCACGGCGGCGTCACGGAGGCCGGCGGATCCACCCCGTACGGCCCCGATCACCTGCAGCTGGTGTTCTCCACCACGAAGGGCGCGACCGCCATCTGCGCCCACATCCTGGCCGATCGTGGACTCCTGGACTTCGACGCTCCGGTGTCGGAGTACTGGCCGGAGTTCAAAGCGCACGGTAAGGCCGATGCTCCCGTGGCCTGGCTGCTGTCGCACCGGATGGGTCTTGTCGACGTCGACCGTCCGATGACGTTCGAGCAGGCGATCGCCTGGGATCCGGTCGTCGAGGCGTTGGCCGATTCGGTTCCGCTGTGGGAGCCCGGCACGGACCGCGGCTATCACGCCGTGACCTACGGGTGGCTGGTGGGCGAGGTCATCCGCCGGGTCAGCGGCAAGTCGGTCGGCCAGTTCTTCTCCGACGAGGTGGCGGGGCCGCTCGGCCTCGACTTCTGGATCGGCCTGCCCGCCGAGCAGTTCGACCGCGTGGTCCCACTCATCCCGCTCGGGCCGCCGCCCGGTGTGCATTTCGGTGATCCCGATGCCCCGCAGCCAGGCATGATCGAGATGCTGCAGATGCTCATGGGCGCCGACAGCCTCATCGCTCGGGCGCTCGCCGCTCCGGGTGGCGCCTTCACCGAGCAGGACGCGTGGAACACCCCTGAGGTGTGGCAGGCCGAGATCCCGGCGGCCAACGGCATCACCAACGCACCGTCGTTGGCCCGGATGTACGCAGCGACGGTGGGCGAGGTCGAGGGCGTCCGGCTCTTCGGCGAGGACACCATGCGCAACGCCATCGAGATCCGAAGCTCCGGGCCCGACGCGGTGCTCGTGTTCGACATCCCGTTCGGGCTGGGCTTCATGCGCGACTCCGCCTTCGCGAAGTTCGGTTCGCCGTCGGCGTTCGGCCACTACGGCGCCGGGGGTTCGGTCGGGTTCGCCGACCACGAGCACGGCATCGGCTTCGGCTACGTCATGAACAAGATGGACCTCGGCATCGCCGGGGATCCCCGCACCGCGGCGCTGATCGACGCCGTCTACGCGTCGCTGTAGATGGCCGACATCCTCACCGAGTCCAAGCGGCGACGGACGTTCGCCATCATCAGTCATCCCGACGCCGGCAAGACGACCCTGACCGAGAAGTTCCTGCTGTACGGCGGCGCGCTCACCCAGGACGCGGGCGCGGTGAAGGCCCGCGCCGATCGCCGATCGGCGACGTCGGACTGGATGGCGCTCGAGCAACAGCGTGGCATCTCGATCACGTCGACGGTGCTGCAGTTCCCCTACCGCGACTGCGTCGTGAACCTGCTGGACACGCCGGGTCACCGAGACTTCTCCGAGGACACGTACCGGGTGCTGACCGCCGCCGACGCCGCGGTGATGGTGCTCGACGCTGCCAAGGGCATCGAGCCGCAGACCCTCAAGTTGTTCGAGGTCTGCCGCGACCGGGGCCTGCCGCTCCTCACGTTCATCAACAAGTGGGACCGTCCCGGCCGTGACGGCCTGGAGCTCCTCGACGAGATCGAGTCGATGATCGGCGTGCAGCCGACGCCGGTCACGTGGCCCGTGGGGTTCGCCGGCGACTTCCGCGGTGTCGTCGATCGTCGGACCGGCGAGTACACGCGGTTCACCCGGACCGCCCGTGGTTCGAAGATCGCTCCCGAGGAGGTCGTCGACGCGGAGCACGCCGCGTCCGAGGAGGGGGAAGCCTGGTCGACCGCGGTCGACGAGCTCGATCTGCTCGAGGGCCAGGCGCTCGACATGGAGACCTTCCTGGCGGGTAAGACCACGCCGACGTTCGTGGGGTCGGCCATGACCAACTTCGGTGTCGGCAAGCTGCTCGACGGTGTGATCGATCTGGTCCCCCCGCCCGGCCCGCGCCCGACGAAGGCCGGCACGATCCGGCCGCTCGAGGCGCCGTTCTCGGGCTTCGTGTTCAAGGTCGCGGCCAACATGGATCCGTCGCACCGTGACCGGATCGCGTTCGTCCGGGTGTGTTCGGGCCGGTTCGAGCGGGGCATGGTCGTGACCCACGACCGCACCGGCAAGCCGTTCGCGACGAAGTACGCCCACCAGGTGTTCGGCCAGGACCGCGAGACGGTCGAGGAGGCGTTCCCCGGCGACGTCGTCGGCCTGGTGAACGCCGGAGACGTCCGGGTCGGCGATTCGTTGTTCGAGTCCGAACCCGTCACGTTCCCCCAGATCCCCAGCTTCGCCCCCGAGCACTTCTCGATCGCTCGAGTGCGCGACACCGGTCGCTACAAGCAGTTCCGCAAGGGTGTCGCCCAACTCGACGAGGAGGGAGTGGTGCAGGTGCTCCGCTCTCCCGACACCGGCGACCAGGCACCCGTGCTCGCTGCGGTGGGCCCGATGCAGTTCGAGGTGGTCGCGTACCGGCTGGAGCACGAGTTCGGGGCGCCGATCGAGCTGGCCCCGACGGCGTACCGGGTCTGTCGGCGCACCGACGAGGAGGGCCGCGAGCGCCTGAAGGCGATGCGGGGCGTTGACGTGCTGGAGCGATCCGACGGCACGCTGCTCGCCCTGTTCGAGAGCACCTACTGGCTCGACCGCCTCATCTCCGAGGAACCCGACCTGTGCCTCGAGAAACTGGTGGCCGAGGGCGACCTCCACTACTGACGGTTTTCGGCCAACTTCACCTCGGTGGCTCCGGAATTCTGTCGGCTCCGCCGACGAAC
>JBAOIR010000077.1:0-34205 GCA_037045585.1 Microthrixaceae bacterium
TAATATTAAGCAAACTATCTTTTTCCGTATTCTTTTGCCTTGTTATTTTTAACGCTCTGGCCAAAAGTTCTTGTTATTCATTATAAATATCAATTGGTTGCTGTTCCTCAGTTTACATTTTTTTTCTCTTCCTAACAGTATTCAAAGTTTGCTCCACAATATCTTAGGCTGATTCTAAATTGTGGTCATCTTTTAGTTATTTTTCGACTGCAGTATCATTCAAAAAATTTAGTAATTCAGCAGTATTTGATTTCTATTTTTTTCTTTGCTTAAATTTTGATGTTCTTTCATAATATTATGTATTTACATTCTGAGCCTGTTCAAAATCATTCCCTATATTTTTTGGCACTTTTGGCCTACTTCTTTTTGTCACTGTTCCTTATTCAAGATTAATTTAATCACTTTTGTATGTATGATTATTTGTAATGCGGTAGTAATTATTTTTTACCCTCATTCTTTGCCTATAAGTGACTTGTTGCTGCATTTGATATTATCTTTAATTTCTATCGGAGCTAACGATTATACTATGCCTAATTTTGTAATCTTTTCTATATATTCTAAAATACGTCATCCTCTTCGTTAATTTAGCCATTGAGAAGAACAGGTTTATCCTGAAGTGTGAGTATGAGCCCATCTTCGAGTTCCTCCAAGCTATGGCCTATTTTAGTTTTCCTCTTTTTATCTGCCATTACTAATTATTATAAGAGATAGCGTATATTAAGTTAGTATTTGGTATATGCATTAGACAAGATAATAAACACAAGAAGCTGGTCAATTAAAAATATCATTTGTTTCCTAAACTCTATTTTAAACAATTTAACTTATTGGCTATTCTTTACATTTAATTTCTTAATTGAAGTTTCTTTGTTCTGTTCTATGTTCTCTGGCTATCACGCATCAATTCATGAAGTTTATTTTATAAACTACTGATTTGTTTCAAGTTTGATATCATCTATTACTCACTTGATGAATAACATGGTGCTGTTACTTTGCATCCCATGTCTTTCTTCTCATGTTTTTGCAATATTGATGTCTATGTTTCGAATTTTTATGTCTTTGATCTTGATCTGCCTTACTTTCTAGAATGCCAAATACACGCTTGCTATTTTGAATCTTTTGATCTCTCCCTCTACCTCTATCTCTCTTTCTACTTCTAGCTTCTCTTCGAATCACTTCTAATAAGCATTTTAGATTGAATTGATTTCTAAGTACTAGCTTGCCTTGAGTCTATTTATTTGATTGATTTTTTAATGTTGAGTTGCCGATGAGTATTGTCATAGAGCTGACTCAACATATCTTGATGTTTTTTCAAGGACCGACTTAATTAATGTTTTTTACTTCTTTCCCTTTATAACTAAACTTATAATTTCTATTTCTCATTAAACAGTCTCCTATTAATATTAACAATTTCAATAACATCTTCATTAGAAACTTGTTGTAATGAAACTGATACAGGTTTGATTTAATTTTTCTTCAAAGGTATTAATTTATTAACTTCAGGTAATTAGTTGTTCAGAAAGTTACGCATTTTTACTAATTCATCTTTTAATTGTAAAATATGATTTTGTTTTGTATCGTTCTTTACTTTTGATTCGTGTTATTATATTTTAGTTGTCTTTGAGAAACTTATGCTTTATTTTATAGGGTATTGTCTTGAGGTTGAGTACATTGTGGATTTTTTACTTACTATTATTCACTAGTTTTATTATTATTATAGCTATTAGTACAACTATGCCAATATTGAATAAATCATTAATAAATTGGCCAAATACACAAACTCAATAATATTGACAGCATTTTCAATAAATCTTAATTATTCATACTAAAATTATTATTAAATCATATCGAGAAACTCTATGAAAGGTATTAGTAATTACTGATAAATCCATACTGTTATCAGATTGTTTTTTGGTATAAGTGAATGTTACTAAAGGCTGTGGTACCCGATAGTTTAATGATCGAATTTTAGATAAATTCTTAGTTTTGCCAGCTCTAAGATTTCGATTTCTTGAATTTAAAATGGAAATTTATTTTGGCAATGATCATGATCGCCTGGGGGCCAACAACGAGATTGCTTTCTAACTTATTATTTTAAAAGATATTATTATATGGAGAACTGCTATGTCAGGAAAATGCTTTTATGAAGAATTTTTTCAGCTACTCTGTTTTGTGTTAAAAGGATAATTCTTTTTATTTTTTCTTTACTCATATGTAATTAATATTAATTATATCGTTAAAATGTTGGATGCTCAGGCTGCAGACATAGAATTTTATCTCATGAAGGGGTTGGGGTTGGGGTTGGGGTTGGGGTTGGGGTTGGGGTTGGGGTTGGGGTTGGGGTTGGGGTTGGGTTCACGACCGAACGCAGCGACGAGCTGGACGCCGATCGGAAGTCCGGATCCGGACTCGGCGATCGGCAGTGAGATCGCCGGCTGACCTGTGATGTTGAACGGCATCGTGTTGGCCACGATCGGCGTGGCGCGGAACACACCGGCGAGGGGGTTGTCGGGCTCCGCACCGAACTGGCCGAGCACCGGCGGAAGCTCCGGGATGGTGGCCGTGATCAGCAGGTCGAAGTCGGTCCACCACTCCTGCACCTTGCGGCTGAGCGACCGCAATCCCTCGACGGCGTTGGCGAACGACAGGCCGTCGACCAGCCGACCGGTCTCGGCGAGCGACCACGTCAGCGGCTCGACGGTGTCGGGCGTGGCGGGTGTGCCCGTGAGCGCACCGAGCTCATCGACGGACTGGGCGACCCACACCGGGTACGCAGTCAGGAAGTGACCACTCATCTCGTTGAAGAACGCCTCGTCGTCGAGCTGCGACGGGCCGGCCTCGACGACATCGTGGCCCAGCGAGGCCAGCAACTCCGCCGTGCGCCGAACGGCGGCGACAACCTCGGGGTCGACGGGCGTGCCGTCGGCAGCGCCGAGGCTGTAGCCGATCCGGAGTCGACCCGGGTTCGTCCCGAGCTCGGCGAGGTACGGGCGCTCCGGCGTCGCCACCCCGTAGGGGTCGCCGACGCCGGGCCCACTCATGACGTCGAGGACGGCTGCGGTATCGCGGATCGTTCGCGTCACCACGAGGCGCGAGACGAGCCCGCCCCACGCCTCGGTCTCCACCGGTCCGAGCGTGACCCTGCCCCTGGTCGGTTTGAGCCCGACGAGCCCACACTCGCTGGCAGGGATTCGGATCGAGCCACCGCCGTCGCCGGCGTGGCCGACCGGCACGATGCCCGATGCCACCGACGCCGCTGAACCCCCCGACGAGCCGCCGGTCGAGTGGGCCGGGTTCCAGGGGTTGGAGCTCGGTCCGTAGGCGATCGGCTCGGTGGTCGGCACGAGGCCGAACTCGGGCGTGTTGGTCTTGCCGATGATCACGAACCCAGCGGCTTGGAGGCGCTCGAAACTCCAGCTGGTGACGTCGGCGATGTAGCCGTGTTCCTTCAGGTGCCGGGTGCCGGCGTGATACGGCTCACCGGCGAGCGTGCCGTCGAGGTCCTTCACGACCAACGGCACACCGGCGAACGGGAGGGTCGGATCGACGGCCGCCGCTTCCTCGAGCGCCCGCTCGTAGCGGGGGTGGATGATCGCGTTGAGCGCAGGATTGAGCGCTTCCGCGGCGTCGATCGCCGCCTGCACCAGCTCGACGGGCGTGGCCCGACCGGAGTGGACGAGTTCGGCTTGGGCAGTGGCGTCGAGCGCGGCGAAGGGATTCATGCGGGGATCGTAGGCCCGCGATCACCCATCTGCCGCTCGGAACCACTCGGTGACCGCCTGCTCGAGGACGGTCGCGGTGTCGCCGACGGCACGCTCGCGGCCGTAGGTCGCGACCAGGTCGATGCCGTCGACGCGCACACCTCGATCCTCGAACGACGGGCGGTCGAAGATCTCACCGGCGACGACGAGGACGGGAACGCCGGCTTCCGACGCCCACTCGACGACACCACCGACGACCTTGCCGTCGAACGATCCCTCGTCGACGAAGCCTTCGCCGGTGATCACGAGGTCGGCATCGGCGAGCGCCTCGTCGAGCGCAACCTCCTCGGCCACCAGCTCGAACCCCGACGAGAGTGTGCCCCCGACCGCGGCCAGACCTCCCGCCAGACCGCCGGCGGCGCCGCCTCCCTCGAGTTCGCGCACGTCGACGCCGTACTCCTCGAGGTACACATCGGCCAGACGATCGAGGCGTCGGCGAAGCAGCTCGACCTGGGCGGGACTCGCCCCTTTCTGGGGCGCGAACTGGGGCGCGGCGTCCACGAACCGGGTGCGCACGTCGCAGGCGACCTGCAGTTCGACGCCCCGCAACCGACTCGACAGCAGCGCCCTCAGCGCACCGAGGCCGCCATCGGTCGTGGCCGACCCGCCGACCCCGACGACGATCCGGCGGGCGCCCGCCTCGAGCGCCGCCGTGATGAGTTCACCCGTGCCGAACGTCGACGCCGCGACGGCATCGTTGTCGTCGGCGCCGCCGACGAGGTGCAGGCCCGATGCGCGTGCCATCTCGATGATCGCCGTGCGTCCGTCGAACCTCCAGCCGGCATCGACGTCGTCGCCGAGCGGCCCTGACACCGACGTCCCCCGGTTGGCGCCGCCGAAGACGTCGAGGAGACCCTCGCCGCCGTCGGCCATGGGGAGCGACACCGGCCGATGCCCAGCGTTCCGAACACCCGTCGCGAGCGCGGCCGCAGCCTCGGCCGCCGTCGCGGTGCCGCGGAACTTGTCGGGGGCAACGACGACGCGCATCGTGTCAGGGTACGGGCCCGACGGTGAACTCCCCGCGTCAGGCCACTGGCATGAGTGTGCCGGGGAGACGGCGGGTCAGTTGGTCGGTCCGACGGTGGTCGTCGTGAACGGCGCGGTCGCCGGATCGAAGTCGGCGCCGACGAGCACGGTGAGCGCAGCGGTCGGCACGGCTTCCTTCAAGGGAGTCTGTGCCGGCAAGGGCTGCGCCCGATCGTCGGTCAGCGACAGGAGTTGGGTCAATGCCAACACGTCGGCGTCGTGCCCGGGGCTGAAGAACACGACCGTGTTCGGCGAAGGGTTGCCGTCGACGAACTTGGTGTTCGTGTAGCCGACCGTGCCGAGGCGCTCGGCAGTGGCCTTGGCGCGCCGGGGACACCCGAGCCGTTACCCACGACGACCTCGAGGTTGGCCGGAGGCGTCGTGACGGCCACCGGAAGCGCACTCGTGGTCGTGGAACCGCTGTCGCCGGTCGCCGACTCGGCCGCGGTCTTGTCGGTGTCGTCGGCCTTGGACTCGCCACCCCCGGCGTTGAACAGGAGGATCGCGATCACCACGGCCGCGATCACCAGGATCACGCCCATCGTTGCGGAGTTCTGCGGAGTGGCCGGCGTCCGCGACTGGCGCGAGCGGGATTCGTTCGCCATCAGGAAACTCCTCGGGGTCGCGCGCAGGGGGTGCTCGACATGCCGTCAACCCTAGTCCGAACGTGTGGGCGTTCAGAGGGCGATGGCCCGACCTTCGGAATCGCTTGCTGTGACGCTTCGCACGTCGCTCGGTGCTCCGGCGAGCGTCAATGCGCCGAGTGCGTCGAAGGCAACCGTCGTCGCCTCGACGCCCGACGGGTATCGGCAACTGGCGCCGTCGCCGTCCTCGTCGATCTGCCAGCCCCGCTCGACCAACGCCTTCGAGATGTTGTTCGCCCGGGACTTGGTGAGGTCGGTGAACCGGACCCGCAGCAGTGTCTTGCCGGTCGAGCTGCAGTTCACCATGACCCGGTGCCAGCTCTCGGGGGCCGAGATGGCCGCCGAGGCGTCGACGCCGGCCTCGATGGCGTGACTCCGCACCGCGACCACGATGTCGGTCGCGATGCCCACCGCGTCGAAGTCGGCGAGGTCGAGCAGCAGGGGTGTGGGTCCGGCCATGGACGCAGCCTGCCAGACGGCGACGCGGTGGTGCACCGCGACACCTGACCCCACCTCAGTGAAGGACGACCGTTTTCCGGCACTCCCACCGCGGCGTATCGTCCTCGGATGTCCGATCGCCCGCCGCTGGCCGCTCCCGTGCAGGGCTGGGTCCAGTTCGCCGGCGATCCGGCCTGGAGCGCGGCGAGATTCGCGACGTCGATCTCGGGACGTCACCATCACCTGCGCATCGAGCGGAACGGGGCCGGGGCGATCTCGATCGATCTCGCCGACGTGACGACCCTCGACGAGTTGCCGGACCGGCCCGATGGCCAGCAGCACCTCGAACTCGAGGTCCAACGCTCTCCGGCCGTGCAGGTCGTCTGGCCTCCGGCGTTCACCGATCTCGTACTGTCGTCGTTGCGGGCGACGCTCGAGACCCAAGACGAGTCGGCGGCGGGCGTTCCGGAGCGGGGACGGCGGGCGCACGGCGCGCTCATCGGCGCCCTCGCGCTCGTCGGGTGCGGAGCGATCGTCCTGGGCGCAGTCGGCCTGACCGATCCCGAGCCCAGCCGGCCCGCCGAAACGTCGGTATTGACGCAGACGACCCTCCGCGGCCCCGCCGAGACGCTTGCCACGACCAGCACCACGACCACAACCAGCACGCCGTCGCTCGACGACTGTGCGGCTGGTCCGGCAGGTCCGGGCACGACCATCGCGCCCGAGGCAGCCGACGGCTGCGAACCCGGCTGACCCGGAGCGGGTCAGGCCTCGACGTCGTGGCGGGCGGCGTCGACGAGTTGGCCGCCGGTCGGCGCCAACACGACGTGGCCTGCGCCGGCCCGCTTCGCCTGCGACAACGCCCGGGAGGCTCGAGCAATGATCGCCGTCGCATCGTCGGTGTCGGTCGAGATGGCGATCCCGGCGTTCGCTCCGCAGTCGGACACGCCGGCGCGAAGCGAATGCGGCCCGGAGATCGAGGCGACGAGTCGTTGCGCGACCCGCTGGGCCTCGACGGCATCGGTCACGGGGTCGAGCAGGACGGCGAACTCGTCACCGCCGAGTCGGGCGGCGCTGTCACCGTTGCGGATCGACGACCGGATGCGTTTGGCGACGTCGACGAGGAGTTCGTCGCCGGCTGCGTGGCCGAACTCGTCGTTGAGTTCCTGGAAGCCCGCGATGTCGAGGGCACACACTGCGATCGGCCGGCGGTCCCGCCGGGAACGGGCGAGTGCCGGGGTGAGGTGCTCTTGGAACAGCATCCGGTTGGGGAGTTCGGTGAGCCGGTCGTGGGTCGATTGGAACGCGAGCATCTGACTCAGCATGTGTCGATCCGAAACGTCGCGCATGGTGAGCACGACCCCGCCGACCGACCTGGTCGCGAACAGGCTCTGGGCGCTGCACTCCATGTTGCGGATCGATCCCGCTGCGGTGATCACCCGGAGGTTGAACGCTTCGGCGACGGCGTCGTCGGCCATGGCTGCGGTGATCCGCGCCCGGGCGACGGCACGATCCTCACCGTGGAACAGCGCGAGCGCGCCCTCGGGGTGCCGGAACGCTGCGGTATGGCCGAGCTGTCGTTCGAACGACGGGCTCGCGAACTTGACCTGGGCGTCCTGGTCGAGCACGACGATCACGTCGGCGGTGTACTCGAGCATGAGGCGCGCCGCCTCGAGCTCGGACTCCAGGCGGACGACGAGCTGGGGGTCGCTCGCGACTCGCGGCGCGATGAGTTCCTCGACCAACGTTGCGAGATCGAGCAGCGCCAGGCGTTCGCGGCTGGAGAGGTCGCGGGGCTCTCGATCCACGACACTCAACGTGCCGACCGGTTGCCCGTCGGGTCCGTGCACGGCGCGGCCGGCGTAGAAGCGGATGCGAGGAGCGCCGATCACGAGGGGGTTGTTCTCGAAGCGCTCGTCCATCCACGTGTCGGGAACGACGAACAGATCGCCGTCATCCTCGGCGATCGTGTGGGAACAGAACGCGGCTTCGCGGCTCGTTTCGCCGAGATCGAGCCCGACTCGCGCCTTGAACCACGAACGGTCCGCGTCCACGAGGCTGATCCAGGCAATGGGCACGTCGAGGAGCGTCGTGGCCAGTCGGACGAGCCGGTCGAACGCGGGCTCGGGGGCCGAGCCGATCAGGTCGAGGCGACGGAGGGCGTCGAGACGCCCGGATTCGTCAACGGGGAGGCGTTCCGGATACACCCATGACCATCGGCAGGAATGGCCCCCGGATGAGCGAACTTTCGCGCATCGGCCCGACGAGTTCGGCGACGGTTCTGCGTACACTTTCCGGGTGAACGCCGTCCGACGCCTCCTCCGCCCACTGCGTGCCCACCCGGTGCTCAGCTCCGCCATCGGCGTTGCCCTCGTCGCCGTCGGGGGTTACGTCGCGTGGCAGGTCGGCGACTTGGTCGACCCGGAGTACGCCGAGGTCACGTTCGCCGCTCCGACGGCACCGAAGCTGAACCCCGAATCGGGCGAGACGATCTACCGGATCGACCCCACCCGCTCCGAGGCGCGGTACGAGATCGGCGAGAAGATCTTCGGTGCCGACGCGTCGACCGCGATCGGTCGCACCAACGGCATGGCCGGCGACTTCGCCATCAACAACGACACACCGTCGAAGAGCCGCGTCGGCGAGATCGTCATCAACCTCGAACAGCTCACGTCGGACTCGTCGCTCCGCGACGCACGCATCCGGTCCGACTATCTCGAGTCGCACCAGTTCAAGCTCGCCCGGTTCGCGACGACCGAACTCGCCGGGCTGCCGGACTCGATCGCCGAGGGTCGCGACTACGACGTCGACATCATCGGAGATCTCACGGTGAAGTCGACGACCCGTCGCGTGACGTGGACGGCGACTGCGCGCCGATCCGGCGACGAGCTCGAGGTCGACGCGACGACCACGATCAAGCTCAGCGAGTTCGGTATGGCACCGATCTCGATCGTCGGCCTGGTCTCCACCGATGACGACGTGAAGCTCGGCTTGAAGGTCACCGCGGTCGATCCATCCGAGGCGGAGGTGCCCACCGAGATCCCCGACCTGACGAAGGTCGCGTCGACCACGAAGAGCCCGTCCTACTCGAAGGAGGTCGAGCCGATCCTGGAGCAGAACTGCGCCTCGTGCCACAACTCGGGCACGATCGGCGCCGATGTGCTGCGGCTCGACAACGCCGGCGACGCCTCGACCTACGCGAGCGGCATCGCGCTCGTGACCCGCACCGGCTACATGCCGCCGTGGCCGGCGTCGGACGTCGGGGTTCCGCTCGAGCATCCCCGTGAACTCGACGAGTCGTCACTGAAGGTCCTGGCCGACTGGGCAGCCGGTGGCGGGAAGCTCGACGTGAAGCGCTCAACGGCGCTCGATGCGCCGGCGCCGGATCCGTCCCAGGAGATCCGAAGCGACGCGGTTCTGGCCATGGACGAGCCCTACGTCGGCGACGGCACGAAGACCAACGACTACCGCTGTGTCATCTTCGACCCCGGCTTCACCGAACCCACCTACGTCACCGGATATTCGTTCGTGCCGGGAACGCTCGAGGTGGTGCACCACGGCCTCGTCTACCGAGTCGACGCCGCCGACCGCGATGCCACGCTCGCCAAGTCCGGCGTCGACGGTCGGACCGGGTGGGAGTGCAACCTCGGTGGAGGCGTCGCTGGATCCATGGGCCGCGCCGCGAACGGCGACGGCGGGCCGAACCGCGGCGCGCTGTTCGCCGGATGGGTACCCGGACAACGCCCCATCCACTACGACGCCGACCAGGGGTTCCTGTTCAACCCCGGCGAGCTGATCGTGGCGCAGATCCACTACCACTACGGCGACAAGGTCCTCGCCGACAGCTCGAAGCTCGTCCTGCAGACCGAGGCGCCCAACCCCGCGATGCGCGAACTGGTCGTCAACAATCCGGTCGGCCCGGTCGAGCTCCCGTGTCCGGCCGACCGCGCCGACGGACCGCTGTGCAATCGCGACGCCGCGCTCGACAATCTCACCAAGTTGTACGGGGCCGGCACGTCGCTGCTGCCGAACGCGCTCAATCGGTTGTGCGGGCCGACCGCGACGACGTCGGATCCGGTCACCGGCAACGGCACGACGACCTGCGACCGCAAGGTGGGTCGCGACGGATCGGTGGTGGACGTACTCGGCCACATGCACACGATGGGCAAGTCGTTCCGGATGACGCTCAACCCGGGAACTCCGGGCGAGACGGTGCTCCTCGACATCCCCGTGTGGAACTTCGACTGGCAGCTCAACTACCAGCCCGTCGACCCCGTCCCGGTCAAGCGCGGCGACACGATCCGCATCGAGTGCAGCTGGGACCGTTCGTTGCGATACGACCCCGAGCCCCGGTACCTCGTCTTCGCCGAGGGCACCGAGGACGAGATGTGTTTCTCGACCTACACCGTTCTTCCGAATCAACCCTGACCGGCCCGATAGGCCCAACGGCCCACCTCGTCGCGCAAAGCGCTCAACACCGGGGCCAGGTAGGTCGATACCAGTGAGATGACGACCCGGCGCGCACTGATGGTGTTGGTCTGCGCCACCGCGATCTGGGCGCTGGCCTCGCTCGTCGATTCCCTGTCGATCGTGCTCACCGACAGCCTGAGCATCGGCGCTACCGCGCTCTTGTGGTGGGGCGCCGCGAACCAGAACCACCGCGGACGGCGGCCGTGGCAGATCATCGCCGCCGGGTTGACGCTGTGGGTCGTGGGCGACCTCATCTGGGACTGGTACCGCCTCGTGAGCGGCGACAAGCCGTCGGTCTCTCCGGCGGATATCGCGTACCTTGCCGGCTACCCGGTGCTCGCCGCCGGCATCGTCACGATGATCCGCCATCGGTCAGCGTCGCACTGGCGGTCGGGGTTGCTCGATGCCATCGGTGTCGCCTTGGCATCGGGTCTCGCCGGGTGGGTCTTCTTGGTGCCGGCAAGCGGCGGCGGGTCGCCGGGAGAGCAGTTGCTCGGCGTCGCCTATCCGCTGGGCGACGTCGTCCTGCTGGCAGCGCTCGCCTGGCTGATCCTCTCCCCCGGCATCCGAGGCGTGCCGTCGGGCCTGATGCTCGCCGGGTTCGGGGCAACGCTGCTGCTCGACGTGGCGGTCGCGATCGGCACCGTGAGCGAACGGACGCTCGGCGGATGGTTCGACAACGCCTACCCGCTCACCTACCTACTGATCGCGCTCGCGGCCGCGCACCAACGGTCGGGCGAGTTGACGTTGCCCGACCCGTCGCCGTCGGACCGGCTCCAACCGGCGCGGGTGGTATTCCTCGGAATCGCCCTCTTCAGCGGACCGCTCATCGGGACCTTCACCGACTCCCACGGTGGCGCCCACCGGATCGCCGTGCTCGTGACGACCGTCGGCATCGGCACGATCGTGCTCACGCGGTTCCTCACCGCGCTCCGTGAGGTCGAGCGATCCCGTCTGGCGATCAGCGTCGTCGCCGGCACCGACGCGCTGACGGGACTCGACAACCGTCGACGCTTCCTCGAGACCGGGGAACGCTGCCTCGAACGGCTCGCGATCGACTCGCGGCCGGCCGGCGCGCTGATGATCGACATCGATCACTTCAAGCAGATCAACGACACGCACGGCCATGCGGCCGGGGACGCCGTACTCACGGAGTTGTCACGCCGCTGCGCCGCCGCCATCCGCCCGCTCGACCTCGTCGGCCGTCTCGGTGGGGACGAGTTCGCGATCGTGCTGCCGGGCTGCGGGATCGACGAGACACGCCAGGTTGGCGAACGGTTGCAGGCGCTCGTGGCAGCGTCGCCATTTCCGCTCGCCGGCGCGGCCGACGGACCCACGACGGCGGTCACGCTCAGCATCGGCGGTGCAGCGGGACGGTATCCGTCGATGGACGTCGCACTCGCCGAGGCGGACGCAGTCCTCTACGAGGCAAAGCGACACGGCCGCGACCGCCTCCTGATGGCGGACACCGACGCCATCGAGGACGGGGATCCCGTCGCTCCTGGAGCGAGAGTTCAGCTGTCGCAGCCCTGAGTTCCGTACGAGGCGATCCGGCCGGCCGCCGAGGCCGACATGATCGAGCGGAACGATCGGAACGACATCACCGAGAACGCACTCAGCGCCGACCCAACGGACGCCACCGACGCGAACGACCCGATCGAACCAATCGAGCACGCGCTGCCGATCGAACCGATCGACAGGACGGAGTTCTTCGACCCGATGCACAGGAACGAGTTCTCCGACCACAGGGACCACTTCGAGGAGGTGGCGGTTGGGCGCAGGGCCATGCGCCGAACGTAGCCGCACTCGCACCGAAGCGCATCGGTTGCGCGACGGCCAATCGGCTGCCGAGAACGGCGGCCACGGTGGGCACGATGGGGCCTCACGCCCGGTCGTACGGGGTCGTTATCAGCGTTGTGAAGCGCCCGAAAAGATCAAGTGGCCCACCTCGCTTCCGATCATTAGACCATGAACGTCGAAAGGGTGGATCGTCGAGAGTCGTTGCGATTGAGCGTCGTGAGGTTGGGATCGATCGGCGCCGCCCTCATGGTGGTCGTGGTGTTGACGGTGACCCGTTCGCACGCTGCGTTCGCGGCGTCGACGGCGAACACGGCCAACTCGGTAGCGACCGGTTCCGTCTCCCTCACCGATGACGATGGGGGCGTCGCCATGTTCTCGGTGACCGGGATGACCCCAGTGGCCCCCGAGACACGGTGCCTCGTGGTCACGTACTCGGGAACGATTTCGCCGGCCGATGTGCAACTCTTCGGCAGCACGACGGGGTCACTCGACACGTATCTCGATACGACCATCGAGGTGGGCACCGGAGGAACGTTCTCGAACTGCTCCGGGTTCACACCGTCGTCGACGATCTACAGCGGCACACTCGCCGACTTCTCGGCGACGCACAGCGATTTCGCCTCTTCGGTTGCAGCCTTCACCGCTGCCAGCACCCCGACCTCGCGCACCATTCGCGTCACGCTCGATGTCCAGGACACTCCGGCGGCGCAGGGGCTGAGCTCGACAGTGAGCTTCAATTTCGAGACGCAGGCCTGAACCGATCGGCCGATCGGTTCAGGCGCCGACGCCGGCGCTCAATCGAAGGTTCATTCGTCCGATAAGGGACTGATGGCCAACGCGTTCGAGATCAGAGTGACGTTGCGCGATCTGGATGCCACGGGCGTGTCCACGATCGACGTGCCTCCCGCCGCTCAGACACCGGCGCGGTCAGTCCGATACCGGTTGGACGGTTCGATCACTGTCGATCCGGCGGTCTCGCCGCCAGGGATGATCAAGAGGTCGGTGAATGCGATCGCCGCGTTCACGTTCGCGCTCATCGCTTCGCTGATTGCCTTCTCGCTGCTTCCGATCCTCGCCGGGTACCAGCCGGTCGTCGTCACGTCGGGATCCATGGAACCGACCGTGCGGCGCTCCGACGTCGTCGTCCTTGCGTCACCTCCTACGCAGCCGGTGCCGGTCGGAACGGTCATCAATTTCTGGACGCCTCGGGGCGACGTCATCCATCGCGTCGTCGACCTGACCCCGGACGGGTATCGGACCAAGGGCGACGCGAACCTGTCGGCCGACAGCACAGCCGTACCCGGGGAGCACGTGAGCGGAGTCGGTGCCTACCTCATCCCGTTCGTTGGCTTCCCGGCGTTGTGGGTCGACAACGGCGAGTGGGCCAAGGCGATCGCGGCCGTCCTCTTGTTGGTGCTGTCGGGTCACGTCGGCCGAAAGCGTTGGCTCACCGCACCGTCGCGGCGAGGGCGACGGGCGTTCGTCGGGCGCATCCGGTGAAGCGGAACGACACGCCCGTGCGGCCCGATGCCGAGCAGGGCATCGCGGTCGCCCGGTGGCTACTGGCGATGATCGGAGCGGCAGTGTTCCTCGGCAGCAGGGCAGGCGGTCAGGGCGCCGAGCTGGCGACGCTGGCGCTCGCCGCTGGTGCGATCCTCTCGGTCCCCTTGGCGGTGTCGGGGCTGCACCGGCTCCTGTGCCGATTCGACGCCCCGCGGGTGACAGCGGTGCTGATGCAGACGGCCGACAGCGCAGCCGTCGTGGCGATGGCTCAACTCGCCGGCGGATTCGCCCCGACGACCGCGTGGGCCCTGCTCGCGATTCCGATCGTGGTGGCAGCGCTGCGAATGGGAGCGGTGGGCGTTCTGGTGACGTGGGGTGCCGTGTGCGGCAGCCAATTGTTGGTCAGCGGTGCGGCGGCAGATGCCTTGTCCTTCGAGCGTTCGGGCACCCTGCTCGTGGTGGCGGCCGTGGTTGCGCTCCTCACCAGCTGGTTGCAGGCCGGATGGGTGACGCAGGCAAATCTCACCGCGGTCGCCGAGCGGCGGTTGGACTACCTCGAGGCGGTCGAAGAGGCCGGTCGATCGATGCGGTGTCTCCACCGAGAACATGGTGACCAGCGTGTTGGCCGCAGTGCTGCGACTCTCGTTCGAGACAGCCACAGCTCACCACGGACGACGTTCGCCCATCGCCGTCGGTGACGGATCGATCGTTCCGTCAGAGGCCGAGTTCGATGGCCTCGAACCCGGCGTCGTCGAGGTGGGTGACTGGCACACCGAGCACGGCTCGGTGTTGCGGAGCGTGTCGGTCCTCGAACCGAACTCCGGCTGGGTGCTCAGCGGCTGGTCGACCTCATCGGTGGATCCCGCTCAGATCGATGCGTTGGCCGAACTGGTTGCCCATACGGCCGAACACATCGAGCTGGGTCAGATGCTGGACGGGGCGCGTCACGACGCAGAGCACGATCCGCTGACCGGCTTGGCCCACCGTCGAGTCCTCGACGATCACCTCGCACGGGTGGCCGGCGGGACCGACGAGGTCGCCGTGTTGTTCATCGACCTCGACCGGTTCAAGCACATCAACGATCACTACGGTCACCAGGTCGGCGACCTGGCGCTCCAAGAGGTCGCCGAACGGACCAGCCGTCTCGTGGGGGACCGCGGGCTCGTCGCCCGGTATGGCGGGGACGAGTTCGTCATCGTGCTGACCGGATCCGTTGCCCGATTCGCCGACAGCCTGGCGGACCGTCTGTCCGAAGTCATCGGGGCACCGTTCGTGGTGGACGACGAACGAATTCCACTCGGTGCCACCGTCGGAGCTGCGTTTGCGTTCGGTCCGATCTCGCCGAACGAGCTCACCCGCCGCGCCGACGAGGCGGTCCTCCGGTCGAAGGCGGAGCGCAACCTCGCCGAGCGGCGGTCCACGCGTGCCGAGCGGCGGGATCCCATCGGCTTCGTCGGCGCTGCCCGCTCGTCTCGCGCCTCGCGGTTCGATGAGCCGACGATGAACGCTGCTGAACTGGCGCTCGTCGGGTCCGTTCACGGCTCGCCTACCGGTCGAGCCGGCGAGGAACCATGATCTTGGCGAGCCGACGTTCGCGGATCGGTCGATCGTGCGCGGCGTTGGTGACGCTGGTGACCGTCGCCGGCCTCACGTTCTCCCTTCCCCGTGTCGGGGCGGCGTTCTCTGCGACGACCACGAACGGTCCGAGCGCCGCCGAATCGCTGGCGTTCTTCGATGCGGGATCTGCCTTCGCAGCGGGTGACCCCACGCAGGGCCAGACCGGAACGGTCGATCTGACCGCCTACCAATCCCCGGTTCTCGTGCCGTCGCCGAACCCGTGGTCAGTGATCAGCAGCGGCGATGTCCACTCCTGCGCGGTTCGTACCGACGGCACTCTGTGGTGCTGGGGCGGGAACCCCGACGGCCAGCTCGGAATGGGCGACACGCTCGACCGGCCTTCTCCCGCACAGGTCGGGGCCCTGGCGACCTGGCGCAGCGTGTCAGTCGGTAACGACCATTCCTGTGCGACCCGTGTCGACGGCACGGCGTGGTGCTGGGGCGACAACAGCTACGGCCAGATCGGGGACGGTACTTCGACGCGACGGACCTCGCCGACCCAAGTGGGAGTCGCCTCGACCTGGGCGGACATCGCGGTCGGCGGCTCCCACGCATGTGCCACCAGGACCACTGGGACGCTCTGGTGTTGGGGGGCCAACTTCTCCGGCCAGCTCGGGGACGGCACGACCCTCAGTCGGGCGACGCCGACGCAGGTGGGCTCGGAGACCACCTGGTCCGGGATCGCCGTCGGCGGCTACCTCTCATGCGGAGTTCGGGCGCCGGGCTCGATGTGGTGCTGGGGAAACAACAGCTACGGCCAGCTCGGCGACGGTACCCAAACCGGACACACCACCCCGGCACAGGCCGGTGTGGACACGACCTGGGCGACGGTGGCGGTGGCCGAAGAACATGTCTGCGCCGTTCGAACTGATGGCACGTTGTGGTGCTGGGGCGGGAACTTCAGCGGCCAGCTCGGCGACGGCTCGACGACAATGAGGTTGTCACCCAATCAGATCGGCGCGGGCACCGACTGGTCGAAGGTGTCGAACGGATGGCGGCACACCTGCGCGACGCGAACGAGTGGCGGCCTGTGGTGCTGGGGGAGCAACGTGTACGGTCGGCTCGGCGATGGCACCACCACCTCGAGCCTGATCCCGCTCAACGTGGGGTCAGGGCCCACCTGGGTGAGCCTGTCGTTGGGCTACGACCACTCGTGTGGCATTGATTCGGTCGGGGACCTCCGCTGTTGGGGGTGGACCAACAACAACCGGACCGGGCATGGCCTCACGCGCCTGGACCTGACCCAGGTCGGTGTCGCCGCCTGGGGAGCGTTCGACGTCGGCTTCGAGGACGCTTGTGGGATCCGCGACAACGGCACGCTGTGGTGTTGGGGCGCGAACAACTACGGGAAGCTCGGTGTCGGTGACTACTCCCGTCGTTCGGTTCCGACCCTGACGAGTGCTGCGAAGACGTGGCGAACCATCAGCGTGTCCGGCACACACAGTTGTGGAACGCGCGCCAACGCGACCCTGTGGTGCTGGGGCAACGGCGGGAACGGCGAACTCGGCATGGGCGACACGTCGAGCCGGCTGACCCCGACGCAGGTTGGGGTCGCCTTGGACTGGGCGCAGGTGTCGACGGGATTCGGCATCACCTGTGCGGTTCGGGCGACTGGCACCCTGTGGTGTTGGGGCGCGAACCCCTTCGGTCAGCTCGGCAACGGGACCTACAACTTCTCGTCTTCCCCGGTGCAGGTTGGCGTTGGCACGGACTGGGCGTCGGTGTCGGCGGGGAACTCCCATGTCTGCGCGACTCGAACGGACGGGACGTTGTGGTGTTGGGGCGTCAACAGTCAGGGCCAGCTCGGTGACGGGAGCACCACCAACCGACCGAGCCCGGTTCAGGTCGGCGTGGCGACCAACTGGCTCTCGGTCGCATCCGGTGGAGAACACACCTGCGGGGTGCGCGGCGACGGCACCCTGTGGTGTTGGGGTTTGAATGCCCACGGTCAGCTCGGCGACGGGACCACCACCAACCGAGCGAACCCGGTTCAGGTCGGCGTGGCGACCAACTGGGCGTCGTTGGCGACAGGCAGCAGCCACTCATGCGCGACCCAGGCGAACGGCACGCTCTGGTGCTGGGGTGACAACGCCCATGGGCAACTTGCCGACGGCACCGTCGTCGAGCGCCTCATCCCTACCGAGGTGCCCAGCGTCAGCGACGCGCAGATTGTGAGCGCTGGGATGTCAACGACAGGCGTGATCCGGTAGTTCCCGTACGAGCGGCGCTCAACGATCGGTGCCACGCAGAGTCGCCCGCGAGCCGGTCGGACTGGGCCGCCCCGACGACAATGGCGGCTACTGCTCCCCAGAGGGTTGTCACCCCAGCACTTGGCCGTGCCTACGGCGAGTAGCGCACATCCGTGGCGGTCAGCGACCGGCGAACGCGTTCCGGACGATCGTGACCATCTTGTAGCCGGGGAGGACGACGTCGTCTCCGAGCGGGTGCGGCTCTCCAGGCTCGGGAAACGGGCCGGTGGCCCCGTAGGGATCGCCGAGGTACAGGTCGTCGAACTCTTCGGTGGTGACGACGATCTCGGCACTGATCGCCGTCGTTCCCTCGAGCGGGAGCGGGAACGTTGCGAGACCCCGATCGTGGATGAAGATCGCCGCACGTTCGTCGGACGGCCCCCATGCGGTGAACGTGATGGCCTCACCGTCGAGCTCGACGGTCGCGGCCGCCTCCGGCGTCAGGGTCGTGGCATCGATCCGGTGCACGTGCGTCGTCATCCCGGCGAAGGAGTTGTTGCCGAATCCAAAGATTGTGTCGCCCGCGCAGGACAGGCGATAGGGCGCCCCGCCCGCGGCCTCGAACAGTGATCTCGCGGCGACAGAGTCGGGTGCGGTGCTGGCCGGCCCCCAGCGGACGACGCCGCTCCCGAACTGTGCGACGGCGCCGCCGGCACACTCGACGATCCCGCCGGTTCCATCGCTGATGTTCGCCTGCGACCCACCGCCGACGGTTGGCAGCACCTCGAACGTGGAGATGGTGGCGCCCGTTCGCGGTCGAGCGTGAGGAACTGCGCCGGCCCACTGGTGCCGGAGGTGGTGAGCGGTCCGGCGATCGCCCAGAGGGCGGTCTCGCCCACGGTCCACTGGACGGCGCCCTTCGGCTCGAGCGGTGACGTCCATACGGGATCGATCGAGTCGCTCTCGAGGGCATACGCCGCGAACTGCTTCTTGTCGTACAGGAACATCATGCCGTCGTCGACAAGCAGAGACGACGCGCCCTCGGCGTACACCTTCGCTCCCTCGATCCGCCGGATGTAGAAGCCCTCACCGGGCTCGTCGCGCAGAGCGTCGAACGGCATGCTGATGGCGCCACTCCACAGACGCTCGCCGTCGTACATCCCCGCCTCGCCGTAGAACATCTCGACGTCGAGGTCACCGTTGTCGTCAGCATCATCCGCTTTCGGCGGCTCGGCGTCGGCGTCGGCGTCGGTCGGGGATGAGGCATCGGCTTCGGTGGTGGGTGTGGACGCAATGGACACGTCCCCGCTGTCGTCTCCGCCGCAGGCGCTCAGCGTGAGCAACGCCGCGGCGACGGCCGTCATCGCCATCCTCGAGACGGTGGTGCGGGTTGCGCGTGATGTCGTCATTCTGGTCTCCCTCGCCGCCGAGTTTGGAGGTGCCCCGGCGAGTCCGCCCCGCCGTTGGTGTCCGATATCAGGCGGATATTAGACAACATTGGAGTGAGTGCGGTCCCAATGTCGATGGATGGGCCCATCGCGAATCGCACCAATCGATCACCGAGACCGCCACGGACGGGTGAAATGGATCGTCCACCGTAGTACGTTCCCGGGGAACTGAAGGAGCGAACTCGGCCCTCGCCGCTGCGGCGACATGGGCGTGGACTGGCACTGCGCCAGCTTGGGTTCTGTCCGGGTTCGGCTTCGCCCTGGGCATTCTTGGGTTTGTGTTCGAATCTGGGGAGGCATTTGGTGCAGCGGTCCTCGCGGGAGCCGTTCCGGGCCTGCTCATTGTCAGGGGATTTCAGTTGTCCCCGAAAGCGTTCGAGGAACTCGGCTCCTCATGGAGCGACGCTTACAGCCTCGGGCGACCCACCGAGGCAGTGTTCGCCAAGGGCGTCACGTCATCGGCAGTGAGATTTGGCGTCTTTGCGGTGGTCGGGCATTCGTGCCGCAGCACCACGTTGCGTTCGCCGCCGAACGCGTCGGGCAGTGTGACCCCCGATCCCTTCGAGGTTCCGGGCCTCGACCTTCGGAAAAGTCGGATCGGCTTCCACATGAACGAGGGCAGACCCAGCGACGGCTCGTTGGCTGTCGGGCAAAGGCGCGTCGAGCGCAGCGAGTGCGGGACTGAGGGATCACGCGTGACGGGAGCCACGTCGAGTTCCGGTCTCGCTCAGGTGGCGGTGTGGGGGAGCACGACGAGTCCGATGGTCGCCATATGGAGGCCTGCGCCGACGACGGTGAGTGCGTGGAACACCTCGTGGTAGCCGAACACCTGCGGCCACGGGTCGGGCCGCTTGAGTGCGTACACGACAGCGCCGAGTGTGTAGGCGACTCCGCCCCCTAAGAGCAGCGAGAACCCGGTCAGGCCGAGACCTTGATGGAGCTGAGGGAACGCGATCATCGCTGACCACCCCACGATGGCGTACACGGCGGTGAACGCCGATCGGGGAACCGGAATCGGGAGCCACTGGATGGCCATGCCGATCACGGTTCCGCCCCACACGATGCCGAGAACGACCGGGCGTTGCCAGCCGTTGAGGACGAGCGCCGCGATCGGTGTGTAGGTGCCGGCGATGGCCAGGAAGATCGTGGAGTGGTCGAGTCTGCGCATCACCTGCAGGGCGTGCGGTTTCCAGCGCAAGCGGTGGTATAGGGCAGACACCCCGAGCATCGAGCACAGCCCAACGACGTAGATGACGACCGCCGCACGTGCACCGGCAGTAGGGGCCTCGGGGATCTGTACTCCACCCAACACGATCGCGACCCCGAAGGCGAGGACGTGGGACCAGCCCCGGAGCAGCGGCTTGGCGGGGTGTGGCGCAACGATGCTCACCGGGCGACCCTACCTGCGTGCGAACTCGTCCATCTCCTTGTCGGTGGCTGAGGCGACCCGGTACCGCGACCTCGAACCCGCGGTGGAATCTCAACGGCTTCCGACCCATAAAGCGAGTACCGCAAGATCCCTCTCCCGAAGCTCAGACGAGGATGTTGGCGAAGATCTGCCAGGCCAGCAGGGTCTTGGCGATGAGGCTGAGCCAGATGTAGACGCGCTCGCCGTACAAGTAGTCGCTCCACCGGCCGTTCCCCCGGTACTGGAGCCACTGGTTCACTGCGAAGCAGTTGAACAGCAGGAACAGCGAGACGAAGATCCCGTACACGAAGCCGGGTACGTCCCCGCCGGCGCCGACGAGGTAGATGACGACTGCCGCCCACGGCACGACGCCTGCGACGCAACCGAAGGCGAATGGCGTCCAGTCGACGCGTTCACTGGCCGTGTTGGTCGTTTCCATCAGCCAGCCGAAGAGGATCATCGAGGCGTTCACGCCGAAGAGAGCGAGGAGCGCGGCGGCATCGGTGATAGCCGTGATGCCGGCGATGAGTACGACCATGAGCGAGGAAGACAGGCTGTACTCGACCCATCGGAACCGGTTCTGGTGTCGGGCGAGATCCGCCAGGTAGCGGGACCGGACCCGCGGCGAGGCGACAAGGAAGTGAAACAGCGCCGACAGCAGCGAGAACGAGGCGACCGCCCACCCGAGCCGGTAGGTGAACAGCTCGTCGATGACCGGGGGCCGCAACGGCTGGCCGGGCGGACCGTTACCGAACGACGCCGTGACCGGGAGCGAGATCCCGTTCGACAGCGCCAGCATCGCCAGGCCCTGGAGGAGATGGGCGAATCCAGCGGCGAGATTCAACCGCTGTAACCGACGCGAATCCGCGTCGGCGATTCCCTCTCGGGCGGATCCGGAGTTGCTGCCGAATTTCGTAGTCATCCTTCCTGTTCTGCCAGGAGGTCGGGTTCGGATGCATCCGTCGCGGTGATCCCAACTCCGGACGCTGGCGGGGAGACGCGATGATGCCCACCGACAGCGTCGGTGGGCATCATCACTGCGGGGAGGCAGTTTGGAGGTCGCTCGACTTCTTACGAGCGGGGGACGAGGACCCGGTCGATCACGTGGATGACGCCGTTGGACGCATCGACATTGGCGGTCGTGACGCGAGCTGTGCCGTTGACCGTGACGGTGCCGTTGCGGTACTTCCGCACGACGATCTTGCGTCCGTTCAGGGTGGTGACGACGTTGCGGCCCACCTTGAGCTGGGACGAGAACACCTCACCGGAGACCACGTGGTACTTCAGGATCGAGGCCAGCTTCGCCGGGTCAGACAGGAGCTTCTCGGGGGTGGTGTGCAGTCGACGGATGAGCGTCTTGAAGGCGCGGTCGGTGGGAGCGAACACCGTGAATGGACCCCGGCCCTTCAAGGCGTCGACGAGGCCGGCTGCCTTCGCTGCTGCGAGCAGCGTGGTGAACGACCCTGCTGCCGCAGCCGTGTCGACGATGTCGGGCTGGGCGGGAGCGGGCGTCGGCGGAATCAGCACCTGGTCGATGACGTGGATCACACCGTTGGTGGCCTGCACGTCGGCAGTGGTGACCGTAGCGGTCCCGTTGATGGTGATCTTGCCGTCCTTGGGGATGATGAGCAACTGACGACCTTCGAGGGTCACGGGGCCGAGTGGGCCGGTGATGGCACTCGACGGAACCGTGCCCGAGAGCACGTGGTACTTGAGCACCGTGGTCAGAAGGGGAACGTCGGCGAGCAACTCCGCCTTGGTCTTGCCGAGCTTCGTGAGCAACGCACCGAACGCGGCGTCGGTCGGGGCGAAGACCGTGAGCGGGCCCGGTCCTTGCAGCGCGCTCACCAAACCGGCTGCCTGCGCCGCCTCCAACAGCACCGTGAACTGTCCCGCCGACTGTGCCGTCGCGACGATGTCACCGGTCGGTACTGCAGCGGCGCTCGCGGCCTCGGACATGGTTGCTGTGGCAAACACGCCGAAGGCCAGCGTCGCCGCCGCCATCCGGAGGGTCCTTCTTCCTGATCTCATGATGTGCTCCAGTTGGTTCGAACACCCGCCCACGATCTGGAGGGGATTGCCCAAGCTTTCGAACGAAGGGCGCCGAACGGATTTTCCGATCTGACAATTCGCCGCCGACACGGCGGCCGCCGCTCTCCCTGAGGAACTTCTCGGGGAGCCGAGTTGTTATACGAACTGTGTTTCATTATTCTCGTCTCATACAATCCCGTCCGATTGTGAACTCGAGCACGGAGGAAGAACGTGTCCCTGTTGCGATTCCAGGACCCAGACGACCAGGTCGATCCGGAGCTGCGGGTCGCCGCTCCGGTCGAGCCCGACCCGAGCGACGTCGAACGCCTGCGAGCGGTCGTCGGCTTTCCGCTCGTCTCCCTCATCGTGGCGACCACGCCCGGCGCTGCGCTCGGGTGTGACGACATCGTGCGGTTGGCGGCGATGCTCGCCGAGGTCGAGCATCGGCTGCGCAGAGAGGTAGACGTCCACGCTGCCGTCGAGTTGGCGGATCGGTGCCGGGCGACGGTGATCGATCTTCTCGACGAGCCCACCGGGCACGGCCTCGCCGTGTTCGTCGGAGCGCAATGCGCCGAGGCGTTCCGCCTCCCGCATCGCCCCGTCGACAGAGTTGTGATCGACCCCACGTTCGCCACTCGCGAGCTCGAACTCGCCGTCCGCCTCTCACCCCGGTGCCGAGTCGTGGTGCTCGGCACCGACGCCGCCCGGATGTACCTGGTGGACCGCGGATCGTGCGTCGAGCGATCGACTGCTTCCTTTCCGGTGGCCGTGCCACCCCGACGCAGCAGAATCGGCACGCACCTCGAGCGGGTCGCCTCGGGGCTCGCCGGCGACCAGGGGACGGCTGATCTTCCCCTCGTGCTGGTAGGTCCGCGACTGATGACCTTGACCCTCGCGAAGTTGGTCGGCGTCGAGCCGCTGGCAATGATCGACCGCCGAATGCCCGACCTCGGATCCGACGCCATCCTGGCGATCGCCCGCTCGGCGATGGCCTCTGCGGCCGGGAGCGAATGTGATCGGGCCTTCGACCGTCTCGACGACGCCGCCCACGACGGTGTCAGCGCCATCGGCCTCGACGCCGTCTGGGACGCGGCGCTTGACGGCACGATCGAGCTCGTCGTCGTCGACCGCGAGTTCTCGCGGGCAGCGATCGTCGACCCGACCAGCGGAACGGCCCGATGGGTCGACGACCCCTCTGCCACGGGGGTCATCGACGACGTGGTCGACGAACTCATCGAGCTCACGAGACTCGCGGGCGGCGACGTCGTCTTCGTCAACCGAGGCGAGCTCGGGCCTGACCAGATCGCCGCAGTGCGACGAACCGCCACCCACCCCTTCGACCCCGCCCGTCTCGCAGGTGCGACACGATGACCGCGCTACCGTTTCGGGCAATCAGTTGAGGGTGCCACGCATGAGGCTGTGTCCGGAATGACGATGGTTTCCGTCGTCCGGTTCGAGGGAGATGTCGACGATCGGATGGGTCGCCGGGTCGATCGACGCCGGCACCGTCACTTCCTCGCTGCCGGTCACGACGCCGAGCGAACGAGGATCGCTCACCTTGGTGTCGACCAGCCAGAGCTCATACGCCTCGCCCGCAGGTGCGGGCGGCATGTCCTTCGCGTCGACGACGAGTCGCGTCGTACCATCCTTGGTGACCAGACGTGCCGATGCGGTCGTCGTGCCAAGCGGCTCGAGCTGCCGCAGCGTCGCCTGAGCGACGACCCGCTCCGAGGGTTGGCGGCTCCCGACCAAGATGGTCGATCCGATCGCAGTCACCAGTAAAACCGCTGCTGCGGCGAGCAGGAACACCGCACGGGGGCCGGCGGCGCGGTGGTGGCGCCGGCTCTCGAGATCGGTCACGACCCTCGGGGGAGCGTCCACATCGGTGACCACGGGGTCGTTGTCGTGTGCGAGCCGGCGGGCGAGCGAGTCCCACAGGTCCGGCGGCGGTTCATGCCGAACGGAATCATCGTCGGTCACCGCCAGCATCAAGGTCGACAGCCGGTGCCGCTCGTGTGGATCGGCGAGGTCGTCAGGATCGAACGGCATGATCGAAGCCTTCCAAGTGGCGGCGGAGACGTTCGAGGCCCCGCCGGATGTCGCTCTTCACGGTACCGAGGGGCAGTCCGTACCGTTCGGCGATCTGACTGTGGGTCAGGTCGTCGTAGAACGCGTGCTCGACCAGGCGTCGTGAACGCTCGGGCAACGACTGCAACGCTTCGGCGATCACCATCCGCTGCGCCATCTCCTCGACCCCTGCCGACTCGATGCCGACGTCGATCGCCTGCGCGGAATCGGGGGCAAGAGGATTCCGTTGTTCGACCCGGTAGAGATCGATGATCTTGAATCGGGCGATCCCGACGAGCCAACCCGCCAACGAACCGGACTCGGGGTTGAAGCGCTCTCTCGACTTCCACGCCGCGAAGAAGACCTCCTGGGTCGTGTCGGCAGCGCGTTCGGGGCCGAGCGTTCGCCGGCACAACGAGTACACGAGCGATCCGTGCTCCCGGTACACCGCTTCCATCGCCGACTCGTCGCCGTTGCAGAACCGCGCCTCGATCGTCGCAGCGGCGTCATCGCGCACCGATACCGATTGGTCGCTCATGACGAGCCGTTCCAGAACGCTGATGGACATATGTGGTTCATCGGATCAACGGACCCGTCCGGATGCACGACGATGCGATTCCGATCACACGGTCGCAACGCACCGCGAGCAAAGAAGCCACCACGCGAAGAGCCTGCCACAACTCCCCCGGACGCCACGGCCAACGGCCCGGTCACACCAGCGATTCGACGAGGGTTCCGCGCCGCGTCGGCTCGTGATCGTCACGGTGCCGGAACAGGTCGACGGCCAGCATCAACCCGATCAACGCGAACAGCGCACCCCACGCCCACAGGGGCACATCGAGGTCGACCAGATTGCCCGGTCCGGGATCAGAACCGAGAGCGGGCACGGAACACCTTCTTGCGTTTCGGGGCGCCGAGCGATTACGCGGGCGGCTGAAGCGTTTCGGTCACATTCGAGGTGTTAACGCCCTTCGACGCGGCTCGCGCCAGCAGGTCGGCCCGGAGCTCGGGGGTGATGGTCCGGGTCCGACTCAGCAGGAAGCAGGTCTCGCCGGTCGGGTCGCTCACGATCGCCCACTGGTAGTCCGGGTCGAGGTCCACGATCCAGTAGTTGCCCTGCCCCTGATTCGTGTTCGACCCGAAGAAGGCCACGTTGAGTCGGGCATTCGACGCATCGACCGGGATCGCCGACCCGACGATCTCCGAGGCGGGACCATCGAACGTGAAGTAGTTGCCCGAGTTGAACACCCGGATCGAGCCATCAGGGTTCAGTGAGTAGTTCGCTGTGCTTCCCACCAGGCCGATCGAGAAGAACTGCTTGACGCTCGCCACCTCGTACCACGTGCCGAGGTATCGGCCCACGTCGACCGAAGCCACCGTCGTGGTGCGCGGCGGAGCAGAAGGAGCACATGCCGCGAGCAGAATCGAGATCAGCGGGACGAGAACGAGGCAGCGCTTGAAACGTGTCATGCACGCTCTTCGGACGACCGAAGCCGTGTGGATGCACCGGATGATCACAGGTCGGCGGGGACTGCCGCGCGTGGAGGGGACATCTGAGCTGGCTTGCCCGTGGGGCAGGCCTGGAAGGATGTTACCATGCCCAAGCCGTATCCGCAGGAGTTCCGCGACGATGTCGTGAAGGTCGCTCGGAGCCGCCCCGAGGGCGTGACCCTCGAGCAGGTCGCAGCTGATTTCGGGATCCATCCGATGACGTTGTCGGGGTGGCTGCGGAAGGCGGCGGTCGATGACGGCGAGCGGCCCGGCGTGACGACGACCGAGTCCGCCGAGAACCGCGAGCTGAAGCAAGCGGGTCCGGCTGCTCGAGCAGGAGAACGAGGTGCTCCGCCGGGCCGCCGCGTATCTCGGTCAGGCGAACCTCCCAAAAGGCTGATGTACCCGCTCGTGCGCGAGCTCGCCGCCGACGGGATCCCCGTCGTGGTGTCGTGTCGGGTACTCGGTTGGCTCGCGCCGCCTACTACCGCTGGCTCGAACACGCCGTTCACCGACGGCCAGCTCGACGAGGCCTGGTTGGCGAACGCGATCTTCGACGCGCATCGTGACGACCCCGAGTTCGGCTACCGGTTCCTCGCCGATGAGGTCCGCCATCGGCGACCACGCCGACGTGTCGGATCGGGTCGTGTGGCGGATCTGCCGGGACAACGGCTGGTGGTCGGTGTTCGGCAAACCCAAGCGAGGCAAGGGCTCCAAGCCCGGCACCCCGGCCCACGACGACCTCGTGCGCCGGGACTTCACCGCGGCGGCCCCGAACGAGCTGTGGCTCACCGACATCACCGAGCACCGGACCCGCGAGGGCAAGCTCTACCTCTGCGCGATCAAGGACGTGTTCTCGAACCGGATCGTCGGCTGGTCCATCGACTCGAGGATGAAGGCCCGGCTCGTCGTCGCCGCGATCGAGATGGCCGTCGCCCGCCGCGACGGCGACGTCGCCGGCTGCATCGTTCACTCCGACCGGGGCTCGCAATTTCGCGCCCGGAAGGTGCACCGGGCCCTCACCCGCCACCAGATCGTCGGCTCGATGGGCCAAGTCGGCGCCGCCGGCGACAACGCCGCGATGGAATCGTTCTTCGCGCTCCTGCAGAAGAACGTCCTCGACCGTCGCACCTGGGCCACCCGCGACGAGCTCCGCATCGAGATCGTCACCTGGATCGAACGCACCTACCACCGCCGCCGACGCCAAGCCCGCCTCGGCCGATTGACCCCCATCGAATACGAGATGATCATGACCCCTCAGACGGCAACCGCCGCCTGACTACCCAACGGTTGGGCGCGGTTCCTCGAAGACCAGCGCCGAGCTGAATCGCACCGTGTCGTTGTCACCCGGTGTGATCGTCATCTCGAACCATCGCCGCATGTCGGGGGCGTCGCACCGGAGCGGCACCTTCGCCTCGGCCTGCTGGCTGCGAACCCGTGCGACGACCGCCCGCCACAGATCTCGGGCCTCGTCGGTGTCGAAGTGGCTCCAAAGCGTTCGGTCCGGCGCCAGGTCGACCAGTTCGGGGGCGTCGTTGTCACGGGCGAACTCGACCCAGCCCTCGCCGGTGGCGAACACCACGTCGTCGGCATCGATCCAGTACTCCACGACCATTCCTGGCGTGCGAGTCGACGTGATCGATGCCGAGATGCGGCCCCAGAGGTCTGCCGGAGGTTCAAATCGCTCGAAGTCCGCGTCACCAACTGTCGAGAGGAGGGACGTCAGCCGCTCGACGGCGGGGTCGTACATTCCCGAGGTATCTGAAGTTGAAGCCATGATCGGGGTTCCTTCATTTCGAGATCGACATGTTACCGACGCAGGTGCGGGCGCCGTGCCGGGGGGCGGGAACCCCGGCACAGCACCCGTCGGGCCTTGGCAGGCGGAAGTGACTCAGAGGTCGGCCGGACGCAGGACCAATGAGATGCCGTGGATGTAACCGTTGGTGAGCGAGCCGCCGTAGTTGTACTTGCTGTACACGACATGGGGGTCGTCATCGTTCGGGTCGAGATCGCCGAGCTGGATCTGGCTCAGGCGGGGCTCGGTGACATCGACGGTGATCTTGCCGCCCTGCAACGTCGGGAGCTCGGCACCGTCGGCAGCCAACGCGTCGGACGCCGCGATCTTCGCCGGGATCAGGTGATAGGTCAGGACCGTCTTCACTGTCGGCAGCCCGAGCGATGCCACCGCATCGAACACACCCTGCTCATTGCTGACCCACTTGCCGGTGAGGTCGAGCACGAGCACTTGGAACGCCCGGTCATTCGGCAGAAACGCCGTGAGCGAGGCCTTCGGATCCGACGCCGCTTCGACGAGGTCGGGGTACAGGACCACCGCCTGGGTGACGATGTCGAAGTCGTACCAGTTGTCATCGAAGCCCGCAGCGTTGTCGCCCTCCGAGTCCGAGAGCAGCTCGCCCGCAATCGTCAGGTTCGACGGAGACGGGGCAGGCACGGCGCACGCGCTGGCAGCAAAGACAAGAGCGAACGCACCGACGAACATCTTGCTTCGGGTTCTCATGGGGATCACCTTTCATCGGGAACGAGTTGCGGGTCTTTCGTGCCGCGATGCCGCCGTGGATGCAACGGCCAAGAATCATCGCCCGACGCTCGGATAGACGCCGGGACACGGACGGGGCCCGGGTCGACGCGACCCGGGCCCCACTTCAGGTGTCTGGACGGGAGGCCGGCGTCAGCCGTTTGCGGCGGTGATCACCGAGTCGAGGACGTGGATCACGCCGTTCGAGCCGACGATGTCGGTCTTGACGACCTTCGCGCCGCCGAACATCACCTCACCGTTGACGACCTCGACCTTGAGCTTGCCGCCACCGAGCGTCTCGATGCTCGTGCCATCCGCCTTCACCGCGTCGGCCGCCATGATCTTGCCGCTCACCACGTGCAGCTTGAGCACATCGGCGAGCGCACCCGTCGGGTCGGCGGCGAGCGCGTCGAGCGTGGCCTTGTCGACCTTCGCGAAGGCCTCGTTGGTCGGCGCGAACACGGTGAAGGGGCCCTTGCCGCTCAATGCCTCGGCGAGGCCGGCTTTGCCCACCAGGTCGACGAGCGTCGAGAAGTCGGGATTGGAAGCGGCGATGTCGACGATCGTGCCGGTCTCAGCCGGTGCCTCCGTCGTCATCGGTGCCTCGGTGGTCGCCGGGGCTTCGGTGGTCGTCGAGTCGGCAGTGGTGGTGTCGTCGGAACAGCCGGCCGCGAGCAGAGCGAACGGGATGGTCAGAACGGCGATGGAACGGGTAATACGCATGACTGGCTCCTCGAGAGATGGTTGCCACTACTTCGCAGAGCGCGCCGATCCGGATGCAACGATCCTCTGGCGCTACGACTCTGCCGTCCTCTGCCCTGCGCGCTCCGGGGCCGGGCCCGAAGGCGGGTCGGCCTCACCGAAGGAGGTAGCTGTCTACAAGTCACGATTCGGTTGTCCATCAGGTGCCGCCGGCCGCCGGCGTCCGTCCCGTAAGGGATCTCGCACCGACGTCTCACGTACGATGCCGCCCTATTCCGGGGATGTCCCCCACAAGGTGAGACAGATGGTGAGACGCTCGACTTACGCCAGAAGCTCGACGAGACCTCATGAGTGGACGTCGAAGTCAGTCGACGACAACGAGCCTGACCTTCAGGAAGAACACCAGTGTCAGCCGGCCGACGTGCGGTGATGGCCCGGCGAGGTCCCTTCAGCGCTGCCACTTCGCGAAGACCAGGAGGAGTCCGCCGACCAGTGTGACCGCAGCGCCGAACTGGAGCAGCTCGTCGGCGGCCGGTCTGCTCACGACCGTCTCCAGGAAGCGAACCACGAGCACCAGTATGAGCGTGGTCGAAATCTTCGCCTTCAGATCGTCGAACGAATCTGTCGTGAGCGATGGTGGCAGTTCGAGATCGCCGATGAACAGCTCCCACAGACCAAGTCCGATGATCAGCAGCACGGTGCCGATCAGAATGACATCGATGCTCTCGAACAACTTGACCAGCGCGAGGTCCTCGCTTCGGCCACCGTGGATCAGCAACCGCACGAACGCGACGCCCTTCAACAGCGCCCAGACGAAGCACGCTGATCCGAGCAACAACGATATGAGCGAACCGATCGCTACCAGCAGACGGGCGGACTCCAACACCGACGCGAGCCGACGCAAGCCCTTCACCTTCGGCTGCCGGATGCCGTGGTCGTCGCCGGCCGACCGAGGTTCATTCGCGGACGGACCTGGCACCTCAGACACCGTTGAACTCTAGTCAATGTCGAGGATCCGGCCGTCGCCGTCGACGGCGCGATACGCGTACCGCCACTCCCCGGCGACATTCACATAGGTCGGAGGTACCGTCAGACGGCCAATATGACGACGCCGGCGGGAACCGGAACCCAGCGATCGATGCAACAGAACCCTGCAGGGTCATCAACGTCATGTGCTGGGCCGCCGTCGCTTCGTGTCCGCCCCACGCGGGCCGAACGCCGCCATGGGCTGCCCGAAGGGCCGGTACGATGACCGTTCACCGGAGTTGTCCGCCACGTACTCCGCCCATCCCGCCCGGATGGGATTGGCAGACAACTGGACGCACCCGCACCAACGCTGGTGTTCCGAGCGGGACCGCATGGGGCCGCGAAACGCCAATGGGTCGAATCCGAAACGCGGCGGACCGAGGGCACACCCCCGGTGGTGAAGGCACTCGTTTGAACCCCGGCGCCAATTCCGGCATGCGACAATTGGGCACGAACGACCGACCACCGATCCCAACCCCCGGTGCCCTTGACCGTGTGAAGGTCGCGACCGAGGCTGGCGCCTCGCTTGTTCCCGTCGTCGGCGGGACCCTCGCTGTGACGCTCGGAGCACTGATTCCAAGCACCCTGGAACGGCGGCGCCATGGGTGGGAAGCGTGGGTTGACCAGTCTCTCAGCGAACTCGTGCAGAACGGACTCGACCTAGACGCCCTGGCCGAGGACGAACGCTTCGTGACAGCGGTGATTCAGACAACTGGATCGCCCTAGGAACTCATCTCGAGGCGAAGCTACGACTGCTCGCCGGATGCCTTACCTCGGTTGCGCTGGACCCGCCCTCCGACTTCCTCACCAGCCGCTTCCTCCGATGGGTCGACGACCTAAGCGTCGAGCACTTCAACGAGCTCGCCTCGCGTGACCATCGTGACGGCGGCGACCGACAACTGGAGCAGATCCAGGCGATGTTGGATGACGGATTCGACCACACCGTTCGGCTCCTGGCCGAGCAGGACCTCGTGCGAGAAGGACTGTTCACCGACGACGAGCCTGGGCGGCCCGAGAGGTACAGCCCGAAGTTGAGGATCTCTCCGCTCGGCACGCAGCTTCTGGATTTCGTCCGATACATGACCGAGCACGACGAGTTCGATTCGTAGGTCACCGATGGGACAGCGGGGACCTTCCGGCCTGCGACACTGGCGCCCGTGCGGCTTCTGAGAATCTCCATCGATGAGTTTCACTCTGCGGTGGAAGTCGATCGATGAGCCGTCGCCGTCGAGCAACACCACCCACACCGTCCATCTCGGCGTTCGCCGGGTTCCGGGTCCCGCCGGAGATGATCACGTTGGAGGTCGGCTCACCCCGGCCCACCTGTTCCCGGCCACCCGGCCGACATCTAACCGCGTAGGTTCCCGGCCCGGAGCCGCGACGCCATCGTCGCCATCACCTCCAACGCAAAGTCCGGGTGCGAGGCGACGAGGAATCGGAATCGGTTCCGGCCCACCGGGAACACCTCGGCGTCGGTGCGCACCACGGCCGCCGCGCGCCGCTGGCCACCGTCGATCAGCGCGATCTCCCCGAACACGCCTCCCGCGGGAACAGTCTCCAGCACGTCGCCGTCGACGACGATGTCGACCTCGCCGCTGACGACCACATACATGACGTCTGCGTCATCGTGGGCGGCGAAGACCGTCGAACCCGCCGCCAGCGCCCTCGTCTCGTGGGGACTGATGGGGAGCTGCGTTCCGGCCATGTCGAACCTCCGTGACCCTGAACGTAGCCCGTGACGGGGGTCACGTCGTGACCGTGACACGCACAACAGACCGCAACACGACCGCTTCGTACCGTCGACTGAGCGCCGGATTCCCCGGTGAACGACACCACGAAGGGGTTCCCATGAAGCTTCACCACACCGTCCGATCCACGGTCCGATCCATTGCCCTGGTCACCGCACTCATGGTCACCGGAGCCTCCTGCTCCGGTGACGGTGGGGCCATCACGATGGCCGGGTCCGAGACGACCGCCGCAGACTCGGACCGGTCGACCGCTACCACGGCAGCGCCCACCATCGAGCGCGAGGATCGATCGGCGGCACCAAGGTGTCCTGGGAGCTCCCCCGCACCACCCTGTACGGCAACATCCGCATCACCGCCGAGTCCGCCGAACGGCGAGCGTGGTTCGACACCGAGGCGACCGAGGACGACGACGAGGACGTCGACTGGGTGGTCATCGACCTCAAGCTCGAGAACCTGGCTCAGGACATCGACTGGTCGTTTCCAGCCGGCGTGCTGCACCTGACCCTCGACGACGGCACCCGCATCGACGGCGAGCCGCTCGAGTGGGGCACGAACCTCGACGTGCAGATGGGCAACACCTCCACGACCGGCGTGGCGTTCCAGGTCGACAGCGGCGCATCGCTCGACGGCGCATCGCTCGCCGTGTACGAGACCGACCGCCACCCGGCGGTGATCCCCCTCGACGGGAAGTATGAGTTCGAGGATCCCGAGCCCGTGCCCGTCTCGATCTCGCCGGGCAGCGTCTCGTCTGGCGGCACCGTCTACTGCGCCCTCGGCCCGATGGGCGGGACGAGCAAGTGGGACATCACCGACATCGAGGCGTTCGCCGTCCGCGACCAGCCGCTGACCCCCGCAGATGCCCCCGGCGGCGCCGGCGACTTCACCGAGGGTCCGCGCGGCGGGAGCGGCACCCGTGCCTCGACCTATTTGGCGCTCCTCGTCGTCCGGGCAACGGTCACCGAGTTCGAGCGCCCCAACGGCGCCACCGGCTGCTCCCCGCGAATCGACATGACGGCCGACGGGATCACCGTCGAGTCGGCCACGTGGAACCTGTCGACGCTCACCTACTCGAGCACGGTGACGAACGGCACCGCCGTGATCCAGTGGACGTTCGACGTTCCCGTCGACACGACCACCATCGCCGCCTCGTTCGGCAACCCCAAGGACGTCGCGATCCAGATCGACCCGTCCTTCCTGCAGGAGTTCGGCAGGAAGTAGGTCGCTCAAGGACGAGTGACAAGCACCACCACCACCAACAAACAAGGAGAGACGAACATGCATGACCAACTGAACGCCAACACCACGACCCGAACCTCCATCCAGTTCCTGATCGCGGTCCTCACCGCCGCAACGTTGCTGGCGCTGACGGCCACGAGTTCCGGGGCCGCCGTGATCGGCGGCGACGCTCGATCCGCGTCGAGCCCGACCACCTCCTTTCCGGCATCCACGATCGTGTACATCGAGGTGCGGGACGACATGAACCGTGTGAGCCGGTGCAGCGGCACGATGATCAGCAAGGACACCGTGGCGACCGCAGCCCACTGCGTCTGGGACTGGTCGGCCAAGAAGTACTTTCGTATCGCGACGATGAACGTCATCCCCGCTCAACGGGTTCGATGCCAACCGACGACCGGTCACCCCGTATCAGCAATGCAAGGCCCGCTCGATCCGGGCGGCAGGCGGGTACCGCAACAACGCCGTCTTCTCGGCCGCCGTCGAGCACGACTACGGCGCGATCAAGCTGGACTGCACGGTCGGGCTCCAGACCGGCGTGATGAAGCTCTACGCGCCGACCGCGCCACAGATCGGCGAGACGATCACCGCCGCCGGCTACCCGAAGTACAAGTCGCCGACACCGGCCGGCTGCTGGGGCACCATCGACAACGAGCGACTGGACTTCTGCCAGTGGAAACACACCGACAAGATCGTCGCCGTGACCGCCCGGCGGATCGGAACCAACGCCGACGTGACGAAGGGCCAGAGTGGCGGACCCGTGTACCAGAACCGGGCTGCGGGCCAACCGGGATGCGTCGGCTACTGCATGCTGGCCATCATCAGCCAGGAGCCGACCGGCGACATCGCCTACAACCGCGCCACCCGGTGACACCAACGGTGATCGCGGACCTGACCGCCATCGTGAAGCAGGTGTGAGCCTCGCGGCCGACTGCTGTCGAAGCGACGCCCCGGTGACCATGTGTCACCGGGGCGTCGGGCGCGCCGGGTGTATTCTCGCCCGACATCGGCGCGGCGGGATCGGCGGAAGATGCGGACGGCTTCGAGTTCGACGCCGCCAGCCTCGAAGA
>JBAOIR010000069.1:0-4997 GCA_037045585.1 Microthrixaceae bacterium
GGTGGAAGTCGATCGATGAGCCGTCGCCGTCGAGCAACACCACCCACACCGTCCATCTCGGCGTTCGCCGGGTTCCGGGTCCCGCCGGAGATGATCACGTTGGAGGTCGGCTCACCCCGGCCCACCTGTTCCCGGCCACCCGGCCGACATCTACCCGCGTAGGTTCCCGGCCCGGAGCCGCTGACGCCATCGTCGCCATCACCTCCAACGCAAAGTCCGGGTGCGAGGCGACGAGGAATCGGAATCGGTTCCGGCCCACCGGGAACACCTCGGCGTCGGTGCGCACCACGGCCGCGGGCGTGTCGCTGGCCACCGTCGATCAGCGCGATCTCCCAACACCCCTCCCGCGGGAACAGTCTCCAGCACGTCGCCGTCGACGACGATGTCGACCTCGCCGCTGACGACCACATACATGACGTTTGCGTCATCGTGGGCGGCGAAGACCGTCCAACCCGCCGCCAGCGCCCTCGTCTCGTGGGGACTGATGGGGAGCTGCGTTCCGGCCATGTCGAACCTCCGTGACCCTGAACGTAGCCCGTCACGGGGGTCACGTCGTGACCGTGACACGCACAACAGACCGCAACACGACCGCTTCGTACCGTCGACTGAGCGCCGGATTCCCCGGTGAACGACACCACGAAGGGGTTCCCATGAAGCTTCACCACACCGTCCGATCCACGGTCCGATCCATTGCCCTGGTCACCGCACTCATGGTCACCGGAGCCTCCTGCTCCGGTGACGGTGGGGCCATCACGATGGCCGGGTCCGAGACGACCGCCGCAGACTCGGACCGGTCGACCGCTACCACGGCAGCGCCCACCATCGACCGCGAGGGATCGATCGGCGGCACCAAGGTGTCCTGGGAGCTCCCCCCGCACCACCCTGTACGGCAACATCCGCATCACCGCCGAGTCCGCCGAACGGCGAGCGTGGTTCGACACCGAGGCGACCGAGGACGACGACGAGGACGTCGACTGGGTGGTCATCGACCTCAAGCTCGAGAACCTGGCTCAGGACATCGACTGGTCGTTTCCAGCCGGCGTGCTGCACCTGACCCTCGACGACGGCACCCGCATCGACGGCGAGCCGCTCGAGTGGGGCACGAACCTCGACGTGCAGATGGGCAACACCTCCACGACCGGCGTGGCGTTCCAGGTCGACAGCGGCGCATCGCTCGACGGCGCATCGCTCGCCGTGTACGAGACCGACCGCCACCCGGCGGTGATCCCCCTCGACGGGAAGTATGAGTTCGAGGATCCCGAGCCCGTGCCCGTCTCGATCTCGCCGGGCAGCGTCTCGTCTGGCGGCACCGTCTACTGCGCCCTCGGCCCGATGGGCGGGACGAGCAAGTGGGACATCACCGACATCGAGGCGTTCGCCGTCCGCGACCAGCCGCTGACCCCCGCAGATGCCCCCGGCGGCGCCGGCGACTTCACCGAGGGTCCGGGCGGCGGGAGCGGCACCCGTGCCTCGACCGATTCGGCGCTCCTCGTCGTCCGGGCAACGGTCACCGAGTTCGAGCGCCCCAACGGCGCCACCGGCTGCTCCCCGCGAATCGACATGACGGCCGACGGGATCACCGTCGAGTCGGCCACGTGGAACCTGTCGACGCTCACCTACTCGAGCACGGTGACGAACGGCACCGCCGTGATCCAGTGGACGTTCGACGTTCCCGTCGACACGACCACCATCGCCGCCTCGTTCGGCAACCCCAAGGACGTCGCGATCCAGATCGACCCGTCCTTCCTGCAGGAGTTCGGCAGGAAGTAGGTCGCTCGAGGACGAGTGACAAGCACCACCACCACCAACAAACAAGGAGAGACGAACATGCATGACCAACTGAACGCCAACACCACGACCCGAACCTCCATCCAGTTCCTGATCGCGGTCCTCACCGCCGCAACGTTGCTGGCGCTGACGGCCACGAGTTCCGGGGCCGCCGTGATCGGCGGCGACGCTCGAATCCGCGTCAGCCCGACCACCTCCTTTCCGGCATCCACGATCGTGTACATCGAGGTGCGGGACGACATGAACCGCGTGAGCCGGTGCAGCGGCACGATGATCAGCAAGGACACCGTGGCGACCGCAGCCCACTGCGTCTGGGACTGGTCGGCCAAGAAGTACTTTCGTATCGCGACGATGAACGTCATCCCCGCGCTCAATGGGTTCGATGCCAACCGACGACCGGTCACCCCGTATCAGCAATGCAAGGCCCGCTCGATCTGGGCGGCAGGCGGGTACCGCAACAACGCCGTCTTCTCGGCCGCCGTCGAGCACGACTACGGCGCGATCAAGCTGGACTGCACGGTCGGGCTCCAGACCGGCGTGATGAAGCTCTACGCGCCGACCGCGCCACAGATCGGCGAGACGATCACCGCCGCCGGCTACCCGAAGTACAAGTCGCCGACACCGGCCGGCTGCTGGGGCACCATCGACAACGAGCGACTGGACTTCTGCCAGTGGAAACACACCGACAAGATCGTCGCCGTGACCGCCCGGCGGATCGGAACCAACGCCGACGTGACGAAGGGCCAGAGTGGCGGACCGTGTACCAGAACCGGGCTGCGGGCCAACCGGGATGCGTCGGCTACTGCATGCTGGCCATCATCAGCCAGGAGCCGACCGGCGACATCGCCTACAACCGCGCCACCGGGGTGACACCAACGGTGATCGCGGACCTGACCGCCATCGTGAAGCAGGTGTGAGCCTCGCGGCCGACTGCTGTCGAAGCGACGCCCCGGTGACCATGTGTCACCGGGGCGTCGGGCGGGGTGTATTCTCGCCCGACATCGGCGCGGCGGGATCGGCGGAAGATGCGGACGGCTTCGAGTTCGACGCCGCCAGCCTCGAAGAGCTGCGGTCCCTCGGGCAGCGGCGGAAGATCACACGCGGCCAACGGCTCGTCTTCGAGGGCGACCGCCGCGGCTCGATCCTGCTGATCGAATCGGGCTCCGTGAAGATCGTCGCCACCACGATCGATGGCGACGAGATCGTCCTCGCCGTCCGCGGCCCGGGTCAGTTGCTGGGCGATCTCTCGGTGTTGACCGGAAGTGGCGCAGGAGCAGGCGCAATCGCACTCGGTGAGGTCCACGCGACCATGCTGTTGGGCACCCGCTACCTCGAGTTCCTCGAAAAGCGTCCGCACCTGATGCTCGCCCAGCTCCGCAGGCTGGTCACGGTCCTCCGGGAGTCGGACATGAAGCTGACCGAGCTGGCGTCGGTCGACCTCAACCGCCGTGTCGCCCGACGGCTCCTCGAACTCCTCGATCTGGGCGTGGAGGCGACATCGGCCGGACACGTCCTCACCACCCAGCTCAGCCAGCACGAACTCGCCGCGATGTGCGGGGCATCCCGTGAGGGAGTCGCCCGATGCCTGCGGGACCTCCGAGAGGACGGCATCGTGCTCACCGACCGCCGTCAGATCACCATCGTCGATCGGGACGCCCTGATCGGCCGGTCGTGACCGGAGCCATCTGACATGGTCGCAAACGCCGGACCCGCTCCGACCGTCGCCGGATACCGCGACCTGGAAGTCATCGGCCGCGGCGGGTTCGCCGTCGTCTATCGGGCCACCGATGATGCCCGCAACCGGACCGTCGCCATCAAGGTGCTCACCTTGGGCATCGACGACCCCGTCGCCCGGTCGCTGTTCGTACGCGAAGCTCGGGGTGCCGGGTCGCTGTCGGATCATCCCCACATCGTGACCCTCTACGACTCCGGCTTCCTCGGCGACGGCCGGCCGTATCTGGCGATGGAGCATTGTCCGCACGGGTCGGTCGGCAGCCAGCTAGCGCTGGTCGGACCGGTCGCCGTCGCCGACGTCCTCGAGCTTGGAGTGAAGATGGCGGGCGTGCTCGAGACCGCCCACCGGAGAGGAATCCTTCATCGCGACGTCAAGCCGGAGAACATCCTCATCACCCAGTACCACGAACCGGCGCTCTGCGACTTCGGGATCGCGTCCCTCGCCGACCGGAACGAAGGCCTGACGACACTGCACGCGATGACGCCGACGTTCGCCGCTCCGGAGGTGCTCGACCGGGGCGCCGCCTCCGCCGCGTCCAGGACATCTACAGCCTCGCCGCCACCTTGTACCGCCTGCTCGCCGGTCGAGCGCCGTTCGGCTCCGTGACGACGGAGGGCCTACTCCGGTACCTGGCCACGGTGCTCACGGAACCAGTGCCCCCGCTCGACCGCAGCGATGTTCCGGCCGTCCTCGAAGGCGCCCTGCTCGGCGCCATGTCGAAGTCGCCCGACGACCGACCGCCGAGCGCAGAGGCCTCGAGGTCGCCGCCTGCAGGGAATCCAACGCGCCGAAAGCTTCGAGCCCACTCCCATGGTGATCGGCGAGGTCCCGGTCGGCACCGTCGCCGGTCCACCGCCGATCGTGAACTCTACCGACGCCACGCGCCGGGGCGACGGCCGAACCCCGGACTCCGCTCCGACAGGACCCGCCGTGACCCCGCCCGGTCCCGGCCCCACTCCGGGACCTCCGCCGACTGCGGCGGCCGGAGCCGAACTGACCGGCGAAGCGACGGTGGCGGGGCGCCGCCGGGATCTCACCGACCACTCGCCGATGCCGGCGACCGGACCGGATTCCGGCGGCGACACCGCCGTCCCGCTCCTCCTGCAGATCACCGTCGGGCTGGTCGTCGCAGCAGGAGCAGCGGCTGCGGTGTACTTCGGCCTCCGCTGAGCAGCGACGGCGACGGCTCAGGTACAGGCGACCGTGGCCGGCGCCGACTGCATCGTGAGCGTGCGGCCACCCGACGACACCGTCCCCTGGACCCAGATCGAAGCTGTTCCGTGACCGCCGGACCGACCGTAGAAGCCTTTCGCCTCCGTCATGTTGACCCAGTACTCGCCGACGGCTGTGAGGTCGCTCTCGCCGCTGAGCAGGCTGAACGAGGCCCGGTAGATGGGGCTGGAGAGGCCGGGCGGCGTCGGGACCTTCGTCGCCAGTCCCGTGATGAGGTACCGCTCACCGATGGTTCCACCGG
>JBAOIR010000076.1:0-282803 GCA_037045585.1 Microthrixaceae bacterium
AATCGGCGCGCATGGTGGACGTCGCCCCGACCGTGCTCCACCTGCTCGGTGGTGCGATCCACCCCGAGGGCGTCGGGCCGACCGGGTCGCCGAGGTCAGGGGCGCTCCTCGCCCGTCAGGACGGCGATGCCCTCACGTCGATCGTCGACCCCGCCGGCGCCCAGCACGTTGTCCTCATCCTGCTCGACGGCTGCAACGCCAACGTGCTGTACGAGGCCGTCGCGACGGGAGTTGCGCCGGCCATCGCCTCACTCGCAGCGGCCGGGACCACCCTCGGCAGGGGCCTGCTCGCGTCGCTCCCGACCGCGACCCTCGCCAACCACACGACGGCGTCCACCGGCGTCCATCCCGGCCACAGCGGGGTGCTGCACAACATGTAGCTCGACCGCGACCGCCAAACGACCCCCGACCTGTTGGCGATGGACCAGATGTTCGACGCGATGGTCCACCTCCGGTCCGACGTCGAGACGGTCCACGAGGCGATCCACCGTGCTCGCCCGGACGCGTTCACCGCCACGATCTTCGAGTTCTGCGATCGCGGTGCCGACCGCGAGTTCCTTCGCCGACTTCAGGGGTGGACGTCCTCCGGCCCTGCCCGACCCCGCGACCCTTCCGGATGTCACCGGCGACTTCGTCGCCTCGTCGGGCGCGTACTCCTTCATGAGCGGCGTCGACGAGCGGGCGACGCGTCAGGCGATCGCACTGTGGGAACGGCGCGACGGCAACCCGCTGCCCGACTTCACATTCCTCTCGCTCGCGCTGACCGACGAGGCGGGCCACGAGGGTGGCCCACACTCCGAGATGGCAGCGGCCGCCATCGCCGACAGCGATCGTCGCGTCGCCCGGGTGATCGACGCCGTCGACCGTTCCGGCGCCCGGGGCCGCACCGCCTTCGTCGTGATCGCCGACCACGGGATGGAGGCCAACGACCCGACCAACGACCTGCCCTGGGACCAGACGATGGCCGACCTTCCCGGACGCGGTCACGACGTGATCGACGTGGCGGCGGGGTTGATCTACCTCCGTTGACCCCGGTCGAAGCGGTCGGCTTCGGCCGGCCAACCCCTTTTCTCCGTTGACGGGATGTACAAATCTGTAGTAATATGATTCCCAGGTCTGCGACCGACGCGCTGTAGTGTCGCGCGTATGGAGTTCGGACCCGAATCCCGGGGCCCAGACGGGTTCGACCCGACGATCGGGTTCCCGTCGGTCGAACATCGTGGTCCCACCACGGTCGCGACCTGCCAGCAGGTCGACCAGCTCAACGCCGAGGGCTACTTCGTGATCGAACGGGCCTTCCACCCCGACACGATGGACGACGTCACGTCGGCGCTGGCGATCGAGACCGGCGAGTTCGCCGTCCCCTTCGAGGCACGTCTCGACGACTCCCCGACGTCGGTGCTCCGCCGCTTCTGCGGCCACCCGATCCTCGCCGGGTTGGCCCACGACTTCATCGGCCCCGACGCCCGGGTGGGCGGCGACGTCGCCGTCGTGCGCAGGCCCGGGGTCCCCACCTCGCCGGCCTTCACCCAGGACATGGGGACCACCCGGCTCAACCCGAGCCAGTTCATCACGGCCTGGGTGGCGCTCACCGACGCCACGGTCGACAACGGCTGTCTCCAGGTCGTCCGGGGTCGGCACCGGGCCGGAGTGCTGCGTCGCGACCTTGCCCCCTGGACCGACCCGTCCGGCCTTGCCGACATCGATCCCCGCGATGTCATCGACGTCGAGGTTCCAGCTGGCAGTGTGGTGGTCATGTCATCCCTCACCCCGCGCCGAGTCCGCCCCAACGTGACCAGGTCCACCGGCGTGGCCTACGCCATCCAGTACCTCCGCGACCTGATCGATGCCAGCGACCACACCACTGTCGCCGACACCCACCGGCAGTTCCCCGTCGTGCGCGGCGGACAGCTCGTCGGCCCCTCCTGACGCCGCCCGGTGCTCCCCCACATCGTTGCCGAGGCCGCTGACCGCTTCGGCGAACGCGCCGTCCTCGTCGACCACCGCGGCCTCGAACTGACCTATGCCGAGCTGCACCGGCGATCCGATCGCGCCGCTGCCGCCTTCGCCGACGCCGGTCTCGGGATCGGTTCGGTCGTCGCGCTCGCGATCGGGTCCACCTTCGACTACCTCGTCGCCTACGTGGCGGCGGCCAAGATCGGTGCGATCACCGCCGGCATCAATCCCTCGCTGGCCGCGGCCGAGCAGTCCGCACTGATCGAGCGTCTCGGCCCGGATCTCGTGATCGACGGACCGGTCCCCGAACGCCCGGGCTCCGTCGCGGTCCTGCCCGACGATCCCGAGCGCATCGTCGCAGTCGTCTTCACCTCCGGCACGACCGGCCCGCCGAAGGGGGCCGTGTTCCGCAACCGCCAGCTGGCCGCGATCTGCGAGGCCGACCTGGGCCCGGGATGGCGGGAACGGTGGGGCGGAGGCGGTCCGATGCTGGCGTCCACCCAGTTCGCGCACGTCGGGTTCATGACGAAACTGCCGTGGTACCTCCGCGTCGGTACCACGATGCACGTGCTCGACCGGTGGCGGGCAGCAGACGTCCTCACCGCGATCGCAACGCACCGGATCGACACCGTCGGGGTCGTCGCCCCACAACTCGCGCTGATGCTCCGGAGCCCGCTGATGGACGAGCTCGACCTCACCTGCGTCGAGCGGATCATCGCCGGCGGCGCCGCCTCGCCGCCCGGTCTCGTCCGCGCCGCCCGAGAGCGCTTCGGCGCCGCATACTCGATCCGCTACTCCTCGACCGAGTCCGGGGGTGTCGGCCTGGGCACCGACTTCGACGCACCCGACGACGAGGCCCTCCACACCGTGGGCCGGCCCCGACCCGGCGTCGAGGTGCGGATCGTCGACGATGGCGCCGACGTGCCCGACGGTGACACCGGCGAACTGTGGCTCCGGACGCCCGCCATGTTCGACGGGTACTGGCACGACCCCGAGGCCACGGCGGCGACGATCGTCGACGGATGGATCCGAACCGGCGACCTCGCCAGCCGGACGCCCGATGGCCTCGTCACCCTCAAGGGACGGTCCAAGGAGATGTACATCCGCGGCGGATACAACGTCGCGCCCGCCGAGGTCGAAGCGGTGCTGTCGGACCACCCGTCGGTCGCAGCGGTCGCCGTCGCCCCCCGCCCCGACGACGTCATGGGCGAGATCGGCGTCGCGATCGTGGTCGTCAGGGACGAAGCGCCGACGCCGACGCTCGAGGAACTCCGCGCCCACGGCGCCGGACGGCTCGCCCGGTGGAAGTTGCCGGAGGCCCTCGTGGTGGTGGACACCCTGCCCCTCACCCCGATGCAGAAACTCGACCGGGCCGCCCTCGCATCTGCGGCCCGGGCAGGCACACCCGTCAGTAGTGTCGCGGACACCGCCGACGAGAGGCAGTGAGCGATGAGCGACGTCTTCCCCGACCGGGACATGGACCACGACGACAAGATCGCCTGGGTCGTCGAGACCAACGGCTGGTGCGCCGAGCCGGTCGCTGCGATGGAGGACCCTCCCACGCCGGGGTACACCTACACGATCGGATTCGAGACGTCCTATGACCACCCCGAGGTCGTGATCTTCGGTCTCCAGCCGGTCATGGCACGAGGCCTCATCGAGATGCTGGCGGTGCACATCGATGCCGGTGGCGTGATCCCCGACGGCATGTTCGTCGGGCTCCTCGACAACGACCTCCCCGCGGCGATGCTGCCGGTCGACATGGAGGAGCACGCCGCGTTGTTCGCCGGAGCGACCCGCTTCCACGGCCGCGACGACTACCGGGTCTGCCAGTTCGTGTGGCCCGACCGCAACGGCAAGATGCCATGGGACGAGGGGTACGACAACCGGTTGCGCCTCGCCCAGCCGGTCATCGGCCAGTGACCTGACCGGCGCTCCCGTCGATCACACCCCGGTCCGCCCATAGGCGACGAGGCCGACGGCGCCGGCAGCGAGAACGAGCCCGATCATCTGGGCACGTGAGACCCGTTCACGGAGCACGATGCTGGCCAACGCCACCGTCGCGGCCGGGTACATGGCCGAGACGACCGAGATCTCCGACAGCAAGCCGAGCCGGCTCGCTGCGAGGTAGATGCCGTTGGCGGCAACGTCGAACACGCCGGCACCGATGACCAACGGCACCGACGCCATGTACACCGTCATCTGCCGGCGGAAGACCCGCCGCGACGTCGGGTCGCTCGCCCTCGAGCGGAGGACCACCACCACGATGCCGAGCGCCACCACCGAGGCGACCTTGGCCCCGACCGTCGGCCACATCCCGGCGTCCTCGCCCGCACTGGCGAAGAACACGAAGAACATGCCGAACCCGAGGCCGGCGACCACCGACTCGATCAGCACCCGCACGCCCACACCCTCGCGGGACACCCCTCCGGCACTGGCAACCAGCACGATCGCCGGGAACCCCAGGGTCACGCCCACGATCGCCCATCCGCCGGGACGGTCGCCCTCGATGAATCCGGCGACCACCGGGACGATGGCCGACATGAGGGCGGTGATCGGTGCGACGACCGCCATCGGGCCACGCGCCAACGCTCCGTAGAGCAGCACCAGGCCCAACGCTCCGGCGAGGCCACCAGCAGCCCCCCACCCCCAGTCGGCGGCGGTCACCGCCTCGGCCGGGACGAACAGGGCGACGCCCGTGATGACCACGAGGCCGACCATCTGGGAGTACCACGTCATCGCGAGGGGGAGCTCACGCTTCGACGCGAGCCCACCGAAGAAATCGGCCGAGCCGTAGAGGACTGCGGAGACGGCCGCCAGGAGCACTCCCAAGGGCGCAAGCGTAGGGGAACGTCGACGGTCCCGATACCGTTGGTGGTCGTGAGCCGGTCGCGACGAGCAGATCCGGTTGCCCCCAGGCTGGGCGGCCGCGCCGACGAGGCCGAGCTGCGCGCCCTCGTCGACTCCGGCGCCGTACTCGGACGGGACCGTCCGGTGCACCACTACGTCATCTGCCCCACTCGACGCAGGGCGCGAACCGTCATCCTGCAGCTCCGGGAGGCCGGGTTCGACGCGTCGATGTTCGAGAACCCGACAGCCCAGGGTTGGATCGTGGTCGCCGAACGCCGCGAGCTGCTCGACCACGAGACGCTGCAGCTCTCGCGATCGCTCCTCGAGCTCATCGCGGACCGCAACGGAGCGGACTACGACGGCTGGCGGACCGACCTGCTGGCCTCCGAGGAGCTGCCCTGATCACTGGATTCCGGTGACCTCGGGCCGATAGGCAAGCGTGTTCCTCGCCATCGTCGCCGCCACCTCCCGTACGTCGCGCCACGTCACCCCGACCGGTCTCGCTGCGTTGTCGACGTTCGCGATCGTCCCGACGGTCGTCTGGGGACTCGTCGCCGGCACCGTCGCGGCGTGGTTCGGTCATCGCTACGCGTCGGGGAACGACGCCGACGGCTACGAGGTCGCCGTGCTGTCCGACGCCACGTGTCCACGGTGCGACCACGTGATCACGCTCGCCGAGGCAGCCCCGGTCCGCAGCAGCGCCTGCCGCTCCTGTTCGCGCCGGCTCCCCATCACGTGGATCGGAACCCAGCTCGCGGTCCTGTTGTCGTCGATCGCCATGCTCGCCACCTGGGGGCCCCGCGCCGTGCTCCTCCCGTTCCTGTGGCTGGTGCCGGTCGTCATCACGGCGGCCGTCACCGACCTGCGGACCATGCTCATCCCGAAACGGGTCGTGTGGGTCGGCCTCGCCATCGGGTTCGCCAGCATCGCGGGGGTGTCGCTCTGGCTGGACGAACCCGGCCTCGTGACCAACGCGGTGATCGGCTCGGCGATCTACTTCGGTCTGCTCTTCGTCATGCACGTGATCAGCCCCGGCGGCATGGGCTTCGGGGACGTCCGGCTCGCCCTGGTCCTCGGCCTCTACCTGGGGTGGATCGACTGGCGCCTCCCGCTCTTCGGGCTGTTGCTCGGCAACCTCGCGTACCTCGTGTACGCGGTGCCCCAACGCATCGCCCGCGGCCGGGATGGCGCCAAGTTCTCGGCGTTCGGTCCGGGGCTGGCGATGGGCACGTTGCTCGCCGTGTTCTTCTACTCGAACCTCATCTGACGTCGACGCACACCACGACCCCGGACGCGACGAACCCCGGCACGCTGACGCGGCCGGGGCTCGATGAGTTCCTGGTGGAGGTGATGGGAGTCGAACCCACGACCTCCTCGATGCGACCGAGGCGCTCTAGCCAGCTGAGCTACACCCCCAGGGGGAACCGACAGTAACCGCTGTCGAACCGGCAATGCGACTCGGCAACGGAGCGCCGAGATCGGTACTACCGACCGCCGTACTGGCGGGCGATCTGCTGACGCTCGACCATCGCTGGCATCACGCCGTTGAACTGGTGGGGTGCCTGGTAGAGCACGCCGACCTGGGCCCGCATCTGCTCACGACGCTTGATCGTGAGCAGGGCGCCGAGGTAGAGGACCAGGGCGATGTCGATGACCGCATGCACGACCATGAGGATCCCGCCGACACTGACGCTGCCGAGGAAGCTCAACAGCGCCGCGGCGATGAGTGCCGAGAGGATGTCCTGGCGACGCTGCTGCACGGCGCTCCGGCGGGGACGCTGCGTCGACCCGGCCCGCTGGGCGGCCTGACGGGGCGCTGCAGCCTGCTGGGCCGGGCGGCCGAGGTCGGCCATCGGGTCGTCGAAGCGAGTCGGGAACTGCACGAGGTTCGACCTCGATCCGCCGACGGGGGCGGAGCGCTCGAGCGAGGAGAGGTTGCGGGCGAACTGGCCGATGGTGTCGCTCCTGCGGCTGGCAGCGTTGCGGCGAAGCAGGTCTGGGACCAGCACCACCGCCCACGCAACTCCGAGCCCGAACAGCAACAACCATGACGACACGATTCGCTCACTCTTCCTTTCCGGCCGGTGTCCGTGATCCTTCTCGTGGGACTTTCACCCACCCCGTATGAAGGATTCGTGACGACTCGACGTCCATCGATGAAGATCGAATGGGTGCTCCTGCAAGCAAGTGACACCCGTGTAACGGCCCTCAACCTAGTGAATCGGCCATCTGCCGTCCACCCGTACGGCCCCGATGTGACAGAAAATGTTACAGACCAGTTACGGCGTGACGTGACTTGTCACGAACTGAACGAAGAGTCATCGAAGGGATCGCCGGTGCGGCGATACGACCCCGAGCGGCCCCCGGTCTTCTCCCACAGGGCCACCTCGCCGATGACCATCGAACGGTCGACGGCCTTGCACATGTCGTAGATGGTGAGGCAGGCCACGGTGCAGGCCGTGAGCGCCTCCATCTCGACGCCGGTGCGGTCGACCGTCTCGACGGACACCTCGACCTCGATGAACGTGTCCTCGATGCGGAAGTTGACCAGCACCGCCCCCACCAACAGGGGATGGCACAGGGGGATCAGGTCGGACGCACGCTTGGCGGCCTGGATGCCGGCGACGCGGGCCACGGCCAGCACATCTCCCTTGTTGATGGCACCCCTCGCCACGAGGGAGGTGGTCTCGGTCGTCATGGTGACTCGACCGTGGGCGATCGCCCGGCGATGGGTCGCTTCCTTCGGCGTCACGTCGACCATGCGTGCCCGGCCGAGGGGATCGAGATGCGTCAGCGCCCGTTCAGACATGGCGGGAACACTACCGGCCGGAGACCCCGCCGGGCGCTCCGGCGAGGAGCCGCCGCCGGAGCGCCAGGCCGTCGACGTCGAGCGCAGCCGGAGCGACCCGTCCGATGGCGTCTCGGGCGGTCCGTTCGTCGCCGGCGCGCTCGGCAGCGAGCGCGAGGCGGACCCACCATCGCCCCGCAGCGGGACGGAGCCGGGTCGCCCGTTCGAACGACGCCTGCGCCGCGACCGGATCGTCTCGGAGCAGGTCGACCTCGCCGAGTTCTGCCCAGGCGTCGCTCCGCGACGGATCGACGTGCAGGAGGTCGAGCAGCTCTTCACGGCTCTCGCCGATCAGGTCGATGAACCCGGTGGCGCGGGCGAGACGCGAGCGGGCGAGGGTGAGCCGGCCGTCGTCGAACGCCCGGGAGCGGGTGGCACCGACCTCGGTCCGGGCACCCAGCAGCGCGTCGTCCGACCCGTCGGCCAGGGCCGCGTCGGCGAGCACCAACGTGTGCATGGTCTGCGGATCCGACCGGACGGCCCGGGTCGCATCGACGACCGCCGCTCCCGGGTTCGACCGTCGCTCGTCGGAACTCCGCCGGGCGGACCGGTCGGCCTGCACCCCGACGGCGGCGGTGATGGTCGTCAGGACGAGGGCGACGAGGGCCACGCCGGCCGCGAGGCGGATGATCGTCCGCCGTCCTCGCCCACCGGGCACCGGGCGCGAGGCCCCCAACCCCACCAGACCTCCCGCGAGCAGCCACGCCAGCGCATCGACGTCGGGCAACTGGAAGAGGAACTGCTGCTGCACCAGATACGTGACGAGTGCCGCAGCGATCCCGCCGACGAGAGGCGACGGCGACGCGAGACCGGCACGACGGACCGCCCGGCCGGTCGCAGTGATCGTGCCGACGTACGCAACGAGACCGACGAGGCCGAGCGCAGCGCCGACGTCGAGGAGACCGTTGTGCGCCCGATCCGGCACCAGACGTCGGCCATACTCCCGTTCCCACGTGTCATCGACCGCCCGACCGAACCCTTCCGCGACCCCCTCCGGGCCCCACCCCAGCACGGGTCGCTCGCCGATGACGGTTGCGGTCCGTTCCCACGTCGCGATCCGACCCGCAGCCGTGCCGGTCGTGACGGTCCCGAGGCGTTCGGCCACTCCGGCCCACATGCCGAGCCCGACGAGACCGACCACCACCAGCGCCACGCCGGCCCATGCGGCTCGGAGCGGCACGCCAGAACGGCGTGCAGCTGTCACGGCAAACACGACCAGGCCGACCACAACGCCGAGCCACGCGCCACGGGTCCCGCTGACGACCAGACAGAAGGAGGCCCCGAGCGCGGCAACCAGGTGAACGAGCCGCCACCCGTCGTGCTCCGCACGGTCGACCGCGGCGCCGATCCCGACCAGGGTGGCCAGGCCGGCGTACGCGCCCAGGAAGTCGGCGTTGCCGAGCGGTCCGCCGGGTCGCACCCGTGGACCGCTCCCCCAGGGCGCCGCCCAACCCAGCCGTTGCGCAGCCACGAGGACCGTCACGGCGACCGCACCCACCGAGACCCCGCGAGCGATTCGGCGCAGGTCATCGGGGCGGCGGACGACCGCACCCCCGACGACGAACAGAACTCCGTGCACCAGCCACATCGCGGCACCGGCGCGCCGGTCCGTCGTGCCGAACAGCGCGATCCGCGCAGCCCCCGAGCCCGCAGCCGACGCGACGGCCACCCCCGCCAGGGTCGCCCACCAGCCCAGCGCTGGCAGACGGCGGAGCCGGCCCGTCACTGCGAGACCGCCCAGCAGCAGCGCGGTCGATCCGGCGAGCACCGCCCACCGCGCCGCCACGAACACGAACCATCCCGACGGATCGGTGACCACCGGCAGCACGGCTGCCAGCACCGCGACTGCGCTGCTCCACCGAGGGCTCGACCCGACGCCGAGTGCGCCGGGCACCCGCGTCGCCGGGGACGCTCCCACCACCCGAGTGGGTAGTGGGAACGACCCCGGTTCGCGAATCCCCGGATCGACGACGTCGCGTTCGACGGTGGTCATCGCAGCGTCAGGCTCCCGGCGGAGGCGACACGGTGCTCGTCGTGATCAACTCGGTCCCAGGCGGCGACGACGTGGTCGGCACCGGCCCGCTGGTCGGCGCCTCCGTGACTCCCGACTCTCGGTCGACACGCTCGCAGTCGGGGTCGGCCGACTGGCCGGGGGCCGCCACCTGCGGCCGCTCGGCATCGGTGGGTGTGAAGATCAGGCCCACCAGCTCGGACGCCGAGGCGCCCGGCGTGGCGTCGGAGTTCCATCGACTGACCCGGATGACGAGGTCACCGTCGGCGATGGTCACGTCACCGAATTCGGAGGTGAACACCGACGTCGGTGCCACGGCGCCGGGGAGCGTCAACGATTCCACCGTCGGCAGCGCCGACGACCAGCGAGCGTTGTCGGCCAGCGAACCCCACAGCTCGTAGGCGCCTCCGGTGATCACGCTGAGGTCGTATCCCGCTGGGGCGCAGACGCCGTCGCCCACCGTGCTCTCCTGCTGCCACGACCGGTAGCTGCTGATCGCTTCCTCGGGCGTGGTGGTCGGGACGACGGTGAGCCCACCCGGACCCGTCTCGGCGAAAGCCCACCGACCGGTCGAATCCTCCGTCAAGCCGCCGAGCCAGCCGGTGAGGACGGCCTCGTCGACGCCGGCGGTGGTCACGAGCACCCGTTCGGTATCGGTGATGTCCCACGTGATCGTGGTCGCCGCCCGCTCGGAGACGATGCGAGCGTGCCGGCCGAGGATGGTCGTCTCCGTCCCTCCCCGCCCCGACTGGAGACGTCGCGCGTCCTGCACGCTGGCGATCACGAACCGAAGCGGAGCGCCGGGAGTGACGTCCGCCGCCACGGCCAGATCGGCGGCGGCCTCCCCCGCACCCCGGCGGGAGGTCCGGTGCCCCTCCCCGATGAGATCGAAGCCGGTGGGAACCCGGAGCGAGAGTCCGGGAAGATCGGGCGTGACACCCTCCAGGTAGTTCGAGGTCCACCCCGTCGGTGAACCCGACGACGACCCGGTGCTCGATCCGGTGGCAGCGCCAGCGGCGAGACCGGTCTGGTCCGATGCCGCCTGGTCGCGGTCGGTGCTCACGTCCTGGGCCCCGGGATCACGGGAGATGACGACCAGACCGGCAGCGACGGCGGCTGCCGTCGCGATCGACGCAGTCGCCATTCGGCGCCGGTGCCGCGTCGCCGAACGGCGCCGCGCGTCCTCACGCACCAGCAGGGGGCCACCCGTTGCGATCGGGGCGTCGACGTGGTCGGCGCGCCGCTGGAGATCGGACCGAAGCCGCGCTTCGAGGTCGAGGTCGTCGTTCATGAGGGTTCCCCTGGATTCGTGGTGACAGGACTGGTGCTGGTTCGTTCTCGGAGTGACGCCTTGAGCTCGGCGAGCCCCCGGCTGAGGAGGGACTTCACGGTGCCGGGCCGTACACCGAGCGTCTCGGCGATGTCGGCCTCGGTCAGGTCGAGGTAGTACCGCAACACGACCGCGGCCCGACGCTTCGGCGGGAGCGCCGCGATCGCGTCGGCGAGATCGTCGTCAGGGTCGACGACACTCCGTTCCGGGACCGGGGCGGACGATCGGAATCGCTGACGGCGACCCAGATCACGGCAGCGGTTCACGACCGCGGTCCGCAGGTACCCGCCGGGCCGGTCGAGGCGCGACCATCGCTCACACGTGACCACGAACGCGTCGTGGGTCACCTCGAGCGCCGTCTCGCGGTCGCCGGTGAGCAGGTAGGCGAGGCGGACCATCGGTTCGAACTCGGCCCGGTAGAGCTCGTCGAACCCCACCCGATCGATCATGGGGTCGACCGCGACGACGGGGAGGACGTTCGACGATCGTCGGTCTGGGCGGCGGCTGGGAACGGGCCGTCATGGCCAGTGCTTCGGAGGCGTCCATATGCCCCAACGACGAACGCGACCCCCGTTCGGTTCCGAGATTCCCGGGGAGACCCTCAGCCGCCGAGCTGACTCATCGACTTCGCCGGCCGGATGAAGTGCACCTGGTTGATCGTGTGGCCGGCCCACTTGGCGGCCACGCAGGACCGGATGATCGTCGCCAACTCGTCGTCGGAGGCACCGGACCGCAGGCCGGCCCGCAGGTCGAATTCGTCCAGCGCGAACAGGCAGTTGCGCAACGACCCCTCGGCGCTGAGGCGGACGCGGTCGCAGGACTCGCAGAACGGCTCGGTCACACTCGCGATCACGCCGACGTGGCCGGCGCCATCGAGGTAGCGGAACCGCTCGGCGGGGGCGGCGCCCCGATGCACGGGCTCGACTGGGTGCACGGCGGCGATCGTGGCCACGATCTCGTCGCGGCTGATGACCCGGCGCCGCTGCCACCCGCCGTCGGCGTCGAGCGGCATGAACTCGATGAAGCGCAACTCGACCCCACGATCACGGGCGAACGTCGCGAGGTCGACGATCTCGTCGTCGTTCACCCCGGCCATCACGACCGCGTTCACCTTGACCGATTCGAAGCCGGCACCGACGGCAGCGTCGATGCCGTTGAGCACGTGGTCGAGCTCGTCACGTCGGGTCAGCTCGACGAAGCGGTCGCGACCGAAGCGTGTCGAGCGAGATGTTGATGCGACGCAGACCGGCCGCACGCAGCTCGTCGACCTGGTGAGCGAGCGTCGCGGCGTTGGTGGTCATCGCCAGGTCGATCGGTCGGCCGTCGACCTGGAGGACCGCGAGCTTCTCGACCAGCACCGGCAGGCGGGCGCGAAGCGTGGGTTCGCCGCCCGTGAGGCGAATGGAATCGATCCCGAACCGCTCCACCAGCAAGCGGGCCACCCGCTCGATCTCCTCGAACGTGAGCACCTCAGAGCGGGGCAGCCACTGCAACCCGTCCTCGGGCATGCAGTAGGTGCACCGGAAGTTGCACCGATCGGTGACCGAGATACGCAGGTCACGGTGCACCCGCCCGTACCCGTCGATCAGCTGTTCGGCCATGGGTCGAAGCGTAGAGCCCGCTGGGGCCCTCGACCCACCAGGGGCGTTGTACTGCGACAAGGGCCGCCCGTGGCGCGCCTCGCAGTACAGAACCCCCGGGAGGCACAACCTCAGGCGAGTGGTTCGACCAGCAGCACGTCGACGAGGTCGCCCGCCGCCACGCCGTCGCCGTCCTCGATGACCGCCAGCCCGTTGGCGTGGGCCATCGCAGCAAGGTGGTGGGAGCCCTGGCCGCCGGCGGATCGGGCAACGTACCGATCTCCCTCGCCGGCGGACACCACCACACGGGCGAAGTGGGTCTTGCCGTCAGTGCGGCGGGTGAAGTCCTCGCCGGCGAGCACCGTCATCGTCGGTCGATCGACGCTGGTGTGGCCCGCCATGCGTCGCAGCCCCGGACGGGCGAACAGCTCGAAGCTGACCATCGACGAGACCGGGTTGCCCGGGAGGCCGAACACCGGGACCGAGCGCCCGCCGGTGTCGATCGTGCCGAACGCGAACGGCTTGGCCGGCTTGATGGCGATCTGCATCCAGGCCATGTCGCCGACGCGGTCGAGCACGGTCTTCACGAAATCGAAGTCGCCCATGCTCACACCGCCCGACGACAGCACGGCGTCGCATCGAGCAGCGCCGTCGCGGAGCGCCCTCTCGATCGCGCGCTCGTCGTCGGGGATCAGCCCGAGGTCGACCGGCTCGAAGCCCGAACCGGCCACCAAGGCAACCAGGGCGGCGCGGTTGGAATCGTAGATCTGGCCCGGCCCGAGCTCGGCTGGGGGTTCGACCAGCTCGTCACCCGTCGACATCACACCGACCCTCGGGCGAGGGTGCGCCCGTACGGTGCCACGACCCACGGTTCGGAGCAATGCGATCGCGCCAGGGCTGATGAGGCTTCCGGCCGACAGGACCACCGAGCCCGCCGCGATGTCATCACCGACCGGACGGATGTGGTTTCCGACGGGCACGTCGCTGGCGACGGTCACGGTCTCGTCAGCGCCCGAACCCTCGAACGTGCAGAGCTCGACCATGACGACCGCGTCGGCGCCGGGAGGTACCGGCGCCCCGGTCATGATGCGCACGGCTTGGCCCCGGCCCACCTCGATCGCACCGCTGTCGCCGGCGGCGACCGTACCGACGAGCCGCAGGACCGCTCCGTGGTGCGTGTCCGCGGCGTGGACCGCGATGCCGTCCATGGCGGTGTTGGCGAACGGCGGGACCGGACGCGACGCCGTGACGTCCTCGGCGAGCACCAGGCCGGCTGCCGAAGCGACCTCCACCTCGACCGGCGACAGGGGCGCCACGCGTTCGAGCACGTGACGAAGGGCGTCGGCGCGACTGATCATCCGGCCACGCTACGCCGCGGCGCTACGCCTCGACGTCAGACGATGCCGTGGCGCTTGATGATCTCGCTGAGCACGTGACGGAACTCCGGCCCGAGATCGTCGCGCTCGAGGGCCAGCTCGACGGTGGCCCGCAGGTATTCGATCTTGTTGCCGATGTCGAAGCGACCCTCTTCGAAGATCTGACCCTTGACCGGTTCGTCCTTGAGCAGCAGACCGATCGCGTCGGTCAGCTGGATCTCGCCGCCGACACCGGGCTGCACCTGTTCGATGGCGTCGAAGATCGCCGGGGTGAACAGGTAACGACCCACGATCGCGAGGTTCGACGGCGCGTCCTCGGCCTTCGGCTTCTCGACGACGTCGACGATGTTGCAGAGCGGGCCCTGACGATCCTCCGGAGCGGCACAGCCGTAGGCGCTGATCGCCGAGGGCTCGACCTCCATCAGCGCCACGGTCGATGCGCCGGTCTCCTCGTAGGTGGCGATCATGTCCTTCAGCAGGTGGGAACGCTGATGCATGATGTCGTCGCCGAGGAGCACCACGAACGGGTTGTTGCCCACGTGCTTCCGCGCGACCGACACCGCGTGGCCGAGGCCCAGCGGCTCGCCCTGGCGGACGTAATGGATGTCGGCGAGATCCGCCAGCTCGATCACGTCAGCGAGATCGTCGGTCTTGCCCTTCTCGGCGAGGTGGTACTCGAGCTCGAAGTTGCGATCGAAGTGGTCCTCGAGGCTGCGCTTGTTGCGACCCGTGATGATCAGGATGTCGTCGATGCCGGCAGCGACGGCCTCCTCGACCACGTACTGGATCGACGGACGGTCGACAACGGGCAGCATCTCCTTCGGCTGGGCCTTGGTGGCCGGAAGGAATCGCGTGCCGAGACCGGCGGCGGGGATGACTGCTTTGCGAACGACACGGTTCGTGCTCATGGGGAAACTCCTCGACTGCGACCTTAGTCGCCACCGTAAAGAACGGGCCTCGGGTGTCAATCGCCAATTCGTGGGCAATCGTGAGCTTTCCGGCGAGTTCTTCCGACGTTCCGGTGTGACGGAATGGATGCCGCGTGAGTATCGTTGGCACTCGCGTCTCGGGAGTGCCAACACCCTCGTCTCCAGGAGTAACTGCAATGCCGACCTACGACTATCGCTGCAAGGACTGCGGTCACGAGTTCGAGATCCACCAGTCCTTCTCCGAGGATGCCCTCACCGTGTGCCCGAACTGCCAGGGCGACCTGCGCAAGGTCTTCAGCGCCGTCGGCATCAGCTTCAAGGGCTCCGGGTTCTACAAGACCGACAGCCGCGGCGGTGGATCGGCCTCGAAGTCGTCGAGCGCGTCCACCTCGACGACCCCGTCGAGCGACTCCGGATCCTCGACGTCGTCCGACTCGGGCAGTTCCTCGTCGAGCGACTCGAGCTCGTCGTCATCGACGCCCGCGACCCCCGCGACGACCTCGCCGGCGTCCTCGACGTAGCCTGGCCTCCACATGGCACGACGCAAGCACCGCACCGCACTTCTCGATCCTCCCCCATCGGCGCCCGTCAAGCCGGGCATGGTGAGCCCTCGGCGCACCGTCCCCGCCGGGATCGCCCGCCCCGAGTACGCGCTCACCGGCGAGCCGTCATCGCGCGCCAGCCGCGCCGTGCGCACGCCCGAGGAGATCGAGCACATGCGGATCGCCGGTCGCGTCGCCGCCGAGGTGCTCATCGAGGTCGGCACGGCGGTCGCTGCCGGCGTCACGACCGACGAACTCGACCGGATCGGCCACGACGCCTGCATTGCCCGGGGCGCCTACCCGAGCCCGCTCAACTACCGGGGGTTCCCCAAGTCGCTCTGCACCTCGGTCAACGAGGTCATCTGCCACGGCATCCCCGACAGCCGCAAGCTCCTCGAGGGCGACGTCGTGAACGTCGACGTCACGGCGTTCATCGAAGGGGTCCACGGCGACACCAACGCCACCTTCGTGGTCGGCGAGGTCGACCACGCGTCGAGGGACCTCATCCGCATCACCCGCCAGGCGATGCACGCCGGCATCGCCACGGTTCGCCCGGGTTCGCGCATCAACGAGATCGGCCGCGCCATCGAGGCGGCCGTCAAGGGCGGCAACTACGGCGTCGTTCGTGAGTTCATCGGACACGGCATCGGCGATCAGTTCCACACCAGCCTGCAGATCCCGCACTACTACCAGGCGAGCGCCCGTACGGTCATCGAGGAGGGCATGACCTTCACGATCGAACCGATGATCACGATCGGCAGTCCCGCCCTCTACGTGTGGGACGACGACTGGACCGCGGTCACCTTGTCGGGCCAGCGATGCGCCCAGTTCGAGCACACGCTCCTCGTCACCTCCGACGGCGTCGAGATCCTGACGCTGCCCGACGGTACGCCGCCCGCCGAAGAGCTGTTCGCACCGTAGGTGCGCTCGCCGCTCCTCCCGGAGCGGCCCCGACCTTCCCCTTCACGACGCCGTGAGGAAGGCCCGCGCCCGTGCGCACCCGAGCGATCACCACCCGACCGACCCCTGCACCTGGCCCTGCGTCGCATCGTCGTCGACGCCATCGCCGTCGCCGGATGCGCACCCCGCTCCGCGTCCGGCTGCGGTCACCAGCGGCCTACTGGTCGCTCGTCGCCGTGCTCGCCGTCGGCACGATCGTGTGGATCGAACGGGCCGAGCGCGACCTCGCACGGCGAGCGACCGCGCTCGGGCCGACCACTCAGGTTGCCGTCGTGGTGGGCGACCACGCCGGCGGGGAGCAGCTCGATGACGCCGACGTCGAACTGCGCGATGTGCCCCGCTCCGCAGTCCCCGCCGACGCGCTCACCGCTGCGCCCCACGACCGGCGGCTCCGAACCGACGTTCGCGCCGGTGAGGTGCTGACCTCCGGCCGGTTCGCCGCCGGTGGGCGATCGGAGATCGCAGCGCAGATCCCGCCGGGACGGCAGGCCATCGCCGTGCCCCGGACCTCCGCAGCACTCGACCTCCGGCCCGGCGATCAGGTCGCCCTGCTCGGACTGGGGTCGTCGGGAGCGTCCGAGGTGATCGTCGACGACGGCCTCGTCGTCGCGGCGACGGAAGGTGCCACCACGATCGCGGTCCCGCTCGGCGACGTCGGCGACGTGGCCGATGCCGTGCTCGCGGGGACGATGACGGTCGTGTTGTCCGGGTCCGGGTGACGGGTCGGGGTGACGGTGACGCCGATGGGTCAGGCGCCGCTCATCGACACGTCGGCGATGATGAGGCTGGCCGCAGCATCTCCCGACGACAGCCATTCGAGGTCGCCACCCACCTCGACGATGTCGAGCAGCAGACGCTGGATCGTCGAGGCCAACGTCATCTCCCGCACCGGTTCCGCGATCGCACCGTTGCGGATCATCAGACCGTCGGCGCCGACGGAGAAGTCGCCCGACACGGGGTTCACACCCGAGTGGAGCCCGCTGAACCCGCTGACGTACAACCCGTGGTCGACCGATGCGACCAGTTCATCGAAGCTTCGGGCACCGGGCTCCATCACGAGCACCTGCGCCCCGACGCCCGGCAGCGAACGTGAGCCCCGCAGGGCCGAGCCCGTCGACGCCGTACCGGCGCGGCGCCCGGTGTAGGAGTTGTGCAGGAACGCTCCGAGGTTGCCGGCGTCGATGAGCACGTTGCGCCGGCACGCCAGACCCTCGCCGTCGTAGGCGGTGGCGGCGATCGACCGGGAGTCCGTCGGATCGTCGACGAAGGTCAGCAACGGCGAGGCGATCTGCTCGCCCACCCGGTCGGCAAAGGGTGATCGGCCCTTGAAGACCGACTCGCCGTCGACCATGTCGGCCACGATCCCGAGCAGGGTCATCGCCAGTCGGGGCTCGAGGAGGATCGAGATCTTGCCGCTCGGAGGTTTCGTCGCGCCGAGCAGCCGGGTCGCCCGATCGGCCGCGTCGGCGATCACGCGCTCGACGTCGAGCGCCTCGAGCGAGCGGGCGGCGTCACCGGCCGCCCCCGTCTGGGTCTCACCGTTGTCGTTGGCCAACGCCTGGATGCCGATGCTGCACGATGTGCCGCGGTCGTAGACGGAGATGCCGTTGGAGGCGGCGTAGGCAACCTCGCCGGCGGAATCGCCCCAAGCGGCCACCCGCACGCCGGAGATACGGGGGTCCCGCGCCCGCACGTCCGCCTCGAGGCGGAGCGCCAGATCGATCTTGGTCTGGGCGTCGATGCCGAGGATGGCCTCGTTCCAGTGGTCGTGTTCGGTCGCAGCGATGCCATCGGGCTCGGCGAGACCGTAGAACTCGTCGACCTCACCGAAGGTCACGTTGTCGTGGGCCTCGGCCAGCGTCTCCGCGACCACGTCGGGATCGATCGACCCCGCCGACGCGAAGCCCTGCCGACCGCCGGCGATCACGCGGATGCCCACGGCATAGGACTCGGCGGACGTGAAGGACTCGACCTCACCGCCGAACACCTTGACCGACGTCGACCGGCCGTGTCCGACCATCACGTCGATCTGTTCGCCGGAAGCGGCCTGACCGGCGACCCGGGACGCGAGCTGTTGCAGGTCGATGCCTGTCTCGGTCACGGCGTCAGCTCCCCGACAACGTGACGTCGGCGATGGCCAGGGTGACCCCGGTCGCGTCGAGCGGCATGGCCGTGAGGTCGGACCCGACCATCGAGATGTCGGCCATCATCCGCTGGAGGGTCGACGCGATCGTGACCTCCTTGACCGCCTCGGCCAACTCGCCGCCCCGGATCACCATGCCCTCGATGCCGGTGGAGAAGTCGCCCGACACGGGATTGACGCCGGAGTGGAGACCCTGCACATCGGAGATGTAGATGCCGTCGCCAACGGCGGCGAGGATCGACGCCGGGTCGTGGTCACCCGCAAGCAACGAGATCGACTGGGTGCCTGCGCCCGGCGTCGACTTGAAGCCGTGCCGAACGGCCGAACCCGTCGAGCGTGCGCCGAGCGCACGCGTGGAGTACCCGTCGTGCACGAAGCCGCTGACCACGCCGGCGTCGATGAGCACGTTGCGGCGCGTGGCGAGACCTTCTGCGTCGGAGGGGGTGGCCGAGGGCCAGCGGCCGTCGGTGGGGTCGTCGACGAGCGTCACGGTCGGCGGGGCGATGGACGCTCCGACACGGTCGGCGAGGAACGAACGCCCCTTCAACACCTCGGAACCGGAGAACGACTCACCGACGATCGAGAGGAACTGGGCTGTCACCCAGGGGTCGAACACCACGGTGAGTCGGCGGCTGGGAGCCCGACCGGCGCCCAGCATTCGGACGGCCCGCTCGACGGCCTGCCCGCGGTGTCCTCCAGATCGAGGTCGTCGAGGCCTCGACCGACGCTGAAGCCGAACCCGGTCGTCACGTCGTCGTCGACTCCGGCGAGGCTGTAGGCAGCGAGCGAGCAGCCGGTCTCGCGGCTGATCGAGCGGATGCCGGTGGTGGACGCGATCACGGCGGTCTCGATGGAGTCCGCGTACTCGGCCATCTCCACGCCGAGGATGCGGGGATCGCCGGCGCAGACGAGCCGTTCGAGCTCCAGCGCGAGCTCGATCTTCCGATCCGGGCCCAGGCCGGCGAGCGCCTCGTCGTAGAGGTGCAGCGTGACCTCGGCGACCCCGTCGGGCTCGACGAGACCGGTGAACTCGTCCACCGTCGAGAACGCCGCATTGTCACGGGCCTCGCCGAGGGTTTCGGCCACGACGTCCGCGTCGAGGGTGCCGGCGTATGCGAACCCCTGCCGATGCCCACGAATCACCCGAACCCCGAATCCAGCGGACTCGGCGGAGGTGAACGCTTCGATCTCGCCGTCGTAGGCCCGCACTTCGGTGTCGCGGGAGTGCGCCGCGACGACCTCCACCTGTTCTTCCGGCGCGGCCATCGCGAGCACTCGCTCGGCGACCTCCATCAGCTCGTCTGGACTCATGGGTGGCAGCCTGCCACACCCACCGTCGGAGCCGGATCACAGGACCCGGCCGGGTCGGCGACCCGGGCCCGTCTGGTCATCGTCTGGTCACCGCCGGCCGGCAGCGGTCCCGAGCTCGGCGGCCTCGGCCAACAGCTCGACCGATCGGATCCGCTCCTCCACCGTGGGCGACTGATGGGCGACGATCAGCTCGTCGGCGTCGGCGTGCTCGGCGAACCGGTCGAGGTACTCCGTCACCTGGGTCGGGGTGCCGACCCCGGAGTACTGCGCCATCTGCTGGAGCTGACGACCCTGCGGCGAGTCGAGGATCCGGTCCGCCTCGTCGTCGCTGTAGGACCGCCCGCTGGGCAGGAGCAGCGCAACGCGCCGCCGTTTGGTCACCTGGAACTGCTGCTGTGCGTCGGCCTCGTCGTCCGCCACGATCGCGTTGACAGCGGCGATGACATGGGGGCGGTCGAGTTGCTCGGACGGGCGGAACTCCGACCGGTACAACGCAACCGCCTGCGAAAGAGCGGTGGGCGCGAAGTGCGACGCGAAGCCGAACGGGAGGCCGAACGCCGCGGCCAGCTGCGCACCGAAGAGTGACGACCCGAGGATGTAGAGCGGCACCTTGGTGCCACGGCCGGGCGTCGCGGTCACACCGTCGACCTGCCGTTCATCGGACAGGTAGGCCTGCAGCTCACGGACATCCTGGGGAAAGCGATCGGACGATTCGCCGTTGCGTCGCATGGCGCGCATGGCGTTCTGATCGGTTCCGGGCGCGCGGCCCAGGCCGAGATCGATGCGACCGGGGTGCAGCGACTCGAGGGTGCCGAACTGCTCGGCGATCACCAGCGGTGAGTGGTTCGGCAGCATGACCCCACCCGACCCGAGCCGAATCGACTCGGTGTGGGCCGCGACATGGGCGATCAGCACGCTCGTCGCGGACGACGCGATCGACGCCATGTTGTGGTGCTCGGCGTACCACACCCGGCGGTACCCGGCCCGCTCCGCCGCCCGGGCGAGCGCGACGCTCCCCTCGAGGCTGTCGCGCACGGTCTCACCCGCGCCGACGATTGCGAGGTCGAGGATGGAGAGGGGGACGGACATGGGGACACGCTTTCGGGAGGCAGGACGACGAACGTGGTCAACGTCTCCGTCGGGCCCGATATTTCAGGACCCGACCGACTCGACGCGCCCACCTCCGGGCACGCTGCAACTCGGCGATGCGGGCGTCGATCTCGTCGAGCCCCGACGAGATCGGCCAAGGCCCGTCGACTCCGCGCCGACGCGCTGACCGAGCTCTGGGAAGAAAGCGTCATCGTGCGGCTCACCCCGCGTCCGTCGACGCCGTTGACCATCGAGCGAGCAGCGGACGGATCCCGCCGGTAGAACGGGCGCATGCCCGCCGCATCCATCTCCACCGTCCTCAGCCCCCTCCAGGGCACCGTTGTCGAGGTTCGCGTCGCCGCCGGAGAGCGAGTTGCCCCCGGCGCCACGCTGGTGATCATCGAGTCGATGAAGATGGAGCACCTGGTCGAGACGCCCGGCGCCGGCGTCGTCGAACGCATCCTCGTCTCCGCCGGAGACATGGTCACTGCAGACCAGGCACTCGTCGACCTCGTCCTTACGCCCGACGACGAGCCGGCACCCAGCGCCGCCGCGACCACAGCCGACGAGCACTCGATCGAGCGGGCCGACCTGGCGGCGGTCACCGCCCGACACGCGACGGGCCTCGACGCCCACCGGCCCGAGAGTGTGCAGCGGCGGCGACAGCGCAACCAGCGGACCGCCCGCGAGAACGTCGACGATCTCGTCGACGAGGGCACCTTCGTCGAGTACGGCCCACTGGCCATCGCGTCCCAACGGGGTCGGCGACCGCTGGAGGAGCTGATCGAGCGCACGCCGGCCGACGGCCTCGTGGGCGGCGTGGGCGAGATCGAGGGTCGACCGGCGGTGGTCCTGTCCTACGACAACACGGTGCTCGCCGGCACCCAGGGCCATCAGAACCACCGCAAGAAGGATCGACTGTTCGAGGTCGCCGAGCGGCAGCGGTTGCCCGTGGTGCTGTTCGCCGAGGGCGGTGGAGGACGTCCCGGCGACACCGACGTACCCGGCGTGTCAGGCCTGGACGTCATGGCATTCGACCTGTTCGCCCGGTTGAGCGGATGGGTTCCCCTCATCGGGATCGCTGCGGGCAGGTGCTTCGCCGGCAACGCCGCCCTCCTCGGCTGCTGCGACGTGATCATCGCCACGCTCGACTCCAACATCGGTATGGGCGGGCCGGCGATGATCGAGGGTGGTGGTCTCGGTGTCGTCGCGGCCGACGACATCGGTCCGGTCGGAGTGCAGGCGCCCAACGGGGTGATCGACATCGTCGTTGCCGACGAGGCGGCCGCGGTCGCCGCGGCGAAGCAGTACCTCTCCTATTTCACGACGTCGGTGACGCCCGACCACTCCGCCGTCGACCAATCGGTGCTCCGCGACCGCGTGCCGGAGAATCGGCTCCGCGTGTACGACGTCCGGCAGGTGATCGAGGCGATCGCCGATGCCGACTCGGTCCTCGAGCTGCGGACCGGGTTCGGCACCGGGATCGTCACGACGCTCGCCCGCGTGGAAGGACGCTCCCTCGGCATCGTCGCGAACAACCCGTCGCACCTCGGAGGTGCGATCGACGCCGACGGGGCCGACAAGGCATCGCGGTTCCTCCAGCTGTGCGACGCCTTCGACCTCCCCGTCGTGTTCCTGTGTGACACCCCCGGCATCATGGTCGGACCTGCGGCGGAGGAGACGGCCCTGGTCCGCCACGTCAACCGGTTGTTCGTGACCGGCGCGAACCTGAGCGTGCCGACGGGCACGATCATCCTCCGCAAGGGCTACGGACTCGGTGCGATGGCGATGTGCGGCGGCAGTTTCAAGTCGCCGCTGTTCTGTGTGGCCTGGCCGACCGGCGAGGTCGGCGGCATGGGCCTCGAAGGCGCCATCAAGCTCGGGTTCCGACGGGAGTTGGACGCCGTCGCCGACCCGGCGGAACGCGCTGCGATGTACGACTCGCTCGTCGCCGCCGCATACGAACGCGGCCGCGCCCTGAACGTAGCGAGCCACTTCGAGATCGACGACGTCATCGACCCCGCCGATTCGCGGCGTTGGATCACCACCCTGTTCACCTCGGCGGCCTCCGACCTGAACACGCGCCACCGCCTTCCGAAGAAGCGTCCCTACATCGACACATGGTGAGGTCGCCCGAGGCCGCCCCCGACCCCCGACCTGACGTTGAGTGGTTATAGAGCTACTCTCCGTGGCCATGACCAGACAACGACTCCTCGCAGCCATCGTTCCACTCGTGTTCCTCGCCAGCGCGTGTCAGACCGAGCAGGTGATGTGGGGGGCGTGTACCGCCGGCAACGACCCGTGGGGAACCGACGGCCGGTACGTGCTGGCCTGCCAGAACGGCGAGTGGATCCCCGTCATGACGGTCGCCGAATTCGTGGCCATCAAGCAGGGCAAGCAGGTCAAGATCGCTCCGCTGCCCACCAGGCCGACGACCACGACCACCACAACGACCACCACCACGGCCGCGCCGACCACGTCGACCACCTCCTCGACAACGAGCTCGACCACGTCGACGACCTCCACGACCTCGACCACGTCGACGACCGTCCCGATGGCCTCGCCGTCGATCTCGTTCGTCAACCCTGACGAGGGCCCGACCGCTGGCGGGCAGGCCACCGTCATCACCGGCACGGGCTTCACGGGCACCACCGCGGTGACGATCGCCGGCACGAGCGCGTCCTTCACCATCGACTCGGACACCCAGATCACCGCTACGACCCCGGCCCACGCCGCCGGCGCCGTTGCGGTCGCCGTCGCCAACCCGTCGGGCACCGACACCTTCAACGGCGGGTACACCTACGTGTCGATGCCGACGATCTCGGGCCTCAGCGTGTCGACCGGCCCGGTCTCTGGTGGCACCACGGTGATCATCACCGGCACCAACCTGACCGGCGTCGGCAGTGTGGACTTCGGCCCCACCGCCGCCGCGTCGTTCACCGTCACCTCGGCCACGCAGATCACGGCGGTCTCGCCGGCCGGTGCGGCAGGCGCCGTCAACGTGCGGGTCACGTCCTGGGGAGGCACGAGCGACGTGTCACTCGCGGACGAATTCACCTACGTCTGACCGGGACTCCGGCCGGCCGACCGGCCGGCCGGTGCAGGGTTCAGCCGGCGAGCGCCGTGCGGCCAAGCTCGCTGGCGACGACATCGGCATGGTCGACGAGCACTCCGGCGGCAGCTGCGTGTTCGCGCCAGCGTCCCACGGCTGCGATGACGTCGTCGATGACATCGTCAGGCTCCGGCACCTTGGCACGTTCGGCCAGGTCAGCGAGCGTGGGACGGTCGGCGCCGTCAACGGACCCGGAGATCCTCAACTGGTGGTGCGCGAGCCAACCGCCGCCGTCGAAGAACGCGAAGGTCAGGTCGTACGCCGGTGCGAGGCGCCATTGCTGGTTCTCGTAGATGAACGCAAAGTTCTTCGTGTGGTCGTCGCGCACGGCCGCGGCGATGTTGAAGACGACGTGTCGGAAGGCGCGGCGCCGGTCGTCAACGCCGAGTTCGAGCCGACCGCAGGTTTGCATGAACTGCTCGTAGCTGTGAGCGCCGGGGTGTTCGGGTGGAAGGTGCGCGAGCGCAGCGAGCGACTGGACGTGCAACTTCGCACTCGGGGTCGGCCGGTCGAATCGGCGGGTGAGGAAGTGGACGAGTCCATCAACCTCGAGGAGTCGGCATTCGGCCATCTCCAACCCGGCGTCGACGGCCATCAGATGGTAGGCGTACTCGAGCTGGCCATACCCGGTCGTCTGCCCGATTCGCTGGCCTGGGGACACGTCGAACTTCAACAGCCAGTGAGTGAAGCCGGCCGGCGCGTCGTGCTGTCCGGAGCGGACCTCGCCGTCCGGCCCGATTGCCACTGCAGCCTTGGCCCGCGCTCCGCCGGCGGAACCGGACGTGTCCAGTACCTGCTCGAGGGTCGAGCCGGCGTCGTCGGCCTGCAACGTCCCACGGAGAGCGCTGCGGGCGGTGTCGACCGCTTCGGCCAGGTCGACGACCGACGCGGTCGAAGCAAGGTCGTCGCTGACCGACGGGTGGAACGTCACGGCACCGACGCCTCGCGCTCCGATGTAGCCGAGTCGGTCGACGACGGACACCTGGCCGGGTTGGATGCCGTGGCGGGCGAGCCACGCAGTGGTCAACAGATCAGCGAACGTGCCGGGAAGGCTGTCTGCGACGAGACCAGGAACTCCGCGGAACGACGTGTTCGCGAGTTCGGGGAACAGCCGGGGCCCCCGCAGGCGGGGCAGAGCGATCGGGGAGAGGTTCTCGCCGGAGTCGACCCAGTCCGGGAAGTACTCGAACACCGGCACGCCTCGGGAGGGGTCGACGGCCACCGCACCGACTGACCGGTCGAGGTAGCGGACCTCGACGGCTGGGAGCTGCACGAACGGGTCAGCCATCGGCGCGCCGTGCCCGTTGGCGTCCCGTACGTCGTCGAGATGCCTCGAGCACGGCGATCGGGGACACGGGCTCCACGGGGGAAAGCGTGTCCAGCCAGGATTCCGAGTCCAGGGCACGCAGGACCTTGATGAGCGTCGAGACCGATGAGCCGCGTCCGTGTTCGAGGTTCTGAACCGTCTTCGCTGCGATCCCAGCCTCAGCGGCGACGTCCTGGACCGTCCGGTTGGACCGCAGACGTCGAGCGCGGACTTGTGCGCCAACGCGTCCTTCGAGTTCCTCGACCGTCTCCCACATCACGACCACCTCCGGTAATATCTTACCGGTTATGGTCCTTCTTGCAGGATATTCGGCAGTATTCTACCGACGAAGACGCTGACGGAGTTCCACATGCTGACGATCTTCGTCGCTCAGGACGAAGATCGGGCTCAGGTGGACTCCTACGCCGCGGTGCCGCCGATGGTGAGGCCGTGCACCCGGAGCGTCGGAACACCGTCGCCGACCGGGACGCCCTGGCCGTCCTTGCCACAGGTCCCGGGCGGGCCCATCGCGAAGTCGTCGGCGACCGCGTCGATGTTCAGGAGCACCTCGGGACCGTTGCCGATCAGGTTGCCCTCCCGGAGCGGCTCGGTGATCTCACCGTTCTCGATGAGGTACGCCTCGGTCATGCCGAACACGAAGTCGCCGGTGGCGGTGTTGACCTGCCCGCCACCCAGGTGCGCGATGTACACCCCACTCTCGGTGTCGGCCACGATCGAGTCCTTGTCACCCTCGCCGCCCAACAGATAGGTGTTGGTCATCCGAACCATCGGGAGGTGCTGGTAGCTCTGACGCCGCCCGTTCCCCGAACTGGCGCGACCCTCCTTACGGGCCCGGAGGCCGTCCCACATGTAGTCGACGAGGATGCCGTCCTGGATGAGCACGTTCCGCTGCGCCGCCCGACCCTCGTCGTCGATCGCGAAACAGCCCCACTCGCCGCCCATCGTGCCGTCGTCGACGAGGGTCACGAGCGGCGACGCGACCTGTTCGCCGATGCGGTTGGCGAACACCGACGCCCCTTTGGCCACGAGGTCGGCCTCGAGGCCGTGGCCGCAGGCCTCGTGGAACATGACACCACCGCCGCCGGAACCGATGACGACCGTCATCTGTCCGCTCGGCGCGGGACGGGCTGCGAGCTTGGTGATCGCGCGGTTGGCGGCGTTGCGGGCCAGCTCCTCCACGTCGACCTGGTCGAACAACTCGAACCCGACGGTGTGACCGACGGACTCACGGCCGGTCTGCATCCCCGTGTCGCCGGTCGCGACGCACGAGATGGAGAAGACGGTCTTGACCTGGTCGTCGTCGGCGAACGTGCCGTCGGTGTTGGCGACGAGGATGCGGCGCCGGGAGTCGGAATATCGGACCATCACCTGGGTGATGGCCGAACCCTGCGAGCGGGCAACCTCGTTGGCGTGGGTGAGCAGCTCGACCTTGCGGGCCTTGGGGACGTCGCCGGGAAGCAGCTGCACGACGTTCGGACGGGGCGCGGACGTCTTCGACAGGTCGACGACCGTCGTGCCGGAGCCGCTGCCACGGGCGGCGGCCGCGGCGATCTCCGCCGTGGCGATGAGGCTGGCCTCGGACAGGTCGGCGGTGTGCGCGAAGCCCGTGGACTCCCCGACCACCACGCGAATGCCGGCACCACGATCGCGGCCCGACGTCAGTTCCTCGACCTTGCCGTCGTCGAGTACTGCGCTCGACGAGCGCTTGTCCTCGGCGAAGACCTCGGCGAACGAAGCGCCACCCTTGGTGGCAGCGCCGAGCACCCGCTCCAGGACTGATTCGTCGATCAACTGAACTCCAGTGGTTGAGTGCGGTACTGCGTGGGAAGCGGATTGCCATCTGGCCCGGTGCCGCAAGAGTCCTTATGGTATCCCCAGTGATGTTGGACACCGGCCTCGAAGCAACCGTTGAACTCGTCGTCGCCGACAGCGACACGGCGCAGGCCATGGGCTCGGGCGATGTCGCCACCTTGGCAACGCCTCGCATGATTGCACTCTGCGAGCAGGCCACCATGTCAGCCCTCGACGGCCACGTCGACGCCGGCTTCACCACCGTCGGACTGTCCGTTCAGGTCGACCACCTCCGCCCCACCGCCGTCGGCGGAAAGATCTGGGCAGAAGCGCACCTCGACAAGGTCGAGGGCCGCCGTCTGTGCTTCAGCGTCGCGGCCAAGGACGAGCGTGGTCTCATCGGCGCCGGCCGGGTCACTCGCGTCGTCGTCGAAGTCGAGCACTTCATGGATGGCCTCGGCCACCTCCGCTCAGGCTCGCTCCCTCGCCCTCGGGAGCTTCTTACGCTGCGGACCTCGGCGACCTGATGGCCTCGGCCACCTCCGCTCAGGCTCGCTCCCTCGTCCCTCGGGAGCTTCTTACGCTGCGGTACCTCGGCGACCTGATGGCCTCGGCCACCTCCGCTCAGGCTCGCTCCCTCGTCCCTCGGGAGCTTCTTACGCTGCGGTACCTCGGCGACCTGACGGCCTGACGGCTTCGGCCTCGGCGATTTCTCAAGCTGCCGTTCGAACATGTCGATCACTGACGTGTGGGATCCCAGAAGCGCGCCACGTCGATCACCGGCCTCGGACTGATCAGCGTCGGCGCGGCATTCACCCTGGTCGGCGGGCTCGGCGTCGGATTCCGAGCCGCCGGCCTCGGCTACCTCGGGCAGAGCCTCGTCGCCCTGACCCTCGGGCTCGGGATGCTGTGGGTCGGCCTCCGTGTCGCCGCGGCCGCTCGGCGGGCGATCTTCGAATCGGTCCGCACCACACCGATGCGAGCCCACACCGTCTACACGACTGCGGCGCCTCAGCCCGCCCGGGTGCGGGTGTCGGCGTGGACGTCGCCCCAGCTCGCGCTGCCACCCGCCTCTTCGAGGTGACCTCTGGCCCTACTCCGGGGCCGATGATCCGCGAGACTGGGTGAGTGCCCATCCTGAGTGCGCGAGGCGTTCGCAAGATCTACCGCACCGGCGCTGTCGAGTTCGAGGCCCTCCGTGGGATCGACATCGATCTCGGGGCCGGCGAGATGGTCACCGTGATGGGCCCGTCGGGCAACGGCAAGACCACCTTGATGAACTGCCTGTCCGGCCTCGACGACATCGACGCCGGGACCGTCGTCATCGACGGTGAGGACATCTCGGCGATGAGCGATGCGCGCCGCACCGACCACCGAGCCGGCCGCATGGGTTTCATCTTCCAGAGCTTCAACCTCATCGGGGTCCTGTCGGCCGTCGAGAACGTCGAGCTCCCGCTCCTGCTGGGCGGTTCCAAACCGAAGGCAGCCCGCTCCCGGGCGCACGACATGCTGACCCGGGTCGGACTCGACGGACGCGACAAGCACCGCCCCGCCGAACTCTCCGGCGGCGAGCAGCAACGTGTCGCGATCGCGCGTGCCCTCGTCAGCGAACCGGCGATCATCTGGGCCGACGAACCCACCGGCAACCTCGACAGCACGACGGCCGGCGTGGTGCTCGACCTGCTGCTCGAAGTGCACAGCTCCGGGCAGACACTCGTGATCATCACCCACGACGCCGACATCGGAGCGTCGGGCGAACGGCTCATCGAGGTCCGCAACGGCCAGATCGAGTACGACGGCTCGCCGGACCACGCGGACCACGTGCACGCACCCAGGTGAGCAGGTCTCGATGAACCCGGTGTGGATCGTGGTCGGCATCGCCGTGCTCGGCCTGCTGATCACCGCCGTGGATCTCGCCGCCTCCCCCACGTACCGCCGGCTCGCGGTCCGGAGCATCTCCCGCCGTCGCGGCGAAGCGATGCTCATCGTGGTCGGGGCGATGTTCGGCACCGCGATCATCGGAGCGGCGCTGATCGTGGGCGACTCCTTCGACGGGTCGATCCGCGACATCGCCCGGACCGAGCTCGGTCCGATCGACGTTCGTGCCCAGATCCATCCCGACGACGACGTCCGCCGCGAGGTGCTCCAGCTCGAGGACCGAGTCGCCCACTCGGGCATCGACCACGTCGACGGGTTCCTCCCCGTCGTCGACGCCGCAGCGGTCCTCGACAACGGCCGGCGGGGGGACGGGCAGCGCATCGATCCGACGAACTGCCTGCTCGAGATGGACTTCACGCAGGCCCGCCGGTTCGGTCCCGATCCGATCTCGGGCATCGAGGCGGCCGGTGACACCCCCGCCGAGGGCGAGGCGGTGATGAACCGGGACGTCGCCGACGTTCTCGGCATCACGGCCGGCGACGACCTCACCGTCCACCTCTACGGCCGCTCCGAGACGTTGGTCGTTCGGACCATCGTGCCGACCATCGGGCTCGCGGGGTACTGCGGAGCGATCGTCGCACCCGGCACCATCGAGTCGATGTGGACGGCGGGCGGAGGTGCCACCACCGCCGGCACTGCGCGAGGCCCCACGGGCGAGCTGTTCGTGTCCCTCGAGGGTGGCGTCTTCGACTCGACCAGGTACTCCGAACGCGCCGAGCGACAGATCCGGGCGGCAGTGAAGGCCGGCGGGTTCACCGATGCCAACGTCGACCCGGTGAAGGCCAACCGGCTCGAGAGTGCCGAACGCAACGGCAGCCAGCTCCGCACCATCTTCAGCGGCATCGGCGGGTTCAGCGTGATCTCCGGGATCCTGTTGCTGGTCAACCTCGTGATCATGCTGGCCGAGGAACGAAAGGTGGAGTTCGGCCTCCTCAGGGCCGTCGGGTTCAAGCGTGCTGCGCTCCTGCGCAGCTTCAGCCTCGAGGGCTCGCTCTACGCGCTCAGCGCAGCGGTGCTCGGCGCGATCGTCGGCGTCGGCGTGGGGGCGCTGGTCATCGAAGGCACCCAGAAGATCTTCGCCGAGCCCAATTCGACGTTCCGGATCGACCTGTTCGTCCACGCTCGCACGCTGCTCCTGGCGGCCGGCCTCGGGTACGCCATCTCGATCGTGACGATCTGGTTGGCGAGCGCCCGGGTGTCGCGACTCAACATCATCTCGTCGATCCGTGACCTTCCCGCCCCTCGCCGCTCCGGACGCCACCTCGGCCGCATCTCGCTCGCCGGACTCGGTGTCGTCGCCGGGAGCATCGCGACGGTGGTCGGGGTCCGTGCCGGGTCGCAGATCCCGCTCATGGCGGGTATCCCGGTCGCGTCGTTCTCCGCCATCGGGGTGGTCACGCAGATGAACTTCCACTCGCAACGGCCGGTGCGGGTGGCGTCGGTGGTCGGCCCCATCGCAGCGATCGCCTGGACGCTCGGAGTGTTCACCCTCTTCTCCACCCAGATGGAGCACGCCGGTATCGCCGTGTTCGTCGTGATGGGCCTGCTGCTCGTCGCCGCCGCGGTGATCATCGCCGTCGCGTTCGCGCCGTTGTGGGGCCACGCTGCCGCCGCACGCGGCGGGTCGTTCGCGCTGTCCTGCCGTCTCGGCTTCGCTTACCCCCTCGCCCGGAGCGTCCGCACCGGCCTCATCCTGGCCATGTTCTCGCTCGTGATCTTCACGATGGTGTTCATGGCCAGCCTCGCGGCGACCATCGACGGTCAGGCGTCGAGCGCTGCGGGCGATCTCGATGCCGGGTACGACATCGTCGTCGACACGAACCCCTCCAACCCGGTGTCGGAGACCGATCTCGGGGGACGGCCCGGCGTCGCCGCCGTGACGACGTTCACGCAGTCCGGGCCCCTGTTCACGAACCGCTACCAGCGCGAGCCCACCCGCTGGCTCGTGTCGGGGTTCGACGAGGGAATGCTGCGGTTCCGTCCGCCGGCGTTGAGCAAACGGCTGGATCGGTTTGCCGACGACCGCTCGGTGTTCGACGCCGTCCTCGACGACCCGACGTTGATCGTGGTGGACGACCAGTTCCTGCTGCGCGGCGGCGGGCCCAAGGACGATGGTCCCGAGCCCGGCGACCGGGTCGAGATGACCAACCCTGCCGGTGATCGGCGAACCGTCACGGTGGCGGGTGTGCTGAAGACCGACGCGATCTTCCAGGGTTCCCTGTGGCCGAAGACCGCAGTGGCCGAGTTCATGGCACCGGCAACCAGCGAGACGCGGGCATTCCTGGCTGCGGCCCCCGGTTCGACGCCGAGCCGTCTCGCCGCGGTCGCCCGGGACCTGCAGGCCGCGACCGTCACCCAGGGCACCGAGGTCTCGACGTTCACCGAGATCGTGGCCGACGAGTTGGGGCGCACCACGTCGTTCATGCGGCTCCTCGAGGTGTACCTCGGGTTCGGCCTCCTGATCGGCATCGCCGGCCTGGGCGTCGTCATGGTGCGGGCCAGCGCGGGAGCGGCGCCACGAGATCGGCACGCTCCGGGCGATGGGCCTCCAGGGCCGAGTGGTATCCCGGGCGTTCCTGATCGAGGCGTTCTTCATCGCCGGCGGCGGCGTGATCATCGGCACGAGCCTCGCCCTCGTCACCGCCTACCAGGTCGTGGTGAACTCCTCGGCCTTCTCGATCGCCGCCGGATCGTTCGTGGTGCCGTGGGTGCCACTCGTGCTGATCGCCATCGTGCCCACCGGGTTCGCGCTGCTCGCCGCCGGCCAGCCGGCCCGGGCCGTGGGCCGTATCAGGCCGGCGGTGGCGCTGCGCATCGCCGACTGACGAACGCCGCCTCAGGCAACCGCGGTGGCGCGTGACGACGCTGCGCCGAGGAACTCGTGCAACGAGGAACGCCACGACTCGGTGGACTCGAACTGCGGGCAGTGCGCCCCGTCGGGATGCACGACCAGTTGCGCCCCCGGAATCGTCGCCGCCATCCGCTCCGATGCCCCGACGAACGCAGCGTCGAGCTCGCCCACCTGCACCAGCGTGGGCACCCTCACCGAGCCGAGGGCGTCGAGGCGATCGTCGATCGTCGACATCTCGTGCAGCATCGCCGCGTACATCGCAGCGGAGCACTTGAGCATCTTGTTCTCGGACCACTCCCGGTAACCGGGACGGGCGGCACACGCTCGCTCGTAGGCCGGGTTCTCCACGTCGCTCATCTGCAGGATCTGCTGGATCACCTCCAGGCCTTGTGTGCGGGCCAACTCGATCCCGATCGCCACGAGGTCGAGGTCGAGGTCACCGACCACACCGTGGTGCGTGTCCATCAGCACGAGCCGCTCCACGCGGTCGGGCTGCTCGAGCACCATCACCTGGGCGATCATGCCGCCCATCGAGTGGCCGAGCAGGTCGAACGACGCCCAGCCGAGCCGTTCGGTCAGGGCGAACAGATCGTCGGCGAAGGAACGGAGACCGTAGGAGGCCTCGTCGTCGGGCTGATCGCTCTCGCCGTGCCCGCGCAGATCGGGGGCGACGACGTGGTACCCCAGCTCGGCAAGGCCGTCGACCTCCTCGGCGAAGTCCTCCTTGCACCCGGTGAAGCCGTGCACCAACAGGAGCGGGGCGCCACCGACTCCGGCTTCGAGGGCGTGGAGCCGCACGGCACCGAGGTCATGGGAGGTCGTGTCCATACCGAGAACGTACCCGGTGCCCGTCGGTTCCGCTCCGACGGCGGCCGCCTGGAATACTGGCGCCATCGAGCCGGACCCTCCACTCCTCGGCGTCTCCACCGTCGACCTCGCCGCAGAGCTCGCCGGGGAGGACGACGGGCACCCACCACGCCGACGATCGCCGGTCCTGACCCTGGTGGTCCGCGTCCTGCTGAGTGCTGTGATGCTGGCCGTGCTCGTGTGGCGCCTGCCGGAAGTGCGGTGGAGCGACCTCGGCCCACGATGGCGCTCCGCCTCGGCGGTCTGGCTCGTCGCCGCCGGGCTCACGATGAGCGCGGCGTTCGCCCTCAGCACGCTCCGTTGGCGGCGGGTCCTGGTCGCCATGCGTCCCGCTCCCCGCTACCGGCGCATGTTGTCGCACTTCCTCGCCGGCCAGTTCGTCTCGAACGTGCTGCCCACCGCGTTCGGCGGAGACGTCATCCGCGTGAGCCGCCTCGGCCGCGACATCGGCGATCATCCGGCGGCGTTCGCCGTCCGTCACGATCGAGCGCATGACCGGCTGGCTGGTGCTCCCGCTCATCAGCGGCGTGGCCCTGCTCGCGCAGCCCGACCTGTTGTCGCTCGGCTCGGCGACGGCCCTCGCCGTCGCGATCGACGGCGGCACGATCGTCGCCCTCGTCGTCGTGCTCCCCGTCGCGTCCAACCGACGCTTGGGGCCTCCGTCGAGACGGTGACGGGATGGCGGCGGTTCTTCGTCGCGATCCACCTGGGCGTCGACGCCCTGCGCCGAGACCGGCGCGGCAGCCTCGAGGTGATTGCGGCCGGTGCCGCGTTCCAGACGCTGCAGTGCCTGGCGGTCTGGATGGCCGCCGAAGCGATCGGCCTGCAGGGCCAGGTGACGGTCGGCGTGGCGCTGGCGTTCTTCCCGGCGGCGGCCATCGCTCAGAACCTGCCCGTCGGTCTCGGCGGCCTCGGGGTGCGAGAAGGCATCTTCGTGGTGTTCTTCGGCGCCGTCGGGGCGCCACGGGCCCTGTCGATCACCCTCGGACTCGTCGTCTACGGGTTGACGATCGTGACGAGCGCCCTCGGAGCTCCCTCCTTCGCCATCGGGAGCCGGACGCCGGTTCGCAGAATCCTCACACCGGGGATGTCACACCGCCCCTCGGCGGGTCATAGATTGGGCTCCTGACCCAAAGGCGGAGGTACCTCTCCCTCATGCTCCTGGACAACATCGACGGCCCCGCGGACCTCCGCCGGCTCGACTATCCAGCGCTCGACCAGCTCGCCGACGAGATCCGGACCGTCGTCGTCGACGCCGTCAACGAGCCAACGGCGGGCACCTCGGCTCCAACCTCGGCGCGGTCGAGCTGACGCTGGCGCTGCACCGGGTGTTCGACTCCCCGAACGACATCATCCTGTGGGACACCGGCCACCAGGCCTACGTGCACAAGCTCGTCACCGGCCGCCGTCGACGAGTTCGATTCGCTCCGCCAGCCCGGGCGGGCTGTCGGGGTACCCCAGCCGCACCGAGTCGGCACACGACTGGATCGAGAACTCCCACGCATCGACCGTGCTGTCCTACGCCCACGGACTCGCCACGGCTCAGCAGCCTCGCCGGCGAGCCCAAGCGCCAGATCGTCGCGGTGATCGGTGACGGCTCCATGACGGGCGGCATGGCCTTCGAGGGCCTCAACAACCTCGGCCACTCCGGTCGCAACGTGATCATCGTCCTGAACGACAACGGTCGCTCCTACGCGCCGACCGTCTCGCGGCTCGGCGAGAGCCTCGTCGCGGCTCCGTTCCAACCCGACGTACCGGCGCCAGCCAGGCGCGCCTCGAGAAGGTCCTCGGCGACCTGCCGATGGTCGGCGACCTACCTCGAACGAGGCGGTCGACGCCGCGAAGGCCGCGGTGCGCGAGATCTTCGAACCGCCGGCGTTCTTCGAGAACCTCGGCGTGCGGTACGTCGGCCCGTTCGACGGTCACGACATCGCCGGGCTCGAGCGGGCGCTCCGCAACGGCCAAGCGATCGACGGCCCCGTCGTCGTGCACGTCCTCACCCAGAAGGGCCGGGGCTACGCGCCCGCCGAGAACGACCAGGTCAAGGACCTGCACGACATGGGCGAGGTCAAGCCCGGCTCGTACACCGCCGCGTTCACCGAGGCGATGCTCAAGGAGGGCGAGCGCCGCCCGGAGCTCGTCGCGATCACCGCGGCCATGCCCGACTCCACCGGCCTGCTCCCGTTCGGCGAGCGGTTCCCCGGGCGCTCATCGACGTCGGCATCGCCGAGCAGCACGCCGTCACGTCGGCCGCGGGGATGGCCATGGGCGGCCTCCGCCCCGTGTTCGCCGTGTACTCCACCTTCCTGACCCGGGCGATCGACCAGGTCAACCTCGACGTCGGCCTCCACGACCAGCCCGTGGTGTTCGCCCTCGACCGTGCCGGCATCACCGGCGACGACGGCGCGTCGCACCACGGCGTGCTGGACATGGTGCTGCTCACCAAGGTGCCCGGCATGACGGTCTTCGCCCCGTCGTCGTACCGCGAGGTCGGTCAGATGTTGTCCGACGCCCTCGACCTGTGCACCGGGCCCCGTCGCGATCCGGTTCCCGAAGACGATGCCGCCGACGACCGAGCCGGGCGACACCGGGTCGGGGCTCACGGGCCGCAAGGTCGCGACGGGCGACGAGTCTGCATCATCGGCGTGGGCAAGATGCTCGACGCCTGCGAGCGGCGGCCGACCGGCTGGCCGAGTCAGGGACGTCGGTGACCGTCTGGGACCCCCGGGTCGTCAAGCCGCTCGACCCGGACATGCTGGCCGACGCGGCCCGTCACCGCCTGGTCGTCACCATCGAGGACGGGCTGCGCGATGGCGGCGTCGGGTCGGCGATCGCCGACGCACTGCGCGACCTCGCTCCGGTCCAGGGCCCGTCGGTCCGCGTGCTCGGTGTGCCGTCGGCGTACCTGCAGCCACGACAAGCCCGATCAGCTCCTGGCCGGCCTCGGCCTCAACGCCGACGGTGTCGTCGCCGAGATCTCCGCCTGGCAGCTCACCGCACTGAGCTGAGCCGCCGAGACGCGACAGAGCCCGGAGGCCGTCTCGGCGCCTCCCGGGCACTACCCCCGTGGCGCACCCACTTGGCCTACAGGAAGCGGGGCCATCGGCCAGGCCGAGTCCAGCGGAGCGATCGTAGGGAGCGCACGCCCGTGCCAGCGAACGTGGCCGAGGCCGTTACTTATAGAACGGGTTCTCGCCGGCTTGGTGGTCGGTGGCGTCGATGACGTCGAACACGTCGGGAACCAGGTCCTTGATCTGACGCTTGATGCCCTCGGCGAGCGTGACCGCGCTGGCCGAACAGCCCTGGCAGCCGCCGCCCATCTTCACGTAGACGTTGTTCGACTCGTCGACGCCGACCAGGCTGGCGAACCCGCCGTGGGCAGCGAGGCTGGGGTTGATGGCCTGCTCGAGGAGCTGCTCGACCTGCTCGGCGATCGTGCCCTCGAGGTCGAGGTCGATGCCGGCGAGCGGGTCGGGACGGTTGGGGTTGCGGATGACGAGGCCGCCCTGACCGGCCGTGCGGGGCAGGTCGAGCACGGAGCCCCGGAGCTTCTCGACCGTCTCGGCCGGGACGATCACGGTGACGCCGCTGGCCTCGATGAGTTGGTCGTCGGCGACGGCGTTGCTGATCTCGTCGAAGCTCAGGTCGTACGTGTACTCCGAGCCGCGTGACCCGGTGATCTCGATCCGGAGACCCAGTTCGTCGGGGTTGTCCTCGCCGGCGCGGATGTTCAGCACCGTCTCGAGGGCCGCCTCGGTGATCTCGATCACCGGCAGATCGTTGGCGAAGGGACTGACGACGGAGCCGGCAGCGAAGGGACTGACGACGGAGCCGGCAGCGAACGGACTGACGACAGGGTCGACAGCGCCGGAACTGGCGACGGGCTCGGCGGGGGCAGAACCGGATCCAATGGTTTCGGTGTCAGCAGACACAGGTACTCCTCGACTGAGTGGCCACGGAGAAGGGCCGGGATTCAGGGTAGCAAGCGCCTCCCGACGGGAGGAAACAGGCGCGAGCTCCTCGATGTTCCCCGCCGACCGATGCCGGACGAGCCCGAGCTAACCCCGGAGGAGCGCCGCGGTGCGCCCGTCGAGCCATGCGTCGAGCACGCGGAGACCGAGATCGGGTTCATGAACTCGAGGTGCGTGAGGAAGGGTTTGAGGATGTTGCCGTACAGCTCCCCCGTCGGCACCTGGCCGTACCCTCGCCCGTCGGTCGGCATCGTCGAAGACCGGGACGACGCGAGCCACGACGGGATCGGACCCGCCTGGCGACCGACGAGCGGCAGGTCCAGGAGCGAGATCATTCGTTCGGTGCTGGTGTTGGGAACGATGCCGTCATCGACGGCGTACGACAGGAAGATCGGGGTGCCCCGCTGCCGGATGCGATCGAGGTAGTAGGTGTTGTCGGCCCGGTCGAGCAGGTTCTGGGCAAAGAAGGTCAACACGTGGGTCTCGCCGTAGGGCGCTCCGGTCGGCACGATTCCCCGGAACATCTCCCACACCAGCGAGTGGAACAGCGTGTCGATGATTCCCGATCCGGGGACCTGCAGGAATGCTCCCTCGACTTCGGGGGCGAGCGCGAGGGAGCGTCACGCCCAGCACGCCGCCGAGCGAGGTGCCTTCGTAGAGAACGTGGCCGACGTCGAGATCGGCCACACCGTCGCCGCCGGTGCCGGCGAGCCCAGTTGCGGGGCAGGACGTCGAGCGAGCCCAGGTGCACCTTGATGGCGAGGAGCAGCGACAGCTGGTCGAGCTCGCCCTGGAGCAGCAGCGACTCGACCCGTCCCAAGAGGGACGGGTAAGCGAGGTCGATGATGTGACCCCCTTCGTTGATACGGGACCCGTGGTTGGGAACGTCGATCCCGATCGTGGCGTAGCCCTTCGCAGGCCACGTTCTCGCCGGCCACGACGAGCATCGACTCCTTCATCACCGTGATGCCGTGCCCGTACATGATCACCGGAGCGCCCCCGGTGGCGGCCGAGCGTTCCGGAAGCACTGCCATGAAGTCGACCCACAACTCGTGGCCGACGGCGGTGCCGTCGCGGGAGATGACTCCCACGGCGTCGCGGAAGTCGGTGATGCGAACCTGCCCGAGAGGGCGGCGGCCCCACCGATGAGCGACGGGCGCACCTCGACGTTTCGGATCGGATGATCGTCGGCGCGGACGAGACCGGCGAGACGGTCCACATCGGCGACGATCGACTGCTCGGTGCGGACGACGAACGACGTCGCGGTGAGGTAGTCGTCCCACGGGATCGAGGGCTCGACACGCGCAGCGACGGCACGGGTGGCCGGCGACGCCTGCTCCAGCGACGGCGACGCGTGCGCCGGAGTGCCGTCGAGGGCGGTCACGCCGCGTCGCAGGGCAGCGAAGATCTGGTGCCCGTACGCGAACTTCACCGCCGGCCACACGAGCACGAGATTGTGCGACCCCCCGCTCGTCGGCGAGGTAGCTCGACACCTCGGCGCGGACCGGGACCCGCTCCCCCGTGGTGGCATCGACGACACGGACGAGCTCGCCGCCATCCGCAGGCACGCTGCCGACGCCGAGCGCGTCGGGCAGTTGGAAGACGATCGGGGTGAGCGGCGAGAACCCGTCGGCGCCGATCAATGCCTCCTGGGTCTCGTCACGGGACCCAGTTGGTCGAGCACGTCTCGCGAGATCGAGTTGGGCGGCACCTCGAGCCGGATCCCGGTCGCTGTCGAAGCGTCGGGGATCTGCCAACGATCCGACGGAAACGGCAGGGCGCACGAGAAGGACGGGGCGCCGCACGTCGACGGCTCCGAACGAGGGGGCGCTGCGACTCCTCCGAACAGAGGATCAGGGCCGACACAGCCGACCAACGAGACGGTGAGGAGCGCGCCGACGGCCGCGGCGCCGAGCCGCGGCCGTCGAAACGATGTCGTTCGGATGTCCCCCATAGGCCGCTGAGCGTACACCTCGGCCGGCGACGGAGGGAAGTGCGGGGGTGGTTCTTCCCGGCGTCGTTCAGACGGTGCCGGGCGGGGGCGGCGGTGCCACGGAGCCCGGAGGCGGCGGCGGAGCGACCGCGGGAGCAGGGGGCGGAGGCGGGGGCGGGGGCGGGGGCGGGACGGAGCCAGCGGGAGCCGGGGGCGGCGGCGGGACCGAAGCGGCACCCGGCGCCGGTGGAGCAACCGCTGCCGCAGCGGCCCCGGGGGGCGGCGGGCCGGTGGTCGTGCCACCGGTGGCGAGGCGCCCGCCCGCCTGTTGCTCGAGTCCTCGGAGCCGTTCGACGAGCTGGGCGATCTCGCCCTCGGTCCGCTCATCGGCACGGCCCTGCTCGCGCTCGAAGACCTTCGCTCCGAGATCGCGGAACAGCGGCTCCGCCTCCCGATTGGGGTTGGGGCCGTCGAGCCCCTGCACCGCTTGCTCGGCCTTGGCGGCGAGCTCCTTTGCCTTGTCCATGAATCCCATCGAGGCTCCTTCGTCCTCCCGGGCAGCGCACCCGGGCCGTCGCGGCTCCAGGGTAGAGGTCGCACTTGTAACGTGGTCATCATGTCTGACACCTCCCCGGTCTCCACGACCGTCGACGGCGATGTGGCCGTCATCACGCTCGACGACGGCAAGGCGAACGCCATCTCCTTCGAGGTCCTCGACGGCCTCAACGCCGCGCTCGACGCTGCGTTCTCGAGCGCCAAGGCCATTGCGCTCATCGGACGCGAGGGCAAGTTCTCGGCCGGGTTCAACCTCAAGATCATGACCGGCGACATCGCCGACGCCCGCCGCCTCCTCGGCGGCGGTGCCGAGTTGGGCATCAAGATCCTCGAGGCCCCGATCCCGCTGGTGCTCGGCGTCACCGGGCACGCCCTGGCGATGGGGGGCATCCTCACGACCACCGCCGACTACCGGGTCGGTGCCGCGGGCGACTACAAGCTCGGCCTCAACGAAGTGGCGATCGGCATGCCCGTTCCGAAGTTCGCCGTCGAGCTGACCCGCGACCGCCTGGCCAAGAAGTGGTTCACCCGGTGCGTCCAGCACGCCGAGCTCTGCTCACCCGAGCAGGCCGTCGACGCCGGCTTCCTCGACGAGGTCGTCCCGCTCGCCGACGTGCGCGACCGCGCCGTCGCCGTCGCACAACGACTCGCCGACACCGTGCACCCCAAGCCGTTCCGGATGACGCGAACCACGATGCGGGGAGCACTCGCCGCCGACCTCCGCGAGTCGCTCGCCGAGGACCTCGCCCTGTTCGACGTCGCTACGCCGTCATGACCGACGAGCCGGCCGGCATCACCTTCTACTGGCGGCCCGGCTGCGGGTTCTGTGCCCGCCTCGAACGGGCGCTGGTGAAGGCCGACATCCCGCTCGAACGCCACAACATCTGGGACGACCCCGCCGCTGCCGCTGCAGTGCGATCGATCGCCCGTGGCAACGAGACGGTGCCGACGCTCGTCATCGGTCCCGTGGGCATGGTCAACCCGTCGCCCCGAGAGGTGGTCGACACGATGCGCGAGCACACTCCCGACCTCCTGCCCGAGGCGCTCCGCTGAGCGACGTCCACCCCGACCTTCAGTAGTCGAGGAGCTTGCGGTGCACCACGCGGTGCACGGTTGCGCGTTGCACGTGTCCTCGATACGACCGTCGGGCCGGAGGAACAGGTCCTTCTGGAGGATCGACTCGGGCGCGCGACGGGGGTCCTCGTGCGAATCGGCGCACTCGGTGTCCCGCTCACGGTCGTCCTCGGAGAGCGTCGAACAGGCGGCAGCGAACTCCGGTGACGCGGCCGGCGTGATGTTGCCCGGTGGCGGAGGAAGGGTGCCGCTGTCCCAGTAGACGAGCACCGACTTGTCGGTCGGGAACTCGGTTTGCACCTGCAGCCCGTAGAACGGCTTGGCATCGGGGTGGCGGCCGTCGGCCAGCGCCGGACCTCGAACGACCGCGCCGATCGTCCGCGCTTCCATCTCGGCGGCAACGGTCGCGACCTGATGGTCCCCGAAGCCGACGTGGAGGAGCACCTGGTGTTCCGGTGTGCCGTCGTAGGGGTCGTCGGTCATGTGCTGTGCGTAGCCGTTGGTCTCGCCGCGGTCCCAGAGCATCGACAGGATCGGGTAGATCAGTGCTTGGTCGATGGGGTCGGGATACGCACCGCGGAGCACGTTGAAGTACGTGTTGAAGTCGACGCTGCGGGAGAGCAGCAACGCGTAGTCCATGCCCGGGACACCGAGCACCGCCTTGGTCCACTCGGTCGAGACCGCCGTGGCAGCGCCGCCCATGATGCCGCCCTGACTGTTGCCGTCGTAGTACACCTCGGCGCGGTCGATGATGCTCGTTCCGCCCGTGTTGAGGAATGCCTCGTTCGACGAGAACCCTCCGTCGGCCTTCATCACCCGCGCCAGGAACAGGGAGTTGAGGATGCCCTGCTGGCTGCGATCGGGAAGGCTGGGGAACTTCGACAGGTCGTTGAGGATGGCGACCGCGTTGCCGACGTCGCCCTCGCTCATGCCGATCCAGTCGGTGGCGCAGTACATCATGTCGTTGGTCGATGCGATCTTCGCGACCTGCGAGTTCTCCGCCTCGCCGGCGCCACCGAGCAGACCGTGTCCGTACACGACCGGCCGCGTGGTGCCGCCCGCCCCGTCGAGCGCGACGGTCGGGATCTGGCACGTGAAGTTCGCGGCGTAGTCGTACCCGGCGTAACTCGGAACGCTGTCGTCCTCGGCGCCGGTCAAGCGGGAACCCGGCTCGGCCGCGCCCGTGAGGTACGACGGCACGTCGAAGGTGCCGATGACCCGGCGACCGATGCCGTCGGGGAGGTCGTCGGTGACCACCTCGTTCACGGTGAACCGCGGTGCGGCCGTGCCGAGGCGTTCGAACGCGTCGTCCCGCATCGTCAACAGACGCTCGGACAGATTTCGCTCCGAGGCAACCGTGAAGTCCCACGCTGCGTACAGCGTCGAGCGATCCGCCCCGAGCCCGGCCGCCGCCTCGAACAGCTCCTCCATGTCCGGCCGACGCTCCTCGACGATGTCGAGCTCGGTGGTCAGATGGTCGCGGTACACGCGGAACCCGAGGGACGCTTCGAGCGGTGTCCCCGAGGAGTCCACCAGCGCGCCCAGCACGACCCCGATGCGGTGACCCTCGGGCAGCGCTGCGGCGGGCCGGACGATCAGCAACTGCTGTCCCGCCGGCGCGTTGGAATCGAGCTCGACCCAGTGGGCGAGCCGTTCGCCGGTATCGAGGTCGATGACGATCGTGGGGGACGACTCCTCCATCGACTGACCGATGTCCCCGATCGGCGGGGCCTCACTGGCGGCCAGGTCGACGTCGGGAGCGCTCACCAACATGGGGGTACCGGGGCTGAAGCCGTCGTTGCGGTTCCACTCCGTCACGTCCAACGTGCTGCCGCTGGTGTTGGCCAACTGTCCTTCGGGCAGATGGACCCGCAGCTTCGTGTCCGTCGAATCGGCTGCCTCGGTGAACCGGTTGCTCGGGAAGGGCAGCAGGCACCGCGTGGTGTCGATCTCGTCGCACGAACCGTCGCCGACATCGGTGGCGAGCTGTGCCGCGTCCGCCGCCGCGATCGGCGTCGCCTGCGGGGCCGTGACCGTGGTGGTCGTGGCAGCGGCGTCCTCGGGAGCGTCGTCGTCGGAGCACCCCACGGTCACCGCTGCGACCAGGAGGGCGGCGCACACCGTCCGGGCCACGGCCGCCCGGCGCGTCGATCGAACCAGCACTCTCCCCATCGAATCCCCCCGGATCCTCGACGGCGATCGCTGAGATCGCCGGTGAACCGCCCGAGACTACGTGGCTACAGGAGCACGCGGCCGCATTGCGGCCAGGCCCGGGCTCCACGCTGGTTGAACAGCAGCCGGGCTCGGGCATCCTGTTCGAGTGGCAGGGCCCCGGCGGGGTCACCCTTGCCGCCCATCGCGGCCCAGGTCTGCATGTCGAACTGGTACGCCCCGCGATAGCGGCCGCTGCGGCTGACGGCGCGGTAGTTGCCACCGGACTCGCAACGCCGCACCTCTGCCCACGCTTCGGCCGAGGGGCCGCCGTCGGGCAGTTCGGGCAGCGGCGCCGATGGTTCGGTGAGGATCACGATGCCTCCGCCCACTGCCGGAGTGGTCGCCGGGGTCGCGGCCGGTACCGCACCGGCCCGGGCGGGAGGCGGCGCCGTGGCGGCGGGCGCGTTGCGGGAGTCCTTCGCAGCCTTCGCCGTTCGCTCGGCATCGGCGCGGGCCTGCGCTGCGGCGACCGCCTCGGCCTCCGCCTCCTGTGCAGCCGCTTCGGCGACCTGCCGTTCGGCGTCCGCCTCGGTCGCTCCGGCCTGGAACACTGCGTCGAGGGCGTCGGCGACCTTGCTGGCCAGCGCCTCTCGCTGTTCGGACAGTGCAACGAGCTTCGGGTCGTTGTCGCGCTTGAGTGCCTCGTAGGCCGTCATCGCGTCAGCCCAGTCGAGGGTTCGGCTCTGGGAGAACGTCCTGCGACCCGACAGTTCGGCGAGGTCGCCATGGGTGAAGAACTCGAACGCCCGGTCACCGTCACCGCCGCTGATGAACGCCGTGATCGCGCTCCGACGCATCTCGGACCGGGCCGCTTCGAGATCCAGCGGCCAGTTCGGCCGCACCGGCGAACTCGGCGTCGAGCCGGGCGGTCAGTTCGTCGAGCTGCGCGGCGAGCTCGGTGTGACGGCGGTCCGCCGCGACTCGGGACGCCTTGGCCGACGCCAGTGCCTCGGTCGCGACCGCGACGTCGCGAGTCGTCGCCGCGGATACCGAGGCCATCGACAGTGCCAACGCTCCGACCCCGAACGTCGGGGCGCCGAGCGACGTGGCCAGCACCGAGATCACGATCACGCGACGTCGGGCGGAAGCGCTGCGACCCGCGGGACCGACGGTGGAGCCGCCCGGGACGGGTGCGGGAGCGGGTGGGTCGACGTGGGCGCATGGACAGCAGAGGAGCCGCGGGAACCGGTCGATTCGTGCGAACGGGCACGATCCTTGTCATGGAACTGCAACAAAAGCAACCGCATCCCCCACTTCGAGGGGTCGATGGTGTACGAGCTATGCCGAAATGTCAGGCGAGTGTGACGAGGATCTCGTCGATGATCGCCTCGGTCGTGTCGGGGTGCAGGATCGCGAACCGCAGGATCGTCTCCCCTTCCCACCGCGACGGCAACACGAACCCGATGCCGTCGGCCAACAGCTGCTCGGACCACGCGTCGTACTGCTCGTCGGTCCAGCCTCGACGACGGAACATCACGATCGACAGGTCGGGCGGCCGCACCAGTTCGAGTTCGTCGATCGCCTCGATTCGGCGGGTCGCATAGTCGGTCACCTCGAGGGCGCGATCGACGGCGCGCCGGTACGCGCCGAGCCCGTGGGTCGCGAGACTGAACCACATGGCCAGGCCCCGGGCCCGGCGGGTGAGGTGGTAGGCGTAGTCCGTCGGGTTCCACTCGTCCTCGTCGGCGTGGATCGAGTCGAGGTAGGACGCGTTCTGCGTGTGCACCCCTTTGGCGAGGGCCGGCCGCCGGTAGAGGAGGATGGCGCAGTCCAGCGGGGCGAACAGCCACTTGTGCGGGTCGACGATCATCGAGTCGGCCCGCTCGATGCCGTCGTACCGGTGACGGATCGTGGGCGACAGGAGCCCCGCCCCGCCGTACGCCGCGTCGACGTGGAACCAGATGTGGTGATCGCCGGCGACGGCGGCGATGCCGGCCAGATCGTCGATGATGCCGGCATTGGTCGTTCCCGCTGTCGCCACGACGGCACAGAACGTGGACGGGTCGGGATCGGCCGCCACCACCGCTGCCACCTGCTCACCGATCATCCGTCCATCCACCGCCGGCACCGTCACCACGTCGCAGTCGAGAATGCGAGCCGTGTTGGTGACCGACGAGTGCGTCTGCTCGCTGGCGAGGATCCTCATGCGCGCCCGGTCGCCCCGACGATGCCGGGCAACGTCACGCGCCACGGTCAGCGCCGACAGGTTGCCGGCGCTGCCGCCCGACAGGAAACAGCCGCCCGCGCCCGCGGGCAGGCCCGCGAGATCGGCGACGGCGCGGAGCACCTGGTTCTCGGCGTGGATCGCGCCGGCTGACTCGAGCCAGGAGGTGCCGTTGAGCGACGACGCCGACACCACCATGTCGAACAGCATCGAGGCCTTGGTCGGCGCCGCGGGGATGAACGACAGGAACCGCGGGCTGTCGACCGAGATCACCGCGGGCGACAGGATGTGCTCGTACTGGTCGAACACGAGGTCGGGGTCGTTGCCCGACTCGCCGATGAGCGACGGCGCCTCGCGGTCGAGGGTGGCGGCGTCGCCGCGATGGTCGAGCGGGACCGGCTCGAAGCTCAGTCGCTCGCGGACATAGGCCGTGGCCCGTTGGAGGATCCGCTCGGTGGTCTCGTCGAAGTGGTGCACGGTGACGGCAAGCCGTCAGTTGCTGCGGCGGCGGGCGACGACGATCGATCCGACCACGACGGCGATGACAGTGACCGCCACGGCGACCAGCACCTTGGTGTCGGGACGCGACGAGCCCGTCGGCGCCACCGGCTGGTCGGGCACGGCGCGAGGCGCCCGTTCGTCGTCGGACACCACGGACAGGTGGGTGCGTTGGGGCGCGGTCGGAGCGACCGACGCCGACGAGTCGGCGGGGCCGAGCAGCGCGTCGACGGGCGCCGACTCGTCGTCGACGGGGACCAGCTTCGGGCGGTTTGCCTTCGGGTCATAGGGCGGCATCGGCGACTCCGTCTCGCGAGGCTTCGGGAAGTGACGGCGCCGCCGGAACCAGCCGGTCGAGCACCGCCTCGAACTGCGCTGCGGCCTCGGCGGCACCGGCCCGCGTGACCGCGGTGATCGGCAGCGACTGGGCTGACGCCTCCGCCACCGCCGCCTTCAGCGCGATCGCCGGGCGGATGACGTCGGGTCCGTAGGTCTCGACCAGCTGCTCGTCCCAGTACCGGGCGTCGCGCGTGCGGGCGAGCCGGTTGACGACAACGCCCGACAGAGTCGGCGTGCCGTTGCGGCGCTCGGCGATGCGGCTGATGTTGCGCAGGATCTGGGCGACGCCGTCGACGGCCCAGGCGCTCGGTTCGGTGACGATGACCGCGTGGTCGGCGGCGAACAGGCCGTTGATCGTGAGGAGCCCGAGCGACGGCGGGCAGTCGATGATCACGAGATCGGCATCCACACCGATCGAGCGCGGGCGGAGGCGGTCCTGTGCGCCGATGGGGTCGACGGCCATCTGGGGCTCGAGCTGCGCGAGGTCGGGCGAACTCGGCGCGAGTCGTGGGGGGACGTCGAACAGGTCGGGACCCCATCCCGTGGCTGCCACGACATCGATGCGCGCGCCGTCGGCATCGGCCGCGAGACCGTGGGCGACGGTGCTGACAGGCGACCAGACCCCCATGCCGGAGGTCGCGTTGGCCTGCGGATCGAGATCGACGACGACGACGGACAGGTCGCGACGCGCCGCAACGGCGGCGAGACCCAGTGCGACGGTCGTCTTGCCCACCCCGCCCTTCTGGTTGACCACCGCCAGCGTCGTCATCGGAGGATCACGCTAGCGGTTGCCGCCCAGAAAGGGGTGGGTGGGCTGTGACGGAGACGTTGGAGCGTCAGGCCGTGGGCGCGAGGCCACCGATGAGGCGGCGGGTGGCGTCGGTCAACGAGTCGATCGGCGCGGTGCCGATCTTGAGGGCCTTCACGACCACACCGCCGAAGATCCATGCCACGAACACCTGCCGGAGCGCCTCGGTGTCGATGGAGGTGTCGATGTCGCCACGCTCACGCGCCACGTTGATGCGCTTCATGAGGATCTCGACGAAGCCGTCGAGCGCCGTCGCAAGGACTTCCTTCGCCTCGTCGGAACGCGACGCGAGCGCCAGCGCCTCGAGGAGAAGGAGATCGAGTTTGGTCGGCGCGCCCGAGCTGAAGCCGGCGAGGAGGTTGGCGACCGAGTCGGGGCTGTCGGCTGCGGCGTCGATCTGATCGGCGAGGCCGGTCATGATCGTCTGACCCTCGCGGATGATCGCCTCGCCGAGCAGGGCGGTGCGGCTCGGGAAGTGGACATACAGCGCGCCCGACGTGAAGCCGGCCCGACGGGCGATGTCCTGCACACGGGTACCGCCGTAGCCCTTCTCGAGGAACACTTCGATCGCGGCGCGCACGAGCCGTTCACGAGTGTCGAGATCAGGCTCCTGCTTCGCAGCACCATGATCCTTGATTGCGACAAAATCCGATCCCACTGGTTCTCCTCGGTTCGGTGAAAAGTACCTACTGTGTGCGGTCCCCAATCAAACCACACATAGTTTCAATTGCAATGATAGGCCATTGTACCATCGCTAGGTAAATTTTCCTGTTCGGTGAACGGATGTGGTCACCGAGCGGGCTCCGCCGTCCCTCCGGGCTCACCCTTCAGTTCGACCAGGCCGGGCTCGATGTAGATCAGGCGGGCCGTCGGCACCGCGGCCCGGATCGCGACCTCGGTCTCGTCGATCGCCGCGGCGAGCCCCTCGATGGACAATCCCGGGTCGTAGGCCACCTTGGCCGCGACGAGCAGTTCCTCCGGACCGAGATGTTCGGTCCGGATGTGCACGAGTCGCCGACTTCTCGGGTCGTCGTCGATCGCCGCACGGATCGCCGCCTGCTCGCGTGGCGATGCCGCCTCGCCGATGAGCAGGCTCTTCATCTCGACGGCCAACACCACGGCGATGACCCCGAGGAGACCACCGATGATCAACGTGCCGACGCCGTCGAACACCGGGTCGACCTGCCAGGCCAGCAGGAGCGCCACGAACGCCACCACGAGGCCGATCATCGCCCCGGTGTCCTCGAGCAGGACGACGGGCAGTTCCGGCGTCTTGGCATGGCGGATGAAGTCGAACCACCCCTCGCCGCTGCGGAGGTGGTCCGCCTCCTTCACGGCCGTCCGGAGCGAGAAACCCTCGAGCCCGAGTGCCACCCCCAGGATCGCGATCGCGATGATCGGCGACTCGACCGCCTCGGGGTGCTCGAGCTTGTGGATGCCCTCGTAGATCGCGAACACCGACCCCAGCGTGAACAGGACCAACGCCACCACGAAGGCATAGAAGTACCGCTCGCGGCCGTACCCGAACTGGTGCTCGTCGTCGGCCGATCGCAGCGACCGCCGCCCACCGATCAGGAGCAGCGCCTGGTTGCCGGTGTCGGCGAGGGAGTGGATGGACTCCGCGAGCATCGAGGACGCGCCCGTGATGAGAAAGCCCACGAACTTGCCCACGGCGATCCCGAGGTTCGCCAGGAACGCGGCAATGATCGCCTTGTTGCTACCGCCGGCTGACATCGGGCTCCTCACAGGGGTCGGACGGAGCGGCGCTCCGCCGTCTGCGAGGCTGGATCCTATGCCCGAGCTCCCGGAGGTGGACACGATCCGATCCCAGCTCGCCCCGGTGTTGACCGGGCGGCAGCTGGTCGCCGGTTGGAGTCACCCGTCCGCCAAGTTCACCGATGCCGTCGAGGCCGTCGGGACGACGATCGATGCCGTGGGCCGCCGGGGCAAGTACCTCATCAATCCCCTCGACGACGGCCGCGAACTCATTGTCCACCTCGGCATGACCGGCTCGCTCCGGGTCACCGCCGACCCCGCCTCGGACGACGACCCGTACGTGCGGGCATGGTGGGACCTCGACGACGGCAACCGTCTCGTATTTCGCGACGTCCGGCGCTTCGGACGGATCGCCGTGCTCGAAGCGGGCCGCTACGACGGCATGCCCACACTCGCGTCACTCGGGCCCGACCCGTTCGATCCGGTCTTCGATGGCGACGCGCTGTGGTCGGGCCTCCGGTCGAGCGGTCGGCACCTCAAGACCCAGCTCCTGTCCCAGCGCCCGGTGGCCGGCGTCGGCAACATCTACGCCGACGAGGCGTTCTGGCTCGCGGGCGTGAACCCGGCCGATCGACGAATCACCCGGCCCCGCGCTGCGGCCCTGGCCGATGCGATCCGCACGGCGTTGCGCTCCGGCCTCGACCACGGCGGCACGACACTCCGCGACTACGTCGACGCCGACGGACGCAGCGGCGACAACCAGCACCACCTCCACTGCTACGGACGCGGCGGCGAACCCTGCGAACGCTGCGCCACCCCCCTCCGTCGCCGTGTGCTCGATGCACGCACGACCACCTGGTGTCCGGTCTGCCAACCTCGACGCGGCTGACGCCGGACCGCTCACAGTTCCCTCACACCTCACCCACGGGGCCCTGACATCGCTCGTCGATGGTGGCTCCATGATCCAACAGCTCAAGCGCACCACCGTCCGATCCGTCGCCACCGCCGCCCTCGTCGTGGCCATCGCCGTCCCGGTGGGCTGGGCGCTCGCCCCCGCCGGAGCGGCTCCGCCGGCCGAGTCGCCGGCGATGTCCGCAAGCTCGGGCCCGACGTCGACCAGTCCGTCCGGCGCCGACACCCGGGACGCCCGCGCGCCGAGCGACGCGCCGAACGCGAGGAGCGCCTGGCGGAGCGGCTCGGCGTCTCCACCGACGAACTGCGCGATGCCCGGCTCGACGTGCTGCAGGAGCTGCTCGACGAGCGCGTCGCCGACGGCCGGATCTCCGAGGAGCGCGCCGCCCAGGTGATGGATGCGGCGCGTTCCGGCACGCTGCGGGAGCTCCGCCGGGAGCTTCGCGCCGAGCGAGCAGCTCGCCGGTGAACGCTCCGCTCAGCGCGGTGAACGGACCGATGGGAGAACTACCCAGGGGCCGTGTTACGGTTTCGTGACGATCCACTGGGCCGATTCGGCCGGGTGTCCCCGCTCAGGACGCTCACGTAGGATCCGACCGACCCGAGATGCGACGACGACACACCCACCCCTCACCCCTGCGCCACGCCAGGGTTGCGATCGTCACCGTGGTCCTCACCGGCCTGGTCCTCCCGACCGCCGGCGCCACGCCGCTCGGCCCCAAGCCGTCGTCGGCCGACGCCAAGCTGCGGGAGCTGCAGAAGAAGCGCGAGCAGGTCCGCGCTGCCAAGGCGAAGTCGGCGTCGAGCGTGGATGCGCTGCAGGCCTCCGACGCCGAGATCCAGGCGGCGCTCGCCGACCTCAACAACAACATCGAAGGGCAGACCGCACTTCTCGAGGAATCGCAACGCGCTGTGGCCGCCGCCGAGGCCGAACAAGCCGAGGCAAAGGCGTCCGAGGCCAAGAACATCGAGGAGTTGTCGACGCTGCGCACCTCGATCAAGGACCAGGCGATCCGCGCGTTCATCGAGTCGCCGTCCGACGAGACGCTCGACCTGTTGTCCGCCGATTCCCTCGCCGACGCCGCCCGCGAACGGACACTCCGCTCGGTGCAGGCCAGCAACTCGCTCGACGCCACCGAGCAGTACAAGAAGGTGCAGGAAGACCTCGCCATCGCCCGCGCCAAGTCCGAAGCGGCGGCCGCCAAGGCCAACACCCGCCGCCAAGACGTCACCGATCGTCTCGCCCGACTCGAATCGGCCCACGACGAGCAGGAGAAGTTCGCCGCCGAGGTCGACAACCGTATGGACGCCGCATTGGCCGAGGCCGACGCCCTCAAGGAGCTCGACGGCGCGCTCTCGAGCTCGATCTCCAGCCAGCAGCAGGCCATCGCCGCCCAGCTGGCGGCCCAGCGAGCGGCAGCCAAGAGCCGCGGCCGTTCGTCACCTTCGGGCAGCTCCGTCGCGATCCCGGCCATCACCGACGGCAGCTCGATCGTGTCGGTCAACGGAATCCGCGTCCACAAGGACATTGCCAACAACCTGGCCAACCTGCTGAACGCGGCCTCGGCGGCGGGGATCCAGCTCGGTGGCGGGGGCTACCGCGACCCCCAGGCCCAAATCGCCACGCGCCGGAACAACTGCGGGTCCAGCTCGTACGCGATCTACCAGGCGCCGGCGTCCTCGTGCAGCCCTCCGACGGCCCGGCCCGGCCAGTCGATGCACGAGCGTGGGCTCGCCGTCGACTTCACGAGTGGCGGCGGAACCCTCACCCGGGGCAGCGCCGCCTTCGCCTGGATGAAGGCCAACGCCGGCCAGTACGGCTTCTACAACCTGCCGTCGGAACCGTGGCACTGGAGTACCAACGGCAACTGACCGTCGGAAACGACGTCAGCCGGTGAGCCCGGCGTCAGCGCCTTCGGTCGCGACGTCGTCGGCGTCCACCGGCTCGGTGAGGTCGATGACCGCCGAGGCCCCGCCGCTGCCGAACACCTCCGCTGCGAGGTCGAGGTCGGCGAAGACCACCCGGTTGCGACCCAGATCCTTGGCCTGGAGCAGTCCGGCGTCGGCGATACGGATGATTCCGTCGACGGTGTCGGCCGACGACGAGTGCGTCACACCGAAGCTGCAGGTGAACGGCGGCAGGCCGGCCGCTTCGATGGCCTTCTCGAGAGCAAGACGGATGCGCTCGATGACCTCCATCGCCTTCTTGACCGTGAGCTCGGGGTAGACGAGGACGAACTCCTCACCGCCGTAGCGGGCGACGACGTCGTGCCCACGCACGTTGTCCTCCAGCACCTTCGCGAAGAGCTGCAGGGCGCGGTCGCCGGTCTCGTGGCCGTAGTTGTCGTTCAACGTCTTGAAGAGATCGACGTCGGCGACCGCCAGGGCGAACGACACCTGGCCACGCAGCAAGTCGTTCAGGCGGGCCTCCAGCATGCGGCGATTCGCCAAGCCGGTGAGGCCGTCGGTGCTCGCCTGCAACCGGGTGGTCTCGAGGGTGCGCTGCGCGCCGACGCGCACGCCGACCTGGCCGGCGAGCGTCACGAGCTGCTCCACCACTTCGGGGTCCGGCGGCTCGTGCTCGGGTGCCGTCACGTGCACCACGCCGAGCAGGTGGCCGTTGACGCCGACCGGAACACACGCTGCCGAACACGGCGACTCGTGCAACCGGAGCTGCGGACACGCATTGATCGCCGACGGGCCGTCGAAGACGACGGCCTGGGCGCGGCGCATTGCGGGACACGCTTCGGCGGTCTCGACGGGACAACCGCCGGGACCTGACGACGGGTTCGTCGACACCTGCCACAGGCGGGGTGACGTCGGCTCGTTGACCAGCAACTCCCCAGGGTTGTCCGGGGTCAGGATGGCCAGTGCCTGCTCGAGGATGCGGTAGACGTCAGTCTCCCGATCGGCCAGGTCGAGGGCATCGCTGACCATACGCAGCTGGGCGTCGCGCTCGGCGATGGCAGTGAGTCGGCGCACGCGGGCGCTCACCGAGTCGGCCATCACGTTGAACGAACGGGCGAGCGTGCCGACCTCGTCCGGTGCGATCTCCGATCGCGACCGGAGATCGCCGTCACCGAAGCGGCGCAGGGTCCGCCCGAGCGAGCGCAGGGGCGCAACGACCGACCGTCCGATGATCCTGCCGAGCACAACGAGGGCGATCGAACCCAGGGCGAACAGCAACATGACAACGACGATCGCCGTCGTCCGGAGCGACTCGGAACGGTCGATCTCGTCGAGCTGACGGTCACGGAGCTGATCGTCGACGCGCCGCTGAGCGGCGAACGCATCGTCGTACTCCGCCGCAGCCGGTCCATCGCCACGAGCTGCGACGTAAGCATCGGTCGCGGCGCCCGCCTGATCGACGGCGAACGCGGAGATCCATGGACGCGCCTCGTCGGCGGCGTCCGCTGCGAGCGAGTCGAGGCGACGGGTGACGTCGGGCCCCTCGGCGTCGGCGGCCTCGACGAGTCGGAGTTCGGCGAGGACTGCGGCGCTGGCTTCCTTGGCGGCGCTGACACCGGCGATGTCGCGGCCTGCCGAACTGATCCGAGCCAGCCCCCAGATCGAGGCGAGCACAACCAACGCAGCGAGGGTGACCGACCCGAGCGTCAGGAAGAGGAGACGGCCCGAGATGGTCGTGGCACGCAACGAGCTCTCGTCGAGTGGGGCGTCCACGTGCTCCTCCGCTGCCGACGTCGACGCCGACGGGACGGCCTGGGCGGCACGGCGACGAGCGGCGCGGGCGCCGGGAGTGGGAACGAAGTCGTCCGACTGGTCCGCGTCGTCGGGATCGCCGGCGTCTCCGGCATCCGGATCGTGCTCGGCATCGATGGCGCCTTCGAGGTCGGCGTCGGCGGCGCCGTGAGCATCGGCATCGGCATCGGCATCGGCATCAGGTTCGGGTTCAGGTTCGGGTGCCGCGTCGGCGTCGGCGTCGGCGTCGGCGTCGAGGTGAGCCTTCGGCTGGTCGTCGAGTTCGTCCGCCAGCTCGGGGTGCTCGTCGTCTGCCAGCTCGGCAGTGTCATCGGCATCGCCGACCTCGTCCGCATCACGGGCGGCGACCGCCCCGATCGGTTCGGTCACCTCCTCGGCAACCGACTCCTCGGTCACTTCCTCGGCAACCGATTCCTCGATGGCGGGCTCGGCGCCCGGATCCGCAGCGAGCGGGGTCAACCCCGAGCGCGGCGACCCATGTTCGGGCGCGGCCGACTCCTCCGGGTCGGGGAAGGGGACGATCTCGATCCGGATCTTCTGCGCCGCCATGTGCTCACCATCTTGGTCCGACTGTTCGGTCGACGACGACCATCCAGGTGGACCCCCAGAGCGTCGATGTCATCCAGAACGGTAGCAAATTGCACCAAATGATGTGAATAGCGATCAGAACAGCGACTGACCCCGCGACGCAGCGAGCACCTCGTACCACTGTTGGCGCGAGAACCCCACCTCAGTGGCCTCGGCGCACTGACGGATCCGAGCGACCCGCGAGGTCGAGACGATCGGCACCACACCGGCGGGGTGGTGCAGCAACCAGGACAACACGACCGCCACCCGTGGCGCACCCTGTTCGGCCGCGATGCGGTCGAACACGGCCGCCACCGCCTGCAGCTTCTTGCTGGTCGCCTCCCCGACGAGGGAGCCGCTCGCGAGCGGACTCGACGCGATCGGGGTGAGCCCGAGTTCCATTGCCAGATCGAGGGTCCCGTCGGTGAGCGACCCCAGGCGGACAGCGTTGAGCGGAACCTGCACCGACACGAGCGGGAAGTCGAGGAACGACTGCAGCGCCTGGGTCTGCCAGGCCGTGTGGTTGCAGACGCCCACCTCACGCACCTTGCCCGCCTCGCGCAGCTCGGTCAGCACTTCGGCGACCTCGCCGGGGTGCGCCAGCAGGTCCGGTTGGTGCACCTGGTAGAGGTCGATCACGTCGACGCCGAGGCGGTACAGCGAGGCGTCGCACGCCTGCCGGAGGTGATCGGCGCTCGTGTCGAACGGGAGTGGGGGGAACACCCCGCCCTTGGTGGACAGCACCACACGGTCGCGCAGCTCGGGCACCTCGGCGAAGACCTCACCGAGCCGTTGCTCCGCCGCGCCGAACCCGCCCCCGTGCGCGGCGTCCTCCTCGGTCGGGTCGAACCCCGCCACGTCGGCCGTCTCGATCAATGTCATGCCGGCGTCGACCGCCGCCTCGATGCGGTCGATCGCGGCGTCGAGCGTCGCCTCGCCGAGCCGCGCCGTGCCGTACGCGAGCGGACCGATCTCGATGTCGAGCCCGGCGAAGGGCACCGAATCGTCGGGGGAAGCGGTGGTCTCGGCATCGACATTCGGATCGGTCATCGGCGGTTACCGTACCCGGCATGGGCGAGGACGGAGCTGGGCCGGGGGCGTCGACGGGGGCCGACGACGAGTTGGTCGAGGAGGTCGACACCGACGGACGGGTCCTCCGGGTGGTGACGCGCGCCGAGATGCGGGCGGGCCGACTCCGCCACCGGACCACGTTCATCGCGGTGGTCGACCCACACCACCGGCTCCTCGTCCACCAGCGGAGTCCGCTGAAGGACGTCTGGCCGAGCCGGTGGGACATCGCCGCCGGAGGAGTTGCCGCTGTGGGCGAGAGCTGGGAGGACGGTGCCCGTCGCGAGCTGGCCGAGGAACTCGGCATCGACGCGGCGGTGGTCGCCCTCGGTGGCGGCCGTTACGACGACGAGGACGTCAAGACGGTTGCCGAGGTCTTCCTCGCCCGCCACGCCGGCGCCGTCCGGTTCGCGGACGGCGAGGTGGTCGACGCCCGGTGGGTCACGCTCGGCGAGCTGAACGAGCTGATCCGGTCGGAGAACTGCTGCCCCGACTCGATCGCGCTCGTCCTCCCGCTCGTTCGCTCGCTGCTCGAGGCTCCCACGGACTGACGGCGCGGTCTCACTGTCAGTGGGTCCGCTCATGATGGGGACCATGACCACGCAGACCGCTTCCCGCAGTACCCGCACGGCGCGTTCGTCCGTCCCGCTCGATCCGGCCCTGCGCGCCCTCCGCTGCGAGGTCGCCCGTTGGGCCCTCGCCGCCGGGCAACCACTCAACCTCGATGCCATCGGGGTCATCCTCGGGGCTCGGCACGCCGAGGCGATCGTCGAGGGCCGGCCGTTCAACCGCTGGACCACCAACACGGTGCTCACGTTCCTCTTCGGCACCGCCGAGGACTGGTGCCTTCGCCAGCACGTCACGATGCCGCCGCACCTCGGCGAGTCGCTCCTGACCTACGTCAACTTTCTCGCCGCCGCGGGGGTGCTCGCCCCCGGCTCGTCGTCGGTCCGCCAGCTGCAGAACACGATCTCCGACCTCGCCGGCCTCACGGCGACCGGTCATCGGCGGCCGTCCCGGGTCGACGACGGCGCACCCACTCCCACGCCGCTTCGACGCTGACGCGATCGGGGTAGCGTCCCCGCCGATGCCTCTGCCCCACCGATCGACCGAGTACGACGCCACCATCGTGGGCACCGGCCCCAATGGGCTGGTCGCCGCCGTCACCCTCGCTCGTGCCGGATGGCGCGTGCTCGCGGTCGAGGCCGCTCCCACTCCCGGGGGCGGGACGCGCTCGGCCGAGCTGACCCGACCGGGTCTCGTGCACGACGTGTGTTCCGCGATCCATCCCCTCGGCGTCGCGTCCGAGGCGATGCGCAACCTGCCGCTCGCGGACCACGGCCTCGAATGGGTCCAACCCGAGATCGCCGCCGGCCACCCGCTCGACGGCGGCCGGGCCGGGCTGCTGTACCCGTCGCTCGACCGGACGGTCGCCGGTCTCGGCACCGACGGCGAGGCGTATCGACGGCTCCTCGGTCCACTCGTTCGTCAGGACCTGGTCGACTCGCTGCTCTCGCCGCTGTCGATCCCCTCGGCGCCGGTGGCGCTCGCACGGTACGGGCTGGCCGGCATCCTGCCACTCGATCGCCTCGCCCGTTCCCGCTTCTCGACCGACGAGGCCAAGGCGCTGCTCGCCGGGCTCGCCGCCCACTCGATGCTGTCGCTGCGATCGCCCATCACCGCGGGGTACGGCCTGATGCTCGGCCTGCTCGGGCATCTCGTGGGCTGGCCGATGGCGAAAGGCGGGTCCCAGGCGATCGCCGACGCGCTGGTGTCGCTGCTCGAGGCCCACGGCGGCACCGTCGAGTGCGGGCGTCCCATCCGCTCGCTCGACGAGCTCCCGCCGTCGCGGGCAACCATCTTCGATATCACGCCGTCCCAGCTCATTGCGATCTGCGGCGACCGGATGCCCGATCGCTACCGCCGTCGTCTCGCGTCGTTCCGGCGCGGCCCGGGCGTGTGGAAGGTCGACTGGGCACTCGACGGGCCGGTCCCGTGGACCAACCCCGACCTCCACCGCACCGCGACGGTGCACCTCGGCGGGACCCTGGAGGAGATCGTGGATGCCGAGGACGAGGTGATCGCCGGCCGCCATCCCGAACGCCCCTACGTCCTCTACGTGCAGACGAGCCAGTTCGACCGGAGCCGCGCCGCCGCCGGCGGCGAGACGGGGTGGGCGTACTGCCACGTGCCCAACGGGTCGACCGTCGACATGACCGACCGCATCGAGGCGCAGGTCGAGCGCTTCGCCCCGGGCTTCCGCGACCGCATCGTCGAACGTCACGTGATGGGCCCCGCCGCGATGCAGGCGCACAACGCCAACTACCTCGGTGGCGACATCAACGGCGGCATGGCGAACCTCCGCCAGTTCGTCGCCCGGCCGACGCTGTCGCTCCACCCGTGGCGCACCCCGATGCCGGGCATCTACCTGTGTTCGTCGTCGACACCGCCCGGCGGCGGCGTCCACGGGATGTGTGGCCTCCACGCGGCCCGAGCAGCGCTGTCCGACCTCGGCTGAGGATCGCGTCGATCGCGTCCGCCGGCGCGGCCCGGCGCCGCGGCGCTAGCTGATGCCGAAGAACGAGAGGATCTCGTCGGTCGCGTCGAGGGAGCCGGTGAGCGGCCAGAGATGGCCCCAGTTCGCGATCGTGATGAGCTCGACGCGCGATCCCCCGCCGCAGCCGTTCCACTCCTCGTAGGTGAGGTCGCCGTCGGTGCGGTCGCTCGGCGGCGCGGTGCAGCCGTCGTCGGCAGCGACCTGTTCGGCCATCGTGGGCACCGGTTGGAAGCTCACTCCCATGATCGCCGCGACCAGCCCGGCACCGCCCTGGTAGGGCACGGTGTCGTCAGCCGTGCCGTGGATGTGGAGGATGGAGAGCGGTTGTCGGGGCGGGCAGTTGATCACGCGGGTTCCCGAGACGCTGGCGATGCCGGCAAGTCGATCGCTGACGCACGCGAACCGGTAGGCCATCATGCCGCCGTTCGAGAACCCCGCCATGTACATGCGACTGGTGTCGACATCGGGCCGACGGGCGATCTCCTCCACCAGGGTCGCGAGGTAGCTGGTGTCGTCGATGCCGGTGCCCTTCGCGATGCCGCAGCAGTCACCGGCGTTCCAGCTGCTGGCGATCCCCGACGGCGTGACGAGCATGAACCGGCGGGCGAGGACGGCGTCGGTCCACGCTCCGGCGTCACGGATCGTGCCCGGGCCGTCGCCGAGCCCGTGGAGCAGGAACACCACGGGCAGCTTCGTTCCCTCGGGCAGGCCCGGCGGGAGGATCACCGCACATTCCCGCGTGATGAGCCCCTGCGTGATCGCGCAGCTCGACGTGACGGCCGTGCTGCCCGGCACCGGAGTCGTGACGGTGTTCGGCGGCAGCACCGTGCCGTCGGGGCTGCGGTCGATCGCCCCGTCCTGCTGCCGGGCGACGAGCAGCGCGGCGACGATGAGCAACACGACGCCGACAACCAGGGCGGGGAGACACCCCCACAGCCATCGACGCCGCTTCCTGGGCGGCGGCGGTGGCGGGAGGGTCCACGCCCTTCCGTCGGAGTCATCGGTCGAAAAGGGCTGCAAGGCGGGACATGGTAGGCGGGGCCTCGATCCCTCCCCCATCAGGTCGTCGTTCCGCTCCGGCCGCCGTCCCCGATTCCGAGATCTGACGAGGCGTCAGATACGATCGACCACCATGCAGTTGGGAGATTCGCAGGCCGACGCCGAGTTCCGCGCCGAGATCCGTGACTGGATGGCGGCGAACCTCACCGGCGAGTTCGAGCAGCTCCGCTTCCGCGGCGGCCCCGGCGACGAGCACATGTTCGTCGAGGAGCGCATGGCCTGGGAGCGCCACCTGGCGGCGCACCGGTGGACGTGCGTCGGTTGGCCGGCTGAGCACGGGGGCCGCGGGCTGCCGATCAGCCAGGAGGTCATCTTCCACGAGGAGTACGCCCGTGCCGGTGGCCCCGGACGCGCCGGCCTCATCGGCGAGGGCCTGCTCGGCCCGACCCTCATCCACTTCGCCTCGCCCGAGCAACAGCAGCGGTTCCTCCCCGGCATCGTGGCGGGCACCGAGTACTGGTGCCAGGGCTACTCCGAGCCCAATGCCGGCAGCGACCTGGCCAACATCAAGACGACCGCTCGCCTCGAGGGCGAGGGCGACGACGCCGAATGGGTGATCAACGGCCAGAAGGTCTGGACGTCGCTCGCGCAGTGGTCCGACTGGTGCTTCGTCATCTGCCGGGTCGAAGAGGGCAGCCAGCGCCACGCCGGCCTCGCCTACCTGCTGGTGCCCATGGACGCCGACGGCATCGAGGTCCGCCCGATCCGCCAGATCACCGGCACCGCCGAGTTCAACGAGGTGTTCTTCACCGACGTCCGCACCGCGGCCCACAACATCGTGGGTGAGCCCGGCGAGGGGTGGAAGGTCGCGATGGGCACGCTCGCGTTCGAACGTGGGGTACTCACGCTCGGCCAGCAGATGGCATTCCAGCGTGAGCTGGACGAGATCATCGAGACGGCCCGGCACAACGGTCGGATCGACGACCCGATCCTGCGAGACCGTCTCGTCGGCCTGTGGATCCGCCTGCGGATCATGCGCACCAATGCCATCCGCACCCTGTCGCTCGCGTCGGCGCAGCTCGGGCGTGAGGCAATGATCGGCAAGCTCTACTGGGCGAACCTCCACCAGGAGATGGGTGAGGTCGCGATGGACGTCCTCGGTCCCGAGGCCATGGTCATCGCCGACCGCTACGACGCCCACGAGCCCCTCGACGCGCTGCACCGTCTCTTCATGTTCACGCGGTCCGACACCATCTACGGCGGGTCCGACCAGATCCAACGCAACGTCATCGGCGAGCGGGCGCTCGGCCTGCCGCGCGAACCCCGCTAACCCACCCGAACCCGCCAGGAGCACCAATGGCCGCACCCGTTCCCACCTATCCCGCTGCGCACGGGCTGCTCGCCGGCAAGACCGTCGTGGTCACCGCCGCCGCCGGCACCGGCATCGGTTTCTCGCTGGCCAAGCGCTGCGTCGAAGAGGGCGCGACCGTGCTGATCAGCGATCTCCACGAGCGTCGTCTGGGCGAGGCCGCCGACAACATCGAGGCCGAGACCGGCACCCGTCCGGCGACGTTCCTCTGCAACGTCACCGACGAGGAGCAGGTGCAGGGGCTGGTCGCAGCGTCGATCGAGGCGCTCGGCCACATCGACGTGTGGATGAACAACGCCGGCCTCGGAGGCAACGCCGCGGTCGTCGACATGACCGACGACCAGTGGAACGTGGTGTTGGACGTGACCCTCACCGGCACGTTCCGTTGCCTGCGGGCCGTGCTCCCCCACATGTACGAGCGAGGCACGGGCGCGATCGTCAACAACGCGTCGGTCCTCGGATGGCGGGCGCAGGAACTGCAGGCGCACTACGCCGCAGCGAAGGCTGGCGTGATGGCCCTGACCCGCTGCACCGCGATGGAAGCGGCCAAGCACAACGTCCGGGTGAACGCGGTGTCGCCGAGCCTGGCGATGCACCCGTTCCTCGCCAAGGTGACGCCCGACGGCCTGCTGGAGGAGCTCGAGGCCCGTGAAGCGTTCGGCCGGGCCGCCGAGCCGTGGGAGATCGCCAACGTCATGGTCATGTTGGCGTCGGACTACACGACCTACATGACGGGCGAGGTCGTCGCCGTGTCGAGCCAGCACGCGTGAGGGCCGGTGGCCCTACACTCGCGCGTCGCCGCCAACCGAAAGGCCCGCCCATGAAGCTCCGCCGATCCGTCGCCGTCGTGGCTGGGTCCGTCCTCCTGCTCTCCGCTTGCGGAGGTGAGGAACTGCCCTCGAAGAGCGAGTTCATCTCCAAGTTGAAGCAGGAGATGTCGTCGGAGATGTCGTCGCTCGAATCCTCGGGCATCGACAAGGCCGCCGCCGAGAAGATCTTCGACGACTTCCTCGGCTGCACCTACGACGAGATCAAGGGGGACACCGAGCTGCTGTCCCGGGTCAACGACGGTGCCGACGACGCTGCGACCACCGCCGAGATCACGAAGAAGGCAACGGCGTGTGCGAACGACCTGCAGCAGGCGGCGGTCGAGGCCGCCACGGGGGGCTCGGCCGGTGGCTGACCTCCGACGACGCGCCGCGGTCGCAGCCGTCGCCCTGTCACTCATCGCGACCGGGTGCGGCGGACCGCCCACCAAGGCCGAGTTCGTGACGAAGATGCGCGAGTCCGTCGGTGACCTCGATGCCGGGCTCGCGAGCCAGGACATCGACCCCGAGACGGGCAACGAGCTGATCACGAAGCTGCTCGAGTGCCAGTACGAGTCGATCAAGGACGACGACGACCTGTTGCAGAAGGCGTACGACGATCCGGGCGACACCGAGATCGCACCGCAGCTCGATGCCAAGACGACGGCCTGCGTCGACGACTTCTCGACGGCGATGGCCGACCTCGCCGGTCCGACCACCACCACCACGATCCCCGAAGGCTGAGCCCGATGTCGCTGTCCGTCCCCACGCCCGCCGACCTGCTCGAGCACGTCGGCGACTCGCTCGGCCCCACCGAGTGGGTGGTCGTCGACCAGGAGCGCATCAACCAGTTCGCCGAGGCGACCGGCGACCACCAGTGGATCCACGTCGACGTCGAGCGCGCGACCGCCGAGAGTCCCTTCGGCGGGCCGATCGCCCACGGGTACCTGACGCTCGCTCTCGCCAACCTGTTCCTGCCGCAGCTGCTGAGCGTCGAGACGTTCTCCGCCGGGCTCAACATCGGCCTCGACAAGGTCCGCTTCCCGTCGCCGGTCCCGGCCGGCTCGAAGATCCGCGGGAGCGGCGAGATCGTGTCCGCCGTCGAAGCCGGTGGCGGCGTCCAGGTGGTCGTGCGGGTCACGATCGAGGCGGAGGGCGCCACCAAGCCCGCCTGCGTCGCCGACACCGTCTCCAGATTCCTGCCCTGAACCGCCTGCCCTGATCTCACCGGTTCTGTCCTGCGCTTCCGCCCCTCCAGGGGCGGATCTGCAGGACAGAACGGGTGCATCTCTCGGTTCGCTCGCCGTTGTTACCGGCCGGTAACATGCGGCACCGACAATCGCCACCCACCCAACCCAACGGGAGCCAAGTCCAATGCCTGAAGCAGTCATCGTCGCCACCGCCCGCACGCCCATCGGGCGGGCCATGAAGGGTTCGCTGGTCGACATGCGTCCCGACGACCTCACCGCGCAGATCGTCAACGCCGTCTTCGAGAAGGTGCCGTCGCTCGACCGCAACCTCGTCGAAGACCTCATCTTGGGCTGCGGCCAGCCCGCCGGTGAGTCCGGCGTGAACCTCGCCCGCGTCGTCGCGGTGCTGTCCGACATGCCGAACGTCCCCGGCGTCACCATCAACCGCTACTGCTCGTCGTCGCTCCAGGCGATCCGCATGGCCGGCCACGCCATCAAGGCCGGCGAGGGCGACATCTTCCTCGCTGCCGGCGTCGAGACCGTCAGCCGCTTCATCAACGGCATGGCCGACGACGGCCCCGCCAACCCGAAGTTCGACGACGCCCGCGCCCGCACCGCCGCCCGCCAGGCCGGCGACCAGGGCGATTGGACCGCGCCGGTCGGCCTGCCCGACGTCTACATGGGCATGGGTGACACCGCCGAGAACGTCGCCGAGCAGGAGAAGGTCGGCCGCCAGGAGCAGGACGAGTTCGCCGCCCGCTCCCAGCAGCTCGCCACCGAGTCGCTCGAGAACGGCTTCTGGGCCGCCGAGATCACCCCCGTCACCCTGCCCGACGGCAGCGTCGTCAGCCAGGACGACGGCATCCGCGCCGGCACCACCGTCGAGAAGCTCTCGGGCCTCAACCCCGTGTTCCGCCCCGGCGGCTCGGTCACGGCCGGCAACGCCTGCCCGCTCAACGACGGCGCCGCTGCTGTCATCGTGATGAGCGACACCAAGGCCAAGGAGCTCGGCCTCACCCCGCTCGCCCGCATCGTGGCGTCGGGTGTCTCGGGCCTCAACCCCGAGATCATGGGCCTCGGCCCGATCGAGGCCTGCCGCCAGGCCCTCGGCCGCGCCGGCATGACCATCGACGACATCGACCTCGTCGAGATCAACGAGGCGTTCGCCGCCCAGGTCATCCCGTCGGCCAAGCACCTCGGCATCAGCTGGGACAAGCTCAACACCCGTGGCGGCGGCATCGCCCTCGGCCACCCGTTCGGCATGACCGGCGCCCGCATCATGGGCACGCTGATCCACAACCTCCAGGAGTCCGACAAGCAGTTCGGCATGGAGTCGATGTGTGTCGGCGGCGGCCAGGGCATGTCGATGATCATCGAGCGCCTCTCGTAGGAGTTCCCCTCCGCAAACGCGTCGCCAGGCTCGCACGTCTGCGATTGCCGTGCGACACATTTCGAGGAAGCAACGGCCCTCGGGGGAAATCCCGGGGGCCGTTGCGCGTCCCGTCGGTAGCGTGGCACCCATGGCCGCCACCATGGATCAGCAGCGTCGCGCCATGACGCCGCAACAGCGCACCACGCTGTACATGGTGATGGGCGTGACGCTCGCGCTCGACGCCGGCAACGGTGTCGTGTTCGGCCTCATCGCCGAGATCCAGGACGCGCACGGCATCACCACCCCGCAGCTCGGCCTGATCAGCGCATCACTGTTCGGGGCGTCTCTTCTCGGCGTGCTCGGCCTCGCTCACTTGGCCGACAAGGGCCACGCCCGCACCATGCTCTTGAGCGGCCTCGCCCTCGGCGCGGTGTCGACCGCGTGGTTCGGCCTCGCCACGCACCTGTGGGAGTTCGTCGCCTCCCGGGCGCTGTCGGGAATCGCCGTGTCGTTGTTCATCTCGGCGGGACGATCGCTCGTGACGCGCATCGATCCGACCCGCGCCGGCGAGAACCTCGGCAGGCTCGCCGGCGCCGAGATCACGGGCTTCATCATCGGGCCGGTCGTCGGCGCGGGTCTGTACGCCGTCGGGGGCCTGTCACTCCCCTTCTTCGTGCTGAGCGGCATCGCCGCGGCGGCGTTCGTGTTCTTCGTCGTGAAGTTCCCTCACCACGACGGTCCGGAGGACGAGGTGCCGCGACCGGCAACGCGCCAGTCGTACCGCCAGCTCACCGGGCTCGACCTCTTGGGCAACCGCAAGGTGCTGGCGGCGGCGCTCCTGGCGCTGGCCGTCTTCCTGCCGGTCGGCGCGTACGACTCCATGTGGTCGAAGTACCTCCACGACCTCGGAGCCAGCGCCACCTTCGTCGGCACGTCCCTCACGCTCTACGGGGTCCCCCTCGTGTTGCTCTCGGGACGAGGCGGTCGCCTGGTCGACCGGCTCGGGCCGATGACGGCCGGCAAGCGCGCGATGACCTGCGCCATTCCCGTCATCGTTGCGTACGGCGTGCTCGACTCGTACTGGATCGTGGCGCTGACGGCGATCGTCGAGGCCGTGATCCAGGCGGTGGCGTCGCCCTCCGCGCAGGCGGCCATGGCCAAGGCGTGCCCGCCCGATCGCATCGGTGCCGGTCAGGGGCTTGCCGGCGCCTTCGGCCTCAGTGGCGGCGGCCTGCTCGCCAGCGTCGCTCCAGCGGTCTACGACCGATACGGCGCCGGTGTGCTGTTCACGAGCGTGGGCGTCCTGGTCGGCGCGATCGCGATCGCAGCGTTCGCGCTCGATGCATCGGCGAACGCTCGACTCACGCCCGCCACGCAACCTGCGTGAGCGCGTCGACGGCACGACCTTCGTTGGCGAGCACGGTCGCGACGAGGGTGTCGGCGGTGTTGTACTCCATGCGGATCCACACACCACTGACATCGTCGGTGGCCTTGAGGCGCGCCTTACCGTCGATGCCCCAGGCGAAGACAACAGGGTGCTCCGGCGCGTCGAACGCCTCGCGTTCGCGTGATGCCCCGGTAGGTCGACCCCTCGTCGTACGCCGTGAGCGACGCCCCGAGCGCGGCGTCGAGGCCCGTGGCCAACCGCTGCAGCGTGTCGGGCAGATCGTCGGACACGACCGACCACGCGGTTCGGCGAGTGCCGTCCCACTTGGGTCGGCCGGTGAGCACGAGCGCCGGGCGGACGAGGGCCGCGTCGCCCGCCGCCTTCGCGAACAGGAAGACCGAGGCCAGCGAGGCGACTCCGAGCACGAACCAGACGAACCCGAGCGGGGCACCGATCAGCCCGATGAGCACCACGCCGACAACGGCGCGGCCGGCGGCGAACAGGGCACCTCGGCGATCTCGGCGCGCGTGCGCCGACAACTCCTTCGCCCCGAGGCCCGAGGGCCGCTTCTGGTAGACCTGCACGGCCGTAGTCTCGCAGCGGCCGGACCCGACGGTTGAATCAGGTGCCGTACACGGGGGTCGGCTTGGCGGCCTCGGCGAGCAGGTCCGCCACGATGGCGCCGACCTCGGCCGGCTCCAACCGTGCGCCCTTGTCGAAGGTCGGGCCGTGCATCCAGCCCTGAGCGATGCCGATCTTGCCGCCCTCGAGCTCGAACACGCGACCGGTCACGTGCGACGACTGCTCTGAGCCGAGCCACACGACGGCCGGAGAGACGTTCTCGGGTGCCATCGAGTCGAACGAGCCGTCGGTCGGCGCCGCCATCATCTCGGCGAACGCCTCCTCGGTCATACGGGTCCGGGCCGACGGGGCGAGCGCGTTGGCGGTCACGCCGTACCGGCCCAGCTCAGCGGCCTGCACGAGGGTCAGCGAGGCGATGCCGCCCTTCGCCGCGGAGTAGGCGGCCTGGGCGATCGAGCCCATGAGCCCCGCGCCCGACGACGTGTTGATGATCCGGCCCGACACCGGCTTGCCGGCCTTGGACTGGTCACGCCAGTAGCCGGCGGCGAACTTGGCCGGCAGGAAGTGGCCCTTGAGGTGCACCTGCATCACGGCGTCCCACTCATCCGCGGTGGCGTTGGCGAACATGCGATCGCGAACGATGCCGGCGTTGTTGAGCACGACGTCGAGCCCGCCGAACGTCTCGATGGCCATGTTCACCAGGCGCTCGGCACCCTCGACCGAGGACACGTCGTCGCCGTTGACGATGCCCTCGCCGCCGGCGGCGGTGATCTCGTCCACGACCTCCTGCGCCGGCGACAGCGAACCGCCGGAGCCGTCGGACTCGGCGCCGATGTCGTTGACGACGACCTTGGCACCCTCGGCGGCGAAGGCGAGGGCGTGCGCCCGACCGAGTCCACGCCCGGCGCCGGTCACGATCACTACCCGTCCGTCACAGATGCCGCTCATCGTTCTCCTCAGTCACATTGCCGAAAGGTGGTCGGGACCTGTGCCCCGAACGTGTCGGACGACAGTTTCGCAACAAACCTGACGGGGTGTCAGATTCGCGCCCTCGTGACTAGGGTCCTGTCCCATGCGCTACGGGGTGACGATCTTCGCGACCGACCAGGCGATGCCGGCTGACGAGGTTGCCGTCGAGGCCGAGGCTCGCGGGTTCGACTCGCTCTACCTCCCCGAGCACACCCACATCCCGGTGAGTCGCCGCACGCCTCCTCCGACGGGCGACGCGGAGCTGGCCGAGGAGTACAAGCGAACGGTCGACCCGCTGATCGCGCTCGCCGCGGCCGCCGCCCGCACCACGACGCTGCGACTGGGTACCGGTGTGGTGCTGCCGGCGCAACGCGAACCGATCGTCACCGCCAAGGCGATCGCCACCTTGCAGAACCTCTCGGGTGGTCGATTCTGCCTGGGGGTGGGGTTCGGGTGGAACGAGGACGAGATGGCCGACCACGGCGTCGACTACCGAACTCGACGTGCCCGCTCCCGCGAGCACGTGCTCGCAATGCAGTCGCTCTGGACCGAGGAGGTCGGCGGCTTCGACGGCGAGTACGTGAAGATCGCCCCGAGCTGGTCGTGGCCGAAGCCCGACGTCGAGGTCCCGGTGCTCGTCGGTGGCGGGGCCGGCCCGAAGTTGTTCTCCCACATTGCCGAGTACGGCCACGGCTGGATCCCGATCGGCGGCGCCGGGCTCACCGACGACATCGGTCGCTTCAAGGAAACGGTCTCGGCGGCGGGCCGAGATCCCGAGGCGATGGAGATCGTTCCGTTCGGGTCGCTCCCGAGCCCGTCGAAGCTCGACCACTTCGAGTCGATCGGCGTGACCGAATGCGTGTTCCGTATCCCGTCTGCACCCCGCGACGTGGTGCTCCCGGTCCTCGACGAGCAGGCCGCCCTGCTCGCGACGCGACGCTAGGAAGCCGAGCGGAGCGGCCCGAGGAGGCTCAGCCCGAGCGTGGTCGATCCGCCGTCGGGTGGAGCGAGGAACATCATGCCGTCGTCGGTGAGGCCCACGGCAACGGCGCCGTTGCCGGCGTACCAGTAGCCGCCGTCGTCGAGGTCGATGACGTAGGCGCGTGCCGCGCTGTACGCGGGATACCCGAGGAACGACACGAATCGACCGTCCGATGAGATGTCGACCGAGCCACCGACGCACAATCCGTCCCACGAGCACCCATCGGTGAGGTCGGCGGTCGCTCCGGTCATCGTGTCGAGCAACCACCCCGTCCCGTTCCCGGCGGTCACGAGGAACCGGCCGTCGGCGGTTGCCTCGGTGAGGAGGTTCGACGTTCGCGCCGGGTACAGCATCGTCCCACTCGCCTCGGTGTCTCGGAACAACTGGTCGTCACCGCTCCCGACACCGTCGGCCGCGGCGAAGTGCGCCCCACCGGTCACGACCTGGCCGTCATCGGACACATTGAGCGACGTGAGGGTGGTGATCGACCGCTGGAAGCGACGGGTCGTGCGTTCCCCGGTCGTCCGGTCGATCATGAAGATGCGATCGGCGTCGCTCCCGGCGATGGCGAGATGGCGACCGTTGGCCGAGATGGCGACGGCCTGCGCTCCCCGACCCACCGGCTGTGTGAGCGTGTCACTCGCGATGTCGTACGTGAACGTCTCGGTCACGTCGCCCACCGGCGTCACGTAGACGACCGTGGTCCCGGCGTCGTCCATCCCGAGACTGTTGTAGGCCCAGTACTGGGTGCCGGACGTGGTGGAGCGCGCGAGATCCACCGCACCGACCCCGTGGTCGTGTCGAGCAGGTAGAGGTCCGGTGCGAAATCGGTGTCACCGGAGTCGAAGGCCCGGTTCGTCTCGAAGGCGACGAAGCGGCCCGACGCCGAGACCACGAACTCGAGCGAACAGCTCGAGCACGGCGGATCGGCAACGGCTGCGAGCACCGTGGACACGGTGGCGTTGGTCGACGGCGCTTCGGCCGGCGGGTCGTCGGTCGGCTCCTGGTACGTCGGCGGATCGGCGACGACCGGCACGTCGACGACCGGGGCCGTCGTCGGAGGTGGGAGCTTGGCCCGCTCCTCGGCCGCCTTGATCTCAGCCAGCTTGCGGAGGCCGTCGGCCTTGGAGATGAGGCGCTTCCAGCGGCCCTTCTGGCAGACCAGCACGTGGGTGGCGTCCTGGGCGACCGTGCCCGCCTTGCACCGGCCTCCGACCTTTCCTGCTTGGCATCCGCTCAGCACGGCCGTCACGACGAGCACCGCGACCATGATCCCGGCGCGTCGCGACGCTCCTCCTGCTGTCCTCATCGCCATCTCCCAACGGGGCGCCCAACGCCTCGTGGGACCGTACCGACGGCCCACCCCGATGACAATCCCCCACCGGCGAGGAGTGAACCGGGCGACCGGCTACGCGACGTTGAGCAGCTGCCGGAATTCCGGCTCCGGCACCGGCATGCCGAGGAGGTAGCCCTGGGCGCCGTGGCAGCCGAACTGCTCCTGCAGGTCGAGTTGCGCCGCCGTCTCGATGCCCGTGGCGATCACCTCGAAGCCGAAGGCCCGGGCGAGGGCGACCACGGTGTCGACCATGCGCCGCTCGAGCGGTTGGAGTGCGCCACCGCCGAACACCGACCGGTCGAACTTCACGACGTCGACGGGGAGCTTGAGCAGGGTGTCGATCGAGCGGAACTCACTCCCGAACCGGTCGATGCCGATGCGGGCACCGGTGGCCCGCACCTCGTTGAGCACGCCGATCTGATCGGCGTCGATCCGACCCGCGGACGACCCGTCGACCTCGAGCGTCAGGAGGTCGGCCCGGGCGCCGGACCGTGCGAGTGCTGTGCGGACGATCACGGGGAGGGCCGGGGTGAGCTGTGCCTCGGACACGTTCACCACCACCGCGAAGACGGCACCACCGGCGTTCCAACGGGCCAGGGCCTCACACGCCCGGGTCACCGTCCACAAGCAGAGCTCCTCGGCGATCTGACGGTCGGTGAGGCCGGGCAGGAAGTGCTCGGGCCGGAGCACACCGTGGTCGGGGTGGTTCATCCGGAGGAGCGCCTCGGCAGCGCCGGGGCGGTGGCGCGTGTTGTCGTCGATCGACTGGAAGTACAGCTCGAACCAGTTGTTGCGCAGTGCCTCGAGCACCATCCGACGAGCCGGATCCTCCGACAACTCCATCACGTGGTCGGTCGGCGGCGCCGACGGTGCGGGGGCGGACGGAGTGAGATCGACCGTGGGGGTCAGGTCGACGGTCGTTACGGAATCGGCCGAGTCATCGCGCAGGTCGACGACCTCGGACTCGGGCAGCGACGTCGGGGCCGGGGCGATCGGCGGCTCCGCCGTCGGACTCGCGGTGCGCATCCGCTCCACGGGCGCAGATCCGCCCCGGGCCACCTGTTCGAGACGGCGGGTCACCTGCAGGTGCTGATAGGCGTCGGCATACCGACCGTCGGCGGAGGCGATCTCGGCGAGCAGCTCGTGGCACCGGGCCACCGACTGCGGGTCACCGACGTCGTAGGAGATCGCCTCGGCGAGCGGGCGACGCGCATCGTCGGGCCGGCCGAGGCAGATCAGCGCCTCGCCGAGGCCGGCGGCCGCGAGCAGGCGCATGCGATCGTCGGGGCTCGCGGCGTTGGTGGCGAACGTGAAGCGGTCGTGCGCTCGACCGAAGTCGTCGGCGGCGAGCGCCACCCATCCGCCGACGAGCGCGCCCGCCACCGGGCGCTCGATGTGGCCGAGGATGCTCTCGGCGCGACGGATGTACATCTCCGCGGTGACGACGTCGCCGACGTCGAGGCGAAGGGCCCCGAGCGCGGTCAGGCACCACAGCGGCCAGTTGCCCTCGAAGCGCTGACGCCGGAGCTCGACCCACATGTTCTCGACGTCGGCCATGAGCTCGTCGGGCACGTGCCGACGCCGGACGGCCAGCACGAGATCGGTGGCGAGATCGTCGAGGCCGTCGGGGCCACACGACCGCAGACCATCCATCAGCTCGACGAACCCCTCGGCGACCTGGCCGTCGGCGAACCGCACGGCCGCCGCCTGCCGGCACAGTTCCTCGCGGACACCCGGCTCGGCGTGCACCAGGCCGGCGTCGAGCAACCGACGCTCGCGACGGATCGCGTCGAGCTCCGCCTCGGACATGCCGACGCGGCTCGCAACGGGCCGGAGCGCACGAATGAGGTCGATCGCGATGTCGACCTCGGCCTCGGCCGGCGGGTCGTGCAGCGTGTCGAGGGCGAGGCCGTACACCTCGGCGGCCGACTGGGGGTCGGGTTCGGCGAGCATCCGGCCGTACACGAGGCTCACCTCGACGAAGCGACTGAGGGGCCGACGAGGGTCGTTCAGGAGCGCCCGGTATTCGGCCTCGACCGCGACGATGTCATCGGTGGTGTCCATTCACACCGCCCCGCGCTGCGCCATCGAGCCCCAATCCACCGGAGCAAGGGTAGTGACGCGTGTTCGGAACTTCGGGGATGCTCCCGCGGTTCAGAAGCGAACGAGGGTCGGTTCGCGTCGCTCGGTGGTCGTGCCGTCGCCGACCTGACCCCAGTCGTTGCGGCCCCAGCAGAACACCTGTTGCTTCGCCGTCCCTCGATCGCCGATCGCGCACGTCGAGCCAGCGCCCGCGGTGACGCTTGTGACGTTGGTGAGGCCCGACACGACGGTGGGCGACGGATGGTCGATCGTCGTCGAGTCGCCCAGCTGGCCGCTCGTGTTGGCGCCCCAGCAGCGGAGGACGCCGCTGCCGCCGGCGGCACACGCGTGGTCGGTGCCGACGGAGAGCGAGACGACGTCAGAGAGTCCGGCGACCCACGTCGGGAGGGTGCGGTCGGTCGTCGTGCCGTCGCCGAGCTGGCCGCGTCCGTTGCCGCCCCAGCACCACACGTCGCTCGCGCCCACGACGGCGCAGGTCGAGTCGCCTCCGGCATCGACGATCCACGCGTCGGTGAGACCCGTTGCAGCCAATGTTGACGGGTACGGCACGAACGGGATGTCGGTCGTCGACCCGTTGCCGAGCTGACCGCGGTCGTTGGCGCCGACGCAGTACAGCATGTCGTTCGACGCCACGAGGCACTCGTGAGCCCGGCCGGCCGTGGCCAGCTTGGTGCCCGAAGGCAGGATGAGCTGATAGATCGAGCACCGGTACCCATAGTTGAGCTCGAGCGACTCGCAGTGCGCGGTCGGACCGAACACCAACGACGCGATGCCGGGCGTGCCGCCACCGCCGATGAGCTCGGGCTTGGTCACGATGTCGGTCGGATCGCGCACCGCGCCCCAGCACCAGTAGGTCGTCGTCGACGTCGTGCCGGCGCGACCAGGGCTGATGCCGCAGCTGTACGCGTCGCCGAGCGCCAGCGCGCCCGGCCCGGTGACACCCGAGCGGCCTGGGCCGGTCGACCAGCTGCTCTCGATCCGCAGGCCCACGACGTCGACCGGTGTCGAGCTGCTGGTCGTGGTCGCGTTGCCCAACTGGCCGGAGGTGTTGCGCCCCCAGCAGCGCACTGTCCGGTCGAGCATCGACGCGCAGGCGTGGCCGTCGCTGGCCGCGATCACGGTCGGCGTCGCGTGGAGGTACGCGAGCAGCCGCTCGGCGACCTCCTGCTTGGTCGCCACGCGGGTCCAGCGACCACCCCGACACTCGAGCACGTGCGTCGTGTCCTGCGCCAGCGGCGAGCCCATCGTGCACCGCTTGCCGGCGACACGCACCTCGCATCCGCTCAGGACCGTGGCGGCCAGAGTCGCCGCCAACACCACGATGATCGTTCGACGCTGCAGCATGGACGCCAGCATACGAACATTCACCGCTGGCGGCTGGTCATCCTCGCTTGAGCTGGTTCCAGGGGGTATCGAGGTCGGTCGCGGGCTCCCGCGGCAGACCGAGTGCCTGCTCCGCGAGGTTGTTGCGGTGCACTTCCTCGGTGCCGCCGCCGATCTTGGACGCGAACTGGTTGATGCACTGGTACTGCCAGAACCCGTCGCCCTCGGCGTCCGCGCCCGACAACATGCCCTCGGGCCCCTCGCAATCGAGGGCCAGGGTGGCCCGATGGGTGAAGGCCCGGGTGAAGAAGTTCTTGAGCAGAGAACCGTGGATCGCCAGATCGCGACGGCCGGTCATGACGGCCGTCTGCGTGCGCATCGACAGGTAGCGCAGGATCTGTTCGTTCGACCAGACCTTCGCCAGCTCCTGGCGGACCACCGGATCGGTGTCCTTGCCGCAGCGACGAACCGTGGCGAGCACGTTGACGAACGTGGTGGCCTGCCCGGCGCCCGAGATCATCGACGACTCGCTGCGCATGGTGGTCTTGGTGACCTTCCACCCGTCGTTGACCGTACCGACCACGTTGGCGGCCGGGATGCGGACGTCGCTGAAGAACACCTCGTTGAAGTGGGCGACTCCCTGCGCCTGCACGAGCGGGCGCACCTCGATGCCGGGTGTGCGCATGTCGACGATGAAGTACGTGATGCCGTTGTGTTTGGGCACCGACGGGTCGGTGCGGCAGATCAGGATGCCGAAGTCGGCGTGCTGCGCGGAGGAGTTCCACACCTTCTGCCCGTTGACGATCCATTCGTCGCCGTCGAGGACGGCACGGGTGCCGAGGGTGGCAAGGTCACTCCCGGCCTCGGGCTCGCTGAACAGCTGGCACCACGACTCCTCACCGCTGAGCAGCGGTGCCAGGTAGCGCTGCTGCTGCTCGGGCGTGCCGTGGGCCATGAGCGTCGGGCCGACGAGCGCGAGCGCAGCGGTGAGGAACCCGCTCGTGGCGTCGAACTTCGCAAGCTCCTGGTTGAAGATGATCTGCTGCGCCGCGTTGCCGCCGCGCCCGCCGAACGCCTTGGGCCAGGCGATGCCGGCCCACCCGTTGTCGTACAACGTGCGCTGCCACTCGCGGCAGCGCCGGCGGTAGTCATCGGCGACCACGGGGTCGACCGACGCGCCGTTGCGCGACCAGTCGCTCTCGTCGCCGGCCTTCGGTGTGGCGTGCGCGCCGAGGAACTCGCGCACCTCGGCGCGGAACGCGGCTTCTTCTGCGGAGTCCTCGAAGTCCATGGAGCGAGTGACGCTTACAGGCGCTCGATGGCCGGGATGTGCGCCGCCAGGCGGCAGGTCCCCATCAGGACAGTCACAATGCGCATCACCAGGCTCCTACAGACGCTCGATGATCGTCACGTTGGCCTGGCCGCCGCCCTCGCACATCGTCTGCAGGCCGTACCGGCCGCCGGTGCGCTCGAGCTCGTTGAGCATGGTGGTCATGAGGCGGACGCCGGTGGCGCCGAGCGGGTGGCCGAGTGCGATGGCCCCACCGTTGACGTTGACCTTGGCGAGATCGACGTCGAGCTCCTTCTGCCAGGCGAGGACGACCGAGGCGAACGCCTCGTTGATCTCGATGAGGTCGATGTCGTCGAGGGTCATACCGGCCTTGGACAGAGCGTGACGGGTGGCCGGGATCGGGGCGCTCAGCATGAAGATCGGATCGTCGGCGCGGACCGACAGGTGGTGGATGCGGGCCCGGGGCTTCAAGCCGTGGTCCTTTACCGCCTGCTCGGAGGCGATGAGCATCGCGGCCGATGCGTCGGAGATCTGCGACGCAACGGCGGCGGTGACGCGGCCCCCCTCGACGAGGGTCTTGAGCGAGCGAATCTTCTCGACGTTGGGCTCGCGGGGCCCCTCGTCGAAGGTGAGGCCGTTGAGCGGCACGATCTCGTCGTCGAATCGGCCTTCCTCGCGCGCCCGGATCGCCCGGGTGTGGCTCTCGATCGCGAACGCCTCCATGTCGTCGCGGGAGATGTCCCACTTCTCGGCGATCATCTCGGCGCCGCGGAACTGGCTCACCTCTTGGGTGCCGTACCGCGCGACCCAACCTTCCGAACCGGTGAACGGATCGGTGAAGCCCATGGGCTCGGCGACGGTCATGGCCGAGCTGATCGGGATCATCGACATGTTCTGGAGGCCGGCGGCGATCACGAGGTCCTGCGTGCCGCTCATGACGCCCTGGGCCGCGAAGTGCACGGCCTGCTGGGACGAACCGCACTGCCGGTCGATCGTGACGCCGGGAACGTGCTCGGGAAGGCCGGCGGCGAGCCAGGCCGAACGGCCGACATCGCCGGCCTGTGGGCCGATCGTGTCGAGGCAGCCCATGACCACGTCCTCGACGGCGCCGGGATCGATGCCGGTGCGCTCGACGAGGGCCTTGAGCGTGTGGGCGCCGAGGTCGGCGGGGTGGATCTGCGACAGGCTGCCGCCACGCTTGCCGACGGGGGTGCGCACGGTGTCGATGATGTAGGCCTCGGCCATGGTGTCTCCTGTTGCCCGACGCTGTCCTGAAGCAGTTCTAGAACGCGTTCTCGTTTGGTGCGCCAAGGTTACGTGACCGGCGACGGCGGGTCGAAGCGTGGGAAGCTCGCTCCATGACCGCATCCCCTGACACGAACGCCGAGATGTCCGCCTACTGGGACGGCGAACGCGGCGAGGCCTGGGTCGCCCGTGCCGACCAGTTCGATCGACAGCTCGAGATCTACGGCCTCCGCGCCGTCTCGTCGGCCGCGCCCGAACCCGGCGAGACCGTCATCGACATCGGGTGCGGGGCTGGGGCAACGAGCTTCGAGGCCTCCCAAGCCGTCGGCAGCACCGGGAAGGTGCTCGGCATCGACATCTCGCGCCCGATGCTCGCCGTCGCCAACCAACGCGCCCAGGCGGAGGCGTACACCCACGTCGAGTTCGTGCACGGTGACGCCCAGACGATGGAGCCCCCGACCGATCTCGCCAACGTCGTCGTCAGCCGGTTCGGCGTGATGTTCTTCGACGACCCGGTCGCAGCGTTCACGAACATCGCCGCCATGACCGTCGCCGGCGGGCGCCTCGCGTTCGTGTGCTGGGGCCCCATGGAAGCGAACGAGTGGATGTGGGTACCCGGCCTTGCGGTGTCCGGCATCCTGCCGATGCCCCCCGCCGGCGACCCGGGTGCTCCGGGGCCCTTCGCCTTCCACGATCCCGAACGCGTCGAATCGATCCTCACCACCGCCGGATGGGAGGACGTCACCTTCGAGGACGTCAACGAACCCACCTACCTCGGTGGCCCCGGATCCGTGGAGGACACCGTCGACTTCGTGATCACTTCGTCGTCGATGGCCACGGCGCTGCTCGAACGTTCCGAGGACGACGTCGCCGAGGTTCGACGCATCCTCACCGAGACGTTCACCCCCCAACACGACGGCGTCGGTGTCCGGTATCCGGCGCTCGCCCGCGTCGTGCACGCGGTCAAGGCGGAGTAGCGCTCTCCCGCCTCAGTCGGTGAGGCCGGCGTCGTGGGCCACGATCGCGACCTGGACCCGATTGGCGACGCCCAGCTTCGAGAGCAGCTTGGAGACGTGCGCCTTGACGGTCGCCTCGCTCATGAAGAGGCGCTCACCGATCTCGGCGTTGGACAGGCCCCGGCCCACCTCCACGACGACGTCCCGCTCCCGTTCGGTGAGCAACGAGACCCGGTCGCCGGCCACTCGGCGCCGCTCGGCGCGAGGGTCGGCGGCGAAGTGGGTGATGAGCCGGCGGGTGACCGTCGGCGACAACATCGACTCCCCCGCCGCCACCACGCGAACCGCTGCGACGAGCTCCAACGGCGGGGTGTCCTTGAGGAGGAACCCCGACGCCCCGGCCTGCAGCGCCCGGAAGACGTAGTCGTCGAGATCGAACGTGGTGAGGACCACGACCTCGGGCGGATCGTCGAGCGCGCGCACGGCGGCGGTCGCCGCGAGCCCGTCGAGCCGCGGCATCCGGATGTCCATGAGCACGACGTCGGGGCGGAGAGCGCGCACGGCGGTGACGGCGTCGGCTCCGTCACCGATCTCACCCACGATTTCGAGGTCGGCGGCCGACTGCAGGATCATGCGCAGACCGGCGCGGACCAGCGCTTCGTCATCGACGATCAGGACCCGCGTCACGGCGTGGTCACCGCTGCCCGAGCGGGAACGGGCAACGACGCCCGCACCTCCCACCCTCCCTCACCGGTCGGTCCCGCCACCAACGAACCTCCGAGCAGCCGGACCCGCTCGGTCAGTCCGGCCAGCCCGGCGCCCGAGCCCGGCAGGCCGCCGGTGAACGGCTCCGCAGCGACCGGTCGGCGGTTGGCCACGACGACCTCCACCTCACTGTGGTCGTCGCCGACGACCGAGACGTCGGTCGCTGCGCCGCGTGCGTGCTTGTGCACGTTCGTCAGTCCCTCCTGCACGATGCGGTAGACCGCGCGGGCGACGGCATCGGGAAGCTCGGGCGTCGCGACCGTCAGCTCCACCGCTGCGCCGACAGCACGCGATGCCTCGACCAGCCGAGCGATGTCCGCCACGGTCGCCGGCGGCGGCGCCAGATCCCCGTCGGGCGCCGCCTCGGCCCGCAGGACACCCAGCACGTCGCGCAACTCCTCCAGCGTCTGATGAGCCGTCGTCCGGATCAACGACGCCGCCTCCAGAACCCGTTCGGGCCCGGCATCGGCGTTGACCTCCAACGCTCCCGCGTGCAGCGCAATGAGCGACACCTTGTGGGCCAACACGTCGTGCATCTCCCGAGCGATCCTCCCCCGCTCCGCGGCTCGTGCCTGGTCGGCACGGAGTTCCCGTTCGGCCTCGGCGCGCTCCGCTCGTTCCCGCAGCGACGCCAGGAGGTCGCGTCGCGCCCCGACGTACGCGCCGACCGCCACGATCAGCGCGGTCAGGACGACGCCGCTGACGATCGACCCGGGGTTGACCTGCCCGTGGGAGATCGCGTCGTACGTCGCGAACCCGACGGCGGCCAACGTGGCCGTGCCGACGAGCCAGACGTCGCGGGCGCGCACCGCCGTCGTGTACAGCCCAGCGACGAGCGCGATCGGATTCTCCGACAGGAGATACACGGCAATGCCGAGCAACGTCACGAGCACCGGCCACCGGCGTCGCCCGATCAACACCGCGGTGCCGAGCACACCGGCGACGACCACCAACCAGCGGGGCGACTCGGTCCACCGTGGCGAGCTGAGGATCGCAGCGACCGCGACCAGGAAGCTCGTGCCGACGACGCACGAGTCGGCGATCAGCGGCCCGAACCGCGCCCGAGCGGCAAGCACCGTGGTCGGCATCCGGTTCATGGAGGTCAGGGTAGGACAGCGGTCCCGCGACCACGCCCGACGAAGGTCGATACCGTCCCCGCCACATCCCCGACCTTCGTCGGGGGTCGGAGCCGTCCGTCGCCCGATGCCGCACCGGACCTGCGTCCCCCACGATGGCGCCATGATCGACGTGCAGAACCTCACCAAGACCTACGACGGCCACCCGGCCGTCGACGACGTGTCCTTCCGGTGCGATCCCGGCACCGTGACGGGCTTCCTCGGGCCGAACGGCGCCGGGAAATCGACGACGATGCGGATGCTGACCGGACTCACCCCTCCCACCGCTGGGACCGCCACGATCGGCGGCCGATCCTTCGCCGACCTGCCCAATCCCGGTCGACTCGTCGGCGTGATGCTGGACGCGTCGGCCCAGCACCCCGGGCGATCGGGACGCGAGACGCTCCGGCTGAGCGCTCGTCTCCTCGACGTTCCGCTGAGCGCCACCGACGACCTGCTCGAACAGGTCGGGCTGACCGACGCCGCCCGACGGAAGGTCGCCACGTACTCCCTCGGCATGCGCCAACGGCTCGGTATCGCCAATGCGCTGCTCGGCGATCCGGCGGTGTTGATCCTCGATGAACCTGCGAACGGCATGGACCCCGACGGCATCCGCTGGATGCGCCACCTCCTGCAGGCATTCGCGGCCCGGGGAGGAACGGTGCTGTTGTCGAGCCATCTCCTCGCAGAGGTGGCGGCGACCGTCGACCGACTGGTCGTCATCAGCGGCGGGCGCATCGTGGCCGACGACTCGCTCGACACGCTCCTCGCCGGGAACGGGACAACGGTCCGGGCCCTGGACCTCAGGGCGCTGGCAGACGCCCTCCGAGCAGCCGGCTTCACCGTCTCCCCCACCAAGGATGCGGCGCTGCGGGTGAAGGCGTCGGCCGAACAGGTCGGTCGTGTCGCCTTGGCGACGGGCCTGGTGCTCACCGGGTTGTCGGACAGCGACGGAGGCCTCGAGGACCTGTACTTCCGACTCACCAGCACCCAGGAGGTGGCGGCATGACCACGACGATCGGACGTCAACGGTTCACGACACTCCTCGGCGTCGAACTCCGGAAGTTGATCGACACCCGGAGCGGCAAACTCCTCTTCGGCTCCGCGATCGCGCTGACGATCGCCCTCCTCGTCTGGAAGCTCACGCACACCTCGACCATTCCGCCGACGTTCGGTGGGTACAACGCGTCGGTGCTCCCGTCGGCCTCGTTCCTGCTCCCGGTCCTCGGGCTCCTCGCGATGACGAGCGAATGGACCCAACGCACCGCACTCACGACGTTCACGCTCTCGCCGCGCCGGCTCAGCGTGTTCACCGCCAAGTTCGGCGCAGCGGTCATGCTGGGCATCGGCGTGCTCGTGGTCACGGTGCCACTCGCTCTCGGCGCCACGGCGCTGGGCGGCTCGATCGCGGACGGGGCCGACTACGCGAATGTCGGCGGTGAGATCCGGGCGACCGTGATCATGACGCTGTTGCAGATCGTCATGGGCGCGGCCTTCGGGGCGCTCGTTCCCGTCACGGCCGTCGCGCTCGGAGCGTTCTACGCTGCGCCGACGGTCTGGTCGGGCTTCGCTCCCGGGTTGCTCGGCCACAACGCCCGATGGCTCGACGTGTTCGACGCGTACAGTCGGCTCGCATCCACCCACCCGACCCGCCACCTGGGCGAGACGTTGACGGCGATCACGGTCTGGGTGCTGGCGCCTGCCGCCGTCGGGATCTACCGCAGCGCCCGACGGGAGGTGAAGTAGGTGAGCGGCTCAGCCGAGGACGGCGTCGGCGACGCGTCGCCGGTGCGATGCCGCCGAGCCGTCCTGGGCCACGAGCGCCCATGCCCGTTTGAGGTACAGGTGCAGGTCGTACTCGACCGTGTAGCCGATGCCTCCATGGCACTGCATCGCGATGCGGCCGACCACGTCGGCCGCATCGCTCGCGGCCGCCTTGGCCATCGACGCGTGCAACGGAGCATCGGGATCGCCCTGAGCGAGTGAGTACGCGGCCCGCCACACGAGTGGCTTGGCGAACTCGACCTTGAGCAGCGCGTCGGCGCAGTGGTGCTTGATCGCCTGGAACGAACCGATCGGAACACCGAACTGCTTGCGTTCGGTGACGTAGCCGGTGGTCAGCCCGAGCATGGTGTCGGCAAGACCGCACAGCTCGGCGGCGGTGAACGTCGCTGCCCGGGCAAGAGCCTCGACCGCTCCCTCGGCGCCACACATGAGCGTCGCCGGCGAGGGGTTCCACAGGACCCGCGACACGCGTCGTGAACCGTCGACCGACACCTCGGGAACGAGCTCCACGACATCGGGGTCGACGAGGTGAAGCCCGTCGGCGGCTTCGAGGAGGAACATCGACGCGCCGGCTGCGCCGACGACGAGCGGATTGACCGCAAGGCCGAGCGCGACCGTGGACGTTCCGGAACACACGTCGGTGAGGAACCGCTCGGCATCGGCGGTCGGAGCGTGGTCGCGTAGCGCCGGGACGACGACACCGGCCTGCGCCGAGAGCGGCTCGGGCAGCGCGACCCGCCCGGCTTCGTAGGCGATGCGCACGAGGTCGATCTCGGCGAGGGCCAACCCGCCGACGCCCTCGGGAGCGAGCAGGCCGACGACGCCCATCTCGACGAGGCGGTCCCACAGGCCGGGGATACGGCCGCTGTCGTTGTCCCACGCGACGCGGAGCCGTTCGGGGCCGCACTCATTGGTGAGCAGGTCGCGGACGGCCTCGGCGAAGTCGAGCTGGTCCTGGGTGAAGGCGAATCTCATGGTCAGTCTCTCCCGAACCGTTACTTCCGCGGCAGACCGAGCACACGCTCGGCGACGATGTTGCGTTGGATCTCGTTCGTTCCCGCGTAGATCGGACCGGACAACGAGAACTGGTAGCCCTTGAGCCACGGGTTCTCGACCCGGTCGCCCTCGGGACCCCACTCGGTCAGCTCGGCCTCCCCGTCGAGCAGGCGAAGCGCCGCCTCGTGCAGGCGGACGTCGAGCTCCGACCAGAAGATCTTGTTGAGACTCGATCGAGCGCCGGGCGAGCGGCCCTCGACGATGCCGGTGACGTCGCTCAGCGTGTAGAGGGCGTAGGCCTCGGCGTCGATCCAGGCCTGGGCCACCGCGTCGCGAACGCCCGGGTCGTCGATGGACCCGCCACGCTCGCGGTAGAGCTGCACCAGGCGCGCCGTTGCAGCGGTGAACCGCCCCGGCGAGCGCAGCGTGAGGCCGCGCTCCGAGGAGGTGGTCGCCATGGCGACACCCCAGCCGCCGTTCACGTCACCGAGCACACCGCCCGCCGCTGGGTCGACGTCGCCGTCGGGGACGAACGCACCGTCGAAGAAGACCTCGGCGAACCCCTCGTCGCCGTCGAGTCGGCCGAAGCCGCGGACCGTGACGCCCTCGATGTCGAGGGGCACGAGGAGGTAGGTGAGCCCGTGGTGGCGGACCGAATCGGGGTCGGTGCGGAACAACCCGAAGAGGTGGGTGCAGAACGCGCCGCGGGTCGTCCACGTCTTCTGACCGTACAGCCGCCAGCCGCCGGCCTCGTCGTCGCGCACGGCCTTGGAGGTGATGCCCGCCAGGTCGGAACCGGCGTTCGGTTCGGACCAGCCCTGGCACCACAGGTCCTCGCCCGCGGACATGCGTGGCAAGTAGTAGTCCTGCTGCGCGGGCGTGCCGAACTCGTAGATCGAGGGGGCCAGGAGGAAGATGCCGTTCTGCGTCACCCGCTGGGGTGCTCCCGCCCGGTAGTACTCCTCCTCGAAGATCAGCCACTGCCAGAGCGACGCGCCGCGACCGCCGTGTTCGGCCGGCCAGGAGACAACCGCCCAGCGGTCGGCGTGCAGCTTCCGCTCCCACTCGAGGTGGAGGGCGAACCCGTCCGCGGTGTCACCGCTGGGCAGGGGCGGGTTGGGGGCGTTCTCGGCGAGCCAGGTGCGGCACTCCTCGCGGAACGCCTGCTCGTCTGCTGTCCACGTCAGATCCACGGCCACGATTCTGCCAGCGAATCTGACGGGGTGTCAGATTCGTGACCACTGGGTGATGCTGCCCAATCTGCCCGGCGACGGCCGGATCCGGGGCCTCAGTGTCACGGGTACGTGATTGGATGATCGCATGACCTCGAACACCCGTTCGATACACGAGAAGGATACGACGCCGCAGTCGCAGTTGGCCGCGGAGATCTTGGCAGCGGCCGAACCGGTCCAGGTGCTCGTGTCGGGCCTCGACCCTCGGAACGTGCCGTTGACGTGGGCACCCGAAGTGCTCGATGCGTTCACGAAGATGGAGAAGATCGCAGCATCGGGCCGGTTGTTGATGACGGGTCGCGCTGCGGAGGCGGGCGTGTGGGAGGCGGAGCGGTTCGCGACACCGGCGGACTGGTTGGCGAAGCAGCAAGGCACCACAGCGGGGCGGGCTCGGGCCGATCTGGAGACCTCCCAGCGCCTGGGTGGCCTGGACGCCACCGCCGACGCGGTGCGGGAGGGGCGGTTGTCGCCGGAGCAGGCGGGGGCCATTGCGGACGCGGCGGCAGTGAACCCTGATGCCGAGCGGGATCTGCTGGCACGGGCGCAGCAGGATTCACTGCGGCGGACGCGGCAGGAGGCGGAGCGCCGCAAGGCCGAGGTGCGCTCGGAGGAAGAGAAGGCGGCGCGGGACAAGAAGGTGCGTGACGAGCGCAGCGCCCGGTTCTGGTACGGCAACGGTGCCGGTCATCTGGAAGTACGCGGCCCGGTGGCGGAGCTGAAGGAGTTGGAGCAGTTGATCCAACGGGAGGTCGACCGCACGTTCCGGGCGAACCGGGCGGCGGCGCAGCGGGGATCACGGGCGAACTACGCGTTCGATGCGTTGATGGCGATGGGTCGCGGTTCGACGGAGGCCGGCCCGGGGGCGGGTTCGGCGAAGCGGGCGCCGTTGACCCGGATGACGTTGATCCGGGTCGACCTGGCCGCGTTGATGCGGGGCCACGTCGGGTCCGGTGAGTTGTGTGAGATCGGCGGGGTGTCGGTCTCGGTCGCGGAGTTGCGCCGCTTGTTGGGTGAGTCGGTGCTGCAACTCGTCCTCACCAACGGCGAGGCCGTGATCGACGTGGTGAACCTGGCCCGCAAGCCGACCGTCGCTCAGATGCTGGCGAAACTGTTCACCGACTCGTGTTGCACGGCGGAGGGGTGTGATCGGGCGGCACGCTTGGAGTTCGATCATCGTGACGACTGGGCCCGGGTCCAGGTCACCGAACTCGCGAACCTCGATCTGTTGTGTGACCACCACCACGATCTGAAGACCCGGGAGAACTGGCAGCTCGTTGCCGGGACTGGCCGCCGTGCGATGGTCTCACCGAAGGATGAGCGCCACCCCGATCACCTGCCGGACACGACGTCGCAGCCGGTGGTCTCGGTCCTGGTGCCGGATCCCGAGGCGACCGACATGCCGGTCGACGCCGATGCCGAGCCGGTGGCCCGGCCGGGGTCCGACGCCCGGATCGCCGATCTCGCCGCCCGGCTGGCCCGCATCCGGGCCAAGGACGCCGAGCACCGAGCCCGCAGATCTGGGCAGGACCGACTCTTCGACACCGCCTGAGTGCACGCGGCAGGCGGGTCGATCGAGAGCACCGAGGCGGCGCGGGCACAGCCCGCCGCCTCGCCGCGCCCGTGAACGCGGTCGCACTGGTCGGGATGGTCGGGATGGCGACGGTTCAGGCGAGGCGGGTCAGCTCAAGCGCTCGAGGGTCGCCTCGGCTTCGGCGACGATGCCGGCGATCACGTCGGCGACCGTCGGCAGTTCCTCGATGGAACCGACGACCTGCCCGGTCGGCAGGATGCCCGCTTCGACCCGACCGTCGACGACGCCGGCCTTGGTCATCATCGGCGCGTTCGCAGCGAGGGCCATCTGCGCCCACGTGAGGTCCTGCGCCTTGCGCATGGCGAGACCACTCGTGACGAGGTCCTTGATCGGCGTGCCCGACAACCGGGCGAACTTGAGCGCGTTGAGTGCGGCCTTCGGAAAACGCGCGATCGACGGCGCCTTCTCCAGCTCGTCGATCATCTCGGTGCGGATCACGCGCTGCGGGGCGCCGTCGATCGCCGTGGTGACCACGGTGCCGGTCACGGGGGTGCCGACGTAGATCGCCTTCACGTGATCAGGGACGTGTGACTCCTGCGTCAGCAGGAACCGGGTCCCCATGGCGATGCCCTGCGCGCCGTAGGCGAGCGCCGCGACGAGCCCGCGCCCGTCGTAGTAGCCACCGGCGCCGAGCACCGGCACGCCCGAGCCCTCGGTCGCGTCGACGACGGCAGGGAGCAGGAGCGACGTGGGGGTCGCTCCGGTGTGGCCGCCGCCCTCGCCACCCTGGGCGATGAGCGCCTTGACGCCCATCTTCACCATCTTCTCGGCGTGACGCTTCGCGCCGACGGTCACCATGGTGACCAGACCCGCATCATTGAGGCGGGCGACGACGTCGGCCGACGGTGCCCCGGCGAACGACGCGACCGTGACCCCCTCGGTGATCATCAGGTCGATGCGGTCGAGCAGGTCGGCCTGGTTCGGCAGGAGGTTCACGCCGAACGGGTTGGAGGTCCGCGCCTTCACCTTGCCGATGGCGACACGCAGCTCCGGCAACGTCATCGTCGCCGAGGCCAGGATGCCCATGGCACCCGCCTCGCACGTCGCCGCCGTCAGACGGGCGCCCGACACCCAGCCCATGCCCGTCTGGACGATCGGGTACCGAACGCCGAGCAGCTCGCACAACGGCGTCTCGAGCGCACTCACGGGTTCGGCCTCGGCGTCGGGCGCTCGGGACGCTTCGCGCCCTCGGCCCTCCTGGCACTGTCACATGGGCGCCTCACGGGTTCGGCCTCGGCGTCGGGCGCTCGGGACGCTTCGCGCCCTCGGCCCTCCTGGCACTGTCACATGGGCGCCTCACGGGTTCGGCACCTCGCGCTCACGGAGACCCTTGGGGTCGATGACCTCACGGATCAGGCGGAGCTCCTCGTCGGTCGGCAGGCGGGACTCGGGGACCTCGCTCGGGATCACGAGCTCGAAGCCGGTCGCAGCGACCACCTCGTCGACCGTCACGCCGGGGTGCACCGAGCGCAGCTGCATCGAGTTGTCGGTGGTGTCGAAGTCGAAGACGCCGAGATTGCTGACGACGCGTCGGATCTCGTGGAATCGCGACGCCACGGGACCGAGCTCGCGAGCGCGGTCGTAGCCCACTCCGCAGACGACGTCGACCGCCGGCACGAACACCTTGGTGCCGTGATTGGGCACCCAGTAGCTCGTCGTGTGGTTGATCGTGTTGCCCGGCGCGCCGCGGAACCCCAGGAGCTGGGACCGGGGCTGGTGCCAGTCGCCGATGCACGCGATGTTCTGGTTGCCCCACTTGTCGACCTGCGTCGCGCCCATCATCACGTGGCGCTTGCCGTTCCACAGGACGCTGAACATCTGCGGGTACGGGTTCCAGGCCTCGACGACGGCGCCGGCCGGATCGGCTCCCGGCGGCAGGACGTTGGCCGCGAACCCACCGAACCCGTCGGTCATGACCAGGTCGGGCTCGAACGTCTCGCGAGCGAGCCGGCCACCGACCATCGGGATGATGCCGATGGGGTTGCACAGGCGCTCACCGTCACCACGGAACGCCTCGGCAACCGCGACGGCGCAGACCTCGGCGCGGGTCGGGCCACTGTCGACGATGGACCCCTCGATGTGCTCGCTCACGACGCCACCCCCACGAGTGCCTGGTAGTCCTCCTCGGACACATCCAGGTACTTCGCCCGGAACGCGTCCCACGCCTCGTCGGACTTCGCCGTCGCCGCGTACTCCTTCTGGAACGCCTCGTCGCGGGCGTAATCGGGCGGGCACTCCGTGAAGTGGGCGGCGCCCTTGCGCTCGATCACACCAGTGGTCATCAGCCGGCTGATTCGCTGCGTGTGGAACGAGCCGTACTTCGGGAAGTCCTCGGTCGGGATGATCTCCTCGGTGCTCATGAAACACTCCTTGGCCGCCATGGCCATGAGGTCGTCCATGTAGAGGTCCTGGTTCAGGAACTGGCCGTTGCCACCCTGATCGGCGCGGTTCATGTGGATGAAGGCCACATCGAGTTCGATCGCCGGGACGGCCACCAGCTCTTCGCCCTCGCCACCGTCGGGCCCGGGATACGGCGAGCGCACCAGCTCGAACTGCGGCATCACCCGGAGCAGGTCGGTACCGAGGCCGGCACGGCAGGGCAGGAAGGGGACCCGCCACGCCGCTGCCTGCAGACCGAGGAGCAGCATGCCCTCGTCGAGCTCGGTCGCCTCGACCGTTCCGTTCTGGCGAGCGTTGCGGAAGTGCGGTTCGAGCGGGATCGAGTCGAGGGACACGAAGCCGTAGACGGCCCGCTTGACCTTGCCGGCACGACAGAGCAGCCCGACATCGGGCCCGCCGTAGCTGACGACGGTCAGGTCCTTCAGGTCGCTTCGAAGGAGCTCACGCACGAGCGACATCGGCTTGCGTCGGGAGCCCCAGCCCCCGATTCCGATCGTCATGCCGTCGCGGAGCCCGCTCACGACCTCGGCCTCGGTCGTTCGCTTGTCAGGTATCGCCATCAGGTCCTCATCGGTCGCAGGTGGATCGGGTCCGCACCGCCGCTCGGGCGAATCTGACGGACCGTCAGATCGAGTCCAAACCGTAGACCGGTCGCTGGTTGCGCGTCGACTGCGACGAAGTCCAGATAGCGTGATCGTCAGTACCCCGACCCAGAGGATCTTCTCGTGCACGTCCGTCGACTCACCGTCGCTGCCCTCAGCCTGCTCCTTCCGTTCACCGCCGCCGCCTGCGGTGGTGACGATGACAAGGCCGATTCCGACACGACGACCACGACTGCGTCCGACTCGGCCACCACCGTCGCACCCGCCGACGATCCGGCGGACACCACCCCCGACGCGCCGACGACCACGCTGAGCGAGGCCGACTTCAACGCGGCGATCGAGGCGTTCAACACGAGCCTCGACGAGGCCGGCGACGACTTCTGCAAGATCACCGCGGCGACCAACACGCTGACGGTGTCCAGTGCGGCAACCCCCGAGCAGGCCAAGGCCCTCTACCAGGCGTTCGCCGACGTGCTGAACAAGGTCGCCGACCACCTCCCCGTCGACTCTGGCGCCGACAGCGCCACCCTCAAGAGCGCCGCGGAGAAGATCCTGAGCGACGCAGAGGCCGACGGCTATGACCCGGCCACCATCAGCGGCGGCAGCCCCGAGGCCTTCAACGACCCCGAGATCGCCAAGTCGATGGCCGCCGTCGGCGAAGCGATCACCAAGAACTGCCAGTAGTTCTCACTTCGAGAACGTTGCGTCTCGCTTCTCGACGAAGGCGTCACGCGCTTCGTCGGCGACGCCGGCCAGGTTGAGCTCATAGGTGAAGCCCTGCTCGTAGCGGTAGCTGCGCTTCACGTCGACGGGATCAATGGCGTTGAGCGACTCCTTCGCCCGGCGGATCACGAATCGCGACTTGGTGCAGATCTTCGCGGCGATCTCGAACGCGGCGTCGCGCAGCTCCTCGAGCGGCACGACCCGAGCCACGGAGCCGTACGCCGCCAGCACCGACACGTCGACGGGCTCGGCCGTGTAGACCATCTCACGCATCTTGTGCTGCGGCACCAGACGAGCCAGATGGGTGGCCGCACCCAGCGCCCCCTGGTTCACCTCGGGCAGGCCGAACCGGGTGCCTTCGGCCGCCACGATGACATCGGCGTTCCCCACGAGGCCGATGCCCCCGCCGAGACAGAAGTCGTGCACCGCGACGATCACCGGGACCTCGCACTCGTACACCGCAGCGAAGGCTGCGTAACAGCCGCGGTTGGCGCCGAGCAACGCATCGAAGCCCTCGGTGTTCTGCATCTCCTTGATGTCGACGCCGGCGTTGAATCCCTTGCCCTCGGCACGCAGCACCAGGGCGCCGACCTCGGGGTCGCGTCCGGCGGCGGTGATCACGTCGGCCAGCTCGAACCAGCCGGCCACGGTCAGCGCATTGACCGGCGGGTTCGCCATGACGACCTCGGCGATGCCATCGGTGATGGTGCAGGTGATGGGCACGTTGCGTCTCCTCCCAGGATCTGACACCCCGTCAGATCAGGTTGGACCAGTTTCACCGATGCCCTACCGTGACGTCCATGTTGACCATCGACTTCAGCGGCCAGGTCGTCATCGTGACCGGCGGCAGCAAGGGCATCGGCCGCACCATCTGCGAGCGATTCCTCGAACTCGGCGCGGACGTGCTCACGTGTGGCCGGTCCGAACCCGACGAGCTGCCCACCGCCGGCGGGCGCACCGCAGCGTTCTTCGCGTGCGACGTGCGCGATCCCGACCAGGTCGACGCGCTGGTCGGCGAAGCGGAGCGACGCTGGGGCCGGGTGGACGTCGTGGTGAACAACGCCGGTGGCAGCCCCCACGTCGACGCCGCGACGGCGTCGCCACGGTTCAGCGAGTCACTCATCCGACTCAACCTGGTGGCGCCGCTCCACGTCGCCCAGCGCGCCAACGCGGTGATGCAACGCCAGGAGTCCGGCGGCACGATCATCAACATCGCCTCGGTGTCCGCCACACGCCCGTCACCGGGCACGGCGGCGTACGGGGCCGCCAAGGCCGGCCTCCTCAACCTGACGCAGTCGCTGGCCGTCGAGTGGGCGCCGAAGGTCCGGGTCAACGCCGTCACCTGCGGCATGATCGAGACGGAACAGGCGGAGCTGCACTACGGCGACGCCGAGGGGGTCGCCGCCGTCGCCGCGACCGTACCGCTCGGCCGACTCGGCACCCCCGGGGACGTGGCCGACACGTGTGTGTACCTCGCGTCACCGCTCGCCTCCTACGTCAGCGGAGGCCAGGTCCTGCTGCACGGCGGCGGCGAACGCCCCGCGTTCCTCGCCGCGGCGAACGCCGAGGTCGGGCAGACCGCGGGTGGGTCCGCGACCTGACGGGTGGCCCCTCTTAGCCTGGCGCGGTGAAGCGTGTGCTGATGTTGATCGGCCTTCCCGTGTTGTTGGGGCTGGTCTGGTGGTCGGGTGAGGCCAAGGGCCGCGCCGCGACCGCCGACGTCACCATCGACACCTCCAAGGTCGTCGAGGTTCGCACCTCGGTCATCGACCGGCTGACCGAGCTCGGCGCGACCAAGGCGTCGGAGGACACGGCGTACACCGACGGCGGCGACTCCGAGCTCACGTTCCGCGTCCCCCCGGCCAAGCTCGAGGCGGCGCTGCGAAAGCTCAACCTCGTCGGCGCCGTGGTGACCCGTCAGCGCGTCGAGGTCGACGACGTCACCGCCGACGCCAACAGCATCGCCGACCGCCTGTCGGGGGTGAGCGGCTGCCTCGACTCGCTCTCCAACGGCAACGCTGCCGATGACGCCGCCGGGATCGCGACCTGCCGGCAGCGGCTCGAAGCGGCGGCGAAGCAGGTCGAGGAGAGTCCCCAGGCCGCTCGCGACGCCGTCCTCCAGGTGCACATCACCCGAACGAGCACGACCAGCCCTGCGCTGATCGTCGCCGTGGTGCTCTTGGCGATCGCGTTGGCGACCATGGCCTACCTCACGATCCGCTCGGCGCGCTCGGACGTGTATGACATCACCGACCGTCGGCCGACACGTACCACCGAGGACCTCTACCACCGCCGCAACTAGCGGCGACACCCGAGACCGTCAGAGCAGGCGGTATCGCTGGAGGTACCCGGCGAGATCGTCGAGGCGTCCGTACGAGCCGAGCGCCCGGATCATCTCGCGCGAACGGGCGAGCCAGTCGACGGTGCCCGGGACGATGGTCGGCACCGCTGCGATCAGCTCATCGACCGAGGCGACGGACAACTCGCCGAGGCGGGTGATGTCGGGACCGGACCACCCTTCGGTGGCGATGACCAGCCGGTCGAGGTCCGCCGACGGAAGTGCACTTCCCCACGACGACTCCCAGATACGGAATCGGCGGGCATCCCAGTCGGGCGGCGACACGAAGGCCATACGCTCGAATCCGCCGTCGCCGAACAGCTCGGCGGGGATCGTCCACGGCTGGTGCGATACCCCGATCAACACCACGTCGCTCGCCTCGTTCGCGCCGAGGATTGCAGCGAGTTCCTGGGGATCACGCTCGACCATCTCGTCGAGGGTCGGGATCAGGACCGCGTCGACACCCGCGACCGAGGTCAGCTCGTCGAGGAGCCGTTCGGCGATGTAGGTGACGCCACACCCTTCGGCACCGTGCACGAGCACCCGGTGCGGCGGCCGGACCGCGGCGTCTCCGAGCAGATGGGCGGTCCACGGTGCGACGACGGTGGTCCGCAACCGGTGGACCGCCGGATACATGCCGATGACCGCGTCGAGACCGGCGTCACGTACCGCCTGTGGTGCACCCATCAGGTCAACGTACGGGTGGCGTGGCGGATCGCCCCCGGGGCCACGATGAATTGATCCGAACGGCCCACGTCGGGCACGCTCTTGTCCGGCAGACCTGACGGTCCGTCAGAAAGGCGTCACCCATGTCCAGGACCCGAGTCGCGGCCATCGAGGGATGGTTCACCCTCGACGACGAACCCCGTCTGATCGGCACCCGGTGCAGCGACAGCGGCACGGTGTTCTTCCCGCCCGAGACGACGATGTCCCGCGCTCCCGGGTACGCGTCCAGCACGCTCGAGCCGGTCGAGCTGAGCCGCACCGGCACGTTGTGGAGCTACACCAACGCCGGCTACCAGCCGCCCGACCCGTACATCCCGGTCAGCGACCCCTACGAGCCCTTCTTCATCGCCGCGGTGGAGCTCGCCGCCGAGAAGATGGTCGTGTTGGGCCAGGTCGTCGCCGGGGTCACCCACGACGACCTGGGCGTCGGCACCGAGATGGAGCTCGTCCTCGACACGCTCTACAGCGACGACGACAACGACTATCTGATGTGGAAGTGGAAGCCGGTCGGATGGACCGCCGGGACCGACGAGAACGAAGGAACGGTCTGATGGTGGACGAGGTCGCGATCATCGGGGTCGGAATGCACCCCTGGGGCAAGTGGGGCCGGAACTTCGTCGAGTACGGCGTCGCAGCAATCCGCGACGCCGTCGCCGATGCCGGCATCGACTACCGCGACGTGCAGTTCGTCGCCGGTGCCGACACCATGCGCAACGGCTACCCCGGCTATGTCGCCGGCGCCACGTTCGCCCAGGCGATGGGCTGGACCGGCATTCCCGTGACGTCCGCCTACGGCGCGTGCGCCTCCGGTGTGATGGCCATCGAGGCCGCCCGCCACCGGATCCTCGCCGGGTTGTGCGACGTGGCACTCGTCGTCGGGGCCGACACGACCCCGAAGGGCTTCCTCGCACCGGCGAAGGGTGCGCGCGGCGACGACCCGGACTGGCTCCGCTTCCGGCTCCTCGGCGCCACGAACCCCACCTACTTCGGGCTGTACGCCCGGCGCCGTATGGACGTGTACGGGGCGACACAGGACGACTTCGCCGCCGTCAAGGTCAAGAACGCCCGCCACGGACTGAACAACCCCTACGCCCGGTTCCGCAAGGAGTACACCGTCGAGGACGTGAACAACTCGCCGGTCGTCGCCGACCCGCTGCGCCTGCTCGACATCTGCGCCACCTCCGACGGCGGTGCCGCCATGATCATCGCGTCGCCGGAATGGGCTGCGGCCCACGGCCACGCCGACGCCGTGCGCATCAAGGGTGTGTCGACGGTGACCCCGACGTTCCCCAACACCGTCATCGAGATGCCGAACTTCTCGACCGACAGCGCCGCCGGCATCGATGTCCCGCCGCGCACGTTCAAGCAGGCCATCGGCGACGCTGCGTACGCGCAGGCCGGCATCGGCCCCGACGAGGTCGACGTGGCCGAGGTGTACGACCTGTCGTCCGCGCTCGAGCTCGACTGGTACGAGGACCTCGGATTCTGCGGCCCCGGCGAGGCCGAGAAGATGCTCCGCGACGGCCAGACGACCTTCGGCGGTCGCACGGTGGTGAACCCGTCGGGCGGTCTCGCCTGCTTCGGCGAAGCAGTGCCAGCGCAGGCGATCGCCCAGGTGTGCGAGCTGACCTGGCAGTTGCGTGGCCAGGCCACCGGCCGCCAGGCCGAGGGCGCCCGAGTGGGTATCACCGCCAACCAAGGCCTCTTCGGCCACGGCTCCAGCGTCATCGTCGCCCGGCCCTGACCCTCTAGGGTCGCGGGCATGACTCCCGCAGAGGCCGCAGCTGCCATCGGGCGCCCGATCGGATCAATCGGGTCGCGTTTCATGTTCGATCCGACGACGTACTCCGACGCGGCCGAGTTCGGGTACAACGGCCTCGACTTCTACTTCGCCGGCCGTGCCGGGGTCCTCGGCGACGTCGCGGCCGACGTGGCGTCGGCGGCGCTGGGGTTCTTCGACGTCGACACCGTTCGAACGCTGTGGGACCAGGGCTGCGCCGTCGCCGGCACGCGCGTTGCCGCGGAACGCTTCGGCGCCGCCTGTGCCCAATGGGGTCGTGACCATTTCGGTGGCGGCGTCGACTACGACGAGCTCAACCGGTTGGCCGCCCTGGTGATCGCCGCGGCCCCGGCGGCGGGGTTTCCCCTGTTCGCCGGATGGCGCTCCGTCCCCCTCGCCGCCGATGCGAAGGGCGCCGCCTGCCAACAGCTCAACACGTTGCGCGAGCTTCGCGGCGGAGCACACCTGGTCGCCGTGCTCGCCGCAGGCGTCACGCCGTTCGAGGCAGTCCTCGCCAAGGGTGGCGTCGCCAACGCCCAACTGTTCGGGTATCCCGAGCCCTATCCCGATGTCGCCGAACTCACTGCCCGGACCACCGACGCCCTGGCCGTCGCGGAGACGACGACCGACCACCTCGTCGCGCCGGCGCTCGCCGTGTTGGACGAACCCGATCGGGACCGGTTCGTCGATCTCGTCGGGGCAACACGGCGCGCGCTGATCTGAGCGACCGTGGCCCTCGCTCCGGCGCGACGGGCGCTGATCCAACCGTTCCACGTGATGGAGATCGTGGCGGCGGCCGCGGAACAGGAGCTCGCCACCGGTGACGTGCTCCATCTCGAGGTGGGCCAGCCGAGCAGTGGGGCACCACTCGGTGCCGTCGCTGCGGCGATCGGGCTGCTCGAGTCGGGCGCCCCGCTCGGATACACCCCGGCGTGCGGCATCGATCCGCTGCGGCGCCGGATCGCTCGGATGTACCACGACCGCCACGGCGTCGAGGTCCCGCCCGACCAGGTGATCGTCACCGCCGGCGCCTCGGGGGCGGTGGTGCTCGCGCTGCTGGCGTGCTTCGACCCCGGCGCCCGCATCGTCGTCACCGAGCCCGGCTACCCCTGCTATCGACAGATGATCGGCGCGCTCGATCTCGAGGCCGTGCCGGTCCGGATCGGTCCCGACGACGGCTTCCTCCTGACGCCGGCCGCGCTCGACGAGTGCCTCGCCACCGGTCCGATCGACGGCGTTGTGGTCGCGAGCCCGGCCAACCCGACGGGCACCGTGTACGACACCCAGCGCCTGGACGGACTGCGGGCCTGGTGCGCCGAACACGGGGTCCGCCTCGTGGCCGACGAGATCTACCACGGCATCACCTACGGGTCGACGGCCCCGACCGCGGTTGCCGGGGGCGCGGCGGCCGGCGAGGTCGTGATCGGCAGCTTCTCGAAGTACTTCTCGATGACCGGTTGGCGCCTCGGTTGGATGATCGTGCCCCCCGAGCTCGTCGAGCCCGTCGACCGACTGAGCCAGAACCTCTACCTCTCGCCCCCCACGCTGGCCCAGCACGCCGCGCTCGCCGCGTTCGACGACCTCGCCGAACTCGACGGCCATGTCGAGCGGTACGCCGCGAACCGTGCGGCCCTGCTCGACGCGCTGGAGCGCATGGGGGTCACCGAGCTCGCTCCCTGCGACGGGGCGTTCTATCTGTACGGCAACGTCGCACGGTGGGGCATCGACAGCCGCGAGCTGGTCGACCAGTGGCTCCACGAGCTGGGCGTCGCCACGGCACCGGGGGTCGACTTCGATCCCGTCGACGGTCACCGGTGGATCCGGTGGTCCTTCGCCGGTTCGACCGCCGACGTCGTCGAGGCCGGCCGACGGCTGGTCGAATGGGCCGAGCGCATCGGGGACGGATCGGGTGCGTGACGCTGTCCTGGAGTGGATCCGCTCCGCCGAATCGCCCATCCCCTCGGGCGTTCGCGCGTTGCGGCGAACGGTCGCCCGGACCAGCGCCCGCGTCACCCACCGCACCGTTCCCGCGTTCATGGACCACGTGGTGGCCTCAGCGGCGTCGGAACGACCGGCGCCGACGCACGACCGTGGAGCGTCCCGGCGACCGCGACGACGCCTCGTCGAGGTCAGCACCTACCCGCTCCACCCGCGACAGAGCGGAGGCCAGCTCCGGGGATGGCACCTCGCCGAGGCGCTCGGGCACGACGGGCTCACCGACGTCTCGGTCGTCAGCCTCACGACCGATCCGTCCCAGGCCGGGCGCCACGAGCTCGCTCCGGGGCTCGTCGAGATCTGCGTCGCGCTTCCACCCGCGCACGCAGCGCGCGAGACCGATCTGCGTCTCGTCACCGGCAACGTGTCGCTGACCGACATCGCCGCCGGACTCATGTGGTCGGGGTTGGATGAGTTCGTCGAGATCCTCGGCGAGGAGCTCGACGGGGCCTCCGCCGCCGTGCTCGTACAGCCCTACCTGGTCGACGCAGTGCGAGCGTTCGCCGCCGACATCCCCATCATCTGCGACGAGCACAACGACGAACTCGCGCTGAAGGGCAGCATCATCCCCGACAACTCCGCAGGGAGGTGGCTCCTCGGTCACGTCGACCGTATCGAGCGCACCGCGGTCGAACACGCCGCACTCGTGACGGCGACGACCGACCTCGACCTCGACACGCTGGGTGCCCGCTACCGGATCGGTGCCCCGACGGCGGTCGTGCCGAACGGGGTCGACACGACCGAGATCGAGTTCGTCGCCGGCGGAGACCGGCGACGACGCCGCCTGGCCCTCGCGCAGGACGTCGAGCTCGACCCTCGGCGCCCCGCTGCGCTGTTCGTGGGCTCGGGACACGGCCCGAACATCGACGCGGGCCGGGCCATCATCGAGGTCGCCCGCGAGGTTCCCGACACCGACTTCCTCCTCGCCGGCCGCCACTCGTCGCTGCTGAACGTGCGGCACCTTCCACCCAACGTCCGGGTCCTCGGGCCGGTCTCCGACGACCTGCTCGACCTGCTCCTCTCTGCGTGCGACCTGGCGCTGAACCCCATGAGCGCCGGGAGCGGTTCGAACCTGAAGCTGCTCACGTACCTGGCCGCCGGGCTCCCCGTCGTGTCCACCATCGTCGGCGCACGTGGGATCGATGCCGACGCCGCCGGCGTCGCGACGGTGCCCCTCGCCGAACTCGCGGCCGGGATCCGCGACGTCGTGCGCCACGACAACACGGATCGCTCGCTTGCGGGTCGGCACTACGTCGAGGAGCATTGTGACTGGCGGGCGATCGGGCGACGCTTCGCAGCTCTGACCGCCGAGCACATCGACTCATGACCTTCCCCCCAGCTTCCCCACCCCCGGCCTCCGACGCGTCCGAGCCGGCTTCGACCCGCACTGTGTGGGTCGAGGTGTCCAACACGTTGGCCGTCGACTACGTCACCGGATTCCAACGCCACACCCGGGAGCTGCTCGCGCTGCCTCGGGCGCCTCGAAGGTCCGCTCACGTTCGTGCCGGTCCGGTGGTGCACCGAGTGCGCCACCTTCCGCCGGCTCACGGTCGCGGAACGTGCAGCGCTCGCCGTGTTCACACCACGCGACGCACCGCAGCGTTCACGACTTGCCCAGCTCACCGATCCGCTCCCCGAGACCCTCAAGCTCCGCGGCCGGGCGCTGATCCGCACCCGAATCGCCCATGCGGCGCGCGAGGAGCTGGCGCGTCGCCGCCGCATCCGCAACCACCCGCCCGGGCACGCGGAGCTCCGCATCGACGAGTGGCCCGCCGACTCGTGGTTCTTCGACCTCGAGGCGGCGTGGCACAACGTGCCACGCCGCGACGTGGTGCTGCCGTGGCTCCGCGACCGCGGTGTGCACACGTCGACCCTGGTCGCCGACGTCATGCCGACCCAGTTTCCCCAGTGGTTCGACGCCGGACAGATCCGACTGTTCTCGACGTTCATCGAGGCGCACCTGCGTCACTCGGAGAAGTTCGTCTGCATCTCCGAGTGCAGCCGCCGCGACGTCGAGGCCCTTGCCGAGCGGCTCGGCATCGCTGCCGACCTCGACACCTCCGTCATCACGATGGGTGCGAACTTCCAGCGGGCCGACGACCACCTGCCGCTCCCCGCCGAGGCACCGACCGGCCGGTACCTGCTCAGCGTTGCGACGGTGGAGCCGCGCAAGAACCACCGGTTGCTCATCGACGCGTTCGACCGCCTCAAGGAACGCCACCCCGACCTCGGCCTGGTCATGGTCGGCAAGGCGGGATGGATGACCGACGACCTGCAGGAGCTGATGCGGTCCCACGTCGACCAAGGTGCAAGGTTCCGCTGGCTCGACAAGGTCGACGACCGGTTGCTCGACGGCCTGTACCGCCACGCGTTCCTCGCGGTGCAGCCGGCGTTCTACGAGGGATTCGGCACGCCGGTCATCGAGGCGCTCGGCAACGGGGTACCGACGCTGTCGTCGACCGGCGGTGCCCTGCCCGAGGCCGGCGGCGAATGGGCCGAGTACTTCGACCCGACCGATGTCGACGAGCTCGTCGAACTCATCGAACGCCACCTCACCGACGTGGAGTACCACCGCGAACGCCGCGATGCCCTGGCGACGTATCGGCCGCCGTCCTGGGAGGACGGGGCGGCCGGCATCGAGGAGGCCTTCCGACCGTGACCGACCTGACCCGGACCGCCGCCGACGGTGCTCGCGACCCGGCCGCCGGCTCGCGACGTCGGCGGACGCTGCTGATCGGCGGGGTCGTCTGGCTCGCGCTCGGCATCGTCCTCCTGGTGGTGATCGGCGGAGCGACCGGGTTCATCCCCGACGACCCGGTCGTCCCGCGCATCGGATTCATCGACGCCGGCGACGGACGTACGGCCATCGTGGTCGGAGCGACGTCCTTCGCACAGACGGAGGGCATCGAGATCCGCTCTGGCAGCGACGCACGGGACGGGCGCATCCTCTGGCATGTCACACGCTCGGATGGTTCGGCCACCGACGCCGACGCCGACGCCGACGGACGCATCGTGATCGGTGAGGTCCCCGACGGGTTCGACGAGGTCGAGCCGCTCGAGGCCGATCTGCCGACGCTCTGGCACGCCGAGGTCGACAACCGCTGCTACTTCGCTTCCAACACCGCCCCGAGGGCGCTGGCGACCGACCTGGTGACCCTCGAGTCCGGAGAACGGGTGACACCGGCCGGCTTCCAGGACGGCGACACCGGGTTCTCCAGCTGCGACACGAACTCGCTCGGCGGCCGCCTCGCGGCGTTCGCCGGCCTGATCTCCATCGCAATCGGCGGGGTGTTGGTGCTGGTGGTGTGGTGGGACCGTCGCCGCGGCCTCCCGCCCGAACTCACCGGCCAGTAGGTCATGCGCCGCGAGAAGCCGGTGGGCTATCGCCGCGCCGCCGATCCGTGCCAGAAGTGACGCGACACGTCACATCCAGCACGAATTGCAGGACAGCACGACCGTCGCGAGGGGCGGTCAGGTGCCGCTTGGCCCGCGACCGCCCGACTCACTCGATCGTGCCGACGGGTCGACGCCGAGGTTGAGCAGTCCTAGCATGCCGGCGTTGCCGTCCACGTTGGCGAGCGCCGTCGTGACGAGGAGCGAGCCCTCCTTCACGACGTCCCCGGCGATCGAGTCGGCCTCGTTCGAGGTGTCGGGCAGACCGTGGTCGGAGTACGGGCCCTCCTCGTACACCGTCGCGGTGTCGTCGGCATCGAAGAACAGCTGGCTCGAGAGCACGGTCTCGTCGTCGATGTGGACCCGCAGGTGGATGTGTACCGCTCGGCCCGAGTACCAGCCCGGGTAGATCGTGGCGAACTCCACGATCCCTTCGTCGTTCGCCGTCTGGGTGCCCCGGAGAAACGTCGTGCCCGGACCGTCGTCCTTGCCACCGCCGTTGTCGATGAACGCCGAATAGTCGCCCGTGGCGTCGCAGTGCCAGATCTCCACCTTCGCTCCGGAGATGGCGGCGCAGCCCTCGTCGAGCACACGGAGGCCGAGCCGAAGCGGGTGGCCCTCCGAACCCTCGGTGATGTCGCGCCGGTCGAACTGCTCGTCGAGCGGGAACGGACCGGCGGTCTTCTCGGTCATCAGGAGGCACGTGCCCAACGAGGCGAAGTCGGCGGCGGTCAGCTCGGTACCGACGGCGCTCCCCGAAGCGACGGTCGTCGCGGTACCGCCGCCCGAACCGGCGGCCACGGTGGTCGGCGATGCGGTCGTGGTCGTCGAGTTGGCCGTCGCGACGTCGTCGTCCGACGAGCAACCGGCGACGAGGAACCCGGCGGCGCCCGCCGCGCCGATCGTGAGGAACCCGCGGCGATCAAGTGATCCGGTCATGGCGATCAGTCTCGCGGCCACGACCTCGATGTGCTGACCCAGCCGTACATCGTGGGGTGATCGCTCAACCCACGGTCTCGGTCGAGCGTTCGACCGCGGAGCGATCGAGTGCGAGACCGGAATCGAGCGCCGGCTTCCAGCCCGGCCCGAAGAACACGTAGCCGAAGCGGTCACGCCAACGAGGCGCCGCCTTCACGTCGCGTCCGATGGCGACGAGCTCGTGGTCGAAGATCTTCCAGAGGTTGAACGTGTTGATGTTCTTCGTGAGGCCGTAGCGAACGCGCTCGCCCTCGGGCTCGAACGTGCCGAACAGGCGGTCCCAGACGATCAGCACGCCGCCGTGGTTGCGATCGAGGTACTGCTGCTGGCTGCCGTGGTGCACCCGGTGGTGCGACGGGGTGTTGAACACGAACTCGAACCAGCGGGGCAGCTTGTCAACCGCCTCGGTGTGGATCCAGAACTGATAGACGAGGTTGAACCCGCCCGACACGGCGATCATCCACGGGCGGACGCCGATGAGCGCGAGCGGCGGGAAGAACAACACGAGCACGACCGGCGTCCACGGCTGACGAAGCGCGGTCGACAGGTTGTAGCGCTCGCTCGAATGGTGGTTGACGTGGGCGGACCACAAGATGCGCGACTCGTGCTCGACACGGTGGAGCCAGTAGTACGCGAAGTCCCAACCCAACAACGCGACCGTCCAGCCGAGGATGCCGTTGCCGAGGTCGGTCAGGCGGTAATCCCAGAGCCACTCCGACAAGATCTTGACCACCAGGTTCAGGCCGCCGACCGTGATCAACGACACGGCCCCGATGAGGAGCGACGCCCACGTGTCCCGCCGCTCGTACCCGAGCACGTCCTTGCCGGCCGCCTTCAGACGGGTCAGCGCCCGCACCTCCCACCAGATCAGCGCGAAGTAGAGCGGCACCGCCAGAACCGCCGGGTTCTTCAGGTCGTCCATCAGTTCGTCCCCTCGTTCTCGTTCGTCAACAACACGACGGTCAGGCCGTCGAGCAGTTCGCGGAGCCGCTCGTGCTGCGCCGGGTCGGGCAGGGCCATCTGCTGCACGACGAGACCCTGCATCGCGAGGAGGGCCAGATCGACGGCGCTCCGGCGACGATCGTCGTCGACCCCGGGAATGAGTGCGGCAGCGAGCTCGTGGATGCGTTCGACGTGCGCGGCGACGACCGGTTCGAGCGCCGCCCGCAGATCGGTGTCGGTACGGGCAGCCGTGTAGAGCTCGTAGGCCGCAGCGAGGCGAGCGTCGAGCATCTGGTCCCACAGCAGTTCGATCCCCGACCGCGGGTTCCGGCGTGCGGCCGGCAGGTCGATGAACGTCGACTCGAACTCGGCGCGCAGTTCGTCGAAGAGGTGCTCGGTGACCGCCGCGAGGAGGTCGGCCTTCGTGTCGAAGTGCTTGAACAGCGCGCCCTGACTCAGGCCGGCGCGTTTGCACACCTCGGTGGTCGTGAAGCCGGCCAGGCCGTCGAACAGCAGCTGCTCGAGAGCTGCGGTCATCAGCGCGGCGCGGGTCGTTTCGCGACGCTCGGCCTGGGACCGGCGAACGGGAGCGATGCGCTTGCTGGCTGCGGGCACCGGCCGAGCGTAGACCGCAACTTAGAAAGTGACAAGTCACTTTCTAAGTTGCGGTCATGGGCACCCCTGTTCAAATCGCAACCAACATGGGAGTGTCGAAGCGAGGGTCGTTTACCGTCGACGAATGGCGGAGCAGCGGACACCGGTTGTGATCCTGGAGAGCACCGACCTCGACGTGCTCCGATCGACGGGGCCGGCATCGTGATCGCCAAGCCTCCCGGCCGCACCCTCGTCCCCGGGTACGAATGCACGACCCTGGTGGCTCGTGGTGGAACCGCCGCCGTCTATCGGGCCGTGCGAACGGAGGACTCGTCCACCGTGGCCCTGAAGGTGTTCGACATCGGGACGGACGAGGCCTATCGGCGACAACTCCTCGCCGAACGCCGCCTTCACGGCGTGCACGACATCCACGGGGTGCTCCCGATCCTCGACGCCACCACCCTCGAGGACGGCCGTCGATGCATCGTGATGCCGTATGCCGAGGGAGGCTCCCTTCAGGACCACGTCGACCGGGTCGGCCCCTTGCCCGCCGAGCAGGTCGTGTCCTTCGGCGCCCAACTGGCCCACGCGGTGGCCTGCGCCCATCACCTCGGTGTGATCCACTGCGACATCACGCCGTCGAACCTCCTGGTGACCGACCCGGACACCGCCGTTCTCGCCGGCTTCGGGTCAGCGTCGTTCGTCGACGTCCGCGGTTCGTCCGAGCCGCCCGGGCGCGGGCCCTCGCCGCCCCCGGGGCCCGGCGCCCGCCCCCCCCTCCTCACGCCTCGCGCTCGGCGGCAATCCGTTCGCCGGGTCCGCGACACGGGGCCTTCGGTTGGTCGACAGCATCTGCACCCGAGGCGTCCCCCGTTCTGCCTTCGACGGACTTCCGGTTGGCCTGGCCACGGCACTGCGCCGTGCGGTGGCCCTACGTCCCGACCAACGGTTCGAGATGGCGGCGGATCTCGCCGACCAACTCGATGCTCTCGCCACCGATCCCGATGTCGTGCCGCACGGCGCCGCCCGCCGTCGCAACGGGAAACGAGCCTGGCTCAGGCCGGCGCGTCCCTGAGCGTCGACGTGGGCGCGGCGAGCGCTGGCCGGAAGAACGCCTCGTCGTGGAAGATGCCGACGTCGGACATGTACATCTTCCCGTAGCGCTCGAAGTACATGAGCGCCTTCGTGAGCAGGAACATGCCTCGCTCGAACTCCGACTCGTAGATGCCCTCGGCCTCGGCGAGCAACCGCAGCTTCCGCTGCTCCTTGAACCGCTTGTAGATCGAAGCGATCGACCGGTTCTCGACCTCGAGCCCCTTGGCCTCGGCGACCTTCGCCTGCGGCGCATTGAGGATCTCGACGAGGGACACCTCGCCGAAGGGCGCCTTGAGGAGCGGCTCGAGCATCATCCGCATGAAGGCGGTGGTGTCCTCGTGGTTCATGCCCATGCCGGTCTCGAGCAATGCGCCGTACTGCTTGATCGTGTGGGCGGCGATATCGCTCCACGCGTCCTCGTCGCCGAGGGCTGCCTCGACGATGCGACGGAAGAACATGTGCGTGTCCTTGTCGAGGCGACCGACGATGCCCCAGTCGATCACGCCGACCCGACCGTCGCGCAGGAGGAGCAGGTTGCCGGCGTGCACGTCCCCGTGGAAGAACCCCCAACGCACCGTCGTCATCAGGAACCCCTTGACGGTCTGGGACACGACCGGCGCCGGATCGAACCCGTACTCGGCGATGCGCGACATGTCATCGACCGGAACCCCGTCGAGGAACTCCATCGTCAGCACCCGCGCTGCGCTGAACGCCGGGTAGACCTCGGGGACCGTGACGAGCGGCAGCTCGACGACACGGAGCAACTTCTGCATGTGTTGGATCGCCCGAGCCTCGTTGCGCAGGTCGAGCTCCTCGCCGAGCTGCATACGGAAACCGTCGAACATCTGCACGAGCTGGCCGGCGGCGTACTCCCCTGTCGTCCGGGCGATGATCGTCAGCATCGGCTCGAACAGGTCCATGTCGATGGACACCCGCTTCTCGATGCCGGGCCGCAACACCTTCACCGCAACGTCGGTGCCGTCGTGCAACGTGGCGCGGTGCACCACGGCGATCGAGGCGCGACCGATGGGTTCGGGATCGAAGTGGGCGTACGCCTCTTCGAGATGCATGCCGAGCTCGGCCTCGACGGTTCGACGAACCTGCTCGAATGGCACGGCGGGACCGGTGTCGAGGCAGGAACGGAACTCTGCCGACACCTCCTCGCCGAACACGCCCGGCGACGAACTCACGAGCTGGCCGAACTTCATGAACGTGGTCCCGAGCTCCTCGAACGTGAGGCGGAGGGGCCGGGCGAAGGCATCGGGGTCGACCTCGCGCTTGCGGGCGCTCCGGATCGCGAGCGGCGTGAAGTGCTTGGCCGTCACCCAGGCGATCTGCGTGGCGCGTCGGGCGATCTCACTGCGCTTGGCCGGGAGCAGGTGCCGGGGGAAGACCCGAAGTGCCGACGCAGAGACATCGGCGAGACCGCCATCGGTGGGCTCAGCGGGAGGCGACTCGGTCATGCCGAGAGTATTCCCGCCAATCGCACCGCGCCACAAGCCCGGGGCTCAGGACGATCGCTGAGCTCCGCTCAGAGGTGGTCGCTGAGCTCCGCTCAGAGGTGGTCGCCCAACATCTCCAAGAGCGCGGCCTTCGGCCGGGCTCCGACGATCTTCGCCTCGAGTTCACCCCCGACGAACAACAGCATCGTCGGCGCCGAGGCGATACCGAACCGCACCACGAGGTCCGGCACCTGGTCGACATCGACCTTGCGGATCACGATCGAGTCGACGTGGTCGGCGGCGATCTGGTCGAGGATCGGGTCGAGCGCGCGGCACGGCGGGCACCAGTCGGCGCCGAAGTCGAGCAGCAGCGGCAGCTCGGTCGACGCGATCAGCTCGTCGACATCGATCGAGCGCGTGAGGTCAGAGGTCGTGGTCATGTCACGAGTCCGTTCGTTGGTGCGGCCCGTCAGGAGCCGACGAGTCGGAGTTGGAGGCAGGCCGAGCCGTCGCCGTGGTCGCACAGGTCGATGAGCTGGCGCAATCGGCAGCGGGTCTCGGCGAGCTCGGAGATCTGCGCCTCGACCGCGGTGAGTTTGGCGCGCACCGCGGCGGCGACGTCGGTGGTGGTCGCAGCGAACAGCTCGGAGATCTCGGCGAGCGTGAAACCGAGCTCCTTGGCGCGGAGGAGGAACTCGATGCGGGCGACGTCGGACGCGCCGTACTGGCGATAGCCGGCCTCGGTCCGCAGAGGCGGCTCCAACAGCCCGCGCCGTTCGTAGTAGCGCACCGTCTCGACACCGACGCCGACCGCATCGGCGAGTTGCCCGATCTTCATGAGCACGCCCACGGCACCTCCATCTGCGTTCACACGACGACGGTAGACCCCGGACCATGGTCCAGGGTCAAGCCGAAATCTCTTGCTCTCGACGAGTCAGATCTGTACCAGTTGGGAACGGGGCGTCGGGCAGGCGCCGAACCGAGCAGGGGGACGCCATGGGCACACGGCCACGAATGGACCACTCGATCCGCAACGCGATGCTCGTCGCTGCGCTCGCCGGCTTGGCGTCAGCAGTGCGCCGCGAGCTCGATCACGGCAGGATGCACCAGCCGCCGCGGATCGGCGAGACCGCGCTCGGCGAGCCGGGCGAAGTGCTCTGGTACTGCTGAAGGTCAGCGCATCAGTCACGTCGGTGGCTCCGGAATTCTTGTCGGCTTCGCCGACGAACGAACGGTCCTGACGGGGGCGAGGCCCGACTTCGTCGACCTCGCCCGATCCGGGTCACGGATGGTCAGCTCACAGCTTTCGCAGCCACTTGTTGCCCTGATCGAGGCGCGTCTGCAACTGCTCGACGGTTGCCTCGGTGATCTTGCGGATGCCCGCCAGCCGGTTGAGTTCGACGTTGACGGCCCGGTGGTCGAGGTTCGAGAACCGCACCAACTCACGGACCAGTTCGGCGTTGGCGTCACGCAGCTCGCCCTTGAGCTGCTTGCGGGTCTTGCCGTCGGGCAACGCGGCGGCACCGGCCGCACCGGGTGGCGGCGGCACGGCGAGGCGAACCTCGAGGGCAGCGTCCATCACGGCGTCGGACTCGTCGTCGTCATCCCAGCGATCGGGATGGTCGTCGCTGAACAGCGAGTTCTGCACCGTCGACTCCTCGGTCGCGACGGCGGAGATGACGGCGAACAGCGACATCTGCTCCTGGTCGTTGTCGGCGGCCTCCATGGCCTCGCGGTCGTCGAGTTCGCTGCCGTCGAGGCCACCGAACTCGTCGTCTTCGCGTTGACGCTTCTTCAGGGAATGGCGACGCTGCTCGGCAATGCCCGTGGCCCAGCGGCGCAGACGGGGATCGTCGGGGATGAACAGGAACGCCTTCTGCGACCGGACGCCCTTGGTCCAGCGCACGAGCCGACCGACGGCCTGCCGGAAGAACAGCTCAGTCGTCGTGTTGGTGGCGAACACGCCGATGCGGAGCCGGGGGATGTCCACACCCTCCGACACCATGCGGACCGCGATGATCCACGGGTCGGTCGACGACGAGAACGCGTGGATCTTGGCCGAGGCCATCGGATCGTCGGACACGGCGATGGTGGGACTGACGCCGAAGCGCTGCCGCATGAGCCGCGCGATGCCCTGCGCGTGCTCCTGGTCCATGGCGATGACAAGGCCCCCGGCGTTGGGGTGCTGACGGCGGATGCCGAGCAACTGGGCGTGGGCCTCGGCGAGGACCTTGGGCAGCCATTGGCCCTCGAGCGACAGCGCCGTGCGCAATCGCTGGTTGGCCCGCTGGAAGTCGAGCGCGTCGTCGAACGACGCCGAGAACTCGGAGCCGTCGGGGGCCACCCACTCCATGTGCCCACCGAACGCCGGGAAGTAGACCGGACGGACCACCCGACCGTCGGTGAGGGCGTCGCCGTACCCGTACTCGAAGTCGGGGCGGGCCTCGTCGAGGTGGTAGTCGACGAACGGGATGGCCGAGGTGTCGGACCGGAACGGCGTGCCGGAGAGCATGAGCCGACGGCGTGCGGAAGCGAACGCGGTGAGCACACTCTCGCCCCACGACTTGTCGTCGCCGGCGTGGTGCACCTCGTCGAGAATCACGAACGCTCCCGCCGACAAGGTGCGGAGCACCGCCGCGGACGTGGACACCTGCTGGTAGGTGGTGACGATGCCGTGCATGTCGGCGGGGAGCTCGCCGTCGCGCGCCGACCACTCGTGATCGAGGTGCAGGCCCAGGCGATGCGCCGATTCCGCCCACTGCAGCTTGAGGTGTTGGGTCGGAGCGACGACAACAAGACCTCGACAACTGCGATCGGCCAGGTGGTGGGCCGCCGCCGTGAGCGCGAACGTCGTCTTGCCGGCGCCGGGCGTGGCGACCGCGAGGAAGTTGTCGGCATCGCTCGCCAACAGCTTCTCGAGCGCATCCTTCTGCCACGGCCGGAGCCGGATCGACGTCGTCATGGGCGGAACATTCTTGCAGCCGCCACCGACACCCAGATCATCCGGGTCGCGCGTCCTTGACCGTCCGGTCAAGGGAGAGGGCTAGGGTGGGCGCCGCATCACGGACCAGGGGGGACCACGATGACGACGGCTCCGATCGAGATCGACACGAGCGGGATCGATCTCGCCGACCCACAGTTCGCGACGATCGAGGCGTGGGCCGACGGCTCCGCCACCCGCGCCGCCTACTTCAAGAAGCTCCGCGACGACGCTCCGGTGATGTTCGCCGAGGAAGCCGCCATCGAAGGGTTCCCGCAGGGCCCCGGGTTCTGGTCGGTGACCCGCTTCGACGACATCATGCACGTGTCCCGCCACCCCGAACTGTTCTGTTCGGGGCTCGGCACCAACATCCCCGACCTGCCCGTCGAGATCGCCGAGTTCTACGGCTCGATGATCAGCATGGATGCCTCCCCGCCACACCCGGCTCCGCCGAATCGTCTCGAAGTCGTTCACCCCGCGGATGGTCGCCCGCATCGACGAGGACGTGCACGTGAAGGCCCGCGGCGTGCTCGCCGAGGTCGGCAGCAAGGGCGAGTGTGACTTCGTCGCCGAGATCGCGTCGGTCCTCCCCCTCCAGATCATCTGCGAGATGATGGGGATCCCTCGTGAGTCGTGGACCCGGATCATGGAGCTCACGAACGTGATCCTCGGCGGTGGCGACCCCGAGCTCACCCCCGACTTCGGCACGCTCCTCGCCGCATCGCTCGAGATGGCCGCCATCGCCCAGGCCGTCGGCGAGGACCGGCTCGCCAACCCCCGCGACGACCTCGTCTCCGCGCTCATGCACGTGTCGGTCGACGGCGAGTCGCTGACACCGCAGGAGATGGCGAGTTTCTTCATCCTCCTGGCGGCGGCCGGCAACGAGACGACGCGCAACGCGATCAGCCACGGCGCCTGGGAGCTCCACAACGACCGAGCGCAATGGGACGCCTGGGCCACCGACCCCGAAACGCTCTCCCCCACCGCCGTCGAGGAGATCGTCCGGTGGGCCACTCCGGTCATCCACTTCCGCCGCACTGCGACCGAGGACACCGAGATCAGCGGCCAGAAGATCGCCAAGGGCGAGAAGGTGGTCATGTGGTACGAGTCGGGCAACCGCGACGAGCGTCACTTCGAGGATCCCCACCGCTTCGACATCGCCCGCACGCCCAACGACCACATCGGGTTCGGTGCCGGCGGTCCCCATTTCTGTCTCGGAGCGAACCTGGCCCGCCGCGAGATCCCCGTGATGTTCGAGGAGATCTTCCGGTGGCTCCCCGACCTTCGCATCACGGCGCCGCCCGACTACCTGCAGTCACCGTTCATCCACGGCATCAAGCGGATGCGGTGTGAGTTCACCCCCGCCGACGTGCCACGCTTGCCCCATGCCAGTCCTGCCTGACGAGTTCCCCCCGCACCCCGCCCGCGACGCATCGCTCAAGTCCATGACCGCCGTCGAGGCGGGCGATCGCGAAGCCTGGCTCGACCTCTTCGCCGACGACGCCGTCGTCCAAGACCCCGTCGGCGTGTCCGCACTCGACCCGACCGGGCTCGGCCATCGCGGCCGCGACGCCATCGGTGCGTTCTTCGACAACGTGATCGGACCCAACGAGGTCCGGTTCACACTCCGCGAGTCGTGGGAAGCCGACCACGAGGTCGCCAACGTCGGCCGCATCACGACGACGATGGCCGACGGCCTCGTGGTGCACACCGACGGCGTGTTCACGTACCGGGTCGACGACGAGGGCAAGGTCGTGTCGCTGCGGGCCCACTGGTCCGTCGACCGGCTCACGTTCGGGTGATCACGACCGATTGAAACCGGGATGACCGTCCTCCTCCTCTCCTGCCCCGACCGCCCCGGTCTGGTGGCCGCGACCGCCGGCCTCATCCACGAACGCGGGGGCGACATCGCCCACGCCGACCAGCACGCCGATGACCGGCACGGCTTGTTCCTGCAGCGCATCGAGTTCTCCTTCGCCGACGACGCCGACCACGAGCGATTCCGCGCCGAGTTCGCGTCGCTCGCCGAGTCGCTCGGCATGACGTGGGAGATCGTCGAGCCTGGACAACGGGCGAGGGTTGCGCTGCTCGTGTCGAAGGAGGGGCACTGCCTCCTCGACCTCCTGGCACGGATCCGCCTCGGCGAACTCGCCGCCGACGTCCCCGTCGTCATCTCGAACCACGAGGACCACCGCGAGATCACCGAGCACTTCGGGGTGCCGTTCCTGCATCTTCCCGTCGATCCCGACGACAAGGCGGCCCAGCAGCGGGCGCTCCTCGCGGCGCTCGATGAGGTGAACGTCGAGCTGGTCGTGCTCGCTCGCTACATGCGGATCCTGCCGCCCGAGATCATCGAACGGTTCCCCCGGCAGATCATCAACATCCACCACTCGTTCCTGCCGGCGTTCGTCGGCGCCAAGCCGTACCACCAGGCGTACGACCGCGGGGTCAAGATCATCGGGGCCACAGCGCACTACGCGACCGTGGAGCTCGACCAGGGGCCGATCATCTGCCAGGAGGTCACGCCGGTCAGCCACCGTGACACCCCCGAACGACTGATCCGGCTGGGCGGCGATCTCGAGCAGACGGTGCTGGCCCGGGCGGTGCGCCTCCACCTCGAACGCCGCGTGCTGACCTACGCCAACCGCACCGTCATCTTCGACTGACCTCACGGGTTGTGTACTGCGAGAAGCGCCGCTCGTGGCGTTCCTCGCAGTACACAACCCGAGGCGTCAGGACCAGAGTGCCTGGCGAACCGAGAGGCTCACGCGCCGCTTCTTCGGGTCCACCGAGAGCACCTTCACGTGGATGTTCTCGCCCGGCGTCACCAGCTCGTCGGGCCGGTAGCCGGGCAGGTCGGTGAGCTCGCTCATGTGGATGAGCCCGACGACATCGGTGTCGTCGAGGCGGGCGAACACGCCGTACTCGACGACACGGGTGACCACCGCCGTGGTGACCACACCGGCCTCGACCCCGGCGAACGGGTCGGCCTCGAGCTGACGGAGCGACAGCCCCACCCGCCGCTTCGACTTGTTGACCTCGATGACGACGGTCTCGATGGTGTCGCCGACGGACACGACGTCGGCGGGCCGATTGACCCGCCCCCACGACATCTCGCTGCGGTGCAGCAGCGCCCGAACTCCGCCGAGGTCGACGTGGGCGCCGTACTCGACGAGCCCGACCACCTTGCCGGTGACGCGCTTGCCCACGGTGAGGCTGGCGAACACGTCGCGCTCGGTACGACGACGCTGACGACGCAGATGATCGCGACGCGAAACGACAACACGGTCCTGGGCCCGGTCGACCTCGGTCACCACGACGGTCACCTCGGTCCCGACGAGCGAGGCCGGATCGGTGGTCTCGTCGCCGGGCTGATGCTCGTCGATCATGGACGCCGGCAGGAAGGCCCGGAGGCCGAGGTCGACGATGAGCCCGCCCTTGATGCTTCGTGTCACCGGTCCGGTGAGCGGCTGACCGCTCTCCTTCGCGGCTTCGACCCGCTCCCATCGCTGGAGCTTCACGGCCCACGAACGGCTGAGGACGACCCGTTTCTGGGGGTCGTCGCGCGCCAACAACGCTGCCTCGATCGTCGACCCCGGCGACGGCATCGGCTCGTCACCGAAGTCGGCTCGTGAGATGACCCCCGCTCGGCCGTCGGCCAACTTCACCTCGATCTCCGACGGGCTCGACGCGACCACCTCGACCGACACGATGCGTCCGACGGCGACGGCCGGACGCGACGCCCCGACCACCGGCGGAGGCGGAGGCGCTGTTCCGGCGGGGGCCGAGGCGCCGACGACCGGCTTGGGCGCAGCGGTCGGCTCGTTCTCGGCGACGAGCGCCTCCGGTTCCGGCTCGGCGACGAGCGCCCCCGGGCGGGCTCGGGCTCCGACCGCCCCGGTTCCGGTTCGGCGATGACCGCCCCGGTTCCGGCTCGACGGGTTCGGACGGCACGAGAGCCGGCGACACCGGCTCGGGGGTCGTCGACTCCGAGACGTCGGACTCCGAGACGTCAGACTCCGCCGACGATGCTGCTTCGTTGGTCACAGGTCCAGTCTGCCGCACAGCGACCCGGACGCGACTGCCCGATTCGCGCAAGTGAGGCAGCCGAGCCCACGATGTCGTCGAACGGGGCCGACGACGAGGCGTCAGGCCGAGGGGCGGGGCGGGCGCGGGAGGCGCGGCAGATCGGTCGTTGCCGTGCCCGATGCCGCCTGGTTGGCCCGGGCCAGCTCGGCGTGGATCTCTTCGCGGTGGACTGTGATCTCACGGGGCGCGTCGATGCCGATGCGCACGTGATCGCCACGGATCTCCAGCACCGTCACGGTGATGTTGCCGTTGATGACGATCGATTCGTTGGAGCGCCGCGAGAGGACCAGCATCTACGAACCGCTCAACGGGACCCGGGTGGACCACCGCGCCTCGGACAGGACCACTTGGCGGGCACGACGGGTACGAGTGTTCACCACGAGGGGCCCGAGCAGGTTGGCCGTGATGTCATCGTCGGAGATGGTGACCAGGCAGAGAAGCAACGTCTCCGACTCGTCGCGGAGGTCGAGTTCCTCGAGATCCTTGTCGTTGACCTCGGGCGCGTACTCGTCGAAGAAGAAGTGCGGTGCCGTCACGAGGAAGGCGAGACCCGGATCACTCGTCGACTGGAGCCAGCTGTACACACCGTCGTCACCGACGGGAACGATCACGAACGAGGACTGGTCTTCGAACCCCAACAACCCGTGCGGGAAGGTGAGGGTCGAGGATTCTTCGCAGTCAACGTCGCCGAAGCGCTCGGATTGGATGAGCACACTCATGACCTTACCGACCCGTCACGCCGGAGCGGTCGACCGTCGCGCCAGTCGTCGCCCGTCCGGCCAGCACGGTGGCGGCCCAGAGCTCGGGAGTGGCGGGACGACCATCGAGGGAGGCGATGGGCGTCGGGAGCTGGAGCGCATCGTCGGGCGCCGGGTGCTCGGCCGCACTGAGCAGATCGATCACGTCGACCCCACCGACGGCGGCGATACTCAGGTGCTGATGGGCGATGAGCCGCGTCGTATCGGCGGCGAGGCGCACCTGCTCGGCGCGAAGACCGTCGAGCACGACCCGGACCCACTCGTGTCCCTGTCGGCCCGGCACCAGCTCCAGCACGATGACCGCGACGGGGGCGCAGCGATACCGCGTGGTCGCCGCCAACCGCATGGCGTCCTCCGGCGTCGGGACGACGACATCGGCCGGCGGCGACGCCACGATGACGTCGTCGGTCGGGATGCCGAGTCGGGCGGCGAGCCCACCGGCGACCTCGAGCGCCTCGGTGCGTGAACCGATGACCGCGACGATTCCCGCTGTCGGCAGCGGCGGCGCCGGCGGAACGGTCTCGAAGCGTGCGATGAGACCGTTCAGGTCGACGCGGGCGCCGGCGCGGATCGTGCCGGTCGAGCCCGCGGCCTCCGCCGAGACGGGAAGGGTGGTGGTGACCGGCAGACGCACTGCCGCCGGGGCCACACCGGGGAACGGCGGAGTGACCTGCGCCGGGTCGAACGGCGTGCCGACCACGCTCGATGCCGGGATGAGCGTCGTCGACGCGATCGGCCCGGCCGAGTGGATGGGAGCAACGATCTCGGGCTGCTGCGCGACGGGAGCGACGACAGCGGGGGCGATCGTTCCGGCCGCCGGGACTGGAACCGGGACAGGAACCGGCGCGGGAACCGCAACCGGAACGGGCAGCGGAACGGGCACCTGGGCCTGCACCTGGGGCGCTGCCGGGGCCGGCGGTGTCGACACGGCCGCCTTGGCGAGCAACGCCCAGATCTCGGCGTCGGCGTCGTCACGAACGGGTGCCGGATCGAGCGACAAGGCACCGGCGACATCCTCGGGGTCGATCTCGTCGTAGTCCGGCTCGTCACCGATCACTTCGAGGTCGCTGACGGCGTCATCGCCGAAGATGCTCATGCGACCCAACGGCACGAAGTTCAGCTCGGCGTCGCCATCGTCGGCGGGAGCGGGCACCGTGACCGTCACCTGGAACAGCTCCTTCGCGAAGAAGCCGCCGATGCCGCCGCGGCGGACCCGGTCGGCAGCAGTGATGGTCACGTCGGCACCGTGCGCGGCGTGCACGCGGGCGAGCACGGCCTCGAGCGGGAAGCCCTCGTACCTCAGCTCGCGCGAGCCGGTGCCGGCTACCGGCCGGCGGTCAAGCATTGCTCTGGTCAAGGGTCACCGCTCCTAGATCATCGATGGTGAGATGGTCGGCCAACTCGTCATAGGACAGCACCGGAAGGTGCGGAACGAGTCGGCTCACGAAATTGCGCATCGCCGGGCGCATGCTCGGGGCGCAGACGAGCACCGGCTCGTGGCCCTCCTGCTCAGCGGCACGGAGCTGCGTGACGAGCGCCCGGCCGATCCGCGCCGCGGTCTCCGGTTCGAGCGCGAGGTACGACCCGGTTTCGTTGCGCTGCAACGTGCCGAGCAGTCCCTGCTCGACCAGCGGGTCGAGCGTGATCACCGCGAGATGCCCGTTGTTCGAGCGGGCGGCGCAGATGGTGGGGCCGAGCGACTGACGGACCGCCTCGACGACGAGTTCGGTGTCACGGGTGACGCGGGCGCGTTCGCTGATCACCTCGAGGATGCGGGTGAGATCGCGGATCGGCACCTGCTCGGCCAGCAGGTGGTGGAGCACTTGCTGGGTCTCGGCGAGGCTCACACCACACGCGGCCAGGTCCTCGACGACTGCGCTGTCGTGCTCGCGAACGAGATCGATGAGTGCCTTCACGTCCTGGCGACTCAGGAGCTGCGGCGCGTGTTCCCGGGCGATCTCGGCGAGATGCGTCGTGACGACCGACGCCCGGTCGACGACCGTCGCGCCCATGGCCTCGGCGGAGGCCCGGTGCTCGGGGCCGATCCACTTGGCCGGCAGACCGAAGACCGGTTCGAAGACCTCTGGGCCCGGGTAGATCGAGAGGTCGTCGGCGATCACGAGGAAGCGACCGTTCGGCGCGTGCCCGGTCGCGACTTCCACGCCGTGAATGCGAACGAGGTACGTGCCGAGCTCGAGCTCCACGTTGTCCCGGGTCCGAACCGGCGGGATCACGATGCCCAATTCCTCGACGAGCTTTCGTCGCAGGGCCTGCACTCGGTCGAGCAGGTCGCCGTTGGCGGCCGGATCGACGAGGTCGACGAGGTCGACGGCGAGCTCGAGGCTGAGCGGCTCGATGCGGAGGGCACGCCCCAGCTCGGCCGGCGAGTTCGGGTCGTCGTCCTCCTCGTTCACCGGCGGGAGCTCGAGCATCTGCTGTTCCAGCGCCTCGGCCGCCTTCCCGAGCCTGCGACCGAGCAGGTAGGCACCGCCGCCGACCATGAGGAACGGGATCTTGGGAATGCCCGGGGCAACGGCGAAGGCCATCATCGCCAGACCGCCGGTTCGGATGGCGCGGTGCTGACGGGCGAACTGTGAGGTGACGTCGCTGCCCAGGTCATCCGCGCTGGCGGCCCGGGTGATGATGAGGCCCGAGGAGATCGACACGAGGAGCGCCGGGATCTGGGAGATGAGACCGTCGCCGACGGTGAGGAGGCTGTAGGTCTGGACGGCGTCGCCGATCGGCTGGCCACGCTGGATCACGCCCACGAGGAGTCCACCGATGAGGTTGACCGCGGTGATCACGATCGCAGCGATCGCGTCGCCCTTCACGAACTTGGACGCACCGTCCATCGCACCGTAGAAGTCGGCTTCGGCGGTGACCTCGTTGCGGCGACGACGCGCCTCGACGTCGTCGATCACCCCGGCGTTGAGGTCGGCGTCGATCGCCATCTGCTTGCCGGGCATCGCGTCCAAGGTGAACCGGGCCGCGACCTCGGCGACGCGGGTCGCACCGTTGGTGATCACGACGAACTGGATGACCACGAGGATGAAGAACACAACGAGGCCGACGACCAGCGATCCGCCGATCACGAACGAGCCGAACGCCTTGATGACCTCGCCGGCATCGCCCTCCGCCAGGATCAGGCGGGACGTGCTCACGTTGAGCCCCAACCGGAACAGCGTCGCGATCAGGAGCAGCGACGGGAAGGAGGCCAGGTCGAGCGCCTTCGACACGTTCAGGGACGCCAGGAGCATGAGGATCGCGAGCCCGAGGTTGCATGCGAGCAACACGTCGAGCACGACGGTCGGGACCGGGATGACCATGAGGGCCACCACGAACACAACGGCCATCGGGAAGAGGCTCGCGCCGAGCTTCTTTGGCATTACGAGGACTCCTTGACGGTCACGGATCTCGTCGTTCGCCCACGCCCGGGGGCGGGAACGACGCGGCATCCATGCCGGTGAGGGGTGGCCTTCGTCCTGATTGGCTCTGTTTCCATCGGCAGCTCACGGGAGAAGTTGAGCAATGTCATCCGACCGCCGCCTCGCGGCGCGGTTCGCCGGTGTCCGCGGCGGCCGCTGCCTCCTCGGCCTCCCGCTTCTCGAGCATCCGACGACGACGGCGGCACCCGGACCAGCTCCGAACCGCTCGGCGTCCACGTGTCGGGCACCTCCAGGCCGATGGGCCCGCCGAACGTCCGCCGGGTCGCGCTCAGCTGGTGGAGGAACGCGAGGACCGTCGCGACACCCTGGTAGAGCTCCGGCGGGATCTCCTCACCCACCCGGCACACGGCGTAGAGCGCACGGGCGAGCGGCTTGGCCTCCACGAGCGGTACCCCGGCTGCAGCGCCCTCGGCCTTGATCCTCTGGGCGAGCCCGTCGGCGCCGCGGGCGATCACCTTCGGGGCTCCGAGCGCCCGTTGGTACTCGATGGCGATGGCGAAGTGGGTCGGGTTCGTGATGATGACGTCGGCGCTCGGGATCGCCGCGAGCATGCGGTTGCGCGACATCTGGTTCTGCATCTGGCGGCGCTTGCCCTTCATATGGGGGTCGCCCTCGGACTCACGAGCCTCCTGCTTGATCTCGTGCTTGCTCATCTTGAGGTCCTTCGCCTGCTTGCGGCGTTGGAACGCGTAGTCGGCGAGCCCGACGACGAGCGCCGCGGCGGCGATCGCCCTCACCAGGGCCAGCGCCGACATGGCGGTGGCGTGGACGGCCTGCGAGGCGTTGCGGAACGGAGCCCGCACGATGTCGGCCGCGGTGCCGCGGACCATCACCCACGAGACGGCCAGGATGATGCCGAGCTTCATCGTCGCCGTGAGGGTCGACCAGAGACTCTGCACCGAGAAGATGCGCTTGATCCCCTTGAGCGGGCTGAGCCGCGACATCTGGGGCTTGAGCGGCTTACCCGTCAGGAGGAGACCGACCTGCGCGAGGTTGCCGAGGATCGCGATCACGAGCAGCGCGAGCATTGCCGGCAGGATCGCCCCGAGCGTCGCCACCATCGCCCGGCCCACGTACGTGGGCAGCATCTTGGCGTCGGGGTTGCGCGCGAGCTCGACGGTGGATCGCAACACTGCGGTGACCGCGGAGCCGGTGCGGCTGACCATGCCGGGCATCACGATCGTGCCGATGAGCACCGAGGTCCAGGTGACGAGATCCTCGGAACGGACGACCTGTCCGTCGCGCCGCGCCTCCTTCTTCCGTTTGGCTGTCGGGGCCTCGGTCTTGTCGTGCTTGTCACCGGACATTGCTCCGCATCACCCCCCTTTGACCAGGGCGTGCATCACCGACATGGCTTCCTTGAGGAGCTGTGCCGACACGTAGGGGATGAGGGGCAGGGCAGCGCCCAGCAGCATGAACAGCACCAGGCTCTTCGCTCCGAAGCCCAGCACCATGACGTTGAGCTTCGGCGCGGCCCGGCTCGCGAGACCCAACAGGAGCTCGGTCACGAAGAGCGCTCCGAGGATGGGCGCGGACACCTGCACGGCCGCGATGAGGAACGCCTGTACGTCGTGGGTGATCAACGTTCCGACCCGGTCGAGCCGGAACCCGCTCACCGGCGACAGTTCGAACGTGCGCGACAGCCCCCCGATCAACATCAAGTGGCCGTTGGTAACGAACAACACGGCCGTGCCGAGTGTGCTGTAGAGCCGCCCGACCGGACCGGTTGTGGTCTTGGTCATGGGGTCGAACAGCTGCGCCGAGGTGAAGGCGGCGAACGCATCGATCATGCCGCCGCCGGCGGCGATCGCCTGGAAGAGCACGTAGACGAGGAATCCGAGCACCAACCCGATCACGGCGTTGTGCAGCGCACCGGTGACGAGGGACCAGGTGTCGGTCGACAGGGGCGTGTCGCCCTGCATGAGGCGCGGGGCCATGGCCAGGCCGAGGCCCATGGACAGTCCGGTCCGGATCCGAACCGGAACCGAACCCTGGAACGGTGGCGCGATGCTCAGCCACGCACCACACCGAATGGTCGCGAACATGAACGCCACGAGGAACTCGGGGTTGAGCGAGAGCCTCATGGGCGCGGGGTTCGGGCCTGGGCCGAATGGACCATGCCCTCCTATCGGCGCGAGTCGGCAGAACCTGAGCCGGTCGTGTGTCGGATCGCCGAGGTACCGGAGCGAAGCGGAGGTGGCCTCGGCCCATCAGGACAGCATCGTTGCGTCGGCGAAGCCGACAGCACCCGAGTCACCGACGTGAGTCAGCGCAAGAAGTCCATGAGGCTGGGTTGGATCACCTTCGCCGTCGCCTGGATCGCCGCCTGATAGGCGGCCTCACGGGTCTTCATGTTGATGACGGCCTCGGCGAAGTCGATGTTCTCCTTGTTGGAGATACCCGACTTGAGCGAAACCTTGCTGTCCTCCAGCGAGTTCACGAGGTCCTCGAGCTGGGAGGCCCGGCTGCCGAGCTGCACCTGCGCCGTCGCCACCCGCTTGGTGGCGGCGTCGACCTGGCCGAGTCCGGCACCGATGGCAGCGGTGTCACCGGTCTCGACTGCGGTCGCCAGCGCACCCAACAGCTGGAAGAGGTCACCCTGGGTGGGATCGCCCGGGTTGTTCACGCCGAAGATCTCGGGGCCGGTCCGGTTGACCTGCAAGGTGACCCCACCGGTGATGGGGAGGTTCACCGCGCCGTTGTCGCCGAGGTACACACCGTTGGCGTCATAGGCCGCTGCGCCGGCGGCGTTGCCCGCGAACAAGGGGCGACCCCCACGCTCGGCGTTCGATGCCAGCAGGATCGACTCGCGTTGGGCCCGGATCTGGTTGGCCAAGGCGGCCCGCGAGGTCACGTCGTTCGCTGCCGAGTTCGCCTGCACCAGCGTGGCCCGAACTCCGGCGAGACGATCACTGACGTCGGCGAGGGCTGCGTCACCGGCATCGAACCAGGAGGTCGCCTCCTCGGCGTTGCGTGAGTACTGCTCGAGCCGCCGAAGCGTCGCTCGCTGATTGAGCGAGCTGACGGCGTCGGCGGGGTTGTCGCTCACCCGGTTGATGCGGCGACCGGTGGTCACCTGCTCCTGGGCGCGGAACAGTTCGCTGTTGGCGTTCTGGATGCTCTGCAGCATCGTGCGGGCGCCGGAGAGACTGGCGATTCGAGTGATCATGACGCTTCCTTGCGTGTGATCCGGGCTCGTTCGATCATCGCTGTGATCAGACGGCCGTGCGGTTGATGAGCGTGTCGAGCATCTCGTCGACGGCGGACAGGAGCCGGGCGGCCGATTCGTAGGCGCGTTGGCTCATGACGAGGTTGGTCATCTCCTCGTCGAGGTTCACGCCGCTGACCGATGTGCGCTGGTTCTCGGCCTCGACAGCGAACTTCGCCTGGGTGGACGCCCGGGTCGTCGCAGCCTGCGCCTCGACGCCGAGCCGGCCGATCATGGCGCGGTGGATCGCGTCGGGCGAGTTCGCGAGTCCACCGGCGGCACCCATCTGGTGGCCGATCGAGCCGTCGAGCACTCCGCCGCCAACAGCGCCGAGGGCGATGCGCGACGGCTGACCGTCGACGTCGGACGACAGCTTGATCGTGGCCGCGGTGACCCCGGCCGGATCGAAGAAGTCGAGGTTGACGTCGTTGAGGGCGTCCTGGCCCTGACCGCTGTTGTGGATCGTGTTGACGGTGGTCACCAGGGTCTGCGCAACGGTGTCGAGATCGTGCATGTAGCGCGGGATGACGTCGTTCAGGCCCTGCACCAGACCGCCGATGTCGCCGCCGAATCCGGCGACCGGGTAGCCGTCGTCGGCCCACTGGAGCTGCGTCTGCTGCACTTGGAGCTGGTCGAGCGGTGCCGGGAACGCGCCCGACGTCGTGACCTTGAGCGGGGAGATGCGCCCGGCCGACACGAGCGAACTCCCACCCAGCATCACGTTGACCTGGTTGTACTCGATGGGCCGCACCTCGGCGCCGGTGAGCGACGTCAGCTGATCGACGAGGCGGTCGCGTTCGTCGGCGAGATCCCCGGTGTCCATCCCGGCGACGCTGGCCGCCCGGATCTGCACGTTGAGGTCGGCGACCTGTTGCGCCAACGTGTTGACCCGATCCACGCCCATCGTGAGCTGCGACGAGAGGTCGGCGTGTTGGGTCTGGAGGCTGCCGGCAGCCTGGTTCAGCGACGCAGCCAGGTTCGACGCCTGGGCGAGCACCGCAGCACGCTGCGGGATGCTCCCGGGCTGGTTGGCGGCGTCGGAGAACGCGTTCCAGAAGGCCGAGAGCTGACCGGCGATCGCCGTATCGCTCGGCTCGGGGAACGTGCCCTCGACCCCACCGAGGACCGAGTCGAGACGAGCGGCGGAGGCGGAGCTGGCGAGGCTGGCCCGTGCCTTCACGTCGAGGAACTGATCACGGATCCGGTTGACACCGGCGATGTTGACGCCGAGGTTGTTCCACGAGAAGTCGGTGTCGAACCGCGACGCGATCTTCATGCCCGACGCCGGTTCGAGCAGCACCTGACGACGGCTGTAGCCCTCGGTGTTGACGTTGCTGATGTTGTGCCCGATGACGTCGATGACGCGCTTGTGCGCCTGCAGCCCCGACAGGGCGGTATTGAGGGTCGAGAAACTGCTCATCGCTCAGGCCCGACGATCGACGAGGGTCGGACGGGCAAGACCGCGGCCCGTCGACGGTCCGTACGCGTTGGTCGTGACCGATCCGGTCACAGCGTCGAGGACCGACTGTGTCTCCTTCGCGCCCCGCTGGGCGAGCTCCCGGTTGGTCGCCGCCAGGCGTTCGGTGCCGGCCACGAGGGTGAGCAACGCGTCCTGGTGCTCGGCGAGCATCGACGCCCACGGCTCCTCGGCGCGAGCCCGGATGTCGCCGAGCGACGCCGACGGGTCGAGACCCAACCGCTGAGCGCACTGGCGCACGACGGCGTCGCGGGTGCGCTCGCTGCGACGGATGTCCTCCATCGCCGCCTCGACCTCCTCGAGGGCAGTCTGCAGGCGGTGCTCGCGCAACGCCTCGAGGATCAGCTGCTGCACCTCCAACCGGTACTGCAGGAGCTCGATGAGCCCGCGCTGCTTCCAGAGAGTCCGCGACAGCTCACCGAGCAGGTCGTCGAGTTCGGGAACAGCGCCGGAGGTGGCGGCGGGCATGACACTCATGGACTCCTTCATCGGCACATCGGGCCAGAACCTGAGGTTCCGAACGAGGTTCGTGGTCCGAGCAGAAAATTGCTCAAGGAATCTCCGCCGACGTCGATAACTACGTGGTCACCCACCTCGGGTGGAGTGGCTCGTGACCCCAGGACGGGATCGCGATCAAGCATTCATCACGGAGGATTTCCAATGCGTATCAACCAGAATGTCGAAGCGCTCAACGCCTGGCGCAGCCTCTCGACCACCAACACCGAGATGGGCAAGTCCCTCGAGAAGCTCTCCTCGGGTTTCCGCATCAACCGTGCGGCGGACGACGCTTCCGGCCTCGTCATTTCCCAGGGCCTGCGTGCCCAGGTGTCCGGCCTTCGTCAGGCCACCCGCAACGCTCAGGACGGCATCTCTGTCGTTCAGACCGCTGAAGGTGCGCTCAACGAGGTGCACTCCATGCTGAACCGCATGCGTGACCTTGCCGTCCAGGCTGCCAACACGGGCACCAACGACACGGCGGCCCGTACTGCGGCCAACGCCGAGGTCACGGCGCTCGCGTCGGAGGTCGACCGCATCTCCACCTCGACGAAGTTCGGCCAGCAGTCCCTGCTGAACGGCTCCTTCGGCGTGACGGCTGCGATCAAGACCGGCTTCAACGCCACGGGTACCTACACCGTGCCGGCGACGTCGAACTTCCAGATCAACGTCAACGGCGGTGGCGCAAAGACCGTCAACCTCGTCGCAGGCACCTACACCGGGGCCCAGCTGGCCTCGCACATGCAGTCCGCCATCCGGACGGCGATGACCTCGGGTGGTACCTACACCCAGGCGCAGGCCGATGCGGTGACCGTCGACTCGACCACCGTCGGCGCCGGCTTCTCGCTCTCGATCAAGGCGAACCTGGCCAACACCCAGACGTTCACCCTGACCGACGGTGCGGGCACGCCGCTGGCGGCGCAGAACCTCACCGGTGCGATCACTGCTGCCTCGGGCAGCGGCGGCACGTTCCAGGTCGGCTCCAACGCCGGCGACACCATCAGCGTTGCGCTCGCCAGCGTCAGCGCCACGGGCCTGGGCATCAACGCCCTGGACCTGGTGAACTCGGCGTCGACGGCGATCACCGCCCTCGACTCCGCCATCGCCAGCGTGTCGACCACCCGAGGCAACCTCGGTGCCGTCCAGAACCGCTTCGAGTCCACGATCAACAACCTCCAGGTCACCACCGAGAACCTGGCCGCTTCGGAGTCCCGCATCCGTGACACCGACATGGCCCTCGAGATGACGCAGTTCACGCGTCACCAGGTGCTCCTGCAGGCCGGCACGGCCATGCTCGGCCAGGCCAACCAGCTTCCGCAGTCGGTTCTCCGTCTGCTCCAGTAGTCGGGAATCCCCTTCGGGGGACCCACTCCGTGTGAACGGTCTGGGAGCAGGGCAACTCGTCAGAGGTGGCCCTGCTCCCGGCGCCGTCCCATCCGGACCCGACGCTGGACGTCGGGAGTCACCAGGAGGTGACCACCATGCCGATCGATGGACTGGTCAGCGGTCTCGATACCGAATCCATCATCACCCAACTGATGGCAGCCGAGAAGGTGCCCGTCGACCTGATGACGGCCCGCAAGACGACCGCGCAGTCGGCACTCGACGCCTACAAGAGCCTCGCCACGAAGCTCAGCGCCATCACGACCGCGAGCGCCGCCCTCGAACGCTCCACCGGATGGAACGTCCGCAGCGCGACCACCTCCGACACGGCCGTCGCCACCGCAACTGCGAGCGACGGCGCAACGGTCGGCGGGATGCAGTTCACCGTGGACCGCCTCGCAACGACCCACGGCGTGGCCACCGCGGCGAACGTCGCCACGGCCAACGACGTCATCTCGTCGTCGGGCAACATCACGATCACGGTCGGTTCGACCGCACACAACATCTCGGTCGGGACCGGCTCGCTCAGCGACGTCGCCACGGCCATCAACGCCGCCGGCATCGGGGTGAAGGCCGCCATGGTCAACACCGGCTCGGGGTATCGCCTCCAGCTCACCGCCGCCTCGAGCGGCGGCGCCGCCGCGTTCTCGGTCACGTCCGGCCTCGACGGTGCAACCGTCGTCACCACGCAGGGCGTCGACGCGAAACTCACGTTCGGCACCGGACCGGGGGCCTACGACATCACCTCGGCGACGAACACGTTCGCCAACGTGCTGCCCGGTGTCGCCATCACGGCGAAGGCCGTCAGCACGACCCCCGTCACGGTCGATGTCGCGGCCGACGGCAACGCGCTGGCCACCAAGGTCAAGACGCTCGTCGACGCCGTCAACAGCGCCCTCGCCGAGATCAAGACCCGCACGGCGTACGACCCCAGCTCGAAGACCGCAGCCTCGCTCGCCGGCGACGCCGCCGCCCGACGGACCAGCCAGTCCCTCACCCGGGCGCTGAGCGACGCCGTGAGTCAGTCCGCGCTCGGATCACCCGGCCTCGCCGGTGTGTCCCTCGACCGCAACGGCAACGCGACGTTCGACCAGGCCAAGTTCCTCGACGCCTACGGCAAGGACCCGGCCGCGGTCGAGCGCCTGTTCGTCCAGGGCGCAACGACGACGGGCGACGTGCAGTTCCTCTCGGCCGGTTCCCGAGCTCTCCCGGGGCCCCGCGACGTCGTGGTCACGCTCGCCGCGACCCAGGCCAATCAGGTCGGCATGGTCGGCCAGTTCCCACTCACCGTCCCGGCCACCATCCGCATCAGGATGGGCGGCACCGAGATCGTCTATCCGGCGTCCCCGCCCGCATCCCAGTCCGACACCGTCGCCGGACTGCAGGCGGCGATCGACAACGCCGGACTCGCGCTGACGGCGTCGGTCAACGGCGGCGGCATCAAGGTCACGTCCAACAACTACGGCAGTGGGGCGGGGTTCGACGTCGACTTCGGGTCGGGCAGCTACACCACCGCCACCGGCGTGGACGCCGCCGGAACCATCGACGGCATCGCCGCGACCGGGGTGGGACGTCAGTTGTCCATCCCCGGCTCCGACGGCACCCTCAGCGGCCTGTCGGTCCTGCTCACCAGCAACGCGACGGGCAACGTCGGCACGGTCAACTACGAGCCCGGTCTCGCCCAACGAATCTCGAGCGCCATCGTCGCCGCCACCGACTCGACGGGCGGCTACCTCGTCGATGCCCAGAACGGCCGGCAGTCGAGGATCGACACCCTCACATCGTCGATCGACAGTTACAACACCCGGCTCGAAGCCCGGGAGAAGCGGCTGCGCACGCAGTTCGCCAACCTCGAGGTCGCCCTCAACAAGCTCAAGCAACAGAGCTCGATGCTCACCTCGCAGCTCGGCTCCAGCTCGTCCAGCAGTAGCTGACCGAGTTCGCACTCCGAAACCACCATCTGTTCGCCCGGCTACTGCGCACGAAAAGGACTTCATGCAACCGCCCGCAGCGCTCTCCAACCGTCCCACTGCACCTTCCCACGGCCTCGTCGCCCCGGCGACCGGGCTCACGCCGCCGAGTCGGCGGGTCGCAGCGGCACGCAATCGCTACCGGACCGACGGCACCACCGGCATGACCGGTGGCCGGCTGCTCGTCGCCCTCTACCAGCGGCTCCTGTCGGACCTGGTCGGCGCCGAGACGGCCATCGAGGCCAACCAGATCGAGAGCGCCCACCTCCAGCTCGTGCACGCCCAGGAGATCGTCGACTCCCTCGAGGATGCGCTCGATCCGACGGCGTGGGACCAGGCCGACCGGATGGTTTCGTTGTACGCGCACCTCCGCCGTGAGCTGATCGCCGCGAACGTCACCAAGAACGCTGCGGCAGTGGTCCGCTGCCGACGCATCGTCGAACCGATGGCCCAGACCTGGCAGGAGGCGCTCGACCTCACGACGACGCCGGTGCCGTCGGGTGTGGCTGCGTCCGGAGTGGGATCGTGAGCCTCGACGTCCTCGACAACGCCGGCGCCAGCTCTTCGGTCGCCGGGTGGAACGACACGCTGCGCTCACTCGAGCACGCGCTGCAGCACGGCGATGCCGACCAGGTCGCCTCGATCGCCATCGCCGTCACGCTCGGCCCGGTCCCGCCGACGATGACGCATCGAGCGACCGAGGTGCTCGAGGCGATCGGACGGCTCGAGGACGAGATCTCGAGCCAGATGGACGCGATCTCCCGCGAGCTGAACCGGCATCAGTCACGCCCACGGTGGGCGGCGCCGCCCGCTCCGAGCCAACTCGACTGCAGCGCCTGACCAGAGGTTCGCTCCCGCGAACCTGCGAAAAGTAGGTCGTCCGCCTGAAGTCAGTGGGCCGTCCGGCGCCCCCAATGGGGCCAAACGGCGCCTTTTGCAGTGTTGATGTCTGAGATCTGGGCGAATTTGCTCAGGGTCGCTGGGCAGATGCCGATAGATACCGGAGCAAGGAGAGCTCACTCTTCCGCCAGGGATCGGCGTCGCACCAGGCTCTGAGGGAGCACGAATGCCCGCGCCATCTCTCCTGCCGATCAGCTCATGATCGGCGATCTCACACTCGACACCATCCACGCCGGCCTCAACGGGCTCACCGCCCGCCGCGCCGCTGCCGAGGATGCCGTCGCGAACTCCGAGACGCCCGGCTACATCGCCCGCAACGTGTCGTTCGAGGGCGAACTGAGCCGCGCCATCGCCGGTGACCACCCGCTGACCGCGACGCCCACCACCACCTACACCACCGACGAGGCGCTGCCGAACGGCAACAACGTCAAGCTCGAACGCGAGATCGCCGGCCTGACCGAGACGGCCCTCAAGCAACAGCTGCTCGTCGAGGCCGCCAACGCGAAGTTCCGGTTGCTCCGCACCGTGATCGTGGGTCAGTAGCCATGAGCGGACTCTTTGGATCTCTCGGCGTCGCCTACTCCGGCATGGACACGTACAAGACGTGGATCGATGCCACGGCGGACAACGTCGCCAACGTCAACACCGTCCGCAGCGGCGACGACCGAGCGTGGCAGTCCAAGTACGTGATCGCCCGCGCCGTGCCCGGCACCAACGGCGGCGCCCGCGCCGGGATCGGCGACGGTACGTCCGTCGCCGGAGTCGCCCTCAGCGACGACGAGGGCAAGCTCGTCTACGAGCCCGACCACCCGCTGGCCAACGCCGAGGGCATGGTGCGCTACCCCGCCGTCGAACTCGGTGACCAGATGACGAACCTGATCATCGCCCAGCGCGCCTACCAGGCCAACGTCACCGTCTTCGAGCGGGCCCGCGACGCCTACTCCCGTGCACTCGAGATCGGAAAGTAGCCCGTGGCCCTGATTCCCCCGGTCGCAACCAACTTCACCCAGGCGATCACTCCGTCGGTCGCCCCGACGGCACCGAGTGCCGCCAGCGCCGCCGGAGCAGCACAGCGCTCCGACTCGTTCGAAGGCGCCATCGGCAATGCCCTGGAGACGCTGAACAGCCAGCAGCTCCACGCCGACCAGATGGCCCGCGACGCGGCGACCGGAAAGCTCCAGAACGTCGAGGAGTACATGCTCGCCGCCACCGAGGCGCAACTCGGTACCCAGCTCACCGTCGCTGTTCGCAACAAGGCCGTTGAGGCCTTCAACGAGATCATGAGGATGCAGGTCTGATGTCGATGACCGACCCCACCAACGAGGCCCCCCGCGGTGGTGCCGCCGCCAACCTGGCGGCACTGAAGGATCGCGCCGGGAAGGTGAGCGGAGCGTTCGACCGCAAGCAACGCACCGTCATGGCCGCCGTGTTCGCCGCGACCATCGGGGCCGTGCTGGCGTTCTCGTTCCTCGGCAGCCGCACCGACTGGGCACCGCTCATGACGAACCTGGCCGCCGACGACGCCTCGGCAGTCACGAAGCAGCTCGACTCACTCGGCACCGAATACCGCCTTGCCGACGGCGGCGCCACCGTCGAGGTCCCGAGCGACGTCGTCTACCAGACCCGCATCGACATCGCCTCGGTCGACATGCCGTCCTCGGGCAAGGTCGGCTACGGCATCTTGGACAACCAGGACATCACCAGCTCGGAGTTCAGCCAGCGCATCGGCTTCCAGCGGGCGATGGAGGGCGAGCTCGCCAAGACCATCGAGGCGATCGACGGCGTCAACGTGGCGACCGTCCACCTGGCCATCCCGAAGAACGACACCTTTGCGCTCGACGAGCAGAAGGCAACGGCGTCGGTGATGGTGAAGACCGCTCCGGGCAAGACCCTCGCCGGCCGGCAGGTGCAGGCGATCGTCAACCTCGTCTCCGGTGGCATCGAGGGGCTGTCGCCCACCGACGTGACCGTCGCCGATGGCGAGGGCAACGTGCTCGCCGCTCCTGGCACCGCTCCCGGCAGCGGCGCCGGCGGCGACGCGGCCGAGATGACCAGCCACTACGAGACGACGCTGGCATCGTCCATCGAGGACATGCTCGGCAGCGTGGTGGGCCCCGGCAAGGCCAAGGTCACCGTCGCCGCGGCGCTCGACTTCGACTCGACGTCGTCGACCACCGAGACCTACTCCGCTCCCACCACGATCGTCGCCGGTGAAGCGCTGGCGGTGAACGAGTCGATCAAGACCGAGACGTACAGCGGTGACGGCACCGGCTCGGGAGCGGCCGGCATCCTCGGCCCCGACGGCCTCCCCCTCACCAGCTCGACCCAGGGAGCGGCCGGCGCGGCCGGTTCGGGGTACCAGCTGAACGAGAAGCAGGTGAACAACGCCGTCAACAAGGTCGTCGAGAACACGAACAAGGCGCCCGGGGCCGTGGAGCGGTTGTCGGTCGCCGTGATCGTCGACGAGAAGGCGGTCGATGCCACCCAGCTGCCCGAGATCGAGCGCCTGGTCACGGCCGCCGCCGGACTCGACACCAGTGCGACCGGCCGCGCCGACACCATCGCCGTCTCACGCTTCAAGCTCGACACGACGACCCAGGACCAGGTCGCCAAGGAGCTCGCCTTCCGCGACAAGGAGGCCGCCGCAGCTGCCAAGGCCGGCGCCCTCCCGATGCCGATCATCGCCGGCGTCGGGGGCCTGCTCCTCCTGCTCGCCATCGTCTTCTTCCTCCGCTCCCGCAAGAAGAAGAAGCGGACCCAGCAGCTCGATCTCGCACCGCTCGAGCTGGGCACCGGCAGTTCCGCACTGGCGGAGCAGGTCATCACGATCGATGCGACCCCCCGCCGGACGGCCACGGTCGACGACCCGACGGCGGTCCTCGCCGGCGTCGGGGCCGGCGGCATCGGGACCGGCGCGACCGCAGGCGCGACCACTGCCGATCCCGGTGTCGAGCGCCGTGAGGTGCTCGGCGACCTCATCGACAACCAGCCCGACGAGGTGGCCCAGCTGCTCCGCTCGTGGCTCGGCGACCGCCGCGAGGTGACCCGGTGACCGCCGGCGCCTCCAGTGCGATCGCCGAGGTCGGCGAGGACATGCCCGGCGTCCGCAAGGTCGCTGTGCTGCTCATGAGCCTCGACACCGACCGCGCCGCCAAGTTGATCCGCGAGCTCGATCCCGACGACGTCGCCGCCGTCGCCGTCGAGCTCGAGCAGATGCAGCACCTGGGCGGAACGACCATCGACACCGTGATCGAGGACTTCGCCCGCACGGCCGCAGAACAGCGGCGCGACGTCCGCGGCGGGTCCGACTACGTCCGCCGGCTGCTCGAGATCAGCCTCGGGGCGGACGGGGCCGCCGAGGTCTACGACCAGTTGGGTGGCCGCGAGCGGTTCGGTTTCCTCGCCACGTTCGACATCCCGACCCTCGTCACGATGCTCTCCGACGAACATCCCCAGACGATCGCCGTCGTGCTCGCCCACCTCGCACCGGATCGGGCGGCGCGCATCCTCGGCGGGTTCGAGGAGCCGGTGCAGTGCGAGATCGGCATCCACGTCGCGACCATGGAGCGCACCAACGCTGCCGCCGTCGACGCGATCGAGGAAGCGCTCCACGAACGCGCCGACGCGCTGTTGGCGCAGCAGACCGAAGGCGGCGTCGGCGGCGTCGACAGCCTCATCGCCATGTTGACCCGTTCGGACAAGGCCACCGAACGAGCCGTCCTCGCCGAACTCGAGCAGATCGACCCCGAGATGGCCGAAGAGGTTCGGGCGAAGCTGTTCACGTTCGAGGACATCGTCAGCCTCGACGACCGCGCCGTGCAGCAGATCCTCCGCCAGGTCGACACCCGTGGTCTCGCCGTGGCGCTCAAGGGCGTCGAGGACGTCGTCCGCAACAAGGTGCTCGGGAACATGAGCTCGCGTGCGTCGGAGAACCTCCTCGAGGAGATCGACATGCTCAAGGGCATCCGTGCCGCCGACGTCAAGGAAGCGCGTACCGACATCGTGAAGGTCATCCGCACGCTCGAGGAGAGCGGCGACATCGTCATCAACCGGGGCATCGATGAGCTCCTTGACTGACCCGTTCCCGTCGCTCGAACAGCTGCCGACCATCCGGTCCGTGGCATCGGGCCCGCTGGCCCCCGACGTCGAGGCCGCCTCCCGGCGCGCCGCCGACGACGGCTACGCCGAGGGGCTGCGTCGTGGCTACGACGACGGCCGACTGGCGGCGATCGCCGACGCCCAGGCCGACCTGTCGTTCGCGCTGACCGCGCTCCACGGCGCGATCGAGGACCTGCACCACCGCGACGTCGCCGGCGTGGCGACCATGGCCGAGGAGACCGTCGGCCTCGCGCTCGCCATCGCCGAGGTCGTGCTCGGCCGCGAGATCGACACCGCCATCGATCCGGGCCGCGACGCACTCGTCCGCCCGCGCTGGCGATGGCGCCCGACCGCGGCGATGCCGTCGTCCGGTTCCATCCCGAGGACCTCGCCCGCCTCGGCGACGTGACCACCCTCACCGGTGGGCGTCGACTCGAACTCGTCGCCGACCAGCGCGTGGAGCGCGGCGGATGCATCGTCGACGTCGGCCCCGCCCGCGTCGACGCCCAGCTCGCCGCTGCCCTCGACCGTGTGCGCGCCGAGCTGTCCACGGCAGAACTGGTCCGCACCGACCACGAACTCGACGCCATCCGCCACGACCATCTGCACCATGACGGAGTCGTCTCGTGAGCACCCTCCTCGACAACCCGCTCGTCCGTCGAGCCCTCGACTCGGGCCGCCCCGAGGTGACCGGTCGCGTGGTCCGGGTCGTCGGTCTCACCTTCGAGATCGAAGGCCTCCCGGCGGCGATCGGTGACATGGTCCGCCTCGGCGACGGCCAGCACGACGGTGTGCTCGGCGAGATCGTCGCGCTCGGCGAGCACGGTCCGATCGGGATGCCGCTCGGCGACATCCGCGGCCTGCACATCGGCACCTCCGCCCGCCTCGACGTTGCTGCGCCGGGTGTACCGATCGGCACCGAACTGCTCGGTCGTGTGCTCGACGGTATGGGCAACCCGATCGACGGAGGCCCCTCCATCGACAGCCTCCACCGCGTCGGCATCGACGGCACCCCGCCGCACCCGCTCAAGCGCCAGCTCGTCCGCGTACCCCAGCACCTCGGCGTCCGCGCCCTCGACACCCTCGTGCCCTGCGGCCGGGGGCAACGCCTCGGTGTCTTCGCCGGCTCGGGCGTCGGCAAGTCGTCGCTCCTGTCGATGATCATCCGCGGCACCGACGCCGACATCTCGGTCCTCGCCCTCATCGGCGAACGCGGCCGTGAGGTGCGCGAGTTCATCGAGCACGACCTCGGACCCGAGGGCCTCGCTCGCTCCGTCGTGATCGTGGCGACCTCGGACCAGCCGGCGCTCGTTCGCCTCCGGGCGGCGTTCGTCGCGACCCGGATCGCCGAGTGGTTCCGCGACGGCGGAGCGAACGTCAACCTCCTGATGGACAGCCTCACCCGCTTCGCGATGGCGCAGCGCGAGATCGGCCTCGCGGCCGGCGAGGTCCCCGCCACCCGCGGCTATCCGCCGTCCATGTTCGGCCTCCTGCCGAAGCTCCTCGAGCGCGCCGGTGCGGACGAGCACGGGAGCATCACCGGCATCTACACGGTGCTCGTCGAGGGCGACGACATGAACGACCCGGTCGGCGACACGGCCCGCTCGATCCTCGACGGCCACATCACGCTCTCACGGGCGCTCGCCTCGCAGGGACACTTCCCGACGATCGACGTGCTCGACTCGGTCTCTCGTGTCTCCGGTGCGGTCACCACTCCCGAGCAGCAGCGAATGGCCCGCGAGCTGCGGGCGCTCCTCGCCGCCCACAAGGAAGCGCGGGACCTGATCGAGATCGGCGCCTACCGGCCCGGGACGAACCCGACCGTCGACCGCGCCGTCGCCCTCCGCGACCGGATCGAGGCATTCCTCCGCCAGGGGATGAACGAGACGTCGGCGCCGGGTGTGGCGTGGAACCAGCTCGCCGAGCTGCTGGCGACCGACACCTTCACGCCCGAGATGGCCGGAGCACAGACAGGCGGTGGTGTCCTGTGAAGAAGTACAAGTTCGCCTTCGGAAGCGTCCAACGCGTGCAGCGCATCGCCGAGGAGCAGGCCGCCATGTCGCTCGCCCAGGCGCAGCGGGCAGCCGACGCAGCGAGCGCCCAGCTGCAGGCGCGACTGGCCGACATCGGAGCCGCGCGCCCCGCGCCCGGCCCTCGGAGCACCACCGAGTTCCATGCCCAGCGTGAGCACCTCGACCGTCATCGCGTCGCGGTCACCGCGGCGAGGGCCGCCGAGCTCAACGCGCTCGAACTCCTCGGCAGCGCGCGGGCCGACTGGGTCGACGCCGCCCGAAAGGTCCGCGCACTCGACCGTCTCGACGAACGCAAGCGGGCCGAGTGGACCCTGGAGACGACCCACGCCGCCCAGCTCGTCACCGACGAGATCGCAACCATCAGGTACAAGACCGAACAGGACCGCACCTGATGTCCTCCATCGCGACGTTGGCCGGGGCGCATTCCCGCATTGCCGAGATCCAGAGCCGGTTCGCTCCGAGCTCGGTGCGAGCGACCACGGCCACGCGAACGATCGACACCGCGTCGTTCGACGACGTGATGTCGAACCTGCTCGGGTCGACCGCCGCCGACACCGAGGGATCGACGATCGATCTGACCTCGCTGACCTCGGTCCTCTCGTCGCTCCCGACCCGCCGCAGCGGAGCCCTCGCCGGTGCCCTCGGCACCACCACCGGCACCTCGGGCAACGGGCCCACCGGCGGCGACGCTGTGGCAGCCGCCAAGCAGTACCTCGGCGTCGACTACGTCTGGGGCGGAACGGACCCCTCCAAGGGGCTCGACTGCTCCGGCCTCGTCCAACGCGCCTACCGCGATCTCGGCATCGAGCTCCCCCGCGTCAGCTACGACCAGGCCAAGGTCGGGACGAAGGTCGACTCGATCGAACAGGCCCGACCCGGCGACCTCGTCGCGTTCGGGAGCCCGGTCGATCACATCGGCATCTACGTGGGCGACGGCAAGATCATCCAGGCGCCCCATACCGGCGACGTGGTCCGGATCTCCGACATCAAACGCCCGATCACCGCCATCCGTCGTGTCATCCCCGACGACGCCGCGTCGGCCTCGGGCATCAACGCCACGTCGCTCGCCGCAGTGACCGGTCGAGCGACCACGACCGGCGGGTCGACCGGCATCGCCGGCGCCGAGCCCTACGAGCAGCTCTTCCAGGCGGCAGGCGCGAAGTACGGCCTGAACCCGCGCCTCCTCGCCGCCGTCGCCAAGGCGGAGTCCAACTTCGACCCCTCCGCGCAGCGGCGCCGGGGCGGTCGGCCTCATGCAGTTCATGCCGGCGACCGCCGCGGGCATGGGCATCGACCCCACCGACCCCGCACAGGCGATCGACGGTGCAGCGAAGTACCTGCGCACCCAGCTCGACCGGTTCGGCTCGGTCGACCTGGCGCTCGCCGCCTACAACGCCGGTCCCGGTGCCGTGCAACGTGCCGGCGGCATCCCGCCGTACGCAGAGACGCGCAACTACGTGACCAAGATCCTCGGGCTCCTGGGCAACCAGTCCCCCACGACCTCGCCGACCCTCGTCGGCTCGACGAACGGAGTGCTGACGTGAGCACCGACCTCCTGCCCGTGCAGCCGCGGCCCGCCGCCCCTGCCGGCTCCACCGCCGATCAGCGCGCCGGCGCCGGTGACGCTGCCCGGGCCGCATCGGAGTTCGACCGCGCCGTCGATCATGCGGCCGGCAAGCTGGCCGGGCGACAGGGCGGCAAGCACTCGACCTCACACCAGGTGACCCGGCACGATCGACCGAACCGGTTGCGACGGACGCGAGGGCCAGGACGGCGATTCCGGCGAAACCGGTGATGTCACCGCTGCGGGCACTCGCCCGACGACCGATGCGGCCGAGACCACGACGGCGTCCGACACCGCCGCTGCCGCGACCACCGATCCGACGGCGCCGACGACCCCGGTCGTGGTCTCGGTGCCGACCGGCGCCGCTGCGGTCGCGGCCCTGCTCGCCGCCTCCGACGCTGCGCTCGCCACACCCGATCTCACCGTCACCGCACCTACGACCGACACCGGCAATGCCGTCGCCACGGTCGACGCAAGCAGCGAGACCGCTGCCGCGACGACCACCGGCGCCACCGAGCCGACCTCCACCGAGACCACCGGCACGACCGCGACGAGCGCAGCGCAGGCAGGCGCCGACACCGACACGACCACCGCTGCGCGGCGCCGGCACCGGCACCGGCACCACAGCGGGGTCCGCCGAGGTCGCCGCCCCCGCCGCCACGACAACACCCACCGCGACCGACACGACGCCCGCCGTCGCTCCCACGGTCGGCACCCAAGCGACGGGCGTCGCCGGGCGCGACGTCGACGAGTTCCATCTCGGAGCCCGCGACGACCGCCGCCGACACCACGAACGAGGCGGGAGCCGGCACCGCCGAGGTCGCCGCCCCCATCGCCACGGCCACAGGCGCAGCAGCCGCGACCACGACCGCCGACAGCGCCGCCCCGACCGTGGCACCGACCCTGCCGGCCGAGCTCGGCGCCGTCGCCCCCACCACCCACCAGCCGCAGCCGGTCGCCCCGCACACATCCGTCACCGCCGACGTCACCGCCGTCGGGGCCGGCGACGCCCTGCGGAACGCGCAGCTCGACCAGGGCGACGTCACCGGCGTCAACGCTCCCCGCATCGTGGGCGCGGCCCGAATGCTCCGCCAGGGGCCGGGTGCCCCCGCCACCATGACGGTGACGCTCGACCCTGCCTCCCTCGGGCGGGTCCGCGTGGAGCTCACCAGCCACGAAGGCCAACTGGCTGTTCGCCTCCACGCCGAGCACGCCCGCAGCGTCCAGGCCATCGGCGCCGGGCTCGATCATCTTCGCGACGCGCTCGAGTCGGAAGGGCTTCGCCTCACCGACGTCGGCGTGGGGCTCACCGGTTCCGGCGGACAGCGCGACCTCGGCGGTTCCGGCCCCGACCACGGCGGCGCCGGCGCCCGCTCGGGGTCGTCGCTCGGCACCGGCATCGATCTCGGAGGCACGGAGGCCCCCGTCACCACCACCCCGACCCGACGAACCGTCATGGACGACGGCCAAGTCGACGTCGACCTCTGACCTCCAACCTCCGACCCGCACAGGACCCCTCATGGCCACCACCCCCGTCTCCTATCCGGTCAGCTCGCTGTCCCCGAAGGCGACCGACTCCTCCACCGCACCGACCAACACCCTCGGCAAGGACGCGTTCCTGAAGCTGCTGGTCGCGCAGCTCAAGTACCAGGACCCGACCAAACCGACCGACGCGTCCGAGTTCATGGCGCAGACCGCCCAGTTCACCCAGGTCGAGAAGCTCGAGGAGATCGCCCAGCAGAACGAGAACAACATCCGGACCCAGGGTCTGACCACGGCGAGCGCGCTGATCGGCCGGACCGTCAAGTACCAGGACGCAGCCGGGGCCACGGCCTCCGGTGTCGTAACCGGCGCCTCGCTCAACGCGGACGGCGTCACCCTCAAGGTGAGTGGCAAGGACGCGGACCTCACCTCCGTCACCGAGATCGGGAGCGTCTCCGGCTAGCCGTCACGGCGACCCCATCCGACGCACACCGATCCCGATCCACCCCCACCACCAGGAGTTCTCACCACATGATCCGCTCAATGTTCTCGGCCATCTCCGGCCTCCGCAACCACCAGACGATGATGGACGTCGTCGGCAACAACATCTCGAACGTCAACACCAACGGCTTCAAGTCGTCGTCGACCGTCTTCGAGGACGTGCTCAGCCAGACGTTCCGAGGCGCCGGTCTCGCAACCGCCACCACCGGCGGTACCAACCCCAACACGATCGGCCTCGGCTCGCGTGTGTCGTCGATCGCCACCAGCTTCGCCCAGGGATCCCTGCAGCGCACCGGCCGCTCGACCGACTTCGCCATCCAGGGAGACGGGTTCTTCGTCGTGCAGTCGGGCGACGGCCGCACGTACACCCGTGCCGGCTCGTTCGCCGTGGACGCACTCGGCCGCATCACGACCAGTGACGGCGGCTTCATCCAGGGCTGGCAGGCGGACCAGCAGGGCCAGGTGTCGACGACCCAGGTGATCACCAACATCACCATCCCCGTCGGCGACCTCGTCTCACCCGTCCAGACCGGTGTGGTGCGCGCGGGCGGAAACCTGCCCGCCAACGCCGCCATCGGCACGGTGCTGACCAACGGCGCCAACGTCTTCGACGGCCAGGGCAACCCGGTCGGTCTCCGTCTCGAGTACACCAAGACCGCATCGGACACCTGGAAGGTCGAGGCGCGTTACGTCGACGGCTCGAACAACCTGGTGCCGGCGCCGCCCGCCGCCGGCCAGGCGATCACCGGTTCGCCGCTCATCTTCGACGCCAACGGTGAGCTCACCAGCGGGTACAACGCCACGATTCCCGCCGGCTTCCTGCCCGGGTTCGCCACGCAGCCCGTCACGCTCAACTTCGGGGCGTCCGGCATGGGCGGGCGCATGAACCAGTTCGGCGACATCGCTTCGGTGGAGATCCTCGAGCAGGACGGTTCCGCTGCCGGTTCGCTGCAGGCCTTCTCGGTGTCCCAGGAAGGTCTCATCGTCGGCACGTACACGAACGGCCGCACGCGGGCCATCGGCCAGATGGCGCTGGCGACGTTCTCCAACCCGAACGGCCTCGAAGCCGCCGGCGGCACGTCGTTCACGGAGTCGGTCAACTCCGGTCTGCCGCAGATCGGCATCGCCGGTGGCGGCGCCGGTCGAGGTCTCATCACCGCCGGCACCCTCGAGATGTCGAACGTCGACCTCTCCCAGGAGTTCACCAACCTGATCATCGCCCAGCGCGGCTTCCAGGCGAACTCCCGCGTCATCACCACCTCCGACGAGTTGCTCCAAGAGGTCGTGAACCTCAAGCGCTAGTCGGCGAGCTGACCGCGTTCTGCGTCCCGGGGAATGGGCCTGAAGGCCCAATTCCCCGGTGATTTGCTCATCAATTTCACCCATCGGACCGATGAACACCCAACGGTACGGACACCACCCACCCACGCCGCCCTGTGATCGTCTCCGGCTTCGCCGGAGCCGGCCACAGGCACCCATGAAACGGATGTCATGATTCTCCTCAGTCGCCTCAACGGCACCGAGCTCGGAGTGAACCCCGACCTGATCGAACGGGTCGAGACCACCCCCGACACGGTGATCACCCTCATCGACGGCACCAAGTACGTCATCGCCGAGGCGTCGACCGAGGTCGTCGCCCGCATCATCGAGTTCCGGGCCCGCATCATCGCCAAGGCCGACGAGTTCGCAGGGCACGTGCCACACCAGCCGATGTCGCTCCAGCTCGTCACCGACATGGCCGTGGGCCACGACGTGACCCCGCTCCCCGCCGACCGGCGAACGAGCAACGGCGAGGAGGCCTGACATGGATCCGGCATCCCTCCTCGGTATGGGCCTCGTCCTCATCGGTGTGTTCGTCGGCGGCCTCATGGACGGCGTCTCCCCCGTCACGTTCTTCGGCACCCCGGCGTCGTTCCTCATCGTGCTCGTCAGCGCGCTCGGCGCAACGTTCTTCTCGAACACGATGGCCGACGCCAAGAACCTGCCGAAGATGTTCATCAAGGCGATCAAGGGTCAGAAGCTCCAGGACACCGGTGAGCTGATCGACCAGATCGTGTCGTTCGCCGAGCAGGCCCGCCGTGAGGGTCTCCTGGCCCTCGAGGAGCAGGCCCGCTCGATCGAGGACCCGTTCTTCCGACGGGGCCTCCAGCTCGCGATCGACGGCGCCGATCCCGACACCGTGAGCGAGGTCATGGAGGCCGAGGTCAAGGCCATGTCGGACCGCCACAAGCAGGGTTCGAAGATGATCACCGCGCTCGGCGTCTTCGCACCGACGTTCGGCATCATCGGGGCCGTCATCGGCCTCATCCACACCATGCACGTGCTCGACAACCCCGCCGCCATCGGCGAGGGCATCGCCGGCGCCTTCACCGCCACGTTCTGGGGTGTGTTCGCATCGAACGGCATCTTCCTCCCCCTCGGCAACAAGCTGTCCGTGATGTCGGGGCTCGAGGTCGCCCAGAAGCGGCTCGTCATCGAAGGCGTCCTGTCGATCCAGTCCGGGGCCAACCCCCGCCTGCTCGACGACATGCTGCGCTCCTCGTTGCCGCCGGCCGAACGTGCCGCCGCCGACGAGAAGAAGTCGGCGTAGGACCGGATCGGTTGCATCGTGAGCAAGAAGAAGCACCACCACGAGGAACACGAAGAACACGTCAACCATGAGGCGTGGGTGATCCCCTATGCCGACATGCTGACGCTCCTCATGGCGCTCTTCCTCGTCATGTGGGCGACCGGTCAGACCGACCTCAACAAGATGAAGCAGGTGTCGGCCGGGTTCGCCGACTCGCTCAACATCGTCGGGAACGGATCGGGCGTCGGCGGCGAGGGCATCCTCGACGGCGTCCCGGACACGAAGAAGTCCGACGCCGTCGTCAGCATCAAGCCCGACGTCGGTGCTGCGGCGATCGCGGCCATCGAGGCGCAGCACGAACAGCAGGCCGCAGCGGCCGATCAACTCGACCAGGTGCAGAAGTCGATCACCGACACGGCCGCCGGCAACGGCACCACCGGTGAGCTGGCGTTCAAGGACGAGCCCCGCGGCCTCGTCGTCTCGATCGTGTCGGAGGGTGTCCTCTTCGATGCCGGCTCGGCCGAACTCCGACCCGAAGGTCGAGCGGTCCTCGACGGCCTTGCGGGCAACCTCGGCAGCATCCCGAACAAGCTCGCCATCGAAGGCCACACCGACAACCGACCGATCGCCACGGCGCGGTTCCCGTCCAACTGGGATCTGTCGGGTGCCCGGGCCTCGTCGGTGCTCCGCTACCTGACCGACGTGCACCGCATCCCGGCGTCGCGGCTCAGCGCCTCGGGCTACGGCGACACGGTGCCGGTCGCGTCGAACGACGACGACGCGGGCCGGGCGAAGAATCGCCGGGTCGACATCGCGATCCTGTCCGAACCCATCGACATCCCGGCCACCCCGACCGCCGACACCACGACCACAGATCACCAGGAGGGCTCGTCGTGACCGACACACTGATCCCAGAGAACGACGCCGCTGCGCCGGCCGACGCCAAGGGCAAGAAGGGCAAGAAGGACAAGAAGGAGAAGGGCGGGAAGTCCAACCTGGTCCCCGCCATCGTCCTCGCGCTCGGCATCCTCGGCGGCGGCTACTTCATGGGCCAGGGCGGCGGAGGGACGGCAGCTGCCGGACCGACGACCACCGAGGCACCGGTGCTCGGCGAGATCGCCACGGTCGACCCGATCAACATCAACCTCAAGGACGGCCACTTCCTCCGTGTGGGGATGGCGCTCCAGCTCATCGAGGGCATCGAGAAGGCCGAGTTCGAGAAGGGCGAGACGTCCAAGGCGAACGACGTGATCATCGAGATGCTCGGCGGGAGCGACATGGCGGAGATCAGCACCGCCGAAGGTCGCGAAGGCGTGAAGAAGGAGCTCAAGAAGGAGCTCAAAGAGGTGTACGAAGGTGAAGTCACCGACGTCTTCTTCACCGACTTCGTGATGCAATAACGACTAGCTCGGCCGCCGACACACGACCCGCGACCGCCGGATCAGGCTCGCTCCCTGAGAAAACTTTTGGGCCGTATTGCCTACTCGCGGCTCAGTACTCCGCCCCAGGTGCCGATGGGATGGCGTGGAACCCACCACCCCCCCATCCGCTGCCCCGAACGGGCAGGCGAGCCACGTGTTCGGCGACGGTGTCGCCCACTTCGGCGCCGACGAGCTCGAGGCGATCACACGAGCGCTCGCCGAGGTGGTCGTTCCCCTGTCGACCAACTGGAGTGAGCTGCTCGGCCACGAGGTCGAGGTCACCATCGGTGACGTCCGACCCGGCCCGCTCCCCCGGCCCGCCGACGCGGAACCCGACCCGACGGCGTCGATTCTCGACGGTCTCGCCGACCCCCACGCCTACATCGCGATCGGTGCCTTCGGCGCCGACCTCGGCACCGCAGCGCTCATCATCCCGACCGCCCTCGGCCTCGTGGTCGTCGACCTGCTGCTCGGCGGCTCCGGCCGTCCCGCCGGCGAGCGTGCGCTGTCCGCCATCGACCTCGACCTCCTCCGTACCGTGACTGCGCCCACCTTCTCGGCGCTCCGCCGCCTCGGCGCTGCCGACCGGTTCGACGAGCCGGTCCCCGTGCTGACCGACCTCGAGGAGGCCGACCTGTCGGCTCGCCTCGCCGCCGGGGTCGCCATCGACGTGATGGTGACCATCGGCGAACACACGCAACCCCTGATCGTTGTGCTCGGCCCGCGGCCGCCCGGCTCCTCGCCGGCTCCGCCGTCACCACCACCGCCGCAGCGCCGGCCGAGAGTCGGGCCATCCTGGCGTCCGTCCTCGCCGACGTCGTCGTCGAGGCGATCGTGACGTTCCCGTCCGTGCAGGTCCCGTCCCACCGCATCCTCGCCCTCGACGTCGGTGACGTCATCGGCCTCGGTGCCGATCCCGACGCCGTCCTCCCGCTGCGTGTCGACGGGCTCCACCTCGCCGACGTCCGTCCCGCTCGGGCCGGCAGCGACGTCGCCTGCCAGATCGTCTCGACCGCGGTCACGACGAGCCGCAACAGCGGCAAGCACTCCGTTTCGTCCCCCACTGGTCCATCTGCTCCTGGAGGTTTGTTGTGAGCACCGGTATCGACATCCCGAACGACGTGATCGGCCTGCTGGCGGAGACCGTCGAACGGGGCGCATCGTTGCTCGCCGGCGGCAGTCGCCTCGCAGGCCCGGCCGCGGCTCAGGACGAGGCAGCGGAGCTCGCGCCCGACGAGAGCGCCGGCACCGTCGGCCTCGGTCTCTCCTTCGCCGACGACACCGCAGTCGTCGTGGTGCTCACGACCCCCCTCGCCGAGGAGCTGTGCGGCGGTTCGTCGCCCGACCACGTCCGGTCCGGGCTCCAGGTCCTCATCGACGAGATCACGACCGGTCTCGGCGTGCCCCTGACCGACAGCGTCGGCCTGGCCAACACTCCCGAGCTCGTGGAGTTCCTGACGGGCCGCTCCGTCATCCTCGGCGCCGGCATCTTCGACGGCGATGCCGTGGTCGCCACCCTCGGTGCCGCCGGCCCCCGCGCCGGCGTGACTCCCGCAGCGCCCGAGCCCGTCACCGAACCTGCGGTCGAATCGGGCGACTCGTCGGCCACAGCACCGGCCGCCGCTCCGGCAACCGCCGCGCCGACCGCCCCGCACCGGCCCACCTCGGGCACCGCCGCCGGACCTGCCGTGTCACAGGACGTCCTCGCCCGCGGCCTCGCGCTGCTCGCCGACGTGAGCCTCGAGGTCACGGCCGAACTGGGCCGCTCCCACCTGCGGGTCAGCGAACTCCTCGCGCTCGAGCCCGGCTCGGTCATCGGTCTCGAACGCGCCGCCGGCAGCCCGGTCGATCTCCTCGTCAACGGCAGCTTGTTCGCTCGCGCCGAGGTCATCGTCGAAGAGGGTCGCTACGCCGTCCGCATCACCGAACTCGTGGGGAACGGGATCACCGCGTGAGCAGTGAGACCTTCCTGCTCCTGCTCCGGCTGGGCTTCTCGCTCTCGCTGGTGTTCGGGCTCATGTGGGTCGCGGCCCGCGTGCTCAAGGGGCGCGCCGGAATGCTCCAGCGCGCCCGCCTCGACCATCTCGAGGTGCTCGAGCGCAAACCGCTCGGCAAGGGTTCGTCGATCGCCATCGTTCGCGTCGGCGACGACACGCTGACCGTCGGCATCACCGACAACACCATCACGCTCCTCGGCCATGCCGAGATCGATCTCGAGGCGGAGGAGCCCGCCAACGCCGACGCCAAGGTGATCGCGATCGCACCGGTCGCCGCACCCACCGACACCCCCGTCGTCGCCCTGCCGAGCGGCGGCAAGCGCAGCCTGCTCGACGCCCTGCGCGACAAGACCGTGCGCCACGTCGCCGGTTGATATCCCTCCCATGACCGCCACCCCCTCGCCCCACCCGCTCCGCCGCCGATCCACGCTGCGCGCCGGCGCGCTCGTGATCGGGATCCTGCTCGCCCTCTTCTGCTTCGGTTCCACACCCGCCGGTGCCAGCCCGACGCAGACCGTCCCCACCGTGACGGTTCCGCCGACGCCCGGAGCGCCGACCACGACCGTGCCCGGCAGCGACGGCAACGTGAACATCGACCTCGACCTCGGCGGGGTCGCCCAGGATTCGAACCCCGACGCGACGGGGGAGGATCGCAAGCCGTCGAAGAGCATCGTCATCCTGCTGATGCTCACGCTGCTGAGCGTGGTGCCGTCGCTGCTCATCTGCATGACGAGCTTCACGCGCATCGTCGTGGTGCTCTCGATCGCCCGCAATGCCATCGGCCTGCAGTCGATCCCCCCGAACCAGGTGATCACCGGACTCGCCGTGTTCCTGTCGCTCTTCGTGATGGCACCGACCCTCAAGCAGATGAACGACGAGGCGCTCCAGCCCTACCTGCGCGGCGACATCAAGCAGAGCCAGGCGCTCAAGGCGGCCGAGAAGCCGATCAAGAAGTTCATGCTGGCCAACACCCGCAACGCCGAACTCAACCTGATGCTCGACGCGTCGGACACGAAGAAGCCCAAGGACACCGAGCAGCTGTCCCTGACCACCATCATCCCGGCGTTCATCCTCAGCGAACTCAAGTCGGCGTTCATCATCGGCGTGATGGTGCTGCTGCCGTTCCTGATCATCGACCTCGTCGTCTCGAGCGGGCTGATGAGCCTCGGCATGATGATGCTGCCACCGGTCTTCGTCTCACTCCCCTTCAAGCTGTTGTTGTTCGTCATGGTGGACGGCTGGGCGCTCATCGCCCACGCCCTGATCGCCAACTACCACTAGGCCCTCACCAGTGACCGATTCATCCATCACCGAGATCGGGATGCAGGCGATGATCCTGACGGCGAAGCTGTCCGCGCCGATCCTCCTCACCACGCTCATCATCGGCCTCCTCATCGGCATGGTGCAGTCCGCCACGCAGCTGCAGGAACCGACCATCGCGTTCGTCCCGAAGTTCATCGCGCTCGCGGTGGTCATGCTCATCTGCGGCAATTGGATGCTGTCGGAGTCGATCTCCTTCGTGCACCAGCTCTTCGACCAGATCCCCAAGATGCTGTCCTGAACTCGACCTCGGGCTCGCACCGCCTCGTTCCGGCCGTGTGAGCCGAAGCTCGTGCTCGGCCGCGACGGGCCGCGCATCGAGCGCACGGCCCGACCCGCGTTGGGAGGGGCGGGGCACTGGCAAGTAGCTTTGCCGGCTTATGAGTGACGAGTTTCGAGTCGAAGTGATCGTCGAGATTCCCAAGGGATCCCGCAACAAGTACGAGATGGACCACGAGACCGGCAAGATCTGGCTCGACCGGTACCTCTACACCGCCACCACCTACCCCGCCGACTACGGCTTCTTCGAGCACACGCTCGGTGGCGACGGCGACCCGCTGGACGCGCTGGTGCTGATGAGCGAATCAACCTTCCCCGGCTGCCACGTCTGGGCGCGGCCCGTCGGCGTGTTCCACATGGAGGACGAGGCCGGCGACGACGCCAAGGTGCTCTGCGTGCTCGCGGGCGACCCCCGCTGGGACCACATCCAAGACGTCGACGACGTCAACCAGGCCTTCCTCGACGAGATCGGCCACTTCTTCGAGGTCTACAAGGCGCTCGAGCCCGGCAAGGAGTCCGAGATCGGACGCTGGGAAGGCGCCGATTCGGCGCGCAAGGAGATCCTCGAGGCCCAGCAGCGATACGCCGGCTGACCGCCGCCGCCTGACCGCTTCCCCACATGACGACTCCGACTCGCAGCCGCCAACGACAGCTCGCTGTCATCTTCCTCGTCAGCCTCGCGGGGTTGTTGTTGGAGGTCGGCTACACCCGCATCGTCTCCTACAAGCTCTGGTACTACTACACATACCTGGTGCTGGGGCTGGCACTCCTCGGCATCGGCTCGGGTGGTGTGCTCGTCACGATGTCGAAGCGGCTGCGTGACGCAACGACCGAGCGGGTCTTGTCGGTGTGCGGCCTGACGGGATCGGTCAGCGTGGCCGTCGGCTATTTCATCGTGGCCAAGGTCCCGATCGACACGGTGAAGATCTGGGACTACGGCACGGCCTCGTCGTTCAAGAACCTGGCGATCCTCGGGCTCATCAGCTTCGTGCTGTTCGCCTCGTTCATCTCGCTGGGCGTGATCATCTCGGTGATCTTGGGTCGCGCGGCCGAACGCGTGGGAACGCTCTACTTCGCCGACCTCATCGGCGCCGGCCTCGGCTGCGTCGTGGCCATCCCGTTCATCAGCTCGCTCGGGCCACCGGCAGTGGTGATGCTCGCCGCCCTGGTGTTCGCGCTTGCCGGGCTCGTGGCGAGCGAGCGGGTCCGGTCGGTCACGAGCGGTCTCACCGGCGCGGTCGCCGTCGCGCTCCTGGTCATCGTGATCGCGCACGGGTCGCTCCCCGACGTCACGCCCGAGGCGACGAAGTCCCAGGTGACACCGGAGTTCAGTGAGTGGGGTCCGGTCTTCCGTGTCGACGTCATCGGGGCGACCCCCGACGCGAAGATCCTGGCGCACGACGGTTCGTACGGTTCCGGCATCCACAAGTACAACGGCGACCCGTCGACGCTCGAGAGCTACGAGACGGAGGCCCGCGCCATCCCCTTCCGCCTGCTCGGTCGCGACAACGACCACACCCTGATCATCGGGTCGGCCGGCGGCAACGAGATCCTGGCGTCGCTGCACTTCGGCAGCAAGAAGATCGAGGGCGTCGAGCTCAACCCGGTGACCATCGGCCTGCTCGAGAACGAGTACGCCGACTTCACCGGGCATCTCGACGAGATTCCGAACGTCACGATCCACCAGGCCGACGGTCGTTCGTTCCTGGCCCGCAGCACGGACCGCTACGACCTCGTGTGGTACGTGGCGCCGGACAGCTATGCCGCCAACAACGCCGCCTCGTCGGGGGCGTTCGTCCTGTCGGAGAGCTACCTCTACACCGTCGAGATGATCAAGGAGACCCTGGATCATCTGACCGACGACGGCATCATGGTCGTGCAGTTCGGCGAGCTCGACTTCGAGGGCCAACCGAACCGGACCGAGCGCTACGTCATGACGGCCCGGGAGGCGTTCCGCCAGCTCGGGGTCGACGACCCCTCCCAGCACATGGTGGTTGCCGCCGAGCTCAACGAGGGCTTCGGCGACCTGTCCACCATCATCCTGAAGCGCACGCCGCTCACCACCGCCGAGGTCGACCGGGTCGTCGAGACGCTCCCCGACGTTCCGAAGACGCACCTGCAGTGGGCACCCGGTCAGGAGCCCGCGCCGGGCCCTGTCGGCGAACTCGCGTCGGGCACGTGGGAGCAGGCTCAGAAGGTTGCCGACGGCATCGACCGCGACATCAGTCCCGTCACCGACAACGGCCCGTTCTTCTGGCACTTCGCGGGCTTCGGTTCGGTGCTCGGCGACCTCGGCCGGCCGATGAGCTCATTCAACCCGGAGGACTCGATCGGCGAACGGGTGCTGCTCTTGTTGCTGGCAATCGCGATCATCTACGCCGCGGTCTTCCTGCTCCTGCCGTTCGCGGTGCAGCGGCGACGGAACCGGCGGGCCGAGGAAGCGACGACGGCGGCGCCGGCGCGCGGCGCGTCGGCCGTCTACTTCGCATCGTTGGGCCTCGGGTTCATGTTGATCGAGATCACCATGATCCAGCGGCTCACGTTGCTGCTCGGCTACCCGACGTACTCGCTGACCGTCACGCTTGCGTCGATCCTCGTCGCAACGGGCGTCGGGGCGCTGCTGTCGCCGCGACTCGCCGGCCGGGTCCGCCAGCCGCTGCTCGTCCTGTGGGTGATGCTCGGGTTGTTCGCCGTCTTCTACCAGTTCGGCCTCGACGGCCTCACCGACGCGCTGCTCCCGAGCGGGCTCGCCGTCCGGGTGCTCGCTGCCGTCGTCGTGCTTGCCCCGGTCGGCCTGTGCCTCGGCATGTTCATGCCCTTGGGTCTCACCGAGCTCTCCCGGTTCAGCCACGAGCCCGAGCGGTCCGTTGCATGGGCCTGGGCCGTGAACGGGTTCTTCTCCGTCATCGGGTCAGTCCTCACGACGATCCTGTCGATGACCTTCGGGTTCCGGGTCGTGATGTTCCTGGCGCTCGTTGCCTACGCCGCCGCGGTCGTGTCGTACGGAAAGCTCCGTTCGACCGAGCAGCTCGGGGCCGAGCGGTCCCCGGCACCCGAGCCCGCCGCCCCCTGATCGGCCGAACCACCGAACACCTGTTCGCTACAGTGGGGGGATGCTCCAGGGCAACCTCCTCACGCACGGCACGCCGGGAGTGGCGTCCACCCCGTCGTTCGAGCGTGTCGAGCTCGACGCTCACTCGTGGGTCGACGTGTGTCGAGGGTTCCTGATCGGTGCCGACGAGGTGATGGCGGAGCTGATCGAGGGCGTCGCGTGGCGCACGGGACGCCGGCAGATGTACGACCGCGAGGTCGACGACCCCAGGCTCAGCCGCTGGTGGCGCGACCCCGACGAGGTTCCCCACCCCGCCCTGGGGGCGGCACGGGCATCGATCTGCGCCCACTACGACCGCGAGCTCGGCGGGGTCGGGCTCAACTACTACCGCGACGGCGCCGACAGCGTCGCGTTCCACCGTGACCGAGAACTGCGCGATCCGGCGACCACCCTCGTCGCGATCGTGACCCTCGGATCGCAACGCCCGTTCCGGCTGCGACCGTTCGGCGGGGGCCCCTCGATCGACCTCGGTCCGGCGTCGGGCGATCTGCTGGTGATGGGTGGCCGCTGTCAGACCGAATGGGAGCACGGCGTTCCGAAGGTCGGCCGGAGCGTCGGCCCACGCGTCTCGGCGTCATGGCGATGGTCGCCCGACGGTAGTCATCGACGCGCCCAGCGCGACGGTTACTTCACCTCGCGCCAATGGCGCGCAGCGGCTCCCGGTTCTGCCGAAACCGGCTCGGTTCACGCGTTCGGGTAGTCCGTTCGGCTCTTCGTGCGTGAGAACTCGTCTGATTGGTAAAGGCAATGCCCCCATCGGCCGATCACTTCTCCGAGCCAGGACGGCTGTTCAGAACCAAAGGAGTGACCCTCATCCGTAACAAGAAGAAGTTGGTCGGCGCCGCCCTCGCTGTGGCTGCAATTGCCTTCACCGGCGCCGCGTCGACCGCGAGCAACACCGTGGCCGCCGGAGCCGGCCGCCTCGGTTTCAGCGACACGATCGTGACCGGCGGCACCATCAACGCCATCAACTACACGCTCGACAACACGATGCCCGGCAAGGTCATCGCCGTGAAGATCAACGTCGACGATCTCACGCCCGCCGCTGTGGTGCGCGTCCAGCTCAGCGCCGAGGCCCCTGTCAACACCGACCCCGACATCCTCACCGAGGTCATCAGCTGCGTGCGTGGTCTCGAGACCCTCGCCCCCGTCGCCGATGATCCGGGCACTGTCGGTGTCGACGAGTCGGTCCCCGGCAAGTACGACTACGACTGCACCGTGCCGACGACGCCGGACGACCCCGGTACTGTCGGTGTCGACGAGGCCGATCCGGTCATCCCCGCCGACAAGCTCGAGCACACCTACGTGGCCATCAGCTAGTCGATCATCACTCCCGAATGGGCAGGCCGGTTCTCCGGCCTGCCCATTCGGCGTTTTCGGGACGGTTCGGACGGTCACCGAACCGCAACCGACCGGGGCCGCGTGCCCGGTGACCACCCCGGAACACCTCAACTTCGGGGATCCCGGGCCGATCGGACCAGTGCGATATCGACTGTTCGAGGTGGAGAGATGCGGAGAACGAGGGGAGGCGCGCGACGATGGAGCCGTTGGTCGACGTTTGCGCTCATCCTCGCGGTCGCCGTTGCCCTCTTCCTGCGCTCGAACGTGGCCCTGCTGTCGACAGAGGGAACCAGCATGGCGCCACGGTTCCACACCGGCGACCTGGCGATCACCGTCGCGGCGTCGAACTACGCGATCGGTGACATCGTGGCCTACAAGGCCCAGCCCGGCGGACAGGTGGTCCTACACCGCATCATCGAGAAGGCGGGCGACGAGTACCGGTTCAAGGGCGACAACAACTCCTGGGTCGACCCGGTCAAACCCACGACGAAGGATCTCGTCGGGAAGTTGTGGCTCCGGGTCCCCCGCGCCGGCGCGTTGGTGAATGTCCGGAGCAGGTCCTGGCAGATCGCCCTGCTGGTGATCGCCGCGCTGCTGATCTTCGGTGGCGGCGCGGCGCACCGCACGCGGCGACGACGGGCCGAGGCCGAGACCGAGGCCGAGACCAACCCGCCCCGCCCGCGACGGCCGGTGAGCACGACCGGCGACGTGATCGCCGCGTTGACCTATCCGGGCATCGCCGTCGCCGTGACCCTCCTGCTCGCAGTCCTCGCGTTCCAGCGGCCGGCGAGCAGCCAGACCACCGCCGCCCGCGAGTACACCCAACAGGTCCGCTACGGCTACACGGCGTCCGCCCCGTCGGGCACCACCTATCCCGATGGCCTCGTGACCACCGGATCGCCGATCTTCCTGAAGCTCGTCTCGTCGCTGAAGTTCCAACTCACGTACGACGTGACGGCGAAGTCCGCCATGGTGCACAACGCTGGCGGCACCTACTCGATCGACCTGGTCGTCGACGGCCCGGTGTCGTGGCGTCGAACGATCCCGCTCCAGGCCACCACGCCGTTCACAGGGCAGAGCTTCTCGTCCGAGGTCGCGGTCGACATCCCGCAGATCCGCGAGATCGTCGCGGCCAACGCGGCCGAGACCGGCGTGAAGGGCGATTCGATCTCGGTGCGGATCGTGCCGACCGTCAACGCCAACGGATTCATCGACGGAGCGCCGTTCGCCACGACATTCTCCAAGAGCCTCACGATGGACATCGGGCCGACGACCGTGACCCTGTCGACGCAGGGCAAGAGCGCCGCCCCCACCGCGATGTCCGAGGGTGGCGACATGTCGCAGACGGCTCCGAGCACCGCCGCGACCTCCACGGCCGGGCCGACGCCCGACCAGCTCACGTCGCTCCAGACGGGCGAGTACCGCGCCGACATCACCAAGCCGAACCGCTTCGAGCTGTTCTCCCGTCGCCTCGACGTGTCCCGGGCCCGGCTCATGACCGGGGCCGCTCTGGTCATGGCGCTGATCTGGATGGCGGTCGCCGCTGCGACGCAGGACCGCCTGCGGCACCGCTCCGAGTCGACCCGCATCACCCACCGCTACCGCGAGCACATCGTCGAGGTGACGTCGCTGTCCCCCGCCGACCAGGTGGTCGATGTCGCCACGATCGCCGCCCTGGTCAAGATCGCCGACCAGAGCGGTCGGTTCATGCTGCATCTCACCGGGGGGCCGGCCGACCTCTTCGTCGTGGACGACGACGGCACGCGCTACCGGTACGTGAGCGGGTCACCGCCGACCGCGTCGACCGGCCCACCCGAACCTGCGAGGGAGTCGCCCCCACCGCCGATTGCCTTCCTCGAGCCGCAACCCGAGCAGGCGCCCGTGCTCGACACGGCGCCCGTGCTCGAAACGGAACCCGAGCCCGAACTCGTCCCAGAACCAGAACCCGAACCCGAGTCCGAACCGCAGCCTGCGGCCGGGCTCATCGTCGCGTCCGACGCTCCAGCGACCGCCGCCAGCGACCGACGCGGTGTTCCGTGCGCTGCTCGGAAGCGACGGATTCTTCGACCGCGAACCGGCACACGACCCCGGGACACCACCCCCGTTCGTCCCAGCGCCGGCGTCGCACGACGCCGGGAGTCCTCCGCCGTTCTTCGGGGTCGCCCCCGCCGGCCCGCCGCCGCCGGCGAGCCTCGATCACGCGATCCGGCTGACGCCCCTCACCGAGGCCGAGCGGATCGAACTCGGGATCGACGAATCGATCAACCGGCCGTGATGCCGGTGTCGGCGCTGACGATCGCGCCGTGCATCGCCGATGCCGCCGGCGACGCCACGAACAGGACGACCTCGGCGATCTCCTCGGGCTTCGACATCTTGCGGTATCCCATGAACGGCTGGACGAGCGCCCAATCGGTGTCGTCGGGGAACGTCGCCGACTTGACCAAGGGCGTCTCGATGCCGCCGGGGGCCACGGCATTGATGCGGATCTTCGACTTCACGTACTCCATGGCCAGCGAGCGGGTGAGGTTGACGACCGCTGCCTTCGACGCCGCGTAGACCGCGGTGTACGCCTGGCCCATCAGGCCGGCGTTGGAGGCGACGTTGACGATGTTGCCGCGGGAGTCGAGCAGGTGCGGAATTGCCGCCTGGCACATCCAGAACGTGCCGCGGACGTTGACGTTGAACACGAGGTCGTAGTCGGCCTCGGTGAAGTCGACGGCGTGGCCGGCGCGCAACACACCGGCACAGTTGATGAGGACGTCGAGCTGGCCGAACTCGTCCATCTCGTTGGCGATCAGACCGTGGGCGGTCATGCGGTCGGAGATGTCACCGACGCCGAACGACATCGTGCCGCCGGCAGCCTGCACGAGCCCCTGGGTCTCGGCAAGACCGGCCTCGTTGAGGTCGACGCCGTAGACCTTGGCGCCTTCGGCCGCGAGCTGCTGGGCCACCGAGCGACCGAGCCCCGATGCCGCGCCCGTCACCACTGCTGATCGACCTTCGAACCGCATACCGACTCCCCTTTGGAATGCCCGTCGGCCTGAGAATCTGACGGAGCGTCAGGTACGGTAGCCGCATGGATGACTACCCCGTGAAACTCGGTGCGATGCTCTACACCCTCGTCGACCCCGAGCGGGGCCACGAGGTGGCCTACAACCGCTGGTACGAACGGGATCACTTCTACGGCGGCTGCATGATCGGCCCCGGCATCCTCGCCGGCAGCCGGTGGGTCGCGACCAAGCCGTACAAGGACCTCCGCTTCCCCGCCGACTCCGGCGTCGCCATCCCGACCGAGGCCGGCAGCTACCTGGCCACCTACTTCGTACAGAAGGGCCACGAGGCCGAGCACTTCGCGTGGACGTCACCGCAGGTCTTCGAGCTCTACAAGGAAGGCCGCGGGTTCGAGGAGCGCATCCACGCCCACACGGCGCTCTACACCCACCAGAAGCCGTTCTACCGTGATGACGACGGCGTGCCGGTCGAGCTCGCGCTCGACCACCGCTTCGCCGGCCTCGTGTCGGTGCACGTCGACCGTGCCGAGGGTGTGAAGCACCCGCAGTTCGACGAATGGTTCGAGGCCGAGGGTGCACCGCTGTTGCTGGGCGCGGATTCCCCCGTTGCCATTGCCTGCTCGTGGCGCCCGATCATCCCTCGTGAGGGCGAAGGCGCGTCCCCCATGAAGCTCGGCTCAGGCCCCGGCACCCTGCAGCGCACGATGCAGCTGTTCTTCCTCGACTCCGAGCCCGCGCAGCACTGGCAGCGCTTCGTCGACTACGCCGCCGCCGTCGACGCCTCGGGCCTCGCAACGGTGACGCTCGCCGCGCCGTTCATCCCGACGATCCCGGGTACGGACACCTACGCGGACCAGCTCTGGGACTGAGCCCTCGCCCAACTGACCGGGTAAGCCGAAGTCGAGCGGTCAGTCCTTGAGGAAGTCGAGCGTGCGCTGCCACGCCAGTTCGGCGGCAGCCTCGTCGTAGTGCCCGTCGACACCCGCCTCGGCGAACCAATGGCGTGTGTCCGCGTAGTGCCACATCTCGGGGTCACGACCCAGCTCGAACAGATCGGCCTCGAGGAGCACAACATCGTCAGCGCTCACGAGGTCGTCGTTCTCTGCGAAGTGGCCCTGCACACTCGCGGCCATGTCGGCGAAGTCGATCGTCTGGCTGCCGTAGTAGGCGACGACCTTGTGGAACGACTCCGGCTGACGGGTTGCGGCCCACAACGCCCAGGACGCTCCCATCGAGAATCCGATCACGGCGACCGGCCCGGCGGGTTCGTCGGTCGCGGACCGGAGCGCCACCGCGCTCGACAGCACGAGGTTGGCCGTGGTGTTCGGGTCGGTCTCGCCCAACTCGAGCTCGGCCTCCGCGGCGGTCTCGGGGAGGGCGCCGCCCATCAGGTCGGGTGCCAGCACCACGAACCCCTCGTCACACAGGCGGTTGCAGAAATCCTTGATGCCGCGGGTGAGCCCCCACCACGACGACAGCACCAGCACGCCGGGGCCGGTGCCCTCGCCGTCCTCGCCAGGCCGCACGAGATAGGCCTGGCCGGCGCTCCGCCGGCGGCCGAAGGTCATGAAGGATGCGTCGTCGCCGGGGGCGGCGCCTGAATCGTCGGTCACGGCGCCCAGCCTGCCACGCCGATCGGGCCTCGCCCGCCGCAGTTCCGCACCGGTATGGTCGTCGCCGATGTCACGACGCCTGCTCGACCGTCCCGAGATCGTGTCCCATGACATCGTGACCCGGGCCATGCACGAGGCCAAGAGCGACGACTTCGGCGGCATGTCGTGGTCCGAGCCGCTCGAGGTGCTGACGCGGTCCCTCGACCGGGAGGCGAGCCTCACCATGTCCGGGCGCCGCGCCGCCCGCGACCGGCTGGTCGCCCGGCTGCTCGATCGGCGTCCGATTCGCGACGTCACCTCCGACGGAACCGGGGCCGTCCCGACCGTCGTCGTCACGGGCCCCGACCCCGACTCCGTTCGATCCGGCGAGCAGGCGCTCGGTGGGTCCGGGATCGACGGCATCACGCTGCTCGAATCGACGTTCACGTCGATGAGCTTCGAGGTCGACGCTCACATCCCGTCCTATGCCGAGTGGCTCACCGAGGCCGACCTCCACGCTCCCTACGCCGACGTGGCTCGCCGGTGCACCCACCGCGTGCTGGGTGCCATGGACTTCGCGGAACGGACCGCTGAGATCGACCGTGCTCTTCCCGGCGCGTTGCTCGTCGAGATCGACCGACCCCTCGAGGACGCCGTCGAGGCGATCACCCACCACAGCGTGCTCGGGCGCCGCCACGACAGCCGCACCGTCGACCCGGCGAAGGTCGAGCGGTACTGGCGGTGGCGGCTGGGGCTGCGGCAGGAACGGCGAGCCGGCGCTCGACCCGCCGACCTGACGGTCGGCTACGACGAGCTGGTCGCGGCACCGGCGGCGTTCGCTGCGGCTGTGGCGTCGGCGGTCGGAGGCTCGTCCCCACCCAGGTAGCGGTGCATCCGCCGCGCCGATGCCACGCCGACCGCGCCGACCGCTGCCGTCACGCCGAACACGAGCAGAACACCGGCATGCACGGAGGAGCCGTCGACGGTCGCCCCGTGGCGATCGGCCAGGGCGATGATCGCCCCACCCAGCCCGGTACCGAGCGCAAAGCCCAAGACGTCGCTCAGCTGCAGCGCCGACGTCGCCGCGCCCAACTGGGCCGGGTCGGCGGCAGAGATGACGGCCTGGGTCAGCGGAGCGTACGCGAGACCGATCCCGAGCCCTCCGACCAGCCAGGCGCCGATCGCCCACCAGGAGTTGACCGAGGAGTTGACCACCAGGACCATCGCCGCGATGCCGACGACCACCGCCGCGAGACCGGCGGTGACGAGACGGCGGGGGCCAACCCGGGTGATTCGCTTCGCGGAGTACCACGAGCCGGCGGTCCACGTCAGCGCCGCCGACGAGAGGACGATGCCGGCGCTCGTGGCCGACATGCCCTTGACGTCCTGCAATGCGAGCGACACGTAGGCGTCGGCGCCCAGGAACGCGAACGTCAACATGCCCCGCACCGCTACGGTCGACGGCACGCCTCGCCCCAGTCGGAGCGTGCCGGCCGGAGCGATCCGGCGGAACGCCCACACCAGGGTGACGGCGCCGAGCACGAACAACCCACTGAGCGCCACCACGTTGCGGAGCTGGAACGCGCCGAGCGCGAGGCCGGTGCCGAGCACGGCCACGGTGGCCAATCGGACGGTGCGCGCCGGCGAACCGACAGCGCCGTCGTCCGGCGTGGCCGTGGCGCCGGCGACCGGGTTGCCGAGGCGCGCGATCGGGCGGATCGCAAGTGCGCCGACGCAGATCACGACGGGGATGAGCCCGAGGAACACCGCCCGCCACCCGACGTGCTTCTCGAGCACACCGGCCGCGCTCGGCCCGATCATCGACGGCACGACCCATGCAGTCGACATCCACGCGAACACCCGTGGCCGTTCGGCCTCGGCGAAGCCGCGACCGACGCACACGTACGCGACGGCGGGAACCGTGCCGGAGCCGTAGCCCTGCAGGACGCGGCCGATCACCACGACGAGCATGTCGTTGGCCAGGCCCGAGATCACCAGACCGATCGAGTACACCACGAGGCCCACGAGGATCGGTCGCACCGGGTTCACGCGGTCGGTCCACGTGCCGGCGATCACGATGCCCATGACCTCGCCGAGAGCGAGACCGGAGAAGGCCCAGCCGTACAGGCCGAGGCCCCCGATGTCGGCGAGCACCTTCGGCATGATGGTCGCGACCGACATGGTCTCGAACGCGACGACGGTGACGAGACAGACGAGCGCCGCAGCGAGGGCGTTGTTCCCGCTGCGGCGCTCGGCCCTCGTGTCGATGGTGGAGGTCACCGCGGATGCGGTGTGCCGGCGACCGTGCCCACTAACCCAGGTTCGCGGCGGCGAAGTCCCAGTTGATGAGGTTGTCGAGGAAGTTCTTGATGTAGTTCGGCCCGCGCGTTGCGGAAGTCGATGTAGTACGCGTGCTCCCACACGTCCATCGTGAGCAATGCCTTCTGGCCGTGCTTGAGAGGCAGATCGGCGTTGGCCGTCTTGGTGATCTCGAGGCCGGAGTCGCCCTCGATCAGCCAGGCCCAACCCGAACCGAACTGGGTGGTGCCCGCCTGGGCGAACTGCTCCTTGAAGCCGTCGAGGCTGCCGAACGCCGAGTTGATCTTGTCGGCCAGCTCGCCGGTGGGCTCACCGCCGCCCGTGGGCGACATGGAGTTCCAGTAGAAGGTGTGGTTCCACACCTGGGCGGAGTTGTTGAAGAGGGGCCCGGCATCAGCGGCGAGGATGATCTCCTCGAGCGACGAGTCGGCGTGGTCGGTGCCCTCGATCAGGCCGTTCAGGACCGTCACGTAGGTCTGGTGGTGCTTGCCGTAGTGGTACTCGAGCGTCTCGGCGGAGATGCCCTTGGGTGCCAGCGCGTCTTGGGCGTACGGCAGTGCGGGAAGTTCAATGGCCATGGTTCGTCATCCTTGTGCGGGGAGCGGTTCGGGAGCTCCGTGGCCAAACTACCCGATGACGAGCCGCCTCATTCCCCGTCCGAGGGGCAGTTCGGCCCGTGTTCAGACGAGGCGGACCGAGGCCACCAGCTCGTCGAACACCCTGTCTGCGGCGACAGCGGGCCCGTGGCCCGGGGTGAACATCGACACGGTGGTGAGGCGATCGGCGCCGTGGACGACCACCGCCCGCACCACGCCGTCGGAGGTCGACACGCTGAACGGAAGGGCGGGCTGACCGCCGACCGTGGTCGCCGTCCCCACGATCGGGGAGGCACCGAGACCCCGCCCCGCCTGCGCCGCGACGTCGGTGAGCACCGAGGCCACGGGGCGGGCGTCGAGCGCCAGCTCGACCGACGTCACCGAGATGAGACTGCCGTCGGGCCCGTCGAGGTTGTACTCGGTCCGGGTCACGGTGCCCGATTCGGTGGCCACCGGCACCGACGCCACGCGGGGCGGGGTCGGAAAGCTGACGGCGAAGCCGCCCACGACCGTGCCCGGAGCCTCAGTGGTCGGCGGCGCCAGCGGCGCAGTGGTCGTCGGCGCCAGCGGCGCGGTGGACGGAAGCGAGCTGGTCGCTGTCGAGGTCGCTGTCGATGGGGCGGACGTCGAGGTCGAGGCGGAGCTGGACGAGGACGGCGTCGAGGAGGGTGACGCCGGTCCTCGATCCGTCCCGGCACCGGCGCCGGCGAGGGTCGATGGGGATCCGTCGATCAGGACCACGATCCCCGCCAGGAGCGCGACGACGATGACCGCGGCGAGCGCGATGGTCAGCGACCAGCTCGGCTCGCCGGCGGTGTGGTCGGTGGCCCCAGCGTCGACCATGGTTGAACGCGCCTAGCTGCTCAGCAGATCGGCGATGCGCTCCTTGGGGCGCCCGACGACGGCGCGGTCACCCCTCACCACGATCGGCCGCTGGAGGAGCTTCGGGTTCGCCGCCAGCAGCGGGATGACCTGCTCGGCGGTCTGGACATCGGCGTCGGTCAGGCCCAGCTGGGCAAAGTTGGCGTCGCGTCGCACCAGCTCGGTCACCGGGCCGTCCAGCTTCTCGACGATGGATGCGATCTCCTCGGCGTCGGGCTTCGTCTTGAGGTAGAGCACGACGTCGACGTCGACGCCAGCATCTGCCGCCATGGCGAGCGTGGTCTTCGAGGAGTTGCAGTTCGGGTTGTGGTACACGGTCACGTCGGCCATGGGCACAGCGTGACAGAAGCTCGCCGGGCCGAGGTCACCGGATGACGTTCTTTTCTCAGGAATCACCGACCAACCGGCCGATGAGACAGAGCACCAACGCGATCCGTCCCGAGGAACCATGAATCAAGAACCGGCGATCAGCCAGCACGAACTCCGCTCCCCCGCCTCCGTCGACCTCGCGGGCATCCCGTTGTCGATGATCGAGGACATCCTCCTGCGGACGACGATCGCCGAGGGTCGGCCGTCGATGGTGCGGGTCGCCGAGCGGTTGCACTGCGGTGTCGGCGTCATCGAGAGCGTGGTCAGCTCGCTGCGGGACCGCCGCCTCATGGAGTACGAGGGCATGCAGGGTCGCACCTACCTGCTCTCGGTCACCGAGGCGGGCCGCGCCCACTCCCGCCAGCGTTCCGCCGAGTGTCGGTATGTCGGCCCCCTGCCGGTGCCGCTCGACCTGTACCAACGGGTGGTCCGGGCGCAGCGCCCGAACGTGCATCTCGACCGCGACCAGCTGACCCACGCGTTCAGCGATCTGGTGATCTCCCCGGGGCTGATCGATCAGCTCGGCCCGGCCATCTGTGGCGACGGCGCCATCTTCCTCTACGGGCCTCCGGGAACCGGCAAGTCGTCGATCGCCGAGCGTCTGATCCGGGCCTACCGGGACACGGTGCTCGTGCCCCACTGCGTCGAGGTGCAGGGCCAGATCATCAACGTGTTCGATCCGATCCTCCACGAACCGGTCGAGAGCCAGCCTCCCGAACTCGACCCCCGCTGGGTCATGTGCCACCGCCCTGCGGTCATCGCCGGCGGCGAGCTGCATGCCGGCATGCTCGATCTCACCCTCGACCGTGAGGTCGGGACCTTCCTTGCTCCGCTCCAGTTCAAGGCCAACAACGGCATCCTCGTCATCGACGACTTCGGGCGACAGGCGATGACACCCGAGGAGCTCCTGAACCGCTGGATCGTCCCGCTCGACCGACAGGTCGACTACCTCACGCTCGGCGGCCGGAAGTTCCAGGTGCCCTTCGAGGTCAAGGTCGTGCTGTCGACCAACCTCGACCCGACGGCGCTCGGCGACGAGGCCTTCTTCCGCCGCATCCACAACAAGGTGTACATCGGCTGCCTCGACGACCAGCAGTTCGACTGGGTGTTGGCCCGCGTGGCGCAGGCGAAGCAGATCGAGGTCACCGAGGACGCCGCTGCCCGACTCCGCAGCGCCGCCCGCGCCCAAGGCGACGGCGAGCTCCGCGCGTACCTCCCCGGCGTGGTGTGCAAACTCGCCGTCGCGATCTGCCGATACGAGAACGCTGCCGTCCGCCTCACCCCGGCCCTGGTCGACCGCGTCCTCGAGCTCTACTTCGCCAAGACGGTCGCCGTCGGCACGCCGAGGGGTTCGAGCGCGACCGGGGCCGCCCCGCAGGACGGCCCCTCGTCACTCGAATTCGAAGCGGCTCAGCTCTCCGCCGATCAGGCCTCGGAGACGGCCTCGAGCACGTCCATCTTGGCCGCACGATAGGAGGGCCTCCAGGCCGCGAGCACGCCGATCACGAGCCCGGCGATCAGGATGATCACGAGCGTCGAGACCGGCAGTGCGAACGGTGATGACGCCGAATCGGCGAGGACGGCCCGCGTCAGCGCCCACCCCAGGCCGATGCCCAGCCCGACACCGCCGATCGTGCCGAACGTCGACACGATGACGGCCTCCCAGCGAACCATCCGCCGCAGCTGCGTGCGAGTCGTGCCCACGGCACGGAGGAGCCCCAGCTCCCGGGTACGTTCGTGCACCGACAGCGCGATCGTGTTGGCGATGCCCATGGCGGCGATGATGATCGCCAGGGCGAGCATCACGATGATGATGCCGAGGAGGGCATCGAGGTTGGCCGCGACCGAGTCGGTGTACTCCTGCTTGTCCTGGATCTTGGGCTTGCCGATCGGATCGGTGAACTGCTTGATGTCCTTGCGGGCCTGCGCTGCCGACGCCCCCTCGTCGAGCGTCACGAAGACCACGGCGTCGGCCTTGATGGTCTCGTGGGGTGTGGTGCCCGCCCTCGAGAACAGGTAGCTGCCGACGATGTCCGCGTTGCGGTACACCATGGCCACGGTGCCCTGCTCCTTCGTGCCGTCGGCGAAGGACAGATCGAGGGAGTCGCCCACCGACAGCCGGTTGTCCTTTGCAGTCTCCTCGCTGATGCCGACGTCCTGATCTCCGAAGTCCGCGGCCGACCCTTCGACGATGTCGAGGTCGAGGACCTTGGCGAGTTCGGGCACGTCGACCGCACCGTAGAAGTCGGGGTCCTCGCCATCGACGCCGACCTGGGCGACGCCGTAGCCGATGGCCGACTTCACACCGTCGATGCCGGCGATCTGGCCAGCCAGCTCCGGCGGCAAGGTCGGGATGCCGAACCCGGCGTTGGCGACGACGAGATCGCCGCCGAACGTCCGCTCGACCGAGTCGGTGATGAGGCTCTTCAGCGACGCGATGAACACGCTGAAGAGGACCACGATGGCCACACCGACGAGCAGGGCCGCTGCCGTCGAGGCCGTGCGTCGCGGATTGCGGATGGCGTTGTCCCGCGACAGCTCGCCGGTGATGCCGCCGGCCTTGGCGATCGGCGCCCCCAACAGGCCGGCCACGGGCCGGGCGACCACCGGACCGAGCACCAGCATCGCGACGAGGATCACGAACGCAGCCGGGCCGGCGTAGTTGATCATGTTGTCGGGCTCGGCCAGCACCGACCACAGCAGCACGCCGACGCCCACGATGGCGAGCACCACGCCGATGACCGTGCGCCGGGTGCGGGGCACCTCGGATTCGAGCGCCGACGCCCGCAGTGCCTCGATCGGCCGCACACGGCTGCCCCGACGAGCCGGGACGATCGCTGCGCCCAGGGTGACGACCACCCCGACGACGATGGCGATCACGATGCCGGACGTCTTGATGGTGAGGCCGCCGGCCGGCAACGCCAGACCGAACGCGTCGAACGCTGCCTTCAGCAGCGCAGCAACGCCGATGCCACCGAACAGGCCGACGACGGACGCGAGCACACCGATCACCAGCGCCTCGACCATCGTGGACTGCAGCACCTGGCCCCGAGTCGCACCGATGGCGCGCATGAGGGCCGACTCCCGGCTCCGTTGGGCGACGATGATCGAGAAGGTGTTGTAGATGCTGAACGTCGCCACGAACAGCGCGATCCCGGCGAACACCACGAGGAAGGTGGTGATGAATCCGAGGAAGTCGGCGTTGATGTCGGAGACGGCCTCGTCGGCCGCGGCCGTACCCGTGAGCGCCTCGTTGCCCGAACCGATGACCGGCTCGATCCGCTTCAGCAACTCTTCCTCGGTGACACCCCGCTCCGCTGCCACGGCGATCTGGTTGACCTGTCCCGGTTCACGGGTGAGGTGCGCTGCGGTGCCCGATTCGGAGAAGAACGCGTACGTGACGCCGACCTTGCTCGACCCGTCACCGAACTCGGCGATGCCGACGATCGTCACCTCGAGGGGCGTCGGCATGAGCAGCGTCGCAGTGCCGTTCAACTTCAGCTTGCCCGTCTCGACCGTCTCGTCGTCGAGGATGACCTCTTCGGGACCGTCGGGGGCGCGACCCTCGACGAGGTTGTACGGGTTGAGGCCGTCGTCGGGGTCCCAGTTGGCGGCCAACGTCGGCGGGCCGCTGCCACCGATGCGCTCGCCGTCGGCCCCGATGACCTGGGCGAAGCCCGTGGTCTGGGCGGCGACCGCACGGACTCCGTCGATGTCGCGGATCGTGTCGGCCAACGATGCGTCGATCGTCTTGGCGCTGAAGCCGGTGTCGTCGTCACTGCCATCGGCCGGACGCTCAGGGCGAACAACGACATCGATGCCGGCGTACCCGGCCTTGAACAGCTTGTCGAAGTTGTCCCGGAGCGTGTCGCCGAGGACGAGCGTGCCCGACAGGAAGCTGACGCCGATCAGCACCGCGAGGAAGGTGCCGACGAGCCGCCGTTTGTGCGCCCAGGTGTTCTGGAGTGAGAGCTTGATCACGATCAGTCGCCCAGTCCGCGCATGACGTCGAGCACCGACGTCGCGGTCGGGTCGTCGAGATGACCGACGACCTTGCCGTCGGCGAGGAACAGCACCCGGTGGGCGTACGACGCTGCGACCGGGTCGTGGGTGACCATGGCGATGCTCTGGCCGAACTCGTCGACGCTGCGGCGCATGAACGACAGCACCTCCGCGCCCGAGCGCGAGTCGAGATTGCCCGTGGGCTCGTCGGCGAAGACGATCTGGGGACGACTGACCAATGCACGGGCGACGGCCACACGCTGCTGCTGACCACCAGAGAGCTCGGAAGGTCGGTGCGAGAGGCGGTCGCGCAGCCCGACGGTGTCGACGACGGAGTCGAGCCAGTCCTGGTCGGCGGTCTTCCCGCCCAACCGGAGCGGCAGGACGATGTTCTCGAGCGCCGTGATCGTGGGGATCAGGTTGAACGCCTGGAAGATGAACCCGATCTGCTCACGGCGGAGGATCGTGAGGTCCTTGTCGGCGAGGGTGCCGAGATCGACGTCGCCGATCAGGGCCTGCCCCGACGTGAGCGTGTCGAGGCCGGCGACGCAGTGCATGAGCGTCGACTTGCCCGAGCCCGACGGGCCCATGATCGCCGTGAAGCGCGAGCGGTCGAACTCGACGGTCACACCGTCGAGCGCCTTCACGACGGTGTCGCCCTCGCCGTAGTGCTTGACGGCATTGACGGCCCGGGCAACGGCGGTGCCCGCGGGTGCGGCTGGGGGGAAGGTGGTGCTGGTCATGGTGACCAGTATCGACGCCTCCCCCGACAGCGACATCGTCCACAAGGATGATCGTCGGAGAACGCGTACGTCAGCTGACGTACGCGACGGGGGTTGTCCCCCCGCGGCGGTGCTGTGGTGAGCCCGACAACGCGCCGGCGCCGGCCCAGATCGGCCGATGAACGTCGGACTCAGGTCGGCCCGGGCCGGCCTCTCGGGTGCTACGTCGCTCGCGTGGGTCGGTATCGCAGGGCGACCGCCCCCGACCCGAACTCGTGGCGGTCGATGAGCTCGAGCTGCACACGTTCGCTCAGGCCGGCGAGCAGCGTCGGCCCGTGTCCGGCGAGCACCGGCTGCACGATGAACTCGTACTCGTCGATCAGCCCGAGTGCTGCCAACGCCGTGGGGAGCGTCACGCCACCCACCCACAGGCCGTCCCCCGGTTCCTCCTTGAGCCGTTGAACCGCTGGTCCCAGGTCGCCTCGCACCAGCTCCGCATTCCAGTCGACCCCGCTCAGGGTGCTCGACACGACGTACTTCTTCGCCCGGTCGATGCCGTCGGCGAACGGAACCTGCGTCTCATCCATCCAGTCGGGCCAGGCACCGGTCGTCGGCTTGCGCCACGCCGACTCCATCATCTCGTACGTCACTCGGCCGAAGAGCAGAGCATCGGCTCGCTCCATCTCGGCGGTCCAGTAGCTCATCGATTCCTCGTCCGGAGCGAGCCCTGCTTCGTGATGGCAACAGCCGTCGAGGGTGACGTTGATCGAGTATCGAAGTGGTCTCATGGGTGCGGCCTTTCGTCAGTGGGTACGCGGGTGCCCGCCGGGAGCGACGAGGCCGGTCTGGAACGCGATGACAACGAGCTGGGCGCGATCGTGGGCGCCGAGCTTCATGAGCATCCGCCCGACATGGGTGCGCGCCGTCGCCACCGAGATGAACAGCGACTCGGCGATCTCAGCGTTGGACAACCCCGCCGCCACCAGCTGCAGGACCTCGCTCACGGGTCGTGAGCACCGCGAGCGACTCGTCGATCGGTCCCGGCGCGACCTCGGTCGATGACGCGCTCGCCTCGGAGAATCGGGCGATCATCGCCTTCGTGACGGCGGGATCGATCAGTGCCTCACCGTTGGCCACCAGCCGGATGGCCTGGATGATGAGGTCGGGCTCGGTGTCCTTCAGGAGGAAGCCCGACGCCCCGCCGTGGAGCGCGCGGTCCACGTACTCGTCGAGCTCGAACGTGGTGAGGACGATCACCCCGGTCGCAGCGAGCTCGGGGTCGGTGGCGATCAACTCGGTCGCTTCCAGCCCGTCCATCTCGGGCATGTGGACGTCGATCAGCATCACATCGGGGTGGTGACGGCGCACCAACTCGATGGCCTCGAGGCCGTTCGCTGCCTCGCCGACCACCACGAGGTCCGGCTCGTTCTCGACCAACAGCCGGATGCCGCGACGGATCAACGCCTGGTCGTCGGCCACACCGACGGTGATCGGTTCGGTGCGCGTCACGGCTCCACCGCCACACGGACGGGCACCCACACCACAACGCTGAGCCCCGACCGCCCCGTCTCGCCGGGGCCGCTCCCCACGATCGAGAGCCGACCGCCCAGCTCCTCGGCCCGCCGCCGCATGCCCTGGATGCCGCGGCCCTCCTGCAGATCGGCCGCGCCGTTCCCCTCGTCGGACACGGTCATGAGCACGCCCCCGTGGGACTGCTGGACGGCGATCGACGCGTGGAGCGAGCCCGAATGCCGCATCACGTTGGTCAACGACTCCTGCGCGATGCGGTGGAGCGCCGTCGCCACGGCCGGGTCGAGCGAGGCCGGGTCGACCTCGATCCGGTCGTCCACGACGAGGCCCACGCGACGGAGCCGTTCGATCAGGTGGGCGAGGTCGGCACCGTCGTCGCCGAGGAACGCCTGAGCCGGGTCGTTGAGCGCGTCGAGCGCCCGTCGGACGTCGGACGTCGGACAGTGCAGTCGCGCTGACGGCGCGAATCTCGTCCAGCACCTCCTTCGCCACGGCCGGGTCGGTTTCGACCCGCCGTGAACCGGCGCCGGCGAGGATCGTGATGCTGGCCAGCGAGTGTCCGATGACGTCGTGGAGGTCCCGCGCCGTCTGGAGCCGCGCCTCGGCGAGCTGCCGGCGGGCCTCGGCGTGTTGGCGCCGATCCTCCTCCTCGTCACGTTCCGCGAGATCGAGCTCGTGGCGTCGCCGCGCTGCTCCGGCGAGGCCCAGCGCCGCGGCAATCGGGGGCCATGCGAGCAGCCAGACCCACACTTGCGCCGCCGGGGCGTCGGTGGTCACCACCGCGACCGCCAGGAACACGGCGAAGGCTCCGGCGAGTTGCCAGACCCGAGCGCGGGTCAGGTGGTATCCGGCAAAGAACATGCCGACGAGCGGCACCAGGAGGACCGGGCCACCGGTGTAGCTGCAGCCGAGGTACAACGCGACGCCGGCACTGCCGATCAACACCGACACCGACGGCATCGAGCGACGGAGGGCCAGCCCGAGGCAGGCCACGGCGATGATCACGGCCTGCGCCAGATCCGCTGGGCGGGCGCCGGGAAACGTGAGGGGCTGCTTGCGGCCGACAACGATGCAGAACGCTGCGAGCGCGACCGCACCCCCGAGGTCGGTGGGGTGGGTCCAGCCGGGAGCGGAGCGGGCTGCCGGTGCGGCCATGGCCATCACCCTTGCACAGCGGGGAGCCCGCGACCGTCAGACGGGACGGAACGAATCGAGCATCCGGTTGGCAATCGCGGGATCGGGCTCTCCCAGGTCGGCGATGACCATGGCGACGAGCGGCCGGCGATCGACCGAACGCAACACGAACAGCGCCGAACCGCTGTCGAGCCGGAGCCTCGCCGTCACGACGTTGCCGCGGTCCGTCGGCAGGACGGTCGGCTCGATGCCCGTGGCACCACGGCTGAGCGCGATGCCCTTCATGATCTCGACGAGCAGCGCGGTCTCGTCGGTGCCCGGAGCGACCTGGCCGGCGCTCCACCCGAACCCGACGCGCCCGAAATCGGTCTTGCCGTAGGAGATCTGGATCGTCGGATTCGAGGGCAGCGGGCCCGGCGCCGACGGAACGACCGCAAGGTCGACGAGCCAGCTGCCGTCGGGCGTCCGATAGGTCACCCACCCGTCGCCGGTCGCACGGGTCTGACCAGCAGCCGGGATCGCCGGTCGGGCCACCGGCGTCAACGTCGTCGCCGGACCGTTGGCGCGAACCTCGTCGCGGCGGTCGCTACCGAGGGTGAACCACCCCACCGCCCCAACGAGCAGCACCCCGACGACGATCGCCACCACCACAACCACCGGCGACGTCTGCGGATCGGTCGCGGTCCGGAGACCGGGTTGCGCCGGCGCGATCCCAGGCGGGCGCGATCGGGTCGAACGGCCCTGGCATGGGAGCACCCGGGGTCGGGAACGGCGCGGCGTAGGGCGGCGCGCGCCGTGCGTCTGGTACGACGGACCAGCAGGCGGACCAGCGGGTGCCCCGTACGACGGACCGGCGAGAGGCGCGTAGGTCGGCGCGGCGGCGTACTGGGGTGTGGCGGGGATCATGGCCACACGACAGGTGGGGCACTCGACAGTGAGGTCGTTACCGGGACGGTGACAGACGGGGCAAGTGAGCAACGGCGGAACTCCTCGTGCGCGGCCCCGATGATCGTGGGGGACGACTCCAATGGGAATCGACACGCCGACGAGAGGAATTGAGAACATTCAGCGCGGTGTCACCCGCAGCGTGAGGATCTGGAACGGGCGCACCACGATCTCCACCGCCGGTCCGCTCCTCACCAGCGGGGAGGCCGCGCGCCCCGGCCGCTCCCTGGCGTCGACCACCGCGACGTCCGCGACGTCGAAGCCGAACCCGAGTTGGGCACGCGCTCGTCCACCCCAGGCCTCGTAGCACCTGACGATGAGGTCACCTCCGCCGTCGTCGGCCGCCTTCACGGTCTCCACGACCACACCGGGATGGTCACTCGTCACAACGCTCGCACCGTCGCCGACCAGTCGTCCGGACCGCTCGTCGGCCCGGAGCGGTTCGACCACGCGCACCGGACAGTTGAGCCGGTACCCCGCTGCGACGACGCCCGCCTCCGACAGGCTCCCGGCGTGCGGGAGCAGTGAGTAGGTGAAGCGGTGTCGGCCCTGGTCCTGTTCGGGATCGGGGTAGCGGGCCCCGCGCAGCAGTGTCAGCCGCAAGGTGGTGGTCGGCACCTCGCCGTCGGGGCCCTCCGAGCGAGTGCGCGTGATGTCGTGGCCGTACTTGCAGTCGTTGAGGAGGGCGATGCCGTAGCCCGGCTCGGCGACGTCGATCCAGCGGTGGGCGCACACCTCGAACCGCGCCACGTCCCAGCTCGTGTTCGTGTGGATCGGGCTGCGGAGATGGCCGAACTGGATCTCACGCGTCACCTCGTCGGCGTGGACGTCGACGGGGAACGCGACCTTGAGCATCTGCTCGTGCTCGTGCCAGTCGACATCGCAGACCACGTCGAGTCGGCGGGATCCAGGCGGAGCTCGAGGACCTGCGTCACGCTCGACGAACGGAACGTCCGCGTGACCTGGACCCGGCCGATCAGCGGACCACGGTCGAGTACCTCGACGGTGTCGACGGCGTCGAGGTCGACGACCTGCTTCCGGTAGAACTCCTCGATGTCCCACGCGTCGTACTCGTTGGGCAGGTCCTGGTGGAGCTGGAGCAGGTTCGCGCGGGTGCCCGGAGCGACGATCTCGCGACCCTCCTCCACATCGATGATCGACACGATGAGCCCCTGCTCGTCGAGCGTGACGCGGAGCAGACCGTTGTCGAGGGTCGTCGCCGACACCTGCACCGGCGGGTGAGCAAGGTCGAGCGGGTCGGCGATCGTAACGGCGAGCGCCGGCAACGACACCACCGCTGCGACGCGTCCGTCGCCGAGGACCTGGCAGGCCGGGTCGCCGACCAGCGAGGGAGCGTCGACGACGACCACCCCGTCGACGGGGTGGGGAGCCGGATTGGCGAGCGACGTGCGATCGCCGGCCAGCGCCGCGGCAGCACGGTCGGTGATCGAGATCAACTCGTCGGTCACCTGCCCGTAGGCGACCTCTGCCTCGCGGTGCACCCAGCCGATCGAGGAACCGGGAAGGATGTCGTGGAACTGGTGCAGGAGCACGGTCTTCCACAGGCGGTCGAGGTCGACCGCGGGGTAGGCAGACCCGCCGCCGTACGCCGCAGCGCACCAGATCTCGGCCTCGCGGAGGAGCAGCTCACACCGCCGGTTGCCGGCCTTGGTCTTCGCCTGCGACGTGAACGTGCCGCGGTGCATCTCGAAGTAGAGCTCGCCGACCCAACGGGGCGCGTCGGGGTACTCGGCGATCGCCGCATCGAAGAACGCCTCGGGCGACTCGATCTCGACGCGGGGCGAGCCTTCGAGGTCGCGCACCCGCAGGTACTGCTCCATCATCTGCGCCGTGGGGCCGCCACCGCCGTCGCCGTGACCGAACGGCATCAGCGACCACGTGGCGCGGCCCTTGTCGGTGAACGTCCGCACGGCGTCCGCGAGCTCGTTGCCCTGGAAGTTGGCGTTGTACGTCTCGACGGGCGGGAAGTGGGTGAAGACCGTGGATCCGTCGATGCCCTCCCACCAGAAGCTGTGGTGGGGGAACCGGTTCGTCTTGTTCCATGACAGCTTCTGGGTGAGGAACCGATCGAGGCCACAGACCTGCATGATCTGAGGAAGGCTCGCGGGGTAGCCGAACACGTCGGGGATCCACACCTCGGTGCACGTGACGCCGAAGTGCTCCTCGAAGTAGCGCTGGCCGTGGGTGATCTGCCGGATCAGGGCTTCACCGCCGGCGAGATTGGTGTCGGCCTCGACCCACATGCCGCCGATGGGGACCCACCGCCCGTCCGCCACGACCGCCGCGCGATGCCTTCGAACACCGAGGGGTAGTGCTCGCGCATCCACTCGTACTGGACGGCCTGGGAGCACCCGAACCGGAAGTCGGGGTAGCGGTCCATGAGGGCGAGCACGTTCGAGAACGTGCGGGCGCACTTGCGGATGGTCTCGCGGATCGGCCAGAGCCAGGCGGAGTCGATGTGGGCGTGCCCGATCGCGGAGATCCGGTGGGCCGACGCCGACGCCGGCTGAGAGAGGACCCCCGCCAACTCGGCTCGTGCCGCTGCAGCGGTGCCGGGAATGTCGTCGGGGAGGAGTCGGTCCATCATCGCTTCGATGGCGCGGAGGATCTCGTGGCGTCGCGGCTGGTCGAGCGGGAGCTCCGACATGAGCCCGTTGAGGGCGCGAATGTCCTCGATGAGCGCAACGACGTCGGTGTTGACCACCACGAGCTCGGCCCGGGACAGGCCGTAGATCGGACCGGTCGCGGCGGTCAGCAGGTCGCTGTTGGGATCGGGACCCGTGTCGCGCGATGGCGGGGTTGGAGGCCGCCTCGACCACGTACTGCACCGCTTCCCCACCGGTCGCCGCCGAGCTCACGAACACGTCGCGGTTGAGGGGATGGAGGCCCCGCACCGGCGCCCACGACCCATCGTCGGCGACCTCCCAGAGCAGGCCCTCGCTCTGGAACCCCGGGCTGTGCCCGAACCCCAGGTCGATGACGGCATCGACGGCGCGACCAGCCCAGTCCTCGGGGACGGCGCCCGACATCCGGAACCATGTCGTGCCCCACGGCCGACCGAACATCGAACCGATCGCGAACGGTTCGTACTGCTGTGTCGCGGCCACCGCAGCGGTCACCGGCTCGCCGGGGACCTCCCAGGCGGTGACGGTGAGCGGGACCCGGGCACCGTGGATGGCAGGATTGAGGCGCTCGAACGCCAGCCGGCGAAGGCGTCCTTCGATGATCGATCGATCGTCATGCATGCGTGATCCGCTCGTTCCTGCTCTCTCGCAACATCTCAGTCATTTTCGACAACTCCGGGTTCCACTCTCGGGCTCGTCTCGTTACCCTGAACCTTCGCACGCCGCACTTGTGGCCCCGCACAAGAGATCTCATGCCCTTCCCCCGAGACGTCACGCCTACCACGATCCGCATTCTTCCCGATCACCTCCCGGCGCGCCCGTGACCGGCTTCCAGGAGTACGAACTCCTCGAGCCCGGGGCACCGCCGGCGGAGGACACCGGCATCAAACGCCACTTCCGGAAGGGCGGGCTCGCCAACGACACGGCGTGGGGCGCGCTGCACGACGTGTCGCAGCTGATCGTGATGACGGCGACGTTCACCCTCCTCGGCCGGAGCCTGGGCGACGCCGGGTACGGACGCTACGCCGGGCTCTACGGCATCGTCGGCCCGATCGGCGGCCTCACGTGGTCGGGCATCTGCCTCTGCGTCCTCCAGCGACGCCTCCGCGAAGGGGACGACATCGCCACCGTCGCCCGCAAGGTCACGCTGATGTCGCTCACCCTCGGGCTCGTCGGTCTGGCGATCGGGACCCTCGTCGGCGCGGCGACGATCGGAGGCACGCTCGTCGTAACGGTGACGGCGGTGATGTTCGCCGAACTCGTCGCCAACGGCGTCAACCAGGTGCTGTTCGCGATGGTGCAGGCCGAGAAGGGCTTCGCGATCGCGACCCGGCTGCGCATGGTGGTCCTCGCCATCAGGGTCACGACCGTGCTCACGCTCTTCACCGCCGGCCGCCTCAGCGTCGACCCGGGGGCAACGGCAGCGGAGGCTCGCGACGCCGCCAGCCACGCGATCGGCTACCTGGCGGGCGGCTACAGCATCGGCTTCCTCGTGTACCTCGCGGTGCTGATCACGACGATCCTCCCCCGACACGGCATCCCGTTCGTCTTGCGCCGGCCCGACGCGTCGACCACGAAGCTCACCGCGCAGTTCTCGCTGCCGATCGCCGTCGGCGTGCTCCAGCAGGACGGCGACAAGACCGTGCTCAACAGTTACGGATACCACGCCGAAGCCGGCCTCTACGCCGCTGCGTTCCGCGTCGTCGCGATGGGCTTGATGCCCCTGCGGGCGCTCGAAGGTGCGGCGTTCCAGCGTTTCCTGCCCCACAACGAGAACGAACGCAACGAGCACACCCGGCGTGCCTTCCGCTACTCGGTCCTGGCACTCGGCATCAGCCTCGTCATCGGCGTCGGCATCTTCATCTGCACCCCGCTCATCAGCGTCATCCTCGGGGACGACTTCGCCAAGGCCGAGGCGATCGTGCCGTGGCTCCTCCCGTTCCTCCCACTGACGGCGGTGAGCAACGCACCGTCCAACGGTCTGCTCGGACTCGGCAAGCTCGGCGTCCGCTTCGGGATCTATGCCGCCGGCGCAGTCGTCAGCCTCACGCTGTACATCACGATGATCCCCCTCATGCCCGCCGGGGAGCCGTGGAAGGGCGCCGTCATCGGCACCATCGTCGGCGAGGCGTTCCTGACGATCGCCGGCTGGGTGGCCCTGCGCCACTACCAGCAGCGCCACAACGCCACGCTGGATGCACCGCCGAGCGAGCCGTCCCCCGATTCATGGGCCGATCCTCAACCGCCCCCTCCCTATGTCGGGCCGTTGCCGGTCCACCAGCCCTCCACACTTCAGGACAGATGATGCGAATCCGCACCGCCCCCACTGCGTCGAGCCGCCGGGCGGTGCCCGGCCGAGCGTTCACTGCTGTCGCCATCACCACGCTGGCCCTGCTGTCGGCGTGCTCGTCGGACGACGGGAACGCCGGTGATGCCAACTCACCGAGGAACGAACGCTCCCCCCAGCCGGCGCCGAAGTTCGCCGGGGAGGCGGCGCTCGATCTGTCGGTGACGTCGACGCCGACCGGGGCACGGATGACCGTCGCCGTGACCGCGCCCGCCGACGCAACCGAGATGCAGGTGGGTGTCGACCCGAGCTTCACCACGACCGACTGGGAGCCGGTGTCCGACGAGGTGCGACTCGACACCGACGGCGGCTACCAGGAGGTGTTCGCCCGCTTCCGTTCGGGTGCGGACGACGCCGACCCCGAGGTCGTCGTCGCCGGTCTCGATGTCGACCTCGCGGCGAAGGCAGCGACGAGCGACACTCCGACACCCACGCTGATCGGGCTGAGCAGCCCCACGACCCTCACGGTCGACGTGGAGGTCGGACGCATCCGGCGGGGGCTCGAGAAGGAAGGCGACGAGCTGGTCGGGCCCGACGTCGACGCCGAGGATCTCGACGCCGGGTGGGAGCTCGACGCGGCCTCCGGCGCCGCGCCCGCCATCGCCGACATCGAACGAACGACTCGCCCACTCGACACGGGCCACAGTGGGGACGACGGGCAGGACACGTCGTTCCCCGTTCGTCATCGCATCGCGCTCACGCTCTCGAAGCCGCTGACCATCGGCACGGAGTACGAGCTCACGTCGCCCCTCGGGGGCACGTCGACGTTCACGATCGACGACCGCTCGTCACGGAGCCCCGCGGTGCACGCCAACCAGGTGGGATTCCGGCCCGGCGATGTCGCGAAGCAGGCATACCTGACGGCGCCGCTCGGCGACCGGTCGTTCACGACGCCGCCGTCGTTCCACGTGGTCGACACGGCCGACGACACGAGCGTGTTCGACGGGGTCGCGACCAAGCGGGAGACCGGTCCGGACGGGGAGATCGGCCGCGGCGACCTCACCGGCCTCGACGTGTGGGCCCTCGACTTCTCCTCAGTCAGCGCGCCGGGCCGCTACCGGGTGTGCGTCGAGACCATCGGATGCTCGGAGTCGCTCTCCATCGACGAGGACTCCACCTGGCTCCGGGCCGCGACGAGCATCGCCCGAGGTCTCTACCACCAGCGGAGTGGCATCGCCCTCGGGGAACCGACGACGTCGATCGATCGACCTCGACCCGATCATCCCGACGACGGCCTCGTCGTCCACCAGAGCACACTGACTTCGCTCGAAGCCGCTGATCTCACCGACGACAAGCTGTTCGAGCAGCTCGTCGCCGGCGCGACCGATGAGGTCGTCGATGGCGCATGGGGTGGGCACTTCGATGCCGGCGACTGGGACCGGCGCAGCCAACACCTCTGGATGGTCCGCGAAGTGCTCGACCTCGTGCGTGTCGCCCCCGACCGGTTCGCGTCGCTCGACCTCAACATCCCCGAGTCGGGCGACGCCGTCCCCGACGTGCTCGACGAGGCGTTCTGGACGCTCGACCTGTTCGCTCGCCTCCAGCGGGCCGACGGCGCGGCGCGTGGGGGTGTCGAGAGCGCCCGGTTCCCCGACTTCGGGACGCCGTCGTGGAAGGACGACCTGGCGCGTTACGTGTACGCGCCCGACGCCTGGACGACCTACATGTACGCCTCGGCGGCGGCCGACGCCGCCGTCGCCCTCCGGACGATCGACCCGGAGCGTTCGACGCGGTACGCCGACTCCGCGACCCGGGCGATGACGTGGGCCGAGGCCCAGGACGTGCCGTCGAAGTACGCCGACAAGATCAACTACCAGCGAGCGGTCGCCGCAGCGTCGATGCTGGGGCTCACGGGCGACGCCACCTGGAACCAGGTGTTCCTCGACACAACGCCGTTCGCCGCCGGACCGACCGGTGTCCTCGGCTGCAACGCCAACGAGATCTGCGACTCCGGATGGAACTACCTCTGGGTCGACCGTCAGCTCACCGACCCCGCCGTGGTGGCCAACATCGAGGAGAGCTTCCGGCAGGCGGCCACCCGGTCGGCGGACGCCTCCGACTCGACCCTCTTCGGCTGGTGCCTCGAGGACCCCGACGTGCCGTTGGTGTGGGGGCTCGGCGTCGGCGGTGTTCCTCACGCCATGACGCTCCTCCGCGTGTACGTCATCGACCGCGATCCCCGATTCCTGGCCGCCGCCCAGCGATGCGCATCGGTGACCCTCGGCGGCAATCCGCTCGACGTCTCCTACGTCACGGGGCTCGGCGCCAACCCGGCACGACACCCGCTCATCGTCGATGTGAACACGGGGCAACTCCCGGTCTGGCCGGGCACGCCGGTGTACGGCAACCACCAGCTCGGCGGCGACACCGAGTGGGTGATCCAGTACCGACTCAACCCCGCCGGTGTGACCGGTGACCCCTACGCCGTGCCCTACCTGCAGAGCTGGTACGACCTGGCCGACGTCGGGCCGATGAACGAGTTCACCGTGTACCAGTCCCACGGCCCGGCGCTGTGGGTGTTCGGCGTGCTGGCGTCGGCCTCACCGGTGTCGCCGGACCGATGAGGTCTCCACACCGCGTTGCGGTGCGGTTGCCTCACGGAGGATGACGGTTCGCAGGAGGATCATCGTGGCGATCGACGAGCCGAGGAAGACCGACTCGCCGACCGACATGATCACGATCGCGGAGATCGCGGAGAGGGCCCAGCCCGCAACCTCGGGGGATCGCCGCTGCAGTTTCACTGACGACCGGAAGATCGAGACGACGACGCCGATCACGAGCACGATGCCCACGGCACCGAACTGGACCGCGACGTCGAGCAGGCCGTTGTGCGGGTGGCCGGCCTGGAAGCCGATCTCCCGCAAGACCGACGCCGTCTCGACCGTGCGGGGTGTGCCGAACAGGCCGTTGACACCGTGGCCGATGATCGGGTCGCGAAGGAACGCGTTCCAGCTCGCCGACCAGATCTTGGTGCGGCCGGTGAACGTGAGGTCCTTGCCCGCCGCGTCGGCGATGGCATTGAGGGAGGCGCCGATCGCAACGCCGACCATTGCGACGAGTGCGCCGGTCGCCGCGCCGAGCGCTGCCGACGACCGCCCCGACAGTCGCTGATTGGTGAGGAACCAGATGTCGACCGCCACCAGCACGAGGGCGGCCATGCGCCCCGTGGTCGAGTCGGAGACCACGAACAGGAACGCGATCGAGGCGAGCGACAGGTACCGGGAGACCTTGTTCTTGTCGAAGGCCAGGACGGTGGCGAGGGCGAACACCAGGAAGGCCGCCATGATGTTCTTGTGCACGAAGTAGCCGTGCCAGCCCTTGAGGGGCGGTGCCTGGCCGAGGGGGTCGATGTGGATCCGGGCCAACGGCTCGACGGTGACGGCAAACATCGTGATCGCCACGACCACGCGGACATAGGCCTTGAGGACGCTGATCGTGTTGCTCGTCGGCAGGACGATCACCATCGCCGTGATACCCAGCGTCACCGCGCCCTGCGACCGAAGCCAGAGGATCGACGACGCCTCGTCCTGCGACCACAGGATCGACAGGATGGCCATCGCCAGCACGCCCACCGCACCGAGCGGAACGACCACGGCACGGTCGCGTGGGAGGATGACGGCGAACCCGACGCAGGCGATGCCGATGAGCAGCGGCAGCGAATTGGGAAGCACCACTCCCGGGATGCCACCGAGCGCCGCGCTGTTGTAGATCAGCGCGAGCAGGAAGCACCCGAGGGCGAGCGGGCGGACCAACGGGTCCCACGACTTCGCCAGGGTCGGCAGTTCGCCGTCGCTCTGGCGCGGTCGGGCGATGGCGGTCACCTCGTCCATGGTACCGACGAGCTCGGAGGATCGACCAACGGACCGGCACGGCCGAGCGCCGGTCCGGCAGACTCTGCCCATGCCGGATGCCACCCTTCCGCCGGGCCCACCGAGCGACCGAGCCCGCGTCCGACGCCTCGCCGACAAGGCCCGTTACGACCGCGCCACCATCGACGCCATCCTCGACGCCGGCCTGATCGCACACGTCGGCCTGATCGCCGCCGACGGCTCCCCGGTCGTCATCCCGACGGCATACGCGCGTCAGGGTGACCGCGTCCTGGTGCACGGCTCCGCAGCGAGCCGCATGATCCGGACCGGAGCCGGCGGTGCCGCCATGAGCCTGGCGGTCACCCATCTCGACGGCATGGTCGTGGCTCGCTCGTTGTTCGAGTCGTCGATGGCCTACCGGTCGGTCGTCATCGTGGGCAACGCCGTGCCGATCGACGACCCCGAGGAGAAGCTCGACGCCCTCCTCCATCTCTCAGATCGCCTCCTGCCCGGCCGCGTCGGCGAGGCGCGTCGCCCCACCGACAAGGAGCTGGCAGCGACCCGCGTGTTTGCGCTCCCGCTCGACGAGGCGACCGCCAAGGTGTCGGACCACACGATCGACGACGCTGCCGACGACCTCACCCTCCCGATCTGGGCCGGCTTCATCCCCCTCGAGCTGGTGAGTGGCTCGCCGGTGTCGGCACCCGACCTCGCACCGGGGGTGCCGGTGCCGCAGTCGGTCGCGAGTTGGACGCCGACGCGCGCCGCCGAACCACACCGTTCATCGGAGTACTGACATCTTTCGTTGACCGATTTCAGGGTGTGCCGGTACCTTTCGTCACGGGTCTCTCCCTCTGAGCTCGGCGGTCACGACGATGTCCCTCCCTTCCACTGCAGTGGTCACCTTTCGCGACGTCCGCCACGGCCCGTGGAACGCACACGGCTTCGCCCTGACCGACCTGTTCGCCGAGGCCTTCGGCGCGACCACACTGCGCTTGGCCGACCCGGCGACCTACTCCCAGCAGGTACTGGCGAGCAAGGGCAAGCGGCTCGACCTGGTCCGCCGGCTCCCGGGGCGGTCGACCGTTCGCCCGCCGGTCTCGACCCTCGGGCCGACCGACCTGTTGTTCGTGGTCGCCCATGACGCCACCGATCTCGACCAGCTCTACGTGACCGAGCCCGACTGGCTGGAGAGCAGGGCGACCAAGGTGCTCGTCCTCGTCGAGGTGTGGGCCAACGACGCCCGGCGCTGGCCGCAGAGCTATGCCCGGGTCCTCCAGCACTTCGACGCCGTGTTCTGCACGCTCGAAGAGGGCATTGGCGCGCTCCAGGACGCGTCGGGGGTTGCGGTGCAGGTCATGGCGCAGGCCGTCGACGTGCTCGCCACGCCGTTCCGGGCCGAGCCACGCCTCGACGTCCTCACGATCGGGCGCCGCCACCCGGCCCAGCACCGACTCATCGAGGCGTGGGCTGACGAGCACCACGGCTGGTACCACTACGACACGCTGCCGGCAGGCGCCGTGAACGACGTCGACCTCCACCGGAAGGTGACGGCGATGATGCTGTCGCAGTCGGCGGTGTCGATCTGCAACTTCGCCCGCTTCGACGATCCGGCCCGCATCGGGAGCACCAAGGGCACCGGCACCCGGTTCTTCGAGACGCTGGCCTCGGGAGCGCTCATCGCCGGAGATCTGCCCACCGACGACATGTTCACCGCCGAGTTCGGCGGGGTCGAGGGCATCGCGAGTCTGCCGCTGGCATGCAGCCACCTCGACACCGACGTCATTGCCGAGCTCGTCGCACAGGGACGCAACCCCCGCGTCCGTCGCTGCAACCGGGCGCACGCCCTCGCGTCCCAGGACCTGGCCCACCGGATGCGCCAGATCCTGGGGCACATCGGAGTGGCCGAGCCGCCGCTGCTGACGGAGCGATTCGAAGCGCTCGAGGCCCAACGGGCCGAGCTGCTGTCGTCCGTCTGATCGGCCGGCGGCGCCGCCCCCTCACACAAGGGCGGGCCGCCGGCCGGATCGAGGTCGCCCCCGGCGTGGTACTAGTTCGCCAACGCCCACTCGGGGCTGGTGGCGCTGGCGTGAACGATGGCGTTCACGACCTTCCCGAACGCACGCTCGCGCACCGGGGCGGGCACGGAGGTGTCGGCGAGGACATCGACGAGCGGGGTGACGAGGCCGGCAGCGCGGGCCTGGGCGGCGACGGCTGCGGCGGCCTCCTCGTGGCGGTTGACGCCGTCGGAGTCGATCGCCCAGGCGAGTTGGTTGAGTTCAGCGTTGGAGTAGTTCATCGAGGTGGTCCTTCTTCGTTCCGGCGGGGGGTTGTACCGGTCTGAATTCCAGTGTAAGGACGCCCCTCCATAAGTAACAACGATTTACAGAGATGCTTATCATCAGATACGCTAATGACACTCACCCCATCCTCCGGGAGGGCATCCGTGCTCGATGATCTCGCCATCCGCCACTTCGCCGCGCTCCAGGCGGTCGCTGCCGAACAGTCCTTCGGGCGGGCAGCCGAACGTCTCGGCTTCACCCAGTCGGCCATCAGCCAACAGATCGCCGCCTTCGAGAAGGCGATCGGCCAGCCGCTGTTCGACCGACCGGGCGGGCCGCGTCAGATCGAACTCACCCCCGTCGGTCACGTGATGCTGCGCCACGCGCAGTCGATCCTCGGGCATCTCGACACGGCATCGGAAGAGCTCGCCCAACTGCTCGCCGGCGAGGGCGGACGGCTCTCGGTGGGCACGTTCCAGAGCATCACCGTGAAGGTGCTCCCCGAGGTCATCGGTCGGATGCGGGCCGAGCGTCCGGGTCTCGAGGTCCGTCTCACCGAGTCGAACCTGAACGAGGAGCTGATCGACCTGCTGATCGACGGTGCCGTCGATCTCGCCTTCGTCGTCGCCCCCATCAACGACGACCGCCTCGTACTCACACCGCTCGGCAGCGACCCGTACGTGGTGATCGCCCCAGTCGACGACGGCGATGCCCCGACCATGGAACGCGACGAGCTCGCCCACCGACAGCTGATCGGGCAGATCGACGACGACACGTGCCAGCGCAACATCAACCAGTACTTCTGGAGCTCGGAGATCAAGCCCGACTATGCGTTCCGTACCGACGACAACGCCGCTGTGCAGGCCATGGTGCGGGTCGGCATGGGGCTCGCCGTCATGCCCTACCTGGCGATCGATCCCAACGATCCGGCCATCGTCGTCCGCGAGCTCTCGCCGCCCATGCCACCGCGGGTCCACTTCGCGGCGCAGCGAGCCGACCGAACCCAGGCGCCCGCCGCCGACCGCGTCATCGAACTCGCCCGCGAGGTGTTCCAACGACTCGAGCAGTCACAGACCGACACGATCGGCATCGCCAGTTGACGCCTACTTGTGCGTGAAGAGGCCCTGGTGACGCTCGAGATCGGCGTCGTCCAGCTGCCACAACTTGAGCGCCGCAGCGGCACCGTCGGCAGCCGTCGTGCCCCGCAGGCTCGACCACCCGAGCAGCTCGCGCGCCCGCTGCGGAAGCGCTGCCGCGATCTCGGGCGTGAGTGAACGGGCCGTCGCCTCCTCGGGGGTCAACCAGCCGAGCAGGTAGCTGCAGTACACCCCCTTGCGCCACCGGTCGACGGTTCGGTTGTGACCGCCGCCGTGCACGAGTGAACCGAGGTACACGAGGGCATCACCGGGATCGAGCTCGACGGGCCGAGCCAGCGTCGTGTCGATGGGTCGGTCGAGCGGCCAGTCGTGGCTGCCAGGGATGACCATCGTCGCGCCGACCTCGGCGTCGTAGTCGCCGACGGCGGTCAGCACCGAGATCTGCAGATCGATCCCGAGCCGAGCGGCGTCGGACCAGTTGAGATCGTCACGGTGCAACTCCTGGCTGGGGTTGCCGGGGCCGATGAAGATCGTCTCGGCCTGGCTCATCCAGTAGTCGCCGCAGTGCTCGAGCAGGATGCGGTCGGCCAAGGCGAGCAGGACCGGGTTGAGCAGGATCTCGTGCACGAACGATGTGCTCTTCGAGGCGAGGCCCTGGATGCGCTTGGTGTTCGATCCGTAGAACACGTCGTCGAACTGCGCATCGAAGCCGGCGTGGCGGGCCTCGACGTGGGGGGCGAGCTCAGCGTCGACGGCGGCCGCTGCGGCCGCCGAGACCAGGCCTTCGAGGACGAGCCCGCCGTCGCGGCGAAGCACGTCGGCGACCTTGTCGGGATCGGTGTCGGCGGGGAGGCGTTCGAGGCCGTGGTAGGGCACGGAAACGGGGAGGGGTTCGTTCACCAGCAGTCCTTCTGTCGTTCAGCCGGGGGGAGGCCGCTGGTCAACGTATCGGCGCCACGCTCGCGAGAAGTAGCAGCCCGACGAAGTATCAGGGAGCGCTCTCAGGTGGGCGAACGAACGAACGGAACGCTTGCGGATCGGCCCACTCAGTGATGATCGAGACGGGCCCCGAAGCGGCCCGACATCTGCCCGATGCCGATCGCCGCGCTGGCGAGGGCGTATCGAACCTGCGCCGGTTCGCGGCGGGCGGCCCGCACGATCGGACGCGCCAGTGATGCGGCGAACTGCTTCGCTCCCCGGAGGAACAGGCGGTTCGGTGAGGTGCCGGCCTCGAGGTTGGTGACGTACATCGTGTTGCCGAACCACAGCTTGTTGCGCAGCTGGTAGCGGAACTTGGTGCGGTCGAGCGGGATCTGCTCGGTCACGGGCGCATGCAGGGCGTAGCGGTGACCGATGCCGGCGGCCCGGGCCGTCTCGAACCACACCATGTCCTCACCGCCGAGCTTGCCCAACTCCTGGCGGAACCGGACGTCGGGGTGGTCGCGAAGCCACGCCGCCTCGATGAGGACGTTGGCCGTGGTTCCGTACGGGGGCACGATGCCGTCCTCGTAGTCGGTGATCATGTTGAGGAACGGCTGGTCGACGAGCCAGGCCGGCGCTCCCACCGGGGCGACATCGTGCACGGGCCCGGTCACGAGCTCCGCACCGGTGCGGCGCTGCATCGCGACGAGCTCGTCGAACCAGCCCTCACACGGCAGGCAGTCGTCGTCGATGAAGGCGAGCCAGCCGTCCGCGCCGACGAGCGCGAGGCCGCCGTCGATCGCAGCGTTGCGTGCCGTCGAGATGTTGCCCGACGCCGTGTTGGTGTAGCTCACGCCCAGTGCGAAACGATCGCCGTACCGGTCAGCGACAGCACGCGCTTCGCCGCTGGGGCTGTCGTCGACGATGGCCACGCCGAGGCGGACCAGTTCTCCGGACCGCGCTGCCTCCTCGTCGAGGCGCTCGAGCAATTGTCGCAACGGCTCGTTGCGACGGTACGTACAGACGACGACCGCCAGGTCGATGCTGCTGCCGATCGGCTCGGTCAACGCCGCTCCCCCGTCAGCTTGTGGCTGGCAACGCGGACGAGCCGGAGCGCCGACCACGTCGTGTCGGACTGCGCCGCCAGCGCGCTGAGGACCCGCTTGGCCGGTGGCAGGTGACGCGAGGCCGCCTGGAACTCGATCCGCGAGGAACGCGGGTGTCGGGCGACGCCATCATGCGGACGGCACGCCCCCAACGAATCGACGCCCAGTAGGCCTCGATCTCGCCGATGACCTCGCCCGCATCGCTGTTCTCGCAGATGATGCGGGAGAAGATCTCGTCCTCCGGAGCGGACCAGCCCGTCGTCGTGGAGCTGCCCGGGTGCCAGCGGTATCGGGTGAGCCGCCCCGGGACGAACGCGAACCGTTCGCCACGGCGGGCGATCTGGTACGACAGCCAGATGTCGTACACCGGGTCGATCGCATCGGGGAACTCCGTGGCGACCACAGCCTCGCGACGGAGCACGGCACAGTACGCGGGCTGCGGCGCGTTCCACACAGCCACGAGGCGCAGCGCCTCGGGCAGGCTGAGATCGAGCGGCCCGGCCGGCAACGAGTCTCGGTGGGACTGCCGGGTGAGCGCCTCGGTCTCGTCGACCAACAACCGGTCGTCACCGTCGATCAGCTCGTAGTCGGCGAAGACCATCGACACGGTGGGGTCGGCGTCGATGACGGGGACCGTCTTCTCGAGGAAGTCCGGTTGCCACACGTCGTCGTCGTGCAGCGACGCCACGTACGGCGTGTCGGCGTTGTGGATGAGCCACAGCCAGTTGCCCTGCTGCCCGAGGTTGTCGGGGTGCCGCCGATAGGTGATGCGGGGGTCGTCGTATTCCTTGACGACCTGCTCGGTCTCGTCGTTGCGGCTGTTGTCGCCGATCGAGAGCACGAAGTTGCCGTACGTCTGCGCCAGAGCGGAGTCGATGGCCTGACGGAGGTACTTGGCCCGTTCGAACGTGGGGAGGCAGATGGTAACGAGCGGACTCATCCAACCCTCATCGGGTCGACTGCTGTCGTTTGAAGGTGAAGAGGCTGATTTTCTGGCGGGCGACACGCACCACGAACTCTGCCTCACGGCGGGCCGGAGTCGTCGTCAGCCAGGACCGGTAGGCCGTCTCCGCCGGACCGGACAGGAACGTGTGCCATCGTTCGGCCACCCGCTCGTTGGTGTAGTCGGTGGCGCGGACCGTCCCGTGGTCGACCATCGCCCGATAGTCGCCCGGATGCTCCTTGAGGCGGCGAACGGCGGCAATCGCCTCCTCGGGCGCCGCGATCTCGACGTAGTCGAGCGGATCGCGACGGAGTTCGCGGAACGCCGGCTCGTTGCCCAGGATCGCCGGGACACCGGCCGCCCAGGCATTGATCAGTTTGCTGGCCGGCTTGGTCGACAGTTCGGTCGGGTGGATCGCCCGGATCGCGAGGACTGCGTCCACGTCGGTGTAGTCGTGCCAGCCGCTCGACTTGGTCTCGTGCACGTAGGGCTGGATGAGGAACTCGACCCCGAGCGCCGCCAGGTCGTCGCGGAATCGATCGGTCGCGAACCGGGGGTCGAGGTTGACGACGTCGCCCTTGAAGACGAGCCGCTCGAGGCGGTCACCCCGAGCCGGGTCACGCGGCAACAGCCCCGTTTGCAGCCAGTGGGGCATGGGGAACTCGGTCGGCCGGGTGGCGACGGTGCCGTTCATCGTCAGCGTGAGGTCGGCGAGCTCGGGACGAGCCCAGTCGCCTCGGAACGCAACGATGAACGACTGGCTCGTGTGATGGCTGATCTGGAGGTCGAGGCTGCTCACGACGTTGAACGCGTCGACCTTCGGCTGCTCGACGAGCCGCACGGCAAGGCCGGCCCGCTTGAGGTTCACGTACGTCTGGAGGATCGTCATGTCCTCGTGGGTGACGACCCGGTCGGGCTCGGCGTCGAGCGCAACCGGCACCTGGTCGTCCCCTCGCAGAACGTCGGCCCACCGCCCCAGGGCCTTGCACACGAAGTACACCCGCGACGGCAGCGGTGCCAGCGGCGTGAGCGAGCGGATCTGTTCGATGTCCATCGAGTCTCTCCCCAGCGACCGAGTGGAGCAGCAGACCTAGAAGGCGGCCAGCTGCTCCCGCCAGAGCTGGTCGGACAGTCGACCCGCCGGCAGCTCGACGTCGGCGAAGGTGATCGGAGTGTCCTGGGCGAGGTCGCGCTTGAGCACACAACCGTCGGTCAGGCCCATCGGCAGGAGGTCCTCGGCACGGGCAACCGGCGAGTTCTCCATCACGCCGTAGGCCTTGAACCCACCCACACCGTCGAGCGTGTCGCCGGCCTTCAGGTCGAACTTGGCGATGGCCGACACATCGGTCACCGGTGCGCCCTTGGGGGTGATCGTCGCGTCGTTGAACAGCACGGCCCGGGCAACGGTCAGCGGCGTCTCGAGCGGACTCAGGTGGTAGGGCCGGTAGAACGTGTAGATCGGGCCCTCACCCATCTTGTAGATCTTCATGTAGCGCTCGTGGAGCCACGAGTCGGAGTGGGCGAGGAGGAACACACCGAAGCTCGGCTCGGCGCCCAGGATGTAATCGACGATGCCGGTGCCCTCGAGGTACATCTTCTCGGCATCGAACAGGCCGACCGCCTCCTCGACCCGCTTGCACTCGGGCCCCTCCATGCCACGCTCGCTGACGCCGAACCCGGTGGCGTTGGCGACGCACGCCATCTCCGCGGCGATCTTGGTGCCGTCGGCGAAGCTCGTGATGTGCTTCGGCCGCTGGAACACACCCTCGGCGAAAGCCTTCTGGGTCTCGGGGGTGCGGCGATGGTCGAGCAGCGACTTGATGTTGCCGTAGACGACCGGGGTGAAGCCCATCATCTCGGCCTCGCGGGCGAGGTTCATCAGCACACCGGGCTGGTCGCCGTCGGCGTCGGTGAACACCACACCGGCGGCGTCGGCCCTCTTCTTGAGGATCGGTCCGAGGGTGCAGTCGAGCTCGGCGTTGAGCAGCACGAGGTGCTTGCCGTTCTCGATCGCCGCGACGGCGGTGTGGCTGCCGAACTCGATCTCACCGGTCGCCTCGACGACCGCCTCGACGCGCTCGGCGCCGGTGACCAACGTCGGGTCGTCGGTGATCGCCGGGCGGTGCGCCGCCATGGCGGCATCGAGTTCCGCCGCGGTCGACACGACCGTCACGTCGTCGATGCCGATCTGCCGGAACGCCTGCGCGGCACCGTCGAGGGTCCGGTTGGCGACGACGCTGATCTCCATCCCGGGCGTGTGTCCGGTGACCTGATCGACGAACCCCTGACCGGCGAACCCCGATCCGACGAGTCCGACGCGCACAGGGTCACCCGCGGCCTGACGATCCTGCAGTGCCTTGTCGACGATGATCACGATGCGGTTCCCTTCGTTCCCGACTCCAGCGTGAAGTCGGGCCAGCTCTTGTCCTTGTCCGAGACGATCACCCCGTCGGTGATCGGCCATTCGATGCCGAACGCCGGGTCGTCCCAGCGCAGGCCACTCTCGGCACCCGGCGTGTACGGCGAGGAGACCCCGTACATCACCGCAGTGCCGTCCTCCTGCGCCTGGTAGCCCTTGGCGCAGAACGGCGGTACGTACAACGCGTCGAACCGCTCGGCGGCCAGTTCGACACCGGCCCAGCGGCCGTAGGTCGGCGAGTCGGGGCGGACGTCGACGATGACGTGGAAGCTCCGCCCGGCGATGCACCGGAAGAACTTCGCCTCACCGTGCGGCGGCGCCTGCACGTGCAAGCCGCGGATGGTGCCGCGGTGCACGTTGGTCGAGATGTTCATCTGTTCGATGTGACCCTCGAGGCCGTGGTCCTTCAGTTCCGTCGCGCACCACGCGCGGGCGAAGATGCCACGGTCGTCGGTGTTGGGTTCGAGCTCGACCTTGTAGGCGCCGGCGACGGAGAGTTCGGTGAACTTCATGGAGATCGGTCCGCCCGGCTCAGAGCCAGAAGAAGTCGTCGTCGATCTGCTGGGTGCCCAGCAGGTGCTTGATCTGCTTGATGCGGGTGTGGCCGCGGAACTCGTACAGGTCCTCGCTGAACCCGATTTTCGCGAAGATGTCGAGGAGTTCCTTGGCGCCACGCTCGACGTCCCACGCGCACTCGAAGCCGGGGAGCTGCTCGTGGATCTTGGTGAAGTCGGCGCGGTAGTTGCGCTTGTCGGCACTCGAGTCGCCGAAGACCAGCGTGCAGCCCGGGATCAGGTCGCTGATGATCTCGGCGACTTCCTTCACCTGGTAGTTCGAACGGTCGTTGCCGACGTTGAAGATCTCGTTGTGGATCACGTCACGGGGCGCATCGAGGATGCAGGCCACAGCGTGGGAGATGTCGAGGATGTGCACGAACGGACGCCACGGGGTGCCGTCGGACGCCATGCGGATCTCGGTGGTGAGGAAGGCGCTGGCCGCGAGGTCGTTGACGACGAGGTCGAAGCGCTGGCGGGGCGACGCCCCGTACGCCGTCGCGTTGCGCATGAAGGTCGGGGAGAAGTTGTCGTCGGCGAGCGGAGCGACGCTCTCCTCGATGAGCACCTTGCACTTGGCGTAGGCCGTGAGACCGCCGACCGGGTCGCCTTCCTTCGACGGACGCTCGCCGGCTGCGCCGTACACCGAGCAGGAGCTCATGTGCACGAATCGCTCGACACCGGCTTCCTTCGCCAACTTGGCGAGGCGGAGGCTCCCCTCGTGGTTGATCTTGTAGGTGACGTCGCCGTTGAGCTCACCCACGGGATCGTTCGACACCTCGGCGAGGTGCACCACGGCCTCGTAGCCCTGGAGGTCCTCGAGGGTGAGGTCGCGGGTGTCCTTGGTGAAGGTCTCGGGCCGACGCTCGCCGGCGTCGTAGAGCCAACCGACCCGGTGGAACCCCGAGTCCATTCCGGTCACGTCGTGACCGCGCTCGAGGAGATAGTGACCCATACGAACGCCGATGTAGCCATCGGCACCGGTCAGGAGAACCTTCATGTCTGCTTGCCTTTCGAACTGACGAGGAATGATGCCGCGGCGATGCACAGCCGCCGGCGGCCGCCACAGCGCCGGCGTTCAGATCAACTACAGGGATACCAGGAGGGGATGGCTACGGCCAGATCTTCCAGGGTGCGGCACCTTGGTCCCACAGCCCCTGGAGGTAGATCTTGTCCCGAAGCGTATCCATGCACTGCCAGAACCCCTCATGGCGGTACGCATTCAGTTGGCCGGCCGACGCGAGACCCTCGAGCGGTTCACGAGCCCAGTCGACGTCTCCGGGGATGAAATCGAAGATCTCCGGCTGCAGCACGAAGAAGCCGCCGTTGATCCAGCCCTCGTGCATCTGCGGCTTCTCGTCGAAGCGGGTGACGGCGTCGCCCTCCATCCGCAGCTCACCGAACCGAGCCGTGGGGTGCACCGCTGTGACCGTCGCGTAGTTGCCGTGGTTCTGGTGGAACTTCACGAGCTCGTCGAGGTCGACGTCTGCGACACCGTCACCGTACGTGAGCATGAAGGGCTCGTCGCCGACGTACTTCTTGATCTGGGCGATGCGCCCGCCGGTCTCGGTGTGCTGGCCGGTGTCGACGAGCGTGACCCGCCAGTCGTCGCGGACGACCTCGTGCGACTCGACGGTTCCCTGGCCGAAATCGATCGTCATGTCGGCCGACAGAGCGAGACTCTCGGAGAAGTACCGCTTGATGTACTCGCCCTTGTAGCCGAGGCAGAGCACGAAGTCGTTGTACCCGAACGTCGCGTAGTGCTTCATGATGTGCCAGAGAATCGGGCGGTGACCGATCTCGACCATCGGCTTGGGACGGACGTCCGTCTCCTCGCTCAGCCGACTGCCGACCCCGCCCGCCAGGATCACTACCTTCATCGTTCAACCGCTCCTCGCTGCGGCACCGCAGCACTCGTTTCCTGCCACGCACGGTGGCGGAACGGTCCCACTAAGGCAAGCACTTTCTCGCCCGCCGTCGGCCACCTCCGCTCGGCTCGGTCGCTGCGCTCCCTTCTACCGCTCCGGTACCTCCGGCCATCCGACCACCGATCCGGGGAGCTGCGACCTCGAGGTCAGCCGCCGGCGCGTTCGAGCGCGACGGACGCCTCGGTCCACTCGTCCATGAGCGCCAAGGAGCGGTCCTTGGCCTCCCCGAACTGTCGGCCGAGCTCCGCTGCCTTCTCGTGATCGCTGAAGACCTCGGGATCGGCCAGCTGGCGGTTGAGGTCGGCAACCTCGGTCTCGGCCGCCGCCAACGCCTTCTCGATACGAGCGACGTTCTTGCGGAGCTCCTTCACAGCCGGGCCGCCGCCCGGCTTGCGCTGCTGGCTCGACGCCGCCTGAGCCGCCTTCTTCTCCTTCTTGACCGCCGTGGCGGTCTTCTGTTGCCGCGGCGGCGGGGTCGGCGCCGCCTTGACCCCGGGACCTGCGGTGCCGCCGGAGAAGCTGGGGGACAGGACGTTCTCCTCCACTCCCGAGTGCAGCTTGACGACGCCGTTGCGAACCTCGAGCAGATCGTGAGCGACCGAACGGATCAGGTGACGGTCGTGGGACACGAGCAGCACGGTGCCGGGGTACGCGCTGAGCGCATCCTCGAGCACGTCGCAGCTCGGCAGGTCGAGGTGGTTGGTCGGCTCGTCGAGGACGAGGAGGTTCACCGGGTTGGCCATGCAGACCGCGAGCGCCAGGCGGGTGCGTTCCCCACCGCTCAGGTCGCCGATGCGTCGATCAGCGGCTTCGCCCGAGAACCCGAACGATCCGAGCACCGTGCGAAGGTTGCGGCCCTTCGGCTGGTTGTCGGTGCCGACGCGGGCAGCGAACTCCATGGCGACCGTCTGCGACAGGTCGAGCGACTCGACCTGGTGCTGCGCGAAGTAGGCCACATCGACGTTGTTGCCGATGGTGCACGTGCCCGACATCGGCTCGAGGTTGCCCAACAGGAGCTTGAGCAGCGTCGACTTGCCGGCGCCGTTCGGACCGACGAGTGAGAGCTTGTCGCCGCGTTCCACGACGAGGTTCACGCCGGTCAACACGGGTTCGCCGTCGTAGCCGACGCTCACGTCGGTCATCTCGACCACGGTGCGGGCGCTGCGCCGCGGCTCGGGAAATCCGAACTTGGCAACAATCGCCTTCTGATCCGGGACCTGGATCTTCTCGAGCTTCTCGAGCGTCTTGATGCGGCTCTGCACCTGCCGGGCCTTGGTGGCCTTGTAGCGGAACCGCTCGATGAACTGGTTGGCGCGATCCAGTTCACGCTGCTGTTGGTTGGCCTGCGCCAACACGCTGGCGAGGCGTTCCTCGCGTTGCACGATGAACTCCGCGAAACCACCGACGTACTCGGTCGCAGTACCTCCCGCGACCTCGACGACACGTTCGGCGACGGCGTCGATGAAATCACGATCGTGGCTCACGAACAGGATGGCGCCCTCGTAGGCGGCCAATTGGGATTCGAGCCAGCCGATGGTGTCGGTATCGAGGTGGTTGGTGGGCTCATCGAGCACCAGCACATCGGGGCGGGCCAGCATCAGTCGAGCCAGCGCCGCCCGCATCTGCCAGCCGCCGGACAGTTCGGTGAACGGACGGTCGGTGTCGGTCTCGGAGAACCCGAGGCCGGAGAGCACCCGCCGCGCCTCCGATTCGAGGGAGTAGCCGCCGAGCTGCTCGAACTGCGACTGAGCGTTGCCGTAGGCCTCGAGCACCTGGTCGTGTTCGGGCCCGGTCGTCGAGGCGATCGCGTCCATCAGGTCGTCGAGCTTCCGACCCAGTGCCAGGATGTGATCGGCACCCGACATCACCTCGTCGAGCACCGTCCCACTGCGGTCGACGAGCAGCTCTTGAGGGAGGTACCCGACACGAAGGTCCTTCGAGCGATGGACCTCACCGCTGTCGGCATCCTGCTCCCCCACCACGATCTCGAGCAGCGTCGTCTTGCCGACGCCGTTGCCCCCGACGAGCGCGATGCGGCGGCCCGGGAGCAGGCGGAAGGTCACGTCCCGGAAGAGTGTGCGTGGCCCATGGGCCTTGGAGAGTCCGGAAACCGTGATCACGGGTGTGACAGGTTACTGGCTCGCCGCGACACACCGTTTTGCCCTGCAGATCGATCGGAATGCCGACTGAACTGCGGGGCAGAACACCCCGGGTTCAGAGGCCCCAGGCGGCGACGAGGAGGCGGTGCTGTTCGAACACCAGGTCGGCGAACGCCGCGGTGTAGTTGCCGGCACCGGTGATCTGCGCCTTGAACTCGGCGTACGGGCGATCGGCGAACTCCGCGGTGGGCGGAGGATTGGGCGTGTAGGCCGGGCTGACCTCGAGGAAGTACGGCTCGGTGTCGAGATCGTCGCCGTCCCAGCACACGTCGAACGCCCCGTTGCGGAGACCGAGCGCATCCATCGCTCCGACGATCGTGGACCGCCACCGCTCGGGGAACGTCACGAAGTCGACCCCGCTGCCCTTGCGGGTGGTCGTCGGCATCCACTCGTCGGAGAGGTTGATCCGCCAGTAGTGGTGGACGATCTCTCCGCCGATCATCGTGACCCGCAGGTCGCGGCGCATGTCGAGCAGGCGTTGCACCAGCAGCTCGTAGGCGCCCTCGCCGGCCAGCTTCGACCGCAGAGCGGCCAGCTCCGTCGCGGACCCGACCTTGTGGACGCCCTGGGAGTTGTTGCTGTGCGGCTCCTTCACGAGCAGCGGGAACTCGAACCCGGCCGCAGCGATCGCCGCGTCGACATCGGTGTCGCGTTCGACCACGATCGTCTCCGGCGACCTGATGCCGAGCTCGTCGAACCGGCGGTGCATGACCACCTTGTTCTCCCACAGCTCGGCCTCGTCGGCGGAGGGGAACAGCGTGTTGCCCTGCGCCTCGAGTTGGCGCAGCGTCGTCATGAGCGATGCCGAGTAGTTGAGCGACCGGTTCGGGTTGAACGCGTCGATCGAGTACACGATCGTCGAGTTCGTGATCGACCCGATGGCTGGGCCGCTCACGATGCGGAACTCGCGACCGGTCTCGACCAGCGCGTTGAGGAGCGCGGTGTCCTTCAGCACCAGGTCACCCGCTCCCACGTAGCCGAGCCACGACTCGGGGTAGCGGTGGTGGGCCCAGAACACCAGGTCGGCCGACGACGAGCGGCTCCGGCGGAGGCCACCGACGGGGAACCGCCGAGCCACCTCGGCGAGCAGCGCGACCCGCTTCTTGATCTTGGACGAGACCGACATCGGCGCTCACGGTAGCGGGTCGGACGCTGCGAACCGCCCGAGCGGACCGGGCGCATCCTCCCAAGGATCCGATCGACGTTCCCGTCTAGATTTCCAGGGGTCCTCCCCCGACGTTCGAGCAGTCCCCATGATCGACGCCCTCACAACTGATCGATCCGGCCGCGTGTCGGCTCAGTGGCGGACGTTCCGCGCCTACTGGCTGGGCCTCACCGTCTCGACGATCGGCGATTCGTTCACGCTGGTCGCCCTGCCGATCGCGGCGTACACGATCAACCGATCGTCGGTGCTCGTCGGCTTCGTCGACATGATGGAGATCCTGTCCGGCGTGCTGCTCGGGTCGTTCCTCGGGATCGTGGCAGACCGGTCCGATTCACGCACGGTGATGTTCTGGTCCGACGCGACCGCGCCACCATGCTCCTCGCCCTCTCCGTCATGGCGTACTCCGACAGCTGGAACGAGTGGACGATCCTGGCGCTGGCCTTCTGTCTGGGCCGTGTTGCGCGCCTTCCACGACGGCGCCGAGAGCTCGATGTTGGCCACGATCATCCCGCCGTCCCGGGAGATGCAGGCGTTCGCCCGGATCAGCTCGGCGGAGTCCATCTCCCGGCTCATCGGCCCGTTCATCGGGGGCATCACGCTCGAGGTGGGGCTGTGGGTGGCGTTCGGGGTCGATGCGATGACCTTCGTCGTCGCCTCGATCATCGTCCTGACGCTGCCCCGCCAGCGGCAACCCGCCTCCGAGGTCCACCGCGACGACCGGCGATCGATGCGGGCCGAGTTCGCCGAGGCGGTGGCCGCGATGCGGGCCCGACCCACCTACCTGGCGCTCGTGGGAGTGGGGGCGTTCGGCAACTTGGCCGGCCTGACCATGGCCGGCCTGTTCGTGCCCTTCGCGACCGACATCCTGCGACTCCGGTCGGTCGGCCTCGGGTTCGGTCTGTTGCTCGCCGTCGCCGGCCTCGGCGGTCTGGCCGCCAACTGGGTCGCGAATCGCCAGGCGAGCCATGACCCTCGCACCGCCGGGTTGTCGATGGCCGTCGTCGCCGCCTTCGTGCTGCTCGCCGGGGCGCTCCCCTCGATCATCACCTCGGTGCTCGCGATGTTCGCGATGGGGGGCGGCATCGCCTACTACCAGTCGAACTACGCGGCCTACCGCCAGGACGTCTTCGCTCCGGAGCTGCTCGGGCGCGTGTCGATGGTGACCCGAACGATCTTCTACCTGACGATGACCGTCGGCTTCGCGACCGGCGGGTTCATCGCCGACGGCCTGGGTCCGGACCGGCTGTTCATCATCTTCGGAGCGATCGCGCTCGTCGGCGTGATGGGAGTCGGGTTCATCCCGCTCGAGATCGACCCCGAAACCGGTCAGACGATCTGAGCGGTGGCGAACTTCGGGTCGTACCCGGGTTCGCGGCGCTGGCGCTCCCGGTCCCGGAGCCACCGCAGCGTCTGATCGGCGCTCATCGGCCGGGCGAGATAGAAGCCCTGCACCGAGTCGCAGCCGAGCTCGATCAGCTTGTCGAGCGTCTGCTGGTCCTCGACCCCCTCGGCGATGACCTCCAGCCCGAGGTTGTGACCCAGCTCGGTCACCGACTTCACGATCGCAGCGTCGTCGTGGTCCTCGCTCACGTAGGTCACGAACGAGCGGTCGACCTTGAGCTGACCGACGGGCATGCGCTTCAGCTGAGCGAGCGACGAGTAGCCCATGCCGAAGTCGTCGATACTCAGACGGATGCCCCGGTCGTGGAGCCGACCGAGCACCGCGAGGGCGTGCTCGGGGTCCGCCATGATCGTCCCCTCGGTCACCTCCAACGTGAGGCAGTCCGGGCCGAGCCCGGCGAGGTCGAGCTGCCGCGTGACCCGATCGACCAGGCGCTCGTCGGACAGGCAGCGCACCGACAGGTTCACGGCGACGTGCAGGTCGAACCCATGACTCCGCCACTGACGGATCCGCTCGAGGCTCTGTTCCAACATGAGATAGGTGAGGTCGCGAATGAGACCGCTCTGCTCGGCGATGGGGATGAACTGGTCGGGCACGATGTTGCCGTGCTCACGGTGGGTCCACCGGGCGAGGGCCTCGACCGAGATGACGTCACCGGTGACCAGGTCGATCTCCGGCTGGAAGTACGCCTCGATCTCGCCGCGTTCGACGGCGTGCCGGAGGTCAGCCGCGAGCGACAGGCGCTTGGGGCTGTACGGGTCATCGGTGCGGTCGTAGAACACGGTGCCGAGGTGCTGGCGCTTCGCGATGTACATCGCGACGTCGGCCTGCCGCAGCATGGTCGACCCGTCGACGGCAGGGCCGTCGGGATCGGTGACGGAGATGCCGACGCTCGCGGTGATGTCGACACGCACGTCGGCGATCTCCATCGACTCCTCGATGACGGCTTTCACGTCGGCTGCGATCTTCGCGACTGCCTCGACGCCGCCGTTGGTGACCATGAGGACGGCGAACTCGTCACCACCGAGGCGCGACACCACGAGATCGCGGTCGGAAGCGAGGACGTCCAACCGCCGGGCGAGTTCTGCCAACAACTCGTCGCCGTGGTGGTGACCGAGCGTGTCGTTCACTTCCTTGAAGTGGTCGATGTCGATCAACGCGACCGCGACGACGTCGGAACCGGTGCGGTCGGCGAGGGCCCGACGGGTCTGCAGGTCGAACATCACACGGTTCGGCAGCGTGGTGAGCGCGTCGTGCAGCGCTTCGTGTTCCCGCTGGGCGACCTCGTCACGGAGTTGATCGACGAGTTGGGAGTTCTGCAGCGCAACGCTTGCATGGTTCACGAACATCTCGAAGAGGCGCCGGTCGGCCTCGGAGAACGTGACCCCGCGGTCCGTCGCAACGCGAAGGACGGCGAGCGGGCCGGCCGACCCCTGCAGCGTCGCCTGGAGCGTTCGCTGATCATTGGACTCGACGCTGCCGAACCGGTCGGTGTCACCGTCGGAGTCACCAGCGGGCGACAACAGCGCGAGCGTCTCCGGCGAGATGCCGCCACCGTCGTCGGGGTCGAGCGCCCGCACGCCCTCGGTGCGGGTGGCACGGAAGCGCCTCGCATCGTCACCGTCGGACAGCGACACCGTGAGCTCCGCCACCTCGGCCCCGAGCAGATCGAGCGCCTGGTCGAGCATGCCGCGGATCGAGCCTTCCTGGGCCCGCACGAGGTCGAGGGTCTGGGTGGACTCGTAGAGGCGGTTCAGCCCCTCGTGGTGGTTGAGCAGGGAGATGTAGTTGCGGTAGACGACCACCAGGACGACGGCGAGTGCGCCCACGAGCCATGCGAGGCGAGCGTCCGCGACCACGAGGCGCAGCGCGAGGAACGTCAAGGTCGCATTGATCGCAGCGACGGCCACCATCACGATGCCCGAGGACAACGAGCTGCGATCGGGCCGCGTGCCCCGGAACCATCCCAGCAGCGCGACACGTGGAACGAACAGGCCACGGCGGCGGCCATCATCGCCAGCGCTGCGCCGAACCATGCCGACAACGTGATGGTTCCCGACTCGGGCGCGAGCGTGTGGAAGATCACGAGGATCACACCGCAGTCGAGGGCGAATCCGGAGACGTTGAACAGCAGGATCGACGGGCGGTAGCCCAACGCTGTGAGCGCGATCACTCCTCCGATCAGGTTGGCGAGAAGGAGGTCTCGTCCCGACAACGAGAACAATCCGATGACGAAGGGGATCTCGACCAGCGTTGCGAAGACGACGGATCGCTTGATCCTGAATCGGAGTTCGATTCCGTCGCACAGCGCGAACGGGAGCACCATGACCCACCAGGGCACCGCGAGGTTCGGCATGAGCGCGCCGCGCCCGCCGATTGCCAGGGGATAGAGCGCAATCGCGACGCCGAGCGTCAGGATCGAAGTCACGACCGCGTGCCGGTCGACCTCAGTCCATCGCGAAATCGCGGTTGTCGGGGTCACCCGATTCTCTTCGGTTCTCCCCAGGCGTTACTGAACAGTTCTGCCCAGCACTGGCGCTCACGCCCACATTGCCCGGTCGGATCTGGGTCGAACGGCCCCTCGAACCCCTTGCAAAGGTAGGCCGTTCGACCTAGATTCCCCCATGCCACCAAACACTCCGTTGAAGGGAGAAGGCGCATGGGTCACGCTAAGTGAGTCATCAACGCTGAGGGGCGATTCCTGCGGGGGTCGCCCCTCAGTCGCGTTCGAGGCCTTTTCCGGTCAGCGTGACGATATCGTCCCAGCCCCGATAGGTGAGGGATACTCCCGCGAGCGATTCGATCACTTCTGCATAGAACTCGATCTCGCCGGTCTCGTGGCCTCGGGAGAGGTCGTCCCAGAACGTGACGTCGCGACCCCGAGCGAGTCGCCGGAGATACGGCACCTTTGCGGCCGCCGACGGGACCACCAGCACCCGATCGGGTCGCACGGCAAAGCCGTTCCCGCGCAGCCAGCGATACGTGACCGGCCACTCCCACAGGTTGCGATGCGACAGGTAGATGATCGTCGCACCCTCGGCGACGGGAGCGTCGTGGGCGACCCCCTTCACGTTCGGCAGCACCTCGAGGGACGCGAGTCGGGACCGCTGCGAGTCGAACGGGCGCAGGAACGACGGCCAGGCGTCGGCGATGGTGTTGTCGATGTCGAGCACCACGATCTTGTCGCCGGGCTGCGTGGTGCGAAGCACCCAGCCCACCTGCAGCCAGGCGATCGCGCCGGCGAGCAGTTCGACCGCCCGTTTGAGGCGAGCCTTCACGAGTCCTTCGAACCGAGCACGTCGGACAGCGCGTCGATGATCATCTGGTTCTCACGCAGACCGCGGGAGGCGATCCGCAGGAACTGGCCGTCGAGACCGATCTTGTCGCTGCACGTGCGCACGTAGACGCCGTGCCGCACCAGCAGGTGCTGCATGACCTCATCGGCGGTCACCCCGCCGACGATCTCCACCAGTGCGAAGTTGGCCATCGACGGATACACGACGACGCCGCCCACCTTGGCGAGCTGGCGGTAGAACAGCTGCGTTTCGAGGATGTACTGCTTACGAACGATGTCGTAGCGCTCGAGGAAGTCCGCGCGGCAGTAGAGACGGAAGAAGTACTCCGCCAGACCGTTCGAGTTCCACAGGTACCCGTTGCGCAGAAGGGCATCGATGCGGTCCGGGTGCATCACGGCGTAGCCAGCGCGGATGCCGGCGATGCCGAAGTCCTTCGACATCGACTTCACGACGACGAGGTTCGGGAACTGCTCGCACTCGGCGATGATCGAACGGATGTCCAAGTTGAGATCTTCGAACGCGAAGTGGATGAAACTCTCGTCGACGATCGCCGTCACATCGTCGGGCAGCCCGCGGAGGATCGTGAGCAGGTCCTCGTAGGAGAAGTAGGAACCGTCGGGGTTGTTGGGATTGATGAGCGTGACGACGTCGGGTTCGGTCTCGGCGACCTTGGCCAGGTAGTCGTGGGGGTCGAGCTTGAACTCGTCGGTCTTCGCGAGCGTGTGGAAGACGACGTCGACCCGACCCTCGGCGAACTCGTAGTACGACGAGAAGGTCGGCAGGGTCACGAGCACCCGACGCTTGGCGAAGTTGTGGATCACCGCCTGGATGATCTCGATCGCCCCGTTGCCGACGAAGACACGGTCCTCGGGGATGCCGAGGTGGCCCGCCAGCAGCGCTCCGATGACCTGGTTCTGCGACGGGTAGAACTCGAGAACGTCGCGGATGGCGCCGGTATCGAGCAGCTCGGACTTGAAGTAGTCGAGGAACAGCTGCGTCGCATAGGGGTTGGAGATGAAGCATGCGTCGACCGCGATCTCCAGCTCCGGCATCTGCTCCCGCAACGTCAGCAGGCTCGGGGAATGGCTACCCGCCTCGTCCTTCAAAGCGGCCAGCCGTCCGGCGACGACCGCCTCGTCGCTGGTGAACTCACGTAGACCCATGAGGTGGGAGGCTATCGAGCGAGCGCCGCTCCGCCACGCGAGACTGCCGCCCATGTCGAACACCGAGCCGTCGAGCACCGAGCCGTCGGACCCAGCCCTCCCCTGGTGGAAGACCGCCGTCGGGTACCAGATCTACCCCCGGTCCTTCTGCGACACGACCGGCAACGGCGTCGGCGACCTCGACGGGGTTCGCCGCCATCTCGACCACATCGCGGACCTCGGCGTCGACGCCGTCTGGTTGTCGCCGTTCTTCCCGTCACCGATGGCGGACTACGGCTACGACGTCGCCGACTTCTGCGGAGTCGACCCGCTGTTCGGCGATCTCGCCACCTTCGACGCCCTCGTGGCCGAGGCGCACGGTCGCGGGCTGCGCGTCATCATCGACTGGGTCCCCAACCACACGTCCGATCAGCACCCGTGGTTCCTCGAATCGCGGTCCTCGACCGACAACCCCAAACGCGACTGGTACCACTGGCGCGACCCGGCCCCGGACGGCGGCGCGCCCAACAACTGGATCGAATCGCTGACCTTCGGCCCGGCATGGACCTTCGACGACACGACCGGCCAGTACTACCTGCACTGCTTCCTGTCCCAACAGCCCGACCTCAACTGGGGCAATCCCGAGGTCGTCGCCGCAATGCACGACACACTGCGCTTCTGGCTCGATCGTGGGGTCGACGGCTTCCGCATGGACGTGGTCCATCTGATCGGCAAGGACCCGGCGCTCCCCGACGAACCGCCCGATGTGGCCGGTCTCCCCCACACGATCCTCAACGACCGGCCCGAAACCCACGCGCTGCTCCGCGGGCTGCGGACCCTGCTCGACTCCTACGACGGCGACCGCATGGCCGTCGGCGAGGTCTACCTGCTCGACACCGACCTGGTGGCCTCCCACTACGGCAACGGGGACGAGCTGCACCTGTGCTTCAACTTCCCGCCGCTGTACGCGCCGTTCGACGCCGACGCGTGGCGCACCCAGATCTCGACGACGACCGCAGCGCTCGGACCTCGCGACGCATGGCCGACCTGGGTGCTGTCGAACCACGACAATCCTCGGCACCGCTCCCGCTACGGCAACTCCGAGGAGGTGGCGCGGGCCGCGGCGGTCCTGCTCCTCACCCTACGGGGCACACCGTTCCTGTACGCCGGCGAAGAGGTCGGCATGCAGGACGCGGTCGTCGCGCCCGACCAGGTGCACGATCCGGCTGGCCGTGACGGGTGCCGGGCACCGGTGCCGTGGACGCCCGACGCTCCCCACGGCTGGGCGACCGGCGACACCTGGCTCCCGTGGCCACCCGACGCCGCCGCAGCGAACGCCGCCGCCCAACAGGACGACCCGGCGTCGATGCTGTCGCTGTACCGGACGCTGCTCTCGTTGCGACGCTCGACGCCGGCGCTGTCCCGGGGCGACCTCGCGCTCCACCTCGACACCGGCCCGGTGCTGGTGTTCGACCGCACCGACGGGCCCTCGACGTTCACGGTCGCGATCAACATGAGCGGGTCCACCACGACGACGACGGTCGCCGGGACGCTCGTGCTCTCCAGCCGAGCGGGTGGCCGGTCGGCGTTCGACGGGACGCTCGACGCGTACGAGGCCGTCGTCCTCAACGCCGGCTGAGCTGCTCGGCGACCGTAGCGAGCACCGGCATCGTCACCAGCGCAGCGACACTCGACCGGACGACGACGCTGGCGACGCGGTCTGCCGCGACACCTTCGTGGTGGGCGATGGAGAACGTACTGATCGCTGCGGGCATGCCGCCGAGCACCACGATCACGGCCATCGTCGTCGACGAGATGGTGCCGACCTCGAACAGCCAGACCGCCACTGCGGCGTTGACCGCAGGGGCCACGAGCATGCGAAGGACCACGTGGGTCCACACGCCGTGCTCGGCGGTGCGGACGAGCTCCCAGTTCTCGACCAGGTAGAGGCCGAGGAGGAACATCGCGACCGGTGCCGTGGACGCGGCGAGCGGACCGAGCACGTCGTGGACGCCTCCGACGACGCCGTCGGGCAGCTGTCGAACCATGACCGCGACGAACGGCGCGAGCAACAAGGGCTGGCGAAGCAACCGCGCCCAGCCGACGGACCCGGGGCCGTCGCCGCTCCACCGTTGGAGCAGTACCGGCCCGACGAGCACCGCGAGCGTGACCTGCACAGCGACCAGGAGTGACGCCGGGCCACGGGCCGGTTCGCCGAGCACACTCACGGCGAACGGCAGTCCGAGGTACGCCGTGTTGCCGAACAGGAGCACAAGAGCGAGCGATCCGCCCTGCCGGCCAGCGAGGCGGCGACCGGCGGCCCAGCTGATCGCGATCAACACCAGATCCACGACCGGGATGACCGCCCAGAACCCCCAGGTCGAGGCGACCGAGGGATCGACCTCCAAGACACCCACCGCGATCAGCGTGGGGAAGCCGAGGTGCAGGGTGTAGGTGTTGAGCGCTCCGATGGCAGCGGGAACATCGGGCACCTGACGCAGCCGCACGACCAGGACACCCAGGAGCGCCGGCACGGCCAGGATGCCGAGACGACCGGTGTTCGCCAACAGGTCGGACGCCTCGATCGCCAACATCACCGGCACCATCATGGTCGTTGCGGCGCCCGGCCCGGGTCGTGATCGCGCCGGTCCGGTCGCGGTCTATGGTCACGCCCATGAGTGACACCAAGCCGACCGTGACGATCCCCGACACCGAGCCGCCCGCCGAGCTCGTGATCGACGACCTGGTGGTCGGCGACGGCGCCGAAGCCACCAAGGGTGCCAACGTCATCGTCCACTACGTCGGGGTCGCCTGGTCGAACGGCCAGCAGTTCGACTCCAGCTGGGACCGCAACGATCCGTTCGAGTTCCGCCTCGGAGCGGGTCAGGTGATCTCGGGCTGGGACGAGGGCGTCGCCGGCATGAAGATCGGTGGTCGCCGCCAGCTCACGATCCCGCCCCACCTCGGGTACGGCGCTCAGGGCGCTGGCGGGGTGATCAAGGGCGGCGAGACCCTCGTCTTCGTCGTCGACCTGCTCAACCTCGGCTGATCGCGGCTGGTCCTCCGGCCCCCTCGATCCGGGACAATCGGGTGCCATCCGTCCCGAATTCCAATATCTGTGGCTATCGTGAGCGCCATGGGGCACACATCTGCGACCAACGGCGGACCGTCGCGCCTCGATGGCCACGCGCCGCCGGTGTCGGGTCCGATCGGCGGCGCCCTCACTCCGCTCTGTCTGCGCAGCCTCGTCGACTCGTACGACCACGGCCGACAGCTCTTCTCCCACCAGCTCTTCGACGGCGTGTGGCGTGAGGTCGACGATCTCTACCCCCACGAAACGCTGACGAGCAGCAGCATCGCGCTGCTCGGACTCGCCCGCTCCGGTGAGTCGGGCGACGTCCACGGCATCGATGTGCAGCGGTGTGTCGACGCCATCGGCGGTGAGGTCACCCGCACCGGCTACCGGGCGGGCATCGGCCTCGCGCTGTGGGCCAACGCCGCCGTCGACGGTGCGGCGGACGCCGCCGGCTACCTGGCCCCGCTCGGGCTCTCGATCGATTCGCTCGTCGAACAGCACGTCGCGGGGTTCACGACCATGGAGACCGCGTGGCTCGCGAGCGGTCTGCTCCACGAGTTCGAGCGCACCGGCGACACGGCGGTTCGCGCCGCGGCGCACGCCGTCGTCGACGAGCTCCGCACCAACCGCTACGTCGGAGCGACTCGACTGATGCGTCACGCCGGTCCGGGCGCCTCAGCGCTGCATCGGGCCCGGTCCCACATCGCCAACTTCGCCGACCAGATCTACTCGGTCCAGGCGTTCGCGTTCGCCGCGATCGTGCTCGACGACGCAGCGGCGCGTGGCGTCGGGTCCGCGCTCGCCGCACACCACGTCGAGCTGCAGGGCGACCGGGGCCAGTGGTGGTGGCACTACGACGCCCAGCGCGGCCACGTCGCACTCCGGTACGCCGTGTACTCGGTCCACCAGCACGGCATGGCACCCATGGCGCTGGCCGCCATGGCACGAGCCGACGGCGCCGACTACTCGGCCGCGATCGCTGCGAGTCGACGGTGGATCACCGACAACGAACTCGGATCGTCGATGGTCGACGTCGAACGGTCGACCGTGTGGCGCAGCGTCGAGCGAGTCGAGCCGACGGTGATCACGAACGTGCGGGGCGGGCTCGAGGCGCTGGGCGTGGCCGACCACCGTGCCGCCGAGGTCACGCTCAACCGTGAGACGCGCCCCTACGAGTGGGCGTGGTGCCTCTACGCCGCTGCGATCGAGAACGACCTCCCCAGGGGCACGTCCCTTGTCTGACCCCGCCGCCGAGGTTCCGGCCGCTGCGCCGCCGTCGGCCGCTCCCGTCGACGTCTTCGACTGGCAACTCGCCGCGCTGCGGATGCCCGAGGTCGTCGCCGACCTCCGCCGGCCGGCCGATCACACCAGGCTCGTGATGACCGTCAACGTGGCGCTGATGTGGATGGCGGCGCGCGACGACCGCCTCGGCCACATCGTGCAGGACGCCGCAATCCGCGTCGCCGACGGTATGGGCGTGATCTGGACCTGGCGAGCGCTCGGCCGCCGACTGCCGGAGCGGATCGCCGGTATCGACCTCATGGTGCAGCTCATCGACGCCGCAGCGGCCGACGGCCGCTCGATCTACCTGCTCGGGGCGCAGCAGCACGTGATCGACCAGCTCCGGAAGGTGCTGCTCCAACGGAATCCGTCGCTGATCATCGCCGGCTCACGCAACGGCTACTTCACCGACCAGGAGCACCACGACGTCGTGTCCGACGTGAAGCGGTCGGGCGCCGACCTCCTCTTCATCGGGATGCCGTCACCGTTCAAGGAGGTGTTCGCCGCCGATCACCTCGACGAGTTCGGCGCCGATCTGGTGATGGGCGTCGGAGGCAGCTTCGACGTCATCTCGGGGTTCGTGCCCCGGGCCCCGTCGATGCTGCAACGCACCGGCTTCGAATGGGCCTGGCGCCTCGCCTGCGAGCCGCGTCGCATGTGGAAACGCTACGCCGTCACCAACGCGTGGGTCGCACGACAGCTGGTCACGAGGATGGTCCGCCGGCGCCGTCGCCGGCCGGACCCGTCCTCCTGACCTGTCACCGCAGACCGTCGGTCAGCCCGTGTAGCTGACCGACTCCGCCTGGACCCGGGTGGCCCCGGTTGCCTTGGTCGACGTCAGGCTCTCGACCTTCACGGCCGCAGTGGTCGTGGTCGTCGTCGCGGTCGCATCGGCAACCTTCGCGGTCGTGGTGGTCGACTTCGGTGCCGTGGTCGTCGTGGTCGACTTCGGTGCCGTGGTGGTCGTGCTCGTGGTGGGCGCAGCCGTCGTGGTCGTCGACGTCGTGGTCGTCGTGGTGGGAGCGGTCACCGTGATCGTCACCTGGCTGGTGAGTCCCTGACCGTCGCAGAAGCGGGAGATGGTGTACGTACCCGGCGTGTCGAACACGAACGTGCCGGTCGCTCCCTTGATGAAGCCCGCACCCTTCGTCTCCTGGTGGGTGTCACCGCTCGAGGCGGACGAGATGACGTCGCCGTAGGTGGGCTCGCCCTCGCTGTCGAGGCACGGCTCGCCGAGGCTGACGTTGACGCTGCCGCCGGCAGGAATGGTCGTGTCGGACGCCGAGATCGACGGGACCGCGGCACCGGCCGACATCTGCAGACCGAGGACTGCGAGCGCACTCACCGAGACGGCTGCGGCCGTCTGTCGAAGTAGTTTCATGGAAATCCCTCCAGGGAAGAAGTGGCGGTCGAGGACCAACCGGCCGTGTCGCACGGTACGGAGGCAACGTCCGCGTTACCAGTCTCTTGTGCCGTTTCAGGCACTTTTGCTCGCAGCAGCCAGCAAACCTTCCGGGGGATCCGGGAGGCGTGGGACTCAGTCTGCCAGGGGTGCCGGGGTGGGGCGGACCATCCCCGGGGAGGGCGACGCCGGATCGCTGAACAAGGTGACCAACCGACGGGCTTCGGTCAGGGAGTCGAAGTCGGCGCGAACAGTGGCGCGACCCACTTCACCGAGACGCCGCCGCAGGTCGGGGTCGGCTGCGAGTTCGGCGATCGCGGCTTCGAGCGCCACGGCGTCGCCCGGTGCGACCACCTTGCCATTGCGCCCGTCGCGGACCAGCTCCGTCACGCCACCCACGTTGGTGGCCACGACCGGCAACGTCATGGCCATCGCCTCCATCAGCGAGACCGGGACCCCTTCGGCGAAGCTCGGCAGCACGAACACGTCGGACTCGCGGAGATGCTGTTGCACCTGCTCCTGGTTGCGGTAGCCGGCGAAGGTGACCGAGGAGGCGATGCCGAGCTCGACCGACCGACGTTCCAGTTCCGAACGTTGGGGGCCATCGCCGACGAGGGTCAGGTGCAGGTCGTTGCCGGCGGCGACGAGGGACGCGACGGCGTCGAACAGCACCACCACCCCCTTGACCGCGTCGAGCCGACCGACGAACAACAGCTGGCAGCGGCCGTCGGACGCGGTGGCGTCGGCGACGTCGGCCTCGTCCACACCGCAGTGCACGATGCGGATCCTGGGCCAGACCTCCGAGGGGCTGAACAGGCACGCCTGGGACCGAGCGAAGTTGCTGATCGTCGCGGAGAACGCAGCGGTCTCCAGCTTGGTGCCGAGGTGCCACTCGTTGGGCTCGAAGAAGATCGCGGGGCCGTGAAGCGTGAAGCTGTAGGTCGTGCCGCTGAGCTCCGAGGCGAGCATGGCCACGGTGCAACTCGAGTCGGCGAAGTGGTTGTGGAGGTGGTCGACATCACGTTCGGCCATCAGCTCGGCGAGGACTGCAGCCTCGACGAAGTACGCCGCCTGCTTGGCGGCGCCACGTGGGCCGAGCCGACGCTGTCCTCACGGCGAGCCGAAGCGCCGCGAGGAACCGGCGTGGCGACCGGCGCAACGCCCGGGCCAGCACTCCAGCGTAGGACGACGACGGCTGCTCGAGGAGGTAGGTGGTCAGGTCGCGCTCGCTGCGCTGGCGCTCACCCACCATGTGCTCGTCACCCGGACGCCGCACGGCGAACCGTTCGACGTCCACCCCACACCGTTCCACGGCGAGGATCTCGCGTTGGATGAACGTGTCGGTGGCCCGGGGGTACTCGCCGGTGAGGTACGCGACCTTCACGTCGAGCCGGCCCGTTCGACGACGAGGTCGGTGTCGCTCAGGCTCCGGGTGAACGCCTGAGCGAGGGTGTACTGCGGCGCCCACCCGAGCAGGCGGCGAGCGCGGTCGTTGTTGTACCGGAAGGGTTTGAACCGGCCGTCGAGCTTCTCGGGAACGACGATGCCGGGGAATTTGGCCCGACCGTCGAGGAAGCGGTTGTTGACCACCGAGATCGTGGTCGCCGCCAACTTCATCAGCGGCCAGGGCACCGGGATCGACGACGGGATCTCGGTCTGCCGTTCGAGGGCAGCGACGTACTCGGCCTGCGTGGGGAGGTCGTCGTCGACGATGTTGATCGTCTCACCGGCGACCCCGGGCGCATCGATCGCTGCGACCATCGCGGCGACGCAGTTCTCGACGTAGGTCATCGGCAGGGTTGCCCGGCTGCCGATGCGAAGGAACAGCGGTCCGAGCTCGGCGCCCAGCAACGTGTGCCACAGGTTGTCGCGGCCGTAGATCATGCCCGGGCGGAGGATGACGACCTCGCGGCGCTCCATCTCGGCCCGGTAGAGCTGCTCTTGGAGGAGCTTGGTCTGCGCGTACTCGTCGCGCCTGGTGGGGTGGAGGTCGATCGGCGTCGTCTCGTCGATGACCGAACCCGCCTTGAGGTGCGAGTAGTCGTACACCGAGAACGTGCTCACGGCGACGAGGCGCGTGACCGGGGAGCCGTCGATCGCCGCCAACAGGTTCTCGGTGCTGAGCACCGTGCCGGCGAACTGGGTGGCGAAGTCGCCGGACTTGGCCGCGGCGAGATGGATGACGACGTCGATCTCGTCGAACAGGCCGTCGAGCGAGCGGCGGTCACGAAGGTCGGCCCGGGCAAGGGTGAGGCGGGGGTGATCGGCAAGCGCTGCGAACGGAGCCTCCGAGGCCGGGCGGACGAGCGCGGTCACGTCGTGGCCGGCGTGCAGCGCCTCGGCCACGGTGTAGGCGCCGACGAACCCGGTCGAGCCGGTGACGAGGACCCTCACGACACCACCTCCGGCGCTGCGCCCACCGATCGACCGGCGACCAGCCGATCGATCAGGCGGCTCGTCGCGAGCATGTCGGCGGGCGTGACCGGAAGTTCCGTCCCGGCTGCGAGCGTGGTGTAGGTCAGGTCGAGGAATCGCTCGAGACCGACGTACGGCCCCTGCTGCATGATCTTGCGCTTCAGCGAGCGGGGCCCGCCGGCGAACATCGTCGCGCCACCCACCATCATGTTGACGATCGGCGACAGCTGTTTGCCGCCGGGACGCGGGATCACCCGCGACACACGCCCGGAGAACAGCTCGACCTGGGCGTACCCCTCGGTGCCACGAACCGTGATCTCGAAGCAGTCGGGTGCGAGCAGCGCGGAGAACCGGATTCGGGCGTGAACCGCACCGTCGGGGCCGTCGCCCACGAGGATCGAGTCGAGGTCGTCGACCGCCACGTGGGCCACACCACCGTGGTTGCTCCAACGGCTGTCGACGGTGAGCCACTCGACGCCAGGGGTGAAGTTGTCCACCAGATACGTGAGGTGCGTGATGAAGTCGTGGATGACGCCGGCCGGGAGTTGGTGGATCGGACTCGGCAGGTTCGGGTCGCCGAACCTGCCGTCGGGATCGTTCACGGGTAGGCCCATCCGGACCTCGACCTCGCCGACCCGGCCAAGCACGCCGGACTCCACGAGCGAGTCGAGCTCCAGAACCTCGGGGTTGAACCGGTAGTTGTGGTTCTCGCAGATCCGCCGACCGGCATCGTCGGCGAATGCCAGGAGCCGCTCGAGGTCGGCAGCGCCCAACGTGATCGGCTTCTCGCAGATCACGTCGGCACCGGCGGCGAGGCACAGCTCGGACAGCGCGACGTGGGTCGTCGGAGGTGTGAGCACGTGCACGACCTCGGGCCGCGCTCCGGCGAGCATCTCATCGACGGTCGCGTAGGCGGTGGTGCCGTAGGTGGCCGCCGCATGGGAGACGGCGATCGGTGACATGTCGCAGACGCCGACGAGGTCGGCACGAGGTGAGCCGGCGAGGAACCGCAGGTGCTCCTTGGAGATCCCACCGGTGCCGATCACGGCGGCACGCAGCCGCGGTCCAGTACCGCTCTCGGGTTCCACCATCTACTTCGCTCCACTCACGTCGGGGTTGCGGTCATGTTACGGAGCAACCCACCGAACGCAATCACCAGTCGCGCGATCACTCCCTCGGGAGGCGCTGTCGGGGCGACGTGTCGAGCGTCGCCGACGAGATTGGGCCGGACGCCCGGTTGGGAGACATCGACCCGCTCTGTACCATCACATCGATGAAGCGGGCGACATCTCACGTTGACGGGTTGACCCGCGTCGAGCTCTTCGGGTTGGACTTCGTCGACGACACCTCCATCGCCCGGGTTGCCGACCTCGTCCTCGACAGCACCCCCGACGACGTCGAGGGTCACCCGGTGATCGTCACCCCCAACACCGACCTCCTCCTGCAGGTCGTGAAGACGCCCGACTCCCGCATCCGTGAGTTCTTCGCCAAGGCCTGGTGCGTCCTGCCCGACGGCCAGCCGATCGTGTGGGCGAGCCGCCTCCTCGGCTCCCGGCTGCGCTTCCGGCTCACCGGCTCGGATCTGTTCGCCAACCTGTGGCCGCGCCTGACCGCCCGGGCCACCCCGGTATTCGTGCTCGCCCCGAGCGCAGCGGTGGCTCGCGGCCTCGAGGAGTCGAATCCCGCCGCAGCAACGCTCGTGGCGCCGATGCTCGACGTCGGGTCGCGATCCGAACTCGTGGACCTCGCAGCCCAGTGCGTCGCCGAAATCACCGCCGTCGTTGCGCAGGTCGTGATCCTCAGCCTCGGGCACCCCAAGGACGTGATGATCGCCGACGAGATCCTCCGGCAGCTGGACGCGTCGCCGACAGCCCTTCCGTTCATCCTCTGTCTCGGTGGCTCGGCCGAGATGTTCCTCGGCATCCGCAAGCGCGCCCCCCTCTGGGTGCAGAGGTGCTCGGCCGAGTGGCTCTACCGCTTCGCCCAGGAACCGCGGCGCCTGTTCCACCGCTACTTCGTCCGTGACATCGGCTTCATCCCGATCGTGTGGCGCGAGTACCAGGCGAAGCGCCGCAACGACGCCGCCCCGGGCCGCCGGGCGTGAGCTCGGGGTCCGACCACCCGGTCGTGTCCGTCGTGATGCCGATCGGCGGCATCGACGAGTTCCTTCCCCAGCAACTCGACGCGCTGGCCGAGCAGGACTTCGACCAGCCGTGGGAGCTCGTGCTGTCGATGAACCAGCCCGGCACGACCCGTGACCCTGCCGTCGCAGCGCCTCGTCTCCACCCCCTCGCGACGTCACTGATCGTCGACTCGTCCGACGAGCGAAGCGCTGCGCACGCACGCAACGTGGGCGCCCGGGCCGCCACGGCCGAACTGCTGGCCTTCTGCGACGCCGACGACATCGTCGAGCCCACCTGGCTCCGCGCCCTGGTCGAGTCGCTCGGCTCACATGCCGCGGTCGGGGGCTACCTCGACGAGCGACGCCTCTCCCCGCCCGGACAGGAGCGCTGGCGGCCACCGGCGACGCCCGACGAGCTGCCCTCCTACCTCGGGCACCGTTATCCCGTCTCGGCCAACATGGCGACGACCCGCGAGGCCTTCGACGCCGTCGACGGCTTCGTCGAGGGCCTGACGCGTTGCGAGGACATCGCGTTCGGCTGGGCGCTCGCCGACGCCGGCATCGACCTCGCGTACGCGCCCGACGCGGTCGTCCACTACCGCCACCGGCCGGGCCTGTGGACCATGGTCCGTCAACACCACTACTACGGCATCGGCATGACCGAAGTCATCGAACGACACGGCCTTCCCGGCGGCGCCCAGCCGTCCGGACTCTTGCAGGCGAACAAACAACGCGTGACACAACGCTCGGTCATCCACATACTGCGACGCGGAGCGATCGCATCGGGCCGACTGCGCGGGCTGGCCCAGGAACGCCTGACTCGACGCCATCGCACCCAACCCGCAAGATAGTCAGTTCATTCGGAGCGCCGATACGGCGCTCCAACCCGAAAGGTAAGAGCGTGGAGTGGTCCTTCATCGTCGCCGCAGTTCGGCGACGGATCCGGTTCGTCGTGCTGTGCGCCATTCTCGGCGCCGTGCCGGGGCTCCTCAGCATCGCCAACTCGGTCAGCTCGTACGAGGCAGTCGCGACCATCGGTGTCGCCACGCCGTCGACGGGGGCCAGCGCCTACGCCAACCAGCCCGACCGCTACATCGTCAGCCAACTCTCGGTGGTCACCAGCTCGGAGACTCTCGAGGAAGCCGCCAAGAAGCTCGGCGGCGGAATCACGGCCGGACAGGTCTTCGATGCCTTGACCGTGGAGCAGGAGCCGTCGGCCGACATCATCACCGTCAAGGCGACCGCTGACCGGCCGAAGACGGCAGCGGCGATCGCCAACGCCGTTGCCGACGTCTACATCGCCAACTCCGCGACCCAGCGGCGCGCGGGCTCGCCAGCCGCAGATCGATGCACTCACGCTGAGGCTGACCGATCTGACCACCAAGATCGCGGCGGTCAACGCGCAGATCACCGAGAAGATGAAGACGTACGTCGAGGCAGCCAACACCCCGAACACCCCGGGCATCATCCCCGACCCGACCATCATCGTGCCCGACCTCATCCAACAGCGCGATTCGCTCAACGCCGACTACGCCCGGGTGCAGAGCGCCAAGAACGACCTCGAACTCAGCGTCGACAATCAGTCGGTGTCGTCGCTCATCGAGAAGGCGGTCGCCCCGTCGTCCCCCACCCAGACGAAGGGCAAGATCATCCTCGCCGGCGGCACGGTCCTCGGCGGTCTCATCGGCGTCGCCGTGGCGCTGGTGCTCGCCCAATTGTCGTCCAAGGTGCTCGACGAGGTGTCGGTCGCCCAGATGCTGGGCACGACGGTGGTCGGCGCGTTCCCCCGCAACCGGGCGCTGCTCGACAACCCGCTCGCCGCACTCAAGACCACGCCGGCCGATGCCCGCGAGACGATGGAACGGCTGAGCGTTCGCGCCGAGGCGATGGCCGATCCCGAGATCGACCACGCCCTCACCATCGCCGTCGTCGGCACGCAGCCGGCCGCCGGCACGACCACGCTCACGCTCGCGCTCGCTCGGCGGCTCAGCCGCTCCGGGTACTCGGTCGTGATCGTCGACGGCGATCTGCGCACCCAGACCGTGTCGGAGATCTTCGACACCGACCCGTCGACGGGCATCAGCGCGGTCCTGGCCGCCGAGGTGAAGAAGCCGACGAAGCCCGTCAACTACTTCACCGACACCGACCTCCCCCGCGTCGAGGTCCTCGGCGTCGGCAAGATCGAACGGCGTGAGGCGTTGCGCCGTGACGCCATCGGTCCGATCCTCGAGGTCGCCCGCGAGCGCGGCCAGATCGTCCTCTACGACGGCGGCAGCCTCATGGGCTCGGCCCTCACCCTCTTCGCGAGCAAGGCAGCCGACGTGATCGTGCTCGCCGTTCCGCTGCTCGAGCAGGACCAGGAGATGCTGAGCGAGGTCGCCGACAACCTCCCGACCGAGCGGAGCCGGGTGCTCGCCGTCACCACGGCGCCCGTTCGCCGTCGTCATCGTCGCCCCGACACCGCCGAGGCCGAGCCCAAGGACTAGCGGTGACCCGCACGCTCGGTTACCGGCCGGGGCTCGACGGCGTGCGCGCCGTGGCCATCGGCCTCGTCCTCCTCAATCACACCGGACTGTCGATCTTCCTCGGCGGGGGCAACGGCGTCATCGTCTTCTTCGTGCTGAGTGGCTTCCTGATCACGAAGCTCATGCTCGAGGAGTGGGACCGGAGCGGCACGATCTCGGTCGGCGGGTTCTACGGGCGGCGTGCCGTCCGCATCCTCCCGGCCCCGACGGTGATGCTCGCCGTGTTGCTCGCCGCCAGCTGGGCGATCACCGAGACGCCGTCCGAGCACAGCTACCTCCTGAAGGAGATCCTGCTCTCGGCGACCTACCTCACGAACATGAAGCCGCTGCTGCTGAACGACGTGTTCGTGAACGGCTCCGTCTACGAGGGCTACCTCGGGCACATGTGGAGCCTCGCCGTCGAGGAGCAGTTCTACCTCGTCTGGCCGCTGACGATGATCGCCCTCGCCCTGCCCAGCCGCAATGCCCGGCGGTCGGTCACCGTGATCCTCGGCGTGGCAGTGGCGATCGCCGTGGTCCGTCTCGGGCTGTACTACCTGCCGGGCCTCGACCCCGACCTCGCCTCGATCTCGCTCTTCAGCTTCGACGGGTTCGCGCTCGGCGCGGCGATGGCCTTCGCGTCCACCGCGGCACCTTCCCGGCGTTCGAACGGCTCCTGTCCCGACCGGCGGTCCCCGTCCTCGTGATCGTGGTGCTCGTCGGCGACCTGCTGGCGGGGCGAGCCACCCACGAGATCTCCTCCCTCTACGTCGTGTACACCTCGCTCGCGGCCGCGGCACTCATCGGCCACCTGTTCGTGGCGCCGGACTCGCTTGCCTCACGCTGGGCGTCGTTGCGGCCGGTGGTGCTCATCGGGAAGCTGTCGTACTCCATCTACCTCTGGCACAACCCGATCTGGACGTTCGTCAGCTCGAAGCGGTACCCCGACGTGCCGATCGCCGTGCTGACGCTCGTCGAATGGGGGCTCACGGCAGTCGCCGTGGTGTTCTCCTACTACGTGATCGAGAAGCCGGCGATGCGCCTGCGCAAGCGGTTCGCCCACGACGGACCGGCTCCTTCTGCGCCGGTGTCGGCCCATCCGTTGCCGACGGAGTAGGTCCTACCCGAAGAGCGTGCCGGCTCGTGTCTCGAGGTCGAGGAGGTAGCGCTTGGCGTCGAGTCCACCGCCGAAGCCGGTGAGGCTGCCGTCGGAACCGACGACGCGGTGGCACGGCACGATGATCGAGATCGGGTTGCGCCCGTTGGCCGCGCCGACGGCGCGCACGGCGGCCGGCGACCCGATCGTGCGGGCCTGCTCGCCGTAGCTCCGCGTCTCGCCGTAGGGGATACGGCGGAGCGCTGCCCAGGCGCGGAGCTGGAACTCCGTGCCGACCGGGTCGAGGGGGACGTCGAACTCGGTCCGCTCGCCGGCGAAGTACTCGTCGAGCTGCACGATCGTGTGGTCGAACACGGCGGCCACGTCCGATGGCTCGTCGCCGATCGGCGGCCCGTCGGCGGGCGCTCGCCCCCCGGCCTCCTCGGGCCATGTCAGCGAGCGCAGGCCCTGCTCGCTCGCCGTGAGCGTGAGCTCGCCGAGGGGGCTCGCGTAGATCCGTCGATGCAGGGTGGTCGATGTCGGTGCCATCAGGCTGCCTCCTTCTCGCTGGTGGTCGAATCGTCCGCCGCCCAGAGGTGGTGGACGACGGTGGTGCGCCACGGGGCCCACTCGAGGGAGCGTGTCGACAGCTCGGACGGCCCGATCCCGAGTCGAGCGGCCCGTTGCCGCACGACGAGGTCGCCGCCGGCCATGACGTCGGGATCGCCGAGCGCCCGCATGGCGACGTAGTCGGCAGTCCAGGGACCGATGCCGGGAATGCCGAGCAGGACCTGGCGCGCCTCGGACCGGTCGGCGCCGGGGTCGAGGCGGAGTCGCCCCGACGCAACGGCGTCGCCCAGCTCCACGAGCGCAACAGCCCGCTGGCGGGGCATGGGGAGGGACTCGGGGTCGAGCGCCGCGAGCGCCTCCGGTGTGGGGAACAACCGATCGAGCCCGGGGTCGTCGAACGACAATTTCTCGCCCAGCTCGGCGACGAACCGACCGGCGGAACGGATCGACGCCGCGACCGTGACCTGTTGGCCGAGCACGGCGCGGACGGCCATCTCGAATCCGTCGACGGCCCCCGGAGAGCGGAGACCTGGGCGAGCCGCGACCAGGGGTGCCAGGGCGGGGTCGAGGGAGAGCCGGGCGTCGACCGCTTCGGGATCGGCGTCGAGGTCGAGCAGTCGGCGGCACCGAGCGACCGCGGCGGTGAGGTCACGCACGTCGGCGAGCCGGAGCACGGCGTCGACGTGACCGTCGCCGGGGGCCAGCGCGACGACACCGTGGCCGAGCGGCAGGTCGAGCGTCCGCCGGTACACCTCGACCGAGCCGGACTGGTCGAACGATTCGGTCCCGGAGATGCAGCGGACGCGGAGGAACTCCCACAGCGCCGGAGCCGCCAACGGGCGTCGGTGTGCCAGGCGGAGCGACAAGGTGTTCGCAGCACCCGTCGCCGCCGAGCGTTCGGCGGGTCGGCGGCGCGCCGCAGCGACGCGCAACTCGGTGGGGCTCGCGGCGAACACCTGCCGCACGGTGTCGTTGAACTGTCGCAAGCTGGCGAACCCGGCGGCGAACGCCACGTCGACCATCGGGATCGACGTCGTCTCGATCAGGACTCGGGCATTCTGCGCCCGTTGCGAACGGGCCAGCGCCAACGGCCCGGCGCCGAGCTCGGCCAGCAAGAGCCGATTGAGGTGACGGTCGCTGTACCCCAGGCGCCGGGCCAACGCCGGAACACCCTCACGATCGACCACTCCGTCCGCGATCAGTCGCATGGCCCGTGCCACGACGTCGGACCGACCGTTCCACTCCGGCGAGCCGGGCGACGCGTCGGGACGGCACCGCTTGCAGGCGCGGTAGCCCGCCAACTGCGCAGCCGCCGCCGTCGGGAAGAACTCGACGTTCGCCGGCTTGGGAGTACGCGCCGGACAGCTGGGTCGGCAGTAGATGCCGGTCGTGCGGACCGCCGTCACGAAACACCCGTCGAAACGGGGGTCCCGGCCCTGGACGATTCGGTAGCAGCGGTCGTGGTCGTCGAACACGACCCCATCATCGTCCGGTCAGACGATGGACGTCAGCGGTTTTCGGACGTGACTACTCGACGTTCGCAGGACCGGGCACGATGACCACGGGACAGGTCGCGTGGTTGGCGACCTGGTTCGTGATCGAACCGATGAGCAGACCGAGGAACCCACCGTGGCCCCGCTTGCCGACGACCAGGATCTCGGCGCCCTCCGCCGCTTCCACGAGCACCTTCGCCGCCGGGCCTTCCCGCACGACCGACTCGAGCGTGATGCCCTCGGGAGGCGTGATCGTGGCAAGCGATTCGGCGAGACCCTGTTCGGTCGCCTCCTGCATCGAGTCGGCGGGCGGCAGACCGCCGCCGGCAAGGCCGTACCCGCCCACTGCGGTCGGGGCGTAGTTCCACGCCATCACGACCTTGATCGTTCCGCCGCCGAGCCGCTGCACGTGGTCGAACGCCCACTGGAGGGCGGCGGCCGAGTTCTCGGAACCGTCGAACCCGACGACGGCGTGGTGGGTGATTGCCTGCGCTTCGGTCATGCCGCCATCATGGCCCAGCCGGAGGCGTCAGGCGGGGCAGTCGCCGGTGATGCCCTTGGCCGTCAGCACCCGAGCGACGGACCGATCGACCTGCGCCATCGGGATGCGGCCGTCGTTGATCGCCGCGATCACGTTGAGCTGGGCGGTCGGGACCGATTCGGCGAGGCTGACGAGCGCGATGTCGGCGCCGGCCATGATCGAGAGGACAGCAGCGCCGGCGTTGTCGTAGTTCGCCGCGATGGCCCCCATGCCCAACGAGTCGGTGATCACGAGCCCGTCGTACTTCTCCCGCCCGCGCAGTTCGTCGGTGATCGCGGCCCGCGACAACGAGGCCGGCATCCCGTCGGTCAGGCCGGGGATGATCGCATGGCTCACCATCAGGGCGTCGAGACCGGCGGCGATCGCCCGGTCGAACGGGATCAGGTCGCGCTGCTTCAGGGCGTCGAGCTCGTCGACGGGCGACGCCGAATCGTGTGGGTCGGCCTCACCGCCGCCGATCCCCGGCCAGTGCTTCGCCACCGGGATGAGGCCTGCCGCCTTCACGGCGCCGATGACCGCGATGCCGTAGGACGACACCTGATCGACGTCGTCGCCGAACGACCGAGTTCCCAGACCCGAGCCGCCGCCGACGTCGAGGCTGGGACCGAAGTTCATGTTGAGGCCGAGGGCTCGGAGTTTCGCGCCGTACTCGCCGAAGATCTGGGCGGCCTTCTCGGGGCTGTTGTCCCGGGCGAGCGCGGCCGCCGACGGCAACGCGCCGAGCATGTCGCGGAACCGTTGCACGGTGCCGCCCTCCTCGTCGCCCGAGGCGAACACCGGCAGCTTCGACCGCGCCGCCACGGCGGCGACCTCCGCGGTGACGTCACCGGTCTGGGCGCCGACGAGTGCGTAGCCCGCGACCCGGCCCGCCGCGACGAGGTCGCCGGCGGCGGCGGGCGTGGGGACCAGCACCATCAGGAGCTGGCCCGCCTTCTGCTCCACGGACAGCGCCGCGACGCATGCCGGGGCCGCGATGGTGGTCGTCGTCACGGTCGACGACGGCGATGCCGCACCGGTCGCCACCGTCGCGTCGGTCGCCCCGACACACGCAGCGGTGACGAGCAACGCACCCGGGGCGAGCAGCCTCACCGTCAACGAACGAAACGACACGGCGCAGAACGTAACCCGTGCGGCGCCTCGCCGAAATGCCGATCGATGAGATCAGGCCGAGCCGGCCACGCCCCACTCTCCACGCAGCCCCTCGACGAACTGGGCGAACGCCGGGCCCTCGACCTCGATCTCGGCGAGCACCTGCTTCACCACCATGTGGTGGAACTCGTCGGCCGCCGGCGGCCGGAGCGGAAGCCGGCCCGCCTCGTGTTCCGCCTCGACGACCAGCCCGATCTCGAACAGGCCCTTCATCACGAACTCGACCTCCTCGGGCGACACATCGGTCACCCAGTGGAACGGGTCGCCGGTCGAGGCGGCGTCGGCGAACTCGTCGAGCAGGGAGCGGAACCGGTCGAGCACATTCGCCCGGGAGGGACGGTTCACGGCGGCGAGATGGTCGACGCAACGACGGCCGTACGCGATCCACGCGACCGCAGTGTCCACCCCGACCGGTCCGATCTCCACCCGCATGACTCGATCATGGCCCACACGACCCACGGCGCGCCTCGCGGCCCGGCACGCGCTGCCGAGGTCCGGCTCAGCGACCGCGTACGCGTCGCCGAGCCAGCACCAGGAGCAGGACGACAACGACCAAGGCGCCGGCTGCCGTCCACGGCCCTCGCCACGACGACCCGGCCGAGCCGTCGGGTCGAGCGGCGACGGCGGTCGGAGCCGGTGCCGATGCCGCCGTGGTGCTCGGCGCTGGCGGCGACCGTCGGCGCCGCGTCTGCGAGGAAGACCGGGTTGGAGACGGTCGTCACGGAGAGATCGTCGAACGTCTGCACGCCCCAGAACGTGCCGAGCGGGCCTTCGTCGTCGCTCCGGTCGGCGGTGAACGAGTGGACGAAGGGCGAGGACGTGACGTCCACGACGGCGGTCTCGACGCCATTGCGCAGGACACGGAGCCGCTGGCCGGCCCCGTCGGTCACCCGGACCGTCATCGTGCTGGTGTCGCCCACCACGGTGTCGCCCATCATCACCTCGCCGCCCTCGGGCGTGGTCGCCGTCAACTCGAGCGAGGGCGATCCGGACGCACCACGCGTCTGGACGTAGGCATGGCCCGCCCGAACGGCGCGTTGCAGGGCCGGGCGGGACAACTCGTCGGCGTACACCACGGTCGCCACGCTGCCGAGGTCGGGACCGAGCTTGTCGTCGGAGCCGCTGACCGCGGTCACCCGGTGGCCGCGGATGAGCAGGTTCGTCCAGAAGTCGATGGCCGTGGCCACGAACGGGTTCGGGGCGGATCCGTAGGCCACGGCGTCGGTCACGACCTCGACGGTGTCGACCCGGTCGAGGTCGACCGTGTCGGAGAGCTGGAACTCACAGCCCCGGCACGTGCTGCCGAACTCCCGCTCCGGGAAGACCGTGGGATGGGCGATCCCGAAGAGCGCACCGTCGGCGAGCACGTCGTCCTGGATCGAGCCCAGCGTCACGTCCTCGAACCCATGTCGGTACTCGACCGTCGATGGCGTCTCGCCGAGGACGATGGCGTGCCCGAAGTAGGTGATGACCTCACGTCCGGGCCAGATGAGGAGGTCGGGGTTCGCCCGTTGCATCTCCCCCCATTCGTTCCAGTGACGATTGACGACGTATTCGGTGACCGGGAGGAAGTCGAGCTCCGCGTCGCGGGCGTACTGGACGAAGCCCTCGTTGTCGGGGGCCTCGGGGTTGGAGTGGAACCCGTGCATGTGGAAGTCGCCCCGGTACCACCCCGGATCCGGGTCGGCGACGTGGGACGCATCGACCGGGTCGGCGTCCACCTCGGGACCGGCCGGGTCATCGGTGCAGCGCAGCTCGACGGTCCAGGTCGCGCCGGCAGGCGCCACCTCAGCGAACCCCAGCTCGACGTACCACGTGCCGGCCTCCACGGTGCCGGGCGTGAACGCTCGCTCGGCGGAGTCCGCCTGCACCCACGCCCGGGACATCCCCTGGTCGAGTCGACCCTCGCGGCTCCCACCCCATCCGCGGAACCCCTCGGGTGAGCGGTAGCCATCGGCGTCCCACAGGCCGAGATCGAGTGTGGTGCCCTCGCTCGGCGTCCACGAGTACCCGACCTCGACCCGGGTGGTGCCCGTGGCCACCTCGAACGGCTCCACCCGATAGGTCTTCGCGAGGTCGGGGGTCACGGTGCCGGTCAACGTCACGACGCCGACATCCGGAGCGCACACCTCCGGAGCGAGCGTCGTTGCACCGGCGGCAGGCAGTGTCAGCGCGAGCGCAACCACCGCCATCAGACCTCGAACTGCGATCACAGGACCTCGGATCGTCCGAGGATCTCGCCGTTGCGCATGACCATGACGGGACCGTCCTCGCTGATCACGATCAAGGTCGCCGTCGGGTCGTCGAAGCTGTACCGCCGCGCCGAGGTGTGTCGGGTGCCCCGGACGGCGTCGACATCCGCCTCGGCCTCGGGACTCGGGACGAGCCGCACCCCGAGCTGACGGAGCGTGCCGGCATCGTCGAACACCGCGGCGCCGTCGACCTGGCCGAGCACGTGACGGAGGGGCGCCAGATCGGCCGGACGGTTGATGTCGAGCGGCGGCGGCTCGGGGAGCCGGACCTCCCAGGTCGGCACGTCGGGTGTGAGCGGTTGGTAGATGAGCAGGGCACCGATGCCGCGGGCGCCCAGATCGTGCACGGCGAACTCGAGGAGACGACCGAGGACGTCGCGGTCGCCGTGCTGGCGGCACGCGGTCATCGCGTCGATCCAGGCCGACACGGGCGATTCGCGGTGCCAGCTCAGACCGTCCCACCGGAGGACCCCGACATCACCGACGATGCGCACGAGGCCCGACGGGTGACGTTGGACGATGGTCGCGTCCATGACCTGGGCCATGACCACGAGATCACGTTCCGAACCGGCAGGCCGGTCGAACACGGCGAGTTCGAGGTCGCGGTCGCCGCGGCGAACCAGCCAGCTCGACAGACCGTCCGCGAATCGGCGGGCATCGGGTACGGGGAAGCCCTCGAGGTGCCGATGGGTGACGGTGAGATCGGTGGCCGCGTCCCAGCCGGAGGAGTCGGTGCCGGGCTCGACGATCGCCCCGAAGCTCGGGATCCGTCGCTCGTGCACCGCCGGCCGGAGCGCGTAGTCGAGCTCGGCGAGGAGCACCGAGCCGACCGGATCGGTCACATCGATCGAGAACCCCTCCTCGGCCAACTCCTCGGTGAGTCGCCGCAGGCGCCCGGCGGCAGAGCGTTCGACGATCATGCCCGCACCCTACCGAGTCGTCTCGCACCCGACGTGGGGGGCCGACCGGTCGTCTACGAACGTCGAGCATCGGGTATGAAGAACGTCATGTCGACGTGGCGGCTCGCCTGAGAACAGCCCGAGGAAGCCTCTTGACGTCACCCGTATGATGGAATCCGGTCCGCTGGAGCTGGACGTCCGCATTCGCGTGCAGGCCCCAACCACGATGACCGTCGATCCGAAACGAATGAGGTGTGTCCAGTGGCGAAGCAGCGACCAGAGCGCGATGAAGAAGATCTCGTCCGACTCTATCTGAGCGACATCGGGCAGTACCCGCTGCTCACCAAGGACGGTGAGGTCACCCTCGCCAAGGCCATCGAGGCCGGCGTGGCCGCACGCACCGAGTTCGAGGCGAACGAGCGCACGCTCACCGCTGCCCGCAAGCGCGAATTGCGGCGCACGATCCGCGCCGGCGAAGAGGCCGAGCTGGCGTTCGTCCAGTCCAACCTCCGCCTCGTGGTGTCGATCGCGAAGAAGTACCAGGCGTCGAACCTGCCGCTCCTCGACCTGATCCAGGAGGGCAACCTCGGCCTCATCCACGCCGTCGAGAAGTTCGACTGGCGCAAGGGCTTCAAGTTCTCCACCTACGCCACGTGGTGGATCCGCCAGGCGATCACCCGCGGCATCGCCAACACGGGCCGCACCATCCGCCTCCCCGTGCACGCCGGCGACGTCCTGTCCCGTCTGCAGAAGGCCCGGTTCCGCCTCGAGACGAGCCTCGGCCGTCCGGCCACCCTCGCCGAGCTCTCCGTCGAGCTCGACATGCCGATCGCCAAGGTCACCGAGGCGATGCGGTACGCCGCCGACACGCTGTCCCTGTCCGAGCCCCTCCGGGCCGACGGCGACGCCGAGCTGGGCGACATGATCGAGGACCGCGGCGCCGAGTCGCCCTTCGAGTCCGCCGCGGTGGCGCTGCTGCCCGACCAGATCAACCGTCTGCTGTTCCCGCTCGACGAGCGTGAGCGTCAGATCCTCAAGCTCCGCTTCGGTCTCGACCGCGGCGAGCCCCGCACCCTCGAAGAGGTGGGCGAGCACTTCAACCTCACCCGTGAGCGCATCCGCCAGATCGAGGCCCGCGCCATGTCGAAGCTGCGTCACCCCAGCTCCGATACCGGCGCCAAGGATCTGCTCGCCGTCTGAGCCGACGGGTAGCGATACCCAGCACAGCTGAGGCGTTCGCCTCAACAACTCCTCAAGAACCCGCCCCCGAGGTCGATGGGAACCGGCGTCGCCACAACCGTGGCAACCGCTGGAACCATGTGACTCTCGGGGGCGTTCTTGTTCGTCTTCCTGCTCCAGGTCAGGGACACCCTGGCCAATGGCCGCGTCTACCTCTTCACGATCTTCGTGACGCTGGTGTGGGTGGTGTGGCTCCGGCGTGTGCAGCTGTCGCGTCGGTATCGGCCCTACACCGAGGACGTCTCGCTCACGACCAGCGTGATCATCCCGGTCGTCGACGAGCCCGAGGAGCTGTTCGACGAGGTGCTCCGGCGCATCGTCGCCCAAGGCCCCGACGAGGTGATCGTTGTCATCAACGGCCCGCGGAACGAGCCGCTCGAACGCATCTGTGAACGCTTCGACCGGGTGATCTGGCGCTGGACCGAGGTTCCGGGCAAGCGGAACGCACTTCGTGTCGGGGTCGACGCGATGCTCGGCGATATCGCGGTGCTCGTCGACTCGGACACGATCTGGACGACAGGGACGCTGCGTGAGCTGTTGAAGCCGTTCGCCGACGAGCGGGTCGGCGGGGTCACCACCCGCCAGCACATCCTCGCCCAGGAGCGCCACGTGCTCACCCGGTGGGCGGACTGGATGGAAAGCGTCCGCAACGAGTACTCGATGCCCGCGATGAGTGTGCTCGGCACGGTCGGTTGCCTGCCCGGTCGCACCATCGCGTTCCGGCGGCAGATCCTCGTCGACGCGATGCCCGCCTTCCTGTCGGAGCGGTTCCTCGGCATCTTCCTCGAGGTGTCCGACGATCGGACGCTGACGAACGAGGCGCTCAAGCAGGGCTACCGCACCGTCTACCAGGCGACGTCGGAGGTGTACACCGACGCACCGACCACGTGGAAGAAGATGGCGAAGCAGCAGCTGCGATGGGCTCGGGGCAGCCAGTACAACACCGCCCGGATGCTCCCCTGGATGCTCCGCAATGCCCGGACCCTCGCGTTCTTCTACGTGTGCGACATCGTCCTGCCGTTCCTCCTCGTCTGCACGATCACCGGCTGGGTCTTCCGGGCGAGCCGCGTCGACTCCCCCGACATCTACGGCGCGTTCGTCGCGCACTACGGCCGCTGGGTCGCGCTCGGCCTGATGATCACGTTGTCGGTCGTCATGAGCACGGCGTCGTCGGCAATCCGCCAGGCCCGCCACCTCAAACGCCGCCCCGACGATCTGCTCCGTCTGCCGGCGTTCATCCTCATCAGCACCTTCTTCCTCATGCCCATCCGCCTGTTCGGGTTCACGCGGATGGGACACAACAGCGGATGGGGCACCCGATCGGGCGGCTACTCGGGCGAACGCAACCGGAACCCCCTCGCCGCCATCCCCTACCTGATCGCCGTCGCCATCGTGGTCGCCGGCACCGTCCTCCCTTCCTGACACCCCTTCCTGACGCCCCGTCCCGACCTCCAGGACCACCGATGCCACGCCACCTCCGCTCCACACCGGGCACACCCGACACCGAACCGACCGCGGTGCCGGCCGCCGGGTCCGAGCTGCCGATCCACCTCGTCGCGACGCCGGTCGCCCGTGGGCTCCGCCGCCTCGGCGTCGGTACCGTTCCGTTCACCATCGTCGCCATGGTCACACTCGCCGCGATGTCGGCCTTCGTCGTGATGAGTCCGACGTCCATCCCCGGCCTCGGCGCACCCGACGAGCTCGCGAGCGTCGACCTCGGCGTCGGCATCGACGGGGCGCCGAACCGGTCGCTCGATCCCGACGTCACCACGACCACCGCGGGGGCGGCGACCACCACGGCGTCGACGGAGCCGTCGACCACCACCGCCACCCCACCGGCGACCTCGCGCCCAACGACCTCGCGCCCGACGACGTCGATCGCGCCGCCGTCATCGGCGAAGCCGGCGAGCACACCCACCGGCGAGCTGGCCTCGACACCGGTCTCGGTACGGCCGGTTCGGTGCGAGGACTTCACGCTGCAGCCCGAGGCGCAGCTGTCGTTCGAGGCCGACCCCATCGGCCGCGCCGGACTCGACGGTGACGCCGACGGCATCGCCTGCGAACAGCTGCCCGGGCGGACACTCAACGCGCTGCCCGCCCTGTCGGCGCGGCGGATTCCGACCGTCGAGCAGGTACGACGCCCGGCGACGCGGCTCTTCGGGCTCCACACACCCCAGGCGCCCTTCGCCACGTCGGAGATCGAAGCCTTCTCGGTCGCCGCCGAGAAGACCCCCAACTCGTTGCTCTTCTTCCAGAACTTCTCCCAGGAGTTCCCGCTGTCGGCGGTGACGACGAGCTGGAGCCGCGGCATGCTGCCGATGGTCACGTTCGAACCCATCATCCAGGACAGCCCATCGGGCCAACCGATGTTGGCCGACATCGCCGACGGGGTGTGGGACGAGTACTTCACCCGGTGGGCCACTGCCGCGAAGGCGGAAGGTCACCCGATCGCGTTCCGCTTCGCGGAGGAGATGAACGGCAACTGGTATTCATGGTCCGACGGTCGGTTCGGCAACGCTCCCGGAGATTTCGTCCGGGCATGGCGACACGTCCACCAGATCTTCGACGACATCGGTGCCGACAACGTGCTGTGGGTGTGGAGCGTCAACCGGGTCGACAACCTGCCGGACAAGACCATCGCCCGGGTGTACCCCGGCGACGAGTGGGTCGACTGGGTCGGCGCGTCGGGGTACCTCCGGAACGTGCCCGACGGGGTCACCCCCACCTTCGAGTACACGTTCGGGCAGACGCTCGATGCGATCGAGGCGGTGGCGCCGACCAAGCTGGTCATGCTCACCGAGGTCGGTGCCGGCACGACCGAATCCAACCGGGTCAGCTGGCTGTCGTCGTTCTTCCAGGGGCTGCTCGACCGCCCGGAGATCATCGGATTCAACTGGTTCAACGACTTCAAGGACGGCGGCGACTGGCGCATCCAGTACTCGACGGCCACCTCGGCAGCGTTCGCCGCCGGGGTCGCTGACCAGCGCTACGGCGACCTGGCTCCCCTCCTCCCGGCATGACGACCCGCAGCGACGGGATGATCGCGTGAGGAAGAGTGCTCATCATCCCCCTCCAACGGTCGATGTGAGAGGGGTGCCGCTGCCTCTGAGGGGTGTCGGCCTGCCACAGCGACGCGTCGCCGCCGCCACCAGCTCCCTACGTCAGGACCATGGTCATGAAGTCATTCGCCCGCAACCGCAAGAACAAGCGGACCGACGGCATCGACCCCGACACCGCCGAGGGTCTCATCGACGTCGACGAGCTCGACATCGCTCCGCTCGGCGTCGCCCCCGGCACGCCGTCCATCCCGGGCAGCGATGACCCGAACGCCGACGAGGCGGCGGACTTCGCGGAACGCCTCGGCGACCTGGATCGCTTCATCGGCGGGGGCACCGCACCCGCAACGGGCCCGACCACGTCCGTGTCCTGGACGGGTGGGGCACCGGCGCGCAACCTGCCCGCTGCGCCGATCCCCGCCGTCGCTCCCATCAGCCACCCACGGCCGGCGTCCTTCGACCGCGCGGCCGAGCTCGAGCCCCAGTCCGGCGCCGTCGAGCGGCCCGTCGCCGACCCCGAGGCCGAGGCGCAGGAGTTCGTCGACCGGCTGGGCGATCTCGACCGCTTCATCGGCGGCAACGGTGGCGCACCGACACCCGCGGCGGCGACGACACCCGAGATCCCCGTCGCCGACCCCGACGCCGAGGCCCAGGACTTCCTCGACCGGCTGGGCGATCTCGACCGCTTCATCGGCGGCAACGGCTCCGGCGGGAACGACGCCGACGAGCAGCGACCGCACCGAGACTGAGGCGTATTCGACCGGGGCAACGCCGCCCCGGCGCTAGCCTCCGACCCATGACGAACCCGGCCTCAGGGGCGCCGATCGACGCGCCCTCCGGCCCTGCTCGGCCCAGCTCACTCGTGGTGGTCGGCGCCGCCGCCGGCATGGGCCGATGGCTCACCGATCACCTCCTCCTCGACCGGCACTGGGAGCGGATCGTCCTCGTCGACACCCCCGACGCCGCGGGCACGATCGCACCGTCGGATCCCGCCACCACGGTCGTCGCCGCCGGCGAACCGATCGGTGTCGACGCCGCCGGTTGCGCTGTGGTGCTCGCTGTCCCCCGCGAGGCGGTCGCCGGAGTCATGGCGTGGCTGACACCCATGCTCGCCCCCGACGCCATGATCTGCGTCGTGTCGGCCAACCAGGCGACCACCCTCACCGTCGTCGCCGAACACTGGCCGGCCGGGCAGGTGTTCGGCCTGCACCCGCTGTTCGACTCGTCCGCCCGATCGGCGGAGGGCCAGACGTTCCTGATCGTCGGCGAGGCCGAACGCGACGTGACGGCGGGATGGCTGGCCGACCTCATCGCCCTCGGCGGTGGCATCTCGGACTCGGGATCGGCCGCAGATCACGACGCCATCATGGGTTACGTCCAGACGATGACCCACCAGGCGCTGATCGCGTTCGCCGACGCCGTCACGTCGTCGGGGCTCGACCTCGAACACGTGTGGGAGGCACGGACACCGCTGTTCGAGGGCCTGTTCGGCCTGGCCGTCAGAGCCCTCACCGAACGCCAGCAGGCGACGATCGCCGACATCCAGCTCTCGATGGACGGCCCCGGCGCGGCCGGCGAGCTCGGCGCTGCGACGGCGCGCGTGCGCGAGGTCGTCGACGGGGCGTCCCCGGTCGCCATCGAAGCGATGATCGCCGGTATCCGCGACCGGTTCAGCGGCGGGCTCTTCGAGACCATCCAGGCGACGGCGGTGTCCGCGGTCACGGCAACCCAGTCGAAGCGTGCGGAGCTGGCGCGTCACCGTCGCCTCGGATCGCTCGTCGGGGTGCGCCCGATCGGTCGGCCCCAGGCGCTGCGGGTCGGCCACATCGCGGAGGTCACCCCGGTCTCGGTCACGCTCCGAGAGGTGATGGTCGGCAAGGCCGGATCGGCCACCCTCCTCGAAGGCGCCGGGCGCCGCAACGCGGGACGCGTCGGCATGAACGGCACTCCGTCGCTCACGGTCTTCGGCCTCGGACACATCGACGTGGTACTCGGCGACGAACTCGAGGCGGCACTCGACGAGTGGCTCGCCTTCATCCGACGAGACGTTCGCTTCCTCGTCCCCGAATCGGTCGCCGGCGTCGGGGTGCTGACGATCGTGTCGAGCCACGCCGGGGTGCGTGACGCCGAGGTCGTGTCGGAGGTGGTCCGGACGGGCCAACGCAGCGTGGTGGTGCGGGTGTTCATCCGTGCGGACCACGACGTGGAGGACACGGTCGAGGCCCTGCGAGCGCAGGTGCAGGCGACGTACCGCTGGCCACAAGGCCTGTCCCTCGCCGCCCCCGACGTGCAGCGCGTTCACCACCTCGGTCCCGCCGGGACGTTCTCGGAAGCCGCCGCTCGACAGGCGACCGGCAGCCTCGGCATCACCGCCGGGCTGGTCCCCGAGCCCGACTTCACCGGGGTGCTGAACGCCATCGGCGATGGGGTGCTCGGGGTGCTCCCGATCTCGAGCTCCGCATCGGGCCTCGTCACCCGCTCGGTCACCGCGCTGCTCGACCACCCGTCCGACCTCGTGGCCGGTGGCGTGGTCGACGTCGCCGTGCGCTTCGACGCGTACGTGCAGGAGTCGCGTCAGCTCACCGATCTCCGAGGCGCCAAGGTGTTCAGCCATCCCCAGGCGCTCGGGCAGTGTCAGGCCTTCATCCGCCGGTGGGGCCTCGACCCCGTGCCGTGTCCTTCCACAGCCGAAGCACTCACGATGGTTGCCGCCGATCCCGAAGGCTCGGTCGCACTGGCCGTCGCCGACTCCGAGGCCCCAGGCCTCAAGATCGCCGAACGTGAGGTCGACGACCTGTCGGGATCGATCACACGGTTCCTCATCCTCGGCACGTCCGGCGCGTTCGGCGACATGACCGGCGGCTGGGACCCGACCCTGCGGTCGCTCTGGGTCGCCGACTCGGTCGCCACTGTGCTCGACATGATCGAACCGGGCTCGCCGGCGTTCGACGAGCTGCTCACCGATGGCGACGGGCACTGCCTGTGGGTGACGAGCCGTCGCTTCGACGATGGCGCGCCGGCGGGGGCACGATACCTGGGCCGGGCGCCGTGGTCGCCACGCACGCCCGTGGTGCGCGTCGAGGTCGACGTTCCCCGCGATCGCGCCTGAGAACGGCCGAGGCGGACGCTGTCGGGGCCCGGTCCGTCCCCAAGCTGTCATTCCGCCGAAACACTCCCGTGATCAACGCTTTCTAGGTTCTGGCGAAGCAGACGCGTCGCGTGGCGCGACCCGATACGGGAGCAACACCCCCATCTGGGGATCAACAGGGAGCAAGTCATGAGCAGTGAGAACCGGCGACGCGCCATCGAAGCCGTCACCAAGTACGTCGCACCGTCGGAGGACTACTCCGAACCCCTCGGCGACCTCTTCGGCCGCAACGTGTTCAGCAAGTCGGTCATGAAGGCCCGTCTTCCGAAGACCGTGTACAAGTCGCTCCTCAACACGATCGAGCACGGCGCCATCCTCGACACCACCGTCGCCGACATCGTCGCGTCGGCCATGAAGGACTGGGCGATCGAGAACGGTGCGTCGCACTACGCCCACGTCTTCTACCCGCTCACCGGTCTCACGGCGGAGAAGCACGACAGCTTCCTCGAGCCCGACGGCAGCGGCGCCAGCTTCGCCGAGTTCGCCGGCAAGACACTCGTGCAGGGCGAACCCGACGCATCGAGCTTCCCCAACGGTGGCCTCCGGGGCACGTTCGAGGCCCGCGGCTACACCGGCTGGGACGTGACCAGCCCCGCCTACATCCTCGAGAACCCCAACGGGAACACGCTGTGCATCCCCACCGTGTTCATCTCGTGGACGGGCGAGGCCCTCGACAAGAAGACCCCGATCCTCCGCAGCCAGCAGGCCCTGAACATCCAGGCACAGCGAGTGCTCAAGCTGTTCGGGCACACCGACATCGACACCGTCGTGTCCTACGCCGGGGCCGAGCAGGAGTACTTCCTCGTCGACCGGAACTTCTTCTTCGCCCGCCCCGACCTCATGAGCACCGGCCGCACCCTGTTCGGAGCGCCGTCGCCGAAGGGCCAGGAGTTCGACGACCACTACTTCGGCGCCATCCCCGAGCGAGTGCTCGCGTTCATGATCGACGTCGATCGCGAGCTCTTCAAGCAGGGCATCCCCGCCAAGACCCGCCACAACGAGGTCGCCCCCGGCCAGTTCGAGATCGCCCCGGTGTTCGAACGCGCCAACCTCGCCCATGACCACCAGCAGCTGATGATGACGACGCTCCGTCGGGTCGCCGAGAAGTACGGCATGGAGTGCCTCCTGCACGAGAAGCCGTTCGCCGGCATCAACGGCTCGGGCAAGCACGTCAACTTCTCGATCGGCAACTCGACCCAGGGCAACCTCCTCGACCCGGGCCACACGCCTCACGAGAACGCCCAGTTCCTCGTGTTCTGCGCCGCCGTCATCCGGTCGGTGCACAAGTACGGCGGCATCCTCCGCGCCGTCGTGGCGTCGTCCCGCAACGACCACCGTCTCGGCGCCAACGAGGCCCCGCCGGCGATCATCTCGATCTTCCTCGGCGAGCAGCTCGCCGACGTGTTCGACCAGATCGCGAAGGGCGGCGCCACGGCGTCGAAGGAGAAGGGCACCCTGACCATCGGCGTCGACACCCTGCCCGCGCTCCCCGCCGACCCCGGCGACCGCAACCGCACGAGCCCGTTCGCCGTTCACCGGCAACCGCTTCGAGTTCCGGGCGCCCGGCTCGTCGCAGTCGATCGCCGGCCCGATGGTCGCGATCAACACGATCCTGGCCGAGTCGCTCGACTACATCGCCACCGAGCTCGAGGCCGCGGTCGCTGCCGGCGCCGACTTCAACGTCGCGGTGCAGACGGTGCTCGAGAGATCATCACCGACCACGGCGCCGTTGTGTTCAACGGCGACGGCTACTCCGAGGACTGGCAGGTCGAGGCCGCGGCCCGTGGCCTGCTCAACCTGCGCACCACCGTCGACGCGCTGCCCCAGCTCCACACCCCCGAGGCGATGGAGCTGTTCGAGAAGTACGGCGTGCTCAACGACCGTGAGCTGGACAGCCGCTACGAGGTCTACCTCGAGCAGTACGTGCTGAGCATCCGGTCGAGGCCAAGCCGACGCTCGAGATGGCCAAGACGCTCATCCTGCCGGCGGCGCTGCGCTACCAGACCGAGCTCGCCGGCGGTCGCGGCAGCATGAAGCCATCGGCGCCGAGCCCGACACCGTCGGCGTTCGACGCGGTGTCGACGAACATCGCCGCGCTGTCAGACGGGCATCGCCGCGCTCGCCGCGGCGCTCGACCACGACGGCGGCGACACGACGCTCGACGAGGCGGAGCACGCGTGCGACACCCTGATGCCGGCCATGGCCGCGGTCCGCAGCCGCGGCCGACGCGCTCGAGCACCAGGTGGCCGACGACCTGTGGCCGCTCCCCACCTACCAGGAGATGCTGTTCATCCTCTGAGGCCGAGCCCCGAGTCGGGGCCGACGACGTGGCACGGATCTCCCAGCGTGCCCACGACCGGGCGTGCCCCTCGCTGCTGTACCAGCGAGGGGCACGCTCGTATCCGTTTTCGACACTGGTTCCAGCGCTTCGGCGACGGGCAGCTTCGCCCGGCGCTCACGGTTTTGTAGTGCGAGGAGCGACATCAGCGTCGTCTCTCGCACTACAGAACACCTCGGGTGGGGGTTAGCCGTTGTCGCCCATGCGGTACGGCGTCGATGGTGACCGTGTGGGTTAGCCGTTGTCGCCGACGGTCAGGTCGATGGTGTAGCTCTTGAAGCCGCCGTCGAAGCTGAACCAGCCGGCGCTGACTGATGCTGCGGTCTTGTTGCCGGCGGGGGTGGGAGCGAACAGGAGGGGTGCGGTGACCTGGTTGATGCCGGCGCCGGGGTCGTTGACGGTGATGCTGCCGAAGGACCACCACAGGAACCGGTTGACCGACACCGACACCGATGCGGTGCCACCGTTGGTGCCGGGCAGGGTCCCGAACCCGCCGATCGACGCGATGCCCGCACCGTCGGTCGCGACGTAGAACCCGCCGCCGCTGACGTTGCCGCTGTTCTGGTAGCCGTAGCCGCCGCTGATGCGGACGTTCGCGGTGTCAACACCGGGCTGGGGCGCCACCGTCGTCGTCGGAGCAGCCGTCGTGGTCGGTGCAGCCGTCGTGGTCGGTGCGGCGGTGGTCGTCGGTGCAGCCGTCGTGGTCGGTGCGGCGGTGGTGGTCGGTGCAGCCGTTGTCGTCGGCGCCTCGGTGGTGGTGGTCGGTGCAGCCGTCGTGGTGGGTGCAGCGGTGGTGGTCGGTGCTGCGGTGGTGGTGGGTGCAGCGGTGGTCGTGGGTGCAGCGGTGGTGGTGGGTGCTGCGGTGGTGGTGGGTGCTGCGGTGGTGGTGGGTGCTGCGGTGGTGGTCGGTGCAGCCGTGGTGGTGGCGCCGCCGACGACGGCGGTCTGGCCGACGGTGATGTCGTTGGGGGTGCAGTTCAAGGTGAGCTGGTAGATCGTGACGAACCCGAGGGTGGCGTTCATCGTGATCTTGATTCCGGCGTTCCCGGCTTTGAACACGACGAGGCCGCCTGCGGCAACGGTGGGGGTCACGGTGCCGGTGATGGTGTGTTGGACGTTGGCGCCGGCGACGAGGTTGACCTGTTGTTGGGGTGCGGTGCCGGTCACGGTGGAGGGGGTGGCGCCGTTGGCGTTGACCGCGAAGTTGGCGTAGTTCACGACGACGGCTGCGATTCCCAGTGCGCCGGCGGCGCTGACGAGGGAGGCGGGGAGTGCGGCGTTGAACTTGAACGAAGTGTTGAACGCGGTGGCGGGTGCGACGAGTGGCTCCGACGATCACGTTCGATCCGGAGACGCCCGTGTCGGGGTACTACGCAACGGCACCCACCATCACGGTCGCCGGCCCCCCGAGCGTCGGCTACCTCGTCGAGATCGACGGTGGGGCGCCCGTCGCCTACGCCGGACCGTTCGCTCCGTCCGGCCTGACCGACGGCACTCACACCGTCGTCGCCACCGGAACCGACGGCGGCATCTCGACCTCCACGTTCCAGATCGACGGCGGTGGGCCGACCATCACTCCGGTGCTCACCGGTCCGAGCGGCCTCGCCGGATGGCGAACGGGCCCGACAACCGTGACGTTCGAGTGCACGGATACCGCGTCCGGGGTGGCGGGCTGCACACCTGCTTCGACGATCTCGGCGGACGGCACCTACGACATCGTCGGCACCGCAACCGACAACGCAGGCAACACGAGCTCGGTCACCGCGCACTTCCAGATCGACGCCACGGCGCCACTGACCACAGAAGCCAACGTCGTTCCCGGTGTCGTCACGGAGGGCGAATCGTTCGTGGTCTCGATCAGTGGTACCGACTCCGGAGCAGGAGTCGACGCGGCGGAGTACTCGATCGGCGATCCGGTTGCGCCGGGTTCCGGCACACCGATGGCCCTGGTCGGCGACGAGTGGCAGGGCACGGTCGCACTGGCACTTGCTCCGGGCACGTATCAGGTAGTCGTCCGCTTGCGTGACGCCGCCGGCAACTGGAGCACCGACTGGACCGGGTCGGTCGAGGTGCAGACCGCAAGCGGGCCCGGGGCCATCCAGGTCACGGTCACATCGTTCGCGGGCGCGCCGCTCACACGAGCTCAGGTGCGCCTCTACGACCCCGGCCGCGGGTCGCCGATCCGCCTGGCGGTCACCGACGCCGATGGCTTCGTCGAACTCGCCGGCGTACAACCTGGCCAGTACCTCGTCGAGGCACTGCCGCCACGCAGCACGCTGCAACGGCGCTGGTTCGACGCACCGTCGAGGGCGACCGCACTCGTGGTCGACGTTCCGTCCCTCGGTACGGTCCCGCTCTCATTCGCCTTGGAGGCACGGTCATGACCCGGTTCTTGCGACGCCCGAGCCGGCGCACGATCCAACTGGCCCTCGTGGCCGTCACCCTGTCCGCGACCGCTGCGGCCTGCCCGGGTGAACCGGAGCCCGTCGCCGTCACCGTCACTCAGGTCGTCGTGGGCGCCGACCACTCCTGCGCACGCCAGAGCGACGGCACCGCGCGCTGCTGGGGTGACAACGCCCAAGGGCAGCTCGGCGACGGCACCGACGTCGAACGAACGTCGCCCGTCGACGTCAACGGCCTGGGCAACGTGTCCGCTCTCGCTGCCGGGGGCGCCCAGACGTGTGCTCTGCTCTCGTCGGGCGACGTCCGATGCTGGGGAGACAACCCCGACGGCCGACTCGGCACCGGCCAGATCGGAGATCACCTGAGCCCCGAGCCGGTCGCCGGCATTGCCGGCGCGACCGCAATCACGATGGGAGACCGCCACGGTTGCGCAGTCGTGGCCGGCGGCACCGTCCGCTGTTGGGGTGCCAACGACCTCGGCCAGCTCGGGAACGGCACGACCACGAGTTCATTGGCCCCGGTGGTAGTCAGTGGACTTTCCGGGGTGAGCCGGGTGTCCGCCGGTCTGACTCACACCTGCGCGGTCCTCGCCGGAGGCGCCGTTCGGTGTTGGGGTTCGAACGACAGCGGTCAGCTCGGCGACGGCACCACCACCAACCAGACGACGCCAGTGACAGCGGTTGCATCAGGGGCGACCAGCGTCAGCGCCGGCGAGTCTCGACCTGCGCAATCGTGACTGGCGCAGCCCTGTGCTGGGGCGGCAACGGCACCGGCCAACTCGGCCTCGGTGACACCGTCGATCACCTGGTACCAACACTGGTCATCGGGGGCATGGGACCGGAGGACGTCGGGGTGGGAGCACAGCACGCATGTCTCCGCGAGAGCACGGCGCTGAAGTGCTTCGGAGCCGGCGCGCAAGGACGCCTCGGGAACGGGTCCACCGATGATCACAACGAGCCGGTCACCGTGAGCTCGGCAGGCGCCGCCTCAGGTCCTCCCGCCGTCGGGCGTGAGCACGCCTGCTCCGTCCTCACGAACGGGCAGGTGCAGTGCTGGGGTGCGAATGCGGCGGGCCAGCTCGGCAACGGCACCACCACCGACTCGGCGGTAGCGATCGTCGTAACCGGGGTCTGACGCCGAGGACACCCGCGAGCCGGGCCGGTCGATACCAGCATCGTTTGGCAGACTGCGAGACGTGCACGAACTGCGGGACCTGCCCCAACAGGAGCCGGACCGGTGAACGTAGCTCCGTACGTGTCGGCGCTCGCCGTCGAGATCGCGACGCTCGCGCCGGCGTCGGGCCACACCGAGATCGAGGGTTCGTGGGCATTCTTTGATCTCTCAGGCTTCACCCGGTTGTCGGAGCGCCTCGCAGGGCTCGGGGCCGTCGGGGCCGAACTGCTGAAGGAGACACTCAACACCGTCTTCCATGAGCTCATCGAAGAGGCCCGGATCGTCGGCGGCGACGTCGTGAAGTTCGGGGGCGACGCATTCCTCGTGGTGTTCCGCGGGGAGGGTCACGCCGACCGGGCCGCACACGCTGCGGCATCCATGCAGCGGCTCATGCGGGCACGACCGGCGGTTCGTACGCCGCTCGGTCCCGTCCGGCTGCGGATGTCGTCGGGGATCGAGAGCGGGAGCGCCCGATGTCATCTCGTCGGCACGAGTCGTGTCGAGCTGGCGTTGACCGGTCCGGTCATCTCGGCGGTGGCAGGACTCGAGGCCTCAGCGGAGCCAGGTGAGACGCTCGTCGGCCCGACATTCGCAGCAGAAGTCGCCGACGGATGGTTGGACATGGGGTACCTCGGGACGCGACCCGGGGCGAGTCGCCTCATGCGACGCCGCCGGGGTGGCGCCGCTGCGTCCCGAGATCCGTCCGCCGCGCCGCCCACCCCCGGGTCGGCAACGATCGAGCTGCTGCAGTTGCTCCCGCGGGAGGTGCGCGATCACGTCGGGCGTTCCGCCGAGGCCGGCGAACACAAGCTGGTGGTGATCGGGTTCGTTGCGATCGACGATCTCGACGACCTGCTCGACGAAGCCGGCGCCGACGCTGTGCACGAGCGGGTCGCGGCCGTGAGTCGGTCGATCGACGCCGCTTGCTCCGTCAACGGCGTTTGCTGGCTGGAGACCGACATCGGTGCCGGTCAGGCGAAATGGCTGCTGGTCGCCGGGGGCACGGTATCGGGCGAGCATGACACCCTTGCGATGCTCACGACCGCCCGCAGCCTCGTGAGTGGACCCGATGGGCACCTCCTCCGCATCGGTGTCAATCGGGGCCGGGCGTTTGTCGCCGACATCGGGCACTCGGACCGGCGAACGTTCAACGTCATGGGCGATGCGGTCAACCTCGCCGCCCGGCTGATGAGCAGAGCGGCACCAGGTACCGTCCTCAGCACAACCGGCACCGTCGACGCCTCAGGCTCCGACGTCGCCGTGCACCCGGTGGGAACACTCACCGTCAAGGGACGTCGCGGCAGCGTGGACGCGGTCGAGGTGGGTGACCTGTCGGCACCGCCGGTCGGGACGTTGTTCGACGAGTTGCCCTTCGTCGGACGCGCCGCCGAACGAGACCTCGTGATCGGTTCGCTCCTGCCCGGAGCCGTGATCCACATCATCGGAGAAGCCGGCCTCGGCAAGAGCCGACTCGTGCACGAAGTTCGGCGGGACACGCCGGAACTGACGTGGTCCGTCATTCGCGGCGAGCCCCACCGGGGCCATCTCGCCTACGGCGCCGTCGCCCCGGTCATGCGTGACCTCGTCGGGATCGACCGCGAGCTCCACCCCGCGATGCCGGAACGGCGCTCTGTGAGGCCCTACCGCCAGCGCAGCGCCCGTGGGCTCCGCTCATTGCCGACGTGCTCGGTGCCGAGCTTCCTCCGACACCCGAGGTCGGCAGGATCCGGCCCGACCATCGCCGCGACAAGGCGATCTCCGTCCTGGCCGAGCTGTTGTCGAGCGCCGCTCCGGACCAGCCCGCGCGGGCTCTGTTCGTCGAGGACGCCCACTGGCTCGACGAGTCCAGCGCCCAAGTCGTCGCGATGCTGCAACGCAACGGCGGGCCACTCGGTTTGTCGTTCGTGGTCACGTCACGCAGCAGCGACGTGGGCGGCGTAGCGCCGACGGCCGTCGTCGCCCTGCAACCTCTCCCGCCGCACGAGGCCGAGAGGCTGTTGCATGCCGCCATCGGCGACCGTGCGTTCAGCGACGCCGCGCTTGCGTCGATGCAGCACCGTTCCGACGGCAACCCGCTGTTCCTGCGCGAGCTCGCCCGTTCGGGCGCGACTGGTCGGGACCTTCCCGAGACAGTCGAGCAGGTGTTGGCAGCGCGCATCGACGTCCGGCCCGTCGACGAGCGACGACTGATCCGAGAACTGTCCGTGCTCGGCAACACCATCGATCCCCACCTCGCCGCGCTCGTGCTCGAACGCCAGGATCTCGAGGGCCCCGGCGGCTGGCGCGCCATTTCCGCCTTCGTCGTCCCTGCTGGCGATCGGATGCGATTCCAGCACGACCTCGTGCGAGTCGCCGCCTACGAGGGATTGTCGTTCCGCCGGCGACGCCACCTCCACGAACGCGTGGCGGTGCTGCTCGAGGAGACGGCTGCCCCCGCCCCCGACCCCGGCGAGACGGCGTGGCACTGGTCGCGGGCAGATCGTCCCGATCGGACGTGGCTGTGGGCGCGGCGGGCCGCCGAAGCAGCCACCGCCAAGGGCGCCATGGGCGACGCGGCGCAGTTCCTGCGCGACGCGCTGGACGCCGGACGCCGCCTGGACGTCGATGCCGCCGAACTGGCGGCCACCCACGTGGCGCTGGCCGAGGCGTTGGAGCCAGTCGGCGAGTTGGACGACGCACTCGCACAGTTGTCCCGGGTCGACCGCCTCGTCCCGACCGACCTCGTGACCCGCGCCAAGGTCGCGCACCAGCGGGCGCATCTTCTCGAGTTCGCCGGCCGCTACCGGGATGCGCTGGGCGCGACGACCCGGGGTGAACGCTTGGCGAACGAGGCCGGGGACGAGGCGGCGGTCGTCCGCCTTCTGCTGATGCGCGCCAACCTGTGGGCCTGCCAAGGACGCTTTCGGGAGGCACGGCGTCTGGTCGACGCTCTCGGCCCACGGATCGAACGCATCGGCGATGTACGCCTCGCGGCGCAGGCGCACCTCCTGATGGGGATCGCCCGCGATGGCGACGATGATCGCGACCACGAGGAACAGGCGCTCACGCTGCTCCGGCAACTCGACGACCCGGTCGGTCTCGGGAACCTGCTCCTGAATCGTGGGTTCAGCCAGTTCCTCGCCAACCGCTGGCCCGATGCCGATGCATCGTGGACCGAGAGTGCGGTCCAGTACGGCCGAGCCGGCGACGTGGTCGGCGGAGCGCTGACCGACGTCGCCCGGGCCGAGATGCTCACCTACCAGCACCGCCTCGAGGAGGCCGAGCGCCTGCTCCACCGGTCCCGCCGAATTCTGCGATCAGCGGGCTATCCGCTCGGTGTCGCGCTCACGGCGAGCGGCCTCAGCCGCATCGAGCTCTACCGTGGTCGGCCCGGCCCGGCCCGAGAACTGCTCGACGAGGCGATGACGGTCTTCGAACAACTGGGTGCCGAGGACTACGTGCTCGACACTCGTCTCCGGATCGCCGAATGGGAGCTCCTCGCGGGATCACCTGCTGCCGCTGGTCATCCTCGACGAGACGAGTCCGGCGATCTCCCGGATCGGCGACCCCGGCATCCTTCCCGTGACCGAGGCGCGACTCCGGGGGCTTCGTCCTGCTCGCTGCCGATCGGGCCGCCGATGCGCGTCGGGCGTTCCGGCGGGCGCACACCATCGCGAGTCGCGATTCGTTCGAGTTCGAGATGGCCATGGCCGACCTCGGCCTCTCGGCGTGTGGTGACGAGTTCGAACATCACCGCGGCGGTGCCGAGGACCTCCTCCGCCACCTCGGCGTGGAGGCCCCGCCGCCGACGGCGGGTCCGATCACGCCCCCGGGTCGTTCGCCGGGGTGATGCCCCTGGGCCTGACGGCGTGGCCCTCGGCGTCGTCGGCCGGGGTATTGCCCTTCCCACGACTGGCGTGGCCCTCGGCGTCGTCCGCTCGACTGTTGCTGGGTGCGCCGGCCGACACTTCCCCCCTCCGGTCGGTACCGATATCACGTGACGATGTCATCGATGATGTCGGCTGCTCGCCCCGGATGGGTGCGAGCCAACCGCACCGCCATGGTGCCGCCGAGGATGTCGGGACGTGACGCGTTGCCGGCGAATGCTGCGAGGAACTCGTCGCCAGGGATTCGCCACACTGTTGCCGCCGTGGTCGTCGTTACCGTCGCCGTGCGTGGGCTGCGCTGCAACAGACCGATCTCACCCAACCAGTCGTCCGGTCCCATCGCGTTGACGAACGTTGCTTCGCCACCCGATCCACCTGAGGATCGAACGTCGAGGATGCCGGCGCGGACCACGTAGAAGTCGTCGGCGATGTCGCCTTCGCTCATCAAAACGCACCCGGCGGCGACCTCGGACGGCTCGACGAGACCGGCAAGGTGTTCGAGGGTGAGGTCATCGGCCGCGGCGAAGATCGAGAGACCGCGCAGCACGTCGACGATCGGGGCCAGTTCGGCCTGGCGTTCGGCGGCGTCGCGAGCGATCGACGGGAGCATCGGCCACAAGGCGATGATGAGACCGATGGGGACGGCACCGCTCACGACCAGCGTCCATTCAAGGCCGATTGCGCCGTTCAACACCGGAGCAAGGAAGGCTCCGAACGCAGTGCCGAGTGCGCCCATCGACATGAGTAGACCCATCACACGACCCAGCATCTCGTCAGGGGTGATGCGCTGCAGCCAACTCACAACGATGACTTCGAACACGACGTACGCGCCACCGCCCAGCCCCAACACCACCATCGCCACAGCCGGCGACGTCGTCAGCGCGAGCAGGACCGGGGTGAGGCCTGCGGCCAGAGCAGTCCCGACGAGCGCCCCGACCGAATTCTTCGCAGCCACCCGGCCTGCGATGGCTGCGGCGGCGACACCGCCGACGCCCTCGGCCATCCGTAGATAGCCGACGCCGGCATCGGACAGACCAAGCCGTTCGACGGCGACGAGCACGAACAGAACGATCGAGAACCCGTACGAGAAGACCGCTGCGACAAAGATCGACAGCAGCAGCATCGCCGGTCGCGACGCTCGCACCGCAGCGACTCCATCACGGAACCTCGCTGGCGGCTCGTCCTCACCGACCACCGTCCCGCCCACGGGCACGCCTGCGAAGAGGACCGCTGCGATGACATAGGAAACAGCGTTGACGAAGAAGGCGACTTCCGGGGAGAACGCAGCGACGAGCAACGCTCCCAGGGCCGGACCAGCCACGATACTCACCTGCTCGACAGTGGTGACGGCGGCATTCGCCGCAGCGACATCCTCCTCACCGACGATCGACGGAACCGCGGCGGCGCATGCCGGGTTCACGAGCCCGGCGACCAGGTCGAGGCCGACCGAGAGGGCCACAAGGACGAGGAACGGTGCGTCGATGCCCGCTGCCAGTACCAGGCCGAACGTGACAATCGCAGCGACGACGTTCAGCACCACGAGCAGCCGGCGACGATCGCGACGGTCGCTCACCACACCACCGACTGCCGTCGCTCCGGCCCAGGCCAGGACTCGCAACACGGCGACGACCCCCAGCCATCCGGCAGAACCAGTTGCCCGATAGATGACGACGAGCAACGCAACGCTGTTGAGGAAGTCGCCGACAGAGGAGATGGTCGTCGCCGTCAGATAGCGGGCGAACCCGCGATGCTGCAACGCAGCTCGGAAGGATCCGGCCGCCGGCCCGGACGAATTCGCCATCGGAGGAGTATTCACGTAGCGGGCCGATCAGTCGAGGAGTTCGAGCAATTCGGACCCTGGTAGAAGGACCCTCGGGCCGGCACCCCGAACGCGCCGACAATCCGACGCTCAGGACGCAGCAGGTTTCGGGAGACCTTTCGGGGCTCTCACATCCGTCTACGTCGATCTACCGGCGCTGTTGCAGTGACGACGAACCCTGGCGTCCGGATTGGATCGCAGTGTGGCCTCGAGATCGACCGGCCGTCACGACTCCAGGTATCGGTCGCCCGAGGACGCGAAGAAGGCCCGGGCAGGTACTCGGGCGAGGGCGGGTCACGGTCATCGACCGTGTCGCGATCCACCGCAACGCCAAGCGGTACTGACAACGGTTCCGGCCGGTCTGCACCGGTCGGCGAACTGTGCGCCGAAGAACACTCCAGGCATCGGCGAGCCCACAGACCTCCGTCGTTGATCGGCCCAGGATGGACTCATCAGATCGGGCACATCGCCCGACACAAACTGGGAGGACCCATCATGAACACCATCCGCAAGATCCTGGCCGGAGCGCTCGTCGCTCTCACCTTCGCCTTCGCCACCGTGGGCGTTGGAGCTCCGCAGGCCAGCGCAGCCACGAGCACCACCGCCTGCTTCAAGTGGAGCGACGGCACGCCGTACATGAACCGTACGGTGCAGCTCTGGCAGATGAACAGCGCCGGCAACCGGGTCGCCAAGTTGCGTGACGGTCGCACCGACGCCAACGGCTGCGGCACCTTCTTCAACACCCCTTCGAACATGTACCTCGCGATGCGAGCAGTGCACATCGACTACCTGTGGTGGGGCAACGCCGTCTACGAAGGCTGGACGTCCCGCATGTCGCTCCCAGGTCAGGGCGGTGCGCTCCTCGGGATCGGCTGGGTCTATCGGATCGCCTGATCAGCAATCGCCAGGGACCGATGGGGACGGCGCCTCCGGGCACCGTCCCATCGGCGCGCCCGGATCGGCGCCTGCAGTGTCACGGCGCCGGGACAGGAAGACATCGAGGATCTGGGCGTTTTGGCCGAGAGCTCGATAGACGCAGCGCCACGAGCCAGCGACCTTCACGCTCGCGCGTCGCGAAACGCTGGTCATTCGGGACTGCTGCACGTTTCGGTGACAGGTTCACCAAACCGTGCAGCAGTCCCCATCGCCGCACTCTCTGCTGAGTCCCGGTCGACGTCAACGCAACAGATCCCCCGCCCTGGAAACGAGTGCACATCCCGTTCCTGATCCTCAGCTTGGCGTCGGGTGGGTAGGTGACCGGGCCGACGGACGGTGCGTCACAGGTGCGTTTACTCTTGCTGTCGGGGTGGGGTGGCTCGAACCCGGGATCCGGGTTGGCGTCATCGTGGAGCGGCTCCGTCGTCGGCGCGTGCCTGCTGGAGGAGCGCGTCGAGATGCTCTCGGTACTCCTTGCCCAGCAGGTCCGATCCGGTGACGAGCCGCTGGAGGTACCCCGGGGTCGACGCGAAGGCCTGGTGACCGCCACTCGTCGGTAGCGACGTAGACCCATGCGTCGACATGTCCCCGATCCGACGCGATTTCGAGGACGACACGCTCGTAGTGCTCCGGTGTCTTCTCGAACTGGTCGAGGCGCTCGAGGCCCACGGGCCCGAGGCAGTACAGGATGCCCTCGACGACGAAGTCGGCGTCACGCACGATGTTCGCGAATCCAATTGTCGGATCGTTCTTCGATCGCTTGTCGAACACGAGGCGCCAGCCGCTCAGCAGGCCAGCTTGCCGCTCGGTGAACTCGACCCGGCGCTCGTCGAGACGCTGCGGGTCCATGTTTGACCCGTACGCGAAGTACCACGCGTCGGTCACGGCCACCGCCCGCTCCGAGGGGCCTTGTGGCGGAGCGACCACATCACCAGGAGAGCTGTGGCCAGGCCCACACCGAGCGGGAGGCCGTGAGCGAACCACTCGAATCCATCACGGTTGGCCGCCGTTGAGGCCTGCTCGGAGCGCTGACCGATGGCCGCGAGCGCAATCACGCCGGTGAAGATGGGCGACGTGAGCGCCAATGCGTTTCGTCCGAGCACACCCAGGACACGGCGGCGCACACGAACCACGGAGCCGGCGAACTCCCCAATGTCCTCGCGTACCGGTGCAGGTACGGAGATCAGCAGGTTGGGGATGACTCCGGTCCGGGTGGCCTGCTCCCGGCGTTGACGACAGGGGTGCATGGGGACGAGTTGCGTGTCGGTGAAGTCTTCGGGGACCCCGCGGGCCACGGCCGTCACCATCGCTCGGCCCGTTGCCCCGCGCACCACGAGGACGTCACCTTCGACGCAACCGAGGAAGGGCAGGATCGACGGGTCGACCCGAACGGTCTGCTGATCGTCGCCTTGGGTCCCCCAGGTGATCACCATGGACATCTCCGGTGCCCCGAGGAAGAACCGCACGACGGCCTCGAGGGCCGTGGCGAGCCGGCGCCAGATTGTTGTCACCCACTCAATCGGGCGAACCGGGCCGGACGACGTTCGAGCTCGAGGCGGCGCGCCCAGCGGCGAGCACCGAACAGTGGTGTCGGGGTTGATGCCGAGCAAGTCCATCTGAAAGCGGTTGAGCTCGATCGTGTCGCCCGTCGGTGCCACCTTCGAGTCGATGACGAGCCACCGGTCGTCGACCGAGAGCACCGACCTCGTGGCGGACCGCCACGGTTGTAGCGGGTGGGGGTGGCCCGCCGGGCCGACGCGCCACGCACGGTTCATGCGCGACGCTGGGGCGCGAATGGCGGTCAGTTCATCGGTGGCGAGGTCGCTCAGCGTGATCGTTCCCGCCGATCCGGGGGTGAGCCCGAGCTGGTCGCAGACCCCCTCGGAGACTGCGGGTTGTCCTGTGACGTCACCCGGCAGCGCCCAGCATCGGCACGTGGCCGAACCGTAGGACGCGGTGACGACTTTGGCGGCCTGCCAGGTCGGGGATGTTGATGATCGCCGGCACGGACCCTCGGACGATCTCGGTGGACGTCGACACGACGATGGCCGGTGCCGCTTGCGGAGAAGTCGTCGACGAGGTCGCCACGTCGTCAGGTCTCCGGGCGTCGGCGTCGGCGTCGGCGTCGCAGCGAGGCGGGACTCGAAGTCGTGGCACACGCGGGTCATCTCAACCTCGCGGTCAGGGCGGTAGAAGGGCGCTGTGTAGTCGCCGCGCCAGAAGTCGGGATGGCGCTCGGCCTTCGCATCCGCCGGCAAGGACGACGGGGTGACAGCGTTGACCGCCCAAAGCCGGTCGCGACACCGAACGACCTGTCCCGACTCGGGTACGAGGCCATCTATCACCAGCGTCGATCGATGATGCCCGCTCACACTGCTAGCTCCCTCCGAAACGCATACGCCAAAGGTAAACCACGGAGCTGACTTCGGTTCACCAAGGCGGCGAACGCGTCGAGAAGTCCACGTTCGTCGAAGACCGGACGGTCACGCTCCCCGACGGGACCGAAACGACCGTGCACCTGTTCGCCAAAGCCGGCGCCATCGGTATCGGTCAACTCAATGACACCGGCCAGATCACATTCGTCGAACTCGAGCGAACGCGCACGCATCGCAATGCCGACAAGTCCGGCAGGTACCGCTGGTCCAACACCTACCGGCTCCCCGACCACCTCGGTGGCGACACCATCACCGTCCGCTCCACGGCACCACCGACGACACCGCCCGACGCTTCAACCGCACCGAGAACATCCGCCCGATCCCACCCTCGGACTCGGACTTCACACCGCTGTACCGGCGCCGCAACGACACCGAGTCCATCAACCGAGCGCTCGACGACACCCTCTGGCTCCGCCGGGCACACTCCATCGGCCACGAACGCCAGCACCTCAACCTCATCACCCATGCCCTCTGCGTGAACAGCCTCGCCCTTCAGCGCCACGCACGGCACCGAGGCGACCCACCCATCACCGCCCAAGCCGCCTGAACACTCCGACTAAGGAAGCGCAGGCGGCTTCGCCGCGCCCCGACACAAGCAGAAGGGGCTGAATCGGCGCCTGAGTCCGCCACTGAACGGTGGAGCACGGACCGCGCCGGCCCCCTATGATGCCCTCCGACATCCGGCGCGCACCAAGCAGCAGGCTTTCTGCCCCGCGACGCGGCCACCACCAACTGGGACTCGAAACCCACACATCGGCCCCGCGCGCAGGCGGGCGTTCGACGAACGCCGCCCGACTCTTCGGTCATGAAGCCAGACCCGACTCTCAAGACGCGGCGCGCACGAGCGGAATCAACGCAACGCCGACCCCGGATATCTGACGAGCACTTCCGATGTCGAGTTGATGCCCGGTTGCCCGGACGTTCAGGAGTGCCGCCGAGCGGCCGCCGCCAGTGTCGCCACGCCGTCGACGATGCCGTCGACCATCTCGGCGGGGTCATCGACGAGGTCGGGACAGACGATCAGGCCGATGTTCATGTCACCGTCGCTGGAGACGACGGTGATGTTGAGGCCGGTGCCCTCCATCAGCGGGCCGAACGGGTACATGGACACGACCTCCGCCCCGGCCAGGTACAGCGGGATCGGCGCACCGACCACGTTCGAGATGACCAGATTGTGGACCGGCGCGAGGAGATCGGCGAGCCGTGCGATGGAGTACAGACGCGAGGCTGCGTGGAACAGCGGGGGCGGGATCATCTCGATGACATCGCCGATGACGTTGGGCCCGACCGACCGTGGACCTCCTTCGCTCCTACGCAGCCGTGGTGGATCGATTGCAGTTGCTCGACGGGGTCGGCGAGGTGACGGGAGGTGCACGAACATGTCGGACACCTGGTTGGCGGCAGCGTCACGCTGATCCTGTCCGTGCACCGAGACCGGGACCGAGCACACGAGTGCCCGATCGGGAAGTTCGTCGTGGGCCGACAGGTACTCGCGGAGTCCGGCGGTGCATGCCGCGAGCACGACGTCGTTGACCTTTACGTCGAACGCCGCCGCGATGTCCTTGAAGTCCTGCAGGCGGCTGGAACGGAACGCGACCGAGCGGCGGCCGGTGATCGTACCGTTGAGCGAAGTACGCGGGGCATTGAGTGGGTGGGCACCCGACTCGTCCCCGCGGAGGCGTCGCTGCAGGCTCGCGGTGACGGCGCGTCGCGCCGAGGTTGCGACGTCGATTGCGGCCTGCGCCGGGCGGAGCGGTGTGGTCAGGCGGTTCCACACGGCCCCGGCCGTCGTCTCGAACACGTTCGGACGGTGGGTCGGATCGAACTTCGCGGGCCGACGTTTCGGCGGGGTAGGCGTGAGGTCGAGGAGGTGCGTGAGGACGTCCATGCCGGTGATGCCGTCGATGATGCAGTGGTGCATCTTGAGGAGCACGGCCACCGTGCCGTCGTCGAGGCCGTCGATGACCAACATGTCCCACAACGGTCGTCCGCGGTCGAGACGGATCGAGGCGAATTCGCCCACGAGGTCGACCAACGCTGACGCCGAGCCGTGACCCTTCAGCGAGCGTCGATGGACGTGTTCGTCGATGTCGAAGCCGGGATCGTCGATCCAGCCTGCGTGATCGATGCCGAAGGGGACCTCGACCACCCGACGCCGCATCATGGGTATCAGGTCGAGCCGCCCAACCACATGGCGGCGGAGCTTGGCGAACGTGTAGCCGTTCGGAGCCGTCGACGGGTCGAGCACCAGCAGGCCGGTCACGTGCAAGTGCACGGTGGGGCTCTCGAGGTACAGAAACCAGGCGTCCGCTGCTGCCATTCGTTCCACGCCTGCCAACCCCTTCCTCTCCCGTGTGGTGACCGAACGGGTCGTCGACTCAGCGGGCGACGTCGTCGCTCCACCACAGGCTGACGAGCCGCACGACCACCGCACCGGAGTCGTCACGAAGCTCGGTCGTCGATGACGCCTCCCCGAGCTTCCCGAAGATCCCTTCGAGCGTGTCGCGCTCGTGTTGGAGACCCGAGCGGAACTTGCGGTCGTCGGTATGACTGATCTCGTCGTGGAGACCCGACAGGTATGACTGCAGCGCCTGCTGCAGGACCGAGGACTCGTCCTCGGTGAGTGCGACCTCCATGATCCACCTCCATCGGTTCGGTCCGATCAGTCTGCGTCCGGTCGACGCGGGCCGATAGGGGCCAAGGGCCCTTTGGCCGTCGGCCCCGCGCTGATGCGAATGGCCACTGTTGCGTTCGCGAAGCTCGAGGCGCGGATCGGTCTCAGCCGCGCCTTCAGTCGTCCGTGTTCGCACTCTGATGTGCCCCGGGCGATTCAGGCGCCGCAACGACGCCGAATCCATCAACCGGGCACTCGACGACACCCTCTGGCTCCGCCGGCGCCCACTCCATCGGCCACGAACGCCAGCACCTCAACCTCATCACCCACGCCCTCTGCGTCAACAGCCTCGCCCTGCACCGCCATGCCCGGCGCCGAGGCGACCCACCCATCACCGCCCAAGCCGCCTGACCGCACCCAACCGGGAAGCGCAGGCGGCATCGCCGCGTCCCAACACACGCAGAAGCGACCCATTCCGGTCGCCCTTGATCATGGGCTTGGTCTGTTCTCCGATCTCGCCTCGGTCAGGTCCCCCCGGGATGAGGCGTGATCTTTGGAAGTCGTCGTCGTGGAGGGTCTGCGTTGAAGGTGATGTGTGAGGGGGCGCGCGGCACGTTGCGCGTGGCTCGCCTCGACGGGGTTCAGAGCAGGCCCAGCTGGTCCACTGCCTTGAAGGAACGACGGGCATGCGCGAGGAGTTCTCCGTCGGTCGGGTGATCAACGGTCTCCACACCGGCGACACGCTCGGCGAAATGGCGGTGCCGCTTCTGCACGTAGGAGACGAAGGCGTTCTTGGCGGTACCTGGTCCGGCAACGATCACCTTCGGCACGGCCCCGACCTGGTGCACGATCTCGTCGAAGAACTTGTGGTCGTCAGCGGCATGACCCGAACCCGGAGCGCCGGACTTGTTGTGGATGCGCCCGGTTCCGTTCTCGCTCCGGACCTCGTTGAGTGTGCTCCCTTCGCCGGAGAAGCAGATCACCCTGCAATGTTGATGGTCGAGCCAGACGATGGCATGCGTGTCGGTCATTGCAAGTTCCTTTCGGCCACGAATCGACGGCCTCGGCGATAGCCGAAAGCATCACCGACTCGACGTTGCGCAGGTAGGGAACAAGGTCCCGAGGCCTTTCGCTTCAGGTCAGCCCCACCACCAGCGTGGGCACGTTGCGGTTGGCGGTGGTGCCGTCGCCGACCTGGCCGACATCGTTGCCACCCCAGCGCCGAGGAGCGCCATCCTGAGCGACGGCACACGTGTTGTCGCCCCCGGCCGCGAGCAGACCGACGTCAGGCGGCTTCACCCGCGCGCCGACACAAGCGGATCGGCTCGATCGGCGGCCACATCGCCCTTGAACTGTGGAGCACCGCCCGCACCGGCCCCTACGATGCACTCCGACATCCGGCGCGCACCAAGCAGCAGGTTTTCTGCCACGTTTCGTACCGGCCCCGCCCTCGTAGCTCAGGGGATAGAGCATCGGTTTCCTAAACCGTGTGTCGCAGGTTCGAATCCTGCCGAGGGCACTAGTAACCACAAGGGTTTCGGGCGATTCTTCGCACCAGCGTCGGCGGATCCTACGGTTTGTCCCATGGTTTGTCCCATGAGACCCGCTACCGTTACCCCCATGGCACGGGGCAGAGGGAGCATCCGACTGAAGCGGGAACCCGACTACTGGGAGGTTCGTGCGTACGCCGGGACCGATCCGTTGTCTGGCAAGGACCGGTACACGAGCCGCACCATTCGTGGTGGTCGGCGTGACGCTGAGAAGCTGCTCGCCCAGCTCGTCGCGAAACTGGACCGCGAGGGTCCGACCACACGCCACACCCTCGACGAGCTGCTCACCAGCCACATCGACCACCTCGAGCACCGCGGGCGCGAGGCGCGGACCATCGAGGGCTACCGCTCGATCGCAGCTCAGGTGAAGAAGGACCGCATCGGCAAGCTTCCCGTCGCCGACATCGGGGTGAAGACCATCGATGACTTCTATCTCCGACTCAAGAGCCGCGGGCTCGCTCCGGGTTCTGTGCAGCGCTACCACGCTCTGATGCGTGCGGCGTTCCGTCAGGCGATGGCGTGGGATTGGGTGGCGCGCAATCCAGTGCAGCTCGCGACGCCTCCAACGGCTCCGCGTGTCGGCCGGCGTATCGCTCGCCCCGATGTGGTCTCGGCCGTCATCAACGAGGGGATGGCGAGCCGCAACCCCGTCAACGGATTGGCATTGCGCCTGCTCGCCGCAACGGGAGCCCGCCGGGGGGAGATCTGTGGGTTGAGATGGCACGACGTCGACCTGGACCGAGGCGTTATGCGGATCCGCGCCGCGATCGCGCAGCTCGAAGACGGATCGCTCGTCGAGAAAGAGCCGAAGAGTCACCAGCAGCGGGAGGTCGCGCTCGACTCACACACGATCGAGATGCTTCGGCTTCACCAGGTCGAGCAGCGGGATCAGCTCGCGGCGTTGGGGGTCGTGCTCTCGGCCGATGGCTACGTGCTGGCCGACCTGGACGCAGACGTGACCGGCATGGCCCCCACTCCGCCGAACCGGCTGACCCAGGCGTTCGCTCGGCTGCGGGATCGGGTGCCCGGCGCCGAGGCCCTCCGCCTTCACGACCTGCGGCACTGGTTTGCGAGCACCCAGCTCGATGCCGGAGAGCCTCTCCCGGCCGTCGCGGCGCGCATCGGAGATCACGTCGAGACCCTGGCGAAGGTCTACGCGCACAAAGGCCACCGCGGCGACACCGAGGCCGCCGAGGCGATCGGCGCCATGCTGACGAACCCGAGGACCAAGCGATCCTGAGTGCGTTTTCGGACCGTCCCGCGGGTGTCACAATTGCCGGACAGGCCTGCGGTTTCAGGGTTCTCGTCCGGTCAGTCCTGCCCGACCTCGGCTCGAGCACTCATCGCTGGCGGCCGGGGCGACTTGAGCCGCTGCACTTCGCCGGTTATGTGCTCGCTTTCGACGTGTCCCGAGCGACGTGCGTGTCACCGACCCGGCGATCAGGGGCGGCGAGGGTCCGGCGAGATGTGCTCGCCCTCGTCGGGGCGTTCGACCAGGGCGGCGAGCTTCTGTGGAGCCATCGCGCAGTAGCTCTCGGTCACCACCTCCTTCACCTCGTCCCAGTCGGTCGTGTTGTCGAGCACCATCCCGATCGCGTCACGACCCCACCCCAGCATCAGGAACGGCCGACCGGCGTTGCGTAACACCTCCAACTCCTCGCCCTGCGAGCGGAAGGCCAGCACGACCGACAATCCCCTCGGAGGCATCCTCGACACCCAGCACATGGGCGAACGTGCGCTTGCGGACCATCCAGCGGGTCCCGACCCACGCCCGCTCCTCGTAGGCCTCGTGCAGATCGAGACACAGCGCGCGCAATCCGATTTCGATGGGCCCTGGCACCTCGTCGGTGTAGCGACGGCTCGCCCCAGTCATCGTCCGACCCTCGATCCGTGCTGCAGGAACGTCACGACCAAATTCCTCCATCAACAGACGCCGCAATCCCCGGCGATCTCGGGCACTGGAACCCAACGTGCGATTGGGGATCGGCAAACCCTGTATGACGTCGACCGCGCTCGGTATCTTCGGCGCATGGAGGTCGTGTTCTGCAAGCTGTCCGACGATCGGCACGTGGTACGCGTCCGACGCGACGACGGAACCACCGATTCCGTGGAGCTCGATTCGCGCAGCTTCCTTCGCCACGACCTGGCGCACTACGCCGTCGAGGTGGAGCTGGGGTTGTCCCGCGGCGTGTGGGGCTCGGTCGCACGAGGCGGAAGCCTCGCTGGGCCCGGGTTGGACGGCGACGACATGGCCATTGCGGAGCAGATCAGCGGACCTGCCCAGACGATGATGCGCACCGGGGCTGACGCAGACGAGATCGAGCAGGTTCTCCGTCGCGTCGCACCCTCGCTCTCGACCCCAGACTTGGCGAAGCGGCTCCATCGTCGACTTCGATCGCTCGCGGGTCACTGGGCGTCCACTGCATACGGCGGTGAAATGGGCCTACGGTGGCCCGAGGCTGCCGGTCCGGGGGACTGACCTTCCATCGACCGCCACCTCGGCCGTTTCGGGGGTCGCTGGTTGATCTCCCCGACATACAGCTATCGGGCAATGTCACCGAAGCGCCGTTCAGGGACACCCGATAACGACCGCCCGATACCCCGTTGTCAGCACCTGAGCAGGCGCACTACTTCGGCCCGAGTCGCAGTGGCCGAGAGTGCCCGATCGCGCCGGGAGTGTGCGCCCTCGGTGGCCGTGAACGGAACGAAATGTACTTCCTCGATCCACGTTCGGGGGCATGGTCACCCTCTGGGCCTTCCCGTTGACGGAACCTGCCGCTGACCGATCGGTCTCTGTCTTGGCACCGTGATCCAAGGGACGTTCGCCACTTTCGGCGAGATGGGTCTCCAGTTACGGTGCCGCCATGGACGCCGAGATGATCGAACTGCTGACCCGGGCTGCGCGGTCGGCTGAGGCGGTCCTCGCGCGACTCGAGCCGGCGGGTTACGACCAGCCGAGCCCGTGTCCAGAGATGACTGTCGCACAGGTCGCTTCGCACCTCATCGGTGGAATCCGAGGCTTCGCCGAGGTGGGCGAGGGTGGCGAACTCCGTTTCGACGCGGACCTCGACCCGGACCTCGGCGAGGAGTCGCCCGCCGGCGTCTACCGCACCGCCATCGACCGGCTCCTCGCCGCCTTCGCCGGGCCCGGCCGCCTCGACTGGACCTACTCCATGCCATGGGGACCCACGACCGGAGTCCAGCTCCTCGGGTTCGAGCTCATCGAGACCGTCGTTCACAGCTGGGACATCGCTCGTGGTCTCGGCGTCGAGTTGCCGGTTGACGACGACGTGGTCCGTGCAACGTTGGCCGGCGCTCGGCTTTGGGTTGACGACTCGGTTCGCGTGCCGGGGATGTTCGGGCCCGAGATTCCCGTCAGTGACGTTCCGCCGCTGGATGAACTCGTCGCGTATCTCGGACGAGACCCGCGTTGGCCTGGTTGAGAGGGAAGGCGGCAACCGCGGTTGCGATGCTCTGTCGGGGCATGGAGGTCGATGGGAAGCCCCAAGGTACCCGTAGGCGAAACCAGCCAACGCGAGCGGCGTAGCCCGAGCTCACGCGTCGAGCGCCCGCAAGACTTCGGCCCGTAACATGCGCCATCGGCAAGGGGTCGCCAGGGAGTCGCGGCCGCTGTCGGGTCGGACACCTGAAACCGCCCGGCATCGCCGGTTACGAGCGCCCACGCGTTCGTATCGGGTTGCGATTACCGAGTGGGCTTGCGACGGCGGCAATACGTGCCGTCGGCTGGGCTTCGGGGATCGCGTGGGCTACGTCGGAGGGGCGTTCATGACCTTGAGTACAGGCGACCTCGACCTCTGGGAGGCGTGGCTCGCTGAGGCGTGAACGCGGCTTTGTCCGCTCAAGTGCCTGTAATCGTGGCAAGGCCCGGTTTCAGGCGCCCTCACGCTTGGCGGTGGGGTAGTCCGGTAGCGGGTGGAGCGGTAGTCGGACCTGAACGTCGAGGCCTCCGTCGGGCTGGGCTCGGACGTCGATGGTTCCGCGGTGGGCGGCAACCACCGCGTGGACGATCGAGAGGCCGAGTCCTGCGCCCTGGGGGTGCCCGGTGCGGTCTGGTGTGGCGCGGCGGAATGGTTCCATGAGGGCTGGCACGTGCTCTGGGGCGATGATCGGGCCGGAGTTGGTGACCTGAAGGACGGCCGTGTCCCCGGTGACGCCGGTTCGCACGGCGACCGATCCCTGCGGGATGTTGTGGCGGACGGCGTTTCCGATGAGGTTCGCGGCGAGGTGTTCGAGGAGCACGCCGTCGCCTCGGGTCGATGCTGAGGCGAGATCGACGGTGACGTGGAGGCCCGCTGTCGCGATGTCGGTTTCGAGTTCGGCGAGGGCGAGATCGACCGGGTCGGCAAGATCGACGGGGTCGTTGGTTGCGAGGTCGGCGTTGCTCCACGCGAGCACGAGGAGCGCCTCGATGGCGTGCTCGGCGCGTTCGACGACGGGGAGCAATCGTTCGGCGGTGTCATGTGTCGTCTCGTCTTCGCTGGTTTCGAGCACGGTTCGGATGATTGCGAGCGGTGTACGCAGTTCGTGGGAGGCGTTGGCGGCGAAACGGCGCTGCTGGTCGAACGCGGTGGCGAGGCGTCCGAGCATGTCGTCAAAGGTGTCGGCGAGCTCTTTGAGCTCGTCGTTCGGGCCTTCGAGGTTGAGTCGCTCACCCAGGTTCTGCTCGGAGAGGTCTCGGGCGGCGGCGGTGATGGAGTGCACCGGACGGAGGACCCGCCCGGCGATGAACCAGCCGAGCGCGATCGAGCCGGCAGCGGTGAGGGCGAGCGCCAGGACTGATTGGATGAGCAGCTGGTCCAACGTGTTGTCGCGGAAGCGTTGGGCGTCATCGAGGACCGCGACGAGTTCGCCGGGAATCTGCGAGGCGATGTCGATTGACCCGTCCGAGATGATGGCGCTTCCGATTGCGCCGTCTGCGGGCACGGGACTGGCGGGCAAGCCTGGCGGGATGCCGATCTCTCCACTGACGGATTGACCCGAGATGATCGTGACGGCCTCCGGGAGGTTTCTCCGGGCCAACTCGTAGTTGATCGCCAGCAGTACCGCACCGGCGCCGATGAACATGGCGCCGTAAAGGAGCGTGAGCCGAAGTCGGACGGTGAGGCGCATCTCTTCAGACGATCCGGTATCCGCTGCCGACCACGGTGTCGATGACCGCTGGTGGACCGAGCTTGCGGCGGAGCCGGGCGATCGTGACCCGCACCACATTGGAGAAGGGGTCGGCGTTCTCGTCCCACGCCCGTTCCAGGAGGTGCTCGGCGCTGACCACCGCGCCGTCGGCTCGGAGCAACTCGTCGAGCACTGCGATCTCACGTCGGGTGAGGGCGACCTGGCGGCCGGCTCGGGTGACGATCATGTGGTTCGGATCGAGCGTCAGGTCGCCGCGTGCGAGGACGAGAACCGGCGCGGCGGGGCGGCGAGCGAGGGCGCGGACTCGTGCGGTGAGCTCGGCGAACGAGAACGGTTTGCCCAGGTAGTCGTCGGCGCCGAGGTTGAGCCCGGCCACGCGGTCATGAACCCCGCTCGATGCTGTGAGCATGAGGATGCGGCCGTCGTAGTTCCCGGCGACCAGCTGGCGGCACACCTCGTCGCCGTGGGTACCGGGCAGGTCGCGATCGAGCACGACGACGTCGTAGGTGGTCAGAGCTGTCTTGTCGAGTGCTTCGTCGCCATCGAACGCGACATCGACGGCGATGGACTCGCGGCGTAGGCCTCGGGCGATCGCGTCGGCCAGCAACTCCTCGTCCTCGATAACCAACACCCGCACCAGGAACCTTCGACCTTCTGTCGGTGGACGTTCAGCAGTCTGGATGAGCGGGCGTTACCCCGGTGTAACAGATTCTCGGCGAACGCTGGACCGCTGACACGGTGAGGTTATGTCGCGAAGCGTAGGAACCGGTGGTGCCCGAGTGTCGGGCGGTCAGGAGATCACGAACATGAGGAACGAACGGCGAGTGATGGGTGCGGCGGTCGTGTTGGCGGCATCGCTGCTCACGACGGCCTGCGGCGATGCCCGTAGTGCGGCGAGCGGTGGTGCCACGACGACGACCGAGCCCGGCGCTTCCGAGGCCCGGGACCAGATGGCCGAGGTCGAGAACCTGGTGGCCGCATGCATGAAGAAGAAGGGTTGGGACTACACGCCCATGCCCCCGCCGGACCTGGGCTCGATGGAACCCTCCTCGTTCGGAGCTGTCGACGAGGCATATGGCAAGGAGCACGGCTACGGGTTGGTGGACGCGTTCTCAGGCGCGACCGGTTTGGGTGGCAACGGCAGTGGGATCGTGGTCATGGGCTCAGCGGGTGTGGGCGGAAGCGCCAGTGCGTTCGACGACCCCAACGCCGACTATGTGGCCTCGCTGTCGGAAACGGAGCGGACCCAGTACCTGAAGGATCTCGGCGGGGGTGCAGCGGGCGCGGTGAGCGCTGCGGGCGTGGACACCGACTCTGAGCTGGGCATGTTGGAGGCCGGGCCGTCAGGTTGCCTCGGGGAAGCGATGAAGGCGACGGGTATGAACAACGAGAGTGGACCGATCGCCCTCAACCCGGGCGAGGACCTGGCGAACGACCCGGATGTCATCGAAGCGACAGCGAAATGGGCATCGTGCATGTCCGAGCGCGGATACCCGGCCGAATCGCCGGACAAAGTGGTCCAGGACTTCATCGAGAACACCATCATGCCCGAGCTGAATCTCTCCGACCCGGGCAGCGATCCGGGCGGCGAGCCGGGAAATGCCGAAGCGCCGCCGGCGCCGGAGCAATCCGTGGTCGACGCGCTCCGCGCCCAAGAGGTCGAGTTGTGGACCGCGGACAACGAGTGCCAGAAGTCCTCCGGATTCCGGGAAGCCCAGAAGCGTGTCCTCGGTCGTGTCGCAAAGGCGGAGAAGTGACTTCAGCACTTCGCAACAAGGCCATGACCGTCGGCGCGGTCGGGATCGTCGTGATTCTCTGCGCCGGCGGGTGGACGGCGGCGCGGAGCTTCGAAAGCCCCGCTCAGGCGGCGGCGAAGACCAAGGCTCCACAACCCAGCAGAATCACCGTGCCCGTTGAACGGCGCTCCCTGTCGGCCGACCTCGTCGTTCGGGGCGCGGTTCGCTACGACCAATCGACGGTCGTCACGCTCGCCGGTCCCGTCGGCTCGGAGTTGGGTGCTGGGGGCGGATCGGCGTCCCAGCTCCTGACACGGATCGCAGAACGTGGAACACGGGTTGCTTCCGGCGAGATCCTCGCCGAGGTCGCGGGACGGCCGGTCCTGCTGTTGCGCGGCGATCGTCCGATGTTCCGCGCCATCACTCCCGGAGCGACCGGTGACGATGTCCGACAACTCGAGGAAGCGTTGGCATCGCTCGGCTTCGATCCCGGCGGCCGCGACGGGGTGTACGACGCCGCCGCTCAGGCCGCGGTGGCGGCGTTCTACACGTCACGCGGCTATCGCCCCCAGGGCTTGACCTCAGACGAGGAGGACAAGATCCGTCAGCTCCGCAAGTCGATGCTCGAGGCGCAAGCGAACCTCGACACTGCCCGCGTGGCTGAGGACGGTGCCAGGAAGCCACCCAAGTCGAGCGCAGTTCAGGAGGCCGACGCCGCGGTTCGAGCGGCTCAAGACGCGCTCGAGGCCGCGTTCCGAACGGCGGAAACCGATCTCGCCGCGGTGAAGTCGTCGGTCGTGGCCGCTCAGCGTGCGCTCGACCGGGCCACGACCGCGAAACACGCCGCCGACGACGAGCAGGCTCGTCTCGCCGGAGAGAAGCAAGCAGCCGACGCAACGCTCGCCGCGGCCCGCAGCGGCGCGCCCAACCCGGCGACCGGTGCGCCGTACACCGTGGCCGAGATCGAACAACTCACGTCCGTGGCGTCAACCGCTGCGCAATCGGCCGCCCAGGCAACCCAGACCGCGCTCGACGCGGCAGCGGCAGTCGACGGCGCGAACGAGCAACTCGTCACCGCGACGGCGACCCTGAACTCGACTCCCGCGACCAGCAGGGCTGCCGTGCAGTCTCCGCGTGATGCACTCCAGTCGGCCAAGACACGTCGAAGCGAACTCGACGGACCGTCCGACACGCTGACATCAGCGAAGGCGACGACCGCGAGCGCGCAGCGTTCGATGGCACAGGCCACCGAGGATCTCGAACGCGCCCTCGCCAAGTCCGGGGTCTCGGTGCCCGCAGGTGAGGTGGTCTTCGCGGCGTCCGACTCGGTGCGCGTCGACGAGGTGACCGCCAAGGTCGGAGAAGCGTTGTCGGGCAAGTTGATGACCGTGACCGGTTCGAGGCTCGGCGTCGCTGCGTCGATCTCGAAGCAGGACCGCGACCTCGTCCAAGTCGGCGACACGGTCAGGATCGGCTCGACCGAAGCTGGCATCGACACCACCGGCACGATCACCGAAATCGCTGACAAGGCCGGTACCGACGGCCTCGACGACCAGCACATCCGGATCGTCATCGCGATGGAAACCCAAGCAGGTTCAGCCGAATTGCTCAACGACCTGCCGGTACGGGTGACCATTCCGATCAGTTCGACCGGCGACACCAAGGTGCTCGTCGTGCCCGTGGCCGCGGTTACGCTCGCGGCGGACGGCACCAGCCGCGTCGATATCGAGACCGACCCGCAAGCCGACACGAAGACGGTCACCGTCGAGCCGGGGATCTCGACCGACGGCGTGGTCGAGGTTGCGCCGGTCGAGCCCGGCGCGCTGAACGAGGGCGACCGGGTCGTCGTCGGCACCAAGCAAGAGGGTGAATCGTGACGACCGCATCGGGTGAGGTGATCCGGCTGGAACGGGTGATCAAGACGTTCCCGAGCGAGCCGCCCGTCCTCGCCCTCGACGAGGTCGACCTCGTCGTCTCGGCCGGCGACCAGCTCGCCGTCGTCGGCCCGTCGGGCTCAGGGAAGTCGACGTTGCTCAACGTGATCGGCTGCCTTGACCGGCCCACATCGGGCCGCTACCTCCTCGACGGCGTCGATGTCGATGGTCTCGACGACGGAGCGCTCGCCCGTCTCCGCTGCGAGAAGATCGGGTTCGTCTTCCAATCCTTCCACCTGCTCGACCACCGCACCGTCGAAGACAACGTCGCGCTGGGACAGCTCTACGACCGCAGGTCGACCGTCGACGGGCACCGGACCACACGACACGAACGCCGCCGGGTCGCGCTCGACCTGCTCGCTCAGGTCGGCCTCGACCACCGGCTCGGCTTCCTGCCCAGTCAGCTCTCCGGCGGGGAACGTCAGCGGGTGGCGATCGCACGGGCGTTGATGGGGTCCCCGGCGCTGCTCTTGTGCGACGAACCCACAGGCAACCTCGACTCTTCCAACACCGCGTCGATCCTGGCCCTTTTCGACGAACTCCGAGACGGCGGGCTCACGCTCGTGATCATCACCCACGACCGCGACGTCGCCCGCGCGGGCGACCCGCCAAGTCGCAATGCGCGACGGGCGCTTCTATGAACCCCAAGGAGTCGGCCGTGCGCCCCGTTGAGCTGGTCACCGAAGTCAGCAGCGCGCTCGTGGTCCGACCCACGCGGACAGCGATGACCGTGCTCGGAACCGTCCTGGGCGTCGCCGCGCTGGTAGCGACGCTCGGGATGTCCCAGACGGCGGGCGGGCAGATCCTCGCCCGGTTCGACGAACTGCGAGCAACCGAAGTCATCGTGACCCCGAAGAAGTCCGGCACTGGCGACACCGAGGTGCGAGCCCCGATCCCGTGGGACGTCGAAGACCGACTCGACCGCCTCAACGGCGTCCGCGCCGCAGGCGCTCGCGCCACGGTCGATGTCACGGACGCCGACGTGCGCGCCACAACCATCCGAGACCCGCAGGCCGCCCCGACCACGCCCCCCAAGATCGTCGCGGCATCCCCCGGGCTGCTCCGAGCGGTGCGCGGACGACTCTCGGTGGGTCGATGGTTCGACGCCGGGCATTCCCGCCGCGCCGACCGAGTCGTCGTGCTCGGCCGCGCCGCGGCGCAACGACTGGGCGTCACGCGAGTTGACCGTCAGCCCGCCATCCTGATCGGCGACGAAACCTATGTCGTCATCGGCATCCTCGATGCGGTCCAGCGAGAATCGGACCTACTCGGATCGGTGATCGTGCCCGCCGGGACCGCGAACGACCGCTACTCGACAGGCACACCGGAACGTGTCGTCATCGACACCGCAATCGGAGCAGCAGACCTGATCCGCGCCCAAGCACCGATTGCGCTCTCGCCCAACCGACCAGACAACCTCAATGCTCAACGACCAGCGGAGCCGGAGGACACCCGGAACCGGGTGAGCGATGACGTTGACATGCTGTTCGTCGTACTCGGCCTCGTCTCGCTCGCGATCGGTGCGGTCGGTATCGCCAACATCACGTTGGTGTCGGTCCTCGAGCGAACCGGCGAGATCGGCCTCCGACACCGCGCTCGGCGCCACCCGCGGCGAAATCACCCTCCAGTTCCTCGCCGAGAGCGGCGCGACCGGGCTCATGGGCGGAGTACTCGGCACCCTGATCGGATTGTCGGTCGTCGTCGTCGCAGCGTTGATCCGCCGCTGGAACCCGATCATCGACGCCTCGATCCCACTCGCCGCCCCCGCGGTCGGACTCGTCGTCGGGCTCATCGCCGGCATCTACCCAGCCATCCGCGCCGCACGCCTCCAACCCGTCGACGCGCTCCGGTCAACCTGACCGTTAGGGAGGGTGCGGTGGTTTCAGGCAGTCTGCTTGGCGTGGCGGGAGCCCGTAACGCTCCCTGTGTTGGGCACCGACATCAGCGCTACTTCGCCCGAAGTGCAGTGCTCGATCGCCGGATGCCGACCGCACGACTCCGGCCCAAGTGCGTGCGCACGAGGCACTGCCGCGTTGGGAGTAGCGGCTCTGAGCGCTGGGCTCGTGGCGACCACCCGATCAACGTGAGATCGCCCGGTTTGCAGCGCCCGAAAGAGGGGAGGTCGGGGCAGTGCCGGCCAGGTCGGTAGCGGCGAGCTACAGCCCGAGGTCCATGTCGAGTTCGACCTCAGGCTCAAGCGACTGCAACGCGAGCGGCTTGGCGTGGGAGTCGCGGAGGCGGTCGGCGAGGGTGTCGAGGAGCGTGAGCTCTTCCTCGGTGGCGACGGTCGGGGAGTCGACGACGTACATGCGGTTGGTGAGCCGACCGCGGGAGAGGGCGACGTAGCCCATCTCGCGGTAGAGCTCGTCGGAGCCGAGCAGCAGCGAGTGATCGCACGTCGAGCCTTGGGCCTTGTGGACGGTGACGGCGTACCCATGACGGAGGAGACCCTGGTCGATGTACTCGGTGGGGATCGTCCGTCGGCCGTCGTCGGTCGCCATCGTGATGCGGCGGTGTTCGTGGTCGATCGACTCGATGGTGCCGGCCATACCGTTGCGAAGCCCGTGGGGGTAGTCGTTGCGCAGACAGAGGATCTGGTCGCCGACCTGGAACGGGCGTTCGTCGACGACGATCGGCTCGCCGCGCAGCTGGCCGGCTTCGCGCATGAACCGGCGGGCTCGCCGGTTGAGGTCGTCGGCGTCAGCCCATCGTGGTGCGAGCATCCGGGCATCCGCGCCGGCTTTGAGATGGCCCCACCAGTCGGCGACCATCCGCTCCCGGACGGCTTCGGCGTTCGGCCCGATGGTGCGATCGGCATCGACGAATGTGTCGAGTGCCGCGGTCGGGTCGCCGACGCGGAGCCGGTCGAGGGCGTGGACTTCGGTGCCGTCGGTTTGACGTCGGTTGGTGGCGAGCCGCACGGTCGGGAGTTGGCGTTCGAGCTCGGCGAGCAGCCCGCCGGCGTGGATCTCGGGCAGCTGCTTGGGATCGCCCACCAGGACCACCTTGGCGCCGTGACGCGCGGCGGCGTCGAGGAGCGGCGCGAGCTGGCGGGTGCCGGCCATGCCGGCCTCGTCGACCACCAGGACGGTCCGGTCGTCGAGCGCGTGTCGGCGGTAAATGCGCCGGGTGAGCTGGTGGATGGTGTGGGATTCGATGCCGGCGCCGTCGCGAAGCTCGGCTGCGGCCCTGGCCGACAGCGCACCCCCGATCACCCGATAGCCGGCGGACTCCCAGGCGTGGCGGGCGGCGTCGAGACTGAACGTCTTGCCGGTCCCCGGCGGGGCGACGACGACCTCGACACCGGCGCCCGAGAAGCACAGCTGGCGGACCAGGTCGGCCTGCTCGTCGGCCATCGATGGTCGCGCCGCGATCGCCGCGGCGACGTGGGTCGGATCGACGACGGCACAGGACTCGTCGAGGCGGTCGATGGCGTCGGTGAGGAGACGGCGTTCGGTATCGAGCAGCTCCTGGGTAGTGAAGGTCGGCTCGGGGTGCGGTGAGCGCACCTCGACAACGTCGGTGCGTTGGAGGAACTCATCGGCGATTGCTTCGACCTGGGCGGCGCCGGTGCCTGCCGGGAGGGCGCACGCCAGGTAACGCACAACGTCACGGCGGTCGAAGGTGGACTCGTGGTGAGTGATGCCGTGCGGGCCGGCCATGAACTCGACCGTTCGCGTTGTCTCGTCAGCGTCAGCGATCAGCGGCCCGGCGTGCGAGGGCCGGATCGTCTCGGCCATCACCGTGTCCAGGTCCCATCCGGCACCGGTTGCCTCGGCCCGCCAACGTGCCTTGAGGAACACAGTCGATTCGCTGGTGGTCTTGGCCTGACGGGTGCTGAGCGCTGCCATCTCGGCCGCTTCGGCCGACGACGCTCCCCACTCGGCGAGCTTGTCCTCGATGACGCCGCGGCGTTTCGAGAACAACCGGCACAGCTCGTGGTCGATCGCCGCGATCTCGGCGGTGCCCTTCAGCACGTAGGTCCACTCGACACCGAGGCGGGCCGTGAGCTGGTGGCGCAGCTCGGCGTCGTAGAGGTAGCTCGCCGCCATCTTGTGGCGATAGATACCCCGCCCGTCGATCGTCCGCCACCGTCCGTCAGCGGCGAGCACCGAGTTCGCCACCAGGACATGGGTGTGCAGATGCGGGTCGCCGTCACGAGAGGTGCGGTGATCAAACCCCGCCGCGAGGAACGCCGTGGCCTCGACCCGGTTGACGCCGTTGCGGCCGGTGCGAGTGAACCCGGCGGTGCGTTCGAGGTAGTCGAGCGCTGTCGCGACCGCGGCGTGGTGAGCATCGGCGACCGCGTGGGCGACGTCACGTTCGCCGAGGCCCCACAACAGCGACACCGACTTCGGCGCCCGGAACGTGAGGTCCCACCCGGGTGTCGAACGGTTGTGGGCGCGGTGGAGCGGGTCGCCGGTCGTCGGGTCGTGGCCGCGGAGCACCGCACGCAGATCCTGTCCATCGACCGGACCATCAAGGCCCAACAGCTCGGCGCTGCGTGACAACCACCGGCCCGGAGCTTCGCGGCCCTCGGAGTAGTAGTCCTCGATGCCGGCCGCGACCTGTGAGAGGTAGTACTCCTCGGCGAGCGGGCCGAGGCGGTGCAGGCTCATCATCGGCCGCCCCCGCCGCTCGGCCGGCCGGTCGACGGGTGGCCCGTTGAGACCTCACCGGCGCGTTGAGGTGGGGCGGGCATCGCCGATGCACCACTGTGAACCGTTTTGACAAGCGATCTGACCATCGTCTGACCGCCGTCAGCGGGGCTGCGGTTGAGCGCCGTTGAGGAGCTCGTCGATCACTCGTCGAGGCACCACGACACGACGGCCGAGAGTGATCGAGGGGATCTGACCGGAGCGCACACAGTCGTAGGCGTGCGCCCGCGAGATGCCGAGCAGCTGTGCTGTCTCGGTCACCGACAGGGTCTGGCGGGTGATGGCTTCCACGACGTACCTCCCGCACGCCAGCGACCACCGGGGCCATCCCGAGGAGATGACGTGCACAGTGGTTAAGCGCGCCGAGCCCCCCGAACGCGACGAGAAACCGACAGGACGACACGGGGTGGACGGCTGGAGTGCCGAGCCGGGAGGTGGGGCTCTTCGACGGATTCGACCCCGGTGAGGTGGGCGGTGGGAGCCGGTGCCGATGTTCGTGACGGCGAAGGACGGCGAAGGACGGCCGCTACGCCGTCAGCTTCTGCCCTGGGTGAGCGGCCAACACGGCGATGCCACACGATTCGTCAGCTGATCGGCGGCGACTGGAACCGGAGCGAACGAACGCCCAGCCAGCGTTCTGGCCCCATCCAGCGTGATGATGTCACCGGCACCGAGTCGGTCGTTCCGTCGGCAACTACCGACGCGCGTTCGACGCGTTGCTCATCCGATCCATCGGGCCTTGGCAGTGCTCCCCGAGAGAGAGCGCCTTCTGCCCCGCGCTGTACGATGGCAGGCGATGACTCGCATCGATCGCATCACATCGGACCCAGGGATCTGTCACGGGCAACCGACGATCCGCGGGCTGCGGTACCCCGGCGAGAACCTCCTTGAACTCCTCGCCGGCGGGATGACAATCGATGAAATCATCGAGGACCATCCTGACCTCGAGCGTGATGATCTGCTAGCCGCGTTGGAGTTTGGCGCGTTGGCTTCCGGCCAGCGGCGTGCGGTCCCGCTCGGCGCTGCGTGAAGTTCTTGGTCGACGCTGCCGCTGCGCATCGCGTCGGCATTGGGTTGATCGAATCGGGAGGCGTCGGCGTCTTCCGATAGCCCCCTCGCTAACCACGACCAAGCGGCAGCGGGTACATCGGTACCGGTATACTATCTTTGTGGCTACCGAGACGTATTCGTGGCACCTGATACGCATGGCTCGCCGCAACGCCGGACTCACTCAGGTCGAACTGGCCAAGCGGGCGAGGACCAGCCAGGCAGCGGTGTCGGCCTACGAGTCGGGTCGGCGATCGCCCTCGGTGGAGACGCTCTGTCGCATCCTCGACGCGGCTGGCTTCGAGGTCCGCATGCGGCTGGTCGAGCCGGATCGACACGATGCCACCCGCGTTATCGCCGAGAGCCTGCTCCCTGCCGAAGAGCTGGACGCGTTCAACGAACGTGAACGACGCCGCGTTGCTCGGCGTCGTGTCGGCGCGTCCAGCGCTGCGACGACTCTTGTTTGATCCAGGAGCGATCGTCGCGGTCTTGAACCGCCACCAAGTTCGGTTCGTCGTGATCGGTGGCATGGCGGCAATGGTTCGCGACCTCCCCGTGCCAGCGACGGTCGACATCGACATCACGCCAGCCCGCGATACCGACAACCTCGAGCGCCTGGCGTCGGCCTTCGACGAGCTCGAAGCGGGGCTGCTGACCGCGGATCGAGGCGGGACGTGGTTTCCTCGCCACCCGATCAGCAACTGGGCGCAGTACGACACGCTGCACCTCATGACGAAGTACGGACCGCTCGACCTCGTTTTCGCTCCCGACGGCGCCGCCCGCGGCTACGACGACCTCGAAGCGTTGGCGGATGGCCAGCGGGTTGCGGGCAGTGATGCGCTCGTGATCACCGTCGCAACCTGGGAACGGCTCAAGGAAGCCTCCGGCCGGGCCAAGGACCTCGAGCACCTCGACCGCTATCGCGAGGAGCGGTGACCGACCGCCGAATGGAGCCCAGTCGACCTTGGCCAACGAGGCCGCGAACAAGGCACTCGAACCCCGGACCTACGTCCCAGCGGTCTCGGTCCCACCAGATTTGTCCCATGGTTTGTCCCATGAAACTCGGTGACACGGCCCGTGAGGGGTGACACGGCCTGGACGCCAACCGACCGAAAACCCTGACAGAACAGGGTTTCGACATTCGAAGACACCAGGCAGACGAGCTCGGTCGCTTTCCTAAACCGTGTGTCGCATGTTCGAATCATGCCGGGGGCACCACCTACACGCCGAGGACCGCGGCCGCTCGCCGACGGCACGTCTCGTCATGGCTGATCGTTGTCGATGATCGAGCCACGGCCTTGACTATCGGCAAGGCGGACGTTGACCGGGCGGTTGACGTTGAGCAGAACGTACTCGTCGGCCTCGTCGATGATGTCCCCGGTGACGGCGACCGTCACGGTCTTCGAGGTCTCCCCCGGGGCGAACGTCAGGATCGTCGGAGCACGTCGCACGTAGTCGGTTCCCTCCCGGGCCGATCCGTCCGCACTCCCGACACGCACCGACACCGACTCGCCCGCCGCCGGCGCCTCATCGAGCGTGACGGTGAACGTGAGGTCGGTGGTACCGGCGTCACCTTCGGTCAGCGACGTGTCGTTCACCGACAACGAGATCGGACCCTCCTCGCCGAGAATCGTGACCCGCGAGGTCGAGTCGGCGAGGGTCGCACCGGACGGCGATGAGAGCCGGACGCTGAAGTACTCGGTGAGTTCCCTCAGATCGTCCCCGGCGACGTCGACCGGGATCGTCGCCGTCGTCTGACCTGGTTCGAACGTGAGGGTGCCGTCCGCGATCGCCGTGTAGTCGCGGCCGCCCGTGGCGGTGCCGTCGAGCGTCCGGTAGTTCACGGTGACCGCCGACGCCTGGGGCGCGGAGAGGGTCGCCTTCAGGCCGACCGACCCAGAGCCACTGTCGCCCTCGAGCACTGCATTGTCCTCGATGGCGATGGTCGCCGGAGGCAGCTCGGGGCCCACTCCGTCGTTGGTCACGATCGTCGCCTTCGCCAACGGGTCGGCCACCTGTGCGCCGACCACGCCCTGCAAGACCAGCGAGAACGTCTCATTGGCTTCGACCTCAACGTCCCCGGACACCGCGACCGACACGGTCTTCGACTGCTCGCCCGGTGCGAACGTGATGGGGGTCAGCGGCACCGTCGCGAAGTCCGAACCAGCGGCGGCCGTGCCCGGAGCAGTCCTGTACTTCGCCTTGACCGACTGCCCGGCCGCCAGAGGCGACGACAGCCGGACGGTGGCGACGAGATCGGTCGAGCCGGAGTCTCCTTCCACGACGTGCGCATCATCGATCGCGATGGTCACCGGACCGTCGTCCTCCAGGATCGAGACCTTCGACGCGTTGTCGCCGATGACCGCCCCGATGGCGTCGTACAACTTCACCGCGAAGTTCTCGCCCTTCTCCCCGATCTCGTCACCGTTGACGGTCACGGAGATCGTCTTGGCGACCTCGCCCGGAGCGAAGACGACCGTTGTCTCGGGAATCGCGACGTAGTCGGCGGGCGCCACGGCGCTGACGTCGGCCGACTTGTACTTGACCGTGAGCGGAACGGTCGTCGCCGCCGACAAGCGGACCTCGACCTCACCCGAGGTGGGCCCGGCGTCACCCTCGGGGATCGCGACGTCGGTCACCGTGATCGTGGGTCGCACTGCTGGCGGGCCAACCGTTCCGGGGATGCCGACCATCGGGTGCGCCATCGTGTTCACCCCGCCGATGACCGAACTGATCGCGAAGAACCCGTCCACGAGCCCACCCAGCACGGCGGACGTCGTCTCGGGGCCGAGCGTCGCGATCGGAAGCGCCTCGAAGTCGACAGCACGATCCGGGGTCCGGAAGATCTCGTAGCCACTCGCCTGCGGCACGGGATCCCACGTGAGATGCACACCATCGGCCTCGACCGCGAACTCGGCCGACGGAAGGTCACCCAACGGCGTCGCGGGGTGGGTGACGATGGTGCTCACGACATCAACGTTGCCGGCGGTCTTCTTCACGAAGGACTGTGAGAGGTCGATGGTGCCGGAGATCGCCGGGACGAGCCGGTAGTAGTCCGTCCAGAACGTCTCACCCGGCTCGATCACATCAGTGCCCCGGGTGAACCGTTCCTTGGGTTGGTAGATGTAGTTGACCTTGTTGTCGGTCAGCAGCTCCACCTCGGGGTTGTAGGCCGGCGCATCGGTCGACACATTGGTGAGCCCGATTCGGAGGCGGTACGGCGCACCGGTGTCGGCGCGGTCGTCGACGTCGACGGTCATGGTCAACGCCGAGCCGCCCCACACGCGCAGGGCATCCTCCGCTGTGGCCGCCTGGAGCAGCACGGAGGTACCGATCGGTTCGAGCGTCGCCGAGTAGTCGGCTGCCAGTTCGTACAGGCCCTCGGCATCACCACGCACGATCCAGCTCGCACGTTCGGTCGCGCCGCCGGCGATGTCGGGGAGCGACTGCACGAGCTCCTGGGGATCCTCGGTCGGGGCGAGGCTGAGCCCGTCGGGAAGCTGACCGAGGCTGGCCTGGCCGTTCTCGAAGGTGAACGACTCGTCGGCCAGGTTGGTGACCAACATCTGCACCTCGAAGAACTCCTTCAGCCACTTCGCCCGGCCGGGAACGATCATCCAGAGGATGGTCGGAACCCCTTGGACCTGCTCCAGCCTCGGATAGGCGACGTAGTCGCCAGCGCCGCCGCAGAGCTCAGCGCAGCCGGGGCCGCCACCGCCGAAGGACGGGGCGTAGAAGCCGTCGCCCGTCGCGTAGCCCGAGAACGTGAGTTCGTCGGGCCCGAAGAGCAGGTGGACCTCGAACTCGAACACGTTCTGGTTCTGCGGATCGTTGGGATCGATGCCGGCCTCGATGATCTCGTCACGGGTCAGGCGGGTCGAGGTGAGCTCGGTCTGGGCGATCGCTCCCGACACGAGGTCGAGTTCGACGCTGCCCGAGCCCCCGACGACGGTGGCCGAGACCACGCCAGGCTTGTACCCCGGCTTGATCCCGTACGCCGTGTACTTGCCGTCGTGGAGGTGGTCGAGCCGAGCCCGCCCGTCGGCACCGGTGACGGCCCGATAGCGAACGCCGTCAGCGTCGATCACTGCGACGTCCGCGCCGGCGAGGGGCGAGCCCTGTCCGGTGATCCGCACATCGAGTCCTGGAACCGCCGGTGGCGCGAGCACGTCGATGAGCAGCGTGTCGGTCGCGGTCGAGCTCCCACTCGTCACCGTCAGCGTGACGGTCCGTCGTCCCGCCGTCGTGAACGTGTGCTCGGCCTGCGGCCCCGTGACCGGTCCCGAGCCGTCGCCGAAGTCCCACGAGTAGGTCTCGATGCCGATGAGGGGGCGGGACGCCGCCCCGTCGAAGGCCACCGCTGCGCCGACGGTCGCGCTGCGGTCGTCCCCGGCACGGGCCGTGAGGGGTTCGCTGAGCCCGACCGTCACCGAGCCGGTCACCACCGCCGTGCGGCGACCATCGCTAACCTCGAGGCGGGTCGTGTACAGGCCGGCTCCGGTGTAGGTGTGCGCGATCGGCGCGACCGGCAGCGTGCCGGTCGCCGGCGGCGTGCCGTCACCGTGATCGAGCGTGAAGGTGAGCGGGTCGCCGTTGTCGTCGGCACCCGTGATCGTCGTGGTCGTCGCCAGCGGTGCGGTACCGACGACCGGCGCCACCTGCAACGAGGCGGTGGGAGCAGCGTTGGTCGACGCCACCGTCACCGTCGCCACCGATGAGTCGCTCGTACCGTCGGACGCACGGTAGGTGAAGGAGTCCTCCTCGACGTCTCCCGGCGCCCGTGTGTAGGTGACGCTGGCGGTGCAGGTCGTGACCCCGGCAGCGGTCTGGCACAACGGCGCACCGATGGCGCCGATGCTGCCCCGGCCCGGGACCGCGACGACCTCGAAGGTGAGGGTGGCACTGTCGACGTCGGTCGCGGTCAACGTGATCGGCCCGGCCGTCGCCGGCGCCGAGACATCGGCGGCGACGGGCGCGTCGTCCACCGGGGTGACGGTGACGCTCACGGTGGCGGAGGCGCTGCCACCCCGGCCGTCGGAGACCCCGTAGGTGAACGAGTCGGCGCCCGAGAAGTTCGGAGCACCGATGTAGCTGCAGCCGCTCGCCGAGCAGGTTGCAGCGCCGTGGGTCGGCGCGCCGATCACACCGGTGATCGTGAGGGTGTCGGCGTCGAGGTCGTCGTCGTTCGCCAACACCGGGATCGACACGCCCACATCCTCCGCGGTCGTCGCCGAGTCGGACCGCGCCACCGGAGGCTTGTTCGCTCCGACGGTGATGAACACACCAGCCGGTGCCGAGGTGAGCGACCCGTCGTTGGCCGTGAACACGATGAGGTCGGTCCCGGCGGTCGCCGGTGCCGTGTACGTGTAGGTCGGGCTGGCGCCCACGAGCGACCCGTTGGGCGGAGCGACCACCGCATAGGTCAGTGCCGAGTTCTCCGGGTCGGACCCCGAGAGGGTGATGCTGAGCGTGCCACCGGGAGCGACGGTGCGGTACTGCGGCACGGCGACGGGTGGCCGGTTGGTGCCGCCACGAACCGTGATCGTGACGGTTCCGCTTCCGAGCAGCCCGAACGAGTCGCGGATGACGTAGGTGAGGACCTCCACCCCCGTGAAGCTGGCATCGGGCGTGTAGTAGAGCCCACCGCTGCTCAGCTGCGTCGTGCCCCGGGCCGACGAACTGACACTCACGAGCGAGAACCCGTTGCCGTCGGGGTCACTGTCGTTGCTGGTGACCGGGATGTAGACCTGCGCCCCGGACGGGCTCGCGGCGACGTCGGCGACGGCGACGGGCGGACGGTTGGTGCTCGTCGCCGACACCACCTGCACGAACCCCTCACCCACGGCCACGTGGCCCTGGGGGTCGACAACGAGGTACTCGAACGTGTCCTGGCCCGTGAAGCCGGCGCTCGGTGTGAACGTGAACCCCGAGGCGACGGACCCCTCGACGATGCCCAGGTTCGTCGAGTCGGCGATGTCGACGATCGAGACCACCTGCCCCTGGGGATCCGAGTCGTTGGCCGAGAGCTGCGCTGCGGTGAACGACAACGGCGTGCCCTCCGTCGTCACGAAATAGTCGTCCGCCGGCGTCGGCTGACCCGTCCCACTCACACCCGTGTCAACCCACAACGACACCGTCGACGACGCCAACAACCCGAGCGAATCCCGGATCGTGTACCGCACCGTCTCCAACCCCGAGAACCCCACGTCAGGCGTGAAGAAGAAGTAGGACGAACCGAAGGACCGCACCGAACCATGCGCCGGCCGGTCCACACTCACCACCGAGAACCCGTGGCCGTCCGGATCCGAATCGTTCCCCGACGTCGCCACATACGTTTCGGTCCCCGAGAACACCCGCGCCACATCACGACGCGCCACGGGCGCCTGGTTCGTGCTCGACGCCGACACCACCTGCACGAACACCTCACCCACACCAACATGACCATCACCATCAACGACCAGATACTCGAACTTGTCCTGACCCGTGAACCCCACCCGCGGCGAGAACGTGAACCCCGCCGCCACCGACCCGGTCACCTGCCCGTTGTTCGTCGAATCGGCGACATCGACGATGTCCAACACCCCGGCATCAGCGTCGTTGACCGAGAGCTGCGCTGCGGTGAACGACAACGGCGTGCCCTCCGTCGTCACGAAATAGTCGTCCGCCGGCGTCGGCTGACCCGTCCCACTCACACCCGTATCAACCCACAACGACACCGTCGACGACGCCAACAACCCGAGCGAATCCCGGATCGTGTACCGCACCGTCTCCAACCCCGAGAACCCCACGTCAGGCGTGAAGAAGAAGTAGGACGAACCGAAGGACCGCACCGAACCATGCGCCGGCCGGTCCACACTCACCACCGAGAACCCGTGGCCGTCCGGATCCGAATCGTTCCCCGACGTCGCCACATACGTTTCGGTCCCCGAGAACACCCGCGCCACATCACGACGCGCCACGGGCGCCTGGTTCGTGCTCGACGCCGACACCACCTGCACGAACACCTCACCCACACCAACATGACCATCACCATCAACGACCAGATACTCGAACTTGTCCTGACCCGTGAACCCCACCCGCGGCGAGAACGTGAACCCCGCCGCCACCGACCCGGTCACCTGCCCGTTGTTCGTCGAATCGGCGACATCGACGATGTCCAACACCCCGGCATCAGCGTCGTTGACCGAGAGCTGCGCTGCGGTGAACGACAACGGCGTGCCCTCCGTCGTCACGAAATAGTCGTCCGCCGGCGTCGGCTGACCCGTCCCACTCACACCCGTGTCAACCCACAACGACACCGTCGACGACGCCAACAACCCGAGCGAATCCCGGATCGTGTACCGCACCGTCTCCAACCCCGAGAACCCCACGTCAGGCGTGAAGAAGAAGTAGGACGAACCGAAGGACCGCACCGAACCATGCGCCGGCCGGTCCACACTCACCACCGAGAACCCGTGGCCGTCCGGATCCGAATCGTTCCCCGACGTCGCCACATACGTTTCGGTCCCCGAGAACACCCGCGCCACATCACGACGCGCCACGGGCGCCTGGTTCGTGCTCGACGCCGACACCACCTGCACGAACACCTCACCCACACCAACATGACCATCACCATCAACGACCAGATACTCGAACTTGTCCTGACCCGTGAACCCCACCCGCGGCGAGAACGTGAACGGACCACTGCCCGTGACCGTGCCCTTCGACGTCGAGTCGCCGATCGCGACGAGCGTCGAGGTCTGCCCCTGCGGGTCGGTGTCGTTGGCGGCGATCTCCGCGCCCGTGAACGACAGTGGAACGCCTTCGGCCGTCACGAAATAGTCGTCCGCCGGCGTCGGCTGCCCTGACCCCGACGCTCCGGCGTCGACCTGCACGAACACCGTGCCGGTCGCGCTCGTGTTGGCGGAATCCCGGATGGTGTAGGTGATGGTCTCGGTGCCCGAGAACGTCGACACCGGTGTGTAGGTGAAGCTGCTGCTCCCGATGGAGGACACGGACCCGTGCGCCGGGGTGGCGACCGAGACCAACGAGAACGACTCGCCGTCGGGGTCGTAGTCGTTGGAGGTCACGTTGATGGAGATCGACGTTCCCCGGAATGCCCGAGCGACGTCGCGCCCGGCCACGGGCGCATTGCCGGCGGCAGCGGCGCGGACTGCCGTGACCCCGAGCGCGGTGGTCAGCACGGCGAGCGTCGCGACGAGGAGGCGCACCGGAACCGTCAACCGATGCCATCGACCGCCCCGGCGATCCCGCTGCCGCCGCAGCGGGATCACCGTTGCCCGGGGTTCCGCCACCCGATCTCCGCCCATCGTTCCGCCTCTCGTGTTCTCGCCGCCGTTGAATCCGCCAACCGGTCCGTTCGTTCGCACCGGCATCAGCTGCACACCCCCGGTGCGCTCACGACCGCGCCGGCCGGACAGGTCGTGTTCGAGAACACCGCCCCCGTCAGATCGGCATCGGTGAGGTCCGCGCCGGTGAGGTCGGCCCCGGTGAGGTCGATGTCGACCATCACCGCACCGACGGCGTTCGCCTGGAAGAAGCTCGCCAGTTCCGCCGACGCCCCCGAGAGGTCGGCCGTGCTCAGGTCGGTGTACTCGAGGTTCGCTCCGTTGAGCCCTGCACCCGACAGGTCGGCTCCGCTCAGATCGGCCTGGTAGAAGTTCGCAGCTTGGGCCGAGACCGAGCCGAGGAGTGCTCCGCTCAGGTTGGCGCCGGTCAGGTCGGCACCATCGAGGTTCGCCCCGGTCAGATCGGTCTCGGACAAGTCCTCCTCCGACAGGTCGCACCCGTGGAGGTCGGCCCCGGGACCCCGGACGTCGCAGTCGACCGACGGGACCTCTCCACTGGTGACGGGCCCGACCGAATCCGACCCGGACCATCCCGAGCCGGCAGCGTTGGTGGCCGTCACGGTCGCCCGGATGTGTCGGCCCAGATCGCCGGCCGTGATGAGGTAGGTGTTCCGGTCTCCGCCGACGCGGACGCATCCGACGCCGACCGTGGTGCACGACTCCCACGAGTAGTGGAACGTCGTCGGGTCGTTGGTCCACGCTCCCGAGCTCACGCTGAGGGTGGCACCGACGACCGGGTCACCGCTGATGGACGGGCGAGGCGACGATGCCGCTGGGACACACGCCACCGCGATGGTGGAGATCAGCATCGCGGCCGCTCGCATCGGCCGCATTCGTCGCCGCCGACCTCCGGTTCGACCGTGCTCGCTCATATCGCCCCCTGCTCGCATTGAAGGATTCCGCCACCTCATGGAGCGCATCCTTGTGACGTCAGCCCTTGCCGACCTCCTCAATTGCTGCCAACTTTGGGGCCCGAATACCCCGAATCGGGAGAGGTCGCAGGTTGAACGTGGCGCAATCCGCCGGCACACACGTCGCTGTGTGCACCAGCTCCGACCTCCTCGAATCGTTGCTCTGCGAACTCACGGCCGCGGGCCGAACCGTCATCGACCACCCACCCGCCGCCGCCTGTTGGCCTGCCGCCGCGGCCGACTCGACGGTGTACGTCGCGACGATCACGGCCGACGACGCGTCCACCGAACCGTGGGCCCTCGTCACGTCAGCGGCTCGCGGCGTCTCGCTGGCGGTCTGCATCACACCACGCCGCTTGGCGGTGGACCTCGCCGACCAGATCCGACGAGTAGCGCCGACGGCGTGGTACGACTCGAGCCACCGCCCGATCGTTCACGGTCTCGACGCCGACCAGATCCGGCTTCTGGGTGCCCTGCACCGGGGCGATGACGTGCGCACGGCAGCACGCGAGGCCGGACTCAGCCAACGCACCGCCGCTCGACGGGTCGCCGCCGCTCGGGTGACGCTCGGGGAGGACTCGACCGTGTCGGCCGCACTCCGCGTCGGCGCCCGACTCGACGAGCTCCGCCGTTCACCCCGGAGCGTCTAGCCCGAGGGCATCTCGGCCGAGGGCCGACGATCGATCAGGGCCGCGGCATGGCGACGATTCCGCGCTCCCAACTTTCGCACGGCCGAACGCACGTGGCTGTCGACCGTGGTGGGCGAGACACCGAGTCGGGTACCGATCTCGACGCTCGTCAGCCCTTCGGCCACGAGGAGTAACACGGCCCGCTCGCGACCGGTCACGATGTCACCTCGGGACCGGGTCGCCGCGACCGGCCGGCCTGCGACCTCGGCCAGCGCAGCGCGAACCCTCGGTCGCAACGCAGGGCTCCCCCAGCCGTCGAGAGAGCCGTCGAGATCCGTGAGGACCTCCTCCGCCGTGGTGCGATCTCCGCTCCTCCCGAGCTGCACCCCGCGCGCCCACCGGCACCGAAGCGCACAACGAACGAGGATGCGGTCCCACGAGGACGCCGCCACCTCGAACTGCGTCGCCGCCTCGTCGTGGCGACCCGCCGCCGCGAGGTCGATCGCGGTCGCCTCGAGCGTCGCACAGTCGAGCAGGCCGCCGGTCGGCATCGGCGCCGTGATCGGTACGCCCGATTCGAACTCCGCCCATCGCCACGCCACCTGGAGACCGGCGAGTCCGGGGACCCAGTCGGGAGACCGCTCGGTGATCGAGCGGGCAAGATCGATGGTGGAACTCAGATCGCCGAGGATCCAAGCCCGTTGCACCGCCGCCCAACCAATCGCGGACGCCGTGATGACGTCGAAGGACTCGACGACGCGCAGCCACGGTTCGAGGATGGCGCCGCTGCGGTCCACCTCACCACGATCGGCGAGCGCTGTGACGAGCCCCACGGTCGCGACCGCACGGGTGTTCACTCGGACCGGCGCCGTGCGTACCGTCGAGAACCAGGCCAGCGCCTCGTCGTTGGCGGCCCCCGCGTGGAACCGGCTCATCATCTCGATCGTGGTGAACTCGGAGCGCCAGTTGGCGCTCCCCGCCGCATCGGCACGGGCCGCGGACGAACGGGCCAACGCCTGCGCCTCGGCGTGGAGCCCGATGTTCACGAGGATCATGGCGTGATTGCGTGCGGCATCGAGCTCATCGCGGAGCACGGCGTCGAGGAATGCGTCGTGAACCGGCGCGCCCGTGCTGCGAGGACCGGAGCCCGGGTCCTCGTCGGACGCCTGCCTCGCCGTGGCGTCGAGGGCAGCTCGGACGAGGACATCGCGTGTTCCGACGATGTCGCCCCTCCGGCGCTCCGCAGCCGCACGATCGCCCAACGTCATCCGCGCCACCCAGGACCGCATGCTCTCGGCCACCGGGGGATCCATCTGCGAGAGGGTCGAGCCCACCCGACCGATCACGTCGGCGAGCACCGCCCGATCACCGACATTGGTCGCCGCGTACATCAGTTCGATCGTCGCGCGACCCTGCCGGTCGTCGGACCACGCGGTGCCCGACAGGACCTCGAGCGCCTCGCGGTGGCGGAGGTCGCCGTTGAGCGCCGCAGCGGCGGCGATCAGGAGATCCTGCACCTCCCCGTCGAGTTGGTGGTCGGTCGACGACGGCCTCCGCCGTCGCTCGACCGTCGCCGCGATCCGGAGCGCCTCTGCCAACGTCCCCGGCTCCACGGGTCGGCCGGCCACATCCCGAGCCAGCTCACTTGCACCCACGAGGTCCCCGGCGTCCGCCAGTGCCCTGGCACGAACCACATCGTCGAGAGCGTCGGCCGACGCCACGAGCGCCGTCACTGCCGCCACCTCATCGTCGTCGAGCAGCTGAACCTCAGGGCGGCCGAGCGGTTCACATGCCAGGGACACACGATCGTCGTCGACGACGACCAGGTCGAGACCGGCAAGCAGACCGATCCGGCCGGGAAGGCATGCAGCGGGAAGAGCGGTTCCGGCACGCCCGAGGGCTCCCAGCGTGATCCGCTCCTCGCGACCCAACCGGGCGAGCAGCGCTGCGGCCCGGTCCACGTGCACCGACATCGATGCCGGAGGAGCTGATCGCTCGGTGTCTGCGAACGCGACCAGCAACCCCGCGTGGAACGGATTTCCGGCCGAAGCCGAGACGATCCGATTCCGCTCCTCCGGCAGGAGGTCAGGACCGTACGCCTCCACCAGACGTGCGGTGGCGAGCGGGTCGAGCGCCCCGATCCGAACCGGGTGGGCCACGGCGGAAAGGCCGTGCTGAGGAGTCGACCTCGCTTCGATGGGCAGGGAACCGGCAACGACGGCGCAGTAGCCATGCAGCGTCGCCAGCGCGGCGAGCGAGTCCGGGTCCATCCACTGGAGGTCATCGACCACCACCACATCGTCACGGTCGACGGCGCGTACGAGTCGCTCGGCATCGCCGCCGGAATCCACGAGTGCGTCGAGCGCGCCCAGTCGACGATCCTGCAGCGCTGGCAGACACCGGACCTGGTGGACCGTCGTCCCGTCGGCACGCAGCTCGAACGCAAGGCCGTCGAGGAGCGAGGTCTTGCCGGTACCCGGCGCCCCGGTCAGCACGACCGTTCGATACTCACCCACCGCCCGGCGCAACTCGCGAGCCAGGTCGTGCCGACCGTCCTGAGTGGAGATCCACGCCCCAGGTGCCCCGTCGACCATGGCACACGATGGCAGGCGCGTTCGTTCGGGTCCACCGCCTCGCCCCACCGGCTGGGCCCACCGCTGGTCTCCACCGTCGACCTCACCGCGACGGCAGGTCCCACCACGTCTCCTCGGGACAGATCGCCAGGCGACTGCTGCGGAACAGCTGGTCGTCACACGCGACCCAGTCGAGCAGGTGGATGTTCCAGGACGCAGCGATCGCCCGGGCACGAAGGAACCGCTCGGCGAGATCGTCGGGCGGCGGTCCGTCGACCACCATCTCGTCGCAGAAGGCGACGGCGAGGCGCGAGCCCAGACCGAGGCTACGGATACACGGGTCCAACCCGTCCTCGGGAGGGTCGAGCCGTGCGGTGTGCGCCACGCTCCGCACGTCGCCGTCGGCGCTTGCGAAGGCGACCATCAGGCGTCGAGGTCCGAACGCCCGCTGTTCGAGCGCGATCGACCACGCGTCGGTTCGGAGGTTGAGACGGTCCCGTTTCCGTCGCCCCCGGCGAACCAGGCCCTCCACCACCACGTACTCCTCTTCCATCTGACACTCCTTCGGTCCCGTCGAGCGGGCTCGAGCACCCGGCCGACGCCGAACGTACGGATGTCCCGATCGCCGATCGATGGGGGACGTCCCCGATGGACCGGGCCCCCGACGAGGGTCGGGTCCGTCGGCAAGCGAACCGGCCCCGGGCGTAGAGTCGGCCCGACGACGACTCCGGAGGTTGGACAGATGAGTGGTGGATCGAAGCGTGCGGTCGTGCTCGGTGGCGGCGGCCCCGTCGGTGTCGCCTGGGAGCTGGGGCTCGCAGCCGGTCTGGCTGCAGGCGGCATCGACCTCACCGCCGCCGATCTCGTCGTGGGCACGTCGGCCGGCTCCATCACCGGTGCCATGCTCACCGGTGGCGACGACCCGGCACAGCTCGTCGCAGAGGTCGAGGCGATCTTCTCCACCGGCGTCGGCGGATCGGGCGTCGACCAGGTGTCGGAGTCGGCGCTCGCGGAGTTCATGGAGCTCACGTTCGCCTGGGGCGGCGTCGGCGACGACCCCGCTGCCCGGCTCGCGCACACCATGAAGATCGGCGAGTTCGCGTGGGCGGCGGCGACGGTCCCCGAGGAGTCGTTCGTCGCCGCACTCGGATCGGTCCTCGCTGGTCGCCCGTGGCCGGCGCAGTTCGCCTGCACCGCCGTCGACACCGAGTCGGGTGAGTTCCGGGTGTGGGACGCGGTCGTCGAACGTTCCCCTCGAGCGAGCCATCGCCTCGAGTTGCAGCGTGCCCGGCGTCTATCCGCCCATCACCATCGACGGACGGCGGTACATGGACGGTGGTGCACGTTCGGCACTCAACGCCGATCTCGCCGAGGGCTACGACACCGCGGTCGTCGTGTCGGTCACCGTGTTGGAACTGCCGCCCGGCCTCGACGACCCCCGTATCGGCAGCTTCCTGGCCACGCAGCGGGCCGAGATCGGGCGACTCGAGGCCTCCGGCACCAAGGTCGAGGTCATCGTTCCCGACCTCGAGTTCCTCACCGTCAGCAACTTCGGAATGTCCCTCATGGACTTCACCCTGCTGGGAGCCGCCGCCGAGGCCGGAGCGCGACTCGGCAAGCTCGAAGCCGATCGAATCGGGGAGAGCTGGTAGCGCGCCCCGTCCCGCTGCCGACCGGACCCGGCCAGGAGTCGGTCTGGTCGTACCCTCGGCCGCCTCGTCTCGAACCGACGTCGTGGGCGATCCGCGTCGAGCTCGGCGGGGTCGTCATCGCTCGCACGCAGGCAGCCTTCCGGGTGCTCGAGACCTCGCACCCGCCGTCGTACTACCTACCGCCCGACGACTGTGACCTCGAGTTCTTCGCGCCCGCAAACGGTCGGAGCTTCTGCGAGTGGAAGGGCGACGCGGTGTACTGGACCGTCACCGCCGGCGGTCGGACGGCGGCAGCGTCGGCGTGGTCGTACCCCGCACCCACGCCGAGGTTCGCGGCGCTCCGCGACCATCTGGCGTTCTACCCGTCGGTGTTCGACTGTTTCGTCGACGACGAGCCAGTCACTCCACAACCCGGCGGGTTCTACGGCGGTTGGATCACGCCCGAGGTCGTCGGTCCGTTCAAGGGGTCGCCCGGCACGTCGGGTTGGTGACGGCACGACCCAGCCGCTCGGGTCGCCCGATGCTCACGTCCACGCCCGGCGACCAGTGCACGATCGGGTCGCCCGACGGCGCCGGAAGACCGGCAGCGACGACCAGCTCGTCGTCCAGCTCCGTGACCGCAGCCCGATACAGGGCCCACGGCGGGTGGGCCGCCCGCGCCGTTCGCAGACCACGCGGCGTCGTTGCGAAGAGACGGAACCGGGCTGTCATCCAGTGGTCGAGGTCGCCAAGTTCGTCGGGGCCGTACGGCGCGCCGATGTCAACGCCCACCGTCGAGCGCACACCTCGGGGTCCGGGCCAGCGGCGACGACTCTCGTAGCCGATGTGGAGGGGTTCCTTCCGCACCCGCATGTCCGACCAGAAGTACGGCAGTCGGTAGCTCGCCCGGGCCGTGACGACCGCGGGGAGACGGGACGCATCGAGGGAGAGGAACCACACACCCGTCGAACCGTCGGCGGCGCGGACGTAGGTGCGGACGTTCGTCTCCGGGAAGCGGGAGAGCCACGGCACGGCGCGGCGATCGACGAGTGTCACCTCCATCTCGAAGGGGACGAGCGCGACCCACGCCGACCCGTCGAACGAGTCGACCTCGAGACCGGGCGGCAGCAGGCGTTGCACCACGTCGACGGGATAGCGCCAGTGCAGGAACGTCAGGTTCAGCCACCGGTGGGACATGACCGGTCGCGCCACCTCGAAGGGACACAGCGGGCCGGGGCGATCGGTGACCGGGGCGCTGGTCGATCCACCCGCCGATCCGTGCTGTGATCTGTGTGATGAGTCGTGCTCCAGGATCTCCACGAACACATCATACGTACGTATGAATGATTCGCCAACCTCGTCGGCGTCCCAGTCCGCCTCGACGCGGCAGCACCTCCTCGACGCGGCCCGACACTGCGTGCGCGAAACCGGCCTCGCCGGCGCGACCTCCCGCGAGATCACCGCCACCGCCGGGGTCAACCTCGCGGCGATCACCTACCACTTCGGCTCCAAGGACGAGCTCATCGCCGAAGCACTCTTCGGCGAGATCGAGCGACGCGTTCGCCCCGCCCTCGAGGCGTTCGCCCACCCCGGCGCAGCGCCCGAGGCGCTGCTCGGCGTGGTGCAGGAGCTGCTCGCCGAGTTCGAACGGTCAAAGGACGACGCGCTCGTCTACCTCGAGGCACTCCTCATGGCGACCCGTGACCCGGAGTACCGGGCCCGGGCCCTCGCGTCGACCTCGTCGATCGGGTCTCAACTGGCCGGCCTCATCGAGGACCTGCGCCAAGAGGGGATCATTCCGGCGTGGGTCGACGGCCCGGCGATGGCGTCGCTCGTGCTCGCGCTGGCGAACGGCATCGTGCTGCAGGCCGAGCTCGACCCCGACGGACCTGACCGGTCAGCGATGGCCGGCCAGTTCGCCGGACTCCTACTTGCCGCCGGTTCTGTCCCGCGAACGGACGCAGTCTGATTCCCTTCGCGGGACAGAACCGGCTGGGGCGGGACCGGACGCAGTAGAACCGCAGCGTGCCCGCCGCCAACACGCCCGATGCCGAGATCGAGATCGACGAGCCGCTGATCCGCCACCTGCTCGAGACCCAGTCGCCGGAACGGGCGCGCCTCTCACTCGGCTTCCTCGACCAGGGGTGGGACAACGTCCTGTTCCGACTCGGCGACGACGAGATCGTGCGGCTGCCCCGCCGCCAGCTGGGGGCGAACCTCGTCGAGCACGAGCAGACCTGGCTCCATCGCCTCGCTCCCGGTCTCCCGCTGCAGATCCCGACTCCCCGGTTCCACGGCCGTCCGACGGAGCGGTACCCCTGGCGATGGAGCATCTGCCCGTGGATCGAGGGTGCCCCAGCGTCGGTCGCTCCGCCGACCGATACCGTCGCTGGTGCGACCGCACTCGGCGAGTTCATCGCCGCGCTCCACCGCGCTGCACCGCCCGACGTGCCGACGAACCCCCATCGTGGCCACCCGCTCGCCGAGCGCGACGAGATCACCCGCACCCGAGCCGCGGAGCTCGCCGACCTGATCGACGCCGACGTCGTCATCGCCGCCTGGGCCCGCGCCAGCGTTTCCACACCGTGGGCAGGTCCGCCCACCTGGGTGCACGGCGATCTCCATCCCGGCAACCTCATCGTCGATGACGGCCGACTCGTCGCCGTGATCGATTTCGGTGACCTGTGCTCGGGTGACCCGGCGACCGACCTCGGTGTGGCGTGGATGCTGTTCGACACCGACGGTCGTGCCGCGCTGCGTGCCGCTGCACGCGTCGACGACGCGACGTGGGAACGCGGTCGGGCTTGGGCGATCAGCCTGGCAGTGGCGGTGTTGTCGTCGTCGGCCGATCGCCCCGAGTACGAGGCCTTCGCCCATCACGCCCTGAACGCGGCCGTCGTCGAGCACGACTGAGACTTCGGTCACTTTCGATACGAGACCGTTGCGGATCGTAAATGGTCGCGCCTACATTGCGAGACGCACTCGTATCGAAACCAGAGGTGGGGCAATGACGATCCAAGAGAAGGCGTACGAACGGAGGTGGTGGATCCTCGTGGTCCTCTGTCTCTCGCTCGTGGTGATCACGCTCGACAACACCATCCTGAACGTCGCGCTCCCGACCCTGGTCGAGAAGCTCGACGCCTCCAACAGCCAGCTGCAGTGGATCGTCGACGGCTACACCCTCGTCTTCGCCGGCCTCCTCCTGACCGCCGGCAGTCTGGGAGACCGCCTCGGTCGCAAGGGTGCACTCCAGATCGGCCTCGCCATCTTCGGCATCGGCTCCGCACTCTCGGCCATGGCGACCAGCCCGACCCAGCTCATCATCACCCGCTGCATCATGGGCATCGGTGGCGCGTTCATCATGCCCGCCACACTCTCGATCCTGACCAACGTCTTCCCGCCCGAGGAGCGTGGTCGCGCCATCGGAGTGTGGGCCGGCATCTCCGGCATCGGCATCGCCATCGGTCCGCTGCTCGGCGGCTACCTCGTCGACCACTTCTCGTGGGGCTCGGTCTTCACCGTCAACCTGCCGGTCGTCGCCGTGGCGATCATCGCTGGCGGCCTGATCGTCCCGAGCTCGAAGGACCCCGACGCCCAGAAGCTCGACCCCGTCGGCGCCGCCCTGTCGATCGTCGGCCTCGTGTCGCTCGTCTTCGGCCTCATCGAAGCGCCGCAGGAAGGCTGGACCGATCCGAAGATCCTCGCAGCGTTCGCGATCGGCGCACTCACGCTCGCCGCCTTCGCCGGATGGGAACTGCGAACCGACCACCCGATGCTCGACGTCAGCTTCTTCAAGAACCCCCGCTTCAGCGCGGCGAGCACCGCGATCACGCTGGTGTTCTTCGGGATGTTCGGCTTCTCGTTCCTGCTCACGCAGTACCTGCAGTTCGTACTCGGCTACTCCCCCTCCCAGGCCGGCCTGCGCATGATGCCGCTGGCGCTGACCCTGATGGTCGTCGCACCCACCTCCTCGCGGATCGTCGAGAAGGTCGGCACCAAGATCGTCGTCGGCACCGGCCTCACCCTCGTGTCCGTCGCGCTCCTCCTCAACACGGGCCTCGCCGTCGACAGCGCCTACGTCCAGGTCGTGTGGCGCATGATGCTCCTCGCCGTCGGCATGGGCCTCGTCATGGCACCGGCGACCGAGTCGATCATGGGATCGCTCCCACTCGGCAAGGCCGGAGTCGGATCCGCCGTCAACGACACCACCCGCCAGGTCGGCGGCGCACTCGGCGTCGCCATCGTGGGCAGCGTCCTCTCCTCGGTCTACGGCACGAAGATCGCCGACTTCATGGGTGAGGCCGGCCTGCCGGCCAAGGCGATCGACGGCGCACGGGACGGCCTGGGCAGCGCCCTCGCCATCGCCGGCAAGGTCGGTGGTCCCGAAGGCGCGGCGATCGCCGGGCAGGCCCGCGCCGCGTTCGTCGAAGCGCTCCACGGCGGAGCGATCGTCGCCTCCGTGGCAGCGGCGGTCGGCGCCGTCGTGGTCATCCGCTACCTCCCGTCCCACGCCCCGACCATCGGCGACGAGCCCCAGGATTCGGCGACCGACCCCACCGTGTCCATCACGGTTCCCTCCGACGCGACTACGACGACGGAGTCGCTCGACCCCGCGTCGATCTGATGAGCTGGTCGACATGAACGCCGACGCCATCACGAGACCCCGAGGACGCCCCCGCGACCCCGGGGTCGACGAAGGCATCCTCGGCGCCGCGCTCGACCTCATCACCGAGGGCGGATTCGAGAAGCTGAGCATGGAAGCGGTTGCGGCACGGGCGGGCGTCGCGAAGGCGACGATCTACCGACGATTCCCGTCGAAGGTGGAACTCATCGTCGCCATGTGCCAGGCGTTCGGGCCGGCCGTCCAACCTCCGCCCAACACCGGGTCGTTCCGCACCGACGTCGCGGCCATCATCGAAGCGCTCAACGACAACATGTGCCCCACCACCGACACCGGGCGCCTCATGCCGTCGATGGTGAGCGCCGCCAAGGAGAACGCCGAGGTTCGAGAGGCCATGCAGCGGTTCACCGCCGCACGCCGCCGACGCATCTACGACGTGGTGAAGGCCGGCATCGCGAGCGGCGAGCTCCGCGCCGACGCCGACGCCGACGCGATCGGCGACCTGCTCGTCGGCTCGATGATGTACCGCCTCATCATCCGCGGCGGGAAGCTCGACGCGAAGTTCCGCACCGCCCTCATCGACGGCCTCATCGACGGCTTCGGTGCGTCGGCCCCTACGAGCGGAGGGCGTCCCTCACCTGCGTGAGGAGGTCGTCCTCCCGCTGGTGATAGACGGTGTCGATGCCCGTCGCGTGCTCGTGCGCCGAGGCGATCCAGTGCATCACGTCGTGGCAGTCCTCCGACGTCCGCACCCGCGTGAGCGCCCCGACCTCGCACGCCGGGTGCTCGGAATCGAGCGAGATCGCCACGGGCAACACGTAGTGGCACGCCAACATCAGGTTGATCGTGCCGTTGTACAGCGGTTGGAGGTGGAGGCTCGGCGTGTCGCGACGATCCTCACCCCGGCGCTGGCGCCACGCTGACCGAACCTTGCGGGCGAGGCCCGACGCGAGCGAGATGTCCTGGCTGCCGCTGGCAGCCATCGCCAGCAGCTGTCCACCGTCGGCGAGCTGCCGCTCGAGCCGATCACGCATCACGAGGTTGTTGGCCCGCGCCAGCTCGGGATCGAGCTTGGCCCGACGGCGACTCGCCGTCTGGGGAACGCTGTAGAACGTGCGGCACATCGACTGCAGCACCTCGGTCGTGGGCACGCTGAAGACCTGCGTCGCCGCCACCATACGGCTGAGCAACAGGTTGCACTTGAGCGAGATCTCCTCGAGGTTCGTCCGCTCCCCGAGCACACCGAACGTGCGGTCGTCGTTGCACAACGCCAACACGAGCGCCGCCAACACGAGCGCGATGTCGTGGATCTGGCCGTGATTGGTGACCAGGGCGATGTTGATGCCTTCGTTGACCAGACCGTGGTACACGCTGGAAATGAGGTGATCGAGCGCCGGATCGTCGAACGGATCGGCGAGGTGTTGATCGAAGTCGCGGTACGCGGCGTGGCAGTAGAGCTGCATCGTCTCGGTGCCGGACTGGTTCGGCTCGACGACCACGCACGACGGATCGTGGTACGGCCGAGCAGGGTTGTACGGCATCGCCTGCAACAGCTGGCCGGGGCCACCACGGAGCAGCCCGGAGATGCTCTTGTGATACGCCGCCGGATCGGCGTCGGCCAGCAGCTTCTTGGCCGCCTCGACCTGGGAGACGTGGCCGTCGCCGTTGAGGTCGGCCGGGTCGGGCACCACGACGTCGTCGGGCTCCGTCGCGTCGGGCAGGTCGGTGGTCGGCTCATCCATCGCCGTCAAGCGTAGGGCGTCGCCCGAGGGGCAACGTTCGAGACCACCCGTGTGGGCCGCGCACTGTCAAAGGCGCCCCCGGGAACCGCACTCCCGATCAACGGCGATACCGTTCCATGCCAGAGGTCCACCAGCTCGATGACCGCTGTCGCCCGCATCGGCAGGCAGCTCAACTGGGCGGCCGCTACTGACATCGCCGCCATCGGCTACTACATCGTCAAGCGCAACGGCATCGTCGTCATCCTCCGAAAGAGCGCAGTGAACCACCTCGACCAACAGCTCACCCCCGCTACCCCCTACGACGACGTCATCGCCGTCGGCACCAACGACAACCCGCCCCCACCACTCGCACTCACCGAAACGACCCTGCTGTGAGCCGGCCCTCCCGTCCCCTCGGCGCCGTCGTCGCCCTCGCCGTCGCCGTGCTGGTCGCAGCGACGGCGTGCAACGACGACGACTCGTCGGCCCGCTCCGAACGCACCACAACGACGGCAGGGGCCGCGACGGCGTCGGGGTCGAGTGCCGACGGCACGGCGACGCCCGCCTCCGGCTCCGACGGCTCGACCACCACCACACTGGACACCAGCACCGGCACCGGGACCGACACCGACGGAGCGACGGCCGACGCGTGGACCGCTCCGGGAGAACCGTCGCCGCTCGAGCTGGGAACGGGCGTCGCCGAGCCCGAGTACCCCGCCGGCAACGACGGCACCGTGGCCGAGGTCGCCGACGGCGAACTCGACCTCCTGGTCCTACAGGTCGACGAGGCGGGAGGCCAGGTGCTCGTCGACGTCGTCGAGCTGTTCGTCGGTGACGACGCCAAGGCCGCAGCGACCGCCGATGGCAAGCTGCGGCCCGACGAAACACTCGCCGGCAACTACTACGTCCGCGATCCCAATCCGAAGCTCAGAGGGGTGGCCCTCGACAAGGACGTGGTGCTCCGCGGCGAGAAGGGCACCGGCATCGCCACGGCGACCGGCATCGCCAGGGTGAGTACGGCGCTCATCGACCGGCTCGGCGCTGCACCGGGCATCCCCTTCCTGGCGACGGTGAAGGCGGGCAAGGTCACCGAGCTCGTGGTACCGGCCGTGAAGGATCCGACCATTCCGGGGTGAGCGCTCCCGTGGTCCCACGGATGGCGGTCGGCGACACGTAGGCCGATCGGCCCTTGTCCTACCCAGGCAACTCTCGCGATCATGGGGTCCCGAACGTCGGCGGAAGACGCTCGGAACGTGCGAGGCGGACCAGACAACCATGACAATCACTCGGATGCACCGAAAGCTCCGGGCTTCGCGACCCTCCCGGGTCCTGCTCGCGGCACTGGCCGTCACCGTGGCCGTCCCGATGCTCGGAACCGGCAACCGGACCGACCGGGCAGCAGACGCCGCCGAGCCCACCGTCAAGGACGGCACCACGCTCGCCCAGGCAGCGGTGTCGTGTTGGGCCGTCAAACGCACGACGCCCTCGGCAACCTCGGGTGCCTACTGGCTCCTCACCCCCCAGATGACGGTGCCGCGGCGCGTGTGGTGCGACCAGGAGACCGACGGCGGCGGCTGGGAACTCGTCGGCCGTGGCCGTAACGGTTGGACCTTCACCGAAGGCGGGCAGGGCACCGCCGACAGTCTCGCCGACACCCCGGCGGGCACCGGCGCGTTCACCCCCGCCACCCTTCCCACCTCGTTCGTCACGCAGCTCATGGGTGGCCTCACCGTCAATCAGCTGGCCGGGGGCGTACGGCTCCGCATGGCCGCCAACACCGCCGGTTCGAGCTGGCAGGAGGTCCGCTGGAACTTCGCGACGGCCACGCCGTGGCGGTGGGACTTCCCGACCGGGCTCGCGGTCCAGAGCGCCACACTCGGAACGACGACGGTCACCAACCGCAACACCCGGGACATGACGATCGGCACCAAGCGCATCATCACCTCGGCGGTCACGGCCAACGGCAGCGTCCAAGGCTTCAACAACGCGTCGAGCGTGCACGGTTCGAGTGCTGCGACCAGCTACCTGTGGGAGTACAACCGCGTCGGCTACGCCAGCCCGTTCACCCAGGTCTTCATCCGCCCGAAGCTGGTCGAGGGCACCGCGCTCGCCGGCGAGACGTCGGTGACGTTCCCGCAGATTCCCGACGCCGGACTCCCCGCACAACAGACGACGACCTCGAGCGCTCCCAAGCAGACGATCAGCTCGAAGCCCGTGGCCATCGGCTGGGGCGTCGCCACCGAGAACGACCCCAACGACCAATACACCACCCTCAACACGCTGGTGACGTCGATCGAGATCATCGGCGACACGGTCTTCGTCGGAGGCAAGTTCAACAACGTCCGCAACGGCGCGAACGCTCCGCTCATCCGCCAGCCCTACCTGGCGGCGTTCAACCGCGTCACCGGCGACTGGATCTCGACGTTCCGGCCCGCCCTCGACGGCGCGGTCTGGGGGCTCGAAGCGACGCCCGACGGCAAGCTGTTGATCGCCGGCAACTTCAGCAACATCGATGGTCTGCCCAGCACCCGGGCATTGGCCAAGCTCGACCCCGCGACCATGGCGATCGACCCGACCTTCGCCATGGACATCACCCGCACCGGCGGACTCCGGCCGATGGGACGCGCCCTCACGATCAAGGGCGACTGGGCGTACCTCGCCGGCCGCTTCAACGGTGCGAGCGGCGGCACCCCGACCGTCGCCAACACCGGCATCGGTGGGCTCACCAAGTTCCGATGGGCAACCGGCGAGCCCGACCCGAACTGGCGGCCGTACACCGACAAGACCGTCGAGGCGATCTCGGCGTCGCCGACGAGCGACCACCTCTGGATGGTGGGCTACTTCAGCACGGTCAGCGGCACCACGGCGCATTCGTCGGCATCGGTCTCGCTCACGACCGGGGTGCGCGACGACCCTCCGGGCATGCAGACGGTCATCGAGAACTCGCCGATCCAGATGTACCAGGTCAACCGCGAGCCCCAGTGGACCGTCGGCGAGTGGAACGGGTTCGTCTACCAGGGCGGCACCCAGCACTACTTCGGCCGCCACGCCATCTCCAACTACGCCCAGACCGGCTGGTCCAACCAAGCCAATGGTGACTACCAGACCCAGGAGTTCCTCAACGGCCTGGTCTATGCGGGCTGCCATTGTGGCGCCACCAACACGACCCGGCAGGTCAACGGCCAGCAGGTCAACACCGGCCTGCTCTCGGCGTTCGGCGCCTGGGACCCCGACACGTTCGCCCGGAGCACCACCTTCCAGCCCGACGTGCGGAACTGGAGCGAGGGACCGTGGGCAATGGAGACCGACCCCCTCACCGCGTGCCTGTGGGTGGGAGGCGACTTCCTCGCAGGACCGGCCGACGTGTTCATCAACGGCCTCGCGAAGTTCTGCGTGCCCGGCGGTGTTCCCGACACCACGCCGCCCACCACGCCCACCAGCGTCACGGCCGTGGCCGAGGCGCCCGGCACGCGGCTCCGGTGGTCGGCCTCCACCGACGACAAGGCCGGTGTTCTCACCTACGAAGTGCTCCTCAACGACCGACTGATCGGCACCACCACCGCCACGAGCTTCTTCAGCCCGTTCTCGGGACCCGGTCGATACTTCGTGCGCGCCGTCGACGTCGCCGGCAACCGCTCGGCGACGAGCGCAGTCGTCAGTCCGGCCGACAACCAGCCGGTCGCCCTCGTGGCCTTCGGGTCGCCGTGGAAGTACTCCGCCGACGGATCGTTGCCGCCGGCGGCGTGGGATACGACCGGCGATGTGGCGGCATGGCCTGAAGCGGCCGCGCCACTCGGCAAGGGAGGCATCGGCGAGGTCTCGACGATCCCCGCTGCCGGCACCACCCAGTACTTCGTGAAGGACGTGCAGGGCACCAACCTCTCCACGTGGGGCAGTGTTCGGGTGCGACTCCGCGCCGACGACGGCGCCATCGTCCGAATCAACGGCGTCCAGGTCGCCCGGACCAACCTCGGGTTCGGCGTGTCGGGCCCGACCGCCGTCGCCTACCAGGCCGTGACCGCGCCCGGCGGAGCCGCGACCCGCGAAATCACCATCCCGGCGTCGCTCTTCGTCGCCGGCACCAACCGCATCTCGATCGAGTTGCACCAGGCCATCGCCAACGACACCGATGCGTTCGTCGACGCCGAGCTGGTCGTCACCCGCAACGGCAACGACTCGTCAGCACCGGCGGCACCGACGGCACCGACGGCCTCGAGCAGCACGGGCACCGCCATCGGCGTCGCGTGGGCCGTGTCGCCCGAGATCGACGTTGCCGGCTATGAGCTGCAGCGCAACGGCCAGGTGATCGGCTACTTCAACCGCAACGAGGTTGCGTACTTCGACCAGCAGCTGACCTCGGGCACCTCCTACACCTACGCCGTCGTGGCCTACGACCAGTCCGGCAACCGCTCGGCCGCCACCAGCGCGGTCCTGTCCACGACGGGCACCCCGCCGCCACCACCCCCGCCAGTCGCTCTCTCTCTGGTCGGTCCGACCTCGAGCTGGCGGTTCTCGGCCGACGGAACGACTCCCCCGGCAGGATGGGCCACCACCGACGACCTGTCGGCGTGGGGTCAAGGCGTCGGCCCCCTCGGCGCCGGCGGGCTCGGCGAGGCCACCACCATCCCGACCACGGCGATCACCCAGTACCTCGCCACCGACGTCACCGTCACCACACCCAGCACCTACCGCCAGATCGAGCTGACCATCGCCGGCGACGACGCCTACGTCGTCCGCATCAACGGCACCGAGGTGGCCCGCTCCAACATCGCGTTCGGTGTGCCGACACCCACGACGCCCGCATATGGCGAGAAGGTGGGGCCGGCCCCGACCGCCACGCTCCGCGTCCCCGCCGACCTCCTGGTGATCGGCACGAACCGGATCAGCGTCGAACTCCACCAGATCCGAGCCAACGACACCGACGCCTACGCCGCACTGACGGCGACCGCGTTGCCGACCAACGGCGACACCGTGCCGCCTCAGATGTCCACCGGCTCGATGACCTCCATCGCCCGCACCGGCATCCAGCTCAACTGGGCAGCCGCCACCGACAACGCCGCGATCGGCTACTACGCCGTCAAGCGCAACGGTGTTGTCGTGACGATCCTCCGGAGGACCGCCGTGAACTACCTCGACCAGCAGCTCACCCCCGCCACCACCTACAACTACGAAGTGATCGCCGTCGACACCAACGGCAACCCGTCCACGCCACTCGCACTCACCGCAACGACCCTTCCGTGACCGATCCGGAGTGAACCCCCGGACTCGTCGAAACAGGGGGATGCCGCGACCACGGCGCACCACTACGGTGACGCCAATCGGAGAGTGAGGGAGCTGGGGATGAACGAGCGGCTGGGGCTGCGACGACTCGTCGGACGACGACGCGGCGAGAGCTACGAGGTCGAGGAGGAGCGCTACGACGACCTTCGCGACACCGAGGGCATGGTCGACCTCACCGAGTACGCCGAGCTGGCGACCCGGCAGCGGGAGGCCTACGCCTACATCGATCTGTCCACCGCCATCCTCGAGCAAGACTCCTTCGACGTCGTGGACGAGGGCGACTGGCCCGCAGCATGAACGAACCCCGGCCGTGACGGCCGGGGTTCGAACAGCAACTCCGATGGGATCGGTCAGCCGGCGGCAGCGCGGGCGTTGAGCTCGTCGAGGTGGCTGGTGGCCTCGAGGTACTCGTTGACCCACCGCTCGATGACGGCCGAGGTCTTCTCGACCTTCTCGAACTGGCCGACGACCTGGCCGACAGGGTTGAACGCGACGTCGACGGTCTGGTCGGGGTAGTTGTGCGTCGCCGCGACGGCGATGCCGGAGACCATGTACTGCAGCGGCATGCCGAGCGGGTCGGGGTTCTCGGGGTTCTCCCACGCCTCGGTCCAGTCGTTGCGGAGCATGCGGCACGGCTTGCCGGTGAACGACCGCGAGCGCACCGTGTCACGCGACGAAGCGTCGATGTAGGCCTGCTGCTGGACGGGCGTGTTCTCGGCCTCCTCGACCATCAGCCACTGCGAGCCCGACCAGGCGCCCTGGCAACCGAGCGCCAGCGCCGCCGCGATCTGCTGACCGTTGCCGATGCCACCGGCGGCGAGCACGGGCCGCGGGGCCACGGCCTTGACGACCTGGGGCCACAACACGATCGACCCGACCTCACCGCAGTGGCCGCCACCCTCGCCGCCCTGGGCGATGATGATGTCGACGTCGGCGTCGGCGTGCTTCAGCGCCTGGTATGGCGAGCCGCAGAGCGCCGCGACCTTGCGGCCCTCGGCGTGGATGTGGTCGATCATGTCCTTCGGCGGAGTGCCGAGCGCGTTGGCGATGAGCGTCATCTTCGGGTGACGGAGTGCGATCTCCACCTGCGGCGTGGCGGTCGCCTCGGTCCAGCCGAGCAGCTTCAACGCGTTGTCGTCCTCGCCCTCGGGAAGCGGGACACCGTGGTCGGTCATGAGCTTGCGGGCGAAGTCGAGGTGCTGCTGGGGAACCATCTCCTGCAGCATCTTCGTGAGGTCCTCGGCCGACATGTCCTCGTTCATGCCCTCGTACTTGTTGGGGATGACGATGTCGACGCCGTAGGGGTGATCGCCGATGTGTTCGTCGATCCAGTTGAGCTCGATCTCGAGCTGCTCGGGCGAGAACCCGACCGCGCCGAGCACGCCGAAGCCGCCGGCCTTCGACACTGCGACGACGACATCGCGGCAGTGGGTGAACGCGAAGATCGGGAACTCGATCCCGAGGTCGTCACAGAGTTGAGTACGCATGGTTGGTGTATCCCTTCACCGGGTGGTGGCATCGGATCGATGCCGTTGGACGAGAGCAGTGAGTGAGTCGATGGCGAGCCGATCGGTGACCGCGACGGGGTCGACCCGCCGCATCATCTCGAGGCCGAACAGCAACCCGATGACGGCAGGACCGACATCGGGGGACACGTCGTTCGACGCGTCGGCCAGCTCGACGATGCCGCGCCAGGCGCCGCGGTACCGGCGAGCGAGGTGTTCACGAGCGGCGGGGTCGCGCGAGGCGTGGGTCCAGAGCTCGAGCTCGAGGGCAATCCACCGGCCGTCGCCGACGGCGGGCGCGGACACGTTGCGCCACAGCACGGCCAGCCGCTCCTCGAGCGTGGTTGCCGTGGCGAGTTCTGCCCCGATCACCGCGCTCAGGTCGACGACCCACGAGTCGAGCAACGCGACGAGCACGCCGTCCTTGCCACCGAAGTGGTCATAGACCGCGCCGGAGGTGCGGTCTGCCAGCTCAGCGATGGCGCCGATCGACGTGCTGTCGACGCCACGCTCGGCGAAGAGTTCTGCCGCAGCCGCGAGCAATCGCACGCGGGTGTCGGCTCGACGCGTCTGCTGGGTCGCCATCGACGAGAAATATAGAGCCCTCTATATACATTGACAAGTGCATATAGATGGCGACTCGCCGATCAGACGCCGATCGTGCTCGTGTACACCCAGTGCCCGCCGCCGCTGTCACTGCTGTCGAAGTCGAACACCGACACCGACGGGGCCAGCGGACCGACCTTGATCTTGATTGCGCTCGGCAGGCTCGGGATCGGGATGAAGCCGTTGGCCAGCTCCGGGCTGAACAGACCGGCGACGCCGAACGCGGTGTCGAGCAGACCCGTGAACGCTCCCGCCGTGGGCAGCAGCAGCTGCACGCCGACGCCCACGATCGCGTCGGGGTTGCCGAGGCCCTCGATGATCGCTGCGATCAAACTGCCGGCGGCCGACAGGAAGTTGCCGAGGTTCGACACGATGAGGTCGATCAGCTGCTCCTGGGTCGGAGGCACTGCGGAGCCGGCGATCAGTACGTCGAGCGACGACTTGAGCACGCCGACCAACGCGCCGTTGAGTGCATCGGTCATGGCGCACCCGGTGACGAACGGCGGCGCGTTGCGGTTGACCGCGAAGCTGAGGGTGCCGAAGATCTCGAACGGGGCCGTCGACAACAGCACGTCGCCGATGTCGAGGTTCTGCGCATCCGGGAAGGGAATGTCGGCGGTGCCGGCCGGGATGCCGACCGTGGTGCCAGCCGGAGCGGCGTCGGGCGCGGGCAGCGCTCCCGAGGAGCACTGCGACGAGATCTGGGCGCTCGACGAGCCGGCCACACCGAGCTTCGAACGGAACCCGACCTGGATGACATAGGGCCGGTCGCCGGCCGTGACCTGGCTGTTCTTCGAGATGACCTGGATGGTCGCCGGCTTCACCTTCCAGGTGATCGGTGCCGGCCCGCCGGGCGTACACGCCGCAGCGAACAGGGCGAGCACCGCCGTGAGTGTGGCCAACGTCGACAGCCTGCGCATTGGGGCTCCCCTCCCGATCAACCCGGCCCCGCGACCAGGTACTCGTGACAACCTACCCGGCGATCGCCGCCGACGCACCGATGACGCGTTCACGTCACACTGTGCGAGCAGCCGATCGCGGCAGCGACACCGGGGCGGCACCGACGCCGTCCGCCCGACGCCGGAGGGGCCCACCATGGCGAGCACACCCGACGAGGTCCGCGACGGGGTCGGGCTCACGAACCTCGATCGACCGCTGTTCGACGGCGCCGGCGTGACCAAACGCGACCTCGTCGACTACCTGGACGCCGTCCACGAGCGACTGATCCCGGTGCTCCGCGACCGACCGCTGTCGGTCGTCCGCGCGACCGACCGCCAGCGGCCGTTCATGCAGAAGAACGTGCCGAAGTACACCCCCGACTGGATCGAGACCGTCGAGATCTGGGCCGAGGCGTCACAGCGCGCCGTGCGGTACGCCCTGTGCAACGACCGGCGGACGCTCCTGTGGTTCGCCAACCAACGCGCCGTCGAGTACCACCCGACCCTCGGTCGCGCCGGCTCGTTGCACCACGCGACCGATCTGATCCTCGACCTGGACCCGCCCACCGAGGGCGGCTTCGCCGGTGCCGTGGCCGCGGCCGAGCTCGTGCGCCTCGCGCTGGACGACGTGGGGCTCGCCGCCGCGGTGAAGACGAGCGGAGCCAAGGGCGTGCACGTCTTCGTCCCCGTCGATCCCGACCACGACCCCGAGGACGTGGCGGCGGCGACGCGCGCCATCGCCCGTCGTGCCGAGCTCCTCGACCCCGACGTCGCAACCACCGCCTACATCAAGGCCGACCGGGGTGGGAAGGTGTTCGTCGACTCCACCCGGTCCGGCGGCGCCACCGTCGCCGCCGCCTACAGCCCCCGGGCCCGCCCCGGAGTTCCGGTGTCGTTCCCCCTCGAGTGGGACGAGCTCGACGACGTCTCGCCTGGCGACTTCACCGTCCTCACCGCAGTCGCGCTGATGGAGCATCGGACACCCTGGGTCGAGTCGCTCCCGGCTTCCCAGCGCCTTCCCGACCAGCTGATCGCCGAGGGCCACGGGATCCCGGTCGCCCGCGTCGCGGCGATGCACGAGGGGAAGCGACGAAAACGCGCCACCGAGGAGTGACCAGGATCAGCGCGTGACGGGCGTGGGCCGCAGGCCGGGCAACGCTCCGACCGTCACGAGCGCTCCGAGCCCAGCGCCCAGCAGGCAGATCGACGACCACCCACCCGAGTCGTACAACCCGGCGGCCACCGCCGAGCCGAGTGCGCCACCGCTGAAGTAGCACACCATGTACACGGAGTTGACGCCGCTCCGAGCGACCGGCAACCCGTAGATGACGCTCTGGTTCGTGACCTGGAGGCCCTGGACTCCGACGTCGAGCACCCCGATGCCGACGACGAGCCAGACGATCGATGTCCGACCCCACCACAACGGCAGGAACGACACCATGATCGAACCGGCGAACGCGACCGTCGAGATGTTGGCGCGACCGCGGTCGGCGAGCCGGCCGGCAAACCCTGCACACAGCGCACCGGCAGCACCCACCAGACCGAACAGCCCGATGACCGAGTCGCCGTAGCCGTAGCGGGGACCCGACAGTTCGAAGGCCACGGTCGTCCAGAAGACGCTGAACGCGGCGAACCCGAACGCGCCGAACACGGCGCGTCGACGCAGCACCGGCTCGCTCACGAACAAGCGGGCAGTCGAGCGGAGGAGGTCGCCGTAGGACCTCGACGGGCGGGGCCCGTCGGCGGGCAACGCTCGGGCCAGCACGATCGCCAATCCCGTCGCAACGACTGCCGCTGTCCAGTAGACCGCACGCCAACCGGCGACGCCGGCAACGAGCCCGGCAACCGTGCGGGCCAGCAGGATTCCCAGCAGCAACCCGCTCATCACCCGGCCGACCACGCCCCCGCGCTCCTCCTCGGAGGCGAGCTCGGCGGCGAGCGGGACGAGGAGCTGAGCGGCGACCGACCCGAGCCCGATGAATGCCGCCACGGCAATGAGGACCGCGATGCCCGGGGCAAGCGCCGCCGCCACGGTCGCGACGGCCGTGCCCACGAGAATCGCGGGAACCAACCGACGACGATCGAGAT
>JBAOIR010000037.1:0-59560 GCA_037045585.1 Microthrixaceae bacterium
AGGTAAGAAGAGAGTTTGACAGAGAGAGATCGAGAGAGATGTTTTAACCGGTGGCACAATAGCGGGAATGTTTGAATTGAAAGAGAATGAGAATACAAAAGAAATGCAAATTTCTCTTGTAAATCGAATTCTCTATTCAATGTTCTCGTTGTTGTGCCACCGGAATTCAGACCTCTGCATGATCCAACAGATCCTTTGTTTGACTTTGGATTTTGCAGAGGTCAATTTTGAAAAACGAGCGTACGTAACATTTTTCGCCGTAGTTCAATCAGTTTCGTTTCGTGAATCGATTGCACTGAAAATCATGAAATAAAATTGATTCTACATCGAGATATTTCAATTTTATTGTTTACAACATCGAAACCCTATCTGCTGCATGTGACGAAAGAAAGAGAATTTTAGGAAAAGAATTGTAAAACATCAAAATCATTTGTTTGTATTTCTGCATTGTCGATCAAACAAAACATTGTCGATCGAACAAGCGAGCGAATCGCAACGCAATTATGCGACAATACAATTGAAACAAACGAAATGTGAAACAGAATTGGGTAATTGATCGATCAACAGATATGTTGAAGAGAGATTTGTCAAATTCGTTACTATTTACATTGCTACGAATAGCAGTTCGTGATTATACTTGAATAGTATGCAATTTGTCAACTGCAAAATGGCCCGATGGTGAGCGCGTGAAAAAAAAAAAAAAAAACGCACAAATATTATGACTCGTTTTGCGAACCTCTCACTGAAGCAGGGCGGAACTGTCACAGTGCGCCAAGTGATCGATCGTGTTCGAAACATTGATACTGTTTCGATCGTGAGTGATTTCTGGCAACTGTTCAAAAAAATTAGGAGGAAGATGCCAGAGGCCCTCCGCCATCACCGCAGGGAGAATCTGGTTGGTGAACCAACGACGACGATGGGGGCGTACTTGTCCGCGAGTTGGCTTTCCGCAGTGCCGCCGGGTGGGGCGGCGCCGGGATGGCCGGTCGCGGCTGAGGCGGCCGAAGCCGGACCGAGGGCCAGGATGAGGAACGCGATGGCGACCACGGCCAACCGTGCCGATGACCGCAAAGAATGCCCACCGGGCCGGTTCACCCCAGCGCGGAACTGCTGCTGCATACCGCGACCCTAGCCGGTACCGAATGCGAATTGCCCGCGCCGATGTCTGCTGGCATGATGCCCTCGAGGCAGGTTGAAGTCATCACCGTAGATGCCGCCGGGAGGCAAGTGACATGCAGTCGCCCGGCGCCGATGAGTCAATGACGGGCTACCCCCGCAACGGCGTGCCCGAGATACTTGAAGGCTTACTCGGACAGCTCGTCTTCCGAGCCCTGGACGTCATCATCATCACCGAGGCCGAGCCGTTGGACCAACCTGGGCCGCGCATCGTCTACGTCAACGAGGCATTCACGAGGCTTACCGGGTATGAGCCCGAGGAGGTTCTGGGGCGCAGTCCGCGATTCCTGCATACCGACCTCGACTGACCCCGGCACTCGACGGAGGCTGCCAAGGCATTGGAGGACGGTGCCCCGTTCGATGGTGCGATCCTGAACTACGGCAAGGACGGGACCGAGTACTGGCTGGATATGCACATCTTCCCGCTGGTCGATGCGACCGGCCGGATCACACACTTCGCGGCGATCGAACGTGACATCTCGGCCGAAGTCACCCAACTAACGAATGGAAACTGAAGGCCCTGGTTGACCCCCTCACCGGGACTGCTGAATCGCCGCGGCTTCGAGGTGGTTGCGCAAGAGGTCTGGCGGAACTCGCCGACGCCCGGCGGCGCGGTGATCTCACTGGATGTGGACAACTTCAAGGCAGTCAATGACACCCGCGGCCATCCGTTCGGCGACCGATTACTTGCGGGCCTCCGGTTCTGCGTTGCGCAACTCGGCCCGTCGACAGGACATCGCATGCCGCACTGGCGGCGATGAATTCGTTGTCGTGCTACCAGCAGCCCACATCGAGGCGGCCACCGCAATCGCCCACCGGATCCGCATGAACATCCCGTCCGCGCTCGCCTCCGTCACCGCCGAACATCCGGTGGCCGTGACGGTCAGCGTGGGCGTGGCGACCGGCGACGACGCCGCCGGCCTCGACTCCGTGCCGGCCCCTAGCGGGGGACCGCGCACTCTACGACGCCAAGGAGTCCGGACGTGATCGACTCGTGGTGGCCGCGCCCGAGTAAACCGCCACGAGAGGGCCGGCGACGGCAGGGTGAACCAAGACCTCGCGGGATCGCACGAGCGCTAATCTGCGGGGTGAAGGCAGTACCTGCCCTGGACCGAGGCGGAGGGCGATCATGACCGAGTCCGACAGCACCAGCGAGGACGCCAAGACACCAGGCGGGGCAGATGTCCCGCCACCACCTCAGGCGCCGCCACCACCTCAGGCGCCCCCACCACCCCAAGCGCCCCCGCCACCGCAAGCACCCCCGCTCCCGCCACCACCGTTGCCACCACCTCCCGTGGCGCCCGCAACCGGAGGGCGCCCCCGCCCACTCGGGTAGTCGCCTGCCTACGCCGGAAGTGCCGAACTGGTTCACGTTCGCCGATCGGTATGACGACGCCTCCCGGATGTTGGACGGTCGCCTCGCCGATCTCGACCCCGCGCCCGACCGGTACGAACGGGTGTCGGTCTGGTGTTGCCTCGCCGAGCTCGAGTTTCGCCGCGGCCGGTGGGACAGCGCCCGGCAATCGTCACTGGCGGCCATCGAAGCGGCCGTCGAGATGGGCGACGACGCCGGTTACGCGCACGCACTCGCGGCCCGGATCGAAGCCGGGCGAGCCCACTCGGCGAGCTGCGAGGAACACATCCGCACCGCCTGGGCGTTGAGCCTCAAGCGCGGTGATCGATCCACGCAATGGCGCGTCGTCGGCGCCGAAGCGTTCGCCGCAGCATCCCTGGCCGATTGGACCCGTGTTCGCGGGTTGCTCGAGCCATTGATCGAGCGGGGGGACGGCGTGGGAGTACGCCTGGCGTCGGTGCGGCTCTGGGACGGTGACTACCTGGAATCGCTCGTCCGTCTCGACGAACGGGATGCGGCTCGGCGCCGGCTGCAACTCTTGGAGGACGAACACGCTGCGGTTCCGACCCGCTGGACCTCGGGTCTCATCGGCCGGGTCGCCACGCTCACGGCGCCCGACCCGGCGACCGCGATCGGCCTCGCCACCGACTCGGTGGCGACCTTCGACTCGATCGGTGCCGTCTTCGAGGCGGCTCGGTCCCGCCTGGTGCTCGGAGAGTTGTTGCACGCGGCGCGGCAGGCCGACGCTGCCGTGGTCGCGCTGCGGTCTGCCTCGCTCACGTTCGGCTCGTTGGGGGCGACCGCCTGGCTCGACCGGGTCGAACTTGTCGGGTCGACCAGCGCCCCCGCCGATGACGCCGTGCCGATACCGGAGTGCTTCTCCGTGCTCACCCGGCAGGAGGTCGAGGTGGCACTGAGCGTGATCCACGGAGCAACCAACAAGGAGGCGTCGGCCCGATTGTTCGTGTCGGTCAAGACGATCGAGACCCACCTGACTCGGATCTTCCGGAAGCTCCAGGTCCGATCCCGCGCCGAGTTGGTCGCGACGTACTACAGCGGGATCCGTCGCCGCTGATCAGTCAGGGCTGGAGGGGTGCGGCGATCCAGCCGATCGGCGCATCGCCGCCCGTCGCAGCGCCAGCGGGGGTGCCGGATGTCGGTATGGTCAACAACACCGGGGTCGCCAACGGTTCGTCGGCGACGACCGCCAGGCCACCGCGGGTATCGGTGAGGCCGGGCCAGGTGTTGAGGTTGACGGCCAGGAAGTTGCCGTCGGGCGAGAAGAACGCCTCGGGCGAGATCCCGGCGGCGGGAGTGCCGATCGGTCGGACGAGCGTGGGTGTGATTACCAGCCGGGCGTCGCTCCCGTCCCGCTCTTGGGTGTACAGGTTGAACAGCGAGTCGCTGCCGACGCCGTTCCGGCACACGATCGCGACCCGGCCACCCGTGCTGACATCGGACACGCCGCACGGCTTCGCCACCGGCCACGGTGCGGACGAATCACCGCCCGGCCCGCTGAGTGCGAACGATCGGATGCCCGAGGACGTCCCGACGAGGATCTCCGCCGAGTCGGTCGTCCAGGCTGTCCGGGCCGGGTAGAGGTCGGACAGTGACGGTGACGCGGCGAACGTCGCGTGCCGGACCTCGGTGAAACCGATGGTGTCGAACACGAAGAGATCGGTTGACGATGCTCCGACCGGGTCGGCGACGACGGCGAGATACCGACCGTCGGGCGACCACGATCGACTGATGAACGCGCCACTGCTGGACGTCGGGGAGAGCGTGCCGAGTGGCGTCGGCGACATCGGGACGAACGGCGAGACCGTGTGGATCTCGATGGGGAACGTCGAGCCACTCCCGCCGGCCCCCGTGGCGACGCGGCTCCATCCCGGGCCGTACGACGACAGGAAGTCGCGGAACGGTGGTGCGCCGGGGACGCTGCCGACGGCGGGGTTCGCCGAGATCGTGGAGATCGAGGTGCCCGTGTACTGCCACACCGGCCAGGGTCCGCCGATGCCCGGGCCCGAGCCGGCCGAGGGGACGTGCACCACGACGATGGCGCCGCCTCCCGGAAGCGCCGCGCCGGTGTCGGTCGGCCGTTCGTATCCCGAGACCGCCGCCCCGACGACAACGGTCGTCGGTGTGACCGTCGTCGTCACACTGGTGGTCGTCGGGAGTGGCGGTGAGCCGCCATCGGGAATACAGCCGATGAGCGTGACCAACACCGACCCGACGACCAACCTGCGCAACTGATGGGATCCCATGTCGTGAGCCTCGTCCTGACGCACCGCCGATGCGTCAGGGGAATCCCTCGAATCGCGGCCGGCTGTGGAGGATCAGATCTGTTCGGCGAGTCGCTGAGCGAACGCGAGCGGCAATTCGCGGCGTCCGGCGATACCCAGCTTGGTGAACACCCTCGACAGATGCGTCTTCACCGTCTCCGGCGACATGAGCAGCTCCCGGCCGATCTGCGGATTGGTCCGCCCGTCGGCGGCGAGCTCCGCGACCTGCCGCTCCGTCGGGGTCAGGGCCGCCCAGCCGACGGTCGCCCGGCTCATCGGCGAGTGAGACCGGGCGGCGAGCTCGAGGCCACGTTCGAGGGTGATCGACCGCCCCTCGGTGATCGCCTCGTCCCCACCTTCGGTCCCTTCGATCAAGGCTCGTGCTGCGACCCATGCCCGTTCTGCCGCAGGCAGGCGCACGAGGCCGACCTCCTCCCGGAATCGTTCGCAGCATCCGATGAATCGGGCGGCGTCGACCGATCGTCCGTTGGCGGCGCGCGCCAGCGCCGTGGCTTCGAGGACGGCGAGCACGAATCGTCGCCCTGCGTGGTGCGCGGTGGCGGGCAGGATCTGTCCCAGGATCCGCTCGGCCTCGTCGGGGCGCCCAGCCACGAGGCATCCGACCGCGTTCGCCAGGCGGAGGCGGGCCGCCGGCACCGTCTGATGGGACGGATCGGGGAGATCGGGCGGATCGGCGATGCCGGCTTCGACCAACGCCAGACCCGTCTGGGTCCAGAACGACGGCAGGAGGAGCTGAGCCTCGGCGCGCTGCTTCAAGACGTCCCATCCCGCCTTCGCATCCTCCAGTCGGTCGTCCTGCAGCGCCTCGAGGGCCACGAAGTTGAACGGGGCGAAGCGCGCCCACGGCGACCCGTCGATCCGCTGGGCGTCGAGGAGCACGGCGACGTCGATCGGTGCCCGTCGACCCCTCGACACCGCGTCGGCGTTGGTCGTCGACGTGATCCCGACCCGTACCTGGGGCATCAGTCGACGATTCGCCACGTCGCGGAGCGCCCGCTCGACGTCGATCGGTTCGCAGTCGTGGGCTTGGACGGTGACCCAGCGCGAGTTGCACGATGCCGGTCTGTCGCGGCTCGGCCCACTGGTCGGCGGTCGCGTCGAAGCGAGCGATCGCCGCCCGTGCCACATCGATGCGTTGATAGGAACCGGCGAACGCAAGGAGCGAGTCGAGGAACGATGCGCGGCGATGGTCTCCGTGCCGTTCGAACCAGTTGCGACTGTCGAGCATGCGGTCGATCTGCTCGTCGCCGCCGATGGTCAGGCAGAGGTCGAGGACGGCGGTCGAGAAGCGTTCGTCGGCCTCGTTGCCCAATGCCCGGGCCGCGTCGATCGCTCCACCGAGATCAACGAACACACCTCCCAGATTGCTGGCGTCGACCTGGACCGCACCCCGTACGAGCAGCGCCAGCCACTCCGCCCGCGTGCCGGCGACATCGGGACGGTCGATCAGCGCCGTGCACATCCGCATCATCGACAGGTGGCGCTCGAACAGTCCGAGATACGGCAGGAGCATCGCCGATGCGGCGGCGGTGTCGTCGATCGTGAGGAGGTGATCGAACGCGGCCCGGATGTTCTCCTCGTCGGGAACCAGCCGATCGCCCAAGGCCGTGAGTGTCGCCGGGCCGCCACCGGCGTCGAACAGTACGAGCTCGGACTGGAAGAACCGTGCGTGGCGGTCGCGGACCGCCCGCTGATCGGCGAGGTCGACCGCCACGAGACGACGGGCGAACTGGGTCACTGTCTCGAGCATCCGAAAGCGCGAACCGCCGTGCGTGTCCTCGACCTGGACGAGGCTGTGGTCGACCAGCCGGTCGAGGGCGTCGAACACGGAATTGACGGGCAGTCGGTCGTCGGTGGCGACCGCCTCGGCGGCGTCGAGCGTCCAGCCGTCCACGAACACCGAGATGCGGCTGAGGAGCAGCCGCTCCGAGTCGTCGAGTAGCTCGACGCTCCATGCGATCGAGGCCTCGAGCGTCTGCTGCCGCGGGAGATCGGCCCGGGACCCCCGGCCCAGCACCCGCAGCGCGTCGCTCAATCCGTCGAGGATCTCCGCAGGGGTCAGCATCCGACAACGCGCCGCTGCCAGCTCGAGCGCCAGCGGGATCCCGCCGAGGCGATGGCACATCTCGGCGATCGTCGGGCCGTTGTCGTCGGAGAGCCGGAAGTTCGGGCGCGCCCGCCGGGCTCGATCGCAGAAGAGCTCGACTGCGTCGTACTGGGCCAGCGCCTCGATCGGCGTCGGCACGTGGCGGTCGGGCATGGCGAGCGCCGGTACGCGCCACGCGCATTCGCCGGGGAGGTCGAGCATGACCCGGCTCGTGGCCAGGACGTGGAGATCGGGCGCGGCCCGGGCAACCGGCCAACAAGATCGGCGGCCGTTACCGCGACGTGCTCGCAGTTGTCGACGATCAGGAGCGCCGACCGTCCGTCGAGCAGCGCGACCGTGGCGTCCTCGATCGAGTTGGCCGATGCCTCGCTGATGCCGAGTGCTGCCCGGAACGTCGCCTCGACGTCGTCGTCGCCGACCGGTGCGAGCTCGGCCCACCAGACGCCGGCCGCGAACTGATGGAGGAGTTCGGCCCCGACCTGCTGGGCCAGGCGCGTCTTGCCGGCGCCACCCGACCCGGTGGCGGTCACGAGACGCTCGGCCCCGACCAGCTGCGCCAGCTTCGAGATCTCGTCGAGGCGACCGATGAACGGCGACAGGGACGCGGGGAGGTTGTGCGGCGCGCCCTCGAGCGAGAGGAGCGGAGGGAAGTCGGTGGGAAGGTCGGGGTGGACGAGCTGCCAGACCGATTCGGGGCGACCGAGATCGCGGAGCCGGTGCTCGCCGAGGGAGGTGAACGTGGTGTCGCCGCCCTGGTCGACGGCGAGGTCGCGGGTGGCGCCCGAGACCAGGATCTGGCCGCCATGGCCGATCGAACGGAGCCGCGCCGTCCGGATGATCGCCTGGCCGGCGTAGTTGGCGTCGTCGCGGAGCTGGGCCTCGCCGGTGTGCAGCGCCATCCGAACCAGCGGCGGGCGAGATGTCGCCCAGGGCTCGGCGTGCAGCGCCAGCTGGGCGGCGAGCGCGGCCGCGACCGCATCGGACGGCCGGGCGAACGCCGCAACGATCGAGTCGCCCTCACCCTGCTCCTGGGGGCGAACACCGCCATGGCCGGCGACGGCGTCGCCGAGGATCTCGAGGTGGCGGAGCACCACGCCCGTCATGTCCTCCGGGGTCTCCTCGCCCCACATCCGCGTCGAACCCTCGATGTCGGTGAGCAGGAACGTCACCGTGCCCGACGGGAGCACGAAGGTGGGCTCGGGCGTCGTCATCCGCGCCTCGCCCCAGCGGTAGGGGAGCTGGAGGCTCGAGAAGGACAGGTCGGGAGTGGCATCGGCGTTCATGCTGCCATCCTCGGGCTCGACCCGACCAGGGTCGTCGCCCGGCCGGGGGACTCGACCGGGGGACGTTGGCCCGGTGTCGCCGGTCAGGTCACCTCGGGCACGGACGCCGAAAGTGGGGGAACCCATGACGCCGTGATCCGCTCCGCCCTCCGAGACTGCCCCGGGCCGATGTCGCAACGGCGTCGGCGGGGACGGAGGCAGCGATGGTGGACACGGATGACGACGGGCTTTCCGACGAGTACGAGCGGCGGGTCGGGCTCGATCCGAACAACCGCGACTCCGACGGCGACCACTGGGGAGACGGCTACGAGGTCGACACCGCAGGGATGAACCCGCACGTGGCCGTCGTCGACGACTCCGACGGCGATGGGCTGAGCACGGACGCCGAGATCCTGGAGGGCCTGAACCCGGCGGCGCGCGACTCCGACGGCGACGGCGGATTCGACGGGTACGAGCTCGAGATCGGCTCCAACCCGCGGATCGGCGGCCGGTACATCGGCGGTCCGAAGTCGCGCCAGCGCCTCGGGATCGGCACCGACAGCGACGGGGACGGATTGTCGGACATGACCGAATCGGGCTTCGGTTTCAGCTCGAAGAATCGCGACACCGACTTCGACGGGACCTCCGACTATGACGAACTGGTGCTGCACGATACGAAGGCCGCGGGTGTCGACGGCTACTTCTCCAGGCCGCAGTTGCCCGACAGCTCGGCGGGGTCGTCGACGCTCGATTCCGACGGCGACGGCCTCACCGATACCGTCGAGTACGGCCTCACCCCGACCCACCGGGCCGACATGGACGACGACGGGCTCACCGATCGCGAGGAACGCGAACGAGGGACCAACCCGCTCGACGCCGACACCGACAACGACGGCTACTACGACGGGTTCGACGACCGCCCTCTCACCGCCGGGTTGTCGTACCACGGTGTCGCCGCTTCGGCACCGACTGACTCCGACGGCGATGGACTGTCCGACGCGTTCGAGGCCGGCGTCCGGCTCGACGCCCACAACCGTGACACCGACGGCGACGGGCTCACCGACGGGGCCGAGTACGACCTCGGGACCAACGCTCGCCAGGCCGACTCCGACGGCGATGGCATCAACGACGGCACCGAGGTCGGTCGGGCATTCGGCGGGGCGTCGAGCGACGATCCGACCGCCAACGCCACCTACTCGGGAGTGACGCGGGAGCCGATCGTGGCCCCGGTCTCCAAGCCGCGAGTGCCCGGGGACTTCGACGACGACGGCCTCACCGACGTGACGGAGATCGAGTTCGGGTCCGACCCACGTCGCCAGGACACCGACGGCGACGGCCTCAACGACATCGAGGAGATGTCGCTTGGCACCAACCCCCGGCAGGCCGACGACACCGACGGCGACGGCAGGACCGACTTCCAGGAGATCTACCAGACCCACACTGATCGGACGGTCGCCCAGGATTGGGCCGATCACAACGGTGACGGTATGAGCGATCTCGAACAGCAGATGATCCGTGATCGCGATCGCCAACACGACGACGGCTACCGGGCGCTGAACGAGCGCGACAGCGACGGCGACGGCGTCAGCGACCTCGAGGAGACCCAGCGGTACGGAGTGACCGTTGACGGCGAGGAGCTCGGCCGGGTGCACCTGGAACAACGTTCGCGGGTCGACATCCACACGCCGGAGGAGGCGGAGCTCATCCAGTGGAGCCTGTCGCGTCCGGCGACCGACCCGTACCGTCGCAACAGCGACAGCGCCGGACCCGATGACCAGGGGGAGGTCGACGCTTGGACGGCGCGAGGCCGCGCCATCGACGAGCGGCTGTACCAACGTCAGATCTCGACCGACGCCGACGGTGAAGGGCTCACGCTGTACGACGAGCTCGGGTTGACCACATCGGATCGATCGGCCGACAGCGACTCGGACCTCGTCGGCGATCGTGTGGAGACGCTGATCGGTCTCGATCCGGCCAAGGCCGACACCGACGGTGACCAGGTGTGGGACGGGGACGAGGACAGCGACGGCGACGGGGTGACCAACAAGGTGGAGGCGGCGCTCGGCTACGACCTCGGCTCGGCCGACACCGACGGCGACGGAATCGACGATCGGTCCGAGGCCGCTGCATCGATCTCGTCGGGGTTCGATTTCGGGTGGAGCCCTCCGGTCGAACCGGTCGAGCCGGCCGGACCGGCAGTGTCGGCGACCACCGGCTTGACCGGCGCCGACCTCGCCTCGTTCGTCGACGTCCCCGCCGACCTGCTCACGCCCGTCGCCGAGCCCGTCCCGACTGTTGAGGCCACGGTGCTCGAGCCTGTTCCGGCGATCGAGGCCTCGGTGGTCGAGTCCGTCCCGGTGGTAGGCAGCCCGCCGGTGGACGCAGATCTGGGCCGTCGACCTCGCCGCCCTCGACGCCACGCTGTCGGCCGACGCCGACGGCGACGGCCGAACCGATTGGGAGGAGTCGAACGACTGGGTCGAACAGGCAGGCCGCGGCGAATGCTCACGTCATCGGCGACAGCGATGGAGACGGCCTGGTCGATCTCGCCGAATCGATGTGGGGGACCGATGCCGGCAACGCCGACACCGATGGTGACGGCATCTCCGACGGCGCCGAGGTGGCGGCATCGACGAACCCGCTCGTCGCCGACGGGGATCAGGGTTATCCCTGACGGCGGCGGACGGTCCTCTCCGTAGCGTTCGTCGGGTGACGACGAACCAACCCGGGATGCACGATCAGGAACGGTGCGCTGCGGTTGCGTCGCTGGCGGACGAGATCGGGCGGAGCGATCTGGGCGCGGCGATGCGCCGCGAGGCCGACCGGGCGGCCACGTCGTCCTCGCTCGTCTGCGTGGTCGGCGAGTTCAAGCAGGGCAAGAGCTCGTTGATCAACGCCGTGATCGGCTCCGACGTGTGCCCGGTCGACGACGATCTCGCGACCTCGGCCGTCACGGTGGTGGAGCACGGCGACCGGCTGTCGGCGCTCGTCGAGCAGCGGGGCGAGGACGGGCCGACGACCTTCGCCATCGAACTCGAGGCCGTACCGGAGTGGGTCACCGAGTGGAACAACCCCGACAACACCAAGAACGTCGATCGGGTGCGACTCAGCATCCCCAATCCGCTCCTCGCTCGGGGCCTGACGCTCGTCGACACGCCCGGTGCCGGGGGGCTGGGCGCCGGTCACGCCGCTGCCACGATGGGATTCCTGCCGTTCGCCGATGCCCTGTTGTTCGTGAGCGACGCCTCGGCGGAGCTGTCGGCGCCGGAGGTCGAGTTCCTCGTGGACGCCGCGGCGCGTGCTGCCCCACTCGTCGTCATGGCCCAGACGAAGATCGATCTGTACGGGGAGTGGCGGCGGATCGTCGAGCTGAACCGGGCGCACCTGGCGACCGCCGGTCTGGAGATCCCGATCGTCGGGCTCTCCTCGGTCGTACGGCGGGCGGCGCTCGGTGCGAAGGACCGTGACCTCAACGCCCGGAGTGGGTTCGCCGAGATGTTCGGCATCATCGACTCGACCGTGCTGGCGTCGGCGAGATCGCGGTCCCAGGAGCGGGTGAACGTCGCCGTCCAGGGTGCGCTCGATCAGATCGCCACCTCGGCGGCGAGCGAGATCGAGGGCCTGACGGCGCCGGCGAGGAACGCCGAGATCTTGCAACAGCTCGAGCGATCGCGTGGGCAGCTCGAACACCTCAAGGGCCCGGCGGCGCGGTGGCAGGTGATGTTGGGTGACCTCTGGGCTGAACTCGCCGCGACCCTCAACCACGACTTCCGTCGTGGGCTCCGCGGGGTGACGCAGATGGTCGACGACGAGCTCGAGGGGTTGAAGAACGCCCGGGAGTGGGACGACTTCGGGCGGCGGGCCCAGACCGAGGTGGGCCGGGTCGTCGCGGATTTCTTCGAGGATCTCCTGGGCCGGACCGCGGAGGCTCGCGACACCGTGGTGCAACTGGTACGCGACGAGGAACCGGACCTCGACCTGCTCGCCTCGGACGGGTTCGATATCGACGTCAACCAGACGTGGGTCGCCCGTCAACCTACGTTGCAAGGTGCCGGCGTGCTCCGCCGAGCCGGGCGGGGTGCCAACGAGGTCGTCGACTCCCTGAAGGGAGCGCAAGGGGGCCTCATGGTGCTCAGTCTGTTGCAGACGGCGATTCCCGCCGCCGGTCTGGCCGTGGTCCTCGCCAACCCGTTCCTGCTCGCCGGCCTGGGGCTGTGGGGCGGGGGTCGCACCTTGTTCGAGCAACGCAAGCGGCGGATCGCCCAACAGCGACAACAGGTTCGCATCGCCATCGCCAAGATGGTCGACGAGGTCTCGTTCGAGGTCGGCGACCAGATGACGGCGATGCTGCGGCGCCAACAGGCATCGCTGCGCGAACAGCTCAACGAGCGGTTCACGCAGCTCCTGCGGACGTCGGCCGAGCTGACCGCTCAAGCGCAACAGAACGCCAGTCGGAACGAGGCGGAGACAGCAGCGCGACGCGTCGAGCTGGAGCGGATCGGGACCCGGGTCGCCGAGCTGCGGGGCCGGCGCGAACGAGTCGGCCGATCCGACGGTCGGGGTGCGGTCGTGAGTGCGGCGCTCGAACTGACGACGGCACTCGCCGAGCAGGCACACAGCCGAATGATGTCGGCGGCCCCGGAGGATCCGGCTGCCGCCGAGATCGGTCGGATCCTCGACCGCGTCCGCGAGCCCCTGCGCGTCGCCATCGTGGGCCGCGTCAAGGCCGGCAAGTCGACGCTCCTCAACGGGTTGGTGGGGGAGCGGCTCGCTCCGACCGACGCCGGCGAGTGCACCCGCATCGTCAGTTGGTACCGGCACGGCAGCCACTATCGGGTCGAGGCCGTGTTGGCGGACGAAACCCGCATCGATCTGCCGTTCACGCGACCCGACGGCCGGCTCGACTTCGAGCCGCCGCCGGGGGTGGCGCTCGACTCGATCGCGGATTCGAGATCTCGTGGCCGTCCAACGCGCTCCCGGTCCATGACGCTCATCGACACCCCGGGGCTCGCGTCGCGCTCGACGACTCGAACTCGGCGCGCACTCGCGACTTCCTCGCGCTGGAGGACGATCGCCCGGCACAGGCCGACATGGTCCTGTATGTCATGCGGCACCTGCACAGCCGCGACGCCGAGTACCTCGACGCGCTGAGCGACCGCTCGCAGAGCACCACGTCGGCCGCCAGCGCCATGGCGATCCTGTCGCGGGCCGACGAGATCGGTGGCGGCCGAGTCGATGCAATGGCGTCGGCCCACCGCATCGCCACGCGTGACGAGAACGACGAGCGGATCCGAACCATGTGCGCCCGCGTGCTGCCGGTGACGGCGCTGCTCGGCGAAACGGGAGCCACGCTCACCGAGTCGGAGATGAACGACCTCCGCCAGCTCGCTGAACTGCCGGCGGAGACCCTCGACGTGATGCTGCTCGCTGCCGACGAGTTGTGTTCCACCGCGTTGCCGATCGGCCTCCCCGTCGAAGTGCGACGTTCGCTGCTCGAACGGTTCGGGATGTTCGGCCTCCGGGTCGTCGTGGATCGGTTGCGGGGGAACCCGTCGGTCGGTGCTGCTGCGATGGCCCCCGCCCTCGTCGACATGTCGGGCCTGCCCAACGTCGTTCGCACCCTGAGGGAGAGCTTCCTGCCCCGTACGGGCACGCTGAAGTCCCGTGCCGGACTCATGGAGCTTCGCCGCGTCGCCGCCACCCTGACGGCGCGCCGACCCGATATCGCCACCTGGTTGGCGACCGAGGCCGAACGGCTCGAATCGTCGGCGGACGAGTTCCTCGACCTCCGGCTGGCGCAGCTGCTGGCGCAGGTCCGCGGGTCGATGCGACCCGCCGATCTCGACGAGCTCCTGGTTCTCTCGGCGCCTCACCCCATTGCGGCGCGCCTGGGTCTCGCATCGGACGCATCGACGGCACAGTGCCGAGCGGCGTCGCTGGCGGCCGGCGACCGGTGGCGGGCGCGGGTGGCGGTCTCGCTCCTGGAGGGTCCGATGCTCGAAGCAGCGGAGTTGGCAGTGCGCCTGGCCGATCGTCTCGCTGACCAATCGAGCTGACGCCTCTCTCTCGACCCGGAACCAGGGATTCCCCTGACGCCCCGTGGCGACTCCGCTCGGCAGGCTTCCCGAGGGTTCTCGACAGCGTGGAACAGGAGTCGAACACACATGGCTGACCAGCAGACAATGGGGGCGGTCGATGCCCCCGACATCCGGATCGATGTCCTGAAGTCGGTGCAACGGGCGGGCGGAGTCCTCAGTGCGTCGGGCCTGACCGATGCGCTGGATCGGATGGCCGACCACGCCCGGCGTGTGCTCACGCCGGGCGTGGTCATCGCGGTGGTCGGTGCACCGGGGAGCGGCAAGTCGGCACTCGTCAACGGGCTGATTGGCTCGCCACTGCTGATGGTCGACGAACGGTTCAGTACCGTCGTCCCGACGCTCGTACGTGACACCCGGTCTCCAGAGCTCGCAATCCGCGGTCGCTCCGACGGGCGGGTCGAGACGAGGGCGGTCCCGACCGAGGGTATGCCGTCGATCACGACGTCACTCGGCAACAGCGGGAACCGACTCGACCTGTTCCGGGTCGAGGTCGGTACCCCGAACCCGATCCTCGCCACGGGCTTCACGTTCATCGACATGCCGGCGGAGACGTTGCCGGCGCGGGGGTCGTCCCGAGCAGCGGCGCTCGCCCCCCTGGTGGACGCGCTGATCGTCGCAGTGCCGGCGGATCGATCGATCACGACTGCCGAGCTGGGCCTGGTCCGCCGGGCCCGCGACCGGGGAGCGCACGTGGTGGTCGCCGTCACGAAGCTCGATTCGGTCGGCGGCAAGGAGCTGCGCGTCGAAGCGGTGCGATCGACCCTCGCGGCTGACGGACTCGATGTCGCGGTCCTGGGCACGTCGTACTCGTGGCGGGTGCTCGCCATGTCCCGGCCGGGCGACCCGTCGATCGACGCCGCGAGCGGATTCCCAGCGCTCATCGACCACCTCGACCGCTCGGTCCGGTGGCGCGCCCAACTCGTCGCCGCGTCGCGGTCCGTCGCCGAGGGGCGGTCCGGCGTGGCCCAGGCCCAGTTGCTCCGCGCGGCGTCCGCTGCTGCAGTGCGCGACCCCGACGTGGCCGAAGCCCTCGGGCGTGGGGCGGGAACCCTGGCCGAGCTCGGCCGGGCCGACACGCGCACTGGGTCCGATCCCTCGGCGATCGGTTCGCCACCCTCGCTGTCGAAGCGGTCGGCGAGGTGCATGCGGAGATCGACCGGGTGGCAGCGATGACGCGGTTGCCTGCGGCGAGGGCGCGGGTCGACGAAGCGCTCGCCGGTGGGGTCGAGGCGCTGGGTCGCCGACTGTTCGACGTTCGCTCCTCGGTCGCGAGCGAACTCGTCACTCACGTCGAACACGTCACACGCTTGCCGATCGGCCCGGTGCTGGCCCCCGAATGCATCGGGGTTGCGGAGGGCGACGCTTGGCCCGCCGGTGCTGCATGGAGCACCGAAGGCTTCCGCGACCCGGCCCGGCGCTTCTTCGACCTGAGTGGATCGATTGCCGGGAACGGTTCCACCGATGTCGAGATGCTCGTCGCCGCCTCCCGGGCGGAGGTGTCGAGGCAGATGGAGGCGATGGCGCTGGCCGCGGCGAACGGCGCTGCAACGGGAATCGCTCGACGGCTGTCGAGCTTCCGGTCCGGACTGGCACGGGCCCGTGGGGAAGTCGGGTTCGACGGGATCTCCGCCGACGGTGCCGACGTGTCTGCCGATCTCGCGGAGGTGGAACGCCGATTGCTCGGCCTCGCTGGAGAGGGGGTGCCGTCGTGACCGACACACCGACGGTCAACTTCATGTCGGGGTGGTCGTTCGATCCCAACTTCGACTGGAACAGCCTGCTGTTCCCGTCGCCGGGTGTGCTCGCGCCCCCGGTCGCGGCCGTCCCGGACTCCGACGGTGACGGTGTGAACGACCTGCTCGATGCCGACCCCTACAACGCGGCGATCGGTGTGCGGACCGAACCAATCGCCCCGATCGGTATCGACCCGAACATCGACTGGGGCTCGATCAGTACGTTTGGTGGCCTCGGCCTCGGCAGCATCGATCCGAACGCCGACGCCGACGGCGACGGCCTGACCGCCCTCCGGGAGGGAGAGCTCGGAACCCGCGATGACAACCTCGATTCGGATGGAGACGGCCTGACCGACTTCTCCGAGGCGACGGGGGACTTCTCCTACGCCGGCACCGCCGACTCCGACGGCGACGGGATCCTCGATGGCGACGAGCAGCGGGCGGGCTCGCTCGCCAAGCGCTTCGACGTCGACCAGGACCACGACGGCTTTGCCGACGATCGCGAACGCGCCGTGGGATCGTCGGTGTCGCTGGCCGACTCCGATGGCGATGGGGTCAAGGACCTCGACGAGTACGTCGAGGGGACCGACTTCCAAGATGCCGATACCGACGACGACGGGCTCGAGGACGGCGACGAGCGACGGCTCGGCACGAGGTCGCTGTCGATCAGCGCCGGCGTCGACCAGGCCGCGATCAACGCTTGGGACAGCGACGGAGACGGGCTCGACGACGCCATCGAGGTGGCGATGGGGCTTGATCCCACGAAGGTGAACCGCGACGACGACGGCGACGGATTCGTCAGCGGCGTGCAGCTGCGGTGGGAGGCGCCGGCCGGGTCGAACACCGAGGAATCCATCCGGCAGCGTATGGAGGAGCGCGCCGGGTGGCTCAACGACCGGGACTCCTACGTCGCGCCGGACCCTGCGACCGTCTCGACGGCGGCGACCGACGGCGGCCCGAATCCGTTCGGTGGCATCGGCGCCGCGGCGCTCGACGACACCGACGGCGACGGCATCGTGCTTGCCCAGGAAACGAATATCGGTACGCGGGACGACACCCTGGACACCGACGGTGATGGCCTCACCGACGCCGAGGAACTCGAGATCGGTACGAACGCCACCCGGTTCGACACCGACGGCGACGGTGTCGGCGACGGCCTCGAACACGACCTGGAGTCGATCGGCGGCGACTACGGCCGCCTGTCGAAGGCGACCGAGCAGCGCCAAGGTCTGACGGCGTCGGCGACCGGCTATCGCACGGCCGACGACCTGGACGGCGACGGCCTGACCAACGAGGAGGAGGCCAAGCTCGGCACGAACGCGTCGCTGGCGGACACGGATGACGACGGCCTCTCCGACTCGTTCGAGCAGCGGTACGGCACCAGCGCGACCGACGACGACTGGGACAACGACGGGCTGGTCGACGGGCGGGAATACCTTTACGGCTCCGATGCCAAGAACGCCGACACCGATGGCGACGGCTGGGGCGACCATGCCGAGGTTGCCGCCGGCTCGGGCATCTGGACGGCGGATACCGACGGCGATGGCCTCACGGACTACCAGGAGCGCAACGAACACCACTCGGATTTCCTCCGCGCCGATACCGACGGCGATGGGCTGCGCGACGGCGACGAGCTGCGGGCTGGTACCGACCTGCACGACGGCGACACGGATGACGACGGCCTCTCCGACGGGTTCGAAGTCAACCGGAGTTGGCAGATCTCGGTCTACCACGACGACACGCGGGATGGACGGCCGAGCGGCAACTACGAGAACTACGTCGCCGAGCAGTGGGTCACGAGCGACGCCTTGGTCGCCGATACCGACGGCGACGGCCTCAACGACTCCCGCGAGTACTTGCTCAAGACCGACGCCCGTGACGCTGACACCGACCACGACGAGTGGGACGACCTCGCCGAGTTGAAGGCGGGAACCGCTGCCCACGTCCACCAGACCGATGGCGAACAGTTCCTGCACGAGCTCGGCGAGGTCGGCCGGGTGGTGATCAACGCCGCCGGCGACCTGGTGTTCGTTGTCAGCGGAGGCGCCGTGACCTGGGAGGTCGGCGAGGGGTGGGAGTCCTTCTCGTTCAAAGCCGGCATCCCGTTCGGTATCGCTGCCGCCGGACTCGAGATGGAGTTCGGCCCCGACGGTACCTACATCGGTGGCTACGTGATGGTCGGTGTGGCCGGGAACGGATTGGAGGCGGAAGCGGGGGTTCGCCTGACCAGCGACGGCGCGCGGTTCGAGGCCGAACTCGAGGCGCGTGGGTCGATTCCCGGTGTCGGTTCCGGTGGAATCACGGCAAATCTCACCATCGACGACGACGGAGATGCGGCGGGGGGAGGATCAACGACTCTCAGCGTGGGCACCGGCCCCTTCAAGGCGCAGGGCGGCTTCACGGTGCGCGCCGACGAGGACGGCGACGTCGACACGTCGTTCAACCTGTCGGCCGGCGCCAAGGGGGACGAGGGAGGCCTTTCGGTCGGCATCGTCTCCCGCAACGGTGGCGCTGTGGCGGTCGCTGCCGATGCCAGCGCCGGCACCGGGGACGTGCGCGGCACGATCGGCCTGCGGTCCGACGAGCAAGGTGTCGACTCAGCTCGCATCGGAGCCGAGGGTTCCTACCGCGGCGCCGGCGGGCGCAAGGCTGACGTCGGTGCCGGCGTGATCGTCAACGAGGACGGATCCGTCGACGGTGGATACGTGAAGGGCACCTACTCCGAGTACGTCGACCCCAACACCGTGGCCCGGGTCGGAGGTGACCTCGAGGGCACCTCGGACGGTCTGCACGGGAGCGCCACCGTCGGACTGCGCCGTGAGGACGTCCAGGACACCGACGCGAGCGTGAAGGTGAGCGACCGCGGGGTCGTCGGCAAGATCTCGCAGACCGAGACGTCGAAGGGCGGGCGCACCGTCGAACAGGCAAGCATCGAGGTCTCGGTGCGGGACGGCGTGTTCGGCGTGAAGGCCGACGCGACGTCGGCCGGCGCCCTTGCCAACCTGGCCGGAGGGGCCGGCGACCTCGCCGGCACCGTGGGTGCCGTGCTCGATTCCGGCGGTGACACGCCGGATCCGCCTCCGGCCGCCGCAGTCGCTCCTGCGGCGCCGAAGCCATCCCCGGCCACCGCGAAGCCGGCAGGTCGGGCGGACGCCGTTCCCACTTCGACAACCGGTACGACCGGCGCTCCAGCCGTCGAGGGACCCCGGGCCGATGGTTCGCGGGTGGAGCACACGAAGTATGGGGACTTCTTGGTTGGTCCGAACGATTCGCCTGACGCGCGTGATCGGCGGGCGAAGGAGGAGGCGTTCGGGAGTGAGGCGAAGTCGGAGATGGACTTCGCGGTGGATGGTTTGAAGCGGGCGGTGGGTGCGGCGGTGGAGTTCACGCAGTCCGAGGAGATGCCGCGGGGGACCTATCTGGGGCCGACCGACCCTGACTCGTTGGGCCATGACGAGGTTGCCGAGGATGGTTCGCGGGTGGAGCACACGAAGTATGGGGACTTCTTGGTTGGTCCGAACGATTCGCCTGACGCGTGATCGGCGGGCGAAGGAGGAGGCGTTCGGGGAGTGAGGCGAAGTCGGAGATGGACTTCGCGGTGGATGGTTTGAAGCGGGCGGTGGGTGCGGCGGTGGAGTTCACGCAGTCCGAGGAGATGCCGGCGGGGGACCTATCTGGGGCCGACCGACCCTGACTCGTTGGGCCATGACGAGGTTGCCGAGGATGGTTCGCGGGTGGAGCACACGAAGTATGGGGACTTCTTGGTTGGTCCGAACGATTCGCCTGACGCGCGTGATCGGCGGGCGAAGGAGGAGGCGTTCGGGAGTGAGGCGAAGTCGGAGATGGACTTCGCGGTGGATGGTTTGAAGCGGGCGGTGGGTGCGGCGGTGGAGTTCACGCAGTCCGAGGAGATGCCGCGGGGGACCTATCTGGGGCCGACCGATCCCGACTCGCCCAGCTCCGAGGGCCCCGCGCCCGTCCGGCCTGATCCCGACATGTCGAGCGGCGACGAGCGTGGCGAGCCGGCGGCGATCCACATCCCGTTCGACGTCGCGAGCGGGGACGCCGGCGCGATGTCCGCCCCGATGGCGGCACCGACCGACGCCTTCGTCGAGGGTGCGGTCGACGGCTTCAAGCGATCGAATCCCGACGCGTCCTCCGACGAGGTCGAGGCGTACCGGGCCGAGATCGCGTCCTACGCCGACGGCCTGCTCCACGACACCGACAACCACACTGCGGTGGGAGCCGCTCGGAGTGGGTTCCAGTTCGGTACGCAAGCCGGGTGGGACGCCGCCCATCCTGACGCCACCGACGATCAACGTGCCGCTCGCGAGTCGGTCGATCTCGGTGCCGCTGCCGACGAGGCTGGCTACGTGGCCGCCGGGCAGCTGACTGAGGCAACGTTGGTTCGATACGGCACCGGACGCGCCGGAGACGGCCTTGTTCGGCGACGGCGGGGCGTAGGGGTACCGCCAGCAACACCCCGACGCCTCCGACGAACAGGTCGAGGCGTACCGGCAGGAAGCGCTTGACGCGTTCGTGAACCGGTCCTGGCCGTCGACTGTCCTTCCCGAGGACACCGAACGAGCGGGCTTCGCTGCCGGCTGGCGGGCCGGATTCGAGGAGGCCAACCCGGGCGCCGATCCCGAGGCCGCGTGGCGAGCCGAAGGGCGCGATGCTGCAGACGCAGCCGGGTTTGCCGGAGAGGAGCGTCGGCACGCCCTCGTCGACGGAGCGGTCGCCGGATTCGTCGACCAGTACCCCGACAGCGACCCCCGAGGAGGTCGAGGTTTACCGCTCGAACATGGCCGACCGGGCGATCCGTTGGATGGCGCCCGACGACATGACCGCCGAAGATGCCGCTCGGCAGGGCTTCCGCCTCGGCGCCCAGAGCGGGTGGGAGTCCGCGAACCCTGACGCAGATCCGGCCCGGCGCGAGGCAGCGAGTATCGACGGTTGGCGAGGCGCCGCCGACGCCGCAGGATTCGTCGTGGACGATCCCGGCGCGGGGCTCGGGTCTGCCGACTCCCGCGACATTTGCCGACCGGATCCCCGAGCTGCCGCCGGCTGCGACCGAGGTGCCGCCGGGGCTGGGGCCCGTCCCGGAGATCCCGATGGGGGGTATGTGCCGGGTGTGGGGTACGCGTCGGGATGGGGCCCGGACAGTGTGGTGGATTCGGAAGGGCGGTTCGTGTCGATCTCGGCGGCTCCCGGTGTTGTGTTGTCGCCGGACAGCGGCTCCATGACGCACACGCAGTGGTTGGGTGCGCACCTGAGCGACGCCGAGCAGTCGGCGTTGTGGTCTGGTGAGCACGGGGAGGACGTGCGGGGCGATCTGTCGGGGGCAACCGCAGGACGCGAACCTGCCGACAGCCGATCTCGCCCCCGGAGTTGCGCCGGTATCGGGGCCCGCTCCCGCCGACGTCGATCGGCGGGCCGCCCGCGCTGGCCACCATTCGTCAGGCCGAGATCGACCAGGGCAACGGTGCGAACGCCGGTGCGATCGCCGCTGCGGCCGACCACGGGTCGACCGAGGACCTCGAGCGGGAGGCTGCCGGAATCACCGAGTTCCTGGCCAACGCACGGGCCGCTGCAGGCCTCGAGACCGACGAGGCCAGTGGCGATGAGGGCGGCGCCGATGGCGGCGCCGATGGCGGCGCCGATGGCGGCGCCGATGGCGACGCCGACGATCCCGCAGAGGTCATCGCTCCGGCCGCTCCGGCCCCGATGCCGGTCGTCCCAACGGCCGCCGGCGGTCTCCTCGATGCCGACGCATCGGTGTTCGACGAAGCCGTGGACGCAAGTCTGGCCGCGACTGCCGGCGCGGCCGGCGCGACGGCCGAGCCGACGCTCCCGGTGCCTCAGGAGACGCAGGCCCCGGAGTCCGTGCCCGCCGCTCCCGACGTCGCGGTGAGTGTCGCAGCGTCGGTCACACCAATCCTGTTGGCAGAGCCCACGCCGGACATGGCGACCGAGCCGGGCGGGTCCAAGCCTGCCGACGAGGTCGCGCTCGTCGATGACGACATCGTCGTGGTCCAGCCGTTCGCGGAGGACAACTTGATGGACGGGACCGACCTCGGCACCGGCACCACCGGCTCGCTCGACCCGTTCGGTGAGTTCGACGTCCTGGACGACGTGTTCGATGATCCGACAGCGTCGTAGGGCGAACCGGATGCGTGTCCGCGGCAGCCGGGTCGGGGTCATCGGCGGGAGTATCGCCGGCTGTGCTGCGGCGATCGCGCTCGACGCCTGGGGTGCGAGGTGACGGTCTTCGAGCGATCCAGCGGCGGGCTGCGCGACCGGGGGGCCGGTATCGCTCTGCCGATCGCGCTCCGGCACGAGCTGGTACGGCACGACTACCTGGATGTCGGCTCCCCCTGCTGGCCCGAGATCCCGACCGGTCGTATCGCCTCGGCGGCATCGCGTGTGTGGATCGTGGCCGACGGATCTCCGAGCGGGCGCGTGCTCTGGCGGCAACCGTCTGGTGGAGCGGTGGCGTGCAACAGCTGGAGCGTGTTGTGGCAGGCCTTCCGCGACCGGGTGCCGGACTCGTCGTATCTCGACCGAAGCTCGGTGGTTGCGATCGCTCAGCATGATGACGGCGTCGAGTTGACCCTCGACGACGGATCCACCCCGACGTTCGACATTGTCGTCGGTGCGGACGGTTACCGATCGGTCGTTCGTCAACTCGTCGAACCCGACGTGATGCCCCGATCTGCCGGGTACGTATTGTGGCGCGGTTGTTTTCCCGACGGCGATCTCCAGGACCGCCGTGCTTGGGACCGTGTCTTGGCAACGAGCTCGACCCCCGTGGTGGTGTTCGAGGGCGGTCACGCCATCGTGTACCCGATCCCAGATCGAGGTGATCCCGGTTCATGGCGGGTGAACTGGGGCATCTACACGTCGGCTCCGGCCGGCCTGCGACTCGATGGGCTGTCTTCGATCGCTCCGGGAGCGGTGCCGCCGGGGGCCGTCGCCGAACTCGCGCACCTCCGCTCTCGGGTCATCCCGGCCGACCTGCAACCGCTCTGGGCCGGAACCCCTGCCGACATCTCGATCCAACCGATCCATGACATGGCTGTCGGCTCTGCGGTCTCCGGGCGTCTGGTCCTGATCGGCGACGCCGCGACGTTGACCCGTCCCCATACGGGGAGCGGCGCGACCAAGGCGTTGGGCGATGCGCTCTGCCTCGAGACCCTCGGTGCCTCGAATGCGGAGTGGCCCCCGCCGCTGGCCGCGTACGACGCCGAGCGCACACCGGTCGGCCGCTCGCTCGTCCAGCTTGGTCGTCGCCTCGGTCGCGACCAGGTGGAGGCCACACCGCCGTGGGCGAGCATGACGGAGCCAGACTTCGAAGCATGGATCGCCGGCTCCCTCGATGGTGATCGGCTCTATTTCTACGGGTCGTCCGACCACGATCCTGCTGCCTCCCGAGGGAACAACGCGGCCCCTGAGTAGGTCGGTGCGCCACGACCCCCATCGACCGGCAGGTCTACCCCGGTCGACGCCTACTTCGGCTGGTAGTCGGCGACTGAGTCGACCAGGGTCGTGATGGCCGGGCCGACGTCGAGCGGTACCCGCTGGACCGAGGCCGGATCACCCGGATCGCCGAGCAGGAGGGCGTACGCCGTACCTCGTCGGACCATCATCTGCGGCGAGGTCTCCGCCGATGAGCCCGGCGCGAGCGCAGTGCCGATCTCGAACAGCGTCGAGTCCCGCACCGTGTCGAACCCCGTCGCGACCCCGTCGACCTCGATGCGGATCACGTCCTGGTCGAGACCGAACCGGCAGTCCTGCCCGGACGATCCGCCCCGGCAGTCGAGCTCGACTTGGAGACGGAGCCAGATGCTGTCCTCCGAGCTCCGGAAGTCGACGGGGTCGTCGTCACCCCCTCCGGCGTTCACCGAAGTCTCGGCATCGAGTGCGGGTGTGATCGAACGCGACCGTGAGGTTGCCGTAGGAGTTGCCCTCGATCGACACCGTCGCCCCGACGGGCGTGGCAGCGATCGTCGGCGGCTCGGGCATGGGGCCATCGAGCGGTATACCGACCGCGGAGTGCGTCATCGTCCTGCAGGATCAGCGCTGCTCCGGCCAGCGCGTCGGCACCGGCTGCACCGCATCCGGGAGCGCGAACTCTAGGACACGCGCCCGGATGCGCCCGACGTGATCGCGCCCGAGCCGGTTCCCGGCACGGCGACGCCGGGGATCTCGACAGGGTCGTCGGCGAGATGGAGCACCGGAGCGGACACGATGTAGAGCCCGCTGTCCGTCACGTTGGTCGCGAGGAGATCGATGGTGACGACCCCGCCGCCGGCAGTGATGTGTTCGATCTCGTAGGTGAGGCCACCGAAGCGAGCGGAGCGTCCGTCGGCGTCGGTGTAGTCGATGAGGTCTGCGCTCCCCGTCGCGCCGGGGGCCGTCGTTGTCGAGTTCCTCTCCGGAGTCGATGACGACGGGCTCGGAGCGGCACGCGCCACCGTCGTGGTGACATCGGATGCCAGCGGCGTCGATGGAGTCGTCGCCGCCGAGGAGCATGGTGGCAGCGAGTGCGATCACGGCGATGACGCCGACGCAGGCGGCTCCGACGAGTACCGGCCGGCGGCCCGACGGGGCCGCTGGCGGACCAGCTGTCGCGACTTGCGCTGCGGTCGGCGCCGGCGTCGGTGCGGCGCCGGCGTTGTTTGCCGAGACCTGGCGGGCCAGCGCCGCGGCGCCCTGGGCGATGGCGAGGTTGGGGTCAGCGTCGAAGCTCAACGGTCGTCCGGTTGCCTCACGGATCCGTTGGTGCACGAGCGGGATGCGGCTCGACCCGCCGACCGGCAGGATCCGCGTGATATCGCCCGTCGCGCGTCCGGCCGAGAGGATCGTTCGCTCGAGGGCGTCGATGGTCGCATCGATGCGCGGCGAGATGAGCTCCTCGAACTGGGCCCGGGTGATGCGGAGCGCGGTCGACGGGCGACCGGGCAGGTTCACGGTGATGGTGGCGTCCGTGTCCTCGCTGAGCGCCTCCTTCGCGGCACGACAGCTGTCCCGGAGGTCTGCGATGCGGCCGAGTCGGTGGGGTCTGCCGGATCGAGTGCGGACAGCGCGCCGCCGAGGCGCGGCGTTCACGTGGGAGAGGATCGCCTGGTCGAAATCGTCGCCTCCGAGTCGTTCGATCCCCTCGGGTGTGCCAGCCAGGGAGAAGCCCACGTCGGACGCCATCAGCACCGCCGAGTCGAACGTGCCGCCGCCGAAGTCGTAGACGGCGACGCTCTCGCCGGGCGCGACGCGCTGCAGCCCCCCGTAGTGGAGCGCAGCAGCTTCCGGCTCGGTCATGAGCACGGCGTCGTCGATGCTCGCCTGGCGCACGGCGTCACGGAGTAGGTCGAGTCTTGAAGGACGACCGCGATGCGGGGTGGGTGATCACAGTGCCCGTCGGTGACCCGCCCTCGCGCTCCCGGGCGCGCTCCATGACATAGCGCAGGACGTGCGCCATGAGGGCCTCGGCGGAGAACGGGGTGCCTCCGAGGAAGAGGGGCGACGGATCGCCGAGCCGACGCTTGAAGTCACGGGCGACCCGTGACGGCTCGGTCGCGGCGCGCCGATCGGCCGCCTTCGCCGACGAGGATCTCGCCGTCGTCCCGCACCAGCACGACCGACGGGATCATCAGCGAGCGCGTCCCCAGGCCGAGCATCTCCGTCGTCCCGTTGGGGCGGGCGACCGCCGCCGCCGTGTAGGTCGTACCCAGGTCGATTCCCAACCAGTAGTCCGTCACACGTTTCGCACCCTTCCCTCGGCATCAGCGCGAGCGTGGTCGACCGGACGGCGAACGGCGTCAGGGGAATCCCTGATCCTGATGGTGTGGGCGGCCTCCGGGCAGTTCGTCGGTCAGCCGCCGGTCGTCGGCGTCGGTGCCGTCGTGAGGACGGGCGCCTCCTCGGGCCCGGCGAGGTCGTACCCGGTCGGGTCGCCGACTGCGGTGATCCAGGCCTCGGCGGCACTCGTGGCGACCACGTCGGTGGGCGACTCCGGGTTGGTCACGGGACCGACGTCACGATTGATCTCGTTGGTGGCCCCGTCGAAGTTTGCGAACTCGACCTCGTAGACCCACCCGCCCGCACCGACGACCGCAGTGATGAACGACGACCGGTCGTTCGGCGGGCAGACGTAGCCCTTCGAGCCGGCCACGGGCCCCTCGACGACGTGGCACCCGGCCTCGCCAGTGCGATAGGTGTACGTGGTGTCCCATTCGGCGGGGTCGACGATGCGGTTGGCCGACACCGAGACAGCTGCCGTTCCGCCGTTCGACAGGCCACATCCCAGCCGTCGGTCGTAGTTCACGTCGCCCTGGGGAGCGCCGTTGTCGTAACCCCACGCGGCGTCGTCGTCGGCGTAGTTCGGCGTCCAGCCGCCATCGAACGGCAGGCTGCCCGCCAACCGCTCGCACGGCGAGTCGGCGTCGTCGGCGCCCGGGGCTGCGGTGCTGTCCGACCCCGCCGCGGTGCTGTCCGACGCCGGAGCGGTGACCGAGATTAGCGGTCCCATCGTCGTCGGATCCCGAGGCGGTGTCCTCGGTGCTGCCACCCGAACAGGCGGAGCCGACCGACAACAGGAGGGTGACGGCGGCGATGACGACTCGGCGTGTTCTCATGCGCTCACTCTGCGTGCTCCCGCCGTTGTCGTCGTCAGGGAATCCCCTGAATCGGTTCGCGCTCAACGGTGACGTTCGGCCGCCCGCCTGCTGCCGGCGACGATCAGCTCCTTGCGGTTCGCCACCCCGATCTTGTCGAACACCCGCGACAGGTGCGTCTTGACGGTCTCGGCGCCCATCAGGAGCTCCTTGGCGACCTGAGGATTGGTGAGACCCTCGGCGACCAGCTCGGCGGACGCGGGCCTCGGTCGGGGTGAGGGCATCCCACCCGACGGTGGCCGCGGTGTGAGCGACGCGCAGCCGAGTGGAGTACTCCGTAACCGCCACCAGGCTGAGCGTGGCGCCGTCGGCGAGGGCGACCTCGAAGGCGTCGTCGCCGAGCGCTGCCCGGGTCGTCGCCGACGATTCGTCCATCAACGCCTGCAGGCAGGGCAGTCGGACCAGGCCCCGTTGGGCCCACGCCGATTCGCAGGCACCGAGGATCCGGGCCGCCTCGTGATGTCGTCCGGCTGCGGTGAGGACACGCGAGATGCAGTCGAGGGTGAACATCCGTCCCCGATCGAGCCGCTCGGCGTGCTCGATCCTCAGGGCGTGGTGGGCCCGGTCGAGGGCGCTCGCAACGTCGCCACGACGCAGGGCCTGCTCGGCCCTGGCCCGGTGTCCGCACGCCACGACGGTGGGCGACGACTCGGTCGTCAGGCAGTCCTCGTACCCCTCGAAGCCGGCGGCGATCAGGGTGTACACCTCCTGCGCGAAGTAGATCGTGTCCCCCACGGCCGGGTAGGCGTCCAGGAGTCGCCGGTAGCGCTCGTGGGCCCCGGCCGTGTCGCCGAGATGGAGGCACTGGATCGCCAACACCTCGTCGGCGGTGATCCCGGCGATGAGGTTGCCCTCGACGTCGGCCGGCGCCCGGAGGCCGGGCTCGACTTCGGCGGCCAGATCCAATCCCAGGTCGGCGCCCGCCTGGACGATCACGCCGGCGGCGGCACCCCGGAGGCTGGGAATCGTGAAGCGCGACGCCAACGCCGTCCGCATCAGGTCGACGGCCCGGCGGGCATCGGCGCGGTGGAACGACGCGTTGCCGTCCGCCATCATCTCGATGGTTCGCGCCAGCGGGAGCCCGTGGTCTTCGCGGTGGAGTTCGATCTCGGCCATCGTCTCGTCGACGAGGTCGATCCGGCCGTGTTCGCGGCGAAGAACACGAGGATGCTCCGGAGCGCCGCGGCGGCGGCCGGATCAGTGGGGAGCCGCCATCGCGACGAATCCCTTCCAGTCGTCGAACACGACCCAGCCCAACGCGGCGAGGTGGGAGAGCGTGAGCGACTTGGCGAGCGCGATGCCGACGGGGTCGTGGTCGGCGGCCGCGGCGTCGTGCATCGCGGTGGCGTACGCCATCTCGTTCGTCGGGTCGCCGAGGTGGGACAGGATCCTCGTGCGGGCCCACAGCACCTGCCACCGGCGGCCGGCATCGACGGTGGCGTCGAGGCGGTCGGCGACGGGGAGAAGCGACCTCCCGGCAGCCGCCCATTCGTCGTGCGCCAGGACCGCCGCGAGCGCCATCAGCGCGTCGGCGCTGGCCGCCGGGTCGGCATCGGCCCGCCGCGAGAGGGCGGCGACGATGTTGGACCGTTCGGCGACCAGCGGGTCATACCACTGCTCGAGGGCCGCGCCGAGGAGGTCGTCACGGAGCGATGCGACCCAGTCCGCGAAGAACTCGGCGTGGCGGTCCGCGATGTCGGACTGCTCCCCGGGGTCGTCAGCCAGCCGTCGCGTGGCGAACTGGCGAACGGTCTCGAGCATCCCGAAGCGGACCCCGGTCGGTGTCTCGACCGTGTGGACGAGGGAGTGGTCGACGAGCCGGTCGAGCGCGTCGAACACCGCGAGCGCGTCAAGCCCGTCGACATCGATGTCGACGTCGCCATCGGGGGCGACGGCTTCGGCCGTGTCCAGCGTCCATCCGTCCACGAAGATCGACAGCCGACGGAGGAGCGTTCGTTCTCGCGGGGCGAGCAGGTCGTGGCTCCAGGCGATCGACCCCTCGAGCGTCTGTTGCCGGGGCAGCACCGCTCGGGAGCCGCCGGCGAGGATGCGGAAGGCGTCGTCGAGACCGTCGAGGATGCGTTGCGGATCGAGCATGCGGCACCGGGCGGCGGCCAGCTCGATGGCCAGTGGGATGCCGTCGAGCCGGTGGCACAGCTCGGCGACGACCGGCCCATTGTCGATGGTGAGGTCGAAGTTGGGTCGAGCCCGACGGGCTCGGTCGCAGAACAGGCGGACGGCGTCGAACTGCGACAGTGCCTCGACCGTCGCTGTGGCGGACCGATCGGGAAGGCCCAGCGGTGGGACGCGCCACGACCGCTCTCCCGGGAGGTCGAGCATGACGCGACTCGTCGCGAGGACGTGCAACGTCGGAGCGCTCCGGAGGAGCCGGTCGACCAAGGGGGCGACGACCTCGGTGACGTGCTCGCAGTTGTCCACGATCAGGAGGCAACGCTGGTCGCCGAGCTTGCGGCGAACGGCCTCCTCGAAGGCGACCTGAGCCCCCTCGCTGATGCCCAACGAGGCGCGCATGGCCGACTCCACGCCATCGGGACCGAGCGGTGCGAGCTCGACCCACCACACACCGGCCGGGAACTGTTCGACGAGTTCGGCGCCGACGTGTAGGGCGAGGCGCGTCTTGCCGGCGCCGCCCGTGCCGGTGCAGGTCACGAGGCGTTCGGCCCCGACGAGGTCACTGAGCGCCAGGATCTCGGCATGCCGACCGATGAACGGCGACAGCGAGATCGGCAGGGAGTTCGGGACCGTGTCGATGGTGACGAGATCGTCGAAGTCGCTCGGGAGGTCGGGATGCACGAGCTGCCAGACGTGTTCGGGGCGACCCAGGTCCCGGAGCCGGTGTTCGCCGAGCGACACGAGTTCGAACCGGGTGCCCGTCTGATCGACGCTCAGGTCGCGGGTCGCACCGGACACCAGCACCTGGCCACCGTGACCGATGTTGCGGAGGCGGGCGGTCCGGATGATGGCCTGGCCGGCGTAGTTGGCGTCGTCGCGGAGGTGGGCCTCGCCGGTGTGGACGGCGATGCGGACGCGGAGCGGCTGCGATGTGCCCCACGGCTCGGCGGCGAGGGCGAGTTGGGCGGCGGACGCCGCGGCGAGGGCGTCGGACGGGCGGGCGAAGGCCGCGACGACCGAGTCGCCTTCGCCCTGCTCCTGGGGTCGAACGCCTCTATGCGCCTCGACTGCCGCAGCGAGGATCGCATAGTGGCGAACGACGGCGGCCTGCATCGTGTCCTGCGGCTCGTGTTCCCACAGCTGGGTCGAACCGGCGATGTCGGTCAGCAGGAACGTCACCGTTCCCACTGGGAGGACGAACGCCTGCTCGGGAGTGCTCACGCCGTCGGTGCCCCAGCGGAGCGGCGCGGCCAGCGCGAGGTCGGATCGACGGGCAACATCGGAGGTCATCATCGCATCAATGTCGCCCCGGACCGCTGTCCGAACCTCCCCCGACCCGGGGACCCCCGCGGGTGACAACTCGTCGCTGTGGCGACAACGGTGTGGGCCACACTCGACCGCATGCGGCTCGACGTCATGCCCCTCGTCGCCGCCGGGACCATGGCGTCGACTCCCCAACCCGAGATCGCCTCGGCCGACGCCGGGCTGTTGCTCCGGACCTGGCGGCTCGACGACGCACCGGCGTTCCTTGCCGCGTTCACCGATCCCGCCATCCAGCTGTGGCACCGCCGCGACATCGTCGACCTCGACGAGGCCGAGACCTGGATCGCGACGAGCGGCGCGGAGTGGGGCCGCGAGACCAAGGCGAACTGGGCCGTGGTGCGCCCGGCGGACGACATCGTCCTGGGCCGCGTCAGTGTGAGCGACCTGCAGCTCGCCGACGGGGTGGCGCAGGTGTCGTACTGGGTCACGACCGAGGGCGCGCAGGCAACGGGTCGCCCCGCGAGCGGTAGACACGTTGTCGCGCTGGGCATTCGGCGATCTCGGTCTGTCCCGCCTGGAGCTCCGGCACTCGACGGTGAACCACGCCTCGTGCCGGGTCGCCGAACGCAGCTGGTTCGCTGCCGAGGGCACTGCGGTGCGGGCGTTGTTGCACGCCGACTGGAACCAACCCACGAGCACGGCAGGAGCACCGATCCTGGGAGCCGATGACCAGCAGGGCTCACTTCAGCGGACCCTGTCGAGCGGGCTGCCGGCGGTGGCGTCGTCGACAGTCGACGACGTCCTGCTCGGCGACTTGGGGAGCTGACATCTCGGGCTTCTCCCAGCCACGGTCGGCTGTCGCCCTTGGGGAACTCTGCGGTCGCCTTCTCCTTGCAGAGTCCGCGACCGAGTGGCGATCCGCCTGACAAGGCCGACCGATTCGAGTCGGAGTATCGACGCGTCGTCGCCTCACGGGCAGCTCTGCTGTCGCCAAGCATCGTGAGGCTGCGTGGCAATGCCTCGACCGAAGGAACGGGGTGGCGCCCAAGCCGATACCGCGAAAATCCCGCGGCCGCCCTGAATCGCCGCTCCCGCTGACATCCGCCCAGTCCGCAGAACCCCAACATCTCGGCCGCTCCGCCCGCTGACGCTCGCTGCGTTCACGTCTGGGTTCCCTCTCAAGGTGGCGGCACGGGTTCGAATCCCGTTGGGGGTACTGCGGTGAAAGCCTTTGGTTGTGGGGTTTTCGGCTGTTGGGCATCAGGAATGGCCTGACGCAGATACCGCGAAAATCCCGCGGAAGCTCGCGGGATCCGCTGTTCGCCCTGCCGAATAGCCGCCCAAAACCCGCGATTCTCCGTACGGACGTGCCGCCACCTTGCCGTGCCGCCACCTTGAGTCGGAGGAGGCCAGCGGATCGGCGTCCGTCGAGTGTGGTGGGCGCGCTGCCTCGTGGATTGGCTGCCGCTGCGGCCGGGTGCGCTTGCATGCGGGGCGCTCGAGTCGATTCTTTGCGCTGACGCGGAGTCAAGAGGGCTCGCCCTCGATGCCCCGAGGCGACGGCGCACGGTTGGCGGATCGGATAGTTCGATTCCGAACTAGCACAATAGTTGTGTGTGGTCCGGAAAGGCCGTCTATGTTCCTGCGAATGCGGGAAAATGGCACGATATGGGTCAACGGTTCACATTGTGACGGCGCTGGTGGTGGTCGCCGCGACGGTCGCGTTCGCTCCTCGAGCGACGAGCGCGTGACAGAGTCCCGTGGAGTGGTGGGGTTAGCGGTCCACCGGTAGGTGGGTCACCGGCGTGATCCTTGGTGTGTTCCTTGCACGAGCACCCCAGGAGATGCACGCCGATGACCCAACACGATTCTGCCCTGCCCGAACTTCTCGCCGCGCTCCAGGCCGGCGACGGTGTCGACCTCGTCCGCGAGCTGGCCCGCTGGGCCCTCCAAGAACTGATCGAGCTCGAAGCCACCGCCGCGATCGGCGCCGGCCGCTACGAGCGTTCTGACGGCCGGATCACTGAACGCAACGGCCACCGGCCGAGAGTGGTGTCGACCAAGGCCGGCGACCTCCAGGTCGGCATCCCCAAGCTGCGCCGGCAGCTTCTTCCCGTCGCTGCTCGAGCCGCGCCGCCGCATCGACCAGGCGTTGTACGCGGTGATCATGGAGGCGTACGTGTCGGGTGTGTCGACGCGCAACGTCGACGACCTCGTCGCCGCGATGGGTATCGACACCGGCATCTCCAAATCCGAAGTCAGCCGTGTGTGCGCCCGGCTCGACGAACGTGTCGGCGCGTTCCGCAACCGGACCCTCGGACATGTCGAGTTCCCCTACGTGTACCTCGACGCCACCTACGTCCACGTCCACGACGACGCGCTCGGCCAAGTCGTCTCCCGCGCCGTCGTCGTCGCCACCGGCATCACCGCTGCGGGCGGCCGCGAGGTGTTGGGCGTCGATGTCGGCGACTCCGAGGACGAGACGTTCTGGACCGCGTTCCTCCGCTCCTTGAAGGCCCGGGGCCTCGGCGGAGTCCGGTTGGTGATCTCCGACGCCCACGCCGGGCTCACCGCCGCGATCCGCAAGTGCATGACCGGCGCCAGCTGGCAACGGTGCCGGGTCCACTACGCCCGCAACCTCCTCGCTGTGGTGCCCAAGGGCAGCCAAGAGATGGTCGCTGCTGCGTTCCGGTCGATCTTCGCGCTCGGCACCAAGGTCGAGGTTGAGGCCCGCTGGGACGAGGTCACCGACACCCTCGCCGAGCGGTTCCCCAAGGCCGCGGAGTCGATGCGGAACGCTCGCACCGACGTCCTGGCGTTCACCAGCTTTCCTCGGGCGCACTGGCGCAAGGTCTGGTCGAACAACCCGCTCGAACGGTTGAACAAGGAGATCAAGCGGCGCTCGAACGTCGTCGGGATCTTCCCCAACGACCCCGCCGTCATCCGCCTGATCGGTGCCGTGCTCGCCGACCAACACGACGAGTGGGCCATCGCCCGCCGCTACCTCTCCGAACACTCCATGGCCGGCCTCAACACACCGCGATACTGACCCCGCTCAACTCGAACAACCGGGCTGAGCCACACCAGGGAACGCTGGCGCGAACCCCACCACTCCGCGGGACTCATACGAGCGCGCGTCAGCGTCGACGACCGATGGTGTGTGGAACGTGATCCAACTCGGCGACTCGTACTCCGCCGGTACCGGTGCCCGCGACTACTACGGGGCGAAGAAGTGCTATCGATCGAACAACAGCTGGGCGAAGCACTACGTCGCGAAGCTCGATGAGCTCGGCGCGCCGGCTCAGCTCGACGATGTGTTTGCGTGCAGTGGCGCGGTAGCCCGCAATCTTTACGCCGAGAACCAGGAGCTGTATTCGAAGACTCATCGTGAGTCGGACCTCCTCGGCCGCACCGCAACCGAGTGGTACGCGTGGGGCGTTCAGGCCTGCCGTGACGGTCTCACCGACGACGACGTGATCGCTTCGGCTGACGTACGACTTCGCGGAGGGATCGGTGGACGGTTCATCGACGCGAAGGTCGACTGCAACTATCAGCTCGAGTTGCAGGCCAGCGACCATGCGGACCAGCTGGCTCAGGCCGATGAGGTGGTCCTGACGATCGGCGGCAACGACCTCGGTTTCGCCGATGTCGTGATCCATTGCTTCGCGTTGCCGTGGGACAACCTCACGTGGGACCCGGTCAACCTGCCCGGCGGAGCGTGCCAGGACCGGGTACAGCGCGCTGAGCGTCAGATTGCCGATCCAGAATCCGCCGCCGCAGCGAGCATTCTGGGCGCGTTTCGTGATCTGAAGAGCCGGATGAACAGCAATTCGCGGATCACGTGGCTGACGTACCCCTACCTCGACCTCGGAACCTACGTTCACGGTCCGAGCGACGTCGACTGCGACGCCAACTACAACCCGAGCTACTGCTACCGCGTGGGCGAGCAGCTGCGTGCTTTGCAGGATCAGGGCGACCAGTTCCAGAAACGCCTTGCCCGCTTGCTCAACAACGAGGGCGGCCCGCAGATCGATCTGTTCAAGAGGACGAAGAGTGTCTTTGCCGGCCACGAGCCGGACGGCTCGAGGTTCCGACAGAACGATGACGGGTGGCTCTGGGAGTTTCCGAACGTGACCACGTCGACCGACGAGTTCTACCACCCGAAGAACCTGGGGACGAGGCCGTGGGGCCGAGCGCTGGCTCGACAACGATCTGCACGGCGTGTGGATCAACGACGCCGACGTGTGGGTGTACGACAACGACAACCCGGCGACGCGGACCCTTCTTTGGTCGGCTCGTTCTGACGGTCAAGGTTGGTTTCTAGTGCCAGCCGGTATCTTTGGCGAGGTGTACATCCGGGCCGCACAGAACTGCATCTACAACTACGAATCGTTCGCCGATGTGCAAGCGGCTGCGCCCGATCAGACGATCGAGCTGGGCTTCCGGCAGCTGTGCTTCTGACCACGCGACGCGCCGTTCTTGCCTCGATTGCTTCGGTCGTTGTCCTTGCCGGGTGTGTGGGCGACGAATCACCCAAATTCAAGGCGATCGAGAACCTCGACGTGATCGCGTACCTTCCGCCTGGCGTCGAGGTCGGCAGTGACCGGGCGAACAAGGGCGAACGGATCGGGACCCAACAGACTCCCGTGTACCGCACGATCGACGTCGATCTGCCGACATCGATGTCGATCGCAGACTTTCGCAGTTCCGTCGTCGATCGTCTCGAGGCAGACGGCTGGGAGCTGGTAGCGGATGCTCGAACGTCGGAGGTGACCGCGACGACCCTCGGCAGGAAGACGTTGAACGGGTACGAGGTCAGCTTCGCGATCTCCACCCTTCATCAGCCTCCCGACGTGACGATCAGCCTGGATGTGCAGTGAACGGTCGGCGGTTCTCTATGCGGGCGGGCGCGCTCGTGCTGATCAGCGTGTGGCTCGTCGGGTGCGGGTCGGGCGACTCGAAGAACGTAGCGGCCGAGTTGCCGTCGTCGACCACCTCTCGCGTCACCGAGGCAACGTCGACATCGCTGGCCTCGAATCGTGGGCCAGAGGCCGGCGCCACTGTCGTCCCTGGCGCGGGCGGCTCCCAGCCGGCGTCGAGCCAGCCCGGCGCCAGCACCGACGGCGGTGCTGCACCGGTGCCGGCGGCGCGGTCGAAGTCGTTCTCGATCGACTCGGATGGCAACGTGGTCGAAGCTCCGGCCGTCGAGGGCGGGACGTACTCTGCCCCGGAGTTGGATCAGCGCCTCGCTGCGGCAGGCGACGACTACTGCTCACTCGCCGGTCTCGCCGACGACCTCTTGGGATACGGCGACGTGGCGAGTGACGCTCAGGCGCACCTGAACCTGTTGAACGCCGACGTGCATCGTCGTCTGATCCCGCATCATCCGGAGCTTGTCGGTGAGCTGGAGGGTGTCGCTGGGGCATTGAGCATCGGAGATCCGATCGATGCGTACCGGTCCAGCCTCAGCCAGGTCGTGGCGGTCGACAACAAGATCTTCTTGGTGAGCGACGAACGCTGCGGCCAGTAGCGTCGGCGGGTGGTGGAGCGCAGTTGCAGGTCGACTACCAGGGCCTCCGAGCTGGTCCGCATGCCCCGCTCGTTCCGACGGCTCGATTCCGCCGCTGCCGCCGAACTGGTGGCCTGCAGGGCTGACATCTCGGGCCGGTCTTTCGTGGCGCGGTCGGCCGTCGCCTCGAGGGAAACTGAGCCGTCGCCCTTCCCCGTTCACGGTGCAGACCTCGTCGTGTCTGGTTCCCGCTGCTCCCAACGCTCGATGCGCCCCATGCGGTCACGCTCGCCGCTCCGACCGTCGAAGCGTTCGCCGAGGTGCGCAACACTTCGAGGACCCGATCGAGAATCCGACCTGGATCGGTCGACCGCCGCCGGTAGCTTGATCGACGTGGCTACCGAGCTCTACGACCTCTGGTTCGACCCGAACTCCGCCGGCGGAGATATGGTGGTCGAGTGCTGGATCAGCCATGGCCCACGTGCAAACGACCCTGACTTCGCCCCGGTTCCAGGGGACTGGCTGATGGTCGGCGATGGTGACGAGCCCCCGCTCCGAGCCCGTGTGATCAAGCGTCAGCGCGACCGTGTGTCGGTGCAGATCCATCTGGGTGCCGAAGGCGTCGCTGTCGCCTGACGCCTCCCACGATTCCGTTGGAGTATCGATGTGTCGTCGCCACCTGGGGAGGTTTGCCGTCGCCAGGCATCGGAAGACTGCGTAGCAATGACGCGACCGAACGACTGTGTGACGTCCACGCCGATACCGCGAAAATCCCGCGGCCGCTCTGACCCGCCGCTCTTGCCCACGTTCGCCGTGTCCCGGAATCCCCCGAAATCTCGCCCGTTCTGTCCGCTGACGTTCGCTGCGGCCACGTCTTGAATCCCTCTCAAGGTGGCGGCACGGGTTCGAATCCCGTTGGGGGTACTCACATGAATCCCCTGCAGTTGCAGGGGATTCGGCGTTTTCGCAGGTGCGTTGACGCTGACGAGCCTGTTGCGGAAACGGCCAGGCTGTGGATTCAGGGCCGTGTGAAGTTGACCTTCAGCGGTCAACTTCTCGGCGGCCTCGACGAAGTCGTGAGGGCTGCGGGTCGACTCGATGCCGGTTCAGGCCGGTCGGGTCTGGAACCGCCACAACTTGGTGAGGTTGTGCGCCGCGCACAGCAGTTGCCACTCCGCTTGAGCCGCGTCGAGACCGCGCCGGGAGAACCGGCGAGCTCCTCGGACGTCTTTGATGTGGCCGAACACCGGCTCGATCGTCGTTCTTCGCATCCGCATCATGTCGCCACCACGATCGGACTTCAGCTTCGCCTTCATCGCCGCGACGAACACGTCACTCGTCGATGCCGACGGCGAACCGTCCTTACGCGGCTTGCCCCGCCGCGCGTGCTTCGCGACCGCGATGAACAACTCCGGTGCGTTCGGGATCGACCCGTTCACGTTCTCGATCCGCCAGTACCCAGCATCAGCCACGAGCGTCTCAGGACGAGCCGCGATCCCAGCCTCCGCGAGCGTGGTGTTCGTCGCGGCGAGCATCGGCGCGAGCTGTTCGACATCGTTCGCCGCTTGGGTCACCTCGGCGGCGACGATGACCTGATCCGCAGTGCATGCGGCCTGCGCGTTGTAACCCTGAACCGGACCGCCACGACCGCGGAGCAGACGGCTCTCGGGGTCGGTGACATTCGCGACCGCGTTCGGTTGGGGGGCTTCGCTACGCGGCCGGGGCCGGAACTCGCGGGGCGCAAGCCCTTTGGCGGCGCGGGTTTCGTTCGACGCCCGGGTTCGTTCCTCGAACCGGTGGGCCCGCTCAGCCGCTTTGGTCTCGAGCCGAGCCTTCGCAGCGTTCAACCGGTCGAGCCGCTCGGCACGCCCGGCCAGTTGCTTGGGTGTCGGGTCCGGTGGCGGGTCCTGGTCTTCGGCCTGGTCGGTCGCTTCGGCTTCGGTGAGCATCTCGGTCACGGTCTTGGTGAGCTCCGCCAACGTGCGGTTCGCGTCGACCGAAGCATCCGATCCCATCTTGGTGCCGTCGAGCGCGACAACGCCGAGACGGACCAGGCCGACCTCAGCGCAGAGGCGCAACGAGTCGATGAACACTTCGGCGAGCGCGTCGGCGTGACGGCTCCGGAACCGGGCGATCGTCACATGATCGGGACACAGGTTCCCGGCGAGCACACGGAACGCGACGTCTTCGACACAACGGCGTTCGATCACCCGCGACGACCGCACCCCGCTGCAGTACGCGTACAGCAACAGGGCGACCATGACCGCCGGGTCATACGCCGGGCGGCCGTGCCCATCAGCGCGATAGACACGCGACGGAACCGGTCCAGGTTGATCTGTTCGACGACGTCGATCACGAACCAGGCGAGGTGATCGTCGGGCAACCAGTCCGCCATGTCCGGTGGGAGAAGGAACCGCTGAGACCGATCCGCCGACACGAAGTTGTACGCCACCCACCGATCATGCGCTCCGCCGCACGAAATCGCGAGCACCCTCAGAACCTGGTTTTCGCAACAGGCTCTGACGAGTCAAGTGCGCGCCCCGCGAACGACCCACGGCGCGCACGAGGTGCTCGGCCGGCCGGTGGAGTTGACCCAGGTCTGCGCGGACCTCCGGATACGTGGGAATCCCGGGCCGCCGATCCTTGGTGCAGCCTCGTCACGCCGCCGGCGGCGCGACCTGACGAGTCCACTCACTTCGCCCGCCCGAGTCTGGGAGGTCGAAGAGGATTCGAGCAGCGCGTCGTTGCAGCGGGGTGAGCCCGTTCACGATGCCGCCACGAGGTCGGTCGGGTCGCCTTCGCCGTGGATGAGCGGGGCCCATGCGGTCCGGATCTTCCGGGGCAACGTGAGGTCGGCGACAGCGGCTTGCGTGAGCTCGGCTGCTACGCGAGCGGCTCGGAGCGAAGCGGCGAACGTGATCATCGAATGTCTCGTACTCGACACAGTCCTGATCCGCTGGTCGACCGCGGCGTAGCCCCAGCTACCGTGATGCCGTGTCGGGGAACGCAGTCGATGAGGCGGGACGAGGCCGAGCGATTCGACGGGGCCTCATCGCTGTTGTCGGCGCGCTTGTGGCGATCGTTCCCCCAGCGTGTGGAGATCCTGTTGCGAGAGGCGCATCGTCAGCGGTGGATTTCGCGGACGGCGTCACGCTGCCCTTCGGGCTGAAGCAGGTTGCCGGCACCCGTCCCATCGGCCGTCCGGCGGTGTTCGACGAGGTGCCGCTCGCCTACAACGGGAATCCGATCACGACCCGATCGCTTCGAGCGGCCTATCGGGTCGTCGGCGACGATCCCGTGGCGGTGTTTCGGTCGTGGGCGAAGCAGCTGGAGGTGTTGCACGTCGGATCCGTTCACATCCGCGGTGGGGACGGCCCCGGCGATCGCCAGCCCTGGCTGCAGCTCGATGGTGGAGGATTCTCGGGCGGTGGACCGCCGATCGGCGATTGGGTCGATCTCCAGTTGTGGGCCACCGACGGGGCGCCCGTGCTCCTGGTGACCGTCCAGCGCTATAGCGATGACGGACCGGCTACCAATGTCGATGACCGACTGGCCGCGCCGCGTCGGCCGAACGCCGTGGTCGACAACAGCGAACGATCGTCAGGCGACGTGCTCTTCGAGGAACAGGGCCAGGAAGTCCACGTTCCATCTGGGTCGCGACCGCTGATGGGAACCGTTCCGATCTTCGGCGGGACGGGTGGCTCCTACAGCGTCCTGTCTTCTGATGATGGGCGTGCCGCCGTGAAGGCGCTCGTGGACGATGCGGTCGCCGGCAACGCGAACGGACAGGTCACGGGCCCGACGTCGAGCACTCTCGATGGTGTGCGAGTCACGCACGCTTCGTTCGTCATCGACGCCGGAGGATGGAGTTTCGATGCCGTCGCGGTCCAGGCGGACGGCGATCCGTGGGCGACGGTCTACGTCACCAGCGCTGCTGACTGACTGACTCGCCCACCCCGCGAACGACCCGCGGGGGCCGGCGATCGTGACCCTCGTGTCCGGGGGTCCGACGCTCGTCCTTGAGCTGGGCCTCGAACGCGTGCCGCCGTCCGCCGAGGTGCTCCTGCTCGAGCCGCCGCACGAACCCGAACGTGTGGGACCAGTACAGGTCGTCGAACTCGTCGACGACCTGGAACGTCCATCGTCCGTCGATGACGTTCCGGCCGACGATGTCGGTCGACAACCGTTCGGCCTCCTCGTCGAGGCCGGCCTCGCGCAACATGTCGGCGGCGTCGCCGAACAGGAAGTCGGCGTGGCCTATCAGCTGGTGGAACGAGTAGAGGTGGCCTCGAGCCCGTTCGACGAACTCCTGCGCCTCGCTCGCCTTGCCGATCGCCTCGACGAGTTCGGGGGCCGGCGGTTCCATGGTCAGGCGCTGCCGACGGTGGAACCCACCGACGTCACCAGTTGGCGACAGAACGCCGGCAGGTCGTCGGGGTTGCGGCTCGTGATGAGGTTGCCGTCCACCACCACCTCGTCGTCGACCCAGGTGGCCCCGGCGTTGCGGAGGTCGGTCTTCAGGCTCGGCCATGAGGTCAACCGGCGGCCGGCGACGACGCCCGATTCGATGAGCGTCCACGGCGCATGGCAGATCGCTGCGACGGGCCGGCCGCCCTCCGCGAACGTCCGCACGAACCCGACGGCGTCCTCGTCGGTGCGGAGCTGGTCGGGGTTGGCGACCCCGCCAGGGAGCACGATCGCGTCGAACTCGGCCGGATCTGCGTCAGCGATCAACTCGTCGACCTCGAACGACTCGGCACGGTCGAGGTGGTGGTAGGCCTGCACCTTGCCCGCCTGGGGCGCCAGCAGTACCGCGGTGCCGCCAGCCCGTTCAACCGCTGTCCACGGCTCGGTGAGCTCGACCTCCTCGACCCCGTCGTTGGCGACGATGAACGCCACCCGCTTGCCCTGCAGCTCGTCACTCACGCTGTCGTTCCTTTCGGTTCGTCGGTTGCAGGCACCTACCCACCCGCGCTGGCCGGCCATGCCCGAGATCTCGGAATTCCCCCGTTCGGGGCCCCGGCGATCGATCGAGGTTGGCGCGATCCCCCAAAGCGGTGCACCCTGTCGCAATGAGCTTGTCCGACGTGAGCCGTGACGATTCCGTTCGCCCGGTGGTGCTCTCGGACGCACCGACGTGGTGTGACAGTGACGTAGCCCGACGCGCATGGCAGATCGGGGCGGAGTTCGCCGCCCCCCATGCCGACGACGTCGATCGTTCCGCCCGGTTCCCGGAGGAAGCCGTCGCCGAGATTCGGGCATCGGGCCTGCTCGCGGCGATGATCCCGACCGAGCTCGGCGGGGGTGGGGCGTCGCTCGCCGAGGTCGCGACGGCGGTGCGCGCGTTCGCTGCGCACTGCTCGGCGACGGCGCTGGTGTTCGCCATGCACCAGATCGAGATCTGGTACCTCGTCGAATGCGGCCACACCCCCGAGCTCCAGGGTCTGCTGCGCAGCGTCGCCGAGCACGGCACCCTCATCGCCAACGCGAATGCCGAGGTCGGCCTCGGTGGCAACATCGGCCAGAGCGTGTGTGCTGTGGAGCGTGCCGACGGCCGCTTCCACCTCGAGAAGGACGCGTTGGCCATCTCCTACGGCGCCCACGCCGACGCCATCATGCTCACGGCGCGCCGCGCTCCCGATGCCGAACCGACCGACCAGGTGATCGTCGCCTGCCGGCCCGGATCGTTCACGCTCGAGCAGACGTCGACCTGGGACACGATGGGGCTCCGTGGCACGTGCTCGTGCGGATTCCGCCTGACCGTCGACGAGGACGAGGCGATGATCCTGCCGGTGAGCTGGGCGGGCGTGGCCAACAAGAGCCTCGGCGCCTCCGTGATCCTCCTCAACTCGGCATGGCTCGGCATCGCCGAGTCGGCAGCCGCCACCGCCCACCGCTACGTGCGGGCGTCGGCCCGTCGCACCGTCGGTGTCACGCCGGCGACGGCCCCCCTCCTCGCCGAGATGGCGGTCACCCTCACCGAGGCTCGCAGCGTCATGGCCAACGCCGTCGCCCGCCAGGCCGCGGCGCACGGCACCGCTGCCGTCGACGACGCAACGCTGATCCTCGCGCTGCGCAGCCTCAAGCTGTCGATGGCCAGGCTGGCGATCGAGGTCGTGGCCGCGGCGTCGCAGATCTGTGGGCTGGTCGGCTACAAGCGCGACTCGCCGTATTCGCTCGACCGGCACCACCGCGACATCACGGGCGCTCCGCTCATGGCGAACAACCTTCGCTTCCTCGGCGACAACGCTCAGCTCCTGTTGGTCATGAAGCAGATCTGACCCCGTCGTGGCCCAGGGGCGACGATGCGTACGTGATCTCGATCAATCCGGCGATCATCGCCGGCACCGCGGCCAGTGCTGCCTGGTCGACGGCGGTTCCTCCGACTCGAAGCACGTACTCCTGGCTGCCGGCGCGCCAGTCGAGGGCGTCGCCGGGAACGCGGTTCACGGTGACCGAACCGATGCCGTCGCGGCCGATCAGCTCGGCGGTCGGTCCGATCGACACGAGACCCGTCGCCGAGACCGGCGGCTGCACGAAGTGCTGGTAGGTGAACGGCCCGTCGGACCGCTCGGCGACGAACGGGGGCGGATCGATCGGCACGCCGAGCGCCACCGACGCTGCGAGCCAACGGATCGAGACGCCGTTGCGTTCCGCGTACACGGCGTTGATGCCACCGCCGGCCACGCGGCCGTTGACCTCGATCACCTTCGGCCCGTCGGCGGTGAGCTTGATCTCGGTGTGCAGGGCGCCCGTCCGCACCCCGAGCGCCTCTGCCGCAGCAATGGCGACCGCGACGACCGTCTCGGCCTCACCGGTCTCGAGTGGATGTGGCATGAAATCGCCGGTCTCCCGGAACGGCTCGGCGAGGGGGAAGCGGCCGCTGATGGCGAGCGGAACGGAACGCCCGTCGATCACGAGCGACTCGACCGACACGTACGGAGCGATCGTCCGCTCCGGGTCGGGCGGATCGGTGAGGTACTCCTCGGCCAGGATGGCGTGGTCGACGGGCCGATCGGCGAGGGGAGGCGCGCCGAACGCCGCGAGCAACTCGTTCTCGTCGCCGACGCGGATGACGTTGCTGCTGCTCTCGCCCTGCACGGGTTTGAGCACCAGCGGGTAGCTCAGCGGGCGGACCAGTTCGACGACGTCGGCCGGGTCGACGCCGCCCGGGACCCGAACGAAGCCGGGCGTCGGCAGTCCGGCGGCGAGCAGCGCGGCGCGTTGGGCACGCTTGTCGTTCAGCAGTTCCACGGTCGCCGGCGGGTTGCCGGGGAGGGAGAGCGCCGCGGCCAGTTCGGCCGCGAACGACAACTGCGCGTCGGTGAACGCGACGACGCCGTCGACGACCCCGACCGCTGCCGCAAGGTCGTCCACCGTCTCGGCGACGCTGCGACCGTGACGGTCGACGACCGTGCCGAGCCGGGGGAGCAGGCGCGACATCGACCCAAGCGTCGGATCGGTCGAGTCGACGATCCACACCAGGTCGGCAAGCGGCCGCAGCGTGTCGGCGAGGTCCATCGGTGACGTCGATCGGCCATCGAAGGCAACGACGAGTCGCCGCGTTCGCTCAACTCCATCGGGGGACATCTCGGTGGCCTCACCAGCTCCGGACGGCCGTGAGCGGCCCTCCGGTCATCGTCGGAAATGCGCCATTGTATGCCGTGATGGGTCGAGATTAGGGTGAGCGTGTCGGTGGGCGGCACCGGAGAGTGGAGCAGCGGAGTGAATCGTCGACCGGCAACGATCGATCGACCGTCGGGCGAACCGATGCCCGACGACTTCTGGCTGTCCACGGGCCGTGGGTCGGTCCTCGCCTCGCAGTTCTGGCCGACCGGAACCGTTGCCCCCGAGTCGGTCGGCGTGGTGCTCGTCCCCGGCATCGCCCACGAGTACCACTCGATGCACTTCGGTCTCGTGACGCTCGCCCGCGAGCTCGCGACCGTCGGGGTGCCGGCGCTCGTGATCGACCTCGCGGGAACGGCGCAGGGATCCGGCACGCTCGGCGATCCCGACCTCGCCGCGCAGTGGGGTGACGACGTGCGATGCGCCGTCGACCATCTGCGTCGGAGCGGCCTGCAGCACGTCGCCGTCGTGGGCACCCGTCTGGGTGCGCTGATCGCGGTCGACGCGTTGGCGTCGGACCCCGTCGACCTCGTGGTGCTCTGGGCGCCGGTGCTCTCGGGTCGGCGCTACGTCCGTGAGCTCCAGATGATCGAGGCGGCCGCATCCGACTCCGCCGTGCCCGACCTTCCGGGCCTGACGATCGCCGGGTACAACCTGCCGCCGGGCCTGCTCGACCAGCTGCGCGGCACGGCGGTCGATCGGATCGCCGGCAAGCCGGCGAGTCGCGTCTGCCTCGTCGACGTCCCCGATCGCCTCGCAGCGATCGATCTCACCCCGACCCCGCTCGCCGAGGTGCCCGTGGACCGCGTGGAGGCCGCCGGCACCGACGACTGGCTGTTCTCCGCCGCCGACGGCATGATCGCGCCGTTCGCGGACATCCCCACCGTGATCGCTGCGATCCGCCGACCGTTCCGCGACGCGAGCGAGGTCACACACCCGCCCGGCGTGACCCGCCCCGACGTACGCGGCTCGCGCCGCCAGGAGTTCGAACACGACGGGGTGGTGATCCGCGAGACGATCGTGCGGTTCGGCCGGCTCGGGCTCAGCGGGATCCTCAGCGAACCGGCGACGGTCGACGCCGAGGTCGGTGGCCCCGCGTACGTCGCCATCACGGCGCTCGGTCCCGGACGACTCTTTCCCGACTTCGCCCGCCGCGCTGCAGCTCGCGGCCGCACGTGCCTCCGGTTCGACCTGGCCGGCTTCGGCACCAGCCCCCGCCGACCCGGCGACGGGTGGGCCGACTTCTACGACCCCGGCGCTCCCGCCGAGATCGCCGACGCCATCGACCACGTCACCGGTCGTGGGCACGACGACGTCGTCCTCGTCGCGTTCTGCGCCGGTGCCTGGTCCGCCGTGCAAATGGCACCGCACCCCGCCGTTCGGCGGATCGTCGGCATCAACCTCCAGCTGTTCATCCGGCATCGCCTCCTGCACCGGCGCCCCTGGCCCGATCTTCCGCCCTCCAAGCAGGTGCTGGCGTCGATCGGCCAGCGCCGGAACGTCCGTCGGGTGGTCAAGCGGGTCCAGTTCTCCCATCCGCTCCCGAGCCCGACCCTGCGCTGGATCCGTCGACACCGGCGCGCCGGTGTCGACGTCACGCTCGTCTTCGCCGAGGAGGATCGCGGGAGCGGGTACTACCGCGACCGCGTCGAGGCGTCGAGGTCGCCCTTCGTGCGGCGTGGTCTGCCGACGGTTCGACGGTACGAGGGGTTGGGCCACCTTCCGTCGGGGGCCACCCGCTCCCGCGTGCTCGACGACATCCTGTCCGCCGACTGAGCGGCGAGGAACGTCAGGGGAGCAGGATCTCGGTCAGAGCGCCCTGGAGGCTGGTCACCGACTCGAATGTCGCCCGCTTCAGGAACCGCTCGGGGAACTCCACGTCGAAGTGGTCCTCGAGCGCCAGCATGACGTTGACGGCGGCGTGGGAGCTGAGCCCGGCGTCGAACAGGCTGTCGGCGTCCCCGAGGGCGTCGACGGCCGCCGAGAGTCGGCCGTGATCGGCGAGTACCTGACGAATGGTGGCGGTCTGGTCGGACATGACGGAGCTTTCGGGGTGGCCCCCGATCCGGGGGACGCGATCGGGCCGGTGACCGCAGTGTGCACGGGGACGACGGCACTGTCCAGCGGGGGTCGATCCCCCGTTGTCGTTGCCGAACACTGATTGCATATGGGAGAATTACCTAGCTCGTCACACCCTTTCGAAAGGCACGTCGTTGCTGGTCCACAACACACGACGCCTGTTCGATGCCCTGGATCTCGCCGACGAGGCCGAGGCGCTCGGGATGGGCATCGAGCGGGCCGAGTACGAACGCCTGACCACGCTGTCGAATTGGGCGTCGTCGTTCCTCTGTCGGTCCCACGAGGACCTCGGTCGGGCCGGGCCGGTGTGCCCCTACGCCCGCACGGCGATCGAGCAAGGCCTGTTCCTCCTCGGAGAGATCGATGTGCCGTTCGACCACATCGACGAGATCGCCGATGAGATCGCGGTCTACAAGGAGTGGTTCGTCAGCCTGCAGGGGGTGCTGAGCCCCGAGCGGAATGCGTGCATCCTCCTCTCGTTGCCGCAGTGCGACCCGGTGTCGACCGAGGAGATCGACCACCTGCAGCGCCGGCTCAAGGACCAGTTCATCACCGAGGAACTCATGGTGGGGCAGTTCCACCCGCACCACGCCGAACCCGGGCTGTGGAGCCCCGACTTCCGTCCTCTGGGCCGCGCCCGTGCCGGCCATCGCCATCCGGCGCCTGGTGTCGTCGGATCTCCCGTTCCTCGTCAGTCGAACCGCCTGGGTGCAGAAGTACCTCGAGGTCTTCGCTCCGGCGATGCCGCGTCACACGGTCAACTTCCTCGCAGCGCGCGTCGCCGACGAAGCGCCCCACCGATGAGCGACGAGACGGGCGTCCACCCGTCGGTCGAGCGGGCGTTGTCGGCGGCATCGGCACCATGGCGGGCCGTCCGCCACGACGAGATGGACCGACCGATCCGCAGCCCCGACGACTTCGCCGCAGCGCTGGGTTGGGACGTCGGCCGGATCACCAAGTCGCTCCTGTTGCGGGCGCAACGGGGAGACGCTCACGCGATCGTCGTCTGCCCAGCGACCGCGAAGCTCGACTTCGCCAAGGTCGGCGCCGTCCTCGGAACCCGCTACGAGGTTGCGCCTCGCGAGGACCTCGAGACAGTCGTCGGGTACCCGGTCACCGGCGTGACGCCGCTGGGGGTGTCGCCGGACGTGCGGGTGGTCGTCGACGCCGCCATCGCCGACGTTCGCTCGGTGATGACCGGAGGTGGCGCCCTCGGGGTGGAGGTCGAGGTCGACGTGGGCGATCTCGTCGGGCTGACCGCAGCGGTCGTGGCGGACGTGACCCGGTCGGCCGGCTAGATCCGCGCCAGAGCGGGTCAGTGGGGGTGGCAGCCCCCGCCGCAGCATCCGCCGCCCGTCATCGGTTCGCTGGGGGCAGGCGCTGGACCGGCGCCGGCCCGGCCGCCGATCGCAACGAGGCTCAGGAGCTTGACGGTGTCGTCGTGGCCGTCGGGGCAGGGTGCCGGGTCGTTCGCCTGCGCCATCGGGCGCTCCACCTCGAAGGTGGATCCGCAGGAGCGGCATCGGAAGTCGTAGCGGGCCATCGCCGGAGACTACCGACGTCGGGGGAGTCGCGGCGAGCCACCGTGACCCCGGAGGATCGCGGTCACGGTGGCTCGTTGGTTCGGCGCGGTTGGTCAGGTCGACGCCGTGAGCATCGGGAGAGCGACGTCGGGTCGGTCGTCGGCCGCCGGGTGATCCTCCGCCTCGGAGGGGTGCCACCGGCTCCAGCCTCCACCGCGACGACGGAGCGCCCACGTCGGCTCGTCTCCGGCGCCGCACGTACGGGCAGCGACGCGGATCCAACCGTTGTCGACCAGCTGTGCGACCGCGGGAACCGAACTCAATGCCCGGTCGACCCCGGCGGTCTCGGCGTCGATCACGACGAGGAGGCGCATCGGATCGTGCACGCTGGTGCCGGCGATGCCGACCGACTCGGCGGGCAGACCCAGACGGATGTCGCCGCCCGCCCCCTCGATCACACCGACGCCACCCACCAGGTTGTGCGCCGTCTTGGTGCCGGCGCCGAGACCGTCGGGGTCGATGGTCGAGAGCCGGTACTGCGAGCTGATCCAGTGGGCGACGACCAGTGGACCGCCGAGGATCGCCTCGAGGATCGCGCCGTCGGTGTCATCGTCCGCGTTGTAGGAGTGGAGGAACGCACGACGTTCGAGGTCGAGCGGTGCCGTCAGTGCCCGAGGTCCGATGACGATCGCGGCGTTGCCGGCCAGGCCCCATTCCGGGACGACCTGCGCCCAGTCGTGGCCCCGGCGCCGCACACGGTCGGGCCGCGGCCCGACGAGTGCGCCGACGCCCGTCGGCAACGCGTTGCCGCGTTCGGCAGCGAGGTGGAAGCCAGCGACGGCGAGGTCGGCTTCGACCCGGGCGAGGTCGGTGCGGTGGGATGCGGGAACGAGACCACGATCGAGGACGGAGACCCGATCCGATGTCGTGTCGTGCTCGGCGGCGACGAACCACGTGTCGTCGGGCAACGCGAGCCCGGCTGCCGCCAGTCCGGCGCGCACCGCGGGATCGTTGAGGAGGTTCGCTGCGACTCGGGCGTTGTTGCCTCCGCCCCGCCCGCCGCAAGCGCCGCAGTCGAGTGCCGAACGGTGGAGGTTGTTGACGTGAGCGCTCCGGTGGCCGCACAGCACCACGAGCCGTGCGGGGTTGTGCCAGATGCCGGTCGTCCGGAGGATCGACGTTGCCACTGCGACCTGCTCGTCGGTCGTCCACCACCGGTTCGGGTCGGGCGTCATGGTCGTCGGCGACTCGGGCGCAATGGCCCGGCGCACCGCCCGCGCCGCGGCGGCGTGGGTCGCCGGCGCCACGGTTCGGGCAGCGCTCACTGCACCGGTGACCCATCCGAACGTCTCGGCGAGGGCGAAGGGCGCCGCGGTCGAGCGCTTCGTCGTTGCGAACACCTCGTGAATCGCGTGCAGCCCCGCCATCCCCCGGTCGTGTCGTTCGGTCCCGACCTCGACGACGGCGGCCTGCGGCTCGACGATGACGGGACACGAGGCCACGGCATCGGGAGCATCGAGATCGGTGACGGCGATCGCCAGCCCGAAGAACCCGGCGAACCCGATGGTCTCGTAGGGGCCGGTCCCCTCGAGGTGTCGACGAAGTCCCTCGGACCGGGCGTCGATGCAGCACACGACCTGCGCCGGAGCGCGGTCCCCGGGCCGCGGCGTGGACCGACCCGGAGTCGATTCGGTCGTGGCGAGCGACGACAGGAGGTCGTCGCGGTAGCGGCGTTCGAACGCGTCCCGCCAGATGGCCAGGCGCGCTGCGCCGGCCGGTTCGGCATGCTCGGTGACGTGGGCGGCGGCCGTCCGTCGAGCGAGCCGGCGGGCGTCGTTGCCGGACAACAACGCCGCCTCGTACGCGAGTCGGATCGCCAGAAGATCGACCAGGTCGTCGCCATCGGCGCCGGACGAACGCAGCATCGCTGCCGTCCATCCCGGGAGCCGATGGAGATGCCGGCGGAGGTACTCCTCGTGATCGGGCCGGTCGATGCCGAGCTCGATGAGGAGGCGCATCACGGCGTCGTCGGATCGCTCGGGTAGCACCGCGAGCAGTTGGGCGAACGACGCGCCGATGCGGCGCGCCGGCCGGGGATCGTGACGCACGAGCGACGTCCAGCTCGCGTACAGGCCACCCTCGCGGCCCGGCATCGGCGACGCCGGGTGATCGCTCAGATGGGCGGCGCACCACCACGAGGACAGCTCGTCCACCGTGTCGGCCCATGACGTGCCGTCGCCGAGATCGTGCCACTCGCTGAGCAGGACGGGCCGGATCGTGGGGACGTCGACGGCCGGGGAATGCAGGAGCTCGCGGATCAGCTGATCGACGTCGTGGTCGTCCGGCTCGTCCCCGGTGTCGGTGAGGTGGTCACGCGCTGCACGCCGGAGCTCGGCGGCCGAGATCCGGCCCTCCTCATACCGTGCCCGGTAGCTGAGCTCGTTGAGCTCGGCACGGACTCCCCGTTCGGCGGCGGCGAGCTCGACCGCCCGTTCGATCGGGAGGTGTTCGGACGCGACCAGCGGGTTGGTCGCCACGAAACGTTCGAGGGGCCACGACGGAGCGACGCCGTTGGTGGCCCGAACGATCGTCGACCGCATGCGGGCCCGGCGGGCGTCGTCGGCACTCGAGTGCCGCGCTCCGTGGAATGCCGTCGCCGACGACTGGCGACGAAGGTTCGCCGTCGGGGCGGAGGCGGCCGCGACGAGCATCCAGGCGCGACGCCCAAGCCCCCCGTGCCGTCGAGCGATCGGACCCGATGCTGTGGTGATCCCGGCCACGACCATGATCGCCCCGAGCGCCAACCAGACAGCGCCACGTGGTGCGGCCGCTCCCGCCGCCGGTGCAACCCACCCGTCGACCGCTGACGACAGCCCGGTCAGCGCGGTGAATCCGAGCGCCACGGCCGGGATCGGCAGGAGTCGACCTTGCCACGACATCTGCGGCGTCCGGGCCCACCACTGGGCGAAGCCGTAGGCGACCGTGACCCCGGCGAACGCCACGGGGAGGACGGCGGCGGGGTGATCGAGGAAGTGCGGTCGGACGAGGGCCAGGCCCAGCGCCACGATGCCGGACGCCGTTGCTCCGGCGCATGCCAGCACGGCTGCGGTTGGGCGGGCACTGCGGGGATGGCGGTGGCGGCCGCCGTCGTCGAGCCCCGAGCCGGCGCCGAGGAAGAGCGAGCTCTTGAACGCACCGTGAGCCATCAGATGCACCACTGCGGGTCCGACGAGGCCGAGGGAGCACTGCAGCACCATGAACCCCATCTGTGCGACCGTCGTCCACGCCAGGCCACTCTTGACGTCGGGTCGTGTGCGTCCGACCGCCATGCCGAGCACGATGCCGGCGACTGCTGCCAGGACGGCAGCGATGGTGATCGCCGTGGAGGTGGCGAGGAGCGGGTGCCAGCGGATGAGGAGGATGGCCGAACCGTTGACGACACCGGCGTGCAGCATCGCCGACACCGGTGTCGGCGCCTCGACCGACGTGGCGAGCCAGCCGCAGAACGGCAACTGGGCCGACCGGGCCAGCGCTGCGACGAGGATCGCCGCTCCGACGACCAGCGGCAGCCAGGTGCCCGAGGTGCGGAGCGCTGCGACGGTGGAAGCGATGCTGCCGGTCGCCGCCGTGTTGGCGGTGGCGAGGGTCGCCACGACACACGCGAGGACAACGCCGATGTCGCCCACGGCGAAGGCCCTCGCGGCACGCCGGGCGGCGGTGCGGGCGCCGGGCCGCCCGTCGAAGCCGATGAGCGCGACCGTCGAGGCGCTGACCGCGAGCCAGGCGGCCGCCATCAGCCACGGTCGCCCGGCGAAGGCCAGGAGAACGGTCGATCCGGTGAGGGCGTTGGCGGCGACGAAGAAGCGGTCGGCCCGGGCGTCGGCGGCCAGTGATCGCCCGGCGAACGTCGTAACCACGACGGACATGGTCGTGACGAACACCGCGATGCCGGTTCCGAAGCGGTCGAGGTCGAGCAGGCCGTCCCCGGCGTGATCGGAGGTGGCCGCTGCGATCGTGGCGAGCGCCACGCCGAGACCGCCCCCGAGCCGTTGGAGTGCCACGGCGCGGTACCGGTGACGCCGGCCGATCACGGAGCCGACGAGAGCGGACGTCCAGAGGACGATGACGATCGAGAGGGCGATGAACGTATCCATATACGTGTAATATGACACGCGAAACAGACTTCGGCAATAGTCGAGCAACGAAAGGGCGACGAAAGGCGGTTTGGAACACATGAAGTCGCAAACGTGTAACGTGAGGCGCATGTTGCGGGATGCATCTACAGGGCCCGACGGTCGGAGACGACCGGTGGTCGGCATGGTCGGAGGCGGCCAGTTGGCCCGAATGACGGCCGGCGCCGCTGCTCGGCTCGGAGTGTCGCTCTCCGTCCTCGATCCCGACCCGGGCTGTCCGGCGGCGGTCGGGGCCTCGGTCGTCGTCGCCGACGTGGACGACCTGACGGCACTCGTCGCCTTCGGTCGAGGGGTCGACGTGGTCACGTTCGACCACGAACGGATCCCCGTCGAGCTGGTCGAGGCGCTGGAGGCCGAGGGGGTGGCGGTCGCTCCCGGGTCTGCTTCCTGCCGGTTTGCGTTCGACAAGGCCGACTCCCGGGCTCGCCTCGACGACCTCGGCTTCCCCGTGCCGCGCTTCGAGATCGTGAGCGACGCCGCCGGGATCGTGGGCTTCGGCGACCGGTACGGGTGGCCCGTCATGGCGAAGGCCGCCTGCGGCGGCTACGACGGACGCGGGGTCAGCGTCGTCGAACCCGGTGACGAGGCGGCGGCCGCCGCCCTCCTCGGTCCGGTGATCGTCGTCGAGGAACTGGTCGACTTCGATCAGGAACTGGCCATCATGGTGGCCCGTCGTCCCAACGGCGACTCGGTGACGTACCCGTTGGTGTCGACCGTCCAGAGCGAGGGCATGTGCGTCGAGGTCGTCTGTCCGGCCGCCGTCCCCGCAGCGGTCGCCGACGCAGCTCGGCGCCTCGCCGTCGAACTGGCGGACAGCGGTCGAACTCGTCGGGGTGATGGCCATCGAACTGTTCCTCGTCGACGACGAACTGCTCGTCAACGAGCTCGCCACCCGGCCGCACAACACCGGCCACCACACCATCGAAGCGTGTGTCACCTCCCAGTTCGAACAACACCTGCGGGCGATCCTCGATCTCCCGTTGGGCAGCACCGAGCTGCGGGCTCCGGCCGCGGCGATGCGGAACGTCGTCGGTTCGCCGGAGTCCCACGAACCGACCGAACGCCTCGCCGAGGCGCTCGAGGTCACCGGCGCCCACGTCCACCTCTACGGCAAGCAGCCACGTGCCGGCCGAAAGCTCGGCCACGTCACCGCGCTCGGCGCAACGGTCGACGAGGCCCGCTCGGTCGCCGAGGTGGCCGATCGACTCAACGGCACGGCCAGCCCAGTGGGGGAGCGCTCATGACCGGGCAACCGCTCGTCGGCATCGTGATGGGGAGCTCGTCGGATCTCGAGACGATGCGGCCTGCTGCCGACGTCCTCTCGGAGTTCGGCATCTCCGCCGAGATCCGGGTCGTGTCGGCCCACCGGACGCCCCAGGGCATGATGGACTACGCCGCGTCGGCGGCGAGCCGGGGTCGACGGGTCATCATCGCCGGAGCCGGTGGCGCCGCCCACCTGCCGGGCATGCTCGCAGCGATCACCGACCTCCCCGTGATCGGCGTGCCGGTGCCGTTGCGCCATCTCGACGGCATGGACTCGCTGCTCTCGATGGTGCAGATGCCGGCTGGTGTGCCCGTCGCCACCGTCTCGATCGGCGGTGCCCGCAACGCAGCGCTGCTGGCCGCACGAATCCTCGCGCTCGCCGATCCCCGCCTCGTCCCCCTCCTCGAGGCGGACCGGGAGCGACGTCGTGCCCTCGCCGAGGAACAGGACCGGATCGTCGCCGGGGGCTCCGAATGACACTCCTCGGCGGAAAGCGACTCCTGATCACCGGCGTGGTGACCACCGACTCGATCGCGTTCGCCACCGCGGCTGCGGCCCTGTCCCACGGGGCCGAGATCATCCTCACCTCCTTCGATCGCGATCGAGAGCGGGCGAGCGAGGCTGCGTCCGAGCTCGGACACCCGATCGAGATGCTCGAACTCGACGTGACCCAGCCGGCCCAGTTCGAGCGCCTCACTGCCGACCTTCGCGACCGCTGGGGCCGACTCGATGGTGTGCTCCACGCCGTCGCATTCGCCCCCCGGGCGGCCCTGGCCGGTGACTTCCTGGCAGCGGACGCAGCCTCGGTCCAGCAGGCCTTCCACACGTCAGCGCACTCCTACGCCTCGCTCGCGAAGGTCCTCGCCGAACTCGCGCCTCCGGGCGAAGGCTCGATCGTCGGGCTCGATTTCGACGCCGCCGGGGCGTGGCCCGTCTACAACTGGATGGGTGTGTGCAAGGCCGCCCTCGAAGCGGTGAGCCGCTACGTCGCTCGCGACCTCGGGCCCAGCGGGATCCGGAGCAACCTCGTCGCCGCGGGTCCGTTGCACACCCGGGCCGCCGGTGGGATTCCCGACTTCGAACTGCTCGCTGCGGCGTGGGAGGCACGCTCGCCCATGCGCTGGGATGTCCGCGACCCCGCACCGGTCGCTGACGCCGTCTGCTTCCTGCTCTCGGACATGGCACGAGCCATCACCGGCGAGATCCTGCACGTCGACGGCGGCTACCACGCCATGGCGGCTGGTCTCGAACGGCCGTGGAACGACGGCACGCCGAGCCCGGACGACGTCGGCTGACGACTGCGCTGCGGAACATCGGAGTTATCATTCGTGAGTCGCGTCGTCCGGACTCGACATCAGGAGATCACCGAATGGACGAGTTGGAGGGGCGGTCGAGCTGGACCTTCCTCACGAACCACGCGCACGTCTTGGTCTGCGTGGCCGAGGAGCCCGACATCCGTGGGCGTGACATCGCGTCCAAGGTCGGCATCACCGAGCGCGCGGCGCAGGCCATCGTCGCCGATCTCGTTGCCGATGGGTATGTCAGCAAGGTCCGTGAAGGCCGCCGCAACCGCTACGAGGTGCACCCCGACGAGCCGCTGCGGCATCCCCTCGAGCACGATCACACGGTCGGAGAACTCCTCGTCACGCTCGGACGACTCAAGCCGAAACGCCGGAAGTCGGGCTGACGGCGCTCGATCGTCAGCACACCCCCTGAGCCGACCGATACGCTGCGGCCCATGATCACCGAGGGACGGCGTCGCCGGGTTCGTGGGTTCGGGGCAGCCGTGGGCGCGCTCGTTGTGCTCGCCGGATGCGCGCCCGAGTCACCCGCGCCGCCGACCCAGCTCGACATCACCACACAGCTCACGTGGTGTGGCGGCGTGATCCCGCCGCCGGGGGAGCCGTGGTGCCACACCTCGTCGCCCTCGACGGCGATCGAAGTGCGACAGCGCCGTGACGTGATCCACCAGGTGACCACCGGCGCCGATGGCCGAGCGGTCGTCGACGTCGCTCCCGGCACCTACGTCATCGCAGCAGCCGACCCGCCGGGTTACATGGAGTGCGACGCTCCGATGGTGACCGTTGCCGCCGGCACCACGGTGGCCGTCGTGCAGACCTGCACCGTCTTCGCACCCTGATCACACCCCCGGATGGGCCGCCGCAGCGGCACCACCCGGGGGCAAGCGTGATCGATTGCCGCTACGCCGGCGGAGCCTGCGGAGCGTTGAGGACGATGTCGATGCCGTTGTAGTTGCTCGACAGGGTCGACCCGTCGGGCGACAGGTAGCCCTGCAGCGGTGTGGAGTTGAAGGTCATGCTCGCGACCTCGCAGGCCACGCTGCCGCCGAATGTCTGCACGCCGAAACCGAGCGACGTGAGGTCGACGGTGCCGACGAAGTTCGAGCCGTACACGTTCACGGTGGCCGACAAGCCCAGCGGACCGGTCCACACGCCGGCGCGCAGGGGCGGGCAGTTCTGGACGGAGATCGTCTTCTGAATCTGTGCGGACGCGGCGTGCGTGGCGTCGCCCGGTTCGTTCGCGTTGATGACGCAGCTGCCGAGCGACTCGTAGGTCACGACGCCGTCGACCAGCGAGCAGCCGGTGCTCGATGCGGCGAGCGTGAACACCACCGGCAGGCCCGACGTCGCCGTGGCGGTCGGGGTGTACTGCTTGCCGATGTAGCCGACCGACGGCGGGTAGAAGTAGATGCCGTAGTACGGCGGGTAGGACGGCTCCGGAGCACATGCCGATGCGACGAGCGCGGCGAGGCCGACCATCAACGGCACCAGAACGGCGCGCGAGCGTGAATGAATCGTTGACATGAGAGATCCCCCCTGTTTGGTTCGACGAAGTTATCAGGCGCCGTCGGGACAGGCCGGGTACCTCCGCCGCGTGGCAGGCTCTGGCGTGCGCGAGCAGACATCAGACCACGGCCGTGACGGGTTGCCGGCGCAGAAGGAGCCGCTCGTGCTCCGGCTCCGAGGCTCGCAGGCGGAGATGGGCCGGCAGTTCGGGACATACTGCTCCGAGGCCGGGCGGCACGAAGCCGCGCTCCAGCTCTACGCCGACCGCCCGACGATGGCGGCCCGCATGGTGGCGGCGGGGCTCCCGTTCGCGGTGCGACACGGCGTCGAGCGCGCCGCCGACGCCGTCTTCGCCGTGCAGCGCCGCAGGTTGCACCGCGAACGGACCCGACGGTTCCCCGAGTTCGTTGCTCGCACCGAGGCCGGGTTCGAGCCCCTCGGCCGATCCGACGCCGATGTCGACGCCGTGTTCGTCATGGACGTGCTGCAGAACGCCGTCGGCACCATCGGCCGCACTTCCATGTTCCACCATGCCGAGGTCGCTGCAGCGGCGATGTGCTCGAGCGTTGCGGTGTGGGGCGGAGCAACCACGAGCGGCGACCTGCTGCACGCCCGCAACTTCGACTTCCCGGGTGCAACCATCTGGGACCTCGCCCCGACGATCGTGTTCTGCGAGCCGGTGGACGGTCTGCGATACGGGTTCGTCACGACGAACGGTGTGGATGCTCCGGGCATCACCTGCTGGAACGAGGCGGGCCTCACGCTGACGGTGCACACTCGCTTCCATCGCGACGTCCGTTGGTCGGGCCCGTCGGTGATCGACCTCGGGCACGAGATCATCCGGTCGTCGGACACGACCGAGGCCGCGGTGGCCTGCGCCCGCCGGCTCGGAGCGTCGTCATCGTGGGGCCTGCTCATCTCCTCGGCAGCCGAACGATCGGCGGTCGTCGTCGAACTCGCCGGTCCGCACGTGGCACTCACCGAGCCCGGGCCCGCCGAGCACCTGTCGTGCACCAACCGCTACCTCGACGCCGGTCTCCGCCGTCGCGAGGTGACGACGAGCCATGCATTCGCCCTCGATTCGGACAACCGGTTCGCTCAACTCGAGGCGTTCGTCGCGAAGCAGTCGGGGGGCATCGACGCCGATGCGCTGGAAGATCTGCTGGGCGACTACGGGGCCCCGGGCCTGGTCGACCGGTCCGACGACGTCGTCCGTCTCTCGGGCACCAGCGTGGTCTCGCCGGTCTCGGTCGCGTCGATCGTTGCCGACCCCGCCGAGGCGGTCATGCGCGTCTCGGTGGGTCGGGCGCCGAGCGGGTTGGGCCCCTATCTCCGAGTCCCGTGGTCGTGGGACGGCGAGGTCGGCATCGTCGCCGAGCCGGGCGAACTCGGCCCTCGACGTGGCCGCACACATCGTGGCGAACCCGTCCCGGACCACCACGTGGACGTCGCCCACCGGTTCAGCTCGGTCGTGCAGGGCGCGCTCGACCGGGACGCGCCCCATGTCGTCCGTGCCGGCTTCGTCGACCTGTGCGACCGTGTCCCGACCGAGCCGGGATTCCACGCGATGGTCGCGTACCTGGCGGTCCTCGACGGCGACCTCGACGACGCCCGCACCCACCTCGACGTGGCGCTCGGGTTGGAGGGGACGCCGGTCGTGCGGGCGCAGCTGCTGCTCACCCGCTCCCGGGTGCACGCCGCGGCCGGACGGCCCGACGCAGCCACGGCCGACCGCACCGAGCTGGCGTCGATCACCGAGCCGGCCGCAGCCGCGATGCGTGCCGCGGCGGCTGCCGAGGTGACCCGTCCGTTGTCGTTGCGACGGCTCCGGCTCATGTCTCCCGACGTGATGCTGCTCGATCTCCACGCCTGACCGGCCGGTACCCACCGAGCGGTTCAGCGCACCGGCGCGTCCGTCCGGAAGATGGCGTCGAACCCGAGGTCGGTGTCGCCGTGGCCGATGACGACCACCGAGCGTCCTGCCAGGCCGTCGACGAGGTCGTGCAGGACCGCACCGGCGGTGTCGGCGTCGAGGTGCGCCGCCGGTTCGTCGAGCACGACGACCCGATGGTCGCTCAGCAACACGCGGGCGAGGGCGAGCCGGTGCCGTTGGCCGCCGCTCGCCGTCGTTGCCGCCCGGCCGAGGAAGGTGTCGAGCCCTTGTGGCATCTCCCGGACCCAGTCGCCGAGGCGCATGGCGTCGAGGGCGGCCCAGAGCTCGTCGTCGCGGGCGTCGGGGGCGGCGATCCGGAGGTTCTCCCGGATCGACGTGTCGGCGAGCCACGGGTCCTGGGTGCACCACGTCACCGACCGGCGGACCTGTGCACCCCCGAGCGCCGTCGAGTCGACACCGCCGACCGTGTACTCGCCGTCGGCGGGGACGAGGAACGCCACGAGTCCCGCTGCGAGGGTCGACTTTCCCGACCCGCTCGGTCCACGCACCGCGAGCCGCGAGCCCTCCCGGCAGTGCGAGGTCGAGGCCGGTCAGCACCGGGGGGCCGCCGGGCCACGAGAACGAGACGTCGTCGAGCGCGAGGTCGGCGTTCGGCCCCGCCGCGGCCGGATCGTGTGGCTCGGGTGCAGGATCGGGCCGCGTCAACAGCGCGCGCAACCGCGAGGCCGAGGCCGCCACGACCGACATCGACTCCGCGCCGGCGACCGACGGCGTGACGAGCTCGATCACGGCCAAGGGGAGCAGAACCGCAACGCCGATGGCGGGACCCGACATCCCGGCTGCAGGCCCGCCGACGACGGCCGCCGTCGCGGCCGCGGTCCACGGGCCCAGCGCGGCGAGGAGACCCGATGCTGCCGCTGCGGTGCGCCCGCGCTTGCTCGACGGACGTGACCTCGACGGTCGCGACGGCGATCGGTTCGGCCCAGTGGGCGGTGGCCCCCAGCGCAGCGATCTCCCCGGAGTGTTCCGCCAGGTCGAGTAGCCGGGTCGCCACCGCTGACTTCGACGCGACGAGTGGTGCGGCCGAGCCGAGCGCCCGCCGGCCCACCCAGAGCGGCACGAGGACGGCGGCGATCGCCAACGCCGCAGCGAGGACCACGGCGGCCGGCCGGGCCGGCGACCACCGCCACGCCGACGACGGCCGCTGCCGCGACGGTGGCCGAACTGATCGCCGGTCCGACGATCCGAAGCTCCAGATCGCCCAGCCGGTCGACGTCGTCGACCACCGAGAGCATCTCCCCCCGCCCGGTGCGGGGCAGGCCCGCCGGGACGAGCCGACCCAACTGTCCGACGACGGTGGCGCGGATCCCGCCGAGCCGCCGCAGTGTTGCGTCGTGGGACGCGAGTCGTTCGGCGTAGCGGAGGACACCCTTGCCGGGCCCCGAACGCCCGCACGGCGACGGCGACGACGGCGAGGTCGGCGAACGACGGGTGCTCCGCCCTGAGGATGAGCCAGGCGGCCGTGCCGGCGAGCCCGATGGTGCACGCTTCTGCCGCGATCCCGAGCCCCCGGGCGCCGGCGATCCGTCCGCGACGCCGGAGCGAGCCGACCGAACCAGGCGAGGTCGCCGACCGTGCCCCCAGCGCCGGCGTCGGCGGCGCCGGCGGCGGTGTCAACGGCGATCGGCTCGGGCAGCAGTCGGGAGGGGCGGCACGGTCGTCGGGGCGACCGGGTGCTGGGCCGCCCGACACGTGACCGAGGTCGGCGGGCGCCGTCGGACCCGTCGGTGCCATCGGGGAGTGGGCTGCGACCACGGTGAGGCGGACGACCCGGTCGGCGCCGGCGATGACGGTCGGGTCGTGCGTGACGATCAGCACCGCAGTGCCGTGGTCGGCGACCGAGCGGAGTCCGTCGACGACGAGGGCGACCCGCTCGGCGTCGGTGCGCGGTCGGTTCGTCCACGACCAGGACGTCGACATGCCGCATCCTCGCCGTGAGCAGCGCCCACGACGGCGAGTCGCTGGCGTTCGCCGCCCGACAGTTCTCCGGGCCGCCCACGCCTCGGCGTGGTCGAGGCCGACCGCGGCCAGCGCCGCACGACGGCCGTCGGTCGTCGACGTGGAGCAACCAAGCAACGGATTCGTCCACGGTCGCACCGAGTGCTGCGGGATGTTGGGGGATCACGACGATCGCCGCCCTCCGTCATTCGGGACAGGTCGCCGATCGACACGCCGCCGACCTCGACGCTCCCCGAACCGATCGGCGTGTCACCGGTGACGGCGGCGAGGACCGTCGACTTCCCCGAACCGGTCGGTCCGACGACCGCGACCACCTCGCCCGGAGCGACGTCCAGGTCGACCGGACCCACCCGATGCCCCCCGGACCGCATCGGTGATCACCAGGGCCTCGACGTGGAGGCCACCGGTCGTGACGCTCCCGGTGCCGTCCGCGGACTCCAGCCAGCACCCGTCGACCTCCTCGAGGTCGTCGACGGCGTCCGCCCCGGCGGTGGCGGCGTGGAACGCTGCACCGACAAGCGGCGAAGGGGGAGCGAGCACTCCA